>NZ_JAULRU010000465.1 GCF_030518155.1 Gilvimarinus gilvus | reverse complement strand
CTGAAGGCAGGGTTTGCCCCTGACCTTGTACGTAGAGAGGCCCCCGCCTCATTGCCCACCACGAAGAGTATCGAGAAGCCGACAAGTCGGACTTCGCATTACAAGGTTGCAGCGGCATGAAGTTCGAGGTCGGGGAACCGGAGGCCATTGTTACCTAATTCGCTTGGGAGAGGGAAGAATGAGTGTCTGGGTTGGCCTCGATATCGGCTCACGGACTTCGGTCGTTGGGGTGCGTAAAGATGGCCGCACTGCCGGTCAGTGGGATATCGCTCAAACCCCTGCCGGTCGCAAGGCTGCGGTGAAAAAGCTGCAGGCGCTCAAGCCTACGTCGATCGTGATGGAGGCGACCGGGATCTATTACCTGGACTTGGCCATTGAGCTGCACGCTGCTGACCTACCTGTTTCCGTGATCAACCCCAAGAGCTTCCACAACTTCGCCAAACTGATGCTGGTGAACAGCAAGACTGACGCAATAGATGCTCAGCTGCTGTCCGAGTACGGGGAGCGTATGACCCCGCGTTTGTGGACACCTCCAAGCACTGTACAGCTTGAACTCAGAGGCCTTGGCCGGCACATCAATCGTTTGGTGGGACACCGTATCAGGGCGAAGAACGAGCTGCATGCATTGCAGGCGACCGCCACGACTGCCTCGATGTTGATCGAGGATCAAGAAGAAGAGATTGCTTCACTAAGTAATCGAATCGAGCGCTTTCGTAAGGCAGGGCGCGAGTTAATCGCCCAGTGTCCAAGGCTAACTCGACAGTACGAGCAACTCCTCGCAGGCCCTGGGATTGGAGAGGTCTCGGCGCTGGCCGCCCTGGCTGAGCTGACCACGCTGCCCGAAACGCTCAAGTCCTCTCAGGTCGCTCGTCATGCTGGCCTTGATGTTCGACAGACACAGTCTGGAACAAGCATTGATAAACCTGGTCGGCTCGGCAAAAGCGGGAATGCCTATTTACGGGCAGCCATGTACATG
>NZ_JAULRU010000464.1 GCF_030518155.1 Gilvimarinus gilvus | reverse complement strand
ACCTTTGATGATGCGGCGCTTGATTTCGTCGGTGATGTGCGGAATGACCTGGATGGTCGCGCCCAGGTAATCACCACGGCGCTCTTTGCGCAGCACGTGCTCGTAGATACGGCCGGTGGTGAAGTTGTTGTTCTGGGTCATGGTGGTGCGGATGAACCGCTCGTAGTGGCCCAGGTCGAGGTCGGTCTCGGCGCCATCGTGGGTGACGAACACTTCACCATGCTGGAACGGGCTCATCGTGCCCGGGTCGACGTTGATGTACGGATCCAGCTTGAGCATGGTGACCTTCAGGCCCCGCGCTTCCAGGATGGCCGCCAGGGAAGCCGAGGCAATGCCTTTCCCCAATGAAGAAACAACACCGCCCGTGACGAATATGTAGCGCGTCATGAAAAACCCTAGAAGTCTGCGTTAAGGCGGCCAGCGCCGCCGGAGAAAGCGAAGGAAGGCCGAAGC
>NZ_JAULRU010000463.1 GCF_030518155.1 Gilvimarinus gilvus | reverse complement strand
AGTACCAATAGGAAAAGAAATCAATTGAGATTCCGTAAGTAGTGGCGAGCGAACGCGGATTAGCCCTAAAGACTTTATAAGGATAATAGAATAACCTGGAAAGGTTAACCGTAGAGGGTGATAGTCCCGTAAATGAAATTTTTATTAAGTTGATAACGAGTAAGGCGGAACACGAGAAATTCTGTCCGAATATGGGAGGACCATCTTCCAAGGCTAAATACTCCTCAAAGACCGATAGTGAACTAGTACTGTGAAGGAAAGGTGAAAAGCATTTCGAATAGAAAGTTGAAATAGAACCTGAAACCGTACGCCTACAAGCGGTCGGAGCTCTTCGGAGTGACGGCGTGCCTTTTGCATAATGAGCCTACGAGTTAATGTTGCTGGCAAGGTTAAGCACTTCAGGTGCGGAGCCGTAGCGAAAGCGAGTCTGAATAGGGCGTTATAGTCAGTAGTATTAGACGCGAAACCTTGTGATCTACCCATGGGCAGGTTGAAGCTTTGGTAACACAAAGTGGAGGACCGAACCGGTTGACGTTGAAAAGTCTTCGGATGACCTGTGGGTAGGGGTGAAAGGCCAATCAAACTGGGAAATAGCTCGTACTCCCCGAAATGCATTTAGGTGCAGCGTTTAGTTAAGTATATTAGAGGTAGAGCTACTGATTGGATGCGGGGGCTTCACCGCCTACCAATTCCTGACAAACTCCGAATGCTAATATATGTTTCTAGGCAGTGAGGGCATGGGTGCTAAGGTCCATGTCCGAGAGGGAAAGAACCCAGACCATCAGCTAAGGTCCCCAAATATATGCTAAGTTGAAAAAACGCGGTTGGATTGCATAGACAGCTAGGATGTTAGCTTGGAAGCAGCTATTCATTTAACGAGTGCGTAACAGCTCACTAGTCGAGCGATCCGGCATGGATAATAATCGGGCATAAGCATATTACCGAAGC
>NZ_JAULRU010000462.1 GCF_030518155.1 Gilvimarinus gilvus | reverse complement strand
TCTTCGTACATCAATCCAACAAAAATGTTAGATTCTAAATCTATTTTAGCGGATGAATTTAACGATCATACTATCAAAAATAATTTGACTGTTGCATACGGTGCAAAGATTTCTGTACGTATAAATGATAAGATAAATGTTCGTTCTGGAGTTGCGAAAGTTGAGTTAGAACAAAATACAACAAATATTAATTCGGGCATCAACATGGGTGTTTATGCGCTTTCTGCAAGCAATCCGAAAACTGCCAACAACATTACTTATCATAGTAATATTAGAGTTATTCCCCACCAATCATACCAAAATGCTGTAATGACAATGTTGTCTTCTGAAACAAATAATATGGAGCAAAAAGTGCATTATATCGAGATTCCGTTAGAAGTTGAATACAAATTAGCAAGTTTTGATAAATTCAATCTTTTAGCAACTGCTGGTGGAAGTTATTATGTGGTCACAAAAAACACAATTTCTTTGGAAGATGTTAAC
>NZ_JAULRU010000461.1 GCF_030518155.1 Gilvimarinus gilvus | reverse complement strand
CCTTCTTCGGCAGCGGAACCCGCCAGGCCACCGGCAACGGCACCGATGACTGCGGCAACGATGCTGCCACGGCCACCGCCGACGGCGCTGCCCGCCACACCACCGACAATGGCGCCCGCACCACCACCGATCGGGGTCTTGGTACCCTCGATCTTGACCGGGCGCAGGGATTCGATAGTGCCCATCCGTACGGTTTGCACGCGGCGGGCCTCATCACGGGAGTAGCTATCGCCGGTCAGGCTCGAGGCACAACCCCCTAGCAGCAGCGACATGGTGGTAAAGGTTGCCACCAGCAAAGCGGATTTACGCATGG
>NZ_JAULRU010000460.1 GCF_030518155.1 Gilvimarinus gilvus | reverse complement strand
CCTTGACCCGGCGCGCGTAGCGCCCGACGTTGGCATCGTCCAGCGGCGCATCGACTTCGTCGAGCATGCAGAACGGTGCGGGGTTCAACTTGAAGATGGCAAACACCAGCGCCAATGCGGTCAGTGCCTTTTCGCCGCCGGACAGCAGATGGATGGTGCTGTTCTTCTTGCCCGGCGGTCGCGCCATGATCGTCACCCCTGTATCGAGTAGATCTTCGCCCGTCAGTTCCAGATAAGCGCTGCCACCACCGAAAACTTTTGGGAAAAGTGCCTGTAATCCGGCATTTATCTGATCAAAGGTATCCTTGAAGCGGTTGCGGGTTTCCTTGTCGATCTTGCGAATGACATTTTCCAGGGTCTCCAGCGCCTCCACCAGGTCGGCGTCCTGGGCATCCAGGTAGCGCTTGCGCTCGGATTGTTGCTCGTACTCCTCAATGGCGGCGAGGTTGATCGCACCCAGGCGCTGGATACGCGCCTCGAGTTGCTCCAGCGCCTGTTCGGTGCCCTGCTCGCTGGCATCGGCCTCCAGGGTGGCGAGCACCCCTTGCAGGTCGTAACCGTCGGCCAGCAGCTGCTCCTGCAGGGTCTTGCGCCGCACATCCAGGCCCTGGCACTCCAGCCGCAGCTGCTCCAGCTGGCCGCG
>NZ_JAULRU010000459.1 GCF_030518155.1 Gilvimarinus gilvus | reverse complement strand
TATGTTCATACCGAGGATAAGCCGGTGCGGGATGCGGCCGAACTGGTGGCGAATCGGCGGCTGGCCATTACTGGGGCATCCCGTTCTATGGAGGCGACAGCATGACAAGGAAGACGCCTACGGCAGCGGGGAAACGCGCCGCCTTACCGACTGGCTATGCCGGCATCCACGGCGGCATTGTGGAGCTGCTGGATGCGGCGCGCCAGGCAGCGGCGCGCAGTGTCAATGCGCTGATGACGGCCAGCTATTGGGAGATTGGCCGCCGGATCGTGGAGGCCGAGCAGAAAGGCAGGCGGCGGGCCGGTTACGGCGAGCAGTTGATGGCTC
>NZ_JAULRU010000458.1 GCF_030518155.1 Gilvimarinus gilvus | reverse complement strand
AAATAATTCGTTGCAACGTGTAATCATAAAAATACCTGCCGTTACCATTGTTGCAGCGTGAATAAGTGCTGAAACTGGCGTTGGTCCTGCCATCGCATCTGGTAACCAAGTGAACAATGGTAATTGAGCCGATTTACCCGTTGCTGCTAAGAATAACAAGAATGTGATTCCTGTTAATACAAAACCTGTAAATGCAGATGAATCAATTGCTAATTGGCTGAATACTTTTACATATTCTAACGTTCCAAATTCTTTGAAAATCCAAAACATCGCCAATAAAAATCCAACATCTCCGATACGGTTCATGATGAAGGCTTTCTTCGCTGCTTTGATATATTCTGGATTTGTAAACCAAAAACCAATTAACAAGAATGAACATA
>NZ_JAULRU010000457.1 GCF_030518155.1 Gilvimarinus gilvus | reverse complement strand
CCTTGAGGGCGTAGCGCTCGGGGAAGCTGTCGCGAATGAAGGCAGTGTCGATGGCCCCGTCCACCACCACATGGGCGACATGAATATTGCGCGGCCCCAACTCGCGGGCCATGCTCTGGGCCAATGCGCGCAAGCCATGCTTGGCGCCGGCGAAGGCGGCAAAACCGGCCGCGCCACGGGTTGCGGCGGTGGCGCCAGTGAACAGCAGCGTGCCGCGCTCGCGCCGGACCATGCGCCGCGCTACCGCCTGGGCAGTCAGAAAGCCGGCGAAGCAAGCCATTTCCCAGATCTTGAAATACTTGCGTGGGGTTTCGTCCA
>NZ_JAULRU010000456.1 GCF_030518155.1 Gilvimarinus gilvus | reverse complement strand
GCGTGTATGGATCGATGCCGATGCCTGCCCCAAGGCAGCCAAGGATCTGATCGTCAAGTTCGCCCTCAAGCGCAAGTTCGAGGTGGTGATGGTGGCGGGCCAGGCAGTGGCCAGGCCTGCGTTTGCGATCGTGCGGTTGATCGTGGTGCCCAGTGGCATGGATGCGGCCGACGATTATCTGGTCGAGCATGCCGTGCCGGGCGAGCTGGTGATCTGTAGTGACGTGCCGTTGGCCGACCGCCTGGTCAAGAAGGGCGTGGCAGTGCTGGACCCACGCGGGCGCGAGTTCGACGAGCGCAACATG
>NZ_JAULRU010000048.1 GCF_030518155.1 Gilvimarinus gilvus | reverse complement strand
GCAAAATCTCCGATTCACGCACGTGTTCGAGCAAAGCCGAGAGGCTGGCATATTCACGCAGCGTGTCTTTGGCGAACAAGGGCCGGTACAGCAACACCAGCGAGGGTTCCGCACAAAACAGGATGTACATGCAGCGTACCGGGTCCGTGACCCTGGACGCTGCGCTACGCCTGAACGCCAGCGGAAACAGGATCATGCGCGGCGCGTCGGGGTCGACGTGCCCCGCACAATAGTCGACCACGCATTGCAGGCCTGGCTCTTTGATCTTGCCGTCCATCTTGGCAGTGAGTGCAGCGGCCAGCAGTGCTGCACGCCATTCCCGCCCCAGGCGCGTGACACGGTCCGCGCGCTTGGCCGGATCGTCCAGTTGCGCCGCGACATAGGCAGGATA
>NZ_JAULRU010000455.1 GCF_030518155.1 Gilvimarinus gilvus | reverse complement strand
CAAATCGCTTGACGCTATATGCACGCCACGTTGGGGTGCAATGCTTGAGTGACGAACGGCTTCGGGCCAAGTTTACCCAGGAAATATCACGTGCGGGGCAGGCAATCGTTACTGCGACTCAAGATGGCCGGCTATCGCCTGAAGAAGCGCAAAAGGCACTAACCAAGGAATATTCACTCCTTTTCGAACAAGCACTAGAATATAGCAAGCTGGTTGCGGGGGTTGCAGCCGGAGTACTTCAGATAGGTACCGGGGTTGCGGTGTGTAAATTGTCACTTGGGTTGGGCTGCAAGCTTGGGGGGTTACCGCTGATACTCCATGGTGCCAACAACATT
>NZ_JAULRU010000454.1 GCF_030518155.1 Gilvimarinus gilvus | reverse complement strand
CATGTTTAAATAGCCATTTTTATTTTTGGCAAGCATTACAATTTGGTAGCCATTGTCTTTAGATGATTTATTTGTGTGATCTTCACAAACATTAAATTCACAACCCGAAATTGGTTTAAAAGGAATTCTATATTCATTTTGGTCGTAGTCTAAATCAACTACTGTTCTTATTTCTTTTTCTACTTCTTTCCCTTTTTCTTTAACTAGTTTATAGGTTACGTATTCTAGCTCAACTTCTTCTTTTGTTGCTTTTCGTTTTTTTATGGTTTCCCATTCTTGGTCTAAAATTTCAAGATTTACTCTGACTTTTTTGGGCTTCTTTTCTTTTCCATCGTCTAC
>NZ_JAULRU010000453.1 GCF_030518155.1 Gilvimarinus gilvus | reverse complement strand
CCTTGCAGCACGTGGTCGGCCAGCCACTGCGGGCCAGAAACATAAGGCAGGCCCTTGTTCAGCACGTATTCAACCGCCGGGTTGCCGCGCGACATGGCGTTGCCGATCACCACCAGGTCGGGCGCCGGCTCCAGTTGAGCCGGGTCGTAGCCTTGGGTCAGCTCGATGCCCTGGGCTTCGAGCTGCGTGCTCATCGGCGGGTAGACGTTGGCGTCCGAACCGGTCACGCGATGGCCAAGCTCCTTGGCCAGCACTGCCAGCGAGCCCATGAAAGTGCCGCAAATACCGAGAATGTGAATATGC
>NZ_JAULRU010000452.1 GCF_030518155.1 Gilvimarinus gilvus | reverse complement strand
CTTGCAGGCGCTCGCAGGTCAGGTAGTAGGTGGCAGCCCGGTTGTACTTCTCGCCCGCCGACAGCAAGCGGCCTGCAGCCTCATCTTCTTCAGCCAGGCCACAGAGCTTGTCTGCCATTTTTGACCAGGTTTCACGAAATGCTGCGGTGCCGGCTGCGTCTGGCTGCTTCGCAGCCTCTTGCAACGGCGCGCACATTTCCTCGATCTCACCCATGCGAGCGCCCATCTCGATGGCGAGGTCGACAGACAGGTTCCAAACGTAATTGGTGGGGAAGTAGCGGAACATTTCTTATTTTCCTTTTCAGTCGGAAGGTGAACCCGGGGCTGGGAAGTACACCAGGCACGATCAGAGAAGGACGTTATTGAGCAGGCTCCGCTTTGGCCAATCGCGAGTGCGGATGCAAGG
>NZ_JAULRU010000796.1 GCF_030518155.1 Gilvimarinus gilvus | reverse complement strand
CACCAACGCTAAGGTCGTAGACCTCATCGCCTTCAACGTTCGCGTCGCTCGCCGCGTCAACGGTTATGTCGAAGCTGGTCACGCCCGCCGGTACCGTGATCGTGCCCGCCACACTGTCGTAGGTCACGCCGTTGGTAAATTGCAGGTTGCTGTAATCGCCCGCACTCGTCGTGTCGTCTGTCAGGCTGAACGCGAAGGTTTCGGCGTTCACGCTCGATCCGCTCAGCGTCACCGTGTGCGTCAGCGTGTTGCCTTCCGCCTGGCTGTCACTGCTCACACTGTCAACACTGAGGCTGCTCGCATCGGTGATCGTGCCCGTCGCATCAACGCCACCAACGCTAAGGTCGTAGACCTCATCGCCTTCAACGTTCGCGTCGCTCGCCGCGTCAACGGTTATGTCGAAGCTGGTCACGCCCGCCGGTACCGTGATCGTGCCCGCCACACTGTCGTAGGTCACGCCGTTGGTAAATT
>NZ_JAULRU010000795.1 GCF_030518155.1 Gilvimarinus gilvus | reverse complement strand
CTGAATTTGAGTCTGCTGGAATCGTTACTGTTACTGGAATTGTTGTATAATCTACTCCATTGTCTGCTGTTCCTGTTACTGTAATTGTTACTTCTGTAGCTGTTGTTGATGTTACATCCGTTGGTAAACTTACCGTAAACGCTCCATCTACATCTGGCTCATTCGCATTTGGTGTCGTAGCTTCAATACTTACGACTAAATCTCCGTTATCTTCATTGTCTCCAATAGTCACTGTTGCTTCATTCTCTGTCGCATGAATTCCTATTGATGGATTATTTGTTGATACCAAGGTTACAATTACCGTCTCATCACCTTCTAATTCTAAATCATCCAATACTTCTACTGGAATCAATGCTGAATTTGAGTCTGCTGGAATCGTTACTGTTACTGGAATTGTTGTATAATCTACTCCATTGTCTGCTGTTCCTGTTACTGTAATTGTTACTTCTGTAGCTGTTGTTGATGTTACATCCGTTGGTAAACTTACCGTAAACG
>NZ_JAULRU010000794.1 GCF_030518155.1 Gilvimarinus gilvus | reverse complement strand
TAAAATCAAGACCTCAATAAAAAAGCTAAAATGATTCATTCTGCGCGAAAAGATTTAAAAACCTATCGGCTAAATCTTTTTCTTCGCTTCGAATTTCTTCATTTATGAACGCCTTTTTATTGAAAGGTCATTTTTTCGATTTAGTTAAAAATAAGAAAATTTGTTTTTGATTATTTGGATGTGATGCTGAAACGAGTTCAGCAGGACTGGGTGGAGATAATTTTATCGAGAGATTTATAAGAATACTAAAAAGGATTGTGTATATTATATAGTATATTTTTCTGTTTCTCGAAACTTAGAACTCATTACTTACTACTCTGAACTAAAAAAACACTCCTATAATCCCCTCAAGGGGATAGTTTCGTATTTCGTTTTTACCGCAAGAAATGATTAGACGGTGATGGTTTGCTGATTTAAGCAAATCAACAACGGATACTTTGTGGCTATCTACTCGGGAGAAATTGTCGCTTCGCGACAATTGTTTATTCAAAAAAAAATCAATTATTATTAATCGATACTTTTGTAATCGTGTTTTTCTGCAATATGATCTACAAAAGACACTTTTCTAAGCTTCGCATTTCGTTTTGGAATAATAGGGTAACCTTTG
>NZ_JAULRU010000793.1 GCF_030518155.1 Gilvimarinus gilvus | reverse complement strand
GAAATATCGAAGTCTGGCAAAGTAATAAAGCTGTCGTCAATCCATTTAGCTGATAAAAAAGTTTGAATAAACCTTATACCTGTATTTAGAGTTGCTTTTGAACTTATATCTTGTCTGTAATTTACATAAGAAGCTAAACTTGTATAACTGCTTCCTCCATCTGGATATCGAGATTGAACCTTAAAATTGTCATTTGTAAACCCAACAATTTTGCTATTGTATACATCTAGTGTTTTTCCAAAAGATTCTGAACCAACATCGTTGTGTGTAAATTCAACTCCATAAGATAAAACTCTATTATTATTTT
>NZ_JAULRU010000792.1 GCF_030518155.1 Gilvimarinus gilvus | reverse complement strand
GGAAAATAATGAAACGTTCTATTTTTGATTTGAGCTTCAATTAAACCGACATCAATTTTATGATCTGCTAATAAATCTTCAATTTTTTCCGAATTTTGAATCACCAAACTCAACTGAATTTCAGGAAATCTTTTTCGAAATTCTGCTAAAATAGGAGTTAACACATATTGCGCAATTGTAGTGCTCGCACCCAAACGCAAAGTTCCTTTTTGTTTTTCTTGCAATTGACCAATTTCAAATTCCATTTTTTGATAAACAGAAAAAATTTCTTCTGTATATTTTAATAGAATTTCGCCAGCTTTGGTCAATTTTA
>NZ_JAULRU010000791.1 GCF_030518155.1 Gilvimarinus gilvus | reverse complement strand
AAAACTGGATGAGGCGCTTGTGTCCTGAAATAGGATGCTTGGGTCATCTTCTTTGATTAGAACGCTGTCAAATCCAAAGTCCTCACCATCGACGCAAGCGCTGCCGACACAAGTGCTGCCTTTTACAATTTGATCATCTAGCACTACTTGATCGGCGTTGGCTGCGAACCCGAACGCACTCAAAAGTGTAACCATCAGAGCTTTTTTAAGGGATTTACCAGTCATTAGCATCGTCTCAAGTATTTATGAATTAGTGGTAGATGAGTTGTTTACCAAAGCAGTGTCCAACCGAGCTGTGCAGAGCTCTCATCAAAGCTGGAAGTGGCTGATAGGCCTGCATTGAATAGTGAGCCATTGTCTAAATAACGATAATATCCCACTGCAATCGCCTGAACACTTTTGAAATCCCCCAAACCAATGGCGAGCTGATTTTCA
>NZ_JAULRU010000790.1 GCF_030518155.1 Gilvimarinus gilvus | reverse complement strand
AAACCCTGTTAAATCAACTCAAAATTTATATGAAATTGTCCAAGGAATTGAACAATCTTTTTCGGCTGAATTTCATCAAAAAAATATTGTTTTTCAGAATTTAATTCCACAAAATATTGAAGTTGAAATTGATCGTATCTTATTTGAACAAGTTTTGATTAACTTAATCAAAAATGCGATTTATTCATTAGAAAATGTAGAAACTAAATCTATTGAAATTTCATCGAAACAAACTGATAATCGATTGCAAATTATTATTCAAGATTCTGGACAATTGATTGATGAAGAAATCATTTCCAAAATATTTT
>NZ_JAULRU010000789.1 GCF_030518155.1 Gilvimarinus gilvus | reverse complement strand
AGTTTGCCAAAGTGTTGGTGCAATTCCGGGTTTTCTACTTCACCCAATCCCTTGCGCGCGACGATCACGATGTCCAGGCCGGCGAGTGACTGCTGGTTCAGACGAAAGGAATCGCGCATCAAGCGCTTGAGGCGATTGCGTTGAACGGCGAGTTTGACGCTTTTCTTGCCGATCACCAGGCCCAGCCGTGGGTGATCGAGGCCGTTCTCGCGAGCAAGGATCAGCAGGTTTTTCCCTGGAACCTTGCCGGTTGGGGAGTCGAAGACCGCTTTGAAATGCCGGGGTGTAAGCAGTCGCTTTTCCCGACTGAAGTCCTGACTCACCACCTGTGCCGAAAAATCAAATGGCCAGACGCTTACGGCCTTTGGCACGACGACGCGACAGAACAGCGCGGCCGTTCTTGGTAGCCATACGGGCACGGAAACCGTGAGTGCGCGCGCGCTTGATGGTGCTTGGTTGGAAAGTACGTTTCATGGCGTGTTACCTGGTTTGTCGACGACGGGCCGGGATGGCCCCCTTTTTACGAGACCGGCGATTCTAGAGAAAGCAAGCCCGTAGGTCAATTTCCAACCAGTCTTTCCCTATAGAGCATGTGATGGACGGCAACTGCTCGGCCATGACCCCAGGGTGCTTGATCGAAGGTACGCGTTGGGGACAACATGAAAAAAAAGAAGAGAGATATAAAAAGCTTTT
>NZ_JAULRU010000788.1 GCF_030518155.1 Gilvimarinus gilvus | reverse complement strand
ACTTTTTTTGATAGATTTTCTAGCTGATGATCTGTTAAATTTAATTCATGAATAGAACTTAATAATCCTTTTGAAGTTGAATTTCGAGCGATAATTAAATTCTCTTTTTTTGCTAATTGATACATAAACTCTTCACCAATTCCGTACAATTCACCGAAAGGAGCAATCAACCACGGAAAATCAGTTGGATTAATTTTTCTTCCCCAAAGAATCACCCATTGTTGCGTAAACCAATCCTGAAATTTTTGCATTGTAAAAGCTAAATTCATCTAAATATTTTTAATTTTAGGAAGAAAAGAATTGCAATTATTCCATTGTCCATGTTCAGAAATTGGCTTAAAACGAAGAGTTGTAAATTCAAAATGAAAATCCTTTCGATTACGCTCTTTCATTGCGTTAGCATGTCTTTTTGGATCAGGCATTTTGCTATGTCCATTCACCATATCCGTCATTTCTGATTGAGATTTCCAAATTGAAAATGTCGAAATAATATTGGGATATCGAATAGAAGCCAACGAAAGTGTAGTGCCTTTGTGATCTCGAACTAACTTCTCAACAGGTCTTCC
>NZ_JAULRU010000787.1 GCF_030518155.1 Gilvimarinus gilvus | reverse complement strand
AAACGGCCATTCTCATCAAACAAGAAGCAGCGGTCGAAGTCGCCATCCCAGGCGATGCCCATATCGGCTTTATGTTCCAGCACGGCTGCGATGGTGTCGGCACGATTCTCTTCCAGAATAGGGTTGGGTATGCCATTGGGGAAGGTGCCGTCGGGCTGGTGGTGAATTTTTATAAACTCGACCGGTATGGATGCCGCTTTAAACTGTGTTTCCAGGGCATCTATAACATGTCCGGCCACGCCGTTACCGGCGTTGACAACCAGCCTCATCGGTTTAAGAGCTTGCAGGTCGATATAGCCTGCGAGATGCTCAACGTAGGCAGCCAGGGTGTCGGCTTTTTCGTAGCTGCCGCGATTCGCTTCATCAACTGCGGCAAAGTTGTTC
>NZ_JAULRU010000451.1 GCF_030518155.1 Gilvimarinus gilvus | reverse complement strand
TCTTGCATGCTCTTAACAACCATAATTAGTATAAAGTCTACTTCTCCTGTCACATAGTAACACTGTTGTACTTGTGGAACCTGACTAAAAGTGTTTTTTATTTCATCAATAAATTCAATTTTATCTGTATCCAAATCCACTTCTACAAATAATAAAATTTGAGAAGCAACTTCTTCAGGGTTAATGACAGAAATATCTGCACGAATTACTTTTTCCTCACGCATTTTTTTGATTCGGCGTTGAACTGCCGCTGCAGATAATCCAATTTTATCACCAATATCACGTTGCGAAGTCATGTTATCTTTTTGTAAAATATCAAGAATTTCTATATCAAATCGGTCTAAATCCATCATAAACAAAGCTTAAATGAAACAAAGTT
>NZ_JAULRU010000786.1 GCF_030518155.1 Gilvimarinus gilvus | reverse complement strand
CAACTGCTGGTCGGTTTGCTGGCCATTCTCAAGGCCGGCGGCGCCTACGTGCCGCTCGACGTGGATTACCCCGCCGAGCGCCTGGCGTACATGCTGGCCGATTGTGATGCTGGCCTGTTGCTCAGCCACAGCAGCCTGGTGGGCAAGCTGCCACAGGTCGATGGCGTCAGCACCATCGCCCTCGACCAGCTGCACCTGGACAGCTGGCCCAGCCAGGCCCCCGGCTTGCACCTGCAAGGTGACAACCTGGCCTACGTCATCTACACATCCGGCTCCACCGGCCAGCCCAAAGGCGTGGGCAATACTCACGCGGCGCTGGCCGAGCGTTT
>NZ_JAULRU010000785.1 GCF_030518155.1 Gilvimarinus gilvus | reverse complement strand
TGAATGGCTAGTCGTGAACGCTGGTTTCGAGATTACCTGGGGACGGGTTGGCCAGGAGCAGTGGGTAGCGGCGAATATCGAGTCTTTTCAAGGCAATGACCAGGCTTTGGAGCTCGTCTTCAATCAATGTATCGGCGCTCCGATCAGGGAAGCCAACGATCCATCTTGATACTTGTTCTCTGATTCTGTGGGTGCTTCAGCGATTGCAAACTGGCGGTGACATTCATTGGGGGCCGACCTCGTCTGACGATGTCCGCTCTCAAGCACGCCTGCTGGAAATCTCTTACAATGAGATATAACAGAAGGGGAGCAGCCCGATTGCCGTTCGCTATTGGCTGTCATCCGGTTGGATGAGAGGGCAGGGTTGCCGCGCTGTATTGCAACGCCTATGCCGGCTCCCCCAGATAGTCCGTATGGATTGCATGCTGTAATCCTTGTTGAAGGGGTTTGTAATGGGTATTCAGGTCATCAGCCGCGACGGTCAGCCCGAGTACGCCGTGGTTCC
>NZ_JAULRU010000784.1 GCF_030518155.1 Gilvimarinus gilvus | reverse complement strand
AGACAATATGATTGCTACATTGATGTCAATTGAAACGGAAAAAAATTATCAATTCATTCGAAATAGAAAATTTAAGAGCAAGGAAATTCTAAACGCAAACGATTTATTGATTGAAAACAAAGCACAAATCAATTCATTTTTCGAGCAACTTCATCTCTTCGAAGCATATTTATCTATTAGTTTAAAAGTAATTGAACATCGATTTATTTTTCCGACTATTTCACCACAAAACGAACTCGATTTAGTTGACTTTTATTATCCATTACTCAAAAATCCTGTCAAAAATAATTTCAAAACTTCTAAAAATGTTGTTGTATTAA
>NZ_JAULRU010000783.1 GCF_030518155.1 Gilvimarinus gilvus | reverse complement strand
CTAATGATAAGTAGAAGTGAAAGCGAGCACGCCAGGCCACGGCTTCTGGTGCTTGACGTGGACAACACGCTGCTCAGCACTCGACTTTACGAGCCTGAGGGAGTGCGGTCCTGTGAGCGAAATACGTCTCAAGAAGAATTTCTAGAGCAGCTTCCTACCGGGGGCATTCTTCTAGAAGAGCCAATGGCGAAAGTCTACCCAAGGCCTCACCTTGAAGCGTTTATTAAAGGCGTGAAAGACCTAGGCTATGACTTGGCTTTGTGCACAACCGCGTCGTTAGAGTATATAGAGCTCGTGCTTCCGCTTTGTGGTATCGATCTTCGTGACTTCTTATTCGTGCAAACACACGACGACCTGAAGAACCGAGGATTTGAGAAGGTTAAGGACGTTCGAAGCTTCGTTGAGCATGGGTATGCCCTAAAGGATATCGTGGCCATTGATGATCGTCCTGAAGTTCATAAGAAAACTGACAATGTGCTGAAAATTCTTGCTTTCCATGCCGTGGATGAGCGCTATGCACTGGATGACCAGCTTCTGCTAATGCTTGAGCGACTCGCGTACCTCGCAGAGCGGTCTTTACCAGAGTTTAGGGAAACGATCCGCGGTGAGTATTGCAGAGAGAAGCAGGTGAGTCGGCTGGTCCGACTCGCGTTTGATTCATCCAAATATCTGCCTTCTTTAGGGATTTATCCGAAGTTTTTCCCCAAGCTGCATCCCGACCCTCAGCATTACCCCGGGTTTACTGTTGTCGACCACATCAAGACGTTCTTGGTTTACAAGAGTTATGGATTGGTGGGAAAGATTCAGGTAGAACCTGAAGGTTATATGGTCAATAATTTATGCCCTGATGTATGGGACGACGTGCCTGGCGGCGAAATGCTAGTACAGCGTGAAGAGTTTAGGTCAAAGAATATTTTCTGGGGCTTGGACGTGTACGAGGCTGTAGAGGTTTGTCAAGATTTAGGCTACAAGGTGGTGACGTCCGATGATACGTTGACGCTCGCGGCTATTTCGCTACAGCGGTTCGCGGGTGATATTCACGTTTTAGCCTCTGATGCCGAACTTGATGATAGATTCTGATAGCGAACTATTCTAGGCCGAGATCTGCGGAAGGTTAATACAATGGTTACCAAAAAAGACGCTAAGAAAGGAAAGAGGGCTCTGTTTTTGATGAGCTACTACAGATTACGCAATAATTTCTTATAATTCAGATCTGGCACTATCCAATACTTAGATATGCGCATATGAGCGCAAAGCCTCGTTCGAATACACACGGCCCGTCAAGAATCGAGTTACCCGTTACGTGCATCGTAGCTGCCAAATAAAATGAAATATACGCCAAATCATCGAGTTGCTCCGTGGAACATAGGAATTTTGGGCTCAGGAGGTAACTCAAGTTGCAACATCACTTGGTTCAGGCGGTAAGCTGGGCTGAAATTTGGCTCTTATAGCGCACCGGATCGCTGAGGCAGATTAAAGCCCCGGCAGACTCTGAGGAAACTCTACAGGCGCCCTATTTATCGGCCAAAGCGCCTTTGGCTAAACTGAGCCCAAAGCCCGCCTCATCAAGGACCGTGTCTCTTAAAGGGTGGGGAATGTAGGACATATCTCACAGCCGAAACAGCCATTCCCCACATGACAGATGACCAAAAATTGGCCACACTTATCGAGCTGTCGCCCCCACCGGCGCCCTAAGGATGGATGCCAGGGATATGCATTGGATTGCCGGGGCGGCAGCCATTTCTTACGCTGCAGTCAATAACGCACCCGCAACAGTTCGAAATTCGCCTTTTTCATTGAGTGGTCCGTTACAGTCAACGACACTCTAGCGGCGTCAGAACGGTCTACGCTTTGCAAAAATAAACCGACCAGCTTCTAATAGCACAGGTAATGCCATGAGCGATGAATCATTAACAATCAGCGTAGCTTCCGACCTTCATCTGGAGTTCTACAAAGATTGGAAATCAAAGATTCCTCACTTTGATCAAGACAGTGACGTTATTATTTTGGCTGGAGACATCGCGACCGGTGATCGGATATACGGGAGTGTTCGTGAAATTGCAGAAGTTCATCCCCACTCCGAAATTGTCGTTATTGCTGGGAATCACGAGTACTACAATTGCGAATACACAACTCGTCTTGCGGAAATGAGGAACGAGTTTGCCAAGATTGAGCGCGTACACTTTCTGGAAAATGACGGGCTCCTGATAAAAGGCTACCGTATTCTAGGCTGCACTCTTTGGACTGGCTTTGACATATGGGATGACTCACTTATCGATATGTCTAAAAATTATTGTAGACACAGCATATCGGACTTCCATGCAATTCATTTCGGAGGTAGATGCCTGGAGCCAGACGACATTGCTAGCCTCTATGAGTCAAGTCGCAGCTGGTTAGCACAAGAGCTGGCAGTGGTTGAACGTGCTAAATCGATTGTCGTAACCCACTTTCCTCCGTGCGAAGAAACAACACATCCGGGCTTTGGGATCGACGCGATGACGACCTACTTTCAGGCAAACTGCATCGACCTTATAAATGAGTATCAACCGGCCTTGTGGGTCTATGGACACAACCACTGGTCACAAGACTTGAGGATAAAAAAGACAAGGCTCTATTCAAATCAACTGGGGTATCCAAATGAACAGAGTGTCACTCCGGCTTTTTCACTTGGAACTGTTAATGAATAGTAAATTTACGATTGTAACGCCATTATCGTGACGAAATAGGGGGATTACTCACCCATTGCGTCAACGGCGCTCTAATAATACGCCCATGGCCTTCAAACAGTTGTGCCGCCCAGCCTAAGCCCTGTACGCTTGTTCATTGATCACCTATGCGCCTATAACGTGAGCACATCACCTCTTTTTATGTGTCCAGCTTAACCTTGCCACTACCGTTCAGTATTTTGACATATGATATCAATAGTCTAGAGTGTAGTGGTCGATCTTTAGGTTCCAATAATTTAAAAGTCCAATCATGATACGTTGAACAAAACAGGGATAATATGGATATTTCAACACACCCCAGCGGTAAGGGGAAATCTTCTGACTCAGATGAAAGTGAGTTTAGCTTAAGTAAGCCCTATGAAATGCCACCGATGTATCAAGCTTACCTCGATGGACGTCTGGGATTGGAGTTCGGAGTAACGTATAAATCAGGGAAATTCAAAGTACATAACGCGTTTCCCATCGATATCATTGTGAAGGGGATCTCTGAGGGCCCCTTGAAAACTTGGCGGCGAGAATCCGAGCGATCCGTACTAGTTGAGGCTGGCAGTTCAGCCACAATTGATGCGAAGATCTATCAACCGAATCAACCACTAGTGATCACTGAACGTCCTTGCGGAGGCTTCTTGGGTATCGTCATGACGCCAGATGAGTTTGGAGACGATACCTTCGATCTGTATATTGATACTGGATTAATGGTGCAATCACACGCTATTGGCAACCCTCCAGCCCCTTCTGGCAGCGCTCTTATTCCCCAGAGCTCTCAAGCGGTCTTAATTAGTGCAGGTGCTGCCGGAAACAATCAATACGTCCTAAGGCATCAATATTGGGCGCTATCCCCCAACTCTTTTACCCTATTGCCAAATCAAAGGGTCTCCCAGTCGAGTCAAATCAGAACCGGGGTGAGCAGGGAATCATCGACCGTGGAGCATTTTTCCTCTGTGTTGAACGCCTCTACGGAGGCAAACTGGGGAGCGTTCTCGGCATCAGTATCCGGTCAATTGTCTTATTCGAGAACAAGACAGCAAAGTGTCAGTATTACGGAAACTAAAAGCATTATAAAAACGATAGAACATGACGCAGGGAATGATGTACCCAGTTCAGCTGTATTGCTGTGGCAACTTCGAGATAGGGTTACGATTGTCAAAAGAGTTCATAAAGTATACGAAACTATGGCATCCGTCGAAAATACTGAAACACCTATTTTGCCTAAATTCATGCTGTATGATATTTCTGATGGCATGCAGGGAATCGCCAAGGAGTATAGTTTTGACACTTATGTGATTAAATCAGGCCGAGGGAACGAACAGTGAATATCGACACTGCCAACTTTTTAGAAATCGAACCGTTTACGCTAAGTCAAACGGATCAGTTGTATCTTCAGGGCATGCTTTGCTCTCCGGAAAAGCCCGCATCAACTCATTCAGTAGAAGTAAGAAATAATCTACCGATTGCGGTCAACGTGGCTTTAGTTTCCAATACAGGACAACTTATGACTGGTGATGATTGGAATTACGACTTAAGGTCTACGGGGGATTCAAAAGCAAAGCATACACTTAAGTTACCGTCCAAATGCGTATTGGTATTTACTGACATTTCGACTGGAGCTTTCATTACGACGAGAGTTTACCCAGACCCCAGTCACGATGCCTACCCCGATAAAGACAAAATAATTGATTTGTGGGTTACCGATCTAATTCCGCCGGGTGCGATCGGTGCCCCACCTAAAAGTGGAGGTTCTACCATCATACCGCCACAATCTCAATCTGTTTTAGTCGGATACGGCCACATTCGAGATAGCGATGGGCATCGATACTTTGCCTTGCGCTCTCAAAATTGGCAATTATCGCCAGATTCGTACTCCATTATTCCTGGACAGAGCGAGGAATCGACCGTCGGAGTGACAGTCGGTCACTCTGAATTCTCAAGTACTTCAGAGCTGTTTTCAAAACAAATGTCAATTAGTTCGGGAGCGAGCTGGTTTGGCGTTAATGCAAGTATTTCAGCCGCTCTAACACGCGACACATCTGTACAGCACTCTCTAACTTATACAGAGGAAACCTACTATGAGAAAACAATCAACATTTCAGCTGCGGGTGTAGAGTCTCCCACCGTAATTTATCTCTGGCAAATACATGACTGCATCACTTTGATCAAATTCAAGGATAAGGATACGACTCACCCTACCATTCTAGCTTCATCTGAGAACGTACTTGCACCGGCACTACCCCGAGTACATCAAGACAACGTTACCGCAGTAGAATTGTTGGCTCTTCAATCCAGGTTTCCAGCTTATGTTTAGAGGGTTACTTTTTGTTGGTTTCATACCGATAATTGTGGGGCTAAGTGCGTGCACCTCAAGCCCGACGGAAACAGTTTTCAATGGAGTGATCGACGACAAGAGAGACGATCAAATACGAATTCACTTCCTAAACTCTGGCGCAGGTAGTTGTCAGCTTATCGAATGCGCTGATAGTAAGAGCGTTTTGATGTTTGATTGCGGTAGCAGTTCTTCCGTTGGAGCCATGTCTAAAGTTCAAGTAGCTGACTATATTCGAGATATTGTAAAGAATAAGGAAGTTCGATTTGCGGTCTCTCACCCTGATATCGATCACTACAACTACTTGCCCTATGTGTTTGATAAAAAGAAAGTAACGAATACGTCATTTCAGTCACTCGTTTTAGGGTTGTCACGCTTTGACTACAACACCAACTTTCAAAATTGGATGAATAATAATTTTGGCATTCATGATATTTATGACGACTATGTAATAGACCCAAACTATTCAACCCCCAAAGGGAAGGAACGAGAGGAGCCGCTAAGTTGTCCAGGCATTAATACTCGTGTCTTGATTGCAAATGCGGCAACGATTAATGATCCCAACGCTGCCTCAATGGTTTTGCTTCTGGAGGGGGACAGAATGGTTCAGAGTATATATTTGCCAGGGGATGCCACAAACAGAACCTATAGGGCGATGTTGGGACGCGGAACATTTCCTGAAGATGTAACGGTGGCCGCGATGGCCCATCATGGAGCTGTCACCAAAGATTCAAACTCTTCCGGCCTGGTTAACAGAATAAAGCCCTATATCGTCGTGTCGCAGACAGGTACAAAATATGGACACCCAATATGCAGTGTCGTCGACACATACAAAAGCTATACGAAAACTACCGGCGGCAATATTAAGGAGGCGCAAAAGCATATTCTTCAGTGTGACAAGGTGAGTGGAGGCACACGAACGGATTCAAAAAGTATGAGTTTTGCCATCTACGATACTTGGTCAAACGGTACCGTTGTCATTGCGTTGGAGGGGGATGAAGAGGCAGTCACTTGTTTGACGAACGATCTAGCAGGACTCTCCACGACATGCGCTCTTAAGTAAATTTCCACAGACCACTTAGAAGCAATCAATCTCTTTTTAAGAACAGTTTTTTGGCCGGCAGTAGTTAGGATAGATTCCATTCACCACCTACCATTGTCGATCGAATCGGCACACAGAAAAAGTAAAAATAATTTTGTTTTCCAACTGGTTGACAGCGTCTATCCGGCCGCCAGCATCTAGCTATAGATATAAAATATAGTAGAGTCAATTACCACATTAATAGTTCACAAAAATAGAGACAAACACTATGATTAAAATTGCAAAAGTATTTCTGTTATTCCTTGTAATACCGCTGATTTCTTCCGCCGATGATGACTTTAAAGCATCTGGGAAATTACTTGTTGTCCCAGACTCTAGGGGTAACCTTCATATCACCAGCGTCACATCTTCTCTACACGTAAACAGTGGCTGTGGGAGTGAAGACCAAAAATGTACATGCACGAACAGTGACAATCTTCTGAAAATACATGGAAAGGGAACATCCGGTACGTCGACAGGGCTGGACTTCACTTGTAGCTGGCAGTTAAATACAGAGGAAGGCTCCTGCCTGGTTCAATGGAGAGTCGACATCCCTCATTCTGGAAAAAATGGCTCCAATGTACAGGTCACCGATGGGTGCCAGCTCGTTCCGGAGCAGACCCCTACTATTACGTGCTCTGATCATGTTTTCCCTTCCCTGTACGGTCAAATAGAAATGACAGGTAAGGAATCATCTGGGAACCCGGGTCAGATTCCAAAGGGATCTTGCAACTAGCTCAGAACACTCTCGCCATCAAAGGCAAGGCACGTGCTTTTAGTGATGTGAGGTTTTAAATGATTGAACGCGCACAATAGCGTCACTTTCGATTCGTTGTCAGATGATTCGCCACAAGGTCTCGATCTTGGCGTTAGGCACTGGTCGACTCTACAAAAGCCGACCAGTGCTCGATATACGTTCTGAAAAAGCACTTAATTTAGACTTCAACGGCTACGGAAATCATAAAAAATACCTTACTCCCGCTTAGGTGTGTGCTGTTCCGAGTGTTAGTAACTCTGTACTTTGAGTTTTAGGTTCTGATCAAAAACTATTAATGCAAAAATTAAAGTCGGTATGTATCGCAAGTGAAGTTTTCCTAAAGTTTACTGTAAGTACAGGAGCACCTTTGAAAAAAATAGTAAATATCTTCAGTATTATTGGGGTTTTCGCTACAGTTTTCTCGTCTTATGTTAGCTATCTAGCTTATGCAGAAGATGCCAGTAGTGTAGAGGGAGGATTTATTCATGTCATCCACTGGAAATATGCTCAGGCTTTATCTCCAACAGGTTACGAAGTTAAAAGTACGTCTCTTTCGGTAATTCCAAATGGTTATGAATTTACTCTTGCTAAAGGAGCATCAACTTTGTTGACTTTGGAAAGTCGAGTTCCTTTTTCATTATCTCATACAAAAGAGAGTAGCTCTCTGGTTATGCTTGATGGAAAAAGAAATTATATGAATGTTGGCGAAAAGGACGATGTTCCAAACACAAACTGTTATGTCTGGCTTTATGAGGTCGAAAATAACCAATCCTCTTTCCAGTTGCGGTGTGACAATACCTAATAAACACAATGGCAATCGCCCTACTGAATCTCTCTGGGGTTCTTTGCTATGGTATCGGCCGGATTTTAATTGGACATTAGGTTGATTGCTCACGGTGTAGTGGAAAGTTCAAATAATCATGTGGCTTGATTTTTTTGGTTTTTGCCGTCGACATTTGGTTCTGGCTTTATGACGCTTAGTGTAGTATCAATATTGGTGTTAATTTAATTTAGGGAGATTTGAATATGGCTTTAGATGGCCAAAATGGTGACGGCCCAGGGTCAAAATATCAATGGAGTGATGTGATTTCTTGGGTTGCCAAGCGAACCACATGGATTATCTTGGTGGGGGTTGGTTTTATTTATTTAGCTCAAACATCAGAGCTAGAAAGTTCTTTTTTGGGTTGGTTGCCGCAACTTTTAGGTACGGTTGGAGGGACATTAGTCACGGCTGCTGTCTTGGGTTTTGCGATTTCAGATGGCGAGTATGTCAAATTGCTTAGAGAGCATGTGGCTCAAGCCATATTCACTCCTCAGCATTACAGCTCAAAAGGTGAGTTGGTAACAAGGTGGAGAGATATTACAGAATATTTATTAAGTGGTGTTCTCCCTTTTTCAAGCAAAGATGCCGCCTTAGAGATTCAAAGGAGTTATATATCGGCTAAGAATGACTATCACTTTGAGGAAGTGGAGATCTCGATAGACATTTTGATAGATCCTTCCGGGACAAAGGCAAAGATCATTCAGGAGAGTAGAAGCAGGCTTGTTATCTCCCCTTCTTGCGAGAAGCCAATTATAAATCAAAAAATAACCATGGTGGAAGGAAGCTCTGCGAACTTGAACTGCTTAGAAATCAACGGCAAGGCTATTGATATTGAGAAATGTTTTGAGCCATGTGAGGATGAGCCGGGCGCTTATAAACTGATTTATGAAATACCAAAAGAGCAAATTTTAATGAACTCTGGAGATGATCGCTATTGTACATATAAACGTGTTTATTGTATGGAGCAAGATCTGCAGCAGGAGCCCTTCTTGGCGACCAACATTAAAAGATATGTCAAAGGTCTGACTGTAGAGTCGAAGATCAGAGTGGAGGGGGGGGGTGAAGAGGCTGGAGACTCTCCCTACAAGCTTCACTTTAAAAGGTTTGGAATGAATGGCAATAAGTCGCTGAAACCCTATCGTAGCAACGGGAAAACCAAGTGGGAGGTGGCTGGAATAGGGGATTTGCTACTCCCTGGAGAGTCTTATATAATTATCATAATTAAGTCATGATTTTAGAATGAGCTGGATGGAGTGACCTATGTCAATTTCGACCGAAGACTTCTAGGTTGTTGATTACAAAGGAATTAAAGGATGACTCCTGTCGCCTTTATAGCATGTAAAAATCACATGTGAGACGGCTGAAGGGGCGCCAAGAAATCTTATTGGTAGCCCCTTTGCTATTTTACCCTTTACGCCTATTTCTAACTTGAGCCTTGTCTCAGGTCCCAGAGAGCTATTGGTGTTTCATTTCAAAGTTTGCGTGTACTCAGTTGCAAGGGTGAAAACCTTTAGCATCTTTTGTCCTTGGATAATAAATATTGGTTCAAAGGTTGAGTTCTTAGCAAAGGCCTTCCAGGTTCGGCGATCTATGCTCGAGGGGGTTGGTATTGGTTCTGGATGGGTGTGCCACTCTCCAATGCAGTTGATTTCTCCTTTAGATGTTTTGTATAGATGTTTTGCGGCTATCAAATGCTTCGGGTCTTCTCGTTGGAAGAATGTGCGAGTTGCCTTGTCTAGAGGTTGTGGGGTTGTTAACGATAGTATGTGAATCGTATCTGCACTGACTTTTGCAAAAAGAAGGCCGCCTGATTCAGGATCAGTGATTTTAATCTGTCTGTATAAAGAGATTGCATTAGTCACACTTGGCTCAATAATTACCTCTTTTCCTTCAGAAGAATTCGCCCATTTTTCTTTAGTTCTTAATGTGAGCATAATGGACAGTCCGCGTGTTTTTCTGGTGTGGCATCAGGGCGATTCTGACAATGCTCTAAGTCTATTACGTCGAATCGTAGAGTGTGTTTAGAGTGCCCCGCAAGGGTGTCCAGCAGGTGCGCTGCTGCTAGATGTGCCGATCTCATAGATACGCCTGCACCATAAGGATGAAAGCTTCCATGGCAGCCTTGAACTACAAGTGGCGCACTGTGGTTGCTTGTTTCTAGCGGGTATCTTGATTTGAATTTATCTCCTTGTAGCTGCCATAAGCATCGATAACATGGCGTGGATTTGCTTCGGTCTAGAATCAATGAGCAACCCGCAGCACCGTGTCCGTAAATCCATGCGTGTTGTATGATCTGAGTTGGCTTAACATTCTCGGTATAGTATTTTGCTAGATTAATGCTTGTAGTTTGATCGCCAGTGGAGTCAATGACAATCCTACTCTTACTGACTGCAGTAAAGCAGTCCTCCAGGATGTCTGGCTTAAAGTCGATTGCTAGAAAGGGGTACTGCTGTTTGAGATGTTGCGCTAACGCATGTGCTTTGTTCATTCCTACGAATTTAAGGCCTAGGATGTGTCTAGCAATATTCTCTGCCTTAAGCGTATCGGAGTCAATAATTAGCAGAGAGCCTCTTTTACCATTACCTGCACCTAGGCTGCATAGTATTTGCGCCAAATAGCCACCAAGTGTCCCTGCGCCAATAAGTACAACAGGCCTGTCTGCAAGAGGTGCCGGAGTTTCAGGTGTGTTTCTTGTTAGTATGCGTCGAGGCTCGACATTTTCTACGCTAAATCTTCTTATTGAGCTGGGGGTTTTTTTTGAAATTAAAGCGATCGCTTTAAAGCGTTTTGTCTTAATGGCATCTTTGAGAGGCTTGGGCCAAATAAAACTCACGCCACATCCAGCCCAACCGCTATCATTTCTCCAAAAGAGCAATATTTGACCTGAGCGAGGCGGGCTTTTAGTTTTGATTTGAGGCCATACTGCTTCGCATAGCCTTCGAACGCCACCTGGGTCGTTGTAACTCAACCATTCGAAAAGCTCGGCCAAAGAATCAGGTGGGGTAGCGTTGATGAATTTTACTGGAGGGGCAGCCAGTTGTACTGCGATCCATGAATGCTTTGCGGTAAGTGGAGCCAACCAGTCTGAACATTGTTCTTCTTCAGCTAACCAAAGAATATTATCCCCTTCAGAGGTTGGATTTTGTCTTTCTGTAAATATAGCCCTATT
This sequence comes from Gilvimarinus gilvus, assembly GCF_030518155.1. Lineage (GTDB taxonomy): Bacteria > Pseudomonadota > Gammaproteobacteria > Pseudomonadales > Cellvibrionaceae > Gilvimarinus > Gilvimarinus gilvus. The sequence continues at coordinate 108,213 of NZ_JAULRU010000783.1, read as the reverse complement.
CTGAGGGGGGGAGGCCAAGCAGAGGGTGTTAGATTTGGTAGTCCAGTAACCGCTAAAATCTCTAGCGATCAATTCTGTAGGTGGACTTTTTCCTGAATTCTCCTCAAGTAAAGTGATTATATCGTTGATTGAGGCGGCGACCATGTTGAGTGCACTTGCACAATCCCACCAAGCCTGACTGATGTCAATATAGCAAATGCCCCCTTTAGGGCTTATGCCACGGGTTGACAATTTGGCGCGAATCTCTGTGTTGCGGTCCCAAGATGGAATGCGGGCAACGGGGTAGCCACTGAGGTCTTTTTTAAGACAAAGCTCTATGTCAATATTCAAACCAGCAATGAGCGTGTAACCGATAAAGTACATACTATCGGGCACTTCTTCACGCTCAAATTGAGTGAAACCTCTGTCAGCTAGGTATGCTGAGATTTCATTTAATGAGTTTTTTATGTTACTACCCAGATGTACTTTTTGGAGTGGCGTAAAGTGGCTTTACAATGGATTTTCCTTGGCGATCAATGGTGCCTTCGGTAACAATGAGATCTGGGGCGTTCGGGATGCGTGAGCCAAATAATTCTATTAACTTGTCGTTGGCTTCTGTTTTTGCCACAACTTTTGCCAGCATGAATTTACGTTTTAGTATCTCAAAACTGTTACGGTAGGCTAATAAGTTTTCGTCGCTAATGCGAGCCCTTAGATCTTCAGTGGCCTCAGGATTATCAGGTGTAGGGCAGGGGACATTAACTGCTTCGTCGAGCGATTGTGGAAGGCGGTCGACGACATACTTTAGAATTTCGCAATGGGTCATGCCTTCGGTATCTTCAGGGTATATTTGAATGGCTTGAGCTAAAAGGAAGATAGATGATGGGCCGCCACCTGAAGGCCAAACCTCTTCTCTCCAAGCTTTAATGTATCGGCAAATTGGGCGAATGACGGGGCCTAGTCGATCAAATTCAGCTAACACCCAGTTCCTAAGTGCAATGGAGTCCGAGGCAAGCCAACCTTCATCTTTGTGCGCCAGATGAATGACTGTAGGTTCCACATTATCAGTCAAAAATTTGGCTTCAGCCATGAAGTCAGGCGATGCCCCGAAAGAGATAAACTCTCTAGAGTCTTCGTTGAAAATCAGGCTGGCAGCAGCTACGGAAGAGCGGATATGCTCCTTGCCATCATCAGGATAGGCATAAAGCGGTATGTCGATATGAGTTTTACTATCTAAAATCACCCTTGCGCAGGTGGGCTTTCTTTTGTCTGGGGTTGGCATTCTCCATTTGCCATGTCGGTGTGTGCGAATGTGTTGCTCGAGAATACGATCAACTATTTCATGGTAGATCTTTGTGGCTGTTCTCCCTGCTTCTCCATCACCTAAGTTGGAAAATGGTAGGTACATGCCCATATCAATATCTAGTGACTGACCTGGCTTATCAACATTGTTTAGCGTGCCGTAGGCTTGAGATCCCTGAATAACGAAAAGGGGAGTGGCAAGCTTAAAGGGAAGATTTCCAGATTTATTAACCTCATGAATACCTTCTCTCAGGGCCGTTTTGAGCTCCCGAGCAGCTGATTGAAGCGAGCGGTCTTCGTCTTCTGGCAAATTTAATTGGCGAAGTAGTCCGTATGGCTCGCTTCTCTTACGGGTGAATAATTGCTCCAAATTATTGGGCATAGCGCTAACCTCCTGGTTGCCGAATGGAAGGACCCTCAAGTTGGCCGCAATTCACCAACAGGCCAAAGCGATATACCCTATTCGGCCGAAAAGTATAGAAGAGGTGCCTAAAAAGTAGACATGGGGCAAAATTCTTACATTTCAAGCGCAAAGATCAAATTTTTGATATTGACTGTTGGAGGCATGACGCTCGCTATAAGCCATGCAGGGCGCCCCTTAATTCAGCTATGGTTTGTTAGCTGGGAGGATGAAAATAGGCTGATGGAGCCCTATAAGCAAGGATGTCTTTTACGAATGGTACTCCTGAGGCATCTTGAGCAGAGCTTCTAGCTAGGCCCTTGATAGTTCTCGTGGCAGCAATTGTAGTCATATCCAAATCTACCGACTTGTTTTGCTCAGGGCTTAACTCCACGTCAATTTTATAGTATCCCTCCTCACCTAGCTTTTGCTTTAGCATGAAGTCGGTGACCCCCTCTTGACTAGCCATCATCAAAGAAAACAGGTCTCCCTTCCATGAGAGTAGCCCGCGATCCGTAGATTCCTTTTGGTTTGCAGTGATTTTTGCAGACAGTGCCCCAATCGCTAAAAGTCGAATGTTCTTCTCGTCGCCAAGAATTGGCCCATCTTCAAGCTCTGTATTATGTAGAAGTTCATGATGTGCAAATAAGCCAGGTGCGTTACCAACTAACGCACCGTCTACATAAATTTGATCGTCAAACTCGTGGTTTGGTAGATAAATGGGGGCCGCACTAGTTGCAAGGGCTACGTTGACCAGTGATTTTGATCGGTCTCGGGTAAATCGCGAATGGTGTGGCGTCTTAAAAAACTGGGGGCCTCCCTTAGTCCAGTTGACCGAGGGGATTAATATGCGATGCTTGAGGTCGCCAATCGTGCGGTCCCCAAAAATGCTTTCGAGTGTTTCGCGCAATGGATCTGCACTGTGTTTGGCTTTGCATATCCCTCTGTTTATATCAAATCCCGATTTTCGCATCCTAGCTCTAAAGGGATGTAGCAAATTGTTGAGGGGCTCTAGAGGGGTGAAGATTTTGGCGCCATTGGTTTCAAGCTGCGACACAATTTCCTGGGCGGAAATCTCGGCCGCTAAGGCTAACGCTATAATCCCCCCAATACTTGTTCCAGACAACAGATCAAAATGCTTGGCGAAAGGTATCTGTGTATGGTCTTCAAAGTCAGCAATGACAGTGGCGGTGTAAAGCCCTTTGTAGCCACCACCGGATAAGGCTAGGGCTTGTACGATTGACTGAGGATTCATGGTTCATCTCATTCCGAAAGGCTATATAAAAATCAGTATGCGTTTTGTTGAATATGGAGCTAGCGCCTTTGAGTGCTGTAAATTCACGGGCATTCAAGTAAACTCTGGGCAACAAAGTCTACATCAATAGTTTGATTAGCTCAGAGGGGTTTAAGTTAAGGGCTTTGCAATACTGAGTAAACTGATAAACGTCGAGCCTTTTCTCTGCAGCCTCAAGCTTTTGAACAAAGCTATGAGGTTCGTTAATCAGTATGGCGACATCTCTCATGCTTAGGCCTTGCTCAAGCCTGGAGGACTTAAGCTTCTGAATCAGTCTGTTGTATTTCTCTGAAGAGATTGCTTTGTTCATATTGTACCAATTTATGGTACGGCATAAAATGTACCCAAATTTGGTACGGTCAGCCCTTGAGCTGGCTACAACGTATTTGTCTATTATGAATCACTGTATTCCTCTAGCTGACATCGCATATATAGACTTGGTTGTGTTGGCGGCACTGATTTCATGTGTCGACACGCAGCGCTTGTCGTTTTCGGTAGGCGAGTTGAATAGTAACCGATTTACACCCACCGAGTATCTAAGCAGGAAGCTTGTGTATGGCTTTCTGCTCCGGAGGCTCATTGTACCTGTTGGCTGCACGTCCTTTTATAGCGAGGAGAGCCGTCTCCTAAGCCGCTAAAAGTCGCAAAACCTGACAGCGAAACGCAGACCTTGCTCGGTAGAAGTATTCTGGAAGCAGAGTGTCTTGAGTTTATTGCTTCAAGATTGGCATTAAAGGATATAGCAATACGCACGAAGCATAAATCTATTGGTCTGAGAAAGCTACTTGAGGAAAGTGATATTTTAGGGGTTCTCATGTTGCTTTGGCAGGCGGCAGAAAGTTTTACAGAAAGTGATCTGGCAATTTTTGCTGCCTTGTTGAATACAAAATCTCCGGCACAAGTGATAGTGAATAAGTCAATTGAGATTCATGAAAAATATAGAAGTCAGCTTAGGTCTGTAAAGCTGTTTAGTAGGGACTGGTATTATAAGGGTCTTTCCTAATTCAGGTGGGCGGGAATTAAACACAGCCCTCCAAAATGAAACAGAATGGCCGTCTTAAACCGTTCCTTATTTCTGAATCCTCGTGCACGGACCTTCAACAATTTTATTCTGCTATTGATACTTTCTGCTCCAGCATTGTTTTTTCTATGAACGATCGCGTTGATGATTCCCCAGAGATTCTTCTTAATGCTAGCCGCCACCGTTTTAATCGGAGTTAGCCTGGAGCGGGCCGCCCATCCGTACCAACGAGCCCAAGCTCTCTGAGCCCAACCTCGAGTAGAATAGTTCCATAACTGCATGGCGTATTGCCTAATTGCCCATGCTCGAGCGGTTTTCTTTGCCACTTTAGACAGTGAGTTGATAGTGTCCCGGTGGCGGCTTTTTAACTTACCTTCGGAGCGCAACCAGTTAAAGCGGGATAGGTGCAAAGGCCTTCTCTGATCAGCAGGGACAAATTGCATCTCTTCCTTTCTAACAGAATCGACGGCTTTGTCTAAATCCATCGCTACGTGGAATTTGTCAAAGCAGATTTTTTGTTCCCAGCCATTCACATGCTCTTTGGTGGCCGAAAGGTAGGCCGGCGACATATCCATACTAACGGTTTGAATTGAGTCGATTTCTCGCTCCGATAAGCTCGTATAGAAGGCCGCAAGGCTGTTCTTTGAGCGATCATCCCGGACATCGACGACCTGGCCTGATTCATTGGAGACAATGGTTATGTATTTGTGGCCCTTCTTGCTACTAACTTCATCCACGGCTATATGCTGGTAGTCCACCGACTCACGGGCCGAAAGCCCCCGCGCCACGGCACGACGCATAATTCCATCAATGGCGTTCCAGCTCAGCCCAAGACGGCGGCTCACTGCGTTAATGCTGGCCTCTTTAAGCCACTGAATCGCCATTGCTTCGAACAGTAACGTAAAGCGTGAATTTCTTTCGGCCCACGGGACATTGACTTGCAAAACACCGTGCTCGGGGCATTTTGCTCTGGGTACAGCGCCATGAACAATGGTCTTAAACTGGCAAGTGTCTAGGTGCCGCCAACTCTTATCGCGGGTATCGTACCGGGGACATGCGCAACCGCACTCAGGGCATAGGGTCTCAGCATTCCGGTCGTGCTCGGTGTAAACATGGACCACCCCGTCCTTAGACAGCTCGACATGCTCAACTGCCCAAGGCTCTTGAAGCCCAAGAATGCTCTCGTAAAGTGATAGTTCGTCCATTAGTTGCCCAAGGATCAAATATGACAAATTCGAGCTTGGTATTTTAGATGGAGAGCGAGGAGATGGCTATGATTCCAACCGAATAGGGGAAGACCCATTTATATACAGTTATAATGGAAATTTGAGCAAATTGAAGTTTAAGGTCCTATGAGTAAAAAGCTCAGCAGTCTTTGTTTTCCCAGATTCCAAATTCTAACTCTTTGAAATATATGTATATTTTGTAATTCGTTGAGTGCATAGAAGACCTCGTTGCGGTCTCGTTAAACACGATCGCTTCGTTTCTACAGTGACAGCAAGTAGCAAAATATGTGCTAACCCCTTGAATTTGATATGATTTCTGACAATAGATGGACGAAAAACTGGCGGGACTTTATGTTGTATAATCAAAATTCCGTCTAATACACTGTTAAGTGGCTAATCGTAGCTGCAATTAAACATCGAAGGAGGAAGCAAAATGTCAAAGGAAAGTCAGGTAACTCAATGGCTTAAAGAACACACGAATTTGTCGTGGACGCGCACTAGCGGGGACTCTCCGGCAGTTAAACGAGATCGCTTTTTCATCAATCGAAGCGAAGGTTATGAAATCAGGGACTTTATCCTCCAGTACTACGATGAGTGCAATCTTGAGCATAAGTCCGAGAACTACGAGATTACCTTGAAAAAGATCATGGAGTACCGAAAGGGCGAGAAGGTCAAAACTGAAGACCTACTAAGTCATCTAAAAAGCAAACTGAAATAGTGGCGCATCACCACTTAACAAGGCCAGGCACGGCGACGTCTACTACATTGCGGCTTCGCCTCCATTCCGTAGCCGCGCATGCTGGCTGGCGTTATGTTCTTTGGAGGTTTCGCGTATTAAACCCATTCGGCTTAGGTTATTAAGCGTAAAACCAGCCCTATTTTTGGCTTTTTCGGTAATAATCTTCGGTTACCTAGAGCCAGGTTATTCCCACGTTAATATGGCAGTAAGTAAGCTCGGTGCCTTTTCAGCTGGAAATACAGTACTGATGAATTTGTTCGGGTTGTTCCTAGCCTGCTTCAGTGTCTACAAATTTTGTATTAATTATCGGTAATAAACTATCGGTCAACTCACCAAATAGCTTTCCATATTGACACGTCGCAGAATTAATAGTGACTCCAACTAATATTTTATTTCCAGTAACTAGGTGGTTACACAAATCAAAATAAAAAAATTTATTCGAAAGATCATAGAATATACTTTCAAAATCCAAGCTATTACCCTTATATGCCCTAACACCATTTCAGAAAACTAAAACACTAGATTTCTATTTCATTCAATATACCGCCCAGCTTCACATCTAATTCTTCCAGGGAATTTACATAGTAATTAAGATCACTTTCTATTCTTGAAAACTTGCTTTTCCAGGCAGAAATATCTTCTTTCTTTATTTTGCCGCCCGACCTTTGAACAGCTTTGGCATATTCAGCAACATATTCATCTGCATTTTTTATTGTTGCAGTTAGACTTGGAACAACTGGAAACGCGGTACGGCCAGCTTTGGCGTCTGTCACTATCTGCCCAATACTGGCATCCGAAGAATTATCCAATAACTTACAGCGTTTCAGAATATCTTCATCCGTTTCTCCAGCATCACAATGAGGATATTTATTATCAGGAATTACAGGGGGGAGCTTATGAAGAGCCTCATGCGCCTCTCTAATTTTCTTCGTTAATTCATCAATATTGACCAAAAACTCTTGAATTTTTAAGTATTCAGAGAACGTACTTATATCTACCTTCAGTTCTTTTTTAGGAAAATCCACCCCAATACTTTTCATACAGCTGGTCTTAGCCACCCCCCCCTCTAAGCGATTACAAATAGTTAAAGCATTATGCTTTATGGTCGCCTCTTTCAACCTGTAGTGACTTTTAACATTATTCTGTCTATTAGACTCAGCATGACCGATCATGGCAGGTAAATTCTCTTTGCAAAATTGTGTTAGCGCTGAATACCTGGCCAATGAGCTTTCAATATTTCTTGCATGGCTTTTAGCATTATCGATATCCTCACTAGACAAACTCCCGGCAGTTCTTTTAGCTCTCAAATCTTCAGTAATAGGCGCCAAAAACTCAATCAAAGGTTCATTGAACCTATTTGCGGCACTCTCGGATAAGGAGAACCCCATTTCTACAACACAGGCGGAAATAACTTCATCTGCAAGACTGTCCCTCATGTAAATTTCTTGCATCTGAGCCAGGGCATCAATGGCATTGGTGCTAACTGAAGAAGTAATACTCCCAAAGCCTTCGCTATCGACAATTTCAGCGGCAGTATTGGCTGTTTGATTATGTGATGACTGAACAAGAACCAACGCATTGGCCTTCTTGTTTTCTAAATCCTTGAGCGTTTCTTCTGCTGTTTTTAGATTATTGCTAAGCTCTTCTTTTTGTTCTGGGGGAGTTGAATTGGCCTCATCGTACGCGCTCTTGGCGGTATCTCTTGCCGTTCTAGCTGTATCAACCTCACTGTCGATTTCCACCAGTTTTGCAAGTGACTCCTCAAAAGTATCTGAGCTTCCGTCAGTATTTAAAGTACCGTTGGCACTGACCTTCCCCCCCAGCGAAACACCAGAACGCCCGAAGGCACCCGCCGCAGTTTCTCCAAGCATTAAGGTAATCATGGCCTTGTTGTTGCGTGACATAATTAAACTGTAGCTTGTTGCAGAAATAGCTCCGTTTGAATATGCCTCACAAGCTCGATACATCTGGTCTCTAAGCAACTGGATCGTCGCCGTTCGCTCAACGAGCGACGCTAAAGCCTCGGCAGTAGAAGCGGATATTTGTGCCTTGGTGCCATCGGCCGCTTCGGCAACAATCTGTAAAGCATTTTGGCTGGTGGTGGCTACGTCTGGTGAGGGTTCCAAACATACAACCTCAAATACCTTTACAGCTCCCGTGTTATCCGGTTCGACTGGCTTTGAATAAACCAATCGATGATCAGCTGTGGTAGCACTTACGCTGGTTGTCTTTAAGTTTGTGGTATGCCAACCAAGGCATCCTGATAAAGAAGTGAATATCAAGAAAATGATTATTAGACGAAAAATCATAGCAAGCCCTCACGATCCTTCAAAAGCAGCATCTTAAGAAAAGTAGTACTGACAGTATTAATCGAGCAAGAGATTTTGCTGTTCATCATAATTACTCTTGCAGCGCACAGAAATCTAGCCTTTGCTGGTGAGTAGAGTTTTCTAACCAACCTGAAGCCGAGTAGTTATACTCGCAGTCATTCCGTAACTTCCAATTGCCTTTTTTCTTACTAAAGAAATAATTGGAACCCCAACGGGCCTTCATCTCGTCCGGGATACCGCTAAAGCGAATACCACTGGCCTTTTCAATAACATCGATTCTTGAAGTAAAACTCCAAAAGCTGCTGATCTTTTCACTGGTATGAGGGAGAAGATACCCTATCGCAGCGGGGGGTTCACCATTACTCGCCGGTTTGTAAATTACTTTATAGTAGCCAGTTGGAACGGCAATATCAGGATTGGTCGGAATGTCTATACTGCTGAAGCTGGGTAGCTTGGTGTTCTTCTTATAAATTTTTGAAGCATCCAACTCGCTTTGTTCATAGACTCTAAATCGAGAGTCAGGAAATTTATTGAAAATCGGGCCAGTGACTACATAAACAGGGCCATGCTCAGCCCCCCAATACAAGACCTGCCCCTCAAGACGTGCCCAGACATGGCGATTCAGATTATGATACTGCGGTGACATATTGGCCATCGAGAACGTATGGTAGGTTCCACACAAATGCCAACTAAAAGCATTATTCGGAGCCAAATGGCCTCGGTCATGTCCTGTATTTGAGAAGGGATTTACTTTAAGACGATTTTGACTTTGAGCTAGAAGGAAGGGGTCTTCATGAAAAGGATCTCGCGCTTTTTTCTTACCCTCCTCCCTGAAAGCATTTACACACGCTTCGACCTCGCTCCATGGCTGCTTTTTGAAGTAGCACTTCATTTCATCCCGCGGTCTAGACGCACAACCCTTCGGCCCATAATTATCACCTAGCTTATAAGCAACCCACCTTGCTGAGTGGTTTTTGGGCCAATACTCCAAAGCAAAAAAGCTTGTATCGTTGGCCTTATAGCAATGATGACTGTTGTTCTTATAAGGGGTAGTCGGTGGGCTTGAATATAGAGTTGGAGTATGGTCGAGATCACCATCAATGAAGTGATCTGAGCAGCCATCCAATGATGATTGCGTATAGGCATGCCCGCTATAGACCATGAATAGCAAGCCAGCGGTGAGGTAGGCGATAACTGAAGTAGATGCAACGACAGATCTTTCCACGAACCAAATCCTCGACTATCCGTGCTCGGACCCACTATTGCATGAATAATATTCCTATTTCAGTCAATAAATCAAGAGTAGTACGCCGAACGTGGTTTTAATAAGTAGATTGTCCGTTGATCCTTCAGCTCTCATAGATTGAGGTTTTAGGGTTGTTGAAATAATAATCCCTCAATAGGCCCCGAGTATTCGGGCTCACCGTGTCCTGTTGAGAGTATTGTTTGATATAGGCACCGTCCCGCCAGCCAACGGTATGTAGTTCAAACTCCGTCTGCTGTTGCCCCAACCATTCAATGGCCGCAGGGTGAAAGGTGCCATTGGTCCAGAGCTCGAATTCAAACTTCCGATCAGCGTAGTTAATGCCATAAGGCCTGATCTTTTCGTTTATCAGCGGTACTCGGTTGTCATACCACCGCTGCACCTCTTCTAGGCTGACCATTGCACCAGGCACCTTGGCCTTGCACTCCACAATGATGGATCGGCCCTCTTCCTCCAGGTCCACCAATACGTCCAGCTCCGCTAGACTGGATATTTTATAGCCAACCGTTAGATAGCCGCCGGTTACCGCAACCAATAGGTTACCCACCACCAGCTCAAACAAACTTCCCCTGAGGTTGGCACTGGCCCCTTCAATCCTGGTCAACCGATTCATCACGTTTTCAAGGTGTTCCGGATTGATGGCAGCGGTCTTGCCCGTGTCGCTCAACACCTTAATCAGGTCGTTCAAGGCTTTTGCCACATCCTGGCCAAATAGCTGGGACGTGGTGGCGGCAATAATGCCCGCACTTCTCGCTCGATCATAGGCGGCTTGGGTAAACCCATCAGCCACCAGAAACCCCATAATAGGCGCGACCTTGGGTGGAGAAGCCGCCATATCGTACTTACGCACAAAGACTTCCACCTCCTCATCACTGATCTGATGGCCCATGGTGACATCACAGACAAAGAACCCTGGTTTGATTTCACCTTCGGGGGCGGACACAAGGGGTCTGACATAGGATGGCGCACTTACATCCCAGGTTATCCCCGACACCACGGGAGGCTGCACATCATTGCGTAGCGCGAACTTAGCGTAACTGCCGAACCCCAACTTTCTTGCCCAGTCTGCAATTGCCGCAATGGCGAGATTCTCTGTAATGGCGATGGCCCGCTGCTCTAGTGAGGGGGCCAGAACGTTATAGCAATGGGGATTGAAACTGATCCAAGTCTCGCCGCTCTTATCATCCTGAACTTCCTTGAGCAGATGGATCTTGATCAGGCGCTCTAGAATAGTGTCCGGCGAGAGCTGCTTTTGTCGTCTGTTCGGTGCGCCACAAATGCGCGGGAAGAGCGATTTGGGGCAAGCGCCACCCCGACGCTTTAACCCCACCATGGCAGCCCAATAGGCCTTACCCTTGGTTTCAAAGGCCGCTTCTACAGCGCCCCAAAATCTGGCATCACCATACTGGTGATCGAGAAAAATGAATTTGGCATTCTTTTCAAACCGCACGCCCGACAAGCGTGTTATCCCGCTGGCCCTCTCGACTCTCTTGCGAGCAGCGTCTGGGCTAACCCCCTGATCAACCATCATCTCAATAAGTTTAGAGGTCAGACATGGCCCTAACCTATTTAACAGATCTCGAACAATGTCACTCAAATTATGCTCCATCCAACGCTATGTCACACTGCTCTATTTATAATATACTTATATCGGTCAGGCAATAATTTTTGATTAAGACGAGCTGTCGAAATTAGACATATATATCAATGGGTTACAAACACGAGAAACTCTGCCTTTTAGGCTGTGTCCAGAGTAAGATGTCTCAACTGATTTTCCAGGCTTTATTGATGCAGGCAGTGTTCCGGGATTCCACCTACACACAATGGCGTTTACGGGCTTTGCCGGGTTCGCTAAACGCTCATTCCCCGGTGTAGAACTGACGCCCTTTCAACCCCTAATTTAGGCGTTAATACCCGCCTCCTTTACATACGCATCGTTAGCGTCATTTGAGAGTCCGGTGTCCGCGGTAACGATGACGTTTGAATGAAGAGTGTCGGCATGGATGCCCATACGCCGTTAACGTCTCTGAACGCTATCGAGAACGGGCTTTAACGTATGGTGTTCTTGATCTTCTCCGAACGCTTGGGCATCAACAATGATTTGATGTTTCTTATCAACAGTGGCTACGCCGTTGTATCCTTGGATGGAGCCTTTGCTGGTGGCCATTTTGGCTGACTCGTTATCGGTGATATTGCTTTTGACTTCCTTGGGGCGCTTAACATTCCCCATCCGTGGGGACGCCGTCTTTAGGAACTTGTCGATGCGTTCAAATTCTTTTTCAAGAGTATCGGCCGCTTGCCGGAGCCGTTGTTTCCGCTCTCGCTCCTGGGGCTTGCGCCCGTCTAAATTTTTGTGCTCTTTCAGACATTGCCGGACTTTCTTGCGCAATTTCTGCGACGAGGCATGGACATGAGCTATCAGACTTCAACCTCTCTATCGAGGGTGATGAGGCTTTGGCACTGTATGAGCGAAATTGGCGATTTATTGAGGTTGAGCAGCTTACCGATGCAGAAAAAGAGCTTATCGATCGCCTAGTTACTGAGTATGGTAATGATATTCTGAATGCTTGAAGCATATTGGTTGGCTCTTTCCCTTGTGGATGCGGAATAGATCGGGTGACCGTCCGCTCGAGTCTGAGAAGGTGCGTCACAGTAGTGTTCGAATCGACAGCCCATTACGTCCTTGAGGTTTTAGGGAAAGGTAGACCGCTAACTTGAGTGTGCTCTCTAGGGGCATGCCCCACCATTTGGCGCAAACTAAAGTACGGGATCTGGCGCAAAAATGGTTGTTTTTTGTTCTCTTGTTATGTATCGTTCTGGTCATCAAGGGATGACTAGCTGTTAAAAGGGCTTTTGACAATTATCTTTACCTACCTTGCCCACTAAGTTTTAGCACCCTTCGATATTTCATTCCGGCAACTATTCAATGAGCTACCGCAAAGGCTGGTTCTTGCTCGGCTGTGCTGTGAAAAGAAGCTAATTGTGATTGTGCCCTGCCAGGGGTATGCCTTGTTTAAGTCTTGATCGTAGGGAAAATGATGAAAAACCTTAGAGTTGGCCTTATATGGATGTTCTTTGTACTCTACTCCTCCTTGGCTTTTGCTGATCCGGTTTTAGAAAACGGATATTGGGATGCAGAAAATCCTGTAGGTGGTGCAGGAGCAGGCTGCGTAAATTACTACATGGATGATGTGATTACGACTGACCAATGTTCAGCTCTAATTACATACTATTCAGCATTCGGTAACACCGAATACCAATATCTGTATATAGCATTAGACTACTCTCAAGTTCTTCCGGGTGAAGATGGCGGTACGTTCCGCGTAGATTACAATAAAATTTTGCATTGGACTGGGCCGGGTCATCCATGCCAGAACGATGATGGTACCGGGGATGAAGAGTGGAGTAATGATCAGCAAGCGTGTGTGGATACTGGGGCTGGTGACGATGAGGATGATAAAGAAAATGAAAGCATGGGCAGGTGCGATTGTGTAAACCCTTGTGATGGCGGGTCAATTCGAGTTAGTACCGGTAATAATTATCATGCCGAAGTAGACTACTCTGGTCGTGGTGTAATGCCTCTTAAAATAGCCCGCGCATATAACAGCCTCAAATCTGAATGGACCTTTTCAGGTACTGACAAGCTGATTTTCAATGGCGACTCTACGATTAGTTGGCATAGAGATGATGGAAAAATATTGAAGTTTCATCATAAGGCTGTCATTGGTCCTTTCGAGTTAGAGTTGTACACTCCGGGCTGGTCGAAAATTAAGTTGCGTGATCTCGCTGGAGCCGTATTCGAACTGACAGATGCCGATGACAATACATTGGTGTTTGATCAGGATGGTGTTCTTCTTCAGAGAAGTAATAAGAATGGAGGGGTTCACCATACCTATGACTATAATGACGAAGATCAATTGCGTAGCATTTCTAGAAGCCTAGGCGGCGAGCTTGTATATGAATGGTCGGGCTCCAATGTAGTCAAAATTACCGTGGTTGGCAGCTTAGGCCAAGAAGCTCACACCTATAGTTATGTAGGCGATAAGGTGAGAGAGCACTTGTTAGGAGGGAATGTGTTGAACTCCTATTCCTATGAAGGCGGGTATTTGTCAGGCGCCAAAGATGCATATGGGTATGAATACGCTACTTGGGTGTACGAAGGTCAAGGGCGAGTTCGTTCCGTCTCACATTCAAAAAAAGGCGGGGAAACTAATTTTCAATATGTATCTGATAATACCACCAGGGTGAGAAATGTTTTTGATAAAACCACAAGTTACTCTTTCACGGATGAAGTCGGTGTGTATCGAGTTACCAATGTTGTAGGTGATCCTACCGAACGTTGCGATGAAACTACAGATGAGTATACATACTATCCAGAAGATCATATAAACGCCGGTTTGGTGAAAACCAAAGCAAGTACAGAGGGCGTAGTTACATCTTACGAGTATAACGATCGCGGCTTAGTGGTTTTGAAAGTAGAGGGAAAAGATACGGATGCAGAGCAAGTTACTGAGACTGTTTGGCATGACACCTTGAGTCGACCTGTTTCTATTACTAGAGGGAATAGAGTCGTCACCTATGCGTATGACTCGGCGGGAAATGTGACTAGTCAGAAAATTTCTGGCGGACAGTAATTAAATAATAGGGAATGTTATGTACCTTCGATTCTTTTTAGTATTCGTAACTTTATGGTGCTCTAGTGTTATCGCGCAGGCGGAAACGCCGACTAAACCCGTAATAGCTTGGCTGCCTTCTTCTGTAGACCAGGGTGATGATATTCAGGTTCGTTGGGATATGTGGTGGGGTGCTAATGGCACCCACTGGTCGCTGACAGATAATGGGCAGGAAGTATGCTCTGGCTCCTTAGCTCCAAATGGCAATAATGCGCAAATGGGAGAATGTGTCTCAACGTATAGTGTTGGCACTCATTCTTTACAAGTAGATTTATGTAACGCCTCTGGTTGTACCTCCAGTGATGCTGTGACATTGAGAGTTGGGGGCGGCAACCTGCCTACACCAGCAATGCCGGTTATCGATTGGCTGCCCGGGTCTTTCGATGACGGATCCGATATCTCAGTGAATTGGAATATGTGGTGGGGTACAAATGGTACCAGTTGGTCTTTGACGGACAATGGGCAGGAGGTGTGCTCTGGCTCTTTGACCTCCAATGGAAATAATGCACAGCAGGGAAAGTGTGTCTCAACATATGATGATGGTGTACATTCACTTCGGGTGAATTTGTGTAACGCCGCTGGCTGTACCTCCAGTGATGCCGTGACGCTAAATATTGGGGCGACGACTACTCCTGGGGCTCCCGTTATGGATTGGATGCCGGCGTCATTTGATAATGGCTCTGCTATTTCTGTCACATGGCATATGTGGTGGGGTACAAATGGAACCAGCTGGTCATTGACAGATAATGGGGATGAGGTTTGCTCTGGCACTTTGATATCAAATGGTAAGTCTGAGCAGAGCGGTAGTTGTGTGGTCGATTATGCGCCTGGTACACATAGCCTACAGGTTGCGCTGTGTAATAACTTGGGGTGCGCTGAGAGCGATACACATGAGTTTGATGTAGGCGGAAGTTCTAACATTAATCGTCCCCCGCTCGTTTCTGTAACTGATGTCCCAGCGGGATTTTATGAAGACAGTCAGGTTACTTTTAACGCCTCCGCTAGCGATGAAGATGGATCCATTAGCCGGGTAGAGTTCTTCTTGAATGGAACGTCGATAGGCGTAGATACCAGTGCACCTTACGAGGTTAGCTGGCTGGCCACTGAGGGTGATCATGTGCTGACGGCGAATGCCATTGATAATGGCGGCGCTATAACAGAGTCCTCTCCGGTTAGCTTTGCTGTTTCATCATTACTAAATGAGCATCCCTTAGTAAGTGTCAACACCCAATCTGATAGTACAGTTGGCGAGGCCTTGTTATTTAGTGCGATTGCTACCGACCCAGACGGTTCAATTCAACATGTGGAGTTCTTTCTGAACGGTGTCTCAGTTGGTGTTGATGCCGTTTCTCCTTATGAAGTGAGTTGGGTGGCTGTTGAGGGCTCCCAAGTTTTGACAGCCAAAGCTACCGATAATGACAGTGCTGTTACTGAATCGTTAGCAGCTGGCTTTACAGTGTTGCCTATACCGAATGAACTGCCTGCAGTTAATGTCATCACTCAAAGCGAAAGCGTGGTGGGAGAAATATTGGTATTTAGCGCTGACGCTGTCGATACCGATGGTTTGATCAGCCAGGTAGAGTTCTTTCTAGATGGTGTTTCGGTTGGTGTTGTCACGGTTTCGCCTTATGAATTGAACTGGACTGCTGTTGAGGGTGTGCATGAGTTAATAGCTAAGGCCACTGATGACGATGGGGGCACTGTCGAGTCAGCAGCATATGATTTTACGGTATCAGGCCAAGGGGGCAACCTTCCGCCAACGATTGATTTAACCTCAGAGGGGGGCGGAAGCACTGAAGGTGACCAGATCCTCTTTTTGGCGGATGCTCAAGATCCGGAAGGGCTAGTCGATCAGGTGCGCTTCTTTGTGGATGGAATTTGGTCCTTCACTTCGACTGAGCCTCCCTATGAGTACACATATAATGCGTTGAGTGGGACTCACCAAATAAGTGCCCAGGTAGTTGATCATCAGGGTCTCTCTGCCGATTCAAATGTTATTGACTTGACTGTCAATGGTGTGAGTTTCTCCGCACCGAGTGAGGTTGAGACCATATATACATATGACGATCACGGTCAGGTAAAAACAATCGATGGACCACGGACTGATGTATTAGATATAACAACCTATGATTATGATGATAACGGCAACCTGAGTTCGATCACGAACGCTTTAGGTCATGTGACTCAGTTTCTGGATTATAACGATCATGGTGATGTTGGTCGTATCATAGATGTGAATGGTGTTGAAGAAATATATGATTATTATCCGCGTGGATGGCTAAAATCTGTAACCAAAGTTCATCCGAACAATGCCAGTCAGAATATAGTTGTTAATTATAGCTATGACGACAATGGAGAATTAACAAAAGTTGAAAATCCAGATGGTAGTTTCATTGAGTATATCTACGACGATGCTAGTCGCTTGGAGGCAATTGAAAATCATTTAGGTGATCGTATTGAATATACATTAGATGATGCGGGGAATAGAACGCAAGAAATTATCAAGGACAGCTCGGGACAGCTTTGGTGGCAAGTTAGCCGTGTCTATGACGAGTTGAGTCGATTGCGAAGTATCACTGATGGTGAGAGTAACACCGCCTCTCAGGATTACGATGTCAATGATAACCCTACCTTGTCGACAAATCCTCGTCAGTATTCAAGTGAGAAGAAGTATGACGCAATTAATCGTGTACAAACGCTAATCGATGCCGACCTTAACCCGATAAAGCTTACCTATAATTCTCAGGGTGATATCGATACGGTAACGGACCAGCGTGGCCTTGTGACGCAATACGAATATAACCACTTAGGCCAGTTGCGAAGCATAAATAGTCCGGATACTGGTGTTACACTGTTTGGGTATGATGGCGCGGGAAACATTATTGCTCGTCGTGATGCGCGAGGCGCTACGACCTTGTACAGTTATGATGCACTTAACCGATTGGTTACAGAAACCTATCCAGCACAGCCAAGTCACAATAAGACCTACGGCTATGACAATACTAGCCCAGCAACTACCGCCTCTGGTGACAATTATGGTGTTGGACGATTAACCTCGATCAAGGATTTCTCTGGCGAGCAGAGTTATGTCTATAACCATCGCGGCCAGTTGGTTGAGCAGCTTACTAGGGTAGGCGGCTACACTGAGGTTAAAAAATTCGGCTACAACATTTATGGCCAATTAAACAAACAGTGCTTCTCTATGCAGGGTAACGATTCTCAGGGCTGTATTGAATACGATTACAGTCATGGGCGAGTTGCTGGTGTTCGCTGGGAGGCTCCGGGGGAAAGTCAGCAGATTGCGGCAGACATTAGCTATCGACCGTTTGGTCCTTTAGCTGGTCTACGGTATGGCAACAACTTACAGCTAAGTATGGATTACGATCGAAATTATAGTCTGCGTCAATACACATTAAGCTCTGATAGCAATACGTTGATCGACATTTCTTATGACTTAGATCCCAATGGCAATATTGACACAATAAATAATGCAGTTGATCCAAGTGTGTCGCAGGAATTTGATTATGACAAACTTGATAGGTTGGTAGTTGAGGCAGGCCTGTATGGCGATAAATCTTACACCTATGATGCTGTGGGTAATCGCACTAGTCAAAGTCACGATGAAGAGCTGAGGACGCTGCACTATGACTTTGCCAGTAATCAGCTACTGGGGAGTGATGGTATAAGCTATCAGTATGATTCTAGTGGTAACCTAGCCACTAGTGAGCGGGCTACCGAAAGTGACTTTCCAGAAAGTTATATTGGTACGAGATTGTACAAATACAATGTGAACGAACGTCTTGATGCGATATACCTCAATGGTCAGTTGCAGGTAACATATGGCTACAATGCACTCGGGCAGCGTGTTGAAAAGCAACGCTATCAGGATGGTCAGCGGGCAATGACAAGTGTCTTTTTCTACAATACATCGGGGCATTTAAGCTCTGAGGTGGTGTTGGACGCAGAGAATAGCCCTGTTGAGCGCATTATTTGGATCTGGTTTAAAAGTACACCTCTGGCGCAAGTTACACAGAGATTCAATGCAGATGGATCATCTTCCCATTCGAAGTTGGTGTATTTGCATGCAGACCACCTCAATACGCCTCGTGTAGCCACTGACAGTGTTGGTAGTGTGGTTTGGCGGTGGACGTCCGATGCATTCGGTCTCGGAAGTGCAAATGAGGATGTTGATGGAGATTTTAATAAAGTAACAGTAAACCTTCGTTTTCCTGGGCAGTACTTCGATGAGGAGACAGGCTTACATTACAATTACTATCGAAATTATGATCCAAGTATAGGAAGGTATCTGCAAAGTGACCCTATTGGCATAAATGGTGGAATCAATACATATAGCTACTCTTTTGGCAATCCATTATTTTATTTTGATTTCTTTGGGTTAGCGCCAGGGGACCTTTTCGAGACGCGTGATGATGCATACTTAGATGCTAAAAATTACGCCAGATCGATGGCAAATCAAAAGGTCGAATATGGTGGCTGGTTGATGATGGTTAAAAACTGTTGGACATATACGTTTTTGGTTGGTTCTGAAGGTGGCCTGCCTGAAGCTGAATTAGAGGCGACACGACCTGAAGGCTCAAGAGTTATATGGCATACACATCCCAACACAGGTGACCCAAGGAGGCGTGCCGCAGAGGAAAGCTTCTCTGGGAATGTTGAGGGTACTAGGCCTGGAGATCTGACGACGGCCAGAAATGAAAATATCGGTGTGTATCTCAATACACCATCGAACTATAACGCATACTATGACTATTACGCTGACCCAAAGCTATACCATTTAGAAGATAGAACTCCATTAGAGTGCGAATGTCAATGAAGGCGACTTTTCAGATGTTTCCGTATGCGATTTTTCAATTCCTAGGTCTTTTTGTGGGATTGCTATTTTATCCATTGGCAAATGCTTCTTTAAATAGTGATTCGAGTAATGATCATTTGATACCTGAGCTTCCGGCAATAGTTCACAAAGATGATTATTCTCTAGTGCTAAGAGACTTATTTAAGGATGCATTTAACAGCGATGTGCTGTTTCGAGTGTTAGTAACTCCTTCCTTCGGGGAGGAGAGAATGGTATTCATTACAAAGAGTGAGGATGAATACTTCATAGTAACAGCTGAACTTAATAGAAGACTTCTAGATAGTTATAGTGATCACAATAAACTTGGCTCAGAGATGGAAGTTTTTAGATTGATTCCTCCTGGAAATAACAAAGGTGTTGCTGATGTTGAAGTTCTCAAACGGAGAACTAAGATAACTCATGGCTTAGTTGAGAAACTATCTGAAATCTGGAAGACTGAATTGTTGTTGACGAGGCAGCCCCAAACACCAAAATATTCATTGGATACTGATGTCTATCAGTTCTCAATGTTTATCAAAAAGCATGGGACTGTCGGTGGAAAGTTGGCCTATTTAAAGAGCTCACCTCGAATGAATTCTCTTGTTAAAATAGTCGCGGCGTTGAAAAGTGTGGATCCTATAGATATTGGCACACTTGTAAAGTTGGTTGATGAGCATTTATTTATGTTGGAGCAGTTGGTTGAGGTTCAATCTGATGATTCTCTTTAGTTTTATAAGCGCTGACGGTTTGAGCTGAAAGTAAAACCTTTCTCTTGATACTGTGCTCGCTGATTTATAGTGGCTCTAGCTGGCTTGGTTCAGAGGTGGTGCTCGATTCAGGCTACGAACTCAAAGATATCGTCATGATTGACGATCGCGACGACGCTCACATGTTTTGCGGTGTGCTTTTAATGATTACCGATTTCGAAGTGCGTGATGAGTCCTGCAGAAGTGATACCGGTCTTCTCGACATGCTGGAAAAGCTTCGCTATCTAGGGGATAGATCGCTACTTGAGCTGATAGAGAAGATTAAGAACGAGCGGTGTCGGGAGCGGCAAATGTAAAAATACTAAATCGGATGCTCGGGCTGCTTGTGACCGCCATGACAAGGAATTGTCCGTAGCTTTTGGTTGGCCCTGTTATTCAATATGGCCATGTTTTTTTCAGCTCCTTTCGAAAGCAAGGCATTTTCAAATGACAACTTTTCTTTAGTCTTTGATGAGCAGGGCAGGTTGACAGAAGCGAAGGATTTTGGGACGGAATCACGTGGGAAAAATACTGCAAGTACTTTCCAGTCCTTAGCGGAAACCTATACGGAGATAGAGGTGGCGAAGTATGCTAAAGTTGAGGCTAATAAACCTAAAACTGAGATTGAACTACTTCAGGAGCAGACGGAATTAGTAAGAGCCAAAAAAGTATTGGTAGACGCACAAAGTGCACTTAATCCTGTAACTACACCGCTGGTAGAACTGCAGCAGAAGATCGAGCTGGCAAAGGCTGAAAAGGAGCATATCGATGCGACGAATGCACCAATCCCAGAGGTTGATGAAAAGCCGTCGGAAGCTGAAGAGGAGATAGCTGTCATCCAGACGGAAACCGCTTTGCACCAAGCTAGGGTGGCCAAACTTCAGGCAGTCATTGCTATCCGGGAAGCCACAAAGAGGCTTGCTGAGGAGTGATGGACGTATTGAATACATTAGTAGAGGGGGCAGCCTTTGGCTCGCCTCAAGTTGCAGGTAGAGCTGCGAGTGCTGCAAAACGCCAAAATTGTCCCCAGCCGATAACTTTACTTAGGGAAAAGTCATGAGCGCTCCCGGCAATTCACACATAAGACGTCGAAAATATAGGGCCTTCACCCAGCGCGAGAAAGCAAAATCAACATCGCAGTGGGTGCGGTTTACCTCACCGGCCACTTGGGTCGATGCTCTTCATCCTGTACTGCAGGCATTTCTATGGATCATGCTTGCCTCATGGGGAGCTTTTGCGTCACTTTGGTCCGATAGTATTAAGGACGTGGTTTTGCCCTTTAGTGCGACGTCTTCGGGCGAGCCAAACTTGTATACGATAGGTTTTGGTGTGTCGGGCGTTGTTCTTGCGGTGACATTTGCAATCTCCCAGTGGGCCGGACGGTACCAGGACAACATCATCATTGAGTCTACGTTGACAATGCCGCCCCATGACTTTTGGGATACATTTGGTACGGCGTATGAAGTGCTTGCTGAAACAACGGAGAAGGAAGTATTGAGCCTCCTTGGTGCCTCTGGAGCCACCAAGAAGGACGTGGTGGCCTCTGCTCAAGAGCAGGTTCGTCGAATTCTTGACACGTTGATCAATATGGCCCGCTCTTGGGATGGCGTCAACATCGATGGTCAAAGTGTAATTTATCGCGCGAACATAATGAGGGTATGGCGGTTTAGAGACAAAGAGGGAAATGGTGTCGAGGCGCCAACGCGATGCCACGAGTTGGCTAAAGCGTTTAGTGTGGCACCTGCTGAATCTCACTATACGGGATACGTTGGCATTCTGGATACCGTTTACACCACCACCACAGAGACCCAGACCCCAACCCCAGACCCTCGATGCAAGCCTCTCGCCTTCCCTTATACCCGAGAGGACGATGTCTGTGGGATTGACTACCCCTTGTTACCCAACATACTAGGTGCACCTAAGGCGGCTGCAATTGGCCTGCATTCTTATGTGAAGGATGTCACAGATATTGTGGACAGCTATAAGGCGGGGCCAGGCACAAAAGACGATGCTATACTTTCGGAATTGATGCGGTATTATAGTGATGTATCTATCGCCCAGTCGATTCTGTCGGTGCCCTTGAAGCTAGATGGAGAGGTTGATTGGGTCGTCAATATGTACCGAAACCAAAGCGGCATGCTTTTTGATGGGTACAAAGTGAGAGATTACGTCAACATTATCGCTCCACACCTGCATCTATTGCAAGTATTGCTGATGGAGATAGAGGATGTGGTAGATGAAAACCCATCTATGGTATGATGATATTATGAGCCGAAGACCTGAAATTACTTCTACAGCTGGGATGGTTGCTCGGGCCCGTCTTCGTAGACTTCAAAACAACCCTGAAGGGCTAGCACAAGTCAAAATCGAGGCGGCGAACGGCAAGCAGGCACTCGATAGTCTGACGCGTCTGTTCCGCGGCCAAGCCACCGAAGAGGATATGCAGCAACCCTTAGTTGCTAGGTATGCCTCGATGAGCGACACTCACCGATACTAAGCCAGCTGCCTCACCGGGCGGCTTGGCACACTGCCGTCTACCAAGCAATATCACTTCCTGACGCCTTCAGACGGCTTTAAGCTGACTTTGGAGTACGACTCCGCCCAAGGCCTGGTTGCCACAAGCCTTAACCTTTCAGGTCAATGTCAATCAATACTACGACCTATCAATTTCGAAAGAGTCGCAACAATACACTTTTCTTCGTTACGAGCGTAGGAGCTTACAAAGTAATTGCGAACTGCGAAAAATAGCCCCGCAACAAAACAAGCTATCCCCACCCAATTACACACATTAACTAACCGACCAAGCCAAACTTCTGTAAGTGCATAATATTTGCTGCCCGCTTGAGATGATATATTCCCTTCGATATAACCACCTAAAACGATAGCAACAAGAAAACAGGAGGCGATACCGGTAAGTAAGGCACCCCACCATGGTAGACGAGAAGCAATATGAACAACGTCACCAACGATAGAAACGATACTATTGCTACGCCCTCTCCTATATATTTTTCCCATATCTGCAACCTTCCTGTGTGCGAATTTTGAAGACGTATCATATAGGGTTGGAAGACCGCCCCCCAATCTATGAGAGGCGGGATAGTGGCTTCTAGGTTAAATCTACTATTGGAGCCACAGGTCCGTTAGTCTTCACGGAGTTAATACCCGTTTCGCGGGCGCTCGTTGATGAGTACATCTCACTGGTCCCTATCACCTGACCGTTTGAGGCCTTCAAATTAAAGTAAGGGTCACCTGAAGTCGAGGTTTTTCGGTCATAATATCGATCATCTGGACTGTGATGTCGAACCGACGCTATTCCATTTTCAGCGCCCGATAACATCGTTTATGATCCACGCGCAAAGCACTACATTATTACCAGTACCTTCAGGCCGCTTTATAAATTATCCGCTGATAAATGTTTAAAGACTCTTTCATACGGTTTTGGTGACAGTTTAGAAAGTTGCAGAGAGTTCGCGCCGGCATACTCTATGGGACTCGAGCGCCCTGATCTTGACACTGTCGCAGCGATTTCGCGTGCTATTTCTCTCAAGCGCCCCGTCCAGATCGATTATCTATCCAGCAGCAGCGGCGAATCTACAAAAGTGATTTGCCCGCACGCAATGCTAGACAATGGTCTGCGCTGGCACATACGCGCTTTTGACCGTGATAAGTCTCGGTTTGCGGACTTTGTCATGAACAGAATCGTTAACATCAGTGTTCTCTATAGGATCGGGGTTGATTCCATTGAAATGCCGACGTGCGACACCCAGTGGAGTGAGACCACGATACTGGTGTTACAGCCTCACCCCAAGCTATCAAGTGCCTCAAAGACTGCTATTGAGCACGAGTTTCGGATGGCAAATGGTACGCTGAAGAAAGAAGTAAGAAAGGCACATGTAGGGTATCTATTGAACAGCTGGAACGTTGACGCGACCGTTGCGGGTGACCTCGAGGGTAGCCATGTACTTCTCCATCTAAAAAATGCAAGTGATATAGAAAATCAAAATATTGATAATCTGTTTCTTGCTCCCGGCAGGGGGAAGAATCACCCTGGCGTTGTCGGAGGTTAGTCTTCTTACGAGGATTAACCCATGGACAAAAGACCTGGATATTCTGCTTCCCCTAAAGAGAGCAAGCTCTCTGTACGTTTAGTTCTCACTATTAAGCGGGATGTAGTGGTCAAGTAAATTAGGCCACAGTTTAGGAGGCTGCCCAGTACAACTGTACGGCTGCATTTGGACTCACTCCGTTGTTGTTGCTGTGTGGTCGTACCTGACGTAGTAGCCAGTTAAGCAAAAACGCTATTAAGATGGCGCAGTTCCTAGCAGCGCTTTACGCTGATCAATAAAACGAATCACTTCTTTCGATCGCAGTCGAGTTCCGCATGGGCGAAAAAAGCTGACGCACCCACTATGTTGAATACTATAATACGTTATTATCGAGTGCCGTTTGTGCTGCAAGTCTTACATCGGCATCGGCATCCTTCAAGCAGTTTCGCGCTAAATATAAGTACTCTGTATAGCTATTATCGTCAATAATATCCAATACAAACTGCCTTACGATTGGACTTGAATCAGCAATGGCAGTTGATAGCACTTCCCCTCTTATGCCCTCGACGCTGCTAGCCAGTAACGTAGCTGCAGAGCGTAAATGTTCAGAATCATCGCGATAAAGTTTATAAAAATCGTAAATTTCTATGCATTTGTGAAGATGACGTAAAGAAATGGCAGCCTCGGATCGAGTCAAAGCATCTTCCGAGGAATCCCACAAGATTTCAGATAAAAACTCTACAGCGCTTTCTATATCTTTTAAACTATTTCGAAGCGAGTAAACTGCTCCACGTTTTTGATTTAGTGACAACTTGTTGTAAATGAGCATTAGATATTTTTCGTCGAGCCGGAGTATTTGATCGGCAATTACGTCGTAAAAATTATCATCCATAACATTAAGGCTGTATAAGTCAGTCAATTCACGCAGTGTATATCCTGAAATATCTAAAAAAGTCATTTCACTTGCCTCTATTTCTTTCCGCAAATACTTCGAATTTCGGCTAATGATTTTCCTTGAAGCGAAGGGGGCATTTCTCCTTGTAAGACAGCGGGAAGATCGTAACTCGTAATTGTTCCATCCGCTATTTTTCGACGCCATTCATCTATTCTTTTCTTAGGTATTTTCTTACCATATTTCTGTGTCAATCTATCCGGCTGAGTCAGAAATTTAATGGCTTTATTGCAGTCTGCTTTGGAGGGTTTTGCATCTTCAATTGACGAATCGGAAAAACACTGATCAACAGCCCAAGCCCCGCCTATCACCAAGCCCCAACCTACCCATTTGGGCCAGGCCGCATCTGTCGGCTCCATTGTGGCGAGGTCAACAGTGAATGCGGGTATCACAACATCAAGTGTCGACTCCCCTGTTGGATCCGTGTAAAAGAGAGGGTTTCCACTAGCATAAGCATAAGTATTTGGACCATCACCCAGCCCAATAGGATCGGATTGAATGTATCGCCCCAAACTCGGATCATAATCCCGAAAGTAGTTATAGAACAATCCCGTTTCCGCATCGGCATACTGGCCAGGAAACCTAAATGGTTGATTATTTACGAATTCGCTACCGTCGCCGAAAGCATCCCAGTCTTTCTCCCATACCACACCACCATTTGAATCTGTAACAGCACTAGGTGCTCCTAGATGGTCAGTATGGTAAAAATACGTAGCCTTACTGCCAGTAGATGAGGCGACCAGCTTGATGGAATCTGCAATTGCATAGCCATCACTGCTTGCGATTAAGCTAACTGTACTAAGCTCATCCAGTTCAAACTCACCAATGTACTGCTCACCAGACTCAAGTGTTTGATCAACTTGTACAAGAGCGTCACCGTTAACATGTGTTATTCGGTAGGTAGCTTGCTGAGTTCTATTTCCGTGCGCCGTCCAAGTCGCATATATTTTTCGAGCCCCCTGTTGGCTCACTAACTGATCCCATGTCGCAGAAGGTTTCACCTGATCTTCCGAGGCGACCGCAACAGCGTCAGCTATTGTATATCCATCCCCAGCCCCCAGAAGGGTTATTACGGAATTTTCATCTAAATTGAATCGTCCCAGTAAGAACCATTCGGTCTGCTGGGTCTGATCCACTATCACGGTATCGCTGCCATTGGCATGTCGTATCGCATAAGTCGCATTTGTCGACCTATTAGCATGAGAGGGCCATTTCACATAGAGATCCCTCTCTCCGTGACCAGCAACGGACCATTCCGCGTAACGAGCTGGAGGATCGGTCGGCTCTAGCTTTACAGCATCCGCAACCACATAACCGGCCCCGCTTCCCTCTAATCTAACAACACCGCCTGATGACAAATCAAAAACGCCAAGCGAATACCAGCCGCCAGAGTTTTGCGTTTGGTTGACAGTTTTAGAGCTTTCGACTCCATCAATGACAACCGTATACACTGCACCTTGATCTCGGTTTGCGTGGGCCGTCCAAGATACATAAATTTCAACATCACCACTGTAAGGCGCTAGCGGCCATTCGGCAGTTTCGCCATTAAGCCCTTGACTCGCCAGATAGCCATTGCCCTGGAAGCCTTTGATAGCATTGGAGCTGGTCCAGTTTCCAGTGGCTTGTATTGCTGAGTCATCAACAATAATCACGCCTTCCGGCTCTGGTCCAAAGCTATGTAAATATCCTTCCTCTTCATAACCCTGAACTGCATTTGATGCCACCCAAGACCCCACTGCCGAGAAGTCTACTGATGAATTATCAACGATTTTCTCAAATGCTATTTCAAGTACAGGCTCATGTAGCGTGTAACCATCGCCCTCGAAACCGGGCACATTGTTTGAACCTACCCAGCCACCAGAGTGGCTAAAGTTATCTGACGAGTCATCGAATACTATACTTTCTCCGTCGGACGCCTGTATCGTGGCAATAGGGACTTCATTGAGATAAATGTACTCGCGAACGATCTCCCCGTCAGGGGCCACTTCGGAAAGGATTTTTCCAGAGTCAGAATATACAAAATAAAGTGTTTCGTTGGATGTCGACTTAGCAACTCTTTGTCCCACATAGTTGTAGGTATAAGTTGCTACGTTAGAGTCATCCCTTTTTACGCCCGCGAGACGATTATTATCCGCATAGTCAAATGTCAGATCATCTTTCTGAGTCGTATTGCCTGCTTCATCATAGTCAATTGCAACTGGAGTTCCCCCCACTGTGGCACTACTCAGTTTGTTTGATAGTGGATCATAGTCATACGAGGACAAAGATCCATCCTGTAGCTTTGACGTTCGGTTGCCGTTTAAGTCGTACCCAAAACTAGCACTTTCCTCAGGGGAGGAAGATGTTTTCAGTTGATTGATTTTGTCATAGGTATAGTTATTTGACTGAGTGTTATTAAGAATTGTTTCAATATTGCCATTAGCATCATAGCTATACTCGAGCGATACAATCCCCTGTGTTGTAGAGCGATACAGACTGTAGTTCTTAAAGTATTCGTTTGTAAGCTCTGCACCATTAGCGTATGTAAGAGAATCGACCCCACCGAAAGGTACATAGCTAATATTTTCTACAATAGGGGAGAAATTATCTTCTCCAGGCATTTTGACCGATATTGTTGAAATATTTCCACTGAGATGGGCTCTTTCATACTCAACTACCATGCCGCTCGGGTAAGTTTGCTCAACCAAACGGCTTCTTGAGTCGTAGCGGTAGCTAGATTGGAGAGAAAGATCAAAAATGTTCACTGACCGGACAATTACGTTCCCCCAGGGGTCATACTCAAAACTGGTGGATCCAGACGGATCAGCCACCTCCGACAACTTACCTTTGGCGTACATCCCCTGATCGTAGGAATACGAGATGTTCAGGTCAGGACTTGCTGGATACTGTATTGTTTTCAGCCTATTTAGAGCGTCATAGGAATACTCTGTAACAATCCCATTCCCGTCAATTTTGTAGTCTAAATTGCCCGCTTCATCATACTCATAAGTTGTAATGCCTGAGTCAGGACTTTCTAGTTGCACGACCTCATCAAAACTGTTGTAGCTGTATACAGTTTTGTTTCCGTTAGGGTCAGTGACTTCTTTTAAATTTCCATAAGCGTCGTAATCATAACCAATGGAGGACGTATCCGGTCGAACTGTTTCGTCTGCGTAACCTAATGCATCATAAGCATAGGTCGTTGGCTCGTCCTTACCATCTAGGGTGGTCGTTAGACGCTGACTATGATCGTAGACAAACGACTCATAGTTACCTTCACCATCCTCAATTAGCTCAATGTTGGACCACTCATCGTAGTCCATGCTTTGAGTTTTATAGAGAGTGCCATCACGATAATAAGCTTCCTCAACAGTATTTCCTGCTGAGTCTAGGGTGTACACAATGGAGTCCGTGCCGTTAGTGGTAATGGTTTCTAGTCGACCAAGACCATCATACGTATAGACGGTTTCTGCTCCATCTTCTTGAATCGTGCGAATGAGCTGATCACTGGTATCGTAAACGTACTCGACGACTTGGCTTTCCGATGTCAATGGATCGGTGGAGGTCACTTTCGCAACTTTTCCACTCTCGGAGTATTCCAAAGTTTGAGTAATACCGTTTTCATCGGTAATCAACTCCGGTTTTTCGAAGCGATTATAATTTGAATAGAGTCTTGTATGACCTAGAGGGTTGGTCGTGCTTTCGAGGCTCCCGTCAGAGTAGTATGTATGAGTTACCACATCTGCAACATCCGTTCTTGGCCCGTCAACCTCTATGACCAATCCCCTGTCATTGTACTTGTACGCCTGACTTCTTGTTTCTTGTGCTTGCGAAACTAGGTGCGCAGACAAGGCCACTGCCGCAATTGTATAGGATAGAATCTTTGCCTTTGATAAGTTCATGGTCACATCCTTATGAATCGATTAGTTTAATGAAGTTCTAGACTGACTAGTTTTTCTACAATTGTCGTCATACTGATACTCCATCAACACTCGACCATCCGAACTAGTAGCCGGTAATTCACAGTCGCTATCCCACGTCACTTCTTCAGTTTTAACAACCTCTCCACTCACGACAGTGTCTTTCTGTAAAACCCGGCCTCTTCCGTCTCTTTGATAATCTGTCAGTACGCCATCACTATCAATTGATTGAAGTAAATGACCAAGCCTATTGTAAGATTTTTCCGTTCGAACGAACTCATCTCCGTTTGGCCCGCCTTGAGTGATTTTGGTGGTTTTGTAAACGCCGAAGTATTCACCAAAATATCGCCTCTCCACCAACCCGCTTGAATGAGTGACTTTGACATTTGGCTCAGATGATTCAATATCGCTGTAATCCAGCTGAACAACATCGACTTGATTATCCGAACCATCTAATTTATAGGTTTTGATGATTCTACCTTCGTTGTCGTAAGAAAAACCTTTCTCTAGTACACCTTCTGAGCCCACAATTGCAGTTAGAAGTTTTGGATTATTAGGATCTTCATACAGAAAGCTTTTACTCATTCCATTATAGGTGACACTCTCTAGGTTACCTTCAGTAGACCAATTAAGTTGGGCATCACTATCTTTAGGTACTATTAAATCTGGATTTGAGTTGTCCGATCCAGGCTCTCTCACCAAGACTAGATTTCCTAGATCGTCAATTATTGCATCGTACCCGACATCGACATTGCTCGCCCTGACGAGAACAACGCTTCCGTCTTCATTTTGATTCCAGGTAATATTCAAAGAATCATTTATATCCCTATGGAATATATCTTTTATTGTCCCGTCCGGAAGTATTGTATATATGCGATTCAACAACTCTACAGTGAACTCTTCTGACAACTCTCTATCACCGTATCCCATTGCGCCATAGGGAGCACAAGGATACACCCCTTGGCTCTTGAGCATTGTCACAACTCTTCCGTCAGGAAGCTTCAACTTCTCGACCTCATCTGCATAATCAGGGTCATCTAGTGCTTCTAAGCCGGCCTCTAGCTCATGAGACCATGAGCCATCGACACTATTGTAATAGAGGCTAAAATTGGCCCTTGTATCAGAATACAGCGACAGCTCTTGAAACAAATTTCCAGCGTAAGGGTTTACTTGCCCTTCAATAAGGCAGTCCGGGTCACACATCGGATCACCTTTATTCATCTGTTGCTTCAGTGCATCATCAAAAACAGGCAGAACAAGACCATCCATTAACGACAACATCAAGGACTCAATGTCAGTATTATATATTCCCCCAATTCTACCTGACTTAGATTCCTGCCCAAAAAAGTCTATTACTACTTCAAACTCTTGGCCTAGTTTGTCATCCATGCACCAGAAGTGGGTATATTCTTTAACTTGGCCTTCATACGAGCCAGACTTAACGGCCTCGTTATATACATCTGCGAACCAAAAACAAGCTTGCTGAACTTCAAGGTCAGTAACTGGCATTTTTAATCCCCAGCCAAGCTGAGAAAAGTACTCTCCCTCATCCAAAGGTATGCAATCATCGGATATGGACGTTTGACACAAGGCGTAAAGTAGAAATGTTGCAATCAATTTTTTAGTCATCATCAATGTTTCCATACAATCATGTGCTAGTAGACAGGGCAAAATATCTGTAATTTGAATATGCAGACCTGAAGGCACATGCTTGCATATATTTCAAGCCTAGTTCAGGTATTTTGCAGCGTGGCTGATTCAAAGAGTCAATCAATTAGGCCAATTCAACTCAACGGCTTGAGTGAATACATATTCAATATGAGGGGGAAATATTCTAGAATTTTTTGAGGCATATTATTCATGGGGCTTCCTTGAGTTCGACTTTCCCTAACTCTAGACATACGTTAAAAACGTTGGTGGAAGATAATACAACGTTCAAGCTTAATAATAAAGCTTGAAGTACATTGAATATGAGTAAAAATCAAATTTTGTATTGATTGATTGCTGTGAGGTGCTTGGGATTTCTTTCGCCCTATGACTCAAACATAGGACGATGCTCGAGGACAACACAGTGGGCAATCACGATGAGGTTCTAGTAGCTCGCGCCACCCAATGCCTGTGAATTTACAGAAATGAAAACCCAGGCTTAGCCCTGCATGGCATAAAGCCAATGGGAAAACTGACGCTGGCCGCAAAGCCTTTTAGTTTTGGCTCTGCTAAAAAGAGTACCAAACAAGCCGTACACACCGAGTTATGGCAACAATTGTGCCATAAGGGACCCGTAATTTCGTTTTGACATATAAACTTTCTTCTTAATTCAAAGTGTCAGTTGTTGTATATACATGCTAGTTGATTGTAATGGCTGCCTACTGGTCTCTTGAAGCTAGACATGTTGCGACAAGTTATCTTCGATCATGTCTAGGTATTTTTATATTGTGTTAGGCATAATTATTATGCCGATATTCCTTACAGGCTGATTGTTAAAAATAACTAGGCCATCCAACAACAAGTTCTGCTACTTGCGGTTGGTCTCAGCCTTTAGCCATGTAAACCGCTGCTTTCCCTATCGCTTGTACCACAGAACGAAACCGTTACGCTCCCAAAACAATACTTGATCTTATCGCACTGACGATTACAGAACAAAAATAGCGCTGGCTCAAAGGGCGATAACGCCATGTCCTGCTCAACCAAAAATCGAAAAGCCATAAATGGACTTGCGTATATCAACATGGCCACGGTATAAATACACCGTAACGTCATCGGCAGGTCTAAGCATCAATCACCCCGGCTTGTTTGAGCTTCGTCAAGGCAGCACCCAAACCATCGGCCGACACCTGCAGGCGCAGCGAACCTACGGCCAGCGGTACCACGCCTGATAATGAAGGTAAAGGTGTAACGCTGAATGACGACGACACAAAAGCTGCGGGCTTACGCGTCTCCAGTGACAACAACTTTTGCCAACGGTAAAAATTAGACAGAATAATATTGCGCTCTTTGCAAAAGCGCTTGCTCGAAAGGCCGCCCTCTTTCCATTGCAGGAAAATACGCTGCTAGTATTGCTGGCGCTCGGCATGGGCCGCGAACTTGCCTCCAGATTGAATATTTGGAGGCCGATTAATGGTGTAAATGGCGGAGGGTAAGATGGTGTTTATTGAGCGCTTACAGAGAAATTATGGCATCCATTTCTGCGTGGATAGCTCTGGAGTATTCTATGAGTGATTTTATCTGGGATCCATTACGCAGCCTTTCAAGTCCAAGGTTTCGTTTTCAAGAAAATGAACGCTTTCCATTTTCTTGAATTCTGATCTCATTTCTTTGAATCGTTCTCCGTACTCATTGCCATAAAGCTCATGGTTGCCGGCAATAATTTCTGCTCGATGTCGTCTACTACTGGAGTTGCTGTCGTCAGCTACTGGTAATTAGTCAGTTCTCGACAATTTAAGCGCTGAATCAAAACACAGACCCCTTCGCCAATTATTTATTGGCTGAGTGAAGCCACACATGATAAATCTGAATTGGACCAGGCGCCCCATACTCTAGGTGTGCCCATTTTCTAGGATGTGATGATCGGAATGTGATCGGTCGCTGAGTAGTTGCTACGGTTACCAGTGCGCCATCAGAGGGTGCACATCGCGCAACGAGGGGTTTCTGTTTATTGCGATTGAAACACTGCACTAAAGCACCGGGCAATACACTTTTGTCGAGCACATAGCCTAGCATTAACGCGTGAGGCATTGCCCAAGCGTATTCTCCATCTACAAATCTGCGTATACCATTCTCAATATAAGCTAGTGGTCTCTTATCTACATCCAAAACTTTGCATTCAACGAACATGGCGTCCTGTCTCACGTCACTAATACCAGGCCTCATATCTAGAAGGCGAATGGTAAGATCTGGTTTTTTGGAGATCGATTTATTCTGGTAATCGCAGCACTCTGCGCCGCGAACTGGCGATTGAAATCGACCTCGGTTAAAACCAATGGCATTTTCCGTGTCCAGCATTCGATGCAATTCGTATTCAAGTAGATTTGTAAGATGATTTTCAAGCTCTGTATGCTCTTCATCTATTGAGGCAGTGGCTTTATTCCACGCCACTTTGAAAGCTGAGTCGATACAATCGATCAACGATTCGCTCCACTCCGGGAAAGGAAAATCGGTCAACGAATTTGACATGGTTAGAGTCACGGCTTAATCCTTTAAGAAACGAGTATCCTTTAAAAGTTGCAATGCAATCAGTCGCGCTCGGCTCAACGTCCAGTAGCGATACTGATTCAGTATGCCGATATGGGTGCATTGCCTGGACCGAATAGTAATCATGCTCGATCCAGAGGCATCGGCAATCTCTGATATAACATCCTCATGTCGCAGGTCGATTGAGGGCGAGCATTTTGGGGTGATGCTAATAAAATTCCAGCTTCTCAGCGTATCATAGACGGATGAAACGTTAACGAGAGTTGGCTCCAATGCCTTTTTTAGCTCACGGCAGAATAGTTTTAATTCGGCTTTGGTCACTGGTCGCTCCGCTAGATTTTTGGATTCCGCAACGGGTAAGCCGACTTGTAAAGTGTCAGAGATAACCTGTCTAGCATAACGGTCGATCTCGTAGATTGAGTAAACCAAGTCGTTGAGAATGGTGCGATCATACGAATTAACGAATTCGTTATACGTGCTGTCGATACGGTTCTTCATTGCCTCAGATAGCAATTCGTAGCGAACAAAAGGAAATTTCTCGATATCCGCTTTATGAATAACCTCTCGTTCAATCCCATATTGCGAGCTTATCATCAAGGTGTAGTAACGTAGCAGGTCGCTATTAAGTACCGCAAACAGGTATTTTGCTAAAGCCGTCGCCTGGGGATGCCCCTTACAAGAGTATCCGTAAAAGGATTCGTTATAGGCAATTGGTATCTTGCCGAGTGCGATCCTGGCCGTCTCGGTATCAGCTCCCGCACCGGGGGCTTTGTTGATGACGACGAGTGGAGGCTGGTACAGGGTGATTTTCCGAACCCGATGCAAACGAGGGTAGTCGAACTTAGGCAGCAATTTTGCGTTGATCACATAGCCTGCCCCACTGCTTTTTGAAAGCATCTTTGCCCCCAGCTCTATCAAGACTGATGCGTCTTGTTTCTTCGACGTGGTTTGAAAGCCGACACCACACCGTCCTTTCCCTACTCTAGTGTCCCAGTACTCTTGGAGCTGCATGGCGTAACCCTGCTGCAGTAGAGACTGGATGTGGTCAATAACGGTCACATCTAGCGGTGTTCCCTTGTACAGTGTCTTCAGAAGATGGGGGCGCTCTTCAAGTGCGGCAGCTTGTACTGGGTCCTTCGAGTGGAAGTCGATCCGCATGCGACCCTGGCCATTATTTAGAGATCGTTCGTGTTGAGGGCTAATGTAGTTGAAATAATTATGTGACGTTGGAAGTGCGTTTCGCCCAAACAGCAGGCAGAATTGAGCTGCGATACGTGGCCAAACGCGCGAATTGCGTAGCGCCGAGCCGTTGATGATACCCGTAACGTTCAATGCCTTGAATAAACTGTTTCTTGCCTCTAGACCTTGGTCCGAGTTTTTGAATAGGACGCGTGCGTGTAGGGCAAAGGCAATCACCCCGTCGGGTTTAGCCCAGTCCATGCTTTTCCACACAAAAGGGAGGTCAGGAACTTGATCAGGATTCTGGTACGTTTTGACCACTTCATCGAGATGCTCAGGATCTCGCCGCTGCGCTACATCCCGTACGACACAGGTCAACCGCTGCGAGAAGCTTTTCGGGAAACTGGACCAAGGTGGATTGCCGACGACGACATCGTATTGGGCGTTTACGTTGGCTGGCACAGCAGTTCCCAAGCTCCCCATGACAACCGAGTGCTCAGGCCATGGTTCAGAGTTGGTTCTGACAAGGTGCAGAACCGAGCCGATAAGGTTGTGGTCGAATTTTAGTTTTGATGTTGGCAATGGTTCAGGGTCCAGTTCTAGAGCGGAAAGATAAAGCCCTAGTGCCGCCAGCGTGAGAGCAGAGCGATTAATGTCGAAGCCTGCAATCTGATTATACAGGATATCACGGATTTTCCAGGTGTCTGGGCGTACACCTGAGGCTGCCCAGTGCTCGGCGATCAACCGTCTGAAGGCAAGAATAACAAACACGCCAGCACCACAGGAAGGGTCTAGGACTTTGGCTTGGTGTGTTGGGGCCGTGGTTACCCCGTCAAACGCCTCCGAAAGTATATACTCGGCGATGTGCCTAGGTGTGTAATGAATACTTTCTTGGCGGGCGCTCACCCGTACACCGCTATCGAGGTTGCCATGAGCATAGCGCTCGTACACCTCACTGAGCAAGCCAACAGGTACGTGCGCAAAATTGATGAATCCGGGTAATGGTTGCTGGCCTGACTCATCCGCGTGACCAAGAATAAATGAAAGCTTTTTAAATACGCTTGGGTCCAGTTTTGAAAACCAAGATTTGTAAGAACGCGCGGGCACGGGCAACTTGAGGAGGTCCCCGTTGAAGGTGGTATCGAGCCAGGAATTAGTCAATGCGGCCAAACGGGGCGAGCTAAAGCAGTCGATGGTGTTGCACGAGGCGAACAGTTCCGGAAATGTACTCTCAGTGATGATGTCGCGATCTAACAAAAACCGCGTCAACAGGGCGCGTCCCGTCAGGGCCAATATGGTTTCGTGCTGTCCTTGCAGGGCTCCAGTGGTATTGAGCTCTCTTCCGACGTTCATCAAGAGGTTAAACAGTGTGTTTTCAACTGTCTTACGCTGGGCTGATCGGGCTTGCCGGCTCTGTCCCAGCATCTCGGGCACGTCTCCCTCGAGTAGATCGCGAATGAAACCGACTCCACCTGAATGGCCCTCACGCACAACCACGCGCTGACTGGCTGGCGAGTTCATTTGATCCGTTGACTGGACGGGATAGACATCCAGCTGGCCCGCATACACAACGGCTAGATACGCCAACTCACCACGACATGCCAATACGTTTAAGGCTTGATGAACTTGTTCGGTGCTATCGCTCGGGCTTTTCGAAAGGTTCTGGGCGTCGAGAAGGTAGATCAAGGGGCGGCCCGAGGCCTCGATAACACCCGACAACTGTGGTGAAGACGGATCGTCTGATACGAGGGACAAGTAATCGATGAGGCGCGGGTCACTGGAGTCGAACAGAAGGATCTCTCGGGCAGACACTCCAAACCCTTCCACTGACTTAATGAAATTTGATTTCATTTTTTAGAGCCTTTTTGTCGTCCTTGTTGCTTCGGTCGGTTCCAGTAAGGACTTTTGCACTTGGGGCATACTGTCGGCTTCTCCGCTTTATTGCGAGCGACCCACTCATGCGAGCAGCGTGTGCATTGATATCCAGGAATGAGAATTTCAGGCATCAATCCAATCCTTGGGATTGCATAAAAAATTGGATGATAACATAAATATACCCCTAATAAAACATCTATAATATATACTTCTTAGTAATATATTATAGGGAATTGCAATGCGAATTAATGTGTCACGAGATAAGCCGAAAAAATCAGATACCTCTTCATAGGTGAGCACAGCATGAAGAGGTAACAGCTTGACTAAGCGTAGTGGTATGCTAGGACGGGCGTTCGGATTAATTGGTTGACGAGCGATGATGGCCAAAAGGAGCCAAGGAGCTTAAGCAGGCCCGTGATTCACGGAAAGAGAGCGATGACTCCGCATGATTTCTCTAACATCACCGGAAGATAAATTCTGGGTGTGACAAAGATCTCGGCGCAATAGATCAGTTCTGCTCATCTAGCCGTAGAGCACTGCCATGAAAAATAGCGCCAACAGGCGGCATCTTGCCGGCTGCGCTACAACCCAGCTGCATTTGCGTTATGTCATGGTCATCGTTTAGCAGCCAGACTGTGTAGGGAGTCTTATGAATGGGGATGATAGAGAAGCATTCAACTGGATCATTGGTCCGGCAGCGAGAGCAATCGCCTTCGTGGCCGAGGAATCAATCGTCGCCGGTACGTTGAATCGAAGCATTATTTTTCTCGAAGGCAGCGAGCCATTACTCCGTGCAGCACGCGAAACTCTTGAGACACACGGCGCTGATGAGGCGGTGCGCGGGATAGACCGACTACTCTCGGAAGCACCAACCCTCAGCAAGAACACAGCAAAACTCAAAGAGAACGACTTCGGCATTGTGAATAGTCATAGCTTTATTGGTGTTTGGGGCGCTCTTGAAGTAGCCATTGAGGATACTGTGACCCTCGTACTGGAGAAGGATAAAAACGCTCTCGGCTTGGTTGCTCAGGCCGGAATCAAGACAAATACATTTGAGCAGGGTCCGCTATCTGAGGAAGATGCTGGTCGTCTCTATCGCCGAATCGAAAGCCAGCTACGGCGTAGTCTGAAGGCCGGAGAGTTTTACGTTAAAGTCTTAGAGATATTCGGAATCGACATCGCTTGCAGAAGTAGTGTGCTTTCGAAGTTGCAGGAAGCAAACTCCGTCAGGAACTGTTTACTGCACCGTGGCGGGGTAATCGACGATAGGGCTGCGGAATCCTCATGTGCGCTACGTAGGCTGAAAGGCCAAAAGATCCATATTACTCAGAGCAGATACTTGGACTACTACAGTGCGGTATCCAGCTTTCTCAAGGAGATGCTGGCGGCAGTGATTGCATCGCCTTACACAAGAATGGCCAATGAAGAGGAGGAAGTGTAATCACACGAGCTGGGCTAGCATCGGTGTTGCTCGGTAAGAGCGCACGAATGTAATCATTGGAGTACCAGTCTCTCAGTTTCTTGTCTTTGGGGCTTTCTCGGTATTTCATAAATTTTCTTACTGCGAGTGGTGTTCCCCACAAAAAGTAGACACTTTACTATGCAGCCAACGCTGCTTTCTCTTCAAGCGCGACTGGACTCATGCCGACGCTTTCAGAATGCCTTCTTTTTCGATTATAAAAGACTTCAATGTCGCCAAATATACCTAATCCTAGCTCGTCAATCGACTGGTAGCTTTTCGCATAAATGAGCTCTACCTTCAGTCGAGCATAAAAGGATGCACAGCCAAATTGAAAATAGCAATATTAATCAAGACGAAGACCGAATTGACTTAACACTCCCTAAGCTAAACAATTCGCTACTAAAGCTTTTTAAGATTGATATCGCCCATTCTTTTGCTTGGGCATCAGAGGCCTCTTCATGATTAGATAACCCTTGCACATGATGTAGAGATCGATGACTATAGTTCTCGAAGTATGATGCAGCTATATTTCTAACTTTCTCTGTTTTCCATTCATGACCTTTTTGATGCCACCCGTTTCTTACCGCCACAAGGCCAAGAAATAGTTTAAAGTCTTCGTTTGACATGCAGCGCCCATCCTTTCTAAACACCAAAAGGGTACTACGACCCGACTCGTTCGCTTTCAACTCCAACTCCATCAAATAGATATATCCCAAAGTAGGAATCCTGATTTCAACCCATGCAATCTGTCTAGGCCTTCTAGATTGTCCACCATCGGGCGCATCAATCATTTTCCAGCTTCTCTTTCTCTTATCGAGAGGAAATGAGTTGACGACTTCACCATCGATTTGGATGGGCTCTGCGCCATATCGAGTCATAACCTCCCATTCCTCCTCAATTGTCAATTCTCTAAGCTGCTTTACCATAGCAATAAAAATTTCTAGATCCCTGCTTGCCGAGACATGGGAGCCGAAACTGTTGGTTCCTTCATTATTAGTGGCGTCGTCAATAGGTCTATGCAGCCCATTTTTTCCATGATCGTTAGATGGGTACACTGGATACTCATCTTCACCGCTACGAATACGAGTAAATTTAAGAGATCCCAATACACTGAACCGATTTTCTGCCAAATGAACAACAGACGGCGTAGTCGCAAGCTCATCTTCTTGCCCTTCATTTTCCTCACATTCTAACTCATCTTCAAATGGATCGTCCTCGGGCTCCCCATAAAAACCCTCTTCATCATTGAAAAGTCCCGGATCATTGGCACTCCCTCCTTCATCACTTTCAATAACCGGATCGAATCCATCTTCGTAACTACAACTAATGATATTTGATACGAATATCGCCCATATTTGTTTCCCACCAGGCAATTCATATGGAAATGATTTTCCTGCAACAGTTAGCTTCGTCAGCCCCTTGAATGGAAAGCTCGCTTTGATTGTAACTGGCAAACGATACGAGGTATCTGCTGATGAATCATTCTTTCTGACGGCATAATTGATACTATTTCGAGGGTAATTAAACCAAGACTTTCCTTGCTTATTAAAAAAGCTTCGATAAGCAACGTATTGCTCTTCCATGCTGAGAATTTTTAGGACTTTAAGTCTATCCCCTTTCCACTCTACGTACCTATCCATACTGCCTGTTATGGCTGAATTACAAAATCGGTTACTGACGCATATATAAAAATTAAACAGCTCAATACATGGAATGGCTAAGTACTTTGTAAAACTTTTTTGATTGAGAACGGGAACTATTGCTAAGTAGCTAGCATTTAAATTGGATACGTTGTCACCAAATTGAATAGCTTTCAATGGCAGAGCATAATCAAACTCAATCCCTTCTAACTCAACAGGTTGACTATATCGAACTATCTTTATATCTCTTGTATCTATCTCGTATTGGCCATCCATCACCCCCGGAAGATAGATTCTTTCACCACCCCTCCATACAGAGCCAGTTTTTAATTCTCTAATCCAGTTCAAGGGAATATCCTTGATTACCTGATGCTCGCCATTGAGACTAGAACTATGCAAAGGTTTGGCGATTTGATCCTTGTGAAGCCCAGACATATAGACATTGGTTTTCGGATATCTACCATTAAATCCATGTATTTCACCAATTCCATCAACACGCCAGCAACCTGGTTGTTTTGAGATTCGAGCTTTATTTGCATCTCTGGGCATTCGCACTCCAACAATTCATTATTCCTTCACAGTAGAGTCTAAATCCTGACACTGGAATAATTCAACACATAATTAGCTATTGGGAACTTCTACACTTGGGTGTTTAGTTTTGATACTAACCCAATAGCTTACTCAATCTTTTACGACAAGCTGTTACGTCTGCGCCAAACAGGCTAGCTAAAACTCCTGCATTAACATAGACACCTCTCCGGCGAAGGTAATCATATGCCACAAGGAATTCTTGATCACTTGGAAAATAATTCCTCCCATAGAACTCTTCCTTGAACACTTTATCAACCCAAAAGGGTATAAATGAGTAATCGGAGAGAACCGAGCATGAGAACTCTGTTCCTTTCGATAGAGTAATCAATCGGTACGGCCAATCTTCTAGAAGCCAAAACACAGAGCTCATCAAAATGCAGCGCTCAAGCGAGGATAATGAGTCAACCCCCTTGCGATTCTTAACACTGGTCAATGGAATGCCAGAAGCCCACTCAATTCTGTATGCCAAGCTCTCTGACCGGCTCTTCGTGAGGCAGCTTGCTAGAACCCATAATCCTGAAAACACACATAACCAATGCGATGTAGGAACAGGAAAAGTAATTCTATCTTCTATGAATGCTCTTAGAAATTCGAGATACGTCCGAGACACGTAGTGATGAATCGTATCTTTTGGGCCTTGATTCAACGAAGCGTAGCATTCAGAGCAACATCCCAAATCCGACAATGGAAGATCATATTTCTTACCATTAACGGCATGACGATGAACGGCAATATATGCCCCACAACATGGACATGAATCTCTCAAAAGAACCTCATGTATCGGGCACACTGTAAAAAAAGATAGTCTCCAGTACATTCTAAAATTTGGGGCTTGATCTTCTTCGAGACACTCTGGGCAATAATGCATTCCGCCACGATTTCGTTTTCTGTGATAAACCCCGATAGGAATCAAATGCTTAGTTAACGAACTAGGACTCAAATGCTCATATACGCATCCCTCATAAGCTTTAAGGCTCATAGAATAGATGGAGCGTGTGGAATACATAGTGCTTTGGGATAAGCTCAGCAACAATTCTTTAGGTGGATTACGATCAATGTCCCGAGAAAAGAGAGACGGCGAACATTGCAGGATCCGTGTAAAGAAGCTATTTAGAAAAAATCCATTGCTCAACGCCAGCCTAGTCAACCATGAAGATAATATTTCATGCTTTATTGGCTTAGGTTGGATAGGCAATATGATCATTAGAGCGCGTTAACATTTTCCCGCATGCGCATCCCTGGGCCAATATATCCACACTTTTGGATAGACTCTAGATCAATGAACTCTCGTCCATTTCTCAGGGAATATGAAGCGGCAGTATTTAAAAGAGTGGATATTTCACCGATCGATCCCTCTGTGATAGCCAGGATTTTCTTGCTCAATTCGGGGGAATGCAGGCTCGACCGGGATTTTAAGGGTATTACGCTTTCAAAGGTACTCAACAACTGGCGGAAGCTCTTGTTATATTTCCACCTGGGGATAATCGTTGGAGGAAAACGATTTTGAATTTGAGGATCAACACTTACAGCTCTTAGCAAATCAGATGTGCCACAACCAACAATAGATACCTGAAGCTGATTACTCAGATACTTAATCATGTTTAAAAAGTGCTGCTGCTTGGTTGATGATCCTGCCAAGATATTATGAAGCTCATCTATGATCATGACCTTCAGCTCTATCCTCTTCAGCACCGACATGGTCCGCTCTCTTTTCGCTGCGATAGAAGAGGCAGGCACTCTTTCATAGAGTTTACATAGTATGTGAGTGTAAAAATCCGCTTCAGAAGGCGTAGGAGGTGCCTCGAAATACATAGTTGGAGTAATAAGGTTTTCTGTATCAAATGATTCGTCAGGCAAGTGAAGTTGACAGAATCGTTTAACGATTTCCGTC
Source organism: Gilvimarinus gilvus (assembly GCF_030518155.1). GTDB lineage: Bacteria > Pseudomonadota > Gammaproteobacteria > Pseudomonadales > Cellvibrionaceae > Gilvimarinus > Gilvimarinus gilvus. The sequence continues at coordinate 66,661 of NZ_JAULRU010000783.1, read as the reverse complement.
TTCCCATTATTCGTTGCTCCGACCAGTAACATGTTGGGCATCCTCGACACTCGCGGATGACACAACAATCCCTCCATTTTATGCATAGCATCCTGAGCAGCCGGATACCCAATCCATCTAGACTTATGAATGTCTTGAATCCTGTCATCTACATTCATCTCGAGTTTCGGGATGCAATCTTGATGTAAGTGCGAGTAATTATCCATCCATAAGCCTCAACTAATATCAACATCTGTAAATGGTTGAATATCTTCATCAGAATAGTCGCCTGCCACCTCTGAAATCACTTCGGTGACTTCAACAGTTTCGGCATTATTCTGCGCTTCGTTCCAATTTGAACGCCGCTGTACAAACCGCCGCTTACGCTTCTCTGAAGCTCTCTGCTGCTTAGCTAAGCGAGTTTTTTCTATTGACACTGCCTCAATTTCTCGCATTTTAGCGATACCCTGAAAGATTACATCTTCGCTAATCATGGCATTGTGCTCATCCTTGAGGGACCTCTGAACTTCCCTCAACTCCCATAAGCTTATAGAGGGTCTAGTGCTATCAAGGTAGGGAATAGGAACATATTTGTGCGTATCGGGGTCAAAAAAATATACGATGCTTATATCTCTAGGGTCTCTCGCAAAAATATACTTTCGTGCCTTTTTATTTTTGTCTTTGGAATTTATCCATTTCTTAAGTACGTGGGAAAAGTAATGAATATTGTCAATCACTACCCCTTGCCTCTGAACAGAGCGCTCCACATAGGGTGTGAAATCAAGTCTTAACGTTTCCTCATCTTCAATAGGCAAAGGCATGCCAATACCTGGAGTGCTGCTGTTACCGAAAATAAGTTCTTCATATTTTTTTATAGGTGGGATATCAGCAATTCCACGATGAGGCTTATGATGATAGTAATACACAATAAAGACCGTAAACCACATCTCTAGCTCGCGTAAAGTCATGCAAGCTTTACCTTCTGAGTTATAGTCAAGCTTATCTTTTACGCTGGAGAAAGTTGTTCCTGGGATGGTATGTACTTCTGACATAAATGTCCGAAATACACGTTCGACATGGGGGCCGAAATTAGGCATTCCACGGGGGCGAAACTCCAGGATAATACCATGTTGTTGGCACGCTCTTCTGAGCATATTCCCTCGAAACTCCTTAGCATTATCAACATGTATCTTCCTCATCTTGCCATGGATTGGCCATTCGATATCTATATTTCGATTAGCTAACCAGTTATCTTTTGTCGCAATAGCATGAGCAATACATAAACCTGCGCTATGAGCACTTGGGTGCTCGAGCGTTAGGCAAAATCCCGATATCATGCGGGTTGCCACGTCGATAGTAATCGTTAAAAATGGTTTACCTATTGGTTGTCGGTGCAAGTCATCAACTATGATTAAGTCAACGGGTGTATGATCAACTTGTACAACGGCGTTGGGGTAATCCGCCCCAGGGAATTTTCCTAAAATCGGTCGATAGGCTTGTTTTGCAGCTTTGGATCCTAACCGCCTTTTTAAGGCTTCTTTTTCTTCTATTGCAGAGACTCTTGCATAAATTGTGTTTTTATCTGGTATAGGTAAATCCAAGTTGAAGCATTCACTCTTAATTTCTTTGTAGAGTTTCAGAACGGAAGGCCTTTCAGGAACAAGAAATATTTGTTCAATCTTTGCAATGATAACCTCTTCTACCTCAGCATCAATTTTTAGAGCCCCTTTATCACTTCGCTCTTTCCTTAATAGAGATGACACCAAGCCAGTTTTTTCATATGCGCGAATCCAGCGATATATTGTGGTTATACCTTTACCGTTCTCTTTTGCTAGCTTTCTAACATCTTCTGCGGTACGAGTGTGCATATCTAAGAGAGGAGATATAATCTCAAAACGCTCAACTGCTGATTGCCAATCAGCGTCCTGAGAAACGAGATGTCGATTGTCCGACTTCTCTATGTGCTCTAAAGAATGCTTGCTTCGAAGATCGCTAATACGAGCAATGGATGTTTCGTCTGTCTCAACACTCCGTACGATAGCTTCACTGAATCCCTTCAATTCAAGAACAACAACACTATCCCCATTGAGATAAGCAAGACTGCCAGGAGACACCGATTTCATAAATCACCTTTCACTCGTATCAATGTTTTCATTGTGAGTGGAGCGTCTAGATCGCATACAATGCGACCATTAGCGATCAAATACCAAATGACCGGAAGCACTTTGGCTTGATCTCGCTTATGGCTAAAAAGAGCGGCCATCAGGAGACTCGGATCTGCTATTCCCAAATCATCAAGAATAGTGAGAACATATTCAGCCATTGGCTCTTCAACCTCCCAGGCCCTATAACCCCAAAGAAACTTAGCGTTCGCAAGATAGGGGGTTCTAATTTCTAATTCTGTTAGCACTCTGAACCTCCATCCCCTTCTGCGTGCAACTGATCGAGTCTTTCGCAACTTAGGAAGCAATTGTCTTTTTTGATCTTTTAGGTCAGCTCGGTACTTGATCTCATAAAGTAGCGGAGGGATGCGGAGATCTTCTCGGTAATACACAAGGCCGTCTGGCGTATAAGGCCGCTCAACACCAAAGGAATCAACGTAGGTAATAGTAAGAGGCTGAGGGATAACGCTATCAATGCCTGAATCGAAGCGGGCGAGTTCCATAAAGTCCCTCTCCAGTGCAGACTCATAGGAGCCAATATCTGGAATAGCACCGGAGACACTCCGGTTCGTGATACCGATCAATCTGGCTCTGGAAGTATAAAAATTTGAGCTCATTACCATTTATCTCTAGAAGTAGGTGCTATGATATCACTTATGACTAGAACTTACATCGCTTGAAGTGGCAGCAATTTACTCCATTGTGGGCGCTACCGTCCCGCACGACTGGCAGCAACGCCCCTTTCGCGCGCCTCACCATACGGCTTCGGCAGCAGCTCTGGTGGGCGGCGGGGCCGTGCCCAGACCCGGTGAAATTTCTCTGGCGCACGGCGGTGTCCTGTTTTTGGATGAACTGCCGGAATTTCAACGCCAGGTGCTGGAGGTACTGCGAGAACCACTGGAAAGTGGCGAAATTCAACTATCACGGGTGCGGGCGCAAACCCGGTACCCGGCGCGCTTTCAGTTAATAGCAGCCATGAACCCCTGCCCCTGCGGCTACTACGGCCACGATGACCAGCGCTGTCGCTGTACACCGGATCAGATTCGCCGTTATCGCGGCCGTATATCAGGGCCTTTGCTCGACCGCATTGACCTGCATGTCCCTGTCACCGCAATTGCACCGACCGAACTGCGCTCGGCCGCGACGGGCGAGGCCAGTGCGACCATTCAGTCTCGCACTATAGCGGCCCAAAAAACCGCACTGGACCGCCAAGGTTGTGCCAATGCCGACTTAACCGCCCCGCAAATTGACCAAGTCTGTGTACTGGGAGATACCGAACACCAATATATGGAAGCGGCCGTGCGCAAACTGGGGCTATCCACGCGGGCCTATCACCGGGTATTGAAGGTCGCGCGAACGTTGGCAGACATGGCGGGCGAACCGAACATTCAGCGCCCACAACTGGCCGAAGCCATCAGTTACCGAGCGTTGGACAGAGGCGTATAACATTCGATTAACGGCGCGCTGAGCTTATGCCTCGTCATCATCTGGCGGCGTATTCAAAGAGACGTCCGCCAGGGTCATACCGACAATGGCTTTTTGCAGACGCTCGTAACTTTGGGGCGGTGCTAAAAAGTAGCCCTGCATCTGGTCGCAACCTTCGGCTGCCAGCCAGTTCTGCTGACGGGCATTTTCAACCCCCTCGGCCACCACCACTTTCCCCAGGTTGTGTGCAAGATTCATCATCGCCGACACCAAACGCCGTTCGCTGCGTCTTCGCAGTAGGTCGGTCATAAACTGAGAATCGATCTTCAGCGCCGCTATTGGCAGGCGCTGCAGGTGCAAGAAGGATGAGCTCCCGGTACCAAAGTCGTCCAGGGTGAAGGTGACCCCAAAATAGGACAATGGCCGCATGCACAAGCTGACCATGTCGATGTTTTCCATCAGTGCTGTTTCGGTCAGTTCAAATTCAATCTGCGCGGGGTTAACGCCGGTATCACTGAAGATATTAGCCACGTACTGCACCATTGATTCATCGCGAAACTGTCGCGCCGACAAATTAATGGCCATTTTAATATCGATGCCGACATCACTTTTGAGCCGCTGTAAGTCTTCACAGGCGCGCCGGATGGCCCAATAACCAATGGCAAATATCAATCCGGTATCTTCGGCAATCGAAATAAAACTGTGCGCACTCAAAATACCTTTTTGCGGGTGATTCCAGCGCAGCAACGCCTCCAAAGCGACGACTTTGCCGGACCGTACCGCAAAGCGCGGCTGATACTCGAGATACAGTTCGTTGTTCTCCACTGCCCGGCGCAGGTCTTCCTCCAAACGCAGGCGATAACGCACATCGCGATTCATTTCCTCGGTGAAAAAGCGGAAGTTGCTGCCTTCGACTTGCTTGGCCTGGTACATGGCCAAATCGGCCGATTTCAGTAGGGAATCGGCGCTGTGCCCCGCTTCAGGATAGGAGGCGATACCGACACTGCAGCCGACGTTAATCTGATAGCCGCCTATTTCATAGGGCGAGGTGATTTGTTCAATGATTTTTACTGCCAAATGGGCCAGGCTTGAGGAGCTTTCGACGTTGAGCAAAAGCAAAGTGAATTCATCGCCCCCCATACGCGCCATGGAATCGCTGCGCCGCAGCAAGCTCTGCAGCCTTTCGGCACACAGGCGAATCAGCCCATCGCCAATATCGTGGCCGTAGCGGTCATTCACCACCTTGAAATCATCGAGGTCGATAAACAGTAACGCAAAGCGCGATTTATCCCTCGACGCCACGCGAATGGCGTTCTCAAGCCGGTCGCGAAACAGCACCCGATTGGGAATGTCGGTTAGAGGGTCGTGGTGAGCCAGGCGGGCCAAGTGCTTTTCGGTGCGCTTGCGCTCTATAGCGTAGCGCAGGGCTCGCTCCAACCAATAGGCATTCAGGGTATCGAGCGCCAGGTAATCTGCGGCGCCTGCCGGTACCGCCTCGCGATCGAGAATATGATTCATCTGGTTGGTCAGCACCACAAGGGGCACCGGACTGAAATGACTTTTAACCGAACTGAGTAAATCGCGGGCCGCTATAGGGTCTTCGCCCGAACAGTACAAGCCAACACTGTGGTCGCCGGACAATAACTCGGCCAGGCCATCCTCTTCGGTATTTCCGGGCGCAAGGCGGTACTGGCCGGGCGCAACTTCGTCCAACCAAGCGCTAATCTGATCTAACAGTTCCTGATCGCCATTCAACAGCAATACGCTGGTGGTGGATGACATTCGATTAATCCTTGCAAATTCCGTCTTATCGTTGCTCTTAAGAGCTTTTCTGAGTGCTTGTGCAATTAGCCATGGCGCCAATATGAGTGCCACACTTCGCCTCCCTGCCCCTCAGTGTAGTTGCGCCAAAATCAACCTGTTAGGATTGATTAGCAAACATACACCATTTCAGCAAAAAATTGCACAAATTTAAGGCGTCTTTACCTCTTTGATTCCCAGAGCCCGATGCCATTGTTACAATGGCACTCTCGTTGAATAACTCTCCAGCACTTTCACGCGTTCTACCCAGAGGCTCTGTGACCCGACTCAATCCCCGCCAAAGTGAAGCGGTCCATTACATTGACGGCCCTTGTCTGGTTCTGGCTGGGGCCGGCTCTGGCAAGACGTCCGTTATAACCCGCAAAATTGCCTATTTAATCGAGCAGTGTGAAATGCCCGCCCGGCATATTGCCGCCCTGACATTCACCAATAAGGCCGCGCGTGAAATGAAAGAGCGGGTCGGGTCGCTGGTGCGAGGAAAGGCCGCGCGAGGACTCACGGTAAGTACATTTCACAACCTCGGTCTTAATATCATCCGCCGTGAGGCAAAGACGCTGGGCTTTAAACCCGGATTTTCCATCTTCGATGCCGAAGATGCGCGTGCGCTGCTAAAAGAGCTAATGCTTAAGGACGGCGAGCTCGACAGCGATCACCTGGATATGGTGCAGCATCAGATTTCCAACTGGAAAAATGACCTCACCACGCCCGAAGCCGCCGAAGAGCATGCCCAAAGTCCTGCCGAACTGACCATGGTGCGTGTCTACGAGCGCTACAATCAGGCCCTGCGTGCCTATAACGCTGTAGATTTTGATGACCTGATTTTGGTGCCGGTAAATCTGTTTATGACCCATCCTGAAGTACTGGCACGCTGGCAGCGCAAGATTCAGTACCTGCTGGTGGACGAGTATCAGGACACCAACTCCAGCCAATATTTACTGGTCAAGCAGCTGGTGGGTGGTCGCAATGCCCTGACCGTAGTCGGTGACGACGATCAGTCAATTTACGCCTGGCGCGGCGCCCGCCCGGAAAATATGGTGTTGCTGAAAGAGGACTTCCCCAACCTGCATCTGATTAAGCTGGAACAAAATTACCGCTCAACCAGCCGTATTCTGCGGGTAGCCAACCACTTAATTGCCCACAACCCGCACGAGTACGATAAGGCACTGTGGAGCGAGATGGGCCTCGGCGATGAAATTCGGATCGTTAAGTGCGCCAGTGAGGATGCCGAGGCCGAGCGCGTCGCCACCGAAATACTCTCCAATAAACTGCGCCGCGGTGGCAAGTTTAGCGACTACGCCATTTTATACCGGGGCAACCATCAGGGCCGCCTGATGGAGATTAAACTACAACAACATCAGGTGCCCTATAAAATAAGTGGTGGCTCTTCATTTTTCGGTAAAACGGAGATTAAGGACATCATGTCCTATCTGCGCCTGTTGGTGAATCCAGACGACGACAATGCTTTTTTGCGCATTATTAATACCCCGCGCCGGCAGATAGGCACCAGCACTCTGGAGGCGCTGGGCCGCTTTGCCAGCGACCGCCATATCAGCTTGTTTGCCGCCACCGATGATATTGCGCTACAGCGGCATATTCCCAAGCAGAACCTGGAGCGACTGCGTACCTTTGGCCACTGGATAGAGCGTATCGTCGAACGCTGCAGTGGCCACGAACCCGTCGCCGCCATTGAGCAAATGATTGACGATATTGGTTATGAGGCGTGGTTACACCAGAACGCCGCTAGCGCCAAAGCCGCTGAAAAACGCATGGAGAACGTGCGCTACCTAGTGGACTCCATTCGTACGATGCTGGAAAAAGGCGACGATGGCGACAAACTGACCATGGAGGACGCCATCAGCAAACTGGTGCTGCGCGACCTGCTGGAGCGCCAGGAGGAGGAGGAAACCCTCGATCAAGTGCAACTGATGACCTTGCACGCCTCCAAAGGTCTGGAGTTCCCCCACGTGTATCTGGTTGGCATGGAGGAAGACTTACTGCCCCATCGCAATAGCGTGGAAACCGACAACATTGAGGAGGAGCGGCGCCTGGCCTACGTAGGAATTACCCGCGCCCAACGCACTTTGGCTATGACATTGGCAGGGAAACGTAAACAATACGGCGAAGTGTCAGAGACCACTCCCAGCCGCTTTATCAGCGAGTTGCCTCAGGATGATATTGCCTACGAAGGCTTCTCACCGGCCACTAAAGAGCAGGTAAAAGCCACCGGCGAGCAGACCTTGAGTAGCTTATTGAATATGTTTGATTGACGGGGTACGGGGTACGGGGTACGGGGTACGGGGTACGGGGTACGGGAAAAGTCTATTCGTTTTCCGTTGCCCGTCAACCGTTCTCCATATACAAAAACAAAAAAACCCGCCGAAGCGGGTTTTTAAGCAATAATGACTACAAATTACTGGCTATTTTCTACCAGGTATTCAACCGCAGCTATCACTTCTTCGTCACTGCAAGTCGCGCACAAACCCATCGGCGGCATGGCATTAAAGCCGTTGATCGCGTGATCATTCAACGTGTCCATACCTTTGGCGATACGATCGGTCCAGTCAGCCGCTTCCCCATATTTAGGCGCGCCCGCCACACCCATGCCGTGGCAGGTATTGCACGAGGTGTTATACACATCTTCACCTGAACGTGGACCGCTGCTGGCCGCCGCTACCGGGGCCGCTGCACAGTCGTCGCCCGACATACACGAGCTACCCGCCGGAGCAATACGCTCGGCTACTTTGTCATTTACAGCCGCAGACTGGCTGAAAGCAATACTGGAGGCCATAAGCCCCAATCCCAGTGCGACCATTAGGCCGATGATTTTTCTCGCTTGGCTCACGGATGCTTCCTCTGTGGTTGAACAGTGTCACTGTACTATTGTCAGGCGCGCATTATAGCCAGAAATCACCCTATAGGTGAACAACCCAGCGCTCAGACTAAGTCCGCCATAGACGATCACGCTGAGTATTAGTAGAATGCGCCCTCCGCAAAGATGGTCACCGGCCATAAAGCAGAGCTGGCACAGGGCCAGTTTAATAAGCCTGATTACGCATCCTAGGCTCGCAATAGGTTTAACGACCATAAAGGAGCTTAGACAAAATGAATAGAACAAGGCGTAAAAGTGAAGATGTAGTGGTGCTACATTGAGCTTTTACAACACCGGACTATCCTTTTTGGCGACGCGATCTATGGTTGGTAAGCCTGTTGCGAGACTCAGCTCAGTTGGGTGAGGCAAGTGTTTGCAAAGCGCCGCTTTGCGCGCCGCCGAACGGCTTTCAGCTGCGCTGGAAGACCGGACCCGAACGTAAGTGAGGGGAGAGAGGTAGCGCGATCAGCGCTACGATCTGAACACTGGCACAGGGCCAGTTTAATAAGCCTGATTACGCACCCGTAGCTCAGTTGGATAGAGTAGCGGTTTCCGAAGCCGTTGGTCGCGCGTTCAAATCGCGCCGGGTGCGCCATTTTCTTTAGTTTGGAAGCTGTGTCTTCTTAATCGTGTCCGGCTATCAGCCAAGCGCCTTGCTTTGACACCTCCAATGCAAACTTACCCTCTTTACTGTCAATAGCAGCCCCTACTTGCCCTGCGCGCAAAGTGAGCTTAATGCTGGCCTGGCCGCCAGCTGTGTCGTCTGCAAATCGGGCAAACCAGGTAAGACCGTCTAAGGTTTGGGTCACCCGCTCAATGATCGCAACATGGTCCGTGCCCTCTGGCGGCATTTGAATGTGTATTTGATCGCCCACCAGAAGGCTTTCGAGTTTTAGGCGATTCAAATGCACGGGCCACTTTGACGGGGTGTGAGCACTGGGTACAACCAACGTCCACAGGCTCGGCTCGGCCAGCGCCGCCTGCACTTCATGTACCCGATAGCGCACGCCGGGGCGGCGAGCCTGCATTTGGCGAATACGCATATGTAACGGGTCTGCCGGGGCGGCTCTCAGCGCTTCTCCCAAATAGACTGAGTTGCTCTGCTTAGCTTTGCTATCGACCTGGTGACTGGGCATTAGCCACATGCACACCAATAAAATGGTTACGCCCGCCAACGGATACGCTAACTTCATTCACTCCACTCCAAAAGTCGTTACGCTTAACCGGTATCCCAACCGGCAGCGACGCGGGCACTGTAATGGTGTTAAGAGCGAAGGGCGTCCCACTTTGACCAAATGGCACCTGCATAAAAACGTGCCAGTTTTCATCGTTCAAAGTAAAAGTGCCACTTGTTGCGATTTATGGCCCAAGGGCCCGAAACATCAAAGCTGTTAGGCGTGCTACTGATCAGAAAATATGGATTCGATAGGCCGATCAAATAAGCGCGACAGCTTAAACGCTAAGGGTAGGCTCGGATCAAACTTGCCTTTTTCTATCGCATTAACGGTTTGACGGGAGACCCCGAGAGCCTGTGCGAGCTCTGCCTGTGTCCAATTGCGCTCTGCCCGCAAGGCCTTTAGATGATTATTCATCGATACTTCACCAACCCAAAGAGTACCGCGAATATGTAGCTTCCCGTCAGTAACAGGATTATGTCCTTAACTTCAGGCTCGGTAACAAAGCCCGTGGTGATGAACAGCGAATAAGCGAACGCGCCAACAAGGGTCAAGCCCAATGCAAAACCCATAGCCTGCAGCTGAATTTTTTGCTGCAGCTCATCCATATCCCGTAAATGGCGAATGTATACCACCACGGTAGCCAGCCCCAGCAAGGTATTTAAGCAGATTGCCAGCAGTGCGGGCACACCTTCGGAACCTAACCAGCCTATTAGATGGGCTTTATCGATCAGTACGAATGACCCGGCCCAAACAAATGTGCAGGCCACAAACGCCAGCGTCGACTGTTGTAATCGGCCCGCATATGAATCCTCGGACGCCTCTGACTTGACCTTGAACATAACAAACCTCCGCCATTAGCCATGTAAAGTAGACTTTACTTTAGTGAGCGCGCACCGCCATGTCAAGTATACTTTACACATAGCGACCTACCCAATAGAATTAAAAATACCAAAGTAGCGCAGGCACGAGGGGGTATAGTATTGAATTGTCGAGCGCAGCTTCGAACCATACAAGCCATGGCTCAGCGGCTGAGGAAGGGATAACAGATAACGAGCCTACCTGATCTGGCTCGCCCGGTATCACTGTAACGGTAAAAGTATTAGTATCAACGCCATCGCGGCATTGCGAGGGCGCTTAGCAAATTGATATTCACCGATTGGCGCTCATCGCAATGCTACCCTGGGTCAATATATCGGTTATTTTTAAATGCATAGCCCTGACAGTTAGGCGCGAACAAAAGCCCGATAAAACCTTGGCTTACCCAAAAATGTTGGCAACCCTCGCACAAGAGAAATAATTTATGGCCGGAACTAGCCTACTTGCTCTGCTGGATGACATAGCGACTTTACTGGATGACATATCCATCATGACTAAAGTTGCCGCCAAGAAAACGGCGGGCGTGCTCGGTGACGATCTGGCACTCAATGCGGAACAAGTCACGGGAGTGCGCGCCGAACGTGAATTACCGGTGGTTTGGGCCGTATTTAAAGGCTCTCTCATCAACAAGGTCATTCTGGTCCCTGCTGCAATGCTCATCAGCGTATTTTTGCCCTGGCTGATTATCCCCTTGCTGATGGTAGGTGGCTGCTTTTTATGTTTTGAAGGCTTCGAGAAAGTGGCTCACAAGTGGCTGCACTCAAAAACTGAAGATGACAATGAGCATAAGGCCCGCCTCCAGGCGATTGCGCAGACCGATGTAGATATGGTGGCGTTTGAAAAGCAAAAAATCAAAGGCGCCATACGAACTGATTTTATACTTTCGGCTGAAATTATTACGATCACGCTCGGCGCGGTAGCCAGTGCGGCGCTCACCAGCCAAGTCATCGTTCTTTGTATTATTGCTTTGGGAATGAGCGTGACGGTTTATGGCTTGGTCGCCGGCATTGTAAAAATCGACGATGCCGGGCTGCACTTAAGTCAAAGCAAGCAACCATTTAGCATCAAACTCGGCCAATTATTATTGGCCTTTGCACCTAAATTAATGAAATTTTTATCCATTGCAGGAACGGCCGCTATGTTTCTGGTCGGCGGCGGCATCATAGTGCACAGTTTGCCTTTTCTGCATCACTTGTCAGAGAGCCTAGGCCACAGCGCGGCGCATTATGGCTCTGTTGCCGCATTGCTCTTGTCTTCTGGATTTAATTTTGTGTTGGGCGTTGCCGCAGGAGGACTGCTAGTATTAGCCTTTACACTGATTAAACCAGTATTGCCTCAAAAAGCATAAAGCCAGGCAAACCACAGCAGCGCAGTCAGCAACGCAAGCGATACTGCGATTGCTGTCACAGGCCTGATATTTTTTGGTCGTTGACCTAAAGCCCCGTTATCGCTGAGAGTCTCTTCGCTGCGACGCAATACATCGGCAAACTCTGCAGCCTGCTTAGGTGTAAAATGTAAAGGATCAAAACTCGTTAAACCCGCTTGCTGCAACCACTGATTCACTTTTTTGTCCATCGCCGTGTATTTCATGGACCAGCGTTGGAACTCCCGTTCAACCACTTCTATCCGATGCAACACCGTCACGTCCTTGTGGCGCGCGTCTGTTTTCAGCCGGCGCAGCAATGACTCAACCTTTTGGTTTGGCCCCTCCAGCACCTGCAAGAAAGCGCCATCTCTAAAATAGAGAGCCCCCCCTATGCCTTGTTTACTATTGTTACGCTTAGAGACCTGAAGTATACGAGCGACGGTTGGCTCCACACCACCGACCGGTGCATCGGACGGAAAATTCGCCCTACTGGCATAAATAACCTGTACAAACATGGATACCCCCTTTGAATTACAAAGGAGTACGTACACACCGGCTATTTGGATGCCCTGGCAGCTGTGCCCGTTTTTTCCGTAATCAGCTGCTCGATCAATGCTCGGTTGGCGATAAACCACAGGCTCGCCGCACCAATTACCGGCAACATCAGATAGCCAAATTGATAGCACAATGCTGCGGCTTCTTTTTGCCACTGACTGACACTTAGCTGACCTGCCACTTCCGGCGCAGACTTAAACAAAATAGTCACGTAAAACTCAGCGGCTAAACCCCAGGCATGCAGAGGAAATAATGCTGCAACAGCGAGTATCACCCGAGCATTGGAAAATAATCTATCGCTAACGGCGAAACACAGGGCCAGAAGTACCGGTATGTTCCATGAATAGATCAGCGGGTTAAGTGTGATTATGACATTACCCTTGCGCTGCGAACCTTCAACGCTCGTCACAAAACGCGTTACATAATCAATCTTTCTTCCGACAGACTCCAAAGACAAAACTGCCCCGGAGTCAAAGACATTGATCAACCCCTGGCTCATTAGGCCCGGTACAATATTGAAAAAGCCGGCTAAGAAATACCACAAGACAAAAAATATCGGCAACCACAGCACAACGCGTAGAAAGTAACCAGCGGGGGAAAAGTTCGGCTCAACCTGCGGCAAGGCTCGCACCTCCGGCCGGTGGTTTTGAGTCGCCATCAGGTTTACGTGTTTTTGGAATATATCGAATCCAAAGCATCCAAACCAATAATGTGTCGAGCATGATTAGCGCTTGCCAAATATACAAATGCGCCCATTCGAACGAGGGTTTATGCCAAATACCCAGATAAAACAAGGAAACTATGCGAACAAGATTAAGGGCTTGCACCGAAACCAAACCAAAAACCAAGCCCACTAGCCGATAGCGCCAGGGCGCAGGAAAAGCGACTATGGCAGCCACCAGCAAAATCATCGCCTCAATACCGTTGCAACCTGCTGCGATTTGCACAGCAAAGCCGGTAAGCCTGTCTACCATCACAATACCCTGCACCGCCAGCTCTCGTCCAAATAATTGAATAAAAAACGCCGATGCCTGTGCCAGGCCAGATGTTAAAGGCTCAACGACATATTTTTGCCCCGGCGGTGTTAACTCTAAGACAAATAAAGCCACCATAACCAGAAAAAATTTTAGAAAAAAACGAAACACATTAGTACCTGACGCTGAAAGATTTATGATAATGATTAGCAGGCTGCTAGATAGTGCTAGCAACTTCGAAATTTGCAAAGTGTATGAGCTCTGTCTCTTCTACCTCGACGGTAACCACTTCGGCGTGTTCTGGCCCCTGCCAAAGCCATCCCTCCAACTGCTTAATCTGCTCCGACGTTGCTGTAGCGAGAACCTCTACCCGCCCATCCGTCAAATTTCTAACCCACCCCGTCACGCCAAGGTTAAAGGCTTGGCGCTGGGTACTTACACGGTATGAAACCCCCTGGACCCGGCCTTGCACAAAAAAGTGCCTGGTTATTAGCGGCATTGAAACCTCTTGTTCATCTAAAGCGACTACTATAAACGGTTATTGGAAGCTTTGTGTCTCACTATGTTTAACGCGTTCAAACCCTGGCGTTGGCACGCCCGACTTAAAAGGCACTATACCGCTCGTGCGGCCACAGTGTCACCCGCCTCGCAAATAACCGTCGCCACAGGATCAAGCATACATACGATCTCAGAGCGATATTTGTCCTTCTCAGTCGATATCTCGGTACTGGCGGGCGGCTATTGGTGGGAGGGCAGCGATCAATCCCGGCGGGGCTTGGGCTCTTTGAAGGTTCCACCTATCAACTTGCGCGGGCGTAAACTGGATGACCTGGTACAGGCACTCGGCCCCTCATACTTGCGTGTCGGCGGCTCCGAAGCGGACAAAATCCATTATTTTTCAGCTCCTAAAACGGAGCCAGATTCACTGGTACTCACCCGTAAACAGTGGGATCGACTGCATCTCTTTCTTGAACGCAATCAACTGCGCCTAATATTCACCCTAAAATATGGCCTGTTCAAACGTAGCCACCAGGGAAACTGGGGGGGTAAAGAAATTGAAGCGCTACTAAAATACAGCGTCGATAATGACTATAACATCGACGTTCTCGAACTCGGTAACGAACTCAATGCCTACTGGGCGTTCCATGGTTTACGAGCACAACCGCGCGCCGCCGACCTAGCGTTAGACTACAATACTTTTGCCACGGAAGTACGCCGTTACTACCCCAATGTTTTGATTTCAGGGCCAGGCAGCGCTTTTTGGCCTCGACTTGGGGAGACTATTAGGCCCTTTTCCAACATTACCCGACGCTTTCTAAAGGAGCTGCCGTGTTCTATCGATATCGTCAATTGGCACTACTACCCTTTTCAAAGTCACCGTTCGCCGATTCGTACCCGGGCGGCCAGTGTTCGGACCTTACTTAACCCAAAATCGTTTGCAGACTTTACCCGTTACAGTCGCACCCTCAACCTTTGGCGAGATCAGTTTCAGCCCAATGCAGCCATTTGGACCGGCGAAACAGGCTCGGCACAATGTGGCGGCCAGCCAAAATTATCCGATCGGTTTATTTCGTCGTTTTGGTGGGCAGATCAACTGGGTCAGGGGGCAATGCTGGGGCAACAGGTTATGGTGCGGCAAAGTCTCATCGGTGGTGACTATGGCTTAATCGACAGACTTACGCTCAAGCCCCGACCGGACTATTGGTTAAGTTGGTTGTGGGTGCGACTGATGGGCACACGTGTTTACAGCTGTCATCACTCGGACAAGCACTTGCGCGTGTATTGTCATGAGCACCCGAATGGTGAACTTTTGACACTTATGATTGTTAACCTAAAGCCTCAGGGCATGAAGGTGAAGACCTGCTTTGCCGAACCGCCGAAAGAAATGTATACACTAACCGCGAAAAAGCTGACAAGTCGTAAAGTCTTTATCAACGGGGTGCGGCCCAAACTCAACAATGAACTTAATGCACACAACTATCCGAACACTGCCGAGGCCAACAAGGTACCGGGCTACAGCATCAGTTTTTGGTGTTTTGCAACAACCTGCTAGTCTTCAATCATCTTCAGAAGTGACCGCGCACACTTGATTGCGACCGGAACTTTTTGCCTGGTAAAGGGCCTTATCCGCCAGTTGGCTGAGACACTTTTGACTGGTTTGTGCCGTGACCCGCTGGCTGGTAAGGCCTATCGACAAGGTCACCGAAATATCGTGCTCTGCTGCCCGGATTGGCTTGGCATCTATTGACTCCACAATTCGCTCTGCCATATTGCGAGCACTAGCTTCACTACAATTCGTCGCCAAAACCACAAATTCATCGCCACCAAAGCGGGAAACAATATCTTCCGGGCGCACAGCAGCCCTAATTCTGGCTACTATTTCTTTGAGCACCTGATCACCAACAATATGGCCATATTTGTCATTGACCTCCTTGAAACGATCAATATCAACTAACATCAGAGTCAGAGGTTGGCGACTGTGCTTGGCATAATTTATTTCTCGCCCAAATAAAACGTCTAGCCCCATTCTGTTCCAGGTTTTAGTCATTGGGTCTTGCATCGCATCGCGACGCGATTCGCCCAGCTCAGCAATCAGCTGCTTTTGCACATCCCCCATCGCAGTCACTTTAATTTCCGCCTCTACCCAGTGCGAGATCGATTCCAGCATATCAGTCTGGTCAGCGGTTAAGGCGCGCGGTTGGGTATCTATCAAGCACAGTGTTCCGATTGGATAACCGTCGTGGCGAATCGGGCAGCCAGCATAAAATCGGATATTCGGCTCACCTATTACCAGGGGGTTGTCGGCAAAATCCTCATGCTGACAAGCATTGGGCACAATTAGGATTTCATCGTTATACACCGCGTGGGCGCAGAATGAGACTTCGCGTGAGGTGCGGTCGGCAACCAGACCTTGGTTCGATTTAAACCACTGACAACTTTCGCCTACCAGTGACACCAGAACAATAGGCACGTCAAACACCTTTTTGGCCAATCTGGTTATGCGGTCAAAGCGCTCTTCGCTAGGGGTAAACAAGATATCGAGGCTGTACAGCTCCTTTAGGCGCTCTGCTTCATCTGAGCGTTCAGAAGGTTTCTTCATGCTTAACCACCTTAGACAGTTCACGTCAGTATAGGTGAGAATACCATTCACTGTTGGAACTAATAGTTGTTGGCACTGTTCGCTTACCACCGTGTACGCCACTTTGGTAGGATGTTGAATCAAACAACGAACTGAGTGTCCAATGCGGCCCCCGGCACAGCAATAACAGCGTCTGAGCTAACATTTTGGTCGCCTGTCTGTGTCGCCAATAGTCACGTTGCAGTCCAGCTACAAAGCGAGGATTTCTAACCATGAAAGCTCTATTAATCAGCTCACTGGCAATAATAAGTGCCGCCTGCTCAAATCACGTTGACGACCATTATTGGTGCAGCTATGAAACCGACCCCGAAGTGCACAAACAATGTTTAGAAGTGGGTAAAGATCTGGACGAACACACAGCCAAGTCTGCCGGGGGACAAGTCGAGTGAGCTCACCCGTCATGTGGTAGGGGTATGTGCTCTGCATCCCCCGGAACATGACCAAACTTTCCCGCACTCCAGGCTTGCTTAGCTTGTTCGATCAACGCTTTATCACTGGCGACAAAATTCCACCATAAGTGGCGCTCGCCATCCATAGGCTCACCCCCCACCGCGACAATAATTGCACCCTTTTCGCTGCTGACAGTTACATCGACTGCGGGCGCCAACACCAGCATTTGCCCTTCGCTGTAGGTCTTATTGGCCAGAGTTATCACGCCTTTAACAACGTAAACAGCTCGCTCTGTATAATCAATATCAATCTGCACTTGGCTACCGGCATCGAGCCGAATATCCACATAAAAAAGCGGTGAAACTGTCTCCAGCTTTGAGCTCATCCCAAAACATTCACCGGCAATCACTTTAATATAAACGCCAGACTCTTCACGCTCTGGCAAGCTCGAAGCGCTGAGGTGTACAAAATTTGGAGCCACTTGCTCCTGGGCTTTGGGCAAAGCCACCCAAACCTGCAAACCCATCAGCGGTTGTGGTTTGTCGATATCCTCTTCCGGCGAGCGCTCGGAATGAACAATGCCACTGCCCGCCGTCATCCAATTGACCGCCCCGGGTTTAATATC
Organism: Gilvimarinus gilvus; assembly: GCF_030518155.1. Classification (GTDB taxonomy): domain Bacteria; phylum Pseudomonadota; class Gammaproteobacteria; order Pseudomonadales; family Cellvibrionaceae; genus Gilvimarinus; species Gilvimarinus gilvus. Next base: position 49,302 of record NZ_JAULRU010000783.1, on the reverse strand, counting down.
CTGACGGTAGCCGAGACTGTCGCGATGGCGAATAACACCATCGTATAAATAAGTGAGAGTTGCCAGTCCAATGTGAGGGTGCGGCCTTACCGTCAGTCCGGTACCCGGCTCGTACAGCGTCGGCCCCATATGATCAAAAAAAACAAACGGCCCAACACTGCGCACATCCGCTGAAGGCAGTACACGCCGAATCAACAAGCTACCTATATCGCGCTGTTTGGATACGATGACGGCCTGGACGGGGTCGAGATTATCACTGGGCTTTTGGCACTCTGGTGCCGGGCATGGCTGCATACTCATGGCTGCTCTCCTTTTGATTATTATGTAGAGCGATTTTGATCTGGCCGCGCTGGTGCACGGCCAGATGGCATTTACAGCTGATCAAAATGATCGGTTAACAGACAATCGAAACGGCGGGCATCATAGGCTTTTAACGGCTCGATATCAGCCTGTTGAATAATACCCTTGGCGACAGCATCATCGAGTCGCTCATCAATATTGGCTCCCGTCAGCTCACCTTTTGCTTGCGCCCGACTAAAGGACTGCCAAACGTCGCCCAGAGCGAGCAGCATTTGATAGGTGGTCTCTACCCGGCCCACGGCGTCTTCCGGATCGCGACTTACGTAAACATACTCAGACAGACGCTGGCGCACGACATTATCGTCCATGATCAGGTTACCCAACTCACGAACAGAGTTATCACTCGGGGCAGAGTAATGTGCACCCAGCGGGAAGGTAGCGGCTTTAATCGCCCAGGCGATAAAGCGCGACGGGAAATTCTGGTAAAAATCCAGCAGTGCCTGCTGCGCTTTGTGCAGCGCAAGCGTCAGGGCATACTCGGCGTGTGCATCTTCTTCTTGAGTGCGAGGATGCACGCTGTGATATTTCAACAGACTACAGGCGATAAACAACTGACTGTGAACATCACCCAAACGGGCCGACAACAACTCACGACGCTTTAAGTCGCCGCCAAGCACGCCTAAGGCGACATCCGCAGCCACCGCCAGCGCCGCACTCAAGTGATTAATGCGCTGATACCAAACTTTGGAAAAATCATCGGCATTGACGGGTACGGAGCTTAACTTGGCGCGAGTAAAGCTAAACAGCTTAAGCCGGGCAATATTGCCAAATACATGGCCTAAATGCTTCATAAAGAGGCCGTCAAATTCCACCAAAGCGGCCTCTTTATCGCTCGCCTGTAAAGTTTGCACCTCGTCAAACAGGTACGGGTGACAACGCATTGCGCCCTGCCCAAAAATCATCAGAGACCGCGTTAAGATATTGGCCCCTTCAACGGTAATGGCAACCGGCAGCGCTCGGTAGGCAAACACACAGAAGTTGCGCGGCCCCATTTGAATAGCGCGACCACTGACCACATCCATCGCGTGACCAACGGAGGTGCGCATCATTTCGGTGGCATGGTATTTGGCCATCGCCGTCATCACCGCCGGTGCGCCAAAATCCAGCCCGCGCGTAACCAGCTGGCGAAAAGCCTCTAGCGTGTAGCCATTGGCCGCAATCTCTGCGGTGGCTTCCTGCACACCTTCGAACTTGCCGATTTCCATATTGAACTGACGACGTATACGCGAGTAGGCGCCAACCGTTAAATAGCTCATTTCACCACTGGCCGTGGAGAGCGCGGGGAGTGATACACCGCGGCCTGCGCCCAGGCATTCGATCAACATGCGCCAGCCTTTACCGGCCATGGCCGCACCGCCAATAATCCAATCAACGGGAATAAAGACATCCGTACCCTTCACCGGACCATTCATAAACGGTGAGCCCGGGTTGTGGCGACGACCAATTTCCACGCCGGGGTGTGTCGCAGGCAGCAAGGCACAGGTAATACCGTAATCGATCTTATCACTATCGCCCAGTAACCCGTCCGGGTCACGCAACTTGAACGCTAAACCGACAACAGTTGCCACTGGCGCCAGGGTTATCCAGCGTTTGGAAAAACTTAGCCGAATACCGAGCACGTCTTTGCCTTCATGCTCGCCTTTACAGACGACACCAGTATCGGGAATAGAGCCAGCATCGGAACCGGCCTCTGGGCCTGTGAGGCCAAAACAGGGAATTTCGGTACCGTCTGCCAGACCCGGCAGCCAGTGCTGCTTTTGCTCCTCGGTGCCATACTTCATCAATAGCTCGCCGGGGCCGAGAGAGTTGGGCACCATGGCCGTTACCGCAGCGGTTACCGAGCGGCTAGCGATTTTGCTCATTATGCGACTTTGCGCGTAGGGACCAAAATCCTTGCCACCAAAAGCTTCGGGAATAATGAGCCCAAAAAAACCTTTGTCTTTCAGGAACTGCCAGGCTTCGGGTGAAAGATCCTGATCCTGAAATATTTGCCACTCATCAATCAGGCCGCAGAAGGTTTCCACTTCGTTATCGAGAAAACTTTGCTCTTTTTCACTCAGTTGTGGCAGCTCAATATTGACGAATTTTTTCCAGTCGGGCTTCCCGCTGAAGAGATCCTTCTCCCACCATGTGGTTCCCGCCTCCATGGCTTCACGCTCAGTGACACTCATGGGGGGCATAGCTTTTTGCAGGAACTGATAAGCCGGCTCAGTAATCAACTTACGACGCACGGGAGTGAGGTTCAGCAGCACCAATAAGGCAGCAACTGGTATCAAAATAAGCCACATAGCCCCGGAAAGATAGGTTAAGCCAAACAAGCCAACGATAAGGGCGACACTGCTGACTATCAGGCCGGGCTGATAGTAGAGCACTACTGTCAACAACGCGACAAAAAGTACCAATGACAACAAGAACATAGGTCAATCTCCAGCTACTCAATCCATTATAATAAACCCAATGTATCACCATCTGAGCCTATTGATAACAATAGTCGAGAATGCGGCATTTGGCACTCGCGCAAGCTTTCGGAGTCGCAACCTACGCCGAGCTGTCTACAGGTATATCTCGCCCTTAGAGAACACCTGGCACTTACCCGCTATCTTCACGCGCTCCCGCTCGCAAACGCACTCGATATAGCCCCCGCGTACCGAGAGCTGCCGAGCCTTGAAAGATGTTTTATCTAGCCGGCTGCGCCAGTAAGGCGCCAGCGTGGTATACGCTGATCCCGTCACTGGGTCTTCGTCAATTCCCATGTTGGGAGCGAAAAAGCGTGCCACAAAATCCTCCTGGTCGCCTGCTGCTGTGACCAGAAGGCCGATATCATTGAGCTCACTTAATCGCTTTAAATCCGGTTGAAGTGACCTAACGGCGGCTCTACTGCTGAGCTCTACCACCAGTAACTTGGCTGTGGCTGTAGCAACAATATCAGATTCATCGCACCCCAAGGCCCGGGCCACTCGCTGACAATTGATTGTCACGGCTGTCGCCGGTCGGGCCGGGAAATTCAGCTGCCACAGGTCTTGCTCTTGCGATACCGAGATCAAACCTGAAGCTGTGATGAACTCTTGGTAGCCTTGCATAAATCCCGCGTCGGTCAATGCCACGGCTGTCGCTAAGGTGGCGTGCCCACACAAATCCACCTCAACGGTCGGTGTAAACCAACGCAAGCGCATGGGGCTCTCAGCCAAAGTCACAAACGCAGTCTCGGCAAGGTTATTCTGACTGGCAATGGCCTGCATCTGCGCTTCTTGCATGCCAGGTTGGCACAGCACCACCGCTGCAGGATTACCGCTAAACGCTCCCTCGGTAAAAGCGTTGACGACATACATGGGTAACTTCATAAACTCTCCGCCGTACCAATATGACAGTCCCTATTAAAGCAAAACGCGACAGCGTCTGGCCGCTACAGATGCAACACACTTTTTAGGTACACGTCATAGGGGCGTTTTTACCGCAAATATGCACGCTGTAAAGAAATGTTGGCCGCAACGAACAGTGCCATCCGCGGTGCTAATATGAATAGAATACCTTCAATTATCACGACAATAATGCGAGTTATGCGATGAAATTTGCCTTATTTACACCGCTACTTTTAGCGGGCTTGATATCAGCCACATGTACGCAAGCCGGCACCGCTATCGAGGAGCACGGGGCACTGGCAGTGAGCGGCAATCGTATTGTCGATAAACACCAACAACCCGTCTCTTTTGCCGGCCCTAGTTTATTCTGGAGCAACACTGGGTGGAGCGCAGACCGGTACTACAACCCAGATGTCATTAACTACATTCAAGAGCAGTGGAATGCCCCCATTATTCGCACCGCGATTGGCGTAGACGGTAACGGCAGTGTCATTTCTCACCGCGAAGAAAACTACCGCAAAGCTGAAACCGTTGTTGACGCAGCCATTAAACAAGGGATGTACATTATTCTTGACTGGCATGCACATCACGCCGAAAAACATAGGGCAGAAGCCATTGCCTTCTTCGAGCACTTCGCCAAAAATTACGGCGAACACCCCAATATAATTTATGAAATCTACAACGAGCCTCTAGCCAACACCGACTGGAACGATGTTATCAAGCCCTACAGTGAAAGCTTGGTGAAAAGCATTCGCACGATTGACCCAGACAACTTAATCATTGTCGGCACCCAATCTTGGTCGCAAGACGTCGACAAAGCCGCGGACAACCCTATCACCGGCTACAACAATATAGCGTATACGCTACACTTCTACGCCGGCACCCATAAAGCGTCGCTGCGAGAAAAAGCGCAATACGCTCTAAACAAGGGCGTGGCACTGATGGTAACCGAATGGGGCACCGTCAATGCCAACGGCGACGGCGGCGTGAACCGCGATAGCACCGAGCAATGGCTGCAATTTATGCGCGAAAACCAACTCAGCCATGCTAACTGGGCATTAAATGATAAAGCAGAGGGTGCATCAATGTTAAAACCGGGCACTCCACCCGATGGCAACTGGAGCGATGACGACTTAACCGAGTCGGGCCTGTATGTAAAATCTATTATCAAAAATTGGCATGATATTGATTATAGTGGGGATGAAGATTAGGTCGGATGTCGGATGTCGGATGTCGGATGTCGGATGTCGGATGTCGGATGTCGGATGTCGGATGTCGGATGTCGGATGTCGGATTATTTAAAAAGGGGCGGGATCAAATTATCAAGCCTTTTTTAAATTCCGTATTCCGTTTCCCGTCATCCCGTCATCAGACATCCGTCGTCAGACGTCAGCCTTTTATTAGTCCCCCGTTTCTAACGCCTCTACCGCAAGCACTAAGAACATATAGTTTGTGGCGCCACCACCCATAACATATTCCGATTGCTGCCAGAAAAATGGCCACTCTTTCAGCTCTGGCAAATCTGGACGAATCAACGCGGTGCCAGAAATCACACCGCCCGGAATGTAGGACCAATCAGCGCGGTTAACGCCGTATGCAACCAATGCAGAATCGGAGCCTACTCCGGAGGCAAAGGATTCGGTATTTTGTCCGGGGTGGACACCCAATACGAAATTTAATGCGTTCGCATAAATATCTGCACTGGCAATTTCGGGCCAGGCTTTGTGGACAAAATACTGCTTTACACCAAACTCCTGAATACCCCAGCCCGCGCCCCAAATATGTGGCCTATACGGAACGCCATAAGGAGTTTCTGCCGCTTGCGCTTGTACATTTTTTTGCTGCTCAACCACAGCCGCCTCAATGGCTTTACTGAAGGCTACGTTATTAAGTTGGGGCACGGCTCGACCAATAGCCCAGGCGGTATCATCAATTTTATCGACAATGTCACCTTGCATAGCCAGAAGCTTGTCTTTATAACTTTGTTTATCGGTAGTGAGAATAAGCTCTGCTAAGGCAAAGGCTTTCACACCTATACGATCGGCCGAGACGAACGCTTTGGCAAATAAAGCTTCGGCCGCATCAATGGACTCCTGCGCAAGCTCAGGATTGTAGCTGCGCATTACCCTTGAGGCCGCAGCTAAACCCGCTACGACGTCAAGCTCACGATTTGGATTCTCCTCGGTAAAAACCCAGCGATCGTCGGCAACACCGGAGCGGCCATCCTTTACCTCGCCTTCGGCTAGAGACGCATCGTAAATAAGATTGTCCGTTTGTGCACCCGCATCACCCAACATAACGTATTGACGAACGGTGGGCACAATAATACCGCGATACAGTCTTCCCAGATTGCGGTACCCGCCAAGTACGGTTAACAACCCATGCTCGATTTGCTGCAAAGCATCATTTTTGCCATCGGCCTGATGAATCTCTACCAACTGCTTTGCCTGATCAATCATGGTGGTGTCGTAATCGAGATCAAACTCTTCGACCATCATGGCCAATAGCCAGGTGGTACCAATTTGCGACTCAACCCGTAAATCGTAATCGCCAGCGTCGTGCCAGCCGCCTTTGTTTAATCCGGGAACCGGCTGACCCGGCTGGTAGTCAGTCAGCGTAGATGCACCTGAAATATAGCCATCAATGTGATTGTAATTAACCGGAGACATCAACGCGTCATCGTGATGGCACTTGTCGTGCCACACACGATATTTTTCATTCACTCGCATATGGCACATTTGCACAGGCAAGTAATATTCAAGTGTGGGCTGCCAGGCGTGGCGGGAATACACATCTGGGCCGATTTTAAAGGGGCTTGATGTCACGCCTCGGTAGGCCACCTGATACATGCCCGGCTCTGTAACATCACTAAAATCAAACTGTAGATAGTGATACCGCAAAAAGCTGCCCCAAGGTTTAGGCGTCGCCTGTCGTACTTCTTTAGCGCCGGCAGATGTCATTCTTAATAGCGTCGCAGGACTGGCTTTGGTATCTCGACTGTCCTGCTCAATCACCGCTATTTTTTGTTGTTTAACGCCGTAACCCAACTGCGATATTTGTACAACAGGTTGATACTGCCAGCCCGCGACGGTATGCGGCGTCACGACCCACTCAATCGCATTCTTCGAGGCGCCCTGTGGCACGGTCGAACGCACGATATACCAACCATTGTTGTGATTGGTACGTCCATCCCACAACTCAAGCTCACCACCCTTACGAACTTCTATAAGCATACGCTGCATGTCACGTTCTGGCGCAACGACGAGTTTTCTTCCACGCGCCAAAGGCTCACCTAACCATTCACCGTGATGATTATGAATAGGTCCATTGGGCTGGGTGGTAAAATGTCCGGCTTGCTCATCCATAAGATACGAAGCGCCAAACAGCTCGCCTGGAAAAAGCTCAAAATTAAAACCGACTTTTCCGATCCATTGCTCCGGTAACGGCTTATCTAGATCCACACTAACTTTAAAGCTGTCACCGGTCAGTGCCTCCACATGAACCTGATAGGTAAACTCCAAATCGGGGTATTCAATAGGATTGAAACCTTTACGATTTTTACTTTCATCGGGGTAAGCTAGAGTTTGACTGATGCGTTGATTTTTAACATCCACCCGGGCATCACCCACGCCTTTAGGCACTGGTGACCACTGCCCCGGTGAGATCTCTAACCGCAGATCACCGTTGGCTGCCCTACGCACACCGTGCTGAATGACTGTTACACCGGTTTGGTGACCATCTGGGTAGATATCCGCAAACGAGGTCACATTGAGACCAGGTTTAGCAAAATAACCTTGCTCATTCAGCTCGAGGTCTTCGGCTAATGCTACGAGTGATAATGCCCAGATCAACCCACCTGTTAGCAGTGTTTTCATGGTCGTCTCCTTCTAATTGTTATTCTTTAATTATCAATGGCTATTGTTATGCAGTTGCCGGGTGAATGCAGTAAAGAGACCGAGATTGACGGTTAAATTTTGTAACGTTTCGTTACTGATAAACAACGTCACCATAGTCTTTTGCCAATTGGGCCAACAATTTGTTTTGAACCGCTGTGGGAACTCTCTGGTGGTCCATCGCGTGAATTAGATTTTCTACAATGGCATTGAATTCGGTATCGGTATAATTATGACCGGCATGTACTACCTGCATGGAATCACCCGTATAGATACAACCGCCATTACTAACGCTGCAAATATAGTGGACCAAGCCTGTACGGAACTTCTCAATATCCACACCTTTGAACCTATCAACGACTCGTTCATCGCGAGATATATTAACTATCAATTGATAGACAATATCATCAACACCCTCCTCACCACCGAGGCGTTCATACAAGCTGAGCGATGGCGCTTTGGCCGTACACGCGGTTATAAAAAACACAATCACTAGAATGACTACACGCATTAAAAACTCCCCTGCACGGACAGATACCAGCCATCCTGATTCGGCAAAGTCGCCACCTCGCCTAAATCGACATAAGCGGCAACCAAAGCCAATTTTTTATTCGGAAACCACGCGGCAAAAAGTGTTTGCCAATCATCTTCTCCGGCGAAAGAAAGATTATCGGGCTTTTGTTTGAACTCGGCGCCAAACAGCAAATGTTTGTTATAAAAAATACCTGCTGAAGCCTCTGCATACCAGCGCCGACTATCATTTTTGTCGCCACCAAAGCCGACGAGACCAATTTGATTCGCGCGGGTATAGCGGGCCACACCATTGACTAGCAGGTTATAGCCCATGGCGCCCCCCAAAAACACCTTAGATGCGGCTAAGTAAGCCTCGCTGTCGCTATCGCGTTTTGCACCCGCCGCTCCGGGTATGGTGAAATCATGGTTATGCTTATACATCACCCCTGCACTGAGCTGAGGCCACTTGCTGTAAAGTATATCCCCAAGCAGACGCACCTTAACACCTGCCACACTTTGCCGAATATCCTGTAACGGTACGCCAAGCGCTGCCGACAAAGTAGGGTGCTCCAGGCGCTGATCAGCCAGAGAAAACTCAACTCTATTGCGCCAACTCCAACTTCCCCCGACCGCCGACATCGTGTAGTCCGGCACATGAACATAACTTGCAAAGGCAACCCCACCAGACTCTTCCCGAGCGCCATAGCCGGATAAGGCGGCCATAGGCACTATGCCGCCGCCAGCACTTCCATCAATAGTCGTGGCTGCGCCAGTAGCGATAATTCTGCTCCGGTTCTCCGCCGCACTGACGAAGCCAGCCCCGAGTAGACAAATCATAACAAGCAGGTATTTTTTCACGATTCAGACCTTTGCAAATATTGCTCGAGCCAGTGATGAAAATCCCGCGCCGGCACTGGCTTGCTGTAAAAATAGCCCTGTAAGGTGTCGCAACCATTGGCGATTAACCAGTCGCGCGTCAGCTCTGTCTCTACCCCCTCTGCTGTCACCTTCAATCCCAGAGTGTGTCCCAGCTCGATAGTTGACTTAACAATTTGACGATCTTCTTCATTACTATCGAGATCCATAACAAACGATTTATCAATTTTTAACTCACCTACGGGCAACTGTTTCATCTGCGATAACGAGGAATAGCCGGTTCCATAATCATCGATTGACAACATCAAGCCAAGGTTGTGCAAACGATTTAGGTTAGCCAAACTACGCTCTGTTTCCTGCATAATCGCACTTTCGGTAATCTCTAAACACAGGGCTTCAGGCGGTAGTTCCAACTCCTGCAGTATTTTGCGTATAAAATCTGGCAAGTCATCTTCTAACAAATCAAGTGCAGATAGATTAACCGACATGCGTAGCTGGTGCCCTTGCGACCATAGTTGCTTAGCTTGCATAGACGCTGCGCGTATTACCCAGCGCGTCAACAAACTAATCTGTCCGGCGCTTTCTATTACCGCGATGAACTCTTCAGGGTTAACAAAGCCAAACGTAGGATGCATCCACCGAATCAAGGCTTCAGCACCAATTTTGGAGCCATCACTAGCACCTACTTTGGGCTGATAATGTAAACAGATTTCTTCATTGATTAGGGCCTCTTTAAAATCTGCAAAAAGCTGTAAACGACGCAAGTGGTCTTCATCCCAGCCGGCTTCGTATTGGACAATAAAAAGATGCGATTGCCTGGCCTTGTTCAAAGCAAGGTTAGCCCGGCGCAATAATAGCTCTGGACTACCTCCCTGATCCGGGTAAACGGTAAATCCAATATTGAGCTCCACCTTGATGTCGGTGGAAGCAAGCTCCAGGCTATGTTCGAACTGTGCCTCAATCTGTTCAGCAAAAGCTGTGGCGTGCTGCATACTAGCCACAGGATTGATCAATAGAAACTCATCACTACCCAGACGAATTGCCGTACCTTGAACACTGACCAGTGCCTGCAGCTTCGCCCCCACTTCACGCAGCACTTCATCACCCATTTCCGGGCTCAGCGTATCGTTGATTTGGGTAAACTTATAAATATCTACAATCATGACCACCAGCATTTTGTGATCTTCTTGACACAACTCCAGCGCCTTGCTCAAACATGGGAACACTTGCGAGCGATTGGCCAATGTCGTCAAGCTATCGTGTTCCGCCTGGTACCGGATTTCCTGTTCGCGCTCTGATATTGCGGTTTGCATACTATTAAAGGCATTGGCGAGTTCAGAAAATTCGTCGCGTCCTGATACCTGCACAGGAGAATCGTACTGGCCGCCAGCAATTTTACGCGCTACTTTTGCCAGCAACTGAACCGGCTTAGTGACGCTGCGCGCAAACACCAAAGCAATAAGCGTAGCTCCGATGAAAAACGACAAAGCCAGACTGAGCAGCTGAGTATCAAGCACAGCAAATGGTTTTAAGGCTGTCGCCAATGGCACTTGTAATACCGCCGTCACTTGGTCAGGGACCTTAGCGACACTAACACTACTGCTCAGCATATCCCCAGAGCGCCATACGTCAGTATTCAGCCAGTGCTCGCGCTCTTCGGCCTGAAGTAACCGTTGCTTTTCGTCTGTCAGCAATGTGCCGCTCAAATACTGAACTTCATTATTAGGCGTAGCTATAAATGAAACTTCCAGCCCAGTCATTGTTTTCAAATGAGCACTGAGCGCCTGATCAATTTCGAAACCTATCCCCGCTGTACCTATTTGCAGCGGTGCCCGAATGGGCGATAGAACAAACTGGTAGAGAGTGTTATTAATAATGATGGGGAAATAACGCACGCTGCCTGCACTGGCCGCCTCATCGATTTTTTCAAGGACAGCGAGCTGGTCTTCACTGATCTTTACGCTGCTCGCAACCAACCCTTTGTCGTTGTCTAGAACCAGGGCGATATCGGCCTGAACGCGGGCCGAGTGATTAATAAGAGCCGAGCGTATTGTTGCGCGGTCGGCGGTAGCGACGGCTTCTTTAAAGCCGAAATCATCCGTTAAAACGCTAACCGATTGCGATAGCTGTTGCGCGCGAGTTTGCATCAGCTGGCTAAACAGCTGGCTACCTTGCTCTAGCTTGCGATAGGCGTCTTGTAATACAGCGTCACGAATCACTATACGCGTCGCGACGTAGGAGCTGGCCTGCAGCAGCACCACCAATCCGAGTAATACCAACAGCAGTTTGGCCCGATAACTATTAATCATTATTGAAACAATGCTTCCAATTCACTTGTTGGTTGAGCGTTTTTTGGATCTGGAGCTAGATCATCCAGGGTTACAACTACTTTGCTTTGCTCTGGCATACGAACCAATGACTCATACACCTTGCCGCTGCGGTAATGTTGTACAGACAATGTGTATTCCCCGTCCGGCGCGCTAATATTAGCCACACCCGAAACGGAACTTAATGCGTAGTAAGGCGAGTCCACGACAAAAATGTAACCCAACATTGAATCGTGAATGTTACAGCCAAGCACAACCTTACCGGCCTGTTCAAACGTAACCGGCTTTGCTGTTGTACCGTGATACAAACGCAACTCAAATTTTTTGGCTGGAGAGAAGGAATAAACGTGATGCCGAATATCATCGCTATTGGGGAAAGTCACCTCTGTACCTTGCTGGACGACCAAAACTTCCGGAACAAATTGTCGGTCTTTCTGATCCATAATAGCGGTTCTATTGGCACTGACAGCTTGCACAGACTGCGCAGACAAAGATATAACAGCGTTCGCCACTGGCTGGCCATTTTTATCTTCAACATAAACAGCCATTGCCATGCCCACTAAAGGTAAATGCAAAAAAACCGCCAGTGTCACGCACTGCCAAACAGCTTTGCTTCTAGTATTGAACATAGCCTTGAACCCATTGTCTGTGTTTGTTATTCAGCGTCGGCGACCTTACACTGATTCCGCCCTGCCGCTTTGGCATCATACAAGGCCCGATCAGCCCTCTCAAACACCGACTCTAACGCTTCTTTGCCGGTAAACTGCGCAATACCAATTGATACGGTTAGCTCGACTGGCTGTTCGCGATAGTTAAAATCTGTACGCGCAATGGCGCCCCTGATTTTATCGAGGAATTCAAGAGCCTGAGCCGATGTAGTCTCGGGCATAAGTATCACAAACTCTTCGCCACCATAGCGGCCAATAAAGTCCACTTCACGCAAGCGCTTGGCAATAGCGCTGCTGAGAACTCTCAACACCCGGTCTCCGGCCTGATGCCCCAAGCTATCATTAATTCTTTTAAAATAATCTAAATCACAGATGGCAAGCGTGAGCGGATTGGAGTAGCGAAGATAGCGCTGCACTTCAAGCTCAGAGCGCTCTACAAACGCCTGACGATTAGGCAGGCCTGTAAGCGCATCGGTTAAAGCTTTGGCGCGCTGCTCTTCCAGCACTATCCGATTTTTCTCTGCCTCCGTCTCCATAGACTTCAACCGCTCCGCTAAGGCCGTTAGCTGCTCGGTGACAGGAGTGTCAGACGCTGAGCGTTGCCGGAACGAATCCAGAGCCGCACGAATATTACCGATTCGATTCTGTACTTCAGATTTGAGCTGACTTAGATCGGTTGCCTCAGATGTTTTGCTGCTTAGATGTTCAAATTCGGCCATCATGTCAGCCTGCATACTGGCCGATGCATTTTGTATGTTTGTGCTGGTGTCTGCTGCGATGCCCAGCGCTCCATAAATATCGGCAAGCTCACCATTAACGTCCTTCAAGTACACGGCAAAGGCTCGGGTCGCCTCTACATAGGCCGCCATAATCAGGTCGCGAACCTCCTCCAGCACAGGCAACAAATCTGCATTGGTAATGCCGGACTTCAAACGCTGCTGCAGAATTTGCACCCTCTCCGGAGCAACATTTTGTGCTTTTACACTCAGCAGCAACTCGGTAATAATCGAGCGCATGTTGTCTGATACGGTTGCGCTATCGCGCAAGCTGGCATTGGGATTAAGTTCAAACAGCGCCCTATCCACTTGGCCCGGATCGAGCCCGCGCTCCCCGGCCGGCATCGGCTCTGTGTCTTTAGCAGCTGTAGGCGCTTCGGTCTTGCCCAGCAAACGAGACAGCAAACCACCCGACGGCTCTTTCTCCGCAGTGCCATCTTCGTTTTCATCGGCAACTAGTACTTGCGCCTGCAACTTCGCCAGTTGCTGAAGTAACTCAGGGTAACCGTGCAGTAGATCCCGCTGCCGCGTGACCGCCTGAGCCAAGTCACGCAGCTTGCGTTTGAGTGGGCGCTCAGGCTCTTTCGCCAACAGCGGTACAATCAATGATTGCATGCTGCCTTTAAGGCTTGTCGTGGTCACCTCGCGCTGTTTATCGAATTGAATCAAAGCGTCATCAAGCAATGACATGGCGCTTTGCAACTGGCTAACCTCGTCATGGCTACGCAGAACAGAACGCAATTCTTCCAGCGCCCGGTCCAGCCCAGGTTGCTGTCCGTCAGCGGCGATACTAATGCGCAGTAAAGCTCGCTGTAAGATGCCAACGTCGTCCTTATAGCGGCGCTCTAGTGCCTCTTGCTGATCAAGTGCATCTAAGTATTTGTCGCGCCATTTATTCCCGCTATCTCCGCTCACAGGGCTTTTGCTCCACCTGAGTTCCTAGATCCTGAAACAGTCTGACTCATTATAGACTCTGGTGCCACAACCCATAGATTCTGCAGCCCCAATAAACAAAAAACCCCGCGGACTGCCTCTGCCCGCAGGGTTTTTCAATTCGCACGACATGATGCTAGCAGTTATTCGGCACGCAGCTGCTCAATCAGGTAGCTCGCGACTTCAAGCATTTCTTTGTGCCCACCAGCTCCGGTTGAGCTAATCCGGTACTGGCCTCCCACAACAAGCTCCGGCGTTGAGCTGATACCCGCAGCACGTGCTTTGGCATCGCCCTGGCGCAACTGACTGTCCACCCCAAAAGATTCAAACGTTTTAACGAATTTATCAGTATCGGCACCATATTGAGCATAAAATGCCGCGAAATCTTCAGCAGAGCCAAAGCGGGTACGCTTGAGGTGGATGGCGTTAAACAGGTCCATATGTGAATCTTCCAGCACTTTCATCGCATTGGCGGTGTAGTAAGCGCGAGCATAAGGCTCCATGGCTGCGGCCCAAACCATAGGGGTGCGCACCAAATACACATCGTCGGCTTGAGCTTCATACCAATCGTGCAGCACAGGATCAAAGCGGAAACAGTGACCACATGTGTAGGCAAACATCTCGCGCACTTCAATTTTGTCTGGGTTGTCAGTTCGAATAGGCTGCTCTATGGCAAAATAGTGTGTGCCTTCCTGATACTTTGCCGCCTCATCCGCACAGGCCACCAGGCTGAATAATATTCCAAAAAACGCTATCAATACTCGCATATACTGCTCCCCTTTGGGTTCACTTCAATTCATGGCACTGCGACTTTAGAGCACTTGCAGCCCGATAAAGTTCCGATTTTTCAGTTACATAGCGCCGCCGCCGGAAGACGGCCACAAAAAAGGCGACCGAAGTCGCCTTTTTACCTCAGCACGGATCAGTTTAGGCCGGCTATATAATTGGCTACCGCCTTAATTTCGGCGTCGCTCATATTCTTTGCCACCAGACGCATGATCATTTGTTCGCCATCGTTGATGCGCTCACCGCCACGGAAGGCTTTCAGCTGCTTCTCGACATATTCAGCGTATTGACCACCTAAACGCGGGTAACCAGCAGGGGCATTACCCAGGCCCGTTGGCGAGTGACAACCACTACAGGCGGCTACTCCCGTCTCCATATTGCCGCCCCGGTACAGGCTTTCGCCCAAGCTCAGCGCGTCAACGTCCTGACCGCTGTTTACTTTCACCGTAAACTCTTTTGAGCCCGACAACTGCATGCTCTGCGCAGCATAGTGGGCGGCGATATCCTGGAGGTCCTGATCGTCTAATGAGCTCAACATGCCAGTCATTTCTACCACAGCTCGGCCTGTTTTGGCCTTGTCATCGCCTGAAGCTTGATCCCAAGCCTGGATATCCTGCAATTGTTTGTATAGGTAAGCTTCGCCCAACCCGGCTATTTTCGGGAAAGTCGGTGCCGGGCTGTTGCCATCGGGACCGTGGCAAGCCGCGCAAACGGCGACCTTGTCAGCACCAGCAGCGGCATCACCAGCGGCGCTGGCCATTTGCGACAGAGCCGGTGCTCCGAGTGCGATAAGCAGAGGTAAAACAAGTTTTTTCATTGGCTAACCTGTGACATCGTCAATTATAGTGTTGGCTGTACTGCCTCGACGTAAGGGCCAGGCATACTTTCCCGCCTACAGTTAATACTGGTGCGGGCCGGTTGCAGCGGGCATTATATACTAATTGACCAATCACAAAAGGCCCGCAGTCTGTTAGGCTTGCGCCCTCAGCCAACCACAGCGCTAAAACTCCATGACCGAGATCCTAAATTTCCAGTGTGCCAGCTTTACCCAAAGCGCCCCTAGTATCCGTGAATGCCCGCCAGAGCAGGGCCTTGAAGTCGCTTTTGCCGGCCGCTCTAACGCCGGGAAATCGAGCGCCATCAACACACTGACCAACAATAAAAAGCTTGCCCGCACCAGTAAAACCCCAGGGCGAACTCAGTTAATTAACTTTTTCGACCTCTCGGACACGACCCGGCTGGTAGACCTACCCGGGTATGGCTTCGCAAAAGTGTCGCGACAGCTAAAAGAGCAGTGGCAAGAAAATTTGTCAGAGTATTTGCACGAACGCAAGTGTTTGGCAGGCTTAGTGGTGGTAATGGACATCCGCCACCCCATGCAAGAATACGACACCCTAGTCATAAACTGGGCGATCGAAGTGGCAATGCCCGTTCACGTACTCCTCACCAAGGCCGATAAGCTCAAAAAGGGCCCGGCGCAAGCCACCCTGCTTCAGGTGCGCAAGTCGTTCAAAGAGGCGGGGGTAAACGACCTGGTGACGGTCCAAACCTTTTCTTCGCTCAAGAACGCCGGGCTCGATCAACTGAAACAAACGCTGTCGGGCTGGCTCACGGGCAAACCCCAAAGCGCAGAGTGAGGCCGGCTCGCCCCTCCAATCGCAGCCAAAAAAAAGGCCGATAACGTGAGTTACCGGCCACAATACTGACACCCTTGGGGGATGATGCCAGTTACGGATCGCATGCTATGCAATGACTACTGTAATTTAAGACACAGCTTAGCGGGTTTAGTTCACGTGCATCTGTAAAAGTTTGTATGGCAAATGTAATGAAAGGTCGTAGCGAATATTTTTGTGACAACCCGAGCGCGGGACATGACCTGCCGCATAAAAAAAGCCCCCGATCCAGAGTGGCGGGGGCTACTGTCAGAAGTTATTCTGCCAAAGTGACCTTTCGGTCAAACGAGGAGGAGCTCATGAAAAAAAACGTCTTACGATTCAGTGTGCTGTAACTTTGAACAATTCGCCAATCGAAAGTTCAATAAAAAGTCGATTTTTTCACACTTTTTGATCGTTTTTTTAAATTTACGCTAAAAACAAAGAAATGAGCGCCAACTAGTGCGCCTCATCCCAGCTTTCGCCAACCCCCACTTCTACCAGTAGCGGCACTTTAAGTTCAGCAGCTTGCTCCATCCGCTCTTCCAGCCCCTGGCAAACAGCGTCCACATCCGCCTCGGCCACCTCCAGCACAAGCTCATCGTGAACCTGCATCACCAACTTAGCATCGAGCTTTGACTCGGCAAGCCAATTCGCCACCGACACCATGGCCATTTTAATAATATCCGCTGCCGTACCCTGCATAGGCGCATTAATAGCCGTGCGCTCAGCGGCCTGCTGCAACATTTTATTGCGGGCATTAATTTCGGGCAGGTACAAACGCCGCCCCATTAACGTCTCAACATAGCCTTTATCGTGAGCCAATGCCCTTGTGTTTTCCATATAGCGAGCGACGCCCGGATAACGCTCAAAATAGCGATCAATATAGCCCTGCGCCTCATTTCGCCCCAGCGCCAACTGCTTGCCCAAGCCAAACGCGGACATACCGTATATAAGGCCAAAGTTAATCGCTTTGGCGCGGCGGCGCATCTCATCGGTAACTTTATCGAGCTCGGTACCAAATACCTCAGCCGCCGTTGCGCGATGAACATCTAGCCCTTGCGCAAAGGCACTTAACAACCCTTCATCGTCCGACAGGTGGGCCATGATACGCAACTCAATCTGAGAGTAATCCGCAGCAACGATCTTATAACCGGCAGGCGCCACAAATGCTTTGCGAATACGGCGACCTTCCTCGGTGCGAATTGGAATGTTCTGTAGATTGGGGTCACTCGATGAAAGACGGCCCGTCGCTGTGCCTGCCTGATGATAGGACGTATGAATACGGCCTGTTGCCGGATTGATCATCTTCGGCAGCTTGTCGGTGTAGGTCGATTTCAGTTTCGCTAAACCGCGGTACTCCAGCAGCAACTTGGGTAGCGGATAGTCGAGCGCGAGTTCCTGCAACACATCTTCTGCGGTCGAAGGGGCACCGGTTTTGGTTTTCTTAACCACCGGCAACTCCAGCTCCTCGAATAAAATTACGCCTAGCTGCTTGGGCGAGCTGAGGTTAAACTCGCGCCCCGCTATATCGTAAGCCTCTCGCTCTAATTCCGTCAGGCGCGCCTGCAACTCATGACTCTGACGGCCCAATTGATTGGCATCCACTAGGGCGCCATTGCGCTCTATGTCCGCCAGCACCGGAACCAGGGGCATTTCAATATCCAGCAACACCCGGCGCAAGGTGTCGACCTGCTCCAACTGCGGCCATATGGCCTGATGTAAGCGCAGCGTTATATCGGCGTCTTCAGCCGCGTATGGCGCAGCATCCTCAACTTTAATCTGATTAAAGCTCAATTGCTTAGCGCCCTTACCGGCAATATCTTCGTAGTGAATGGTCGATGTGCCCAGAAAACGCTCGGCCAGTGAATCCATATCGTGACGCCCCGCCACAGAGTTAAACACGCAGGACTCAAGCATCGTATCCCAGGCGATGCCGCGCAGCGCAATACCGTGGTTGGCCAGCACATTGCGATCGTATTTTAAGTTTTGCCCAACTTTGGCACGCTTAGCGTCTTCCAATAAAGGCTTAAGCTCAGCCAATACAAAGTCGCGATCCAGCTGATCCGGCGCCTCTAAATAATCGTGCGCCACGGGCACATAGGCCGCCTTGCCCGCCTCAATCGCGAAAGAGACACCGACAATCTCAGCCTGCATGGCGTGCAAGCTAGTCGTTTCGGTATCAAACGCGAATACCTCGGCATCTTCGAGCTGTCGAATCCATTGCGCCAGCGCTGCTTTATCCAACACTGTGTCGTACGCAACGGCCACGGCTTGGGCCACCGCAACTGGGCTATCGCCTTCGACCTCGGCCAACTCGTCAACCCAGCTCCTAAACTCCATTCTCTCAAACAAGCTTTTTAACGCTGCCTTATCGACATCGCCTACCGCAATATCACCGACGCCAACATGTAAAGGAACATCGAGCTTAATCGTTGCCAGCTGGTACGATAGATACGCCAGATCTTTGTGCTCCAGCAGCTTCTCCGGCATTTTCTTGGCACCGCGAAATTCCAGCTGCCGAATGGCCTCCAGATTTTGGTACAGAGCATCCAAGCCACCGACGCCCTGCAACAATGCCTTGGCTGACTTCTCGCCAACGCCTGGCACACCGGGAATATTGTCAACTTTGTCCCCCATCAACGCTAAATAGTCGATCATTAGCTCGGGGCCAAAGCCATATTTTTCCCGCACGCCGGCAACATCCATTAACGTACTGGTCATGGTGTTTACAAGCGTGACCTGAGGGTTCACCAATTGCGCCATGTCTTTGTCGCCGGTAGAAATCACCACCGGGCAACCCCTCTCCTCGGCTTGCGCCGCCAGGGTGCCAATGACGTCGTCGGCTTCAACGCCCTCTTCGACCAACAGGGGTAACCCCATAGCGCGCACGATATCGAAGATTGGCTCAACCTGTGGGCGCAAGTCATCAGGCATTGGAGGGCGCTGCGCCTTGTATTGGGCGTACAGGTC
The DNA here is from genome assembly GCF_030518155.1 of Gilvimarinus gilvus. Taxonomy (GTDB): domain Bacteria; phylum Pseudomonadota; class Gammaproteobacteria; order Pseudomonadales; family Cellvibrionaceae; genus Gilvimarinus; species Gilvimarinus gilvus. The sequence continues at coordinate 30,186 of NZ_JAULRU010000783.1, read as the reverse complement.
ATCGCGAAAGGTCTTCCCCTTGGCATCGAACACTACCGCAATGGGACTTTGTGGATAGTCTTTGATCAGACGCCGGATCATATTAATGACGCCTTTCACCGCCCCGGTTGGCTCACCGCGCGAATTGGTTAGAGGTGGCAACGCATGATAAGCGCGATAGAGGTAGGAAGATCCATCCACAAGTACGACGGGAGCCTGATCGGACATAGCAATTAAGGCCTGCTGAGAGTAATCGAAAAGCGCAAGGATACACCAATCTTGCCATCGAGGCCTGAACCAACTCCACCCGACTAAGTGTTACCAACGCCACAAAAAACAACAAGCATGCTTCACTCCAACCAAAAATAACTAAATAACAATCAGTTAGATCGAAGTCTTCTTAAAGAATCTTCACTTTTCTGCTTTTTTATTTGGACTTTCCGTTACTATTTGTTACCATACGTAACAGAAGGGTAACAGTTGCCAAAAGCATCTGATTAGCCTCTAACGCTCAGGTGGCACACCAGCATCTTGAGTATCACCAACCAACGGAGGGCATCTTATGAAGACCTATGGTGTATTACTGGCAGGGTTGTTACTGGCGAGCACAGCAGTGGCAAATGAAGCCGAAGAAAATGTTAGCGAAAGCCTTACCCTGGCAGCCGCTAAAACCTCGCAGGCAATCAGCTTCAAAACTGAAGAATCATTGAATGCAGAAAATGACGTGAAAGTTGTCGATCTCGACATTGTACAAACTTCCGACGATCTGGCTGACAAAATCAGTGCGAAGCTCGACGAACAGTTTGAAGAGGATATGAAGCGCCGTCTGGGGCTGTAAAAAGCTTTAGATTAATTGTGAGTAAGTAAAACACTGTTTGCGACCGAAGGAGTTTAAGAATTGAAGAAACGGCCGATCTTGCCGCTTTTTTCAACGCTTTATAACTTCCAGGGTGCTGTCGTTCACGGCTTATACACGGATAAGTTCACACTTCAGCTACGTGGCCTTCCAACCTAAGCCGATTTGCCTACACTTTTAGTAGGAACCAAATTTTACGACTTTGACCTGGTCAATCGCCAGAAGGAATCGATGTGAACAGCAAGATTATTTTTTCGCAGGCAGGGATCTACCGCTTACAACAACTGGCGAGCCTTATTTACCGACATACTGGCGACCGCTACCGGCTCTCCAGTATTGACGGTCAATTACAGCTGCTAAAAGCGGCGGTCACATCGCCCCATCCGGATGTCCGCACCTGCTGTATTCACCTAGCCGACGAACTGCACCCCCAGCAGCTCAGAGTGTTAGCCACTAACGGCATAACCTTAACGTCGTCATCAGTTCTGGCTGACAAGGCAGGCTGACAGACTGGCGCTTATGTGGCGCAGCAATTGTTCGTAACTGGCCAACGAGCTCGCACTGGCCAGCGGATCAAGTTCGCCGACGCCGAGGCCAAGGGTTTTCGCCAATCGCGTTGCCTCAGTAACATCGCTGTAGGGTTCTACAAACAAACATTTGGCGTCACTTCGCAATCGCTCCTGCAGCGCCACTAAATGCTTGGCGCCTGGCTTTTGCTCAGGGGTAACGGTGACGTAATCCACTTGGCGCATGCCGTAGTGTTCAACCCAGTGACGATAACCGTCGTGATAGACGGCAAATCCAGTATCGGCGAGAGGTGACATTTGCGCCCGCAGCTCTGTGTCTAAAGCCACTAGAGAACTTTTATACGACTGTGCTCGCGCAGCGTAGGCTTCTGCAGCTGCTGGATTCAATTGCGCCAAATGCCGCGCAAGGGCGTCGACCACCACCAGTGTGTTTTCAGGGTTCAACCACAGGTGCGGATCGTGTTCATGGGAGTGATCGGCGTGATGCCCGGCCGCACCATCATCCTCAGGCCACTGCAATCCCACCAGCTGCACCAGGGTCATGACACGGCCTTCAGGTAATGCGGCCAGCGGCTTTTGCAAAAATGTTTCCAGCTCCGGACCGACCCAGAGCACCAGATCTGCCGCGTGTAGCTGACGCATTTGCGATACGCGCAATGAATAGGCGTGAGGTGATACGCCGGCGGGCAATAGGTAATTGACTTGATCGGACTCCAGCGCCAACTCTTGAGCAATCAACGCTATCGGCTTGATGCTGGTTATGACATCAACCGAATTTGCCTGCTGGCACCAAAGCAATGCCGACAACAAACATGCAGTGAGCCAATTCAGGCCGCTGCCATTACTTCTTACCACCATGAAATCGCCTGAGAAGAGAACTAACAATAGTTATACTATAACATATCAGTTACAATCGACGCATGAGTAAAACACCCCTCGCCTTCAGCCAACACGACCACCAGCACTGTGTTAACGATGCACTGCAGGCCGCCATTACTCTGTGCCAAGAGCGCGGGGTTCGCCTCACCCCGCTGCGCAAGCAAGTATTAGAGCTTATTTGGCAGAGTCACAAACCTCTCGGTGCTTACGCACTGCTCGACTTGTTGTCGGCCGGGTCTCCCAAACAGGTCGCACCGCCCACGGTTTACCGAGCTCTGGATTTTTTGCTAGAACAAAAATTGATACACCGCATTGGCGCACTCAATGCTTTTATCGGTTGCCCCCACCCCGACCATCAACACGCCTCGCACTTTTTATTGTGTGACGACTGCGGCCGTGCCGAAGAAATACAGTCCCGGCAAGTTGGCGAAAGCATTAATGGGGCGGCGCACAATGCCGGTTTTACGGTGCATTCCCAATCGCTGGAAGTATTTGGACTGTGCCCGGACTGCCAGTCGCAAGGCAACAGCAATGGCTGAAGCCGACCATATTCTGGTAAAGACTCACCACCTCAGTGTTATGCGTGGTGACAAAACCCTGGTGGATAATGCCTCCCTGTCCGTTGAGGCCGGCAAAATTGTCACCTTGATTGGCCCCAATGGCGCCGGCAAAACCACTTTGGTGCGGACTATTCTCGGCCTGTCCAGGGCCACAAGCGGTGAGCTCTATCGTCGGCCCAAGCTTCGCACTGGCTATATGCCACAAAAGCTACAACTAGACCCCAGTCTGCCGATAACAGTAAAGCGGTTTCTAACACTCGCGGGCTGCAAACCCGCACAAGCCAGCCTGGCACTGGGGCGCACAGGCGCCATACATTTACTCAATCAACCCATGCAGGCACTTTCGGGCGGGGAAATGCAACGTGTATTGTTAGCGCGGGCATTACTGCAACAACCCGAACTACTGGTACTCGACGAACCGGTACAGGGTGTGGATGTAGCGGGTCAAGCCGCTCTGTACGCATTAATCAACGACATTCGCAAAGAGCTTAATTGTGGTGTCCTCCTGATATCGCATGATTTGCACCTGGTGATGGCCACCACAGATACCGTCATTTGCTTAAACGGCCACGTGTGTTGTCACGGCCACCCGGAACAGGTTACCAGCGACCCCGCGTACTTAGAGTTATTCGGGCACCGAGCCGAAGCCCAAATTGCGCTTTACACTCATCACCACGATCACGCCCACGACCCCTGTGGCGAAATCGATCAGGATCATTCGCACCATGCCTGAATTTTTACTTCTGGCCCTGGCCGCCGGGCTCGGTGTGGCGCTGGCAACGGGCCCTTTGGGTTGTTTTGCGGTATGGCGGCGTATGGCCTACTTCGGCGACACCATGGCACACTCCGCACTGCTGGGCATCACTGTGGGTTTGCTGTTGGATATTAACCTCAATCTTGCCGTGGCCTTCGGCTGCCTGGCAATCGCCCTACTGCTGGTCGCGTTACAACGCAGCCGCCAATTAGCCAGCGACACCCTGCTCGGCATCCTGTCGCACTCGACACTTGCGCTGGGGCTGGTAACCATTAGTGTCGTGGGCCCCGCCCGTATCAACCTCACCGGCTACCTATTCGGCGATATTCTCGCCACAACCTACACTGATTTAATCGCCATATGGCTCGTGGGTGCACTGGTTATCGCGACTTTAATCTGGCTTTGGCGACCGCTGCTGGCCATTACCGTGCACGAAGATTTGGCCCACGTAGAAGGCGTTAACGTAACCTTAGTGCGCACCGCACTGATGCTATTAATGGCTTTGGTCATTGCCATTGCCATGAAAGTCGTTGGGGTTTTATTGATTACCGCTCTGCTTATTATTCCCGCCGCGGCCGCGCGCAGAGTAGCTCATACACCAGAACAAATGGCCGTAATAGCCAGCCTTATTGGCGCACTGGCCGTACTTGCCGGCCTTAGCGCCTCATATTTTTGGGACTGGCCGGCCGGGCCCGCCATCGTGCTCGGCGCAACTTCAGTCTTTATTTTGTCTTTACTGAAATCGAGTAAGCTTTAGTTGTTTGCAGTGGGTGACGGCTTACGGGTCACGGTAGACGAATAGCAGACTTCCCCGTTCCCCGTTCCCCGTTCCCCGTTCCCCGCGAATTATGTAACCAAACTTTCACCTATTTGTTTTCTGACTGTCACAGAGAAATACCAGACTTTGCCTCAACAAAACACTGAGGCCGTACCGATGACGAAGATGACTGCCAGTGACCAGTCTGCCAATAATCGCCCCCCTTCATCGCCCGACAGCAATCCCCCCGCTTCGCTCATTAAAGGCCGCACCATTTGGATTTCCGATATTCATTTGGGCTATCGCGACTGCAAAGCCGAATACTTGCTCGAGTTTCTCGACAACATAAATTGTGACACGCTGTATCTAGTGGGCGACATTATTGATATGTGGGCACTAAAGCGGAAATTTCGCTGGCCGCAACAACACTATCAGGTCATGCTCAAATTGTATGAGCTTGCCAATAGTGGCACACGCGTTATTTACGTTCCGGGCAACCACGACGAACCCATGCGCCGCTTTTGCGGTAATTTTTTTGGGCCCATCGAGATCATTGAAGAACATGTCTACACCTGCGCCAACGGTAAGCGCTACCTAATAATGCATGGCGACGCCATGGATGCCTACATCAACTTGTCGCACCTAACACGCTTTTTTGGTGATATCGGTTACAACCTGTTGCTGTTCATTAACCGCTGGGCCAATCGCTGGCGCAAGTGGATGGGCCAGCCTTACTTTTCCCTGGCCCGGCTAATCAAAGAGAATATCAAAGGCGCGAAAGATGCTATCGAGACCTACCAAAATGAGGCGATGGACGAAGCGCGCCGGCGCGGTTTCGACGGTGTGATCTGCGGCCACATTCACTACCCCGCCATGTTAGAACAAGAGGGCATTCGCTACTGCAATACCGGCGACTGGATAGAAAGCTGTACCGCTATCGTGGAAGACTTTTCGGGCGAAATGCGCCTGCTGCACTACAGCGATCAGGTTGAATGGCAGCGTCAACAGGTAGCGTCGAAAGATACCGCGCAGGCTGCATAGTCAACGCGGCTATACATTCTCTCAACTCAACTGCGCCGAGCACATTGGCCGCGTATACACGACTCTCATGTTCAATGCGCGAGTCCCACTTTTTATTCTGGCACCTAAGCAAACCGCACGTCACACAGCCAGCTTATTGACAATGATTTAATCGGGTTCCACTTAAAAGTGACAAGCGTCACTATTTTGTCGAACGAACAGTCACCCTCACCATGTTCAAACACACCATCAAAGTGGGACGACGCCCCGCCTGACAATTTACAGAATGCCTCGCTGATTAAAAAAACGGGCCCCCTCCACGCCAACATGTCGCTTTTGCGCTGTGCGTTGAGGCTGTATCAGCCCACAAAAACAATAACGACATCGAGGTCATCATGAACAAACCTATCCGCCTGCCATTGGTGGTATGCATCATGGCAGTCTCACTATCGGCCTGTTTTGGCCAGAGCGATGATTCAACCTCCACCGCAAGCTCTTCGAGCACGGTGGCAAGCAGCAGCTCTAGTGTCATAAGCCAGTCCAGTGAGAGCAGTGAAAGTAGCTCCGAAAGCTCCAGTGAATCAAGCAGCAGTATTTCCAGCCTGTCGAGCAGCAGCGAGGAAAGCTCAAGCAGTAGCGAAGAGAGTTCTAGCAGCTCTGTTGCCAGTAGCTCATCAAGTGAGGCGAGCTCGACCGAGTCGTCATCGAGCAGTAGTAGCTCATCCAGCACGATTAGCTCTGTGAGTTCGAGCAGTAGCTCAGTAAGCTCAAGCAGTAGCTCCGTGAGTTCGAGCAGTAGCTCGGTAAGCTCAAGCAGTAGCTCCGTGAGTTCGAGCAGTAGCTCGGTTGCAGCAGCGCCACCACCACAATGGACCATGGTATGGGAAGATGAATTCAACGGCTCCGCCATCGACACCAGCAAGTGGGAGCACGAGGTCAACTGCTGGGGTGGCGGCAACGACGAACTGCAGTGCTATACCGATCGCGCCGACAACAGTTACGTAGACGACGGCAAACTATTAATTGTCGCTCGCCAGGAATCCTTTAGTGGTCCAGGCGTTAACCAGGAAGACCCCAGCTACGACCCAACGGATACCTCCAAAACTCTGCCTTACACATCAGCGCGACTGCGCACCCGGGGCAAGGCCGATTGGACTTACGGTCGCATGGAAGTTCGCGCCAAGTTACCGGAGGGTAAAGGCCTTTGGCCAGCGATTTGGATGCTGCCAACGGATACAAAGTATGGAGGCTGGCCACTCAGTGGTGAAATTGACATCATGGAGGCGGTCAACCCCAACGTTTCTGGCAACAACGAAATTCACGGCACCTTGCATTATGGTCGTGTTTGGCCCGGCAATTTAAATTCTGGTACCGCCTACACTCCTGAGGATAACGTTTGGGACACCTTCCACACCTACGCCATCGAATGGGAGCAAGGTGAAATTCGTTGGTTCGTGGACGACGTACATTTCGCGACCCAAACCCAGGACGGCTGGTTTACTTTTTACTGGAACGAGCAAGAAAAAAGCACAGCTCTCGGTAAACCAGACGGGCAATCCGCGGCGCAAAAAGGCTATCAGCTAGGCAGCGCCGCAGCACCCTTCGACGAGCCCTTCCACATGCTGTTGAACCTGGCCGTTGGTGGTAACTGGCCGGGCGCACCGGATGGCTCCACGACCTTTCCGCAAACCATGGAAGTAGATTTTGTTCGCGTCTATGAGTGCTCTTCCAACTCAAGCGCAGGCACCGGTTGCGGAACTTCCGACCCGGGAGCAACTCAGGTAACAGGTCATACCTCTCCGGAAACCGAAAGCTTTGACCTATACCAGCAAGGGCCAGCAAGCTTCACCTTCAATACCCCAGACGGCGAAGTAACCAACACGCTGGTTCCAGGCCTGTACGACGGCGGCAGTGGCAATGTGCTCAGCGATCCCGCCGCTATTACCGGCGAGGGAGAAACCGTATGGGATATCACCTTTAACGGTCCAGGTAATGCGTTCCTGTCTACCAGTGACATGAGTGCCTACCCCGAAGTGAACGACGGGCTTAAATTCACCAACATGGCCGACTACGGACAACTGCGCTTTAAAATACGGGTTGAATCCATAGAGCCCGCTACCGAGCTGGCGGTTAAGCTCGATAGTGGCTGGCCCAATGTTAGCTATGCGGTTATCGACGCCCCAGCGACGGGTGAGTGGACTGAGATGGTCGTCGCTATCAATCAGTTGCTGCCCAATAATATCGAAACGGGACAAGTCAACCTTGGTCAGCTGATCAATGCCTTTGTAATTGAGTCATCCGGTATCGCCCGCATTCAATTGGCCGATATTGCTGTCGATTGTATGGTGCCATGCGACATCGATCCGGTACTGGCTGCCGTGAAAGATACTCTCACCGATAGCTTCGTTGTTTTCGACGAAGGTGAACCTGGCCCCAACTGGGATTTCGGTGTCGGCACCTGGAGCAACTCCGGTGATCACGTTACCGCGAATACAGTGAATGATGTCGATCGCGGCGACGTGCTGAATATCACGTTTAGCGATAGTGGCGAGAGCGGCCTGGCGTTTGTCCAATCCACCACAAAGAAAAATGCGCGTGCTTTTGCCACCAATGGCCAACTTACCTTTGACATTAAGGTCCTCGATTACGGCAGCAACACCAGTGGACTGGTGGTCAAGGCCGAGAGCGCTCCGGGCACGGGTACCGGCAACTACACCATTAATCCCGCGCAAGGAGAGTGGACCAGCATCACGGTTAACATTGCCGATATGCTCGACGCGCCCGATAGCACGGGCTTCAACATTGATGCGATGAACACACCATTTGTGATTTTCCCCACGTGGGATGATCAGGCAGGTGTGCACATTCAGGTGGACAATGTGCATTGGGTAGGCGGCACAGGGACTACAGAACCGACCATAGAAGCCATTGTCGACAGTTTCGATGTTTACGTTGACGGCGCTCCCGGCGCAGCCCAAGGCCTAAACATAGGCACTTGGGATAACGGCACCGGTCACATTACGGTTAACACCGTAACAGACGCCGATCGCGGCGATATCTTGCAGCTCGATTTCAGCGACAGCGTCAACAATGGTGTGGCCTTTTTCCACTTCACGGATGCTAAAAACCTTAGCGCCTTTGCCAGTGAAGGACAGCTGGTGTTCGATCTCAAGGTACTCGATTTTGGCACTCAAGGCCCCGACTTTATTGTCAAAGCCGAAAGTGGCCCCAGCATGGGGTCGGGTGATTACCAAATTTCGACACCGCTGTTGGACGTTTGGACCACCTACACCATTGACATTGCAGATCTCATAACAGCTGGCCCCGAGCCGGGTTTCACCCTTGACTCAATCGGTACACCCTTTGTATTTCTGCCGACCTGGGGTAAGCAAGCAGGCGCTAGCGTACAATTGGACAGCGTTCGCTGGGTGCAACCGGGTGGCTCATCCAGCTCATCATCAAGCTCTACATCGAGCTCGTCCAGTTCCGTGGTGGTTTCAAGTAGCTCATCTTCTAGTTCGAGCAGTAGCTCATCGAGCAGCTCGTCATCAACATCCACCAGCTCAAGCAGCAGCTCATCATCGAGTACTTCAAGCTCAAGTAGCAGCTCATCAATAGCGTCGTCTATTGGCAACGGCTGGACACTGGTGTGGAACGATGAATTCGAAGGCAGCGACATAGATACCAGTAAATGGGAGCACGAGGTAAACTGCTGGGGCGGTGGCAATAACGAAGCCCAGTGTTATACCGACAGTGCCGACAACAGCTATGTCGAGGACAGCCTGCTGCACATTTCGGCCATTTACGGCGAGTCATGTGGCCCTTCGCTGAATCAGGAAGATCCGGGATACCCTGGCGCCAATACCTGTAAGGACTACTCTTCTGCTCGTCTACGCACACGAGGCAAAGCTGACTGGACTTACGGCCGCATGGAAATCCGTGCGCGGGTACCGCAAGGTGTTGGCGTATGGCCAGCCATATGGATGTTGCCAACTGATACCGCCTATGGCGACTGGCCACACAGTGGCGAGTTGGATATTTTTGAAGCTTTCCAACCCGGCGTTGCTGGCCCACAACCCACGGGAGCTGCCAACGAAATGCACGGTACCCTGCACTATGGCTTCTCCTGGCCCTGGAACCAGTACAGCGGGGCGCCCTACGAACCGCCAACCAATATCTGGGATGATTTCTACACCTATATTGTCGAGTGGGAAGAGGGTGAAATCCGTTGGTATGTAAACGATGTCTTGTTCGCGCTTAACAGCGGTAACTGGTTTATTTATTACTGGGGCGGCCAGGAAGTGGGCTATCAAGTGGGCACCGGTGCACAGCCATTTGATCAGCCTTTCCATATGATTTTGAACCTCGCCCTGGGTAATGGTCAGTATATCGATTTGCCAACCTTTACCGACACCAGAACCATGGAAGTGGACTATGTGCGCGTATACGAATGCTCAAACGACCCAACCACCGGTAAGGGCTGTGAAACGCCTACAGCCGATGCAAGCACAGATCCAACGAATATTACTGGCCACGTTCCACCGGCCGATGTTCGCGATAACGTCTGGCTTTACCGCGGCGCCGAAGACGGGATTCAAACCCTGACATTCGATGTCAACGCGACAGAAGTGAACAACACATTGCAACACGCGGTGTGGAACGACAGCGGAGCACTCGCTTCCAACCCCAGTGCGTCACCGATTGATAGTGGCTCTGGCGGTACGGTAGTGTGGGACTTGCAATTCAATAACGCCGGCCCCGCCGTTGCCTGGCTTGCCTCGGATGATATGAGCAGCTACCCGGAAGTGGATGACGGCTTTAGCTTTGGTGGCGATCCACTGAATACCCGCGCGCGCAACCTTGGCGAGTTCAAGTTTGACATGTGGGTTGAGGCAGCCGATGTAGGCACCCAGCTGAGCGTTAAGCTGGGTTCGGGGTTTCCTGATATCAGCGTCGAGGAGGTCGATATCACGGCAGATATGGTTGGGCAATGGACGCCTGTATCCGTGCGACTCTACTCTCTACAACAGGCCGCAGGCTCTTGGTCGCAGGTGGACTGGTCGTCCGTCTTGCGACCCTTCGAGGTCGAACTACTGGGCGGGGCAGCTCACATACAGCTGGATAATATTCGCATCAGCTGCCTGGAAGATTGCGATATGCAACCGAAAGTGGCGCCGGTAAGTTTTACCGAAGACTTCGACATCTTCACAGACACTGTCGACGCGCTTTGGGGCAACATCGGCCAGTGGAGTGCCAGCGGCAGCCACGTGCAAGTGAACATTGTGGATGCTGACGACTCTGCTCGCGGGCAAGTGTTTCAGGGGCAATTTAGCGAAGCTGGTGGCAACGGGCTGATGTTTATTCAAACCGAGCCAGGTACCGTGCGCGACCTCAGCGCTTTTGCCAGCGGATTCCTGGTGTTTGATGTTTTCCTGCCTGCCGTCGACGCTGGCACAACGGGCCTGGTTGTAAAGACCGACTGTGTTTACCCCTGCACCTCGGGCGATCAACCCATTGGCCTGGTTGGAACCAGCGATTGGGAAACGGTCGTGGTACCCGTCAACGATATGGTGTCAGGCGGGCTGGACTTAACCTCGGTAAACACCCCGTTTGCCATTTTGCCTAGCGGAGAGCAGGGCGGCGTCACCATTCAGGTTGATAACGTGCGTTGGGTTCTGAACGACCCGCGTTAATAACCCACACTCCCCTGCAGAGGTTTCCTATCTGCAGGGGTAAACTTCACACAGCTCTCGATGCCTCCCGCAACCTCAAAAAGTAATTAGCGCGCTTTTCTATTCCCGTTATTTAGCATAAGATTGCGCCCGCAAGACGCTTTAGCCTCATGGAGAGACCAATGGAATCTATTACAAAAAAACTCGGAACTCTGCTCTTAGTCGTTACCTTTTCCTTCAACGCATTCGCAGAAGACAGCAGCTCAATCATTACCCCGGAAAGCGGCTGGTGGTGGAACCCTGATGAAAGCGGCACCGGTTACGCCATTGAAATTCAGGACAACATCGCATTTCTCGCCACTTATACCTATGACCCAATTGAAAAAGACGGCGTGCGACGCCCCATCTGGTTTACCGCCTCGGGCGTGCTTATTGATGATGACGTCTACGAAGGTGAACTATTGCTCGTAGAAGACGGCCAATGCATCGGCTGTGCACATCAGGCACCTACAATTAGCTCCACCGAAGGTCATGATATTCGTATCGAGTTTCTGAGCCGCACTACCGCTGAAGTCACCATCGACGGTGAGGTGACACCCATACAGCGATTTGAATTTGGTTGGGGTGGAGATATAAACAAGAAGTTGTTGGGCGAATGGAGCTTAACAATTAATGCCTCTTCCAACTTTGACTTTTACGAAAGAAATCGACTCACCGCTGACATGCTCGTGTTTGATGAGCTCGTCGAAGATGATGGTGACATCCTCATCTACGGATGCCGTATTGACAACATTAACCAAGGCTATTGTACCGATGAAGACACTGAGAATAGCTTAGCCATCGCGCTTTATTACCCAGAAAGTGATGCGTTCTACATTGTTGTCGATGAATCCTCACTTGAATGGCGAGCCTATTGGATGAGCTTAGATACATCTCGCGCCAGTGGTTTGGCCGATCAGTTCAATAAAAGCGGAGGCTCATTCGATTTCGACGAAGCTGCGGGTTTCCTAGCTTATCGCTCAGCGAGCGGGTCTTTTGCCCAAACTCAAACAGGGCCAGCAAAACCACAGATTTCGGGCGTACAAGAGTTGACTAAAATGGCTCGGGCAACAGCACCACCTGCCCCCAGAGCTAACCTAACCGAATATGAAAAACAACAATTAGCTCAAGAAGCTTTTACCAAGCTGCAAGCAAAACTCCTGGAAAATAGGTAAGTAACCCATGCAGACCTCAGCTCACCAGAGCTGAGGTCTGCATTGCCAATAATTAACGTTAGTAGCTAAAGAAACGACATTTCTCATATTTTTGTTTTATTCCTGGTTTACGCGGTCGACGACCAACTGTCCTGCCGAGTTCAACACCCATTTTTGCTCGTAATCAATTTCAAATAAGTTGCCATCCGGGTCTTTGAAAAACGCATTGATCCCCCACGGGGTTCGCGTCACCGGCTTCACTAAGGTGCCACCGGCGGCCAGGGCCCGAGCCAACATTTCCGGTACCTGTTCTGCACTCTCAGCTAAATAAGCAAACGCCACACCTCGATAGGTCGCCGCACCCGGCCCGCGCTCGCCGGCATAAATATCCTCGCCAAAGACCTCCTCGGCAAAGGCTTCGCCCGACAATAGCGCCAGTGCATAACCGCCGAGATCAACCATCACAAAGCCGTCACTCGAAACCGGAGATACCGTCCACCCAAGCGCTTCAAAAAAGCGCTGGGATCGTTCCACATCGGCCACACCCAATAAAAAAAGATGCAAGCGCTGTTTAAATGGCCGGGGTTGCGCACCGGCAAAACGCTCGTAGGTATGGCCCGTGGGCTGCTCTAACATCTGGGTGGTCATAGTCGTTGCACCTTGCACTGCTGCCATGGGCAATATGCCCAAGGCGATCAATAACCGTCGCAGCATAATCTGTCTCCTTCCTATTGCTTTTAGTTGAAAAAACCAGATTACCACCCAACCCTTGATTAATAATTAGCATAGGAATAACTTCACTATTAACCACCCAATTAATAATCAACGAAACAATATGCATATCAATCAGATCAGCCTTAGCCAGTTACGTCAGTTTATTGTAGTCGCCCAAAGGGGAAGTTTTAGCCGGGCGGCGGATGAGCTGGCCATGAGCGCCCCGGCGGTCACCAACGCCATCAAAAAACTCGAAACTGAGTTAGGTGCGCGCCTGCTTGAGCGCACCACCCGCACCGTCAGGCTCACGGAGGCGGGCGAAGACTTTTATCAACACTGCCTGCAGGCAACGCTTCAACTGCAAACCGGTTTGGATAATTTACAACTTTGCCAAAACACGTTGGGCGGCAATATACGCATCAGCGCTCCGGCCGACCTCGCTCGCACTTTGCTTAGCCAGTGGCTGCAGGAATTTGTGCAAACTCACCCCAACATCCGTTTCGACCTGACCGTCACCGATACTGTCACCAACCTGTATCAAGCGCCTGTTGACTTAGCCATTCGCTACACCACACCGCAAGACTCCGGGCTGATTGCCCGCGAGCTGTTTCCGGCACGCCGAGTCGCCTGCGCCTCGCCCGCGTATATCGAGCAATTTGGCAGCCCTAAGACGCCGGACGAATTAACCCAGCACCGCTGTCTGACCTACAAAGTGAGCAACCAGCCAGACTGTCACTGGAGCTTCTCCCAAAATGGCCAGGAGCATGGCGTTAGTATTCAACCTTTTGCAGTTTTCGACGACAGTAGTCTGGCGAGGCAGTGGGCCATTGATGGTTTGGGAATTGTGTATAAGTCAGAACTGGATGTCCGCAATGATATCCAATCGGGGTTACTTCGACCCATTCTGGGCGACTTTACGGGTCAGGCCTCGCCGCTTTTTCTCGTCCACCCGAGCCGCTTGCATACGCGACGGCTAACGACTCTAGCCGAGTTTTTACAGGCACGTTTTTCGACTCTTAAATAATATTCCTCGCAGCAAGGCAAGGGCCCTGCCACACCGTCAATATTATTTGGCCCAGCGCATAAATATCTCTTGCTGAGATGGAAAATAGCGCGTATAAGCCAGCTAAATATGGGGGAGCCCAAACCGTCAGTTCCCAAAACTTCGATGCGCCCAAGCACCGCCCCCGCCCAACCAGTCTTACATGTATTAAGGCAGGAGAACTGACCCATGATTCACACTTTATTTGTGGTTGAAGATCCAAGCATTTTTGCCGGCACAGCCATTCAAGCTATAGGCTTTGACAGCTATTTGCATGACTATCCCAAGCGCAACGAACCGCGCACAAGGGTGATTAACTTATGCGATACCTTCCGCTACTTGAGCCAGGGCTACTACTGCTCCTTATTAGCCGAGGCCCGCAATCACCAGGTCGTACCCAGCGTAAAAACCATCAATGAGTTGCGCGGCGATGCAGTACAGGTTTTGGTAAGCTCAGGTTTGTTTGCCAAGGGCACCCGTATCTGTGAGCTACCCGAATCTATTCTGGTGTGCATGGGCGACGTCGCCGACGCACGCCTGCAAAAACTCGCCCACTGGATTTATCAGCGCTTTGCAGCGCCGGTATTGTCCCTCACTCTGAAAGAGAGTGAGATGGGCATTCACGTTGCCGTCAAGCGTGCGGCTCTGAATACGCTGAGCGTTGACGCGCGCGAACTGTGCCTACAAACACTGGAAAACTATTCACAGAAAAGCTGGCGCTCCAAGGCCGACGAAAAAAAATACCGCTGGGAACTGGCGCTCCTAACCAATGCCAACGAACAAGTGCCGCCCAGTAACAAGGGTGCTATTGCCCGCTTTATTAAGGCTGGGGAAAAACACGGCATTCGCACTAAGCTGATTACCGAAGCTGACTACAGTTCGCTGAGTCAGTACGACGCACTGTTTATCCGAGAAACCACGGCCATCGATCACCACACTTATCGTTTTGCTCGCGAGGCAGAACGCTTAGGGCTAGTGGTAATGGATGACCCGGATTCAATTTTGCGTTGCTGCAACAAAGTCTTTCTACACGATGCCTTTAGCTATAAGAAAGTGCCAAGTTTGCATACCGTCATCGTCTCAGACATAGGGGGCGAGAGTGTGGATTGCCTGGAGCAATCCCTTAGCTACCCAATGATTCTGAAAATGCCGGAGGGTTCATTCTCTAAAGGCGTGTTCAAAGTCAAAGATCGCGACCAACTATTGAAGGTTGGCCAAGATTTGTTGAATGAATCTGCGCTGATGATTGCGCAAGAGTACTTGTTTACCGACTACGACTGGCGCATTGGTGTTCTGAATGGCCGCGCACTTTATGCGTGCCGCTACTATATGGCCAAAAATCATTGGCAAATATACAACCACGGCTCCCAACGTAACTTTAGCGGCGGTTTTGATGCGTTACCGACTTTTGAGGTACCCACTCACGTACTGAAAGCCGCCATGAAAGCCGCCGAGGTAGTGGGCGATGGACTGTACGGTATTGACATCAAGGAAGTCGGCGGCAAGGCATTTGTGTTAGAGGTCAATGACAACCCCAGTATCGAACATGGCGTAGAAGATAAATATTTAGGCGAAGAGCTGTACATGCAGGTAATGGCGGAATTTCTGCGCCGGTTAGAAGCGCGAGGCCGCTAGCGGTGAGCCGCTCCGATTTTTCTCGCGAACCTGCTAAACCCACGCCAAACAACGTCAACATCCGGCAGGCCCGTGTCGACGACATTAATACTCTGTGTGAATTGGAGCAAAGATGCTTTGCCAGCGACCGCCTCAGTAAGCGCAGCTTTAAACACCATGTGCAATCTGAACACAGTGTGTTGCTGTTGGCTGAGTGCAATGACGATCACGGATCGCCCCAACTGCTCGGCTATGGCTTGTGCTTACTCAATCGAGGCACCCGTCTGGCCCGGCTCTATTCTCTCGCCGTTGCCGCCGAGGCGCGCGGGCAATCTATAGGTAAGAAATTGATCTCTCGTCTGGAGCAAACCGCCGCACATCAGGGCCGTTTGTATATGCGGCTGGAAGTCGCCAAGAGTAATCGCACTGCCATTGCGCTATACGAGGCTTGTGGTTATCGACGCTTTGGTGAGTACATTAATTATTACCAAGATCACTCCGACGCCGACCGAATGCAAAAAACCATACGTCAGGGCAGCGACGCCAGCCGCTGTTTATCGGCCGTATGGTACCCGCAAACCACAGAATTTACCTGTGGCCCTGCCGCCTTGATGATGGCCATGGCAAGTCTGAATCAAGCCCTCCAGTGCACACAAACACTGGAGCTCGCGCTGTGGCGGGAATCCACCACTGTATTTATGACCTCAGGGTTAGGAGGAACACACCCATTCGGTTTGGGCTTGGCCGCTAACCGCCGAGGCTTTTGTAGCCATGTGTTCGTCAATACCGATCAACCATTATTTATCGACGGTGTTCGTAGTGACACCAAAAAGCAGGTGATGCGCCTGGTACACAATGAATTTCTAAACCAGTGCGAACAGCAGGGTGTTGAGGTTCACTATACCGAAGTCACTCAAGCCCTGATCGACGAATGGTTGGCTCGTGAGGTTGCCGTCGTTATGTTAATCAGCACTTATCGTTTGGACGGCAAAAAAGCCCCCCACTGGGTACTCATTACCGGCTCGGACGAGCAGTGTTTTTATGTACACGACCCAGATGTTGACGAGAAATATCAGCGTCCGATCGACTGTCAACATATTCCAATTGCCCGCACTGACTTCGATAAAATGTCCAGCTTTGGCGGCAACCGGTTGCGTACCGCCATTACGCTTTCGCTGCACTGCCCCGCAGAACTACCTTTTACTGAGTGTTGCACTTAAATGACTGGAGCACGATAAACCATGAATACTATCAATACAGCTTGTGCCATAAAGCGCATTACCATTGCCAACATTGCTCAGGCCATAAATGCCGACAGCCTCAACGAGTATTTAGTCGACCAGCGTGGCGCCACGCGTTACCGTGATGCCTACTGTATGCGCATGAACAGCGGTGAGGCCTGGCTGTTTGATTACGGAGTACTGATCGGTTGGAACCTGTCCGAGGAAGAACGTCAACAACTGTGCGTTGATCTGCAACCGATGTTAATCGACAAATACCAGCGGCCATTGATTGAGCAGTACAGTTTCTCCTTCAGTGCAGAACAGGTCTTTAATATTCATCACGACATGCTGGAGCTGCCCGAAGACAATCAAATGATTCGCCTGGCGCTCAGTCATGCCTTTGCTCAATCGGCCAAGCTGGGTGCCTTTGAAGACAAAGCCCAAGATGTTATTCACAACAATGCCTACATCTCGAAAGAGCTGGCAGCCACAGGAAAGCTCCCGCTCAACCGAAAACAATTGGCCAAGCTACGCGGTGTTCTTTTTGACACCAGCAGCGATATTGCCTTGCATTATAATTTGCTGGATACGCCAGAGTTTTTTTGGGATTATCCAGAGCTGGAAGAGTACTATCAACGCCTGGCAAAGTATCTCGATCTTGCGCCAAGGGTGAGCATTCTTAATAAAAAGCTTGAGACCATTCAGAACCTACTGGAAATGCTTGCCACAGAACACAACCACAAACACTCTGCATTTTTGGAGATTGTTATTATTGTACTTATTGCCGTGGATATTGTTATTTACTTTTTTGAGCCCTAGCCGAAAAAACAATAGGCGATTAGCATTGGGCAAACAAGCCTGCGCCGTCCGCCATCAAACCACACGCCAGTGCATAGCGGGTGCGGGTAATACTGACCGCACCGCAGCAAACGCTTAATTAGACTCACCGGTTTTCGTTAAACACGAAGTATACTCAATTGTCCTAAACATCAGGCCAGGTGGGTAGAGGTTCCCCGCTTTCCATACAAAATCTAAACGGCTGCACGCTATAAGCAGTAGAATTATTTGATACCCTCACCTAAAAATCAACTCTATATCTTTAACCCGACTTCTGCTCACTGGCACACATTCACCCGACTTGAGTTCAAGTTGATTTACACCCCCACCGAGCTTTTTTAATGCGTTTACGCAGTTAATATTGGCAATATATGACCTGTGAATGCGCACAAAGTTACCCGGCAATAGACTTTGCAGTGCTTCAATGGATTTATCGTGCAGTGATGTTTTACCGTCGTAATGCAGTTCACTGTAATGCCCGTCTGCGCGAATGTATTCGATACTTTCAATATCGACCAAGGAGCGCACACTGCCCAAACGCAGACTCAGGTATTTCAGGCCAGGCGCCTCCCGGCCTTGAACGCGATTTAGCCGCCCCAACGCTTTTTCCAGGCGCTTCTGGTTAAATGGTTTAACAATAAAATCCAGCACTTCGTACTCAAAGGCTTGCGCGGCTTTCTCAGCGTAGGCAGAGACGATAATAGTATGAAACGAACCGGCAATTTTCTGGCAAAGCAACTCGAAACCATCGCGCCCGAATAAGTTTAAGTCAAGAAACAGTAAATCAACGGCTTGCTCAGACAAATAGTCTTCGGCCTCATCAATTCTGGCAATATGGTGTATTCTTTGAATACGCGACCCCAGAATTTTCTCGATCAGCCGCAGCAATCGCTTGGCAACCACAGGCTCGTCTTCAACAATTAGGATGTGCAAGGGATTTTGAACTCCGTGCGCCAGGAATTATTGCTACTCTTCTCGCTGATAAAATCATACTTGTTGCCAAATTCGGCCGCCAGCCGCGCTTTTATGTACCGCTCGCCCACCCCAAAACCGACAGCTGGCTCTTGCGACTGTTGTGCCATGGGGCAAAGCAGATTTAGTCGTATTTGGCCATTATCAGCTTGGGTCACCTCAAGCGTAAAATCTGTGTGCCCTAGCAGCTCACCATGTGAGAAGCTGTTTTCTATTTGGATATGCAGGATGGCAGGCGGTATATCTATAGAGTTCGTATCGCCTTTTACAGACAAGCGGAAGTCTCGCTCATAGCGCAGGCTCATAATTCGCAAGTGGTGTTTACACAGCGACAGCTCGTCGTCCAATAATATTAGCGACTGCTGAGAAAACTTCATCAGCAACCGGAACTCTTGCGCCAACTCTTCTATAAAATCCACCGCCAACTTGGGTTGAGTTTCTACCCACTCCATTAATAGCGTGAGGCTGTTCATCAGAAAGTGCGGCTGTAGGCTGCGCTTTAGAAGCTCAAGCTCCAACTGTAAAGCATTGATGGCGCGACGCCGCTCTGACTTCATATCCCGAATAAGTAGCGCCGTCATCACCAAGGCGATGAGCAACGCCACATTAGAAAACATCACATCCAGGAATTGATACATATCCATTAACAATAAGCCCAGTGCCAGTAAAGGAACACCGAGATAGGCATAACCCACGGGAGCATTGATACGCAGTGAGGTGATGGAAACAAGAATGCAAAACTGCAAGCCTACCAAAAAAATGAACACACTTATGGCATCAAAACTTAACGGCAATAATGCAACAATAGCAAACAGTACATGGACCACAATAAGTGGCTTAATATTTGACGTAAACCGACTGTTCAACCAACAAAATGTGGTCAGACTGCTGTTAACGCATAGAGTAAGCCCCAGCACCCACCACAACCGATCGGTGTGGTAATTATAGGTATAATTGAAGAGCTCCCGCCAATTTTCAACCAGCAGCAGTAAGCTGCTGGAGAAGCTAAGAACGGAAAACACCAGATACTGAATGTTCGGCTGATACAGAAAATACAAAAGCAAAAAAAGCACACCAAACACCAACAGTGCCGCCATGGTGGCAACGGCAACCAGATGTTCATTGACTGTTGCATTCTCTATAGGCTCAAGCCCTAAGTAGTAGAAAATTGTGTGAAGATCGGCGCCCACATGGTGAGTTGACAGTTCAATACGAAGCTCGTGACTACCGACGCGCAATTGCTCAGAGGTAAGGTAAGTCCGAAATTCGACTAAGCCCGGAATTTCATTCTCAGCAAGCTGCGCCGGCCGGCCGTTTTCTGACAGCAGAATGCCATCCCAGTAAATGCGACTGCTGGCAAGGGCCGACATATGCAACCAAGCGCCTTTTTGCGAGTGGGACAAAGCGATGTTTGCCCGCAAGCAGCTGTAGGTATTTTCTTCAATTGTGTATATAGGGTGCTCTTGCCACTGCGCGCTTTGATCGAGAGTTGCGCACAGCTGCGGATGAGTGGAATTGACAAAAACGGTATCGACAGCTTGTGCGCTTGCACCCCCGACCCACACAATTAAAGCCACTATTAAGATGCTGCAAAACCGATACACAATATCCGCTCCTTCTTTTTTTCATAGTATCGGCTTATTTTGCCGAGGGCTATGCCATTCAAGCGCTCTAGGTGCAATTCGTGCAAAACCCGCACTGCAATATTGATGCAATCGTTAAGGTAGCCAAACACTTAATGAGGAGCACCGCACTATGTCTATACGATTTGTCTGTTTTATTATATTGATCAACCTGATTCCCCACGCCAACGCCGAGCCCAATTGGCAGCCCCACACCCTAACAGGCCCCAACGGTGAACAAGTACCTGCCGAGCTCGGCTATATAGAAACACCCCAAATAAGAGGCAAGGCGGATTCTGGCACTCTTGAGCTGGGCTTTGTGCGCCTAAAAAGCCAGGCTCAAAACCCCGGCAATCCGATTGTCTATCTCGCGGGCGGCCCCGGCGGATCAGCCACCTGGACGGCCAGCCATCAGCGCCACCCGATGTTCGTTGCGCTTACCGAATTTGCCGATGTGATTATTTTTGATCAGCGCGGCACTGGCTTATCGCGCAATGGTCTGGAGGACTGCCGCTATGACCCTAAGATTCCCTTAACCCAAGCCATCACCTTAGAGGGATACATCAATGCGATGAGCGATGCCGCCCGCTATTGTCGCAAGCAATGGTCACAAACCGGCGTTGATTTGAACGCTTACAACACCATGGAGAGCGTCCATGACCTTGAAGCCCTGCGCGTTGCACTGGGCGCGGAGCAGATCGACTTATGGGGCATTTCTTACGGCACCCATCTGGCATTTGCTATGAACAAAACCTACCCGCAATCCGTGGGTAAGATGATTCTGGCAAGCAGCGAAGGGCTCGATCACACCATAAAAAGTCCAGCCAATGTGGACGCTGTATTGGCGCGGGTTGCGACAGCCTTTAAAGCGCACCCCGCCTCTGCCCAATACCCTGAGCTGGTGCCAATGATGCAGGGGATACACGAAAAATATGCCGCAGAACCGGCCACTATAAAGGTACCAACGCGCGACGGTGCTACCGTTGAGCTGGCCGTAAGCAAAGCCAACATTCAGCTGATGACAGCGGGCGCTCTGCTTCGCGACCCCAGCAGCATTGCTAATTTGCCCGGGTTTTACGGTCTGCTGGCAATGGGCGACTTTTCTCTGATTGGGCCGCACTTTTTAGGCATGCGCATGGAAATGTTCACCCTTAACCCCATGAGTGTTGCCATGGATGCCGCCTCTGGCGTAAGCCAAGAGCGCTGGCAGCAAGTGCAAGGCGAAGCAGAACGCAGCGTACTTTGGCGCAGCAGTAACTTGCCCTTTCCAGATATTAGCGCGGCACTGGGCGTAAAAGATTTGGGCGACGACTTCCGCAGCCTCAACAAAAACGCTACGCCAACGTTATTTTTCGCCGGCACCCTTGACGGACGAACCCCACTGGAAGGCCAGCGCGATGTGGCCAATTACTTTAGCAATAAGAGCTTTGTCACCATTGAAAACGGCGGCCACAATCTTTACATGAGCTCGCCCAAAGTATTGGCAACCATGCAACAATTTTTGCGGGGCGAAACACTTGCTGAGGAGATTACTATCGAGTTACCCATTCCGGAGTTTCGCTAACAGTGGGCGGCAGGTAAGGTGCCGCTATAGCACTACCCCCATTCTAGAATCAAATATGGGCCTCTGCGTAATGCGGGGCCTATTTGAGTTTTAGCACCTCACCCTCAAATTCAACGCCCTGCCAACCGTGCTGAATAAAATTGCGGATATTAGCGTGGTCGTCGCCCTCTGGGTTTTGCAGTACATCCTCGCGATAAAAATGGCCAAAGCAGGCCAGAGTTTGCGCCTCGGTTAAACCGTTGATCGCGCCAAACGCAAAAATCTTGCAGGACCCTTCGTTTGTGCCCGCGGCGTTGTCGGCCTCACCATTTTTAAACGCGGCCGGCGTATAGTCGTAACAGGCGTCGATGACCGCCATGGTTTCTTTGAATTCCACATTCAGTGGCTCTGAGGTCAGCTTGGTAAGAAAAATATCCAGTGTCATAGTTCTGCCTTTCTTTGTTTGCGGGCGCTGGGGCCAATATCATGTTGCGTATTCTACAACGTATCCGCCACAGCTTGCGCCTACCGACCCATAAATGCGCTGGCGACAGAGGCTAAAAGAGCGTAAAATGCGCCGTTATAAATCGCAAGATTGATCCTCGGGGGGGCCTGGCAGGCTGTTGAAATACCCCATACATGCTCAGCGCAGAATGACGCGTGCAGATGTTGTGTTTTGTCTCGACGGACAGGGTGGCCCCCTTTCCTAGAGACAAGGCGCAGCAGGTGTGCACTTCAGGCTACGCTGAGTACGTATGGAGTCTATTAATAGCCTGCTAGGCCTGAGACGCAGACGCGGACCCGTTGAACCTGATCCGGTTAATGCCGGCGTAGGGATAGGATGATCACCTCTTTTTATCTACGCTTTTTGCATGCCGGGTCTCCTTAGATGTTATTGGAGACTCTATGAAACGCTCACCCGTTATCGGGCTATCTGCCCTTAGCCTTGCCATCAGCGCACACGCTCTGGCCGCCCCGCAAACCATTGAAGAAGTACTGGTCACCGCCGACTTTCGCGAGACCACGCTCACCGAGCTTGCCGCCAGTGCCACCGTGATTGACGCGGATACCATCAATGACCGAGGCGCTAAGCACCTGGCAGAGATTTTAAACACAGCGCCCAACGTTAACTTTTCCGCCGGCGCCTCGCGCGGCCGCTTTTTCCAAATTCGCGGCATTGGCGAGCGCAGTCAATTTGTTGAGCCGGTGAACCCTTCTGTGGGCCTGTTGGTGGACGGCATTGATTTAACCGGTTTGGGTGGCGCCGCTACCACGCTTGACATCAACCAAGTTGAAATCTTGCGCGGCCCGCAGGGCACCACCTATGGCGCCAACGCCCTGGCCGGCCTGATCAATATGGTCTCGGCTGCCCCTACCGAAGAATTCAGTGGCGAAGTTGCCGCCACCATCGGCAACTACAACAGCTATAACAGCTCAGTCGTACTGAGCGGCCCCATGACCGACACTTTGGGCTGGCGTGTGGCGCTGGAGCAGAACACCTCAGACGGCTATCAAGACAACGCCTACCTCGGGGTGGACGACAACGCCAACATCGACGAGCAAACCGCGCGCGCCAAGCTGCGCTGGCAACCGGCAGACGCTACCACGCTGGATATTACCGGCCTATACGTCAATGTCGACAATGGCTATGACGGCTTTTCTCTGGACAACACTCGCACCACATTATCGGATCAACCCGGTCACGACCGCATAGAAACGCTAGCCGGCTCCGCCCGCCTGCAAACTGGGCTGAGTGACAAGGTTAACCTCGTTGCCCTGCTGAGCCACGCGCAGTCGGACACCGAATACGGCTATGACGAGGACTGGGCCTACACCGATATCTGTGTCGATTTTACCTGCATCTACGATGGCTATAACTCGTTTGATAACTATCAGCGCGATATCGACAACACCACTGCCGACCTGCGCCTTGTCTCCAGCACGCAAGCCGGTGAGTTGGGCTGGGTGGCGGGGGTTTACTACCGCGACCAAAACGAAGATTTAGCCCGCCAGTACACCTACCTAGCCAGTGACTTCGGCAGTAACTTCAGTGCCGAAAGCACGGCGGTATACGGTGAGCTGGATATTCCTCTGGCCACACAGCTGACCTTAGTCACCGGTCTGCGCTATGAAGAGCGCAGCGCCAGCTACAGCGACTCCGATGGCGTGAGCTTTGAGCCCAGCGACGATATGCTGGGCGGAAAAGTTGCGCTGGAATACCGCCTGCAAGAAGGGCAGCTTCTTTATGCACTCGCCTCGCGCGGCTACAAAGCCGGCGGCTTCAACAGCAACAGTGACATCCCGGCCAACGACCGTGAATACCAACCCGAGTTTCTCTGGAATTACGAGCTTGGCGGCAAGTTCACCTCCCAAGACGGCACCTACAGCAGCCGCGTTGCGTTCTTTTATCAGGACCGCGACGAAGTGCAAACCAAGCAGTCTCTGGTACAGAATATTGAAGGCGAAAACTGCCCCTGCCGTTTTGTCGATTACACCACTAACGCCGCCGCCGGCACCGCCTATGGCTTAGAGGCGGAAATTAATTGGCAGCTCAGTGACGCATTGAGTGTGTTTACCAGCCTGGGGTTGTTGCGCTCAGAGTTTAATGACTTTGCGAGCTACGCCCATAGCGGGGCCAACGATGAAACGGGCGAGCCCTATGACTTGTCGGGCCACGATTTACCGCACGCGCCGCGCTACCAGTTTACTGTCGGCGGCGAGTATTTCTTTACCGACCACCTCTATGCGCGCCTGGAAGTTGAGGGCAAAGACAGCTTTTACTTCTCCAGCCGCCACGAGGCACAATCCGAGGCCTATGAGTTAATCAATGCGCGCATTGGTTACACCGCCGAGCGCTGGGAAGTGGCACTTTGGGGCCGCAATTTATCCGATGAAGATACTCTGGTGCGCGGTTTTGGCAGCTTCGGCAACGACCCGCGCAAGGGTTACGCAACAGAGCCCTACAGCCAATACGGCGAGCCACGCGTACTGGGCGTTAGCGCTAAAGTACGCTTCTAAGCTCACATTCAATACCCGGCAAGTGATCTTGCCGGGCACTCCACCACGGAGCACCGTTATGAAATTGTCCGCCGAAATCAGTATGTACCCGTTCAATGAGGCCTACATTCCGCCCATTCAGGGGTTTATCGACTGGCTCAATCAACAGGAGGGGCTGCTGGTCAGCACCAAGCCTACCTGTACCATCGTGACCGGTGACTACGAGCGCGTCATGCAGGTCCTCGGTGAAGGTATGCGTTACAGCGTCGAAACCTGGGGCAAAGCCGTGTTCGTCACCAAGTTCTTGCCAGGCTTTGCAGCCCTGCCCGAGGCCAATGCATGAGCAGTGTCAGCGAGCAGGTGCAAACGGCCTTGGCGACAATGTCCGGATGGGAATTTGTTGCCGTAACATTAGCCATTGCTTACTTACTGCTGGCGGTACGTCAAAACAGCTTGTGCTGGTACTGCGCCTTTGCCAGTACCGCCATTTATACGGTGTTGTTCTGGGATGTGCAGCTGCTGATGGAATCGGCACTGAACGTCTATTACATGTTGATGGCCGTGTACGGCTGGTGGCAGTGGCGCCATGGAGGCAAAGCTGACACCAAGCTGCCGGTGCGCCGCTGGCAAGTGCAACAGCACATCTTCACCATTGCAGGCATTGTGACAATTACGTTACTGTCTGGCACACTACTCCACCTGTATACCGAGGCTGCCTGGCCCTATCTGGACTCCTTCACCACCTGGGCCAGCGTTATCACCACCTATATGGTGGCCCGAAAAATCTTGGAAAACTGGCTTTATTGGATGGTCATTAACAGCACATCGATCTTTTTGTTTATCGATCGCGGCCTGTACCTAACAGCGCTGCTGCTGGTGTCGTATTTGATTATCTCGATATTTGGCCTGATGAATTGGCGCAGGGATTACCGCCAGCACCTGACCGCACATGCCTGAGCAAAATGTTCTGCAAGCCATATTAGCCGGCTGGCGCGAGTGGCCCCTGCCCATTAACGCGCCGCCAAAGTTGCTTGGGCCTATTCCGGGCGGGCGCACCAATCGCAATTTCAAAGTGATTGCCCCGGGCTTTGAGCAACCTCTGGTGTTGCGCATTAACAATCAACGCGGACGCTATCTCGGTATAGACCGCAAAGAAGAAGCGCAAATCGCACACACCGTTGCCCAAGCCGGCATTGCGCCAGAGCCTATATTTAGGGATCCAAGTCAGCGCTTTGCACTGCTACCTTTTATTGAGGCACGCACCTGGAACGGTGCCGACTTTGCCAATCCCATACAACGCAAGCGCCTGCTCCAGGCTCTAAAGAAGGTACAAGCGCTGAATCCAGCCACTACGCGTCGCAGCTACCTGGCGTACTTAAACCACTACTGGACATTTCTAAACCAGGCACAGATGGTCGATGCAGAGCTAACCGATCAATGGCTCGACTTTTTACCCAAGCTGCAGGCCTTTGACCAAGCGGGCTGGTACCCTAAACTCACCCACCACGATATGATTCCGGAAAATGTTCTCGACACTGGCAGCCGCCTGTACTTGATTGACTGGGAATACGCCGCCATAGGCCACCCGGATATCGACTTGTGGAGCATTAGCCCTTCGCTGGTTACAGAGCCCTTTATTCACGAGCTGGCGAGCTGGACCAACGACCTGTGGGAACGCGTGCAAATAACCCTGCGCCACCACCGTATTCCCACCGAATAGCTATACTTCGCTGCAAAATAACCGACCTTTACACACTAGTATACTGACGGATTTGAGCCAGATGCTACAATGGTCACATTGACCATAACAAAATAAGCAGGACACCCTATATGCTTCGTTTACTCACTTTACTGGGGCTTATGGCCTCTTTGCTCATACCCGGCGTTAGCTTCGCCGAAGACGGCTACCGTATGTGGTTGCGTTATGAACCCGTCGCCGACCAATCCCTGCAACAACAATATCGCAAGTCACTGCAGCAGTTGGTTATCAACACCGACGACGCAACCTTAGCGATTGCCAAACAAGAGCTGCAAGCGGGCATTAGCGGCTTAACTGGGCAGGCAATACCTCACTCCAGGCAGGTTAGCGAGCACGGCGCCTTGCTGGTGGGTACACCGCAATCCTCTCAGGATATCGCCAATCTCAAGCTCGACCTCAGCGCTTTGGGTCCCGAGGGCTTTCGAATTGTCAGCGCCGACATTGCCGGTAAACGAGCAACCATTGTTGCCGCCAACTCCAACAAAGGCGCGCTGTATGGCAGCTTTCATTTTTTGCGCTTACTGCAAACCGAACAAAGCATCAACTCGCTGGAAATCTCGTCAGCGCCATCGGTACAGCATCGGGTGGTCAATCACTGGGACAATCTCAATCGTTTGGTCGAGCGCGGTTACGCCGGTTTGTCTCTGTGGGACTGGGGCACCTTGCCCGCATACAAAGACAACCCACGCTATCGCGATTACGCGCGCATTAACGCCTCGCTCGGTATTAACGGTACCGTGATTAACAACGTCAACGCCGATGCGCGTATCCTGACCGATCAGTTTTTGGAAAAAGCCGCGGCACTTGCCGATGTTTTTCGCCCTTACGGCATCAAACTGTATCTATCGGTAAAGTTTAATTCACCCATGTTGTTAGACGGGTTTGAAACCGCCGACCCTCTCGATGCCGACGTGCAAAAATGGTGGCAGGCTCGGGTTAAAAAAGTATACGAATACATTCCCGACTTTGGCGGCTTTTTGGTAAAAGCCAACTCGGAAGGACAACCCGGCCCGCAAGACTTTAACCGCAACCACGCCGATGGTGCCAACATGTTGGCCGAAGCGTTGGAGCCCTTTGGTGGTATCGTTTTCTGGCGCGCCTTTGTGTACGCGCCAGAACAAGGTGACCGCTTCCGCGAAGCCTATGACGAATTTATGCCACTTGATGGTACGTTTAAAGACAATGTCATTGTGCAAATTAAAAATGGCCCCATCGACTTTCAACCACGCGAACCCTTCTCACCTCTGTTTGGCAGCTTAGAGAAAACCAACATCGCGCTAGAACTACAGGTTACTCAGGAATACTTCGGTTTTTCTTACCACCTGGCTTATCAGGGCCCACTGTTCACCGAAGCTTTGAACGCGGACACCTACGCCAAAGGTGAAGGCAGCACCGTCGGTAAAATTTTGGCGGGTGAGGTTTTCGACTACAAGCAAACAGGTATGGCGGCGGTTATCAATCCCGGCAACTCCCGCAACTGGACCAGTCACCCGTTTGTACAGTCAAGCTGGTACGCCTTTGGTCGTTTGGCGTGGGACGTTAACCTTACCTCCGCAGCCATTGGTGAAGAATGGCTGCGCCAAACCTTCAATAACGATACCGGTTTTATAGAATCGATGCAGGAAATTATGGCCATCTCACGTGAAGCGGGCGTCAACTACCGTATGCCACTTGGGCTTACGCACCTGTATGCACAAGGCCACCACTACGGCCCCGCACCTTGGCATGACAAATCGGGCCGGGCGGATTGGACTGCATATTATTACCATCAGGCGACAAAAGACGGGGTAGGGTTTGATCGCACCGCAAGTGGCTCCAACGCCATTGAACAATATCACTCACCGCTTGATCAGATGTATGCCAAGCCAGAGTCCACACCGGAAGACATTTTGCTGTGGTTCCACCATTTAGGTTGGGATTACAAGATGGGTTCCGGCCGTACCTTGTGGCATGAGCTAGTTTACAAATACGACACGGGTGTTGCTCAGGTAGAGAAAATGCAAGCCACCTGGGAAAGCGTCAAAGATTTTGTCGATACCGAACGCTACCAGCGTGTTAAGGCTTTGCTCAAAGTGCAACTGCGCGACGCCAAGCACTGGCGCGATGCCTGTATTAGTTATTTCCAAAGTGTCAACGGCTTGCCACTGCCCAAGGGCTCGCCCAAACCCGCACACGAGCTGGACTATTACAAACGAATGGAAAAGTCGCTGTACCTACCAGACCCGTGGTATCCAGTACCCAGCGGTCACTGATTCGCTGAGGGAATACTTAACGCATACGCAGAGGGGGACTTTTAGTCCCCCTCCTCACCTAGCCGCAACTGGTTCAACCTCCGACGATTATCAATTCGCAGTGACATAATTCTCAACAATATTGGGGTGCTCGCTACTGAATGTACCCAAACCTTTTTCCAACCTCAAAGACTCGTAATAATCATGTAGTTCTTGGGCTCTTTCAGTGATTGCGGCCTCATCAATTAGTGAAAATTCTGATGACTCTTCATATTCTTGATTGAATTTTCGTATCATTGATTTTTTCATTGAATCTAGCGGAAATATTACGCCGGGGTCTCGGTCATTCAATAGTTCCATATAGGCGAGACTTTCAATTAGGTTAACTTTTGCCGTACTGTAATTTTTCCCTGAATTAGAAAATGCTGAGATTCTGTAGAAGTTTGCAGCCGTCATTAGAATATAGCTAGAACCTTCAACAATACCTTTCTCTATCATTGATAATTTTTTCGCTCGCTGATAGTCTCCGAATGTGTACATTCCCACTAATGCGTTGATTGCGTTCAAATCTCCGCTATCGGCCATTGCCAGCAGCTGCTCCTCGGAATAATACTGGCGATATTCTTTCGCCACACTGACCGACTCTTTCTCTTGCCACCGGTCAAATATTGCCCACCTTCCTTCACTGCTATCCTTGCTAATTTCTCGTTGGCCATCTGGAAGAATGTGTGCCTCTTTCTGTGCATTTTTTCTAGCCTGACTTTTGTTTATTTCGTCTGCATACTTCGGCGCCTCATTAAACTCCAATGAACCCGCTGGCCTATTATCATTTCGGTCTATAACAAATAAATAGCCAACCATAAATATTGGGAAAGTAAATATAGCAACCATCCCAAATTTTATTTTTCTACTGTTACGGAACATAACTCGCCCTCCTGTTTACTCCGGAGAAATAGAAACACAATGCTCCTCGGATTTTTCTTTGGCATAATCAGGGCACACCCTATCCACATTCCTTTCGTAAGCCCATTCTAAATCTTGAGTGCAATGTTGAGCGCTAACATACTGACCCGCACCGCGCATTCCTACGCCGACACCTGTGATCCCATAAAGTATCAATACAACACCTCCGCTCCCGCCACGGAGCATCGGGGTCAGGCCTTACATTTTACACTTTGATGTGGAATGTAAGGCCTGACCCTCAGGGCGTTGATGTCGGTAAAACCTTTTTGGATATTTGCATCCTAGAAATTGATCGCCACTGGCAGATTTATAACACCACTGAGGATATCGTGGCGCTCATCAAGTCTCTCAAGCGCTTCAAACTAAGCCGGATTCTGGTGGAGGCTACGGGTGGCTACGAACGGAAAGTCGTTGAGGCACTGGCAGAATCTGGGTTACCCGTTGTCGTTGTACAACCCATGAATGTTCGTCA
>NZ_JAULRU010000782.1 GCF_030518155.1 Gilvimarinus gilvus | reverse complement strand
CTAAAGATCATGAAAGAATTGAGTTGTTGCGTAAAAAGCAATATTTGTTTATTAAGAATTTTACAGATGAAGAAGTTTTAGCAAAAGATTTTCCACAAAAAGTAGCAAAATCAATTCAAGTTCTTCAACCATTTTTAGATTATATGACCGAGGTTTTAACAACCGATGAAAATGGTCAACCATTATATTAAAAAAATAATCACAAAAAATACAATATTATGGCTAAAGTACACGCTTACTTAAATTTTAACGGAGATTGCGAAAAGGCATTTCAGTTTTATGAAACTGTTTTTGAAACGCAAAATATTGGGATGTATAAAATGGGTGATATGCCGCCAAGTCCAGAATTTCAGATTCCAGATAGTGCAAAGGATAAAGTTTCGCATGTGGCATTGTTTATTAATGAAACAACAATGTTAATGGGTTCTGATATTATTGAAGAATTTGGACATCAATACAAAGCTGGAAATAACAATTACATTATGCTTGATGTCGATAATCCTGCAGAAGCGCATCAATTATATGATCGTCTTTCGGTAAATGCAAAATCATTAGAAATGCCTTTGGCAGAACAGTTTTTTGCTGAGCTTTATGCGTCTTTTATTG
>NZ_JAULRU010000781.1 GCF_030518155.1 Gilvimarinus gilvus | reverse complement strand
GAATAGACGAATATCTCGAACTTGGGCACCGGCTTGGGCAGCTCGGGAATCAGCCGCGGGTTGAACTTGAAGCTGAAATACGACTTGTTCTGGCCGTTGGCGTCCGGTTGGTAGAAGTTGGTGCGCAGGGTGGCCTTGATCAGGTCCAGGTAGCGGCGCAGGATGCGGTCTTCGTTGAGTACCTGCACCTCGTCCAGCGCGGTCAGAATGGCCTGTTCCAGGCGCTGCTGCTTGTCGTCCAGGTCGTCCTGGGTCAGCTTGCGCGCCAGGTAGAAGCGGGTCTTGAACAGCCGGGTCAACTCACGGGCGATGTCGGTGTGGTTGTTCAGGGTGCTGGCGATGTAGCCAAGGTCG
>NZ_JAULRU010000780.1 GCF_030518155.1 Gilvimarinus gilvus | reverse complement strand
CAACTTTAGCATCTCTAAAACCAACAGATTTGTACTCATCAACCAAAGTTTTTAAATCTTCCTGGAATTTTTCAGGAATCATTTTAGATGATTTGAAGATATTGATCGATTTCTGTTTGGTATTTTTCATCCCTTTTTTACGTAAACGAGCAGCTGTTAAGTTGTCATTTCCTTCGAAAATGATTTTCTTAATCTTTACACGCTCTCCACGATTCACATTCAATGTAATATTTTCTTCATCTTCTTTACCAGCAATTGGTTGACGTTCTACATTAATTGTTGTGTTAGGATAACCTTTTCCAGTATAATAATCTTTGATTT
>NZ_JAULRU010000779.1 GCF_030518155.1 Gilvimarinus gilvus | reverse complement strand
CAATCTCACCCAAGGCATTAAAAAAATTCAGTGATCGCACAGGCGGAAAGGCACATATATCCCCCCATGATCTTCGGCATACCTGCGCAACAGCATATTACGCGACGTTCATGGATTGTGAACAAGACAGGGAACTTACGTTCCAGCGTATGCGTGCATTTTTTGGCTGGTCCGTAAATTCGGCTATGCCAGAGCATTATGCCCGCGCAGCAATTCAAGAAGATCTCATGCAGGCGTGGGGTCGGCTATTTGACTTAAAAATAAGCGCGTTGCGAGATATTCAACATGAGAGCATATAAGGGTAAGAGCGCTTCAACTACCGTGAATTGTGCGGGAAGTAGTGCTGAAACTTTTATTCTCGAATGGGCCTGGCCACTGCCGCCAGCAATTATTTCT
>NZ_JAULRU010000778.1 GCF_030518155.1 Gilvimarinus gilvus | reverse complement strand
CAAACAGCTCTGGATAGCCACCCGGTAGATAGACGGTATCAACGTCCGGTAAGATCCGGTCGTTCAGGGGCGAGAAAAACACCAATTGTGCGCCTAAGTCTCGCAGCAGTGACAGGTTCGCAGGATATATAAAAGAAAATGCTTCATCTTTTGCGATAGCAATTCGCACACCTGCCAGAGCCCCATTACAGAGCAATTTATCACTATGTTCAGTCTCAGCTGAATCATTGCCTAAAGTGCGTGATTCGAAGCGAACGACCGGCGGTAATTCACTCGCTCCGGTCGTTGAGATCATAGTCGCGGCTGAATCTAGCCGTTCGTCAAGGTCGCTGATCTCATTG
>NZ_JAULRU010000777.1 GCF_030518155.1 Gilvimarinus gilvus | reverse complement strand
GGAATAACAGAAATAAAAAAGGAGAATACTTAGTTCTCCTTTTTTATCTTATTAATGTGGACCGTTACCGTTTTTGTCTTTTTCTAAATCGGTATTCCAAATTTTGATTTTATCTGTTTTTTTCAAGCCAGATTTTACTTGAACGTTCACACCATCTGTAATTCCAAGAGTGATGTATTTCTTTTCGTACTTCGCATCTTGTCCTTTACCAGAAGTGAGAATCTCAACATATGGTTTTTGGTTTTCGTCGTAACGAACATGCGCTGATTTTACCAACAATACATTTTTCGCTTCTTGCGTCACAACCTCAGCGTTTGCAGAATATCCTGCACGAATAAAATTATCAGAATCTAATTG
>NZ_JAULRU010000450.1 GCF_030518155.1 Gilvimarinus gilvus | reverse complement strand
ATGATCGATCGAGTTGTCGCGGGTCGTAAGCGGAAGCTTTACGAAGTGCCGGTGGGCTTTAAGTGGTTTGTTGATGGACTAAGTGAGGGATCCGTTGCATTTGCAGGCGAAGAGAGTGCCGGTGCAAGTTTTCTGACCTTTGATGGTAAGCCCTGGAGTACGGATAAAGATGGCATCATTCTTTGCTTGCTGGCTGCTGAGATCATGGCTGTTACCGGCAAGACGCCACATCAGTACTACGAGGAACTAACCGCAGAGTATGGCAGTTCGGTTTATCAGCGGGTTGATAGTCCGGCGACTCAGGAACAAAAGGATCGCTTTGCCGCTCTGCGCCCGGATACCCTGGGCATCGATGTTCTCGCCGGTGATAAGGTGCTTGACTGTTTCAGTGAGGCACCGGGTAATG
>NZ_JAULRU010000776.1 GCF_030518155.1 Gilvimarinus gilvus | reverse complement strand
TTACTCACTTGAGGGCACCTCTGATATATTTTATTCATATGATAGCTTATATCTCAGCAGGCTACGCCCAGTATCATCAGATCACCATGCACAAACAAACAGATATGGATGACAAGGCTATCATCGAACTTCACAGCAAATTATACCAGCCCTATTCTTAACACCAAAAGAGCAACTATCTATGAGCACTTCGATAGATGTACTGGAAAAAGAAGCTCTAAAGGCCACATCAGCAGATAGTCAAAGCGAAACCAACACTATGCCGCTAGACCTTAATTCAATAGGAGAAGAAATTGATGCGGCTTTTTCGTCTGGAAGGCCGAAGTCTGATACAGCAATGAAAAGATAAGACTGCCGTTTAGATGATTTCAACAAAACAAAAAAAGTTGCCAGCGGCAACTTTTAAATTCTGCATATTT
>NZ_JAULRU010000775.1 GCF_030518155.1 Gilvimarinus gilvus | reverse complement strand
AAATAATCAGGTTGTTTTGTAAACGACGCATTGATATGCTCGCCACGAATGTAAAAACGCATATTACGAACCTTGAAATTGATAAAAACATCCAAAATAGGATAACCACCAATCTCTTGTATACTTGCTGGATCTTGCAACGCAAATTCGTTCAGAATCGGGATGTAACGCAAACCATTGTATTTCGTAAAATATGTTGCATTAATACCCGCTTGTAATTGAGCATTCTTGTTGAATAACTCTCCTTGCCAATACAATGTTTCACGAATCAAGAAATCTGGCAAAGGCATATATTCTTCGTTTTTCGTTACTTTTTGATATTGCGCTGTCGAAACTAAATTA
>NZ_JAULRU010000774.1 GCF_030518155.1 Gilvimarinus gilvus | reverse complement strand
GACAACCACTTCGATTGCGTGACCATCGCCTTCGGCCTGCGCAACGTCACCCACAAGGATGCAGCCATCCGCTCGATGCTGCGTGTACTCAAGCCCGGCGGCCGCTTGCTGATCCTGGAGTTCTCCAAGCCGACCAACAAGCTCATGTCCAAGGCCTACGATGCCTACTCGTTCGCCTTCATGCCACTGGCCGGCAAGCTGATCACCAACGACTCCGAAAGCTACCGTTACCTCGCCGAGTCGATCCGCATGCACCCCGACCAGGAAACCCTGAAAAGCATGATGGTCGAGGCCGGCTTCGACCGCGTCACCTACCACAACATGACCAGCGGCATTGTTGCCGTGCACCGGGGAATCAAGCCCTGATGCTGCTGGCCGGGCTGCTCGCCAGTGTCGAACAGGGCCTGAACCGCGTCCTGCGCATGGACAGCACGGCCCTGCCGCGGCTGGGCGCGCTGGCGGGCAAGGTCATCGAGATAGACTGCCGCCAACCGGCCTTGCAGGTGTTCA
>NZ_JAULRU010000773.1 GCF_030518155.1 Gilvimarinus gilvus | reverse complement strand
GCAAATAATGGAACGATTTTTTTAGATGAAATTGGAAATTTACCAAATCATTTGCAAGCAAAACTTTTGCAAGTCATTCAGAATAAAGAAATTATTCGTTTGGGAGAAAGTTCACCAAGAAAAGTTGATGTTCGTATAATTGTTGCTACGAATGTGAATCTTGAAAATTCAGTAAAAGAAGGTCATTTTAGAGAAGATTTATATTATCGAATCAATACAATTTCGGTTACAATGCCGAATCTTAGTGAACGAAAAGAAGATATTAAACCTTTGATTGATTATTTTTTAGAACTTTATGCTGATAAATATGAGGTCGAAAAACCAGTTAT
>NZ_JAULRU010000772.1 GCF_030518155.1 Gilvimarinus gilvus | reverse complement strand
TACAAGGAGACCATCCTAATAATGCAGCAAAGGTAAGGTGAAAAATATCATGGTATCTGTAACCGTCATTGTTATAAGAGTTATCATCAATAGTATCTCCAATAGGATTTCCTTCAATTGTAATACTAACTTGTGGATAAGATAAATACTCATACTCCTCAAATCTTACTTTAAAGTTTTGAGGTAAGTTTTCATTATTAAAATGATCACTATTTACTATTGAGCTTTTCATTTTTAATTTTCGTATTTATCAGACTATCAATCTTTGACAAATATAAAGAATCTTTTAGATATAAGTTACTTTCAGTCTTAATTTCTTCTTTTATAGATTTTTCTTTCAATCCAATTTCATATCCTTTTTTAAAACTATCAGAGTCACTCCATAGTTTAATTGCACATCCAATAAAAATAGTAGTTATTATTCCTGCGAGCCATAAAACCCTAGTTAAAGAATCTTTTTGACTATTT
>NZ_JAULRU010000771.1 GCF_030518155.1 Gilvimarinus gilvus | reverse complement strand
TAACGTCTGAAGACGCGTCTCTATCCAATGGTCAATGTCCTGGGCAGAAACTTTATGTAACGTGTGGGCTTTGTTCGAGATATCTTTGAGCATGAGGCGTATCCGCTCGGAAATGGTATGGCTATTTAAAGACTGCCTGCGGAGCATAAGTTGGGTCTAGTCACACCTCTCACATTTTCATAGGTGCCCACTGTCTGCTCAGGTCGTTAGTGCGTCCGGAGAGGCAAATGCTGAGCCTGTATCGTCTTACGTAGGGCCTGTGCTGACCCGAGTTGAGCCGCTAATGGCTAGCATTGGGACAGATATTTTAGTGATATACACGATCTTTCTTGGGGTGGTGATTCCGAAGCTATACCAAGAAACAAGTTATGTCGGTGATATACTCCGACGGTCAATTTCTTTCGAAATATCCTGATGCTCACACCCTTGTG
>NZ_JAULRU010000770.1 GCF_030518155.1 Gilvimarinus gilvus | reverse complement strand
CTAATGATAAGTAGAAGTGAAAGCGAGCACGCCAGGCCACGGCTTCTGGTGCTTGACGTGGACAACACGCTGCTCAGCACTCGACTTTACGAGCCTGAGGGAGTGCGGTCCTGTGAGCGAAATACGTCTCAAGAAGAATTTTTAGAGCAGCTTCCTACCGGGGGCATTCTTCTAGATGAAGAGCCAATCGCGAAAGTCTACCCGAGGCCTCACCTTGAAGCGTTCATTAAAGGCGTGAAAGACCTAGGCTATGACTTGGCTTTGTGCACAACCGCGTCGTTAGAGTATATAGAGCTAGTGCTTCCGCTTTGTGGTATCGACCCTCGTGACTTCTTATTCGTGCAAACACACGACGACCTGAAGAACCGAGGATTTGAGAAGGTTAAAGACATTCGAAGCTTCGTTGAACATGGATATGCCCTAAAGGATATCGTGGCCATTGATGATCGTCCTGAAGTTCATAAGAAAACTGACAATGTGCTGAAAATTCTTGCTTTCCATGCCGTGGATGATAGCTATGCACTGGATGACCAGCTTCCGCTAATGCTTGAGCGACTCGCGTACCTCGCAGAGCGGTCTTTACCAGAGTTTAGGGAAGAGATCCGCGGCGAGTACTGCAGAGAGAAGCAGGTGAGTCGGCTGGTCCGACTCGCGTTTGATTCATCCAAATATCTGCCTACTTTAGGGATTTATCCGAAGTTTTTCCCCAAGCTGCATCCCGACCCTCAGCATTACCCCGGGTTTACTGTTGTCGACCACATCAAGACGTTCTTGGTTTACAAGAGTTATGGGTTGGTGGGAAAGATTCAGGTAGAACCTGAAGGTTATATAGTCAATAATTTATGCCCTGATGTATGGGGTGACGTGCCTGGCGGCGAAACGCTAGTACAGCGTGAAGAGTTTAGGTCAAAGAGTATTTTCTGGGGCTTGGATGTGTACAAGGCTGTAGAGGTTTGTCATGATTTAGGCTACAAGGTGGCGACGCCCGATGATACGTTGACGCTCGCGGCTATTTCCCTAAAACGGTTCGCGGGTGATATTCACGTTTTAGCCTCTGATGCCGAACTTGATGATAGATTCTGATAGCGAACCATTCTAGGCCGAGATCTGCGGAAGGTTAATACAATGGTTACCAAAAAAGACGCTAAGGAAAGAAAGCTCTGTTTTTGATGATCTACACAGATTACGCAATAATTTTTTATAATTCTGATTTGGCACTAACCAATACTTAGATATGCGCATATGAGCGCAAAGCCTCGTTCGAATACACACGACCCGTCAAGAATTGAGTTACCCGTTTCGTGAATCGAGTTACCCTCCAAGTGCATCGTAGCTGCCAAATAAAATGAAATATACGCCAAATCATCAAGTTGCTCCGTGGAACATAGAAACTTTGGGCTCAGGAGGTAACTTGATTTACAACATCACGTGGTTCAGGCGGTAAGCTGGGCTGAAATTTGGCTCTTATAGCGCTCTGGATCGCTGAGGCAGATTGAGGCCTCGGTAGACTCTGAGGAAACTCTACAGGCGCCCTATTTGTCGGCCAAAGCGCCTTTGGCTAAACTGAGCCCAATACCCGCCTCATCAAGGACCGTATCTCTTAAAAGTGGGGAATGTAGGACATATCTCACAGCCGAAACAGTCATTCCCCACATGACAGATGACCAAAAATTGGCCACAATTGTCGAACTGTCGCCCCCACCGGCGCCCTAAGGATGGATGCCAGGGATATGCATTGGATTGCCGGGGCGGCAGCCATTTCTCACGCTGCAGTCAATAACTCACCCGCAACAGTTCGAAATTCGCCTTTTTCATTGAGTGGGTTAACTCTCTCTTTTTCAAGAAGAAATGCGAGATTAGGTCTAAACTTCTACATGTGATTGTAGAAAATAGGAATGAAAAACTGTAAAGCAAGATCAAACCTCGGCTATGAAATTTAAATGTTACACACCTGCCATAGCCATTGCTTTTCACTGTATTTTCCTGCTGGCCTAGTACCCAATTCGCTTAATTACCAACACGCCAATTCATGGACTTTTCACGTTTGATGTTCGGTTGGAATTGGTTGAATCGCAGGGCCGAAGTGATAAATTAGCTCGTTGTTTTTTCCAGTTCGCGGTATCAATTATAAACTTCGACAGAGCTTCGGCATGCGACTTTGCAGTTAGCTGAGGGGCTTATTTTGTGGTCGCTACCCCAAGTTGAATAGCAGCACTAACTTTGCGATTAGCCGCGAGGTAGCTAAGAAACCATTCTATTTCTGCATTTCCCAACACATCGGAGTGTCGTTTATCATTAAAAAAAACGACGAATCCAGTAAAGACAGGTCTTTTTTGTGCGCATGCTGTAGTGGCGAGTACGAAGCTCAGATCGGACCCGCTCAATGAAGGGCGAGGCTTTCAAAGGCAATTCCCATCAGTCTGTATGTATATACAGTTATAATGAAAATTTGAGCAAATTGAAGTCTGGGGTCCTATGAGTAAAAAACTGAGCAGTCTTTGTTTTCCCGGGCTCCAAATTCTAACCTTCTGAAATATATGAATATTTTGTGATTCCTTGAGTACATAGAAGACCTCGTTGAGGTCTCGTTAAACACGAGGGCTTCGTTTCTACAGTGACAGTAAGCAGAAAAAGATGCGCTAACCCATTGAACTTGATATGATTTTTGACAATAAATGGACGAAAATCTGACGGGATTTTGTGTTGTATAATCGGAATTCCGTCTAATACACTGTTATGGCTACGTAATTTGAGAGATATTTATGGAATTTGAAGTAATAAGTTCGGTGGAGCATCTTCGTGAACTATATGATACCCCCATGGATTTAGTTATAAAAAAACAACAGAGCAAACTTGATCAATATAGTACCCAATTTCTAGAGCTGTCGCCGTTTGTGATTTTATCTACGTCGAACGCAAGGGGAAGTATGGATTGCTCCCCTAGAGGGGATTTTCCAGGATTCATACAGATACTGGATGAGAATACTATTGCCATACCCGATAGGCCTGGAAATAATCGTTTGGATAGCTTAAGTAACATCGTTGAAAACCCAAATGTAGGTATCTTGGCGTTGATCCCTGGATTTAAAGAATGTCTTCGCGTTAACGGTGAGGCAAAGATTGTCACTAATGTTGGTTTACTAAAGCGCTTTGAATATCAGGGTAAGCTTCCCAAAACAGTCATTGTAGTTTCTATAGCTGAAACTTTCTTTCACTGTGCAAAAGCAATTACTCGTTCTAAAATCTGGAAGGTGGAAGCTCAAGCAGAACGTAACATCATGCCTAGTCTCGGAGAAATTTTAACGAAGCAAATTGATCCGTTAAAGTCAGAAGGCGAAATTAAAAAAGTAGAAGAGATAATTGAAAACAGGGTTAAGACTACCCTTTACTAAATATTCCATAACAAAGCCAGTCAAGGCGACGTCTTTTTCGTTACGCCTTCGGCTTCACTACAAAGCCGCGCTTGCTGGCGGCGTTATGTGATCAACCCAGTATAGGAATACTTCGTTGCGGAAAGAGCTTAGAGAATTGATTGTTGAAGTATGTGAACTCAAAATCGAACAGAAGGGATCGGGAGTCGGACTGTCGTTTTACGCATTCTTCAAGAACAAGAACGATCAGCCGGAGGTTCTTATGGAGGCAGCTCGGTGGTGGATTGAAACCCACAAATTGGATCACTTCGAAAAAGCGGTAAAGATCAGAGATATGGTGAGATCCGGTGTTTAACCGTACCTGCAAATCACATAACAAGCGGCTCATGTTCGCAACCTTCGGTTGCCGGACGCTCGCAAGCTCGCGCCGCATAGCCGGGCGTTAAGTTTTCCATATGTTTGAATTTAGCGATAACTTAGATGTAATAGAAGATGGCCCTTTAATTGTGAAGGCCAAAGTTTCCTTGTTGTCTACGGAGAGCGGAGGTCGGCACACACCTATTGTGGGTGGATATGCATTTAGGCCCAATCATAATTTTGGTCTCGAAGAAAATCGAAATTTCTATATAGGTCAAATTGACTTTGAAGAGGGTGATACTATTTATCCAGGTGATGAAAGAATTGTCCAAATTCGTTTTCTTAATGTACGAGGGCTAAAAGAATTATTGCATGTTGGTCTAATATGGCGAATACAGGAAGGCCCAGTATTAATAGCAATGGGAGAGGTCGTTGAGGTCAAAACTTAACAAACCGCTCCAGTCTGACGGCTGGTACTACGCGCCTTTTGTGTTACTCGCTGGCGCTCAAAAATTAACACAAAATTCGCTCCATACCAGCCGCAGCTGAGCGGGGCGTTATATGTACCGTAGATTTGCCGTAGTCTAAAAAGTTATTAAAAAATAGTGTGAGCGATATTAAATGGAGATGAGTTTATTTGGCTGGTATCGCTATCTCTCAAGAAAACGATGATCCGTAGCAAGTAAAACACAAGTAAATTAAACTTTAGAAGGTGTAAAGATGTCTAAACTTAGTATTCTTTCAATCGTCTTATTGATTTCACTTTTCCAGGTGCTCCCGGCTTCTGCCGACGATTTAGATGGCGTTTTGGGGGCAGGTCCAAGGAGCGAGCGACTTGCGGTACTTGAGACCTTAAAGACTTACTTGAAAGTTACTGATGAAAAAGAAAATGCCGCAATACGCAAATCCTTTCATCCAACCGCGCATCTCATGTCAGTCAGCAAAAAAGGATCTTTAAGGTCTCTGACGCAAGATTTTTGGTGGGAGCGTGTATCACAAATTCCGGATGATCACCCTGGCAGAACAAGCAAATTCCGTATTATCGACGTGTCAGGCCATGCGGCTATGGCGAGAATAGATATTAAAAATGCTGGAACTGGATCAATCAGCACCGATTACCTAAATCTTCAAAAAGTAGATTCAGGCTGGCGAATAGTAAACAAGACTTTATCAACACCGCTATAAGATAGTGATATGCTCTCAGGTATCGCAATGTGGCCGCTAATATGATTTTTGGTTTATTGTAAAGCGCGTCGCGGAAAGAACATATAACCAGGCCATTAAGTTCGCGCACTTCGTGCACCGGACCTCGTTTCACTCGGCCGCTTATGGCGGGCGTTGTACAAACCCGCTGCGCGGGGGTGGTAACCCTTAACCCCAAAAAAGAGGACACGGAATGTCCGAACGAGCTTTACAGGAAATTTTTCAATCACAGTACGATGAGTTGTTGTCGAGTCCGCAACCGCTTAAAAATTTGAAAGCTATCGACGCAATTTCACAGTGCCGAACAAAGGCCATGGGAAGCAGTTTCTTTCAATGCGCTTCGCGGCATAAGCCGATCGAACTCAATCATTCCTGCCGACATCGAAGCTGTTTTTTGTGTGCTCAGAAAAAGCGCGTGGAGTGGATTGAAAACCAAAAGCATCGGTTATTTCCCTGCGCTCACTTCCACGTTATTTTTACGCTACCTCACGAGTACTTGTCACTGTGGCGATACAACGAACGATTTTTTGCTGACCTGTTGTTCTCGGCCAGTCGCGATACGTTAATGCTCATGGAAGATTCAAAATACCATGGCGTGACCCCTGGCATTATGACGGCACTGCATACGTGGGGACGACAAATGAATCTCCACCCGCATGTGCATTGCTTAGTGTCTGCCGGGGGCTTAAAGGGCTCCGATCAATGGAAAGAGGTAGAGCAGTTTCTACTGCCTATTAAAGTAGTGAAGAGCCGATACCGAGCTGTGGTGCAAAAACGCATTATGCAAGCGATAGAGTCGGGTGAATTGATTTGTCCTCCCGACCAATCCTGGCAGAAGATACGCCAGCATTGGTCTGCCCTATGGAAGAAGGAGTGGTCTGTACGTATTGAAAAGCGTTATGAACATGGCAAAGGCGTCATGCTCTACCTGAGCCGCTATCTAAAGGGGGGCCCCATGAACCCGAAGCAAATACTTTTCCGCAATGATCATGAAATACGCTTTCGTTACCTTGATCACCGGGACAAGCGCAAAAAAGACTTGCGCCTGCCCCTCGATGAATTCGCCCGTCGCTTGCTTGAGCACGTACCACAGGTAGGTTTGCACACGTTCCGTTACTATGGTTTGTATGCGCCAGCGACGAAACGCCGCCGCTTACAGGCCTATAGGTGCCTAAGCGGCGTGCCCCAAAAACGATATAGCCCCCTCAATACAGATGTGGTATTTTCTTGTTCTATATGCGGAGCCCCCGCTAAGCGGACGCACAGTTTATGGAAGAGTCAAGTGTCAAAAGCAATTTCCATAAATAAGAACGTGACCCCTACCTTGGGTGCGGGGGTTGTACAACAAGACGATGAAGACATCCCCGTCGGTGCGAGCGTGCCGAATACGTCCTAAATGAGTCACGAGATTCATTTTTTTTGCGCCGACGGGGATGCTTATCTAAGCGTTAGAATTTACGAAGATTGAGGGAGTTAACGTGAAATCCTGCTATATATCTATCCCAAAAAAAAATTGGGTGATCGAACTTGCAGAAGAGCTCAAGCTTCGTGGTATCAAGGCTGTATTCGCTACTGATGTTGAAGAGTTTGAAAGCAGCTATGCGTCTACTGTCGCATCAGTAATAAAATCCTGTGACATCACCTTATGTATCGCTGACGACGAGGAGTCGCTAAAGTCTGTATTATTTGAAGCTGGAATTGCATTCGGTATTGGTAAAAAAGTATTGCTTGCTACTTCCTACGATGCCGGAAACATTCCTATAAATTACTCCGAATTCCCAATTATTCGTTTGGACTCATCTCAGTACATAGAAATAGCGAACTATGTTGAGGAATTATTGAAGTACGGTAAGAGGCCAATATCCAAGAAGAAGTATAACTTCATACCGAGTAAGCCTCTCGGAGACTACTCACATAGATACCTTGATTCACTGCGAAGGGTTGAAAAAAGTATTATCGAGGGAGCCGATAGAGGAAAGGCGTCGCGAGAATTCGAAAAGATAGTTGCTGATGCGATTAGAAAATCTGGCGTTAATATCGTCTCTGAATTTAGGTCAAGAAGATATAGGCCAGATATCGCCATCTGGAGCGATGAGCTTACATATATTGGGGCAAACCCATTGATTGTTGAAGTAAAATCGACGATTAAATCTTTATCGGATTTAGACAGGGTGGCTGAAAAGCTAAACCACTACCTCTATGATTCAAATTCTAAGTTCGGCTTGCTTATATACTTGATTGGTCCAGACCGATCCCAGTACTTCTATGAATTGCCATCAAATATTATTGCAATTTCTTGCTACGAGCTGCTGGAGTCATTAGAAAACGAAAGTTTTGGTGAGGTCATAAGAGATCTGCGTAACCAGCGTGTGCATGGCATCAGGAGGTAAAGATGGCAACTTTATCTCAGCCAAGAATGAACGGCTTCATAGCACAAGGGCAAGCTGCCACAACCACCAAAGGTAAGGGAGATGCATTTGAAGAGCTTCTTTCATATGCAATTGGTAAAGTTCCCGGGATATCTATCACAAGAAGAAATGTTCTAAATGATGCGAATTCTGAAGAGGTAGATATTGCTTTTTTTAATGAGCAAAAGCAGAAGGGGTTTTTCTTTCTTCCAAACTTCATATTAGCAGAGTGCAAAAATTGGTCCCGACCTTTGGGGAGCATCGAAGTAAACTGGTTTGATACAAAACTTAAAAACAGGGGGTTAAGTTTCGGCATTTTATTCGCTGCAAATGGAATATCAGGAGATGCAGCGGATAGGACGGCAGCAAGGGATGTTATCTCGAACTCTCTTAAAGAAGGACGAGATATTGTTGTTGTGACTCAAGCAGAGTTGCTGGCTATCACTAATACCGATGAACTTTGTCAAATGATCAAAGAGAAAATATGCGATCTAAAAGTCAGTGGAACCGTAATGTAAATTCTAATAAGCGCATGTTGTCGGACTGGTTTTCCGCTGCGCTCCAAACCAGCCGCAAATGCGGGCGTTAAGTGCCCAAAAACATATATAGCAAGCGTCTATAATGTGAACAAAAATATGAGTAGTTTTTGATATCATTAAACAGGAAGAGCTATGACACTTGATATTAGAGGTGGATTAAAAAACACAGAAATAAGTGCGAACAGATATGTTGTAATAGAAGAGCTTTTATCAAATGCTATTGATTCTTATCTTATTCGTAAAAGCAGTGACAATAATGCTCCTGATCTATCCGTTGAAATAAAGATAGATTTTCTTCCTGCCAGTCTTCTCGAAGATGGTCGGTTCGATCTTAAAATATCATGCGTAGATAACGGCGCTGGCTTTGATGACGAACAAATTCGAGCTTTTGTGACGAAGGACTCTACCTATAAAGACTACCTGAACATTCAAGGCATTGGGAAATGTAAAGGAGCTGGAAGAATACAGTTCTTTCACTTCTTCAGGAAATTTGAAGTGGATAGTATCTTCAGAAAAGATGGAATTATTCATAGAAAAACATTAAGTACAGATGAAAATATCCATGAAATTAGTGAGCATAGTTTTGAGGAGAAAGATACATCTAAAGTAGATCTAGAAACAACAGTATCAACCTCAATCT
Source organism: Gilvimarinus gilvus (assembly GCF_030518155.1). GTDB lineage: Bacteria > Pseudomonadota > Gammaproteobacteria > Pseudomonadales > Cellvibrionaceae > Gilvimarinus > Gilvimarinus gilvus. The sequence goes on along the minus strand of NZ_JAULRU010000770.1, from coordinate 3,984 downwards.
TAAAAGAATATGCAGCAAATAGATTTTTCATATCTTCAAGTGTGAAAGCAGATTTTTCTGTAAACGCCTTATATCGTTACCTATATGTTGCGTTTATGCAGCGATTTATTATCTTGAAAGGAATCGCAGGTTCATTCAAAATTTCAATTACCTCTAAGGAAGGCGAAAAAATAGAGAGAAAAATAATTTCTTCGAATGAGCTCCCATCACCAGTATCAGTAAATACAGTGTCGCTGGTTTGTACTCATGGTTCTGCTATACATAAAAAAGATACAGACCTTAAAGTAACAAGATACTCACTACCGCAGGCATCTTTTCACGATTATGAGCATGAGGTTGCATTATGTGCTAATTCAGCCTTAGTTAAGCCAATTACACAATTTTATCTTAAGAATAACCAAGATAGACGACGCGCCCTTGATGGAAAATATGAATTACTACTCATAGAAAGCCATTTTCTGGAAGATAAGGTTAATGAGCAGAGAGATGATTTTAATATTCCTCGCGAGTGCTCAGCTAATGATGAATTAGATCATAGCCCATCGATGCAAGACATTGTTGATTCGCTGGAAGATTATGTCTATAGCATATTGACGCCTAGTGACTTCGATAAAGAAGAGTTAGTTGCTTCAACTGAAACCAAATTTGGTATTACTCGATCAATGCTAGACACAGCCAAGATTAAAGTCCGTTACAGTGATACTGAGCAAAATATTGCAAAGCGTGTTTTAAAAAAATACCAAGATGACATCGTTAATGAGACATCAAAAATATTTGATTTAAAGCAAGAATTGCTAGAACTAGACCCTCGAAGTAAAGATTTCAGGGACAGGGTAGGCACTCTTTCTTGGACATATACGTCGACGATTAAAAAAATGGATATGGCCAATCTTTCTCAGCTCGTTGTTCGCAGAACGTCGATGCTTGAGGTCTTAAAGAAAGCCGTAGAGTCTATGCTTAATTGCCAGGAGGACGATGGCGGTAGGAAAGAAAATGAAAAGATTATTCACAATGTTTTCTTTCCTACAAATAAAGATAGTGAGGATTCTATCGATCATGACATATGGATACTAAATGAAGAATATCATTATTTTGAGCATATCGCATCAGACAAGTCTTTAGCATCCATCCCTTGGAATGAAACCGAAAAACTATTCGAAGCTGATATCGACAAACAGCTTGAGGAATTATTTAAAAAGAATAATTACGATCACAGGCTTAAGCGACCTGACATTGCTATATTTAACCAAGAAGGGTCAGCAATAATTATCGAATTCAAAGCTCCAGGAGTTGAAATTCAGGAACATATATCTGATCTTGCTCAGTATGCGCGACTTATCGCCGCAAAATCCTATGGCCGAATTAAGAGAATATATGGTTACTTAATAGGTGACACTATGGACGAATCTAGAATGCCTTTAAACTATACAAGATTTCCTAGCGGTCTAGGCTATTTTAGCACTGACCCGATAGTTGATCCTGCAACGCGAACTCAGTATGGCGAATTATACTCAGAAGTATTATTTTATAATCAATTTATTGATAGAGCTGAAAGGAGATTGAAAGTTTATAAAGAAAAATTGAACATAGATATTTAGATCGCGAATCAATAAAATGTAAGCGCGTGCCGAATGCACTTAACAAGTTTGTCCATTTGACGTTTTGGTCTTCGCTCCTTTTTGGGGTGGCTGCGCCACTTTACCCCAAAAATCCGCTACAACCAAAACGCAAATGACAAAGGCGTTAACTCCACATAGCCACCTACCAAATATCAGGGATTGTAGAATAAATATGAAGCTAATTGATTTTTCGGTCACGAACTTTAGAAGCATAACTAAGGCTCATAAAGTTTCTCTATCCCAAACAACTATTTTGATTGGACGTAATAATGAGGGGAAATCAAACCTGCTGAAGTCGCTAGATATTGCCATGACCACATTGCAACAGCATGCAATATCGGAAAGACGAGGAGGAGTTTATTTAGGGTCTAGAAGATATGCTCGGAAAGATGATTCTCACTACTTTTGGGAGAGAGATTTCCCAATAACTCTTCAAGATAGGAAGTCCAATACTCAAACTATATTTAGACTTGAATTTCTTTTGACTTCGAAAGAAATCGATCTGTTTAGAAAAGAAATCAAGTCAAGGCTAAACGGATCTCTTCCAATTGAAATCAGAGTTGGAAAAGATGACAAGCCAAGCATCAGGGTGGTAGAGAAGCGAGGAGCAGGTGGAGCAGCGCTAAATGCAAAGTCTGGTCAAATTGCTGATTTTATAGGTAAAAATATTACTTTTAATTACATTCCGGCTGTTCGTACAGATCAAGAAGCTATGGAAGTTGTTAGGGTTATGCTAATGCAAAGAATGCGTAAGCTTGAAGCTAATAGAGATTACAAGGTTGCACTTGAAACAATAAGGAAAATTCAAGAACCCGTTTTAAAAGAACTAGGAGAACAAATCAAAGAGCCTTTGCAAGAATTTTTGCCCGGTATAAAAAATGTAGATGTCGCAATACCTGATGACAGCAGGCGCTCGTCATTTCGAAATGAATTCGAAATAATTATTGACGATGGAACTCCTACAAGTCTATTTTTCAAGGGAGACGGAGTTAAAAGCTTAGCGGCTCTAGGCCTTCTAAAAAATAGGGGGTCTTCAGTTGGTGCTTCGATTATTGCGATTGAAGAACCTGAATCACATTTACACCCAGCCGCGATTCATCAGTTAAATGAAGTCATTATGGCTCTGGGGGAAAATAATCAGGTTGTTCTCACGACACATAATCCATTGTTTGTCGATAGGACTGATATAAAATCAAACATTATCGTAAATAGCGGCAAGGCCGTTCCTGCGAGGAATATAGGTCAAATTAGAGATTTATTGGGTATAAAAGCTTCAGACAACCTCGTAAATGCAAGTTATGTTTTAGTTGTAGAGGGGGGGGATGATGTCATCTCTTTAAAAGCTATCTTATCCGCTGAGAGTGAAATAATTAAGAAGGCAATAAATAGTCATCTGTTAGTAATAGATGAAATTGGTGGCGCTTCTAATTTATCTTATAAATTAACTCTTCTTAGTAACTCCCTGTGTGTTTATCATACTTTTTTAGACAATGATGAATCAGGCCGAGCGGCTTACGACAAAGCTGAGTCGGATGGAATTATTTCCAATAAGAAAAATACGTTTGTTACTTGTAATGGCGCTCGGAATACGGAGTTCGAGGACTGTTTAAATCTTGATCTTTATCGTAATAAAATAATCGAAGAATTTGGTGTTGACCTAAGTCAGCCAGCATTTAGGTGTAATAAAAAGTGGTCTGAACGTGTTAAATCAGCATTTCTAAATGATGGTAAACGATGGAGTGATGCCGTCGAGTCGAAGGTTAAGTATGTCGTTGCAAATGCAGTTAAGGCTGTTCCTAAAAATGCTCTAAATGAGCACAAAAGAAACTCAATTGATGCACTTATTGCTAGCGTTGAAGAGTTATTGAGTTAACACCTATATGACCGGACCTGTCAAAGAACAATAGCTCACCAAAAGTTGAGTGTTTTATAACTCAACTTTATGTAAATTTGATTTTTTGTCTGTCTACTTCCGATAATTTCATGAATGGTTTGAATTGGCCAACCAAACACCTATTGAGAGTCAGTCTCCAATAGAGCCGCATTTAAAAATCATGCGGCGCTTTGGGGATATCCTAGTCAGGCTAGAATGCTACTAGAAATTTATCGGTTACCCTTGGGGCCGGCGCTTCAAAGCATCGGGCTTGTCAGTCTGACATCCAGTTATAAATCACTCGGTCAAGGGGCAGCCAAAACAAAAAAACAAAATAGGCGGACAGCGAACCTTATCTAATCAAAGCGGAAGGGGTTGGCTATTTTCATCACACAAGCATTAATCTCAAAGATTAAACAGTTAGCTTGTAAGGTCGATCTTTAAGCACAATACCACCAGTTATACACTGCTAGCTTAGATTCGCTGCCCTAA
>NZ_JAULRU010000746.1 GCF_030518155.1 Gilvimarinus gilvus | reverse complement strand
ATAGGTAATAAAGCTATTGTTAAAGTTAACGCTAATACATTGTTTTATAACGGAGGGAATGTTACTTTAAATGCTGATAAACCAATAGTTACTGCAGATACCATAGTCCGTAATCAAGGGAATATTCAAATTCAAGGTAATTTCAATAATCCTTCTTCAAGTTCTACAGGAGATGAGTTTATAAACTATTGGTCTGCCCTTAATAATTATGGACAAGTTATTATCAATGGTAGCAATTCGTCTACTAAAGGCAAATTAACAATGCAAAAGAAGTCAGTGAATTCGGCTTCTATTCAACAATATCCTATGTCTATTCCTTATCAAGGAAATGTAGAAACTATTAGTAATTCATTTATTGGTACAAATTTTAGAGGAAATTGTCAAGTTGATCAATTATGTAATCAACGTAGTTGGATGACATTATTTATTTGGAATAATCATAACATTGTAAATGATGCTGTTGTAACTGGAACTACCTTAAAACCTGGTAGCTATTACTTAT
>NZ_JAULRU010000745.1 GCF_030518155.1 Gilvimarinus gilvus | reverse complement strand
CACATACAAATGAGAAACAATCAAATTAGCTGCTATAAAACATCTATTTTGCCATTTGTATAGGGTACTCCAAACTTCCTTTCGTTCTTCTTGGGTTGGTAAATCAACGATTAACTGTATTTTACGTATTAAAAAAATTGTAGAATTTTCCATATTTAGTTATTTAGGGGTTTAAGCTTTTTTGTTGATACAATTGATAAGCGACTACAAACTCATTGTGCACTTCTTTCTGAGAAAGTTCTAATGTCTTGGCAATGGTTGTAAACGATTGGTTCTTCTCGAATCGAAGCTTTAAAATCAACGATTGTTTTTCTGTCATTTGATTTTT
>NZ_JAULRU010000744.1 GCF_030518155.1 Gilvimarinus gilvus | reverse complement strand
AAAACCGCGAACAGGGCGTGGAAATCGACCTGTGCGTGATCGGCAGCAAGGGTGCGACTTTCTTCCGCATCTTTGGCGGCAACGTTGTAGCCGCGATCAGCCACCTGGGCGAAGAGCCGTCGATCAATGATCTGATCGGCTCCGTCAAAGTGATGCTGGACGCCTACATGGACGGCCGTATCGATCGCCTCTCGGTGGTTTCGAACAAGTTCATCAACACCATGACCCAAAAACCGACGGTCGAGCAATTGGTACCGTTGGTGGCAACCCCGGATCAGGAACTCAAGCACCACTGGGACTAC
>NZ_JAULRU010000449.1 GCF_030518155.1 Gilvimarinus gilvus | reverse complement strand
CCTTGGGGCATAGTCTTTTCCAGGAACGGAGAAATGCCATTGCAGCCCTCCGTGCCCCACGCCGAACTGAACCGTACGCTCCTGGGCCTGCTGAGCGCAGCTCAGGTCGTAACGCAGGATGGTTTCTTTCGCCCGCTTCAGCAAAACCTTCGGCGCCTCGCAGCGCTTGCCATCAACAGAAAAAGCAGGGAAGGCGGCCCCCGCTAAAACGCCGACCAACGCAGTTACCTGCCACTGCCCAGTGTCGCTGACCCCACGGAACGACAAGACGGGGCCTACAGTAAACAGTGCTCTGGACATCCTGCTATCTCCCCTCGAATTCGTCGGCAATGACTTTGACGATTTTGGCGCGTGAAGCGGCTCTTTTCGCCAGTGCCTGTGCTTCACCCGTTTGCTCCAGCCACTCCCTGAAACGCTGGAGT
>NZ_JAULRU010000743.1 GCF_030518155.1 Gilvimarinus gilvus | reverse complement strand
AACATCCAGGTTTTGAATGAAATCGGCCATTTGGTCGGACATAACGAAAGTGAACGGAAATAATAGATACCGCGTTTTAATGGCGGTATGTGCTGCCGCCCATGCCAGGTACGGAGAGTACAAATACCATAAAAGAGCACTGATTATGCATATGAGGGTCAATGCGACTGTAAAATTTCCGAGAGGATCAGCCTTTGCCGCTCCTTCATTCGTTTGCCGACTAGCCATTAGCTAGAAACCTTTTAATTGTGTCTTGTGGAAGTAGCTTTTCAGCTTTCTTAATCAGAAGTGAACGATAACTAAGACGAAATTTTGGTGTAAAGCTGTG
>NZ_JAULRU010000741.1 GCF_030518155.1 Gilvimarinus gilvus | reverse complement strand
TCAAGTCTTCACCAGTAATCCATACAGGGAAGCTGATGATGGTGCTGACGCTCGGCTGTATAAGACCGGAGATTTGGTTCGTTGGACGGATCAAGGGGAGCTCGAATATTTGGGTCGGCTAGATCACCAAGTCAAAATACGAGGATTCAGAATTGAGCTAGGGGAGATTGAAACTGCGCTCATGGAGGTGCCGAGCATTGATAATGCTGTTGTGACATCTGTAGGTGATGAACAACATAAGCAGTTGGTCGCTTATGTTGTCCTTGGTGAACAGTATAGAAATAATTTGGATGTATCAGAATCTAAAAGTAGTACGCGAGCCGATATTCTATCGGGCGTAAAAGAAAGTTTATTAAGTCGATTACCTGACTATATGGTTCCTTCTCAATACATGATATTGAGTGAGCTGCCATTATCTTCTAATGGGAAGATTGACAGAAAGTCGCTTCCGAGCATTGATGTTGATGTAATGAAGGGGGAGTATAGGGCGCCTTCTAATGAGGTCGAGAAGATGCTATGTACCATTTGGGAAGAGGTTTTGGGTGTTGATAAAGTTGGGGTGAACGACAACTTTTTTGCTATTGGTGGCGATTCTCTTCTGGCGGTAAAGTTACTAAATAGAGTTAATGTTGAATTCAGTATGTCATTAACACTAAATCAATTGATACGCTGCGAAAAATTAGAGCACATGAGCGCAATTATAGAGTCAGCAAGTGGACAGTTCTCTGACATCGATCAGGAAGAGATGGAGGAGATGGAATGGTAGATATAATAGAAGATGTCATATTGACGTTACGAAAAAATGGGGTCTATTTGAATTATCAAAATGGGACCTTGAAAACTAAAAGTGCAAAAGGGGCCATGACCGAAGAGGTTATCGCCATTATTAAAAATAATAGAGATAACTTGATCAGGTATTTTGAGAGTGTGTCTCTCTCGACAAAATTAGTCAGAAAGCAGCGCAATCTTGATGCACCGTTGTCATACTCTCAATACCGCCTTTGGGTGCTGGATCAGGTCGGAGGAGGTAGTCCGCAATACAATATGTCCAGCGCGATGTGGCTTCGTGGTGATCTGAATATTACTGCCTTTAAGAAAGCATTATTTAACATTATTCAGAGGCATGAAGTTCTGCGCACCCGTTTTTCAATGGGGTCAGAAAATGACGTCGTCCAGTTAGTCGAAAAGGTGGAAAATATTCGAGAGGATGATTATCTAACGATAACCTCTATAGATGGTGGTGAAGAGAATATTGCGCAATTTTTTGCGAAAGAATCAGTGAGATCGTTTGATTTGTCGCAAGACCTAATGATACGCGTGCACTTGGCGAGTGTTAATAGTGCTGAGCATATTGTGGTTTTCACCATGCATCATATAGCCTCGGATGGTTGGTCGCTTAAGATTCTGGTTGACGAGTTTAGTAATTTGTATTCAGCTTACGTTATGGGGGAAGAGTCGTCGTTAGTCCCCCTTAACATACAGTACTCTGACTATTCGTTTTGGCAGCGAGAGAATCTTCAGGGAGATGCTATTAATGAGCAGTTGAGATACTGGGAAAAAAAGCTTGCTGGACTTCCTGTGGTTCA
>NZ_JAULRU010000740.1 GCF_030518155.1 Gilvimarinus gilvus | reverse complement strand
CGACTGGGTGACGAAGAACACACCCACACCTTTGGACCGGATCAGCCGTACCACCTGCTCCAGGCGCTCCTGCAGCGCCTTGGGCGTGCCGTTGAACAACAGGTGCGCCTCGTCGAAGAACAACGCCAGCAGCGGTTTTTCGGCATCGCCGCGCTCGGGCAACTGCTCGAACAATTCAGCCAGCAGCCACAACAGGAAGGTGGCGTAGACCTTGGGGGCCTCATGCACCAAGCGGCTGGCATCAAGCAGGTGGATCCGGCCGCGGCCATCGGGGTCCGGGCGCAGCACGTCTTCCAGTTGCAACGCCGGCTCGCCGAACAGCGCCTCGGCCCCCTGTTG
>NZ_JAULRU010000739.1 GCF_030518155.1 Gilvimarinus gilvus | reverse complement strand
AGACTTCAGAACCAAATTTTACAGTTTTCCCTTTAAGCGAATTGTAATTAAAATCAGTCCATTCAATATCTAGTATTTTAGGTGTACCTAAAGCCTGAACAAATAAACCAAATGGTTTTACACCCTTAGGGAGTTTTTTTTCATGGTAAGCTTCTAAATAAGCCATCCCACCTCCTTCTAATACTTTCGGGAAATTTAGTTTTATTTTTTCATGCTCAATGCCTTTCGTAAAAGAATCATTATGATTTAGATCTTTTGCTTCAATTTTATTTCGAGCAACAATCCACGCCCAATTTACATCGTTATATTTTTTTCTTATCTCTTCTAACGATTTTGTATAATTATCATGGCGTAATTTTTC
>NZ_JAULRU010000738.1 GCF_030518155.1 Gilvimarinus gilvus | reverse complement strand
GGAACAGGCGCATTAGAAGCTGCTCGTGCACAATTAGCTGTTGTTGGCGTTGTTTCTATTCATGGTGGATTAGCAAAAGATTTGGCTCGAAAAAATATTCCTCTTAAAACAAAAGTTTTGATTGAACATCCTGCTGAAGATGAATCTGTAAAACCCGAAGATATTTCGAATTTAGTAATTGAAATGAACGAAGGAAAAACAGATTGGCAAATGATTACTTACGCAAATTCAAAACACACGTTTACCAATCCAGAATCACCTGATTACAATAAATTAATGGCAGATAGAGCTTGGAAACATACATTATTGT
>NZ_JAULRU010000737.1 GCF_030518155.1 Gilvimarinus gilvus | reverse complement strand
GGACTTCTGCCCGTTGCTCGATCGATCTTCGCTCATGGCGGTTCTCGTGATCCTTCGTGTATCAGTGTGTGAGGGTGTCGGTTTCATCATCGGCATAGGGGTCGGGGTGACCCAGTTCTGCCAGCAATTCTCGTTCCAGGCCTTCCATCTCCTCGGCTTCCTCATCGTCGATGTGGTCGTAGCCAAGCAGGTGCAGGCAGCCGTGGATGACCAGGTGGGCCCAATGCGCGTTCAGCGCCTTGCCTTGTTCGGCCGCTTCGCGCTCCACCACCGCCACGCAGATGACCAGGTCGCCCAGTAGCGGGATATCGAGCAGGTCATCGGGTACATCGGCAGGGAACGACAGCACGTTGGTCGCGTAGTCCTTGTGCCGGTAGGTGTGGTTCAGCTCACGGCCTTCGGCTTCGTCGACCAGGCGAATGGTCATTT
>NZ_JAULRU010000736.1 GCF_030518155.1 Gilvimarinus gilvus | reverse complement strand
AAATCAATGCGGCACTAAACATCCCATGCACAATACGCTGACCAAATATCGTTTGTTCCGCATACTCAGCATTGATGTGCACTGGATTATCATCTCCGGATACGCCAGCAAAGAGCACTACATCAGCTTCAGTCACTGTCTTTGCATAACTTGCCGTCTGTCCTACCTGCAGATCTTCAAGGTAGAAACCGTGTAAATCATCCATCGTTATATCCTCAATTATTATCTTTTATCGCCCTGAAATCCGAGCGTTGGAACGAGCTATGGACTTAACAGTAATGGTTTTTACCTATAAAACCAAGTAAAAACCCTTGGTT
>NZ_JAULRU010000735.1 GCF_030518155.1 Gilvimarinus gilvus | reverse complement strand
ATAAACGGGGCACGCCTCTGGAAGGAAGGCGTACCCGAATATGTAGAACTGCAAGTGATGCACCAACTCGCAGTCACCGGCAAGCAGGCGGCAGATGTGGCGGTGCTGCTCGGCGGTCAGCACCTGGAGATCCATCGCATCGAGCGAGATGAGCAGATGATCGCCCGCCTGATCGAACTGGAGCGTAAGTTCTGGAACTACGTGGAAACCGATACCCCGCCGCCAGTCGACGGCAGTGCATCGGCCGAGGCGGCTTTGCGCTGCTTGTACCCGGAGGACAACGGTCAGACCGTCGACTTCAGCGGCCATGCAGGATTGG
>NZ_JAULRU010000734.1 GCF_030518155.1 Gilvimarinus gilvus | reverse complement strand
CACATCACAGCTAATCGCATCAGCCAAGTTATCGGGCTGGATAAGAGCGCGGTTAGCCGGTCGTTACAGTCGCGAGAAAAAGCAGGTTACGTCTGCTCTGAGGTCGACACTGAAGATGCACGGCGATACACCGTGAGTCTTACGGAAAGTGGCCAGGAACTCCACAATCGCGTTCTAGTCGTCGCGCTTGAGCGTGAGAGAAGGTTGCTAAGTGACCTCTCGGCGGATGAGGTGGATGTGCTGGTAAATCTGCTTGGTCGTTTGCACGCTAAGGTTAGCTACGTCAATGAATTTGACCCGGAATGCTGAATTATATCTCC
>NZ_JAULRU010000733.1 GCF_030518155.1 Gilvimarinus gilvus | reverse complement strand
CAATGGGGTCGCACATGGCCCGGGCCACATTCTCTATCGCTGCGCGATATTCATCTTGTCCGTGTGCTCAGCCCTTTGGGCCAGCAAAGCTGCCTAAATTTGCTCCCGGCAAATTTCTCCGGCTCCGGGCACCATTTATTTCCCCTTGTAGTCCTTTAGCATCTAGATCTTAACTGGGTACCCTGTAGTGTGGGCCAGAATTGAACCGGTTATGTATATGGATATACGGTATGCCGACATTGCGGGAGCATTTGTCGGAGCAATGGGTTCGCACATGGCCCGGGCCACATTCTCTATCGCTGCGCGATATTCATCTTGTCCGTGTGCTCAGCCCTTTGGGCCAGCAAAGCTGCCTAAATTTGCTCCCGGCAAATTTCTCCGGCTCCGGGCACCATTTATTCCCTTGTA
>NZ_JAULRU010000448.1 GCF_030518155.1 Gilvimarinus gilvus | reverse complement strand
AATTAGAAGAAAAAATCGAGTTGGATGCTTTCCAAGGTTTATTCTTATCGCCAGGTGTTGTAAAAGTAGGTGACGAAGCTGTTCTTAATGTAGTTTTAGGAGCTTACGATAATTCAATCAAAGGTTCTGTTTCTACAAGTGTTGGTTCTGCTGCTGTTGTTGATGGTAAAGCATCTATTAAGTTGAATACATCTGCAGTTGGTATGCATCAATTAACAGGTAACATTACTTATGTGTCGAATGGAAAAACTAAAACGGTTAATATTGCACCTTCAACTTATCAAGTTGTAGCTCAAACATTAGATAAAAAAGCTGCAGAAATTATTGAAAAAGATCCAACAGGAGGTTCTATTGTTGCAGATAATTTACGTGTAGTTTACCGTGGAGTAACTAACCCAATTTCAGCTACAATCAACGGAGCAAATGGACCTGTTAGTTTAAGCGCTTCTTCTGGAAGTCCTTCTGGAGCGGGTGCTAACAAATGGAAT
>NZ_JAULRU010000732.1 GCF_030518155.1 Gilvimarinus gilvus | reverse complement strand
GTATATTCGCAGAATCAAAATTTAAGTAAGATACAATGTAAAAAATAATTTCTTTCAGACAAATCAGAACAACAACCTCAAAACGGTTGCTGTATTGTTTCACTTCTAAAGAAAGGAATTATGCTTACTTTACAAAATATTTCATATCAACATCCAAACAAGGATATACTGTTTAGCGACATTAATTTAACAGTACAAAATCAAGAAAAAATTGCTTTAATTGGTAATAACGGAGTAGGAAAATCTACTTTATTGAAAATTATCGCCAAAAAAAGTCAATCATCAAACGGAATAATAAACATTGAAACCGAACCTTATTATGTTCCACAAATTTTCGGACAATTCGATCAGTTAACAATAGCTCAAGTACTGAAAATTGAAGATAA
>NZ_JAULRU010000731.1 GCF_030518155.1 Gilvimarinus gilvus | reverse complement strand
GAAGGGCGCGGCCAAAACGTCCATCCGCTGTGTTGCACCTCTTGCCAAGGACTATGGCCATTGCCTGCGAAGCGCGCCTTGCCGAGTGAACGTTTTGACTCGCGCAGAGACCACTGGAGACTTGATCAGAGGCTCCCTAAAGTTCTATAAATGCCCTAAAGACTTGTAAGCAAACAATAACGAAATGGGAAAGGAAATAACCATGTCAAAACTGAGTTTAATCAGCCTTGCAGTTGCCGCACTTCAATTATCTGCAACCGCGCACAGTATCGAGTGGCCCAACGGTGAAAAGGCGGCGGTAAGCCTTTCCTACGACGATGCTCTCAGCAGCCAACTTGACAATGCGATCCCATCGCTCAACAAATATAACTTAAAGGGCTCATTTTATTTAATGATGGCTTCCCCTGTTGTGGGCGATCGGGTTGACGAATGGCGAGAGGCGGCGAAACAAGGCCACGAGCTGGGTAATCACACGATTTATCACGCGTGCAGCAAATCGCAACCAGGAACTGACTGGGTGGCGCCCTACAACGACATAGACCAACGTACCGTCGAACAGATGCGCGATGAAATTACAGTGGCCAGTGCTTTTTTAAAAGCTATAGACGGTAAAAACACCCGAACCTTTACACCACCTTGCGGCCACCTGGAGACCAGTAATGGCAACTATGTCGAAACGGTTTCAGACCTGTTTATTGCGATTAAAGGCAGCGAAACGGATTTACCCCAGGGCTTTAGTAAGATCGCACTGCCGGATGGTCAATCGGGACAAGAACTGATTGATTTTGTTAAAAAATCAGCAAAAAACGGAGGGTTGGTGCAAATTATTTTTCACGGCATTGGCGGTGATCATATCGCCGTATCCAGAGAGGCCCATGAATCCTTGTTAGAATTTCTGCACGAAAATCGCGAAACTTATTGGACCGATACTTACCTCAACATTATGACTCACCTCCGTCAGCAGTAATTGCCATAGCCTACATACCTCAACACAATACAACATTTACCATCTGATAAATTGCGCAGGATTTATCAGATGGCTTATGAGTAGTCTTGCTGGCAGGAGGACGATGCATGAAAAAGACAATTACCCTGGCAAGCTACCGTGAACGAGTGATGCGTGTTGTCGATTATTTATGGCACCACCTGGAAGATGATCTTGACGCAAATCAACTGTCGGAGATCGCCTGTTTTTCCAGCTATCACTTTCAACGAATCTACCGGGAGATGATGCACGAAACATTGCGTCAGACGTTAAAACGTCTTCGTCTGCATCGCGCCGCCTGCACACTAAGCCGGGACTCGACGCCCATCGCCGACATTGCCCAGCAGACCGGCTACGGCAGTGCAGAAGCCTTTACTCGTGCGTTTACAGCGTATTATGGGCAAACCCCTTCGCGATTTCGCACCCAAAGATTCTCACCCGATGCTCCGGCCCTCTCTCTACCACCTTTATTAAAGGACTACCCGATGAGCTATAACGTATCTATTGAAACGGTTGATGTTTTATCCATGGGAGGCATGCATCACAAAGGCGATTATCTCGCTATTGGCAGCACCTTTGATCAACTCTTCGCCCTTGCCCAAAGTCATAATCTAGTCGACTCTAATACCCGCAGCTTCGGTGTGTATTTTGATGATCCCGGTGCTACTGAAATGCGAGAACTGCGGTCTATGGCCTGTATTACGCTATCGACAGCGGCAGCCGAGCATGGCTTAACGGCAATAGAAATTGGCGGAGGTGAGCACGCGGTATTGACGTACACCGGCCCTTATTCTGATTTGGAATCTGTATATGCGTGGTTTTACGGCAGTTGGCTGCCAAATTCAGGGCGCGAGGCTCGCGAAGCGCCACCGGCAGAAGAGTATATTAATGACCCGCACGATACACCTCCGGCAGAGCTTATTACCAAGATTTATTTGCCCTTAAAATAATACCTGCGCCGAGCTGAAAGCCATTGTCCGGCGTAAGCGCCGGACAATGCTTCACTATCATATAGCAGGTAGAAATCACGCTTTCTCGACGGCAGCGGCAGCGGCGCTCTTGCCACCCCAGCTCGTCATTTTATGACCTTTCAATGCATAAAACAGAATATACAAATACGCTGGAATGGACACGGCATAGGCCAGCTGGCCGTCACCGCTATCGGCGAAATGGCCGTAAACAGGCGGCAAGACTGCGCCACCGGCAATACCCATAATCAGCAGTGCGGCACCTTTGGAGGTATAGCGCCCCAGGTTGCTCAAAGCCAGCGGCCAAATCGCAGGCCAGCACATAGCGTTCGCAAAACCGAGCAGCGCAACAAAGTAAACCGCATTGGGAATTTCTGGCATGCCAAATAAGCCCAGCGTTGCAGCCGACATAACGTTACTTTGCAGCGATCCGGTCATGACACAAATAGTGAAAATCACACCGAGTATGGCGGAGCCCATCAGTGCCGTTTGCTGGCTAATAAAGCGGGGAATTAACACCACCCCCAAAGCATAACCTATCACCATAAAGATCATGGTGTAGGAGGTGAGCATAGAACTCATGGAGCTGTCGAGGCCCGCCTGTTTACCCAACAGGCCAATGGCGTCACCGGCAATCACCTCCACACCGACGTAACAGAACAATGCCAGAGCCCCCAAAACCAGATGAGGAAACTGGAAAACCCCAGAAAGGCGAATGTTACCGTCTTCTTGCCCTTCGAGCGCTTCGTCTTCTATGTCAGGGATGGGGGCGAAGATCATGGCCACACCCAGCACCGCCAACGCAATGGCCATGCCGATATAAGGACTTACCAACTGGCCGGCCAACTCGTTCAACTTAGCGTCACGCATGACTTCTGGCAGCGCCGCCAGCTCGGCTTCTGATACACCGGTAATCCCTGACAAAACCAGTGCCGTGAACACGACTGGCGCAACCACGCCGGCGCCTTTGTTCAATAAACCCATAATGCAGATGCGCACCGCGGCCGATTCCGGCGGACCCAATTTCACAACGTACGGGTTCGAGGCGGTTTGTAGAATCGTCAGACCAGACCCCACCACAAACTGAGCGAGCAAAAAGATGCTGAAATCTCGACCATAGGCTGCGGGGATAAAAATCAATGCACCTACGGCCACAATAAATAGCCCCAGAGCCATACCATTTTTATAGCCGGTGCGCTCAATGATGTAAGCCATTGGCAGCGCCATAATCGTATAGGCGGCATAGAAAGCCGATGCTACCAGCATCGCCTCGAAAGCAGTCAAATCGCAAATGGTTTGCAGAAACGGAATCAGTGCTCCGTTCAGCCAGGTGACAAACCCAAAGATAAAAAACAAGCCGGCGATAATCGCCATAGGAATGACCACACTTCCCGTGGCCTGTGTCGATTTTTGATCAGTCATAACCTTTACCCATTCCAGCGCCGCGAGGCCTATTGTGACCATTAGCAGTCATTATTGTTGTGAAACTAGCACCTCTGGGCCTGACAGACCAATAAATGCCCTATTCGAACCAATAAAGCGACAGTACCCCTTTGAGACAACGTTGTCAATTGTTTCTCTTCAACTATATCAATACCGGTACAGGCGCCACGCCAGCGGCGATTCTTTCCGTTAAACGCCCCGCAATTTACGCTATCGCGCACGCTGCGCGGGCTCGCAGCACGACGAAAAATGCACCTCAGTCACTCAGTGTGCAGAACCAATGGAGAGGCAGGAGCTAAAGCAACGTTGCCCAGAGGCGGAAAGCGCGGCAGGATGCCGCGATTCACAGCTCCGCTGCCCGCAGGGCGAGGGCCAGGAACAAGGTGAATGCCGAAGGCAGAGAGGGCAGCCTGGGCTGAGGCCTCGTCAAGAATCCCAATAGCTCAGCCGCTATTGGGCCCCTTCGGGCTTCGCTGCGCTCGTTGCTGAAGGCGGCGCATTCGGTCGAACCACCATAAAAAGCTGGTTCGATTTCGCCTGCATGAAACCTGCAGATACAAAAAAGGCCCGATCCGAAGACCGAGCCTTTTCATTTATATGGTGCCAGAGGCATAACGAAACTATTTCGATAAGCAGCTGTTTTTATTTGATTTATTTCGATTAGGAAAAACGTGTGCCCCCAAAGTTGCCCCCGCCACCTCCATTCACTCGCCCCAAACTAGCTAAACGGAGGAGTCTTGAAGCGCTTTGCGCAACTCAGCCGCACGCTTTAATTGGGCTTGCTGACGTTCGGTAGCTTTTTCGAGCACATCACCGTATGCGCGCCTCTTCTCGGCCGAAGAGTCGTTTCGGATAAAATCTGAAAATGGCGTACTTTCACGCCGTTTCTGGTCAGGCTTCCCAAAAGCCATCTGTCCCCCTACCCTGACTAATGAATAAACAAGCTCGGCTGACGCGCGAAATCCAATATTCTAGACTTGTTATTGAACTCAACTAACTCAACACCAAGTTCCGCTAGATTACACCTCGCCACTTGATAAGCATCCTGCATATCATCATTACCGCTAGCAGGCGGATCAAGAGGAATCATTAGCTCATCTTGCCGAATACGCTCCCGATCCAGTAACCACTGGACCTTACCGCGCCATTCATCTGCATGCTCAACTAACTTGCTTGGGTCTTTCTGAACATTCAGGGCTAATGGCTTTATAATGCAGTGGTCCCTTTCATTTTGCCATACCAACGGAAACTGAATTTTCCGGTAATCTACTTCGAAGGTAAATTGTTTATAAAACTGCTGGAGCTTATTCCCGAGCAACTGTTTCTTGATGGCATTAACCATCGCCTGCTCACGGCGCTCTTTACCGACGAAATTTCGCCCAACATACCGCTCATACAGCTCTTCAAGCGTTTGCGCTGGGTTTTCCGTCATCAGCACCCGCATTTCAGAGAAGCGAATCAAAGATTCTCGCGGACGAGCAACCTCTTGGCCAAATGCGGCCAAGTCCTTGCCCCATAGGGCTCCAGCAATAGTGCGGATCTCAGCCAGCTCTTCGGCAAACCCTGCCATCGCCTTGGTATAGACCTTTTTATCCAGCTCCGCAAAAAAGCGCGTCACCCGCGGAAAAGAGTTTGGAGCCAGCTTGAAGTCCAAGTAACCCGTCTTGGGGGCGAACGCCAACACCCCAATATTGGCAAACTCTCCAGTTTCCATATAGGGCAAAAAACGTACTATGGCGTACTGACATGCTACTTTCATTTCAGCGCCTCCCAAAACAAATCCTCTTTAAATTCAAGTAGTTGCCGCTTAATATGGGCAACCCAACCGCTCCCGTTAGAATCTGCATCCAGCCACACGGGCGGGAGATTATCGCAGTAGCCATCGAAATTATCCATGGCTTGGTTCATTCTTTGTTTATAGTCTTCATCCATTACCCCCGCAAGCTCCTGCCGCAATCCAGCATTCGCAGATACATGCAGCTTTTTAAATGACTCTAAGTCAAACTTAGTATCAAAGGCCAAATTATGATCAACCACAACGACCATCTCATCTTGTGAGCGAAAAAAGAGGTTAGGATTGCCCCCAATAGGCGTAAAATTCCGGTCGTCGTTTTTTATCCAATAATCAAACACCCTTAGATCTCGCAATACCTGATGATGTATTTTTGAAATTATTTCTCTATTTACCTCTTGAGTCTGAGCAATAAACATTGACCCAAAAACTGGCCCTCCGCCCAAATGACGCTCCCAGTTACTATCAATCTCTACCAGCTCATATGACAGATCAAGAATTTTGCACTCAGGTATTGGCAAGCCGAAATCCTGGCCTAGTTTCGCGCATAAGTACTCGGAAATCATTCCGCGCGAAGTAGCCGACCTCCCTTTAACGACATACTGTCTCTTATCTTCAGCAACACACAGGTATGGATTGGCCTTTCCCTGCTCAAGCTTCCTGAGAATTTCAGTTATTTCCATACCTGACTCCAATTGAAGAAAGACAGCTTTACTCCGCCGGCCAAAATACACGTATCAATGGCAGCAGCGCCCGGCCTTCTAGATCAAAATTCTCATAGTGAGCAACAATGAGGTCTGAAAGGTCGTCCATATCTACCAGCGTAAGCGGGAATGTACAGCGGTCGGCTTCGTAGCGGGCTTCTTTGGTAAAACCCCCAGAGCTGATAAACAAACCAGAGTCGCCTTCACGTAGAGTGCCTATAAAGCCGCGTATGGCCGGTGCGCCCATAGCGCCGTCTCGGTGCTTTACCTCTGCCTTGATGCGCGGCTGGGTGAGCCCAAGGCCGTCTGGTGAGGCTATTACGTCCACACCCCGGTCAGGGCCTTTGGGAGAGACTTTGGCTTTATAGCCCATGGCGCGAAGGATAGCGGCGACCATTTCCTCCATCTCTTCCGGTAGCAAGGAGGCCAGCTTGTCTTTGATCAGCTCGTGACTTTTACCAACCACCTCGTCTTTGAGTATTTCAAAGCTGCCAGATTCCTCCAGGGCTTCTTCTGTTGCCTCTACTTTGCGAGGCTTTCCAGATAACGCTGCCCGCATTTCAGCGATAACATCATCGCTAACGGAGAATAAGGTGAGCGTAGAGCCTAAAGAGTTCTTGGCCGATTGACTGAGAGCATCGCGATCCACCCTCCCTTGCCAGTTTACTACCCGCAAATTAGGGTACTCGCCAACCTCTCCGGGCTTATACAAGTACTGGCCTTGATCTTCTCCAATCAGGTACTGGCGTGTTTCAGTATCGTAACTAACAATGGTATCGCCTTTCTGGATGGTGTCTCGAAACTTAATCATCATAGCCACTGCATTGGCCATCGCCTGAGGCTTAGCCTGGGAGATCTTTTCCAGATAGGCAGCCTTAATTTCCTCCACACCTTGGTACTGATTTAAATCCCCCAGTCGAGCCGCACCAAAAGCAGCATAGCTTTTGGTTTCGAAGTCCTCTATATACGTACCGCCACGGCCGGCACGGATCATCCAGTTGTTAGGCATATTTCTTCCTTATTGCCGTCTAAGTCAGTTTTTCTTGGGCCACAGAAAACCACCAAAATAAATAAACTCTTGACTCCGGTTATCATATAATCTTATCGCACAAACAATCTAACTTAGGCCGTATTAGTTCTGCAGTAGTCGATCAATTATGTGGAGCCAAACGGTAAAATTCTCTTTAGCTTCTAGCCAATCCTAGATTCAATACCAAAACATCTATATAAGTAACAGCCCTAAAATATCGTCAACTTTATAATGCTGCCCACTTTCATACCAAATAGGCTTAATGTTGCAATCTGTCATAAGTGTAGCCAACTGATCTTGACCTTCTCCATCTTCAGGACGCTCAATAATCGCAAAGTGATCAGCAACTTTCTGCGAACCTTCCTCCTCAACAAGCCTCTTAAATGTAGCAATTGTTCTATCCACACTAAGACTACAGCCTAGAAATAAAAATGACTGACTTTGATAAAGCAGGGAGAGAAGAACAGGGAGGGGAAAGCTCATATCAACCACCTCAGTCTCCCCATAAGCAGAGCAGTACTCTCTTTTAGTGAAAACACGATATGCGGGATCATCAATATTTCCATGTAGCTTCAACAAGTATCGATCACCGCGTGTTATTGCCTTAAGGAAGTTATACGGGTTATTCAACCCTGTAACTTTTTCAGTGAAAGACGCGCCCTGCCGAGAGAAACAATCTTCAATAACACGATCAAAATTTGTAGTAATAACACAGCCATCAAACAGCTCCGGGAGAACCCAAGAAAATGACCCCTCTGGATCAGCATGAGAAAAGTCCTGTTCGAAATAGAACTCAAAGTCACGCCCCCTAGGTTGGGACTGTACTTTTTCAAGCAAATCCTCATAAAGAAACTCGGACAGGTGTTTTTCGACTTCGGCCTCATCAACTCCCAGCTCTATAGCCTTCGACCTAAGATACCCAACCCAACTTGAACAACCAGCACTGATCGACGATCCGGCCCCAACAAATGGAGTTATTCTTTTTGCCTTCTGAGCTCTTTGTAGCTCCTCAAAATTTCGAAGATTTCTAGGAAATTCCTCTGTGCTTAAGACCTCACTTAAACGCGAATCACGTAATTTTCTACACTCTTCATCATACAGAAGAGGATCACCGTGGAATAGCGCCAAGCTTGGCTTTGACAGAGGTACGGGATCTTCATTAGGTTTTTGAAAAAATACAGAGTATTCAATATCTCCATCATCAATAGAGCGGTTCTCAATTTCAAATCCATGATATTTTTCAGCATCTCGCAACAGAGGAGAAACTGCCTTCTTTAGCGATATAATGTCAGCCATCTCACACCCTTATTCTCTAATTCAGCACCTGACGAACCAGAGCATCAGTCAGGTGATTTCTGGTTTGTACAGAATTTTCCACAAGTTCTTTAAGTTGGTCACAGACAGAAGTTAGTTCTTCGACTTTGGCGACAATGCGTTTCTGCTCATCCTTCGGAGGAATTGCAACAAACTGTAGCCACAAGGTATTCGACACCAACTTGCACGTACCATGCGACGAGCGCTCAACCAAGCTAACCAATTCATTTTTAATGCCCTTCACCATCAAAAGCATAAAGTCCTTATCTAATTCGGAAAACACTAGAGCTTTCATGTCCTGATTGATAACTACGGGAACTTCCGTTATAGCAACTGGAAATGAGTGAGCCAAGATCATCCCCCTAACTACCATTAGCAAACTCCCAACAGGAATGAGTTTTACGGTAGAGTCCTCAATCGCAAGCTCAGTGATTGAATCTTGAGCGGAGATGATTTTATCTACTTTCATATCTTTAGGTGACACCCAAGGAATAGTGCCATTCCAATAGTCACCATTTGACTTTGTAGGGGTCCCCCCCCCCAAGTCATATCCAAGCATTCCAAACCGGCACCATTCCCATCCCTCCGGCAGTTCAAACGGTTTTTCTTCATCGGTAATGGGCGGTAGGGGCTTTTGTTTTTTGATTTTTTTATCTTTTACCAGCTGCTCTTTTTCGGCGAAGATGCGTTTTAGCAGTTCGCTGGCGGGTTCGTCGGTTGGGTCTTGGGGCACAAGTTTTCCCATGACGGCCAGTTGCAGGATGGTTTGTTTGAGTTTGTCGATGGCGCGGAGGCCGGCGATGGTGCTGGGGAAGAGAATATCCCAGTTTTGCTCCAATCTTGCCCAGTTTCCCATTAGCTCGGTGTGGCTTTGGGCCTGGGTGAGTGCATCCAGCAGAGTGTCGGCCAGGGTGGCGTGGGCATCCAAGCTTTGTTCGGTTTGGTTTTCCAGCTGGTCGCAGAGGGCCATCAGCTCATCGACTTTGGCGACTATGCGGTGTTGTTCCTGTTCAGGCGGGATAGCAACGGGTATTTGCTCCCACTTGCCTTTATTTAAAATTGCTAAGGTCGTGCTGGAAGATCCGCTCCATGCCTCACTTTGAAACGATTCAGACTGTAAGTACCTTCTCAAGTAAGGACCAATTTCAAGATATGGCGTAATTGAGTTTATTTGTTGATTAAAAGATACTTGACGGTCAACGAGCGCACACTTACCAATAGAACCAATACAAACCATTAACACTGAGCCAGCTGGTGCAAGCCTTCCGAGGGCTAGCGCACCTTCAGATGACAGGCCGTCTGAATCATAAGATGTGATCTCTCCATCTAAAATGTCACCAGGTTTTATAAAAGGGCAATCGTTACCATAGTAATGGCTGTCAGCTTTCTTTGGTGTTCCTCCTGTCTGGGTGTATCCAACTACCCCAAGCCGACACCAAATCCACCCTACCGGAAGGTCATAAGGAAGATCAGCATAAATACCCAACTCAGTAAGATTTTTTTGCTTTTTAATTATGCCGCGTTTTACGAGTTGAAGCTTTTTCACCTCAACACGGCTTAGAAGTTCACTCGCAGGCTCATCATTCGGATCTTGCGGCACCAGCTTGCCCCGCACTGCCAACTCCAAGATCAGCTCACGCAGTTTTTTAACACCGTACAGCTCGATTTTTTTATTACTACCGCGCCCGGTGGTATTTCTGGCGGTGATGGCGCTACTCCATAAATCCAGATGCTCTGTAATCAGAGTTTGGGCGTTATTGCTTTCTGAGCGGCTCATACCTTGGTTGCCCCTGTGCTGTTTGCACCGGTAAGGGCATCACCGAGGATGGTTTTTAGCTGGTCGCGCAGGGCTTTTATGTCTTTCTGCTGATCAGCGTATTGGGCCAGCAGTTCGTCTGGGTTGTGTACGATTTGCTCTTCGATGTGGGGGTTTTTAATGTCGAGGTTGTAATTGCGCTGTTTGATCTCGTCGAGGCCGACTTTCCAGGCCCAGCGGTTTTCCTCGCGGTTTTTAAAGCCGTCTTCGCGCTTGCCCCACCATGCGCGACACTCGGCGAAATGCTCGAGTTGCATGGGTTTGGTTTTGTTAAAGGCTTTAACGCCCTCGGGCAGGGGCACTTCGTAGTACCAGACGTGCTCGGTGGGCGTGCCTTTATCAAAAAACAGGATGTTTGTTTTGATGCTGGTGTAGGGGGCGAATACCGAGTTGGGTAGGCGCACTACGGTGTGCAGGTTGCACTCTTTGAGCAGTTGCTCTTTGATTTTAGTTTTGACGCCCTCGCCAAACAGGGTGCCGTCGGGCAGTACCACGGCGGCGCGGCCGCCTTCTTTGAGCACCTCGATAATCAGTTGCAGAAACAAATCGGCCGTTTCGCGGGTTTGCATCTCGGCGGGAAAGTTTTTCTCGATGCCGTCTTCTTCCATGCCGCCAAAGGGCGGGTTGGTGATAACCACGTCTTTATCGGCATCCCAGTTAGACAGGGGCTGATTGAGAGTGTTGGCGTGGCGAATATTGGATGGCACCTCGATGCCGTGCAGCAGCATATTGGTGGTGCACAACAGGTGCGGTAATTGCTTTTTCTCTACCCCTGCGATTTGGCTTTGCAGGGTTTGGTAGTCCTGCGTAGTTTTTTGGTAGTGGGTGCGAATATGGTCGGTAGCGCAGGCCAAGAAGCCGCCGGTACCACAGGCTGGGTCAAATACCGCCTCGCCCAGTTGCGGGTCGATCATTTCGACAATAAAACGGGTGACGGCGCGGGGGGTGTAAAACTCACCGGCGTTGCCAGCGCTTTGTAGGTCTTTAAGGATTTGCTCGTAAATATCGCCAAATAGGTGGCGCTCGTTAGAGTTGGTAAAGTCGACCTCGTTGAGCTTGTTAATCACCTGGCGCAAGAGGGTGCCGTTCTTCATGTAGTTGTAGGCATCGCTAAAGGCCTCGCGCACTATAAATCCACGTGGGTTGGTTTGGATATTAGCCGAGTAGTTTTTAAGGGTTGGGAATAAATCGTCGTTAACGAACTCTAACAACCGATCCCCAGTGATACCCTGCTCGTCGGCGGCCCACTCGCGCCAGAGGTATTTGGCGGGGATGGGTTCGCGGTAGTCGTCTTGCTCTAGCTCTAGCTGTTCTTCTTGGGCGTCGAAGATTTTTAAAAACAGCAGCCAACTCAGCTGGCCCAGGCGCTGGGCGTCGCCGTCAACGCCTGCGTCTTTGCGCATAATGTCTTGAATGGATTTGATGACGGTACTGATGGACATAGGTTTCTCTTACTTATAGGTCGCGCCCGCCCAAAGGCGAGCGCCAGAGTTAGCGTTATCGGTTATGCGGATTTGTCGGTTTCTTGATAGAGCTGGCGCTCTAAATCCGCCACGGCTTCTTGGTATTTGGGTTTACCGCCAAAGGCCTGTTTGACGATCTCGAGCGGCGAGCCGTATTGGCTGATGGGCTGCACCTTAAGTACGTTCATGCTTTCGATTTCGGGGATGCCGGCATCGGCGTATTTATCCAGCAGGGCCTCTAGCACGGAACGGGCGGTGCCGGAGTATTTACCAAAGTAGTTGCGCTTTTTGACGTTGTTGGCCCGCTCTTGCCGGGTTAGGGGCGGCTGGTCGAAGGCGACGTGGCAGATAAGGTCAAAGGCGTCCAGGTCGCGGCCTACGTCGTCGCGCAGGGCCTCCCAGATTACGCCCTGCTCGGCCAGCTCATCCATTACCGCTTGCTTGCGGTCGGCGGCGTTCCACTTATTGATAAATTCATCCAGCGAGGCAAACTGCTGCTGCACAGCTTTGCGGGTGTAGTCTTTAAAGGATTCGGTTACCAGCTTGCCGTCGGCATCGTAATATTGCACGCGCTCGTCCAGCTTTTTAACGGTGACGCCGGAGACGTGGTATTTGATGTACTCGTTGTCTTCGCCGCCCTCAATGGGGCCACCTTCAAAAGGCTGGTCGCCGCCGTATTCGGGCCATTCGTCTTCATTGATTTCGCCGCTGTTCTCGGTATCGCCCTCCGGATAATCATCCTCATTGAGGTTGGTTGGGTCGTTCAGGGCCTCTTCAATCTCGGTGTTATCCGGGTCATTAATTTCGCTGGGCTTAGTGACCAGTATTTTCTCGGGTACGCCGTCAAAACGCTCGTCAGCAAACAGCTCAGTGGCTTTTTTAAAGTCGAGAATGGTAAACCAGAGCTTGTTGTAGCGGTCGTCAATGCGGGTGCCACGGCCGATGATTTGCTTGAACTTGGTCATGGACTGAATGTTTTGATCCAGCACCACCAACTTGCAGGTTTTGGCGTCTACCCCGGTGGTCATTAGCTCGGAGGTGGTGGCAATAACCGGGTAGGCTTTTTTGGGGTTAATAAAGTTATCCAGCTGGGCTTTGCCGATGGCATCGTCGCCCGTGATCTTCATCACGTATTTATCGTCTTTGGCCACTTGTTCGGGATTTAGGTTAACCAGGGCCCGGCGCATACGTTCGGCGTGGTCAATGTCGTTACAGAAAACAATGGTTTTAGCCATTGGATCAGTGCGCTTGAGGTAGTTGGTAATGGTTTCAGCTACCAGCTGGGTGCGCTCTTCAATAACCATGGTGCGGTCAAAATCTTTCTGGTTGTAGATGCGGTCTTTAATCACCTCGCCTTGTAGGTCTGTTTGGCCTTTAGTGGGGCGCCAGCCTTCTACGTCGATGTCTATATCTACGCGCACGACTTTGTAGGGGGCGAGAAAGCCATCCTCGATTCCTTCTTTGAGTGAATAGGTATACACAGGCTCGCCAAAATAATCGGTGTTAGAAACTTCTTCGGTTTCTTTGGGTGTGGCCGTTAAACCAACTTGAGCGGCCCCTTTAAAGTACTCCAGAATCTCGCGCCAGGCACTGTCTTCGGCGGCAGAGCCACGGTGGCACTCGTCAATCACAATTAAATCAAAAAAGTCAGGGTCGACTTGCTTGTAGGCTTTTTGGCTTTCGTCGGGGCCAGTCAGGGCTTGGTACAAAGCCAAGTGGATTTCAAAAGCTGGGTCTACCGTGCGCTTGGTGACCTTGGTCATGGCTTCGCCGAAGGGCTGAAAATCGTTAATGCGAGTTTGATCTACCAGCACGTTGCGATCGGCGAGGAACAAAATGCGCTTTTTCTGCCGGGCCTTCCACAGCCGCCAGATAATTTGAAAGGCGGTGTAGGTTTTGCCGGTACCTGTGGCCATAACCAGCAATACGCGATCTTGCCCGCTACTGATTGCCTCAATGGTTTTGTTAATGGCCTGTAATTGGTAATAGCGTGGAGTTTTGCCGCTGCCATCGTCATGGTAGGGCTGCTGAATAATAGGCAGCTGAGCGTCGGTATAACCCTTGTAGGCGCAGAACTTTTGCCAGAGGGTCTCAGGGGTTGGGAAGTCGTGGAGGCTGATTTCGGTCTCAAGCGCGGCGGGGTTGGTTTTATCGTGGAAGATAAAGCCATCGCCATTGCTGGCAAACACAAAGGGCACGTCCAGCAGCCGGGCGTAATCCAGCCCCTGCTGCATGCCCTTGCCTACCTCATGCTTATTGGCCTTGGCCTCAATCACCGCCAGGGGCAGGTTGGGCTTGTAATCCAGCACAATATCGGCCGATTTAACGGTTTTGCGCATACCCATTTGGCCACGCACAATCACCTTGCCATCGCGCAGCTTCACCTCTTGGCGGACTTGCGCCATTTTGTCCCACCCCGCGCCTTCCACTGCAGGCAGAATGTACTTGGTGATGATGTCCGTTTCGCTGAGCTTCTTTTTATCCATACCGAGCCTGCTGGGGTTGGGCGAGTGCCTTTATGTGCTACCTATTGTGTCGTTTGGCACATAATATACCAGTTAAAGCCAGTGACGTCTGGTTAAGGCCTGTGAAGTACAGGGAGTGCGAGATTGAGGCTGCAAAATGTCCGGATTTGTCTTGTTTTTGGTATGCGATAAAAGTTTCGGATATGTCCGGATTTATCCTGTTTTTGGTGTGTATCAAAAATTCGCTTCTGTTCGAGATTCTTAGACCTGACCGCATGGAGCTTTGCTGGCTAGGCTTTGCTGTGGCTGGAGCCTACCGCGTAGGGTTCGGGTATTTTGAATGCTTATAAAGGCACTTACCCAAGGTTTACCCAATAGCGATTAACAACCAGTGCGCTGCTGAATGACTAAGGTTTGGCTAAGGGTAAAACACGCATTTACTGGCCTTTTTCCGCGCTCAAAATACCGATTTTTCCGCGTAGCTGGGTGCGCTCTTTCTCTGGCACCACGTTTAGACAGGTAAACCTGAAAGCTTGATTAGCCGGTTGTCAGCACCTGAAAACATGGGCTTTCATGGTATTCACCCTTGTATACCAATTGCATAATACGAGAGGTTGCATTCGCCCTGTGGACGCTATACTCGCACCTTTTCGCACCCACTCCAGAGCAAGGGTTGCCCCTGCCGATCTTAGTGCTAACTATGGCGGGGGTAACTTAATGAGATGAGCATGCTGGCCCCAGGATATTAAGCAACAGAATCGGGGGGCAAGCCAGCATACCAATCATAGTCAGCAGGAATAGGAGTTCCTCGGTCTAATGCCTCCTGAGCAGTTTTAGCCAAGATCTCACCGTGTATGCACATAGGCACGAGCATTGGTATGCCGAAGCGCTCCGTGTACCGATTTAAAACCTCATCTATTTCTTTTTGAGTTCTTTCACCCACAGTGATGTCTCCGACTGATTTATGCTATGAATCGCGAGCTTACCCTAAGGCTGAGCTACTACGCTTGATTCCAGAACTTCCTGCAAAGCAGTTAAACCCTTGAGAGCCCCGAAAGCAAGGCCCGCATGAGGTCGTGAAATTCGATGATCTTGCGGATTGATACGTACAATGGGTACTTCCAGGGTTGCCGCGAACCGCCTGACACTGGGAATGTTCACCCCAGCACCCAGCTCAATAACGATTGGATTACTTACTATCGCTGACCAGCGCTCAAAGGCTTCGTGCTTCTGCTCTGCCCGTTCGTGTATTGCGCCCCAGTCGTTAAACATCAGCACATTAGGCCTAGCCAGCTCATCACACTTAGGGCAAAGCGGCGGTTGCTTCGGGTCAATTGCATCAGGCATAGGCCACAAGTGGTTACCGCACGGCTCGGTGCACTGCAGATAAGCTAGAGAACCATGGCATTCGAGTACTCGTGAATCTGCAAACCCTGCCTTTTGAAAGTGCCCGTCTACATTACTGGTATAAACAAAGCCGCCACCGGGCTTTTCATCACACCAACGCTTGAGAATGCCAAAGCCAAGATGAGGCTGTGCAGACCGGTAGAGATTAATACGGTGAGCGTAAAACTCCCAGGCTAGCTCTGGATGCTCTAAAAAAGCGGAAGGGTTGGCGATCTCCGCAAAGCGTACACCCTGGGCGGCGAGTCTCGGGTAAGCCTTCCAGAAGCCGCTATTGCCACGAAAATCGGGTAGGCCAGAATCCACCCCCATGCCCGCACCGGCGCAAATGACTAGGCTGTCGGCGCTGTGGATGAGACTGGCAGCTTGGGATAAAGCTTCGGGCATAATGGTAGGCTCTGGCCAAATGTGTTTTAGCGATTTAAACATGAAACCCGATATTCTCGAAGCGCTGTAAAATGTTACGATTTGTTGCCTTTTCATTTTTTGGTTAAGGGTGTAACGGAGTTATAATCAGCCAACCATTCATCGACGGATTGCTCTTGTATACGCTTTGTCTCTGCCTGGGCATCACTCTCCCCTTGTACCTCGCTCCCTTGTAACCTTTTACCTCGGTTATTTTCCCCCTCGGTCGTAACCGACTGCATCCCTTGCCGCACCTGGCTTTGGGGAATTGGAAGTTTCTGAGAAAGTTTCTGAATAGTGTCCGTATTGTTTCCAGTAAATTCCCGAACTGTACTCCCCAAAACGGCTTCCTCTACCTCTTCAGGTTCAATGTTTAGAACTCTGAAGCTTTTGTTATCCAGCTTCTCTCGCTTAAGCACCTCGCCTTCGAAATATAAGGACTTTAAGCGAAACATAGACTTATGGTACAGAGAGTCTCGCTTCGGCTCAGGTAAACCAGCACTTTGCCAAAACCGATAGAACTGGCTTAAACGCCCCACCCAAAACTTATTGCCATCATAAAGAGCACCAGCTGGAGCGTTTTTACTTGTATTCTTTCGCTTCAAGTTCACATTAAAAATTACATGCCTGGACTCAAAGCTGAGTAAGTCGAGCAACTGAAAATTAACCCCTGGGGCTCGCCCGCCGTAAAATATACCCGTCGAGAAGTCGAGATATTTAAGTGGCTGACGTCCCAGAAGGCGGCCTAGCTCAGAGACAATCAAGTCACTATTCTCTCGCAGCCAAATCTTTTGCTTCTCCTCAGTCGGCAAAGGAGTAAGAGTTACTCCCCCATTACCTACAGAGATACGGCGACCTTTCTCCAGCAACTTTCGAACTATATGCGTGTTGGTAGCCACTTCAAGTCACCTAACGGCAAACCAATCGTTCACAGATACGAATACAAAGGGCCAGATAGGCCCCATATAAACAGCAACCATACAGAAATTGACCTTCAAACAAATACTAGTGAGCAATAGCTTGAACGCAGAAAGCGCTAGCTCAATACGACATTTAAAGGAATGAGCAATTTTCATAACTCCACCTCTTCGTAGCGCTGCAGAATTAACCCAAGATCGTCATGAGAAGGATAACCAGGCTCAGCCATCCGGCAGTCGATTTTCATCCTGGCTTCGTGCTCGTCTTCGGCGTCAACCAAGATTGGAGTTCGAACAATTAGCTGGTGCTCGAATAGGAAGCGCTTCATTGTTCCATCTCCCCGTTGGCCAACTGATCCACAAGATCGTGAATATCCTGTGCTCGCCAAACCGTTGTACGGGGGCCGATTTTTATCGAGGGAGGGTATTTGCCGGATTTAACACCAGCCCACCAGGTGGACTTTCCGACAGGGATTAGCTCTAGGATTTGGGGAAGGCGCATGAGACCTTGCGATTTACGTGCGCCACAGCTTGAGTTGGTAGACATATCTGCTCCTGTAAAGATTTCACTAAACTTACAGAGAGCATTCTTTCGAATACCTTTGGACAATAGGACTAGGGGCTTTTGTCCTTTTCCTCGAGAACAGAAGAAAGGGCATGCACGAGATAGTTGTCTCTACTGCGGTTTCTCACGCTTTCCTTGTGGGCACATAAATAACGTTTTGCAGTCTTAAGCGATACACCAGCCTCGCGAGCAGCCAACCGCAAAGCTTCTGATGAATATCGCCGTCTTGCTTCGTCATACTCTTTGAAAGTACGAGAGTAATCGCTTAGTTGCTCATCGGGTAGATAATCACCGACGGCTTCTACTAAGAGCTCGCACTCCTGCCACTCCTTCTCCGTCAGCGCGCACAACTCTTCCTCATACATTTCCCAAAATATCTCACTAGAAAACAAAGGCCGCTTATTGCGAGCTTTAATATTGAGCCCAAAGGCTAGAGTTGCTGCAACTGTATTGGTAATGACTTCATCTGCTAAGCCCTTGTTTTCTTCCAGCTCAGCTCTACCCTCAACAACCGTAGCCTTCAACGCAGTGGACATGTAGGCGGCAAGCTTCTTGGGCAAAGGGAGTCCAGCATCTAAATAATTTGCAATTATTTGAAGCAAATCGAGCGTAGACGAGAACGAGGCTGACGATTCGGCAACCAAGTAGTCATACGATGTATCGTCAAATATTAGCTTTCGACTTTCGGCTTCGTCGACCACATTTCGCTCTCCATTAATTTCCCTAATCGAGGAAGAACGAATAGAGAGAATCGAATATCCTTTTGGAAGCTCATTTTCGTAGATAAATCGTTTAGTCATCACACCCTCTCGAGCCGCGTAACGTATCCAAATAATCCGCCCAAGCCTGCATCATCTCTTTACGCTGAGGCAGATGCTTGGTCCGGTTATAAGCACGCCCCAAGGAGTCACGTACTTTGTGAGCCAGCTGCTGTTCAATCCATTCAACACGAAACCCCAGGACTTCATCCATAATGGTACGAGCCGATGCTCTAAAACCATGGGCGCAGTGCTGTGTTTGGGTGTCAACTCCCAGTTTGCGCAGGGCCTTGTTAATGGTTGCCGGGGTCGCATGGCTGGTCGGTTTACGTGCATTCGGGAAAGCAAATTCGCGATTGCCAGTTAACGGATGAAGCGCTTCCAATAGCTCGACCGCAATTTCTGGCAAGGGTACATCGTGCGCCTCTTTCATTTTCATCGTGTCGGCCGGCACATGCCATATAGCAGACTCAAAGTCGATTTCGTCCCAGCGCATAGCCGCCATCTCACCCGGGCGCTGAAACAGAAGCGGACAAAGTTTGAGCAAAATCTGTATCGGAAAGGTACCGCTATAAGTATCTATAGCAGCCAACAGGCGACCAAACTCTTCGGGCTCGGTGATGGCCGGGCGATGAACCGCGGGCTTAGTTTGAATGGCACCCGCCAAATCCGTCGCTGGGTTAGAGGTTACCTTGCGAGTTTGCTTGGCATAGCGGAATATTTGGTTGAGTACCTGCCTGGCGTTGTGAGCTGTATCTATCGCCTTTCGGCTTTCAATGCGCTGCAACACCCCCAATAGGTCATGGGTGTCTAAATCGGCAATGGGGCGCTTGCCCAACCAAGGAAGTAAATCGTTATTGATAAGTGCGCGGCGCTTTTTAGCGGTAGACTCGGCCCAGTTGGGTAACTGCTTTGCATACCACTCGTCACTGACGGCTGCAAAGGTGTTCTGCGCATTCGCCTCGCCTTGGGCTTTGGTCGTTTGTCGATACTGGGAGGGGTCAATATCTTCACGCAGCAAGCGACGGGCTTCGTCCCGGGCATTGCGGGCGGCTGCCAAGCTTACCTCGGGGTATACACCGTGGCTGATGCGCTTCTCTTTGCCCTGGAACCGATACTTGTGACGCCAGTACTTGGAACCGTTGGGGCGGACCTCAAGGTACAACCCTTTTTCGTCGGCAATACGATAAGGTTTGTCTTTGGGCTTGGCTTGCCGGAGTTTTGTGTCTGATGTGGCCAAATTTCCCCCTTTTGGGGGCAACTGTTTTGGCGGCTTAATAGTTGCCCCCAGTGTTGCCCCCATCAACCGCTAGATTTCGCTGGATTAAATGAGATGAACTGGGAGTTAGTATAAGCCCAAACCCCTGATGTTAAAGGGGCTTGTTAGACTAATTGGGATTAACCAAGAGGGGAAAATGGTGCCCAGAGGCGGAATCGAACCACCGACACGAGGATTTTCAATCCACTGCTCTACCGACTGAGCTATCTGGGCAAACTTTCAAGAAGGGTGTGCCTTCGTGAGAGGCGCGTATTAAACCCGCTGGGACTCTCTGAGTCAAGCCCTCAGCCGGAAAAAGTATCGCCTATCTATCTGTTGTATAAAGACTAATCAAAAAACCATTAGCCTCAGCTTTGCTCAGGGGGAACATAACCTTCGGCGGCGTCGTAATCGGCGCCTGAGAGGAATTTGGTCATTTGCTCTCCTAGATACACGCGTGTGCCTGTATCCATAAGGTTGAGCTGCTTTTCGTTGATCAGCATGGTTTGATGCGCCATCCACTCTTGCCAGGCTTTGGCGCTGACATTTTCCAAAATATCCTGCCCTTTGGCACCCGGAAAGGGCGCCTGCGTCAACGCTGGCAGCTCTTGCTGGTATTTGCGACAAAAAACGGTGCCACTCATAGGTAACCTCAGTAAATAAGTTAGGTATTTATTCGCCCGCCATTAGCTGGCAAGCGGATCGAGCTCGGCCAGCTTTTCCAACAACCGTTTGACCGGCGCTGCCAAGCCGACCGACTCGGGCTGGTGCACGTTATACCAAAGTGATGGCCCGGCTTCCATGACCTGATCCGGCAAAGCCGCAAGCTCTATGTAAGCCGGCGTAATATCCAAATGGTAGTGACTGAAGGTATGACGGTAACAGTCCCACAACTCAAGTGTATTCGGTTGTCCGTAGCGCTGCGCGCACTCTGCGTTAAGGTCTGTGTCCATTGGGTACTCAGGGAAACTCCACAAGCCGCCCCAAATACCAACAGCCGGACGCTGCTGCAATAGTAACTCCCCTGTCGGCGCGCGCAGCATTAACAGGTAGGTCGATTTTACCGGTTTGTCTTTTTTCGGTTTTTTGCCCGGGTAGTCCAGCTGACGGCCCGTTGCGCGAGCAACACAGCCATCACCCAATGGGCAGCGCTCACAGGCCGGTTTGGTGCGAGTACACAGGGTTGCGCCCAAATCCATCATCGCCTGAGTGTAATGGTTGCAGCGCTGCTGTGGCGTATGTAAGCGGGCCTTGTCCCACAGCACTTTGAGCGGACCACTCTGCCCAGGCCAACCGTCAATGGCGTAGTAACGAGCCAAAACACGCTTTACATTGCCATCTAAAATCGCCGCGTGTTTTTCAAACGCAATACTGACAATGGCACCAGCGGTGGACTCACCAATACCCGGCAGCTCGGCCAGTTGCTCGACAGTATCGGGAAACTTGCCGGCATGGTTTGTCACCACTTGCTGCGCGCATTTGTGCAGATTGCGGGCGCGGGCGTAGTAACCGAGGCCGGTCCACAAATGCAGCACTTCATCTAATGGGGCAGCAGCAAGTGCCTGAACTGTGGGGTACTGTTCAGTGAATCGCTCGAAGTACGGAATGACGGTCGCAACTTGAGTTTGCTGCAGCATGATTTCCGACAGCCACACCCGGTAGGGAGTGACGTCGTGCTGCCAAGGTAAATGCTTGCGGCCGTGCTCATCAAACCAAGCGAGCACGGCCTTAGAGAATACATCTGTCATTTTTTGTCTTGGTTGAATAAACCTTTCAATAAACCTTCTACGGCTTTTTCGGTATCGCTTTGCTCGCCTGCGTTCTCACCGTCTTTGTTATCGCCGCCAAGCTGACGTACCAACTCTTTTTGCACGCGATACTGAGCGTAATCACTCACCAACGATTTCAAAGCGTCGCTATCAAGCCCGCAGTCTTTAACGGGAGACAAGTTAGCCAAAGAGCCTTTGCAGCGCAGCAGTGACAGGCTGCGATTAATCCAGTAATTGCTTTTAACGGTACAACCTATTTCACTCGTTGACTCTTCAAGTAAGGTCATGGGCAAACGAAAATCGTATTTCTGTTCACCTAAATTCACACTGCCGAGGGTGGAGAGTATCAGGTGCTCAACGCCGGCCGAAAAATTTTCCACTTGCACGACCTGATCGCGAATGGTGACCGTGCCTTCAAGGGCACGCATTGGGGTCTTTTCCGGCCACTGCCGATCTTCGCTGGTTTTACCGTCTTCGCTTTCTTTCTCATCTTTAGCAAGGGCAACCGCCTTACAGAAATATTCCTCTACATTCACGGGCGCAAACACGACGTCTTTACCCGCAAAGTTGGCATCGGCGCTGAGTTTTTCCGTCAACTCTGAAGCGTACAACCCCGAGGTGTTGCCCGACGCCGCAAAATTCAAAGCCCCGGTAAGCTGCACGCTTTCATCCAGCTCCATATCCTTTAACATCGGCGCCAACTCTAAACCGGCCATGTCCGCTTTAAACATCGCTTTAGCCTGAGGGCCACGCGCGTCCAGGCTCGCCGTTGATTCTAACCGGCCCTGATACGTGTCTAAGCTCATATCAGTGAGTTGTAACAGGCCGTCTTTGGCCGAGGCGGTCAACTTAATATTGGTCAGCTTCAACTTGCTGACAATAGCCTGTTGCAGGCTTAAATCCACCAATAGGTCTAAACTGCGCAACGCTTCGAGCGGCAGGGGTTCTTCCGGCGCAGGCTCGGCTTTGCTGACGGGCGGCTCGCCGCTTGTAGGCTTGTCTGTCACCTCGCCGTCAACCACCGGCGGCAAATAATCATCCACATTAATTTTATCACCCGCCAACACAAACTCTACCGCCTGCGCGTTGATATCCGTCACCGCAAGTTTGCCCTTAAAGGTCGTTTCATCAAGGCTAATCGTGACATTATCCAGCGCTGCCGTATTCGCCGAGCCGACCACATCGGCGCTAAAACCAATGGCCGTCATGGCATTTTCATTCGCCGTTACCGGCACCGTTTGCCCCAGGCTGGTCAGCACAGCTTTCACATTGATGGGCTTTATCACCAATTCCCCTTGATAGTTCAAGTCGCCTTGCAATTCGCGAGCGCTCATATCAAAGGTCACCGCCATATCGGACTTGCCGGTAGCACTGGAAATATTGGCGATAAGTTCGGAGGAGGCCAAATCAAATTGATTTAGAGCCTCGTCAAGGGTCATACGCGCATTCAGACTGATTGCCACACTCACCGGCCCCTGCGGGAAACTGGCCGGGTCTGTCAGCGCGACAGAGGCGTCTAAACTAAAATCAAACGGACGGTTTTCCAGATTAAATTGCAACAGACGCAGTGCATCGACATTGGCCGCCAGCTCCGTGCCAGTTTGTTGATCGCGGTAATTAAATGACACGTCGGTAATATCGATGGCATCAATAGCGAGTTTGATGGCGCCGGTGCTGCCTGTGCCTTCCGTCGATTCAGTCGCCGCAGATTCTATTTCACTCCCCACAGGGGCGGCAGCTTCACTCTCTGCCCCGTTAGCGGCAGCCAGTGCTTCCCAGTTACCCGCGCCTGTACTGTCGACCACCAAGTCGACACTCGCACCATTGACCAGCAAGCTTTCCACCACCAGCTCACCGGAGAACAGCGGCGCCGTCGCCACCATGAGGCTCGCGCTGGCTAACCGGGCAATGGGCTTGCCGGGCTCATCCAGCGAGGCCACCGCAATGTCATTGAGCTCGATGCCCACACTTGGCCAAAAACGCCAACTCAAATCACCGTCCATTGCCAAGTGCACACCCTGCTGCTCGGCCAACGCCTGAATACGCGGCTTGAACATATTGGGGTCAAGCAAAAACAACACCGCCGCAATGGCGAGAACGAGCACAAGAATTAACCCGATGACAATTTTTAGCAGGCGTTTCACGTCGTTAGTCTCCTGACAGGTCGCAAAGGCTAGAGCATAGCAGGGTTGGGGGTAGTTAAGCAGCCTCACCTCGCGCTAAAATAGCGCCCTTCGCGTTCGTCCCAGGCGAACAGCTTGCCCCTAACAGGAAACCAGAATGGGAAACCGCACCGCCCTCTACCAATGCCATGTTGATGCCGGAGCCAAAATCGTCGATTTTGGCGGTTGGGATATGCCTATTAACTATGGCTCACAAATCGAAGAGCACCACGCGGTGCGTCAAAAGGCGGGCATGTTTGATGTCTCCCACATGACCGTGGTCGATGTTACCGGCAATGACGCCCGGGCCTACCTGCGCACACTGCTCGCCAATGACATCGCCAAATTAGACACCCACATTGGCAAAGCGCTCTACTCCGGCATGCTCAATGAAGCTGGCGGCGTTATTGACGATCTGATCGTCTACCACCTCGATGGCTGGTATCGCGTGGTGGTCAACTGCGCGACTCGCGACAAAGATCTGGCCTGGATGGCGCAACAGAGCGAAGGCTTTGACGTCAACCTGCAAGAGCGCGCCGAACTGGCCATGATCGCCATGCAGGGCCCAAATGCTCTGGCTCTTGCCAAGCAGGCTTTGCCCGCCCAAAACGATTTAATCGACAGCCTGAACGTGTTCTGCGGCAAGGCTGCCGGCGATTGGTTTATCGCCCGCACCGGCTACACCGGAGAAGACGGCCTGGAAATTATGCTGCCCGAAGCCGACGCCCCCGCTTTTTGGCAAGCGCTCTCCGAGAGCAGTGTCGAGCCCTGCGGTTTAGGCGCGCGCGATACATTGCGCCTGGAAGCAGGCATGAACCTCTACGGCCACGAGATGGACGAAACCGTTTCGCCCTGGCAGGCCAACATGGGCTGGACCATTGATTTAAAAGACACCGAACGCGACTTTACCGGTCGCGCGGCGCTGGAGGCTCAAAAAGCCGCCGGGGTACCCACCAAATTGGTCGGGCTGGTGCTGCGCGAGCGTGGTGTGTTGCGCGCAGAACAGACTATTATTGTCGAAGGTAGCAACGCCACCGGCGTTATTACCAGCGGTAGCTTCTCACCCACCCTAGGCTTTTCCATCGCGCTGGCGCGCGTGCCAGCCGATGCCGAAGGCGAGGTCATTGTGGAGGTGCGTAAAAAGCGCCTGCCGGTTACCATAGTAAAACCCAATTTTGTCCGCCACGGACAGTCACTCGTTTAAACAGATACAGGACACAACCATGAGCGAGATTCGCAGCGAACTGAAATACCTGCCCAGTCACGAGTGGGCCCGTGTGGAAGAAGACGGCACCGTCACCATCGGCATTACCGAACACGCCCAAGACAGTCTGGGCGACGTCGTCTACGTTGAAACCCCGGAAGTTGGCGCCACTGTTGCCGCCGGCGAAGAAGCCGGGGTGGTGGAGTCGGTCAAAGCCGCTTCCGATATTTACTCACCGGTAACCGGTGAAGTGATTGCCGTAAACGAATCCTTAGAAGATGAACCCGAGCAGGTCAACAGCTCACCGTACGATGACGGCTGGTTCTTTAAGGTGAAGCCAACCGACATCGGTGAACTCGACGATGCTTTGGATGCCGACGGCTACAAAGCCGCAATTGAGGACGAGTAACCGGGCCACCCGGCCATGTTAACTGCCACCCGCTCCAGCCCGGAGCGGGACCGGCCACTCAAACAGCATCACCCTTGTGTGGCCCATCAACAACTAAAAGAGAGCCACCGTGAAAGCAGCCCTACGCAAAATTTTCAGCCCCCTTCTGACTCCCCTAGAGGCCAGCGAAGAGCCCTACCATTACAAACCGCTGAGCCGCAAGATCTTACTGTTTTTCGGCGCGGTGTTTACCTTTCTCGGCTTACTGGCCGCATGGCTTATCCCCGAGGGTGCCGACCCCGGCTACTATTTCCCGGTGGTGGTGTTTACCTTGGCGGGGCTCTACGGATTGATTGTGGGCGCCTTAGGTGAAGATCGTGCGGTTGCGCGGATTTGGGGGAATAAATAAGAACGTCTGATGTCGAAGGTCTGATGACTGAGGCTTCAGTTGCGGATTACGGGTTACGGGTTACGGGGCTAGTTTTCACATTTCGTGCCTGCACTATACGAGTGCCGCACTCAAAAATTACAATTATTTGGCGCTTTCTAATCTTGCGCCCCTCCCTCACCGATATATTGAATTCCCCACGCCTCCAGAGCATCGACTACCGGCTTTAAACTCTTACCCAAAGGCGTCAATGAATACTCCACTTTTGGTGGCACTTCGGGATAAACCTTGCGGTGAATAATTCCGTTACTCTCTAGGTCTCTGAGCTGCTTTGTTAACATTCTTTGCGAAATGCCTGGAACCAGCCGCATAAGTTGGTTAAACCGTTTTTTCTCCTTGCACAAGTAAAAAAGAATCATTCCTTTCCACTTTCCACCGATTAAATCTAGTGCCGTTTCAGTTGGGCAAAGGGACGTTTCAGCCGACATCGTAGTGCTCCATAATTCGACGGTATACATTTTGTACCTAGGGTACAGAAAAGTGCATTCTTACGAAAATGCACTCGTTACGTTAGCCTAGATTCCTCTTTTCACCAAGCTGAATTTTCTGAGGAGCAACTTGTATGAACAATACCCATCACCTTTTTAACAGCCTTAAGATCAAGAATGTAACGATTAAAAACCGAACCGCCCTTGCGCCGATGACCCGCATCAGCACCCGAGGGGACGGCATTCCGACCGAAAAAATGGCTCAGTACTACAGACGTTTTGCTGAGGGGGGATTTGGCCTCATTATTACTGAGGGGACATATACCGACAAGCATTACGCCCAAGCCTATCCAAACCAACCCGGCATAACCTGTGAAAAGCAAAGAAAAGGCTGGGAAGCTGTCGTAAAGTCCACTAAAAAAGCAGGCGGAAAGATCATTTTACAGTTAATGCATGCGGGAGCACTATCTCAGCACTTAAGCAACACCCGCAGTGCTTCGGCCGTCCCTCCCATCGGTAGTATGATGGCAGGATACAGTGAAAAAAGTGGAGCATTTCCTACACCCCACGCTATGAACGGTGCCGAAATAGATCAAGCTATTGAAGGCTTTGCAAAAAGTGCTCAACGCGCCGAAGAAGCTGGCTTTGATGGTGTGGAAATACACGGAGCAAATGGATACCTTATCGATCAGTTTTTAAGTGATTACACCAACCAAAGAGAGGACATGTATGGAGGAGATATACAGAGCCGATCTCATTTTTTAATCGAGACAATCACTAATATTCGATTGGTTGCATCGCCAGATTTTCTTGTTGGCGTGCGAGTCTCTCAAGGTAAGATAAACGACGCCAGCTACCGCTGGCCTGGCGGTGTCAAAGATGCAGAATATTTATTTCCGAACATTGAGTCGGCGGGCGCCGATTATATTCATTTCGCGTCCGCTGGAAAAGGCTTTGAACACGGCAGTCATACTAGCGATGGCGTAAGCCTGCCTCAACTGGCCAAGTTATTATGTCACATCCCCGTTATTGCCAATGGCTCCTTACACGAGCACCAGGAATATTCACGTATTATCACAGAGCGACATGCAGATATGATTGCTATTGGAAAGTGCGCTCTTGTTAACCCAGACTGGCCGATAAAAGTTGAAAAAAACATGAACCTCGAAAAGTTTCCGGAAGATTTTTTTCGAAATGGTGTTTCGCTGAATAATACTGGAGGGTATTGACCAGCTAAATATTACAGAGGGAATGAAATACACATTCCCTCTTACAAATGTGTGCTATATGGATCCAGACAATCTCTAAATAACGCTATTGATTTTGGTGTAAAACCTTGACGCTCAACCCTGACTGCTACAACACGATCCACGCGAAAGCAACGTGTCTCATTGCGAAGCTGATCCCAGCAGATTAAGTACCAGGCGGGCCAATTGGTCAGTAAATAGTGGATCTCAATCGGGCGGGTAGACGCCTCTCCCTTGGCATTTTCATAGTCAATTGTAACAATTCTACACTCAAAGAACCCCTCTAATAGAGCCGACACTTTGCTCGGCATAGGCGCCATATCTGTTTGCACGTGTTTCGATGCCTGTGCGCCGACAAGCAGCCTTTTACGGAGCTTTGTCAGTTTATGTCTATCCTTTTCAGGGAACGCCTGAAAAATCTTGCGCCGAATACTCTGTAATCTCCCGAAAAAGAGCGACGGCGGCATTTTTTCCATAACCGATAGC
Organism: Gilvimarinus gilvus; assembly: GCF_030518155.1. Classification (GTDB taxonomy): domain Bacteria; phylum Pseudomonadota; class Gammaproteobacteria; order Pseudomonadales; family Cellvibrionaceae; genus Gilvimarinus; species Gilvimarinus gilvus. The sequence continues at coordinate 172,610 of NZ_JAULRU010000731.1, read as the reverse complement.
GCCAGTAGTAATTCGAGTATTTCCCGATAGTCTAAATTTAGGCGACCAATACCCGAGCGCGCCGCCAGACGTAAACCTCCCCCACGACCATTATCCGCCTCGATTAGATACCCACGGTCGCGCAGCAACTTTAAGTCGCGCATTAATGTACGACGACTAACACTTAACTCATGAGCCAACCGCATGGCCGTCCACTGATCGCCAGACTTTAACAGCCCCAACAACTCATCAAGCCTATGCAGGCGGGTATTTACAGATTGTTTTTCCATAGCCCCAATAAATGTGTCACAAATTGGCATATTTATGATTATTGTACACACTCACTTCAAAACAGGAAGACATTATGTTGTTACATCGCACTATTTCCGCCGTCGTTTTAGCAATGCTTATAGGAGGCACACCAGCCTATGCTGAGGAACTCACCATTGAACTCGCACCGTTTGTTGTATCGGCGGATGTTAGCGAACAGCAATTGCGCGACGCCGCCTCGCACCTACAATCTGAATTCTTAAGGCAACAACCGGGTTTTATGAGCAGACAATTACTGAAGAAGTCTGAGTTTGAATACGCAGACTTAATTCACTGGAAAGATAAAGCAAGTGCCACTCTTGCGGGAAATAAAGCCATGGAGCATCCCGCTGCACTGGCATACTTTGCCTTAATGACACAGGAACAGGCCACATCCAACGTGTTTACCTACTACTCGCAAGTGGCCAGCTGGCAGAGTGCCAACATTAAGCTAACCGTGAAGCCATCACCAAAAGAAAAATAAATCCTTCTGCGAGCCAACAGTCACGCTCCCCACTAGAGCCGGGAACGGCCGAGTTGCGAAAAGAGTGACCCGGCCTTCCCGAAAAGCTCGTTAAACTTTCAGACTCGGCAAAACAAACGCCTTCATGTTGGGGTGCAATCTTACCCATAAGCCGGGGTTACTATTGAGCTGCTTTTGAGCTTCGGCTTTATCCGAACTTAGCCTTGTATTGAGCACGTTTGCGTAGGTCTTTATTTTGGCGGGCGCGGAGTCGGCATCGACGACGGACTGGACGACTTTCTTGGCTTGTAAAATGGCGGCAGGGCCGAGGGTAAGAATATACTCGGCGGCGCGACACTCTTTCTCATCGGCCTCATTGACGACGCTGCCGCCGGCTTTAAATTTGCTGATATGATGCTCCAGAATACTGCTGGAAATTGGAATAACACCTGCTACGTGGCTTGCCATGGCGCCTGAAAAGGGCTTGATATACGCCAGATGAGAAGCTTCGTTTTCTTCCGGGCCATGGCCGATAAAGAAAATATCCAGGCCACCGAGCGATTCCAGCTTAGTTAAATACTCAATCAGCCCCGTCTCCAGGTCATCTTTGTCCGTTCGCATAGGGGTGAAGCTTTTAATTTTCTGGAAAAAAGCCTCACCCAAAATTCGCTCAAAGTCGCGCACAAAACTAAAACAATTACCCATACCCATGGGCGCCAGTGCATCTTGGGTAAACACGTTCAATCGGGATAGAAGCTCATCGGCTTCATTTGCTTTCGCCAGCTCGCCCAGCAATCGATGTAAAGCCTGGGCGCCACGGCCGCCCAACAAGGCAATATTAATATCGCCTTGTTTTGCAGCAGCTGTCTGGTACAACTCATCCAACATTGCCTGGCCGACATCGGCCTCAGTGTTCAGCACTTTGGGCGTTACACCGCAATCGGTAAAATCGGCAACTGACTCGCCTTGCTGCGACAACCATACGTTGCCGTTATCATCATCTCGTGTAAATTTTAAACTCATGGGTAGGGTCACCTATCTCTACAACCTTTTCGGTTTATGGCTCTCAACGCTCTAATTTGTGGTTATATTGTCCGCTGCAATTGGTTTAGTAACATAACCATAGACAGCAACGGCTACGATGATTATAACCAACCAGACGAACAAGCCAACCAGCACAACCAGAAAACCGTCGGAATTGACCCTTTTAGAAAATAGCTTGCAAACTAACGTACCCAGCCCTCTTACCAGAACGTCGAATACAATATCGATCAGCAGATAGCCCAACAATCGAAATATCCCGCCCAGCAACTCCCCAGCGACCTCTCCAGCTGGCATATTCCCTCCAAACAATTAAATTCTGTTCACCTAAATGCTCGCGTGTGAACGCCCCCTAAAACCTATTTTCCCCAGCGTTATAGATGTCACATTGCGAACCACCCGCATGGCGAGCCACAATGTAACCACCTTACTTGCGATAGATTTTTCAGATCGCACACTTGCAATCAAAATGCTTAAACCAAGGGATGGATTTATGATAGCAGAAGTGGAAGAACCCCCACCTGTCGAGCGAGGAGAAAAACATAGTAATTTCCGGCTGGACTGGAAATCTTTTAGAACAACCTCATTCATCCAAGATAGCTAGAAAACGTTTGGCATAGCCGTAAGCAGAAGTGCGGCTCTTGCACCAAACAAATTGTTTACCACAAGAGCCGCAAGATAACTATATAAATATAGAACTCATTGAACACCAATCACTCATACGCCAAACCGCCCATTTCAGCGAAGTATTCATCCTTAAGGGCATCAAATCCTGCCTGAACAGTCGGAGGAATCGTATTATCGAAAGGCCCCAAGCCAAGCTCAACACGTTTCTTCTCAAATGAATCGTAAATACTCTGAGCTTGAGCTTTAATTTTCTCCACCTCGGCGCTGGTCAGGTACGTTTTTTCAGGGTAATAAATTTTACTAAGGTTCTTCTGACCATAATATTTATCGCTGAAATTTCCACGCAACCCGACAAAATCATAGAATGCATAGGCTTTCACAAACTCCTCTTCCTTTCGCAAGCCAGAGTACTCATCGGAAAGAAAAACAGATTTTTCAAAAAAATTACTACTAAGAAGTTCAATCAATTCTCTGTCGCCATGAACAACTGCACTTTCCACCAAACCCTTCATCTTAGACAAAGAATCAAGTATTGTTGCATCATCTTGAGACTCTGACATTTCTAGATATTTAATTGCGGCCGTTTTCATTGCGCGCACATCACCAGACTCTGCCAGATCCAATAAAGTATCTAACTCATAATCGGAGTATGAACTTTTGTCCACACCAACAATATAATCCGAATAGAACTCCTCATGCTCCAATCTGTGTGCCTCACTTCTTTCGGCAGAATTTATCACATCGGGCACTGGACTCTTGATTTCAAACTTCAATGATTTTTCATTGGAGCCAACGACTCCTCCAGCAACATCATGTTCTTTTACTTGCATATCACGAAAATCAGCGCCAAAATACATCAAAAAAATAAAGGAACTTACCAATACAGCACAAGCAGACCACAACTTTCCATTTGTAACTCTCATAATTAAAAGTCCTGAATTCCGTAACAACCATCTCGATTCTTGTTTTCTAGATGAACATTATCAACTACACATTTTCCTATTTTAGAGTCTCTTTTAGCCTCAGCGATTGCGAGGCATTGAGCATGCGATCTCGCACTGATTGTATAGCTCACATCTATAGATACAAATTTTATTTTTACACTCTCAACCCCTAAAGACCAAGAAGAATCGGTAACCTGCTCACAAGCATCAATGGCATCGGTATAATACTGCTTTGATTTGTATTCACATTTTGCCAAATGCGCGTTTACCTTCCCGCGCCGTTTCGAGCACATTTTCTGAATAGCGGCATCCGCTGACATTGTCGTCCCATACCGAGTACCGGACGCCATGGGGTTCAACGGATCATCCCAATCCCCCCAGTAGTTTCCATCATTACTTGGTCGAGTTCCGGTTACGACAACCTCTTCGAGCGCTTTTACTTGAGAAAAAATGAGAAAGGTAGATAAAAACAGACAAAATAAATACAGAAGAGAATTTTTCATAAAGATCCCTTTTATGAGTAAGTAAAATCCATTTGGCTTTTCCAAGCCCTCAGCTCCAAACTAGCTAAGAATTTTGGCAATGTCAAACCGTCGAGAACATTAAGCGTTTGCACATTAGCTAAACGTATAAACAGAGATTCTTATATTCCCTAGCATTTTAGCGAGTGTAAAAATGGCGCAAAAAATCATGTATCCCCTTACCCATATGCGAGAAGTTAAGCCTCATTACTGCCATTTCTAACCACCCCCGGCGCCTTGCCAAAGACCCGCTTAAAAGCCCTGCTAAATGCCGCTTCGCTTTGATAACCGAGGCTTTCGGCAATGGTGATCATTGGGTCGCGAGTATTTTCCAGTTGCAAACGCGCTATTTGCATACGCCAGCGAGTTAAATAACGCACGGCGGATTCGCCCACCATCTCGGTAAAACGCGCACTAAAACCTGAACGCGACATACCCACTAAGCTTGCCAAACTTGCCAGTGTCCAGTCGACTTCCGGGCTTTTGTGCATGGCGGCAAGCGCGCGACCAATGTGTTTATCGCGCAGGGCCGCGAGCCAACCGCTGTTCGCCTGCGGGGCTTTATCAATCCAGGCGCGTATTGCCTGAATGATGAGAATATCCGCAAGGTGGGACATTACCGTTTCACCGCCGGGTTTCAGCGCTTTGGCTTCAACGGCCATGTAACGCAAGGTACTTTGCAACCAGCCACCTTCAGCCTCTTCCCAGGCATTCACCACCATCACAGAGGGCAAGTGCTTTATTAGCTCTTGTCCCGCGGCGTGATCAAATTTTGCCACACAGCAGGTGGCCCGGCACTGCCCGTTTTGATCAGATGAGTCGCCACCAAAGCGCATAATATCGTAGCGCTCGCTGATGTGTTCTACCGGAATATCAAACAGTGGCGTTGTGGATTGCGCGGGATCACTGGCAAGAATATGACCGCGACCGTGAGGCAGCAGCACCAGACAGCCTTGCTGTAAATGTATCGGCGGCTCGCCTTCTACTATCAGCCAGCAATGGCCCGCGGTAACCACGTGAATCATCAGGCAGTCATCGAAGGGCGGCATTTCCACCCCCCAGGGCGCAGCCAGCTCGGACTGACAATAAAAGGTGCCACTGAGCTTAAGCAAATGCAGCGCTTCGCCTAAGTAGTCACTGTGTTCGGGGATGACATTGGTGTCGCTCATGGCATTACTCGCGGAACAGTACAAACTAATTCACAGCCACACCCAGCTTGACACCAAAACACTGAAAATCCAACCATTCTGGACGATCAGTTAAGCTTTATGGACTCTATGCCATTCATCATCCCTCCCGCTAACATCACAATGTACCCCGTAAGTTTTCAATTACTGACTACACCCACAGGAGGGTACTCACATGACGACAACCAGCCCAATTTTGATTATTGGCAAAAACGGCAAGACCGGTGCGCGCGTTAACGCTTTACTGCAGCACCTAGGCTTACCAACACGTGCGGTATCGCGCTCTACAACACCAAGCTTCGACTGGAACAATTCAGAAACCTGGGCAGGCGCTCTGCACGGCATTAAGCAAGCTTATGTTACCTACCAACCAGACCTTGCCGTGCCCAACGCTGAGCCTACTTTGCATGCCTTTGTCGAAGCCACCAGACAGGCCGGCGTTGAACACTTGGTGCTGCTATCGGGCCGCGGCGAGGACGGCGCCATTCGCGCCGAAAACGTGCTGAAGGAGAGCGGCTTGACCTGGAATATCGTGCGCGCCTCTTGGTTTTTCCAAAACTTCAGCGAAAGCTTTATTGCCGAAAGTGTGCGGGCAGGCGAACTGGCCCTGCCCGTTGGTGACGTTTTGGAGCCCTTTGTCGACTGCGATGATATTGCCGAGGTCGCGGTAGCTGCCCTGACTCGCGCTGAGCTTGCCAACCAACTGTTTGAAGTCACCGGCGCACAACTAATGACATTTGCCGACTGTGTGGCAATGATTGCTAAGACTGAGCAACGGCAAATTCGCTACCAACACGTGCCGCTTGAGCCGTATATGGCTGAACTCAAAAATATTGGGCTCAGTGACGATGAACTCTGGCTATTGCGCGAGCTATTCACTCAGGTACTCGACGGTCGCAACAGCCATGTGAGTCATGGCATTGAGCAGGCGTTAGGCCGTCCTCCCAAGCGGTTTATTGACTACGTCCAAAATACATTTACCCCAAATATCCATCAGCAAACCGAACCGGCTTAGGTCAAAAAAACACGGGCGGGCTTACGGCCTACCTTGTTTAACACAGGAGGCGACTATGCACACCACAATAAGCAAGCGCTTGGTTTTATTTTTAGCGGCTACAACCGCCCTGTACGTGGGCGGCAACCTTATGTATTCACCCGATGCCTTGTATCAGGGCTTTGAAATCACTTTACCCTCGGGCGCCGGGATTCGCAGCGACTTACGAGGCGTAGGTACACTAATACTCGTCAGTGGAGTGTATCTACTTTTGGGGTGCCTGCAGCAACGATTACAGCGCAGTGCCGCACACCTCGGGATACTGCTATACGGATCATTTTTAGCGGGAAGATTGCTAAGCCTTATCCTTGACGGCGTACCTAGCAACCCTATTCTTTTTGCCTTGGGCGCTGAGGCTGTCATTCTATACCTGCTTCTCGCGTCGCTTCGGCCTTGGGATAGACAGACCGACGTAAACGCAATTACGGTCCCAAAGTGATCATGCAACCGTTTAGCAGGCTGCTAGACACGTTGCACCGGCATAACCTGGCGCCACGACCACCCACAAAACGAAGCATTTAGTGGGCTGAAATATTGCCAACTCAACGCAGCATTTGTTACCTTGCCACAGATGGCGCCAACCTCCGGCGCCCTCTCTTTTTGTGGTTTGGTAACCTATGCCTGCAACGCCCCTCCTGGAAATAGCAAAGCGCTCACTGAGCGATACAAACGAACGCCCCTTCTCCGTTTATTCTTCATTGCGCGAACAGCGCTTACTCAATGTGCCGATTATTAAGCCACTACTGATTGTGGTGCTGGAAGGTGAGAAGCAACTGGGTCAATCAAACCCCGTATCCGTTCATGCCGACCAATTCGTACTGCTGTCTAATAATCCATCTGTTCACATGCGCAATGTGCCAAGCCAGCGCGAGTATTTTGCGCTGCTGATCGAGTTTGAGTTTGATGACTTCCTCTGCTTGCACGCAGCAGCAGACCCAACACCCGCAGAGTATGTAACTGGCCACGTCGATGAATTACTCAATGAGAGCCTACGACAATTCGTCGGCTGGAGTGAACACGCCCCCCGAGCGCTGTGGGCGCACCGGCGTCAGGAGTTGCTCAAAATACTGCTCCATGGCGGACACACTTCACTTTGCACCGTTGCCGAATCTCACCACCTCAGCAATCAATTGTTTCGGTTGGTGAGCGACTCAATAGGGAAAAGCCTTTCAGCGAAATCGGCGGCTCAACAGCTGTCAATCAGTGAAGCGAGTCTGCGGCGTAAATTGGCCCTCGAAGGAACAAGCTTTCAGGTCATTAAGGACCAGGTTCGACTCACACACGGCCTCCACCTGCTGCAAACGACCCATCGACAAATAGGGTTAATTGCCGGGCAGTGTGGCTACTCATCGGCGTCGCGCTTTACCGACAAATTCAAAACTCAGTTTGGTATTACCCCTTCGGAGCTACGAAGCACCCGAATGAGCGAATAAGGCGAATATTCGATCGTTTTGGCACTAAAAAGAGTGGTTTCGCCTTGGTAAGCTGGGAGTGAATGCTATAGGAGGAGTAACGATGAACTACAGACAACTGGCCAGCGCGGCCGCACTTTGCAGCGCCAGCCTATTCGCACAAGCCGAGACATTTACCCTCACCAGCCCGGACATTGAGCATGGCGAGCCTATGAGTAAGGTATTTGAATATCAGGGTTTCGGCTGCAGTGGTGACAACCTCTCACCGGCCCTGCAGTGGGAAAACCCACCGGAGGGCACCAACTTCTACGCCATATTCGCCTATGACCCGGATGCACCCACCGGCAGCGGCTGGTGGCATTGGCAGGTTATTAACATTCCCGCCAGCACGACTCATATTGTTCGCGGTGCAGGGTCAATCGACAGCGAAAAGCTGCCCCAGAAGGCTAGACAAATTCGCAATGACTATGGAGAACACGCCTTTGGTGGTGCGTGTCCACCTGTTGGCCACGGCCCTCACCGCTACCAGTTCACCGTATACGCGCTGCCTCAAGCGCTGGACCTTCCCAAAGGCGCATCAGCTGCACTCACGGGCTATATGGTCAATGCCAATGCCTTGGCATCCAGCACCTTAGAAACAACATACGAGCGCTAGTTCACGGCTCAACCGGTTGTGCTTGCTATTTGCACAGCCGGTATCTCACACTCACAAAGCATTGCCAGAGCCGCCCGCAAACCGTAACATGCGGTGACTGACCTTTGAAAACACTCACGAAGTTGGCCAACAGGACGTTACGACTTTCTATGCTGCGATGGATACAGGGCGTCTTCTCACGCACCTACTACGTGCAACTCTGGGAGCTGCGCATTAAGGTTCAAAGCTTTGGCTCTGCCGAAGTATTTGATGAAAAACCGTACATTGCCACTAACAACAACGCTGGAAAAACCAGTGTCGTCGCTGTTGGTAATGCAGCCTACGACATGCGTTCCAATACATCTCTTAGCGTCATCAACCCTTTTTCACATCCGCGTTTACTGGTCGCTAACTTTACAGCCGCCGAGCAAGTACTAAACTTTGGTATTAAGTCACTCAGCCAGAATAAATTGATCGCCCCCAGCCCTGTAGTGGTTATACACCCACGGGAAAAGCTGGAAGGCGGCGTCACCGATGTGGAAGATCGACTGTACCGTGAACTTGCACTTGGCGCCGGTGCGAGGAAAGTATTTCTGCACCTAGGCGATGAGCTGCAGACAGACTCATTTCACCCTGACCTATTAATCCCCAAAGCCTATTGAGCATCGACATGGAGCAAGGAATGAAGTTGATACGTTTATCACTGTCTTATCTACTATTAGTACTAATACCCTCTATTGCTGCGGCTGAAGCTGCAGACGTAGAGTATCTTGAGCTTTCCAGCACTGTTACTGACTTTCAACAGAAAATTACAGTAAATAACGATTTTACGCTTGAGAACGTAAGGGCGATAACCGTTAAAGCACTGCAGGAGCCGGCGGTTGAAAGTTTAAAACGCCGCCGATTTTCTTATAGTACTAGCATGGAAACTTTTGAGGTTCTGGAAGCATTCACCATTAAAGCTGACGGTACGCGAATAGAGGTCCCCAAAGACAATTATCAGGAGCGCATTAACAAAGGACGCGGTAGCGGTGGCCCTGCATTTTCAGACCGGGCCAGCATTACCGTTGTCTTCCCAGACATGGAAGTCGGAGATTCTTCCTATGTTAAAACCAAATTGACTCAGACCGAGCCGCTATTTCCAGGTTACTTTGCCCATACAAGTGCTTACTGGCCTGAGGCACCCTATGAAAAATCGACAGTCATCATCGATACGCCTATCGATCTGGCATTGCATACCGTACATCGCGATGTGGAAATCGACTCTCGCACGGAAGGTGATAGGCAGATTCTGGAATTCTCATATCAAAACCCTAAGCCACTAAAGAGCGAGCGACAGGATTACAGTGTTTACGATGAGTCCTCTATTCCGGGCTTCGCTGTGTCGTCGTACCTCAGTTACCAGCAAGTTGCCGATGCCTATGGTGCCAGGGCATTACCAAAGGCAAAACCGACAGCGCGAGTACAACAGCTTGCTCAGTCGCTGGTCGGGGATGAAAAAGACCCATGGAATAAAGCTCGAATTCTGTACGACTGGGTTGCCCATAAAATCACCTACGCCGGCAACTGCATTGGGGTAGGTGCCGTTGTACCACGAGACATGTCAGTGATACTGGATAATAAAATGGGCGACTGCAAAGACAAGGCAACTCTGCTGCAAGCCCTACTGGCTGCAGTAGACATTGACGCGACACAAGCTTTGGTTAACTCGGGGCGAAATTTCTCTTTACCCAATCCCGCTCGGATCAGCACGGTCAATCACGCTATTCTCTATTTTCCACAATGGGACTTATTTGCCGACCCTACCCCCAAAAACATACCCTTTGGCCTGATTCCACATTCCATTCAAGACAAACCAGTTATTATTGTTGGCGACCAGCAACCCGGCAAGCGCACACCGGCGGCAAAGCCCGAGAACCTAGCCCAGAAACTCCATAGCGAAATGACATTTGAAAGTGACGGCTGGACCAGCGGCACTATAACAGTGAACCTAAAGGGGTTACCCGCTGCCAGTATGCGTGCCTCCTGGAGCGAGCTGACAGACCAACAAATTTCTCAAATTATGGAAAGGATTTTTAGCTCGAGCACAAAGAAAGGCGAAGGCAGTATTGAGGTCATTGATAATGAACCTCTGTCGGACGAAATTCAGTATACGATGACATTCCGAAAACCCGACGCCTTTTTAAACAAAGGGGCCGGAGGTTTTGTACCACACGCTATGGCACCCACAACTGCGTCCATTTATAGTTTTTTGGGAACATCCGCTGAGCCCGTAGAAGGCTACTCGGTGGCCTGTAGCAATGGCACGTCAGAGGAAACCTTGATTTATAAGCTGCCCGATAACTACCAAATACTAGCAACACCTGATGATTTTCAGATCAACGAAAACTACATTGAATTTTCGGCCAGCTATGAACTGAAAGAGCAAACATTAACCGTTAAACGCACAATAGTAGACACATCCCCCGCGAACGTTTGTGAACCCGATGTCATCAATGGCCAAAGAGTGACAGTCACGGCCATTAATGAACACTTGCAATCTCAAGTCGTGTATCAAGTAAAGTAGGTTTACCCGTGTCGGCACTTTTGATTGTCCCAAAGGTGCCGATTGCCCACTCAATAATTTTGCCACCGAAACACTAAGAAAACTCTATGAATAACATTATTTGGCAAGGGCGCTGTTCGCTATTGGTCTATTTATACCCCTATCTATTTTTGGCTCTTTGTTCAGTCGCGTTGTTTCCTATTCACCCGTTACTTAGCGCCTTAGGATTAACATTAATAGCAGGCTTCGCACTGGATGCGCACTCCACACGCTACACTTTAACCGACTCAAATATAGTGGTATCTGGCGGCTTGTTTGGCTCGGAGCCCGCAACTATAGAACTCAAAGATATTGTTAATATTTACGTGATTGACGATGTACCCTGGCATACTTTTTCAGTCGGCTGGATTTTGTTGGTGATTAACGAAGATGACGACGAACACCCTTGCCTGCGCTGTGTACGCCAACCTTTAAAAGTGGGGGCTCTTATTGAACAAGCGGCTATAGAAGCTGGCGCCACTATCAGCACATCTAGCCACGACACGGAATAGAAACCGCACCAATCGCATGCCGTTGTCGCGTTGTCGATTAATAGACGGGAATGTCCGAGCCGCCCTTTTTCTTGAGACTGGGCCACACTTGCCACGTACCCACCGCGTAACAAATACCCAACACCAGACAAATACCCGACGACACCAACATAAACGTAAGGCTGTGCCCCAATTCTTGAAAATAGGGGGTATCAAAATACAACACCGCCGGAATGCCAAATAAACCACGTAACATAAATACCGTGGCAATAAGCACCATAGCAATACGAGCGAACGGCATTCGCGGTACTAGGCCAGCACCAGAAAACGCATACAGCGCCCAACTAAACAATACAAGTGCAATCACACCAGTTATCTGCGCCGGGTAGCTAGAACCTTGCTCTGCCATTTGCGCCATTTGCTCGCCGGCACCAAAGAAGCGGTACCATTCGGCTCCCCCTACAATGATCGCGATATGTAATAACGACGCAACCAGAGTAGAACCACCACCCACTATTAACCATACATTCTTTTGCATAGACACTCCTATTTTTTTATTGGGCACACATCCGATACGCGCATTTATTCCGCACAAATCACTGCCAGAAAGCTAAAAGCCAGAATCTAAAAAATGGCGTGTACTTCTACAGAAAACTCAGCCATCACCATAAAAAACGTTTATGCTATGTGTGAACTCACCGTTTAAGGACGAACACAACCATGAAAAAACTTTCTTTCAATCTGTTACTTTTTACAACCTTTCTGCTGCTAAGTATCAGGGTCAGCGCAGACCTTATGGAGCCCTCACTCGACCCTATCTACGAGCTTATCGAAAAAGGCCAATATAAAGAAGCGCTCATTCAGCACCAAAACTACTTTGAGGACTCAGCCAATGTCCCCGGCCTAAGTGGGGTAAGACTTTCCTTCGCCCTGGGTAACTGGGCAGAACTCGGCCAACTGTACCCGCCAGCGCTCACCGCCCTTAAGGAGCTGGCGCAGGCCAAGCGCGCCCAACTGCTGGACGGTGACGGCAACTTCACGATATTCAGCGAGTATGAATCGATAAATAGCTATATTAACAAAGGTAGCGAAACAATAGAGACATTTCTTAAACTAGAAGAGTTCTATCCAGACCAGGCAAGCAGGTACTATAACTCAATCGAGCGGCTGCTTATGTCTGAAAAGCGCTATGAGATAATCGCTCGTCATATAAAAGATCCGATCTACAAATTCGAAACTATCCGCCATCATCGTGAGTACGAAATGGGCCGACTCCGGTCAGGAGATAAACATGCGTCTCTCGATTACGCGAATAAGTATTATCACCAAGAACTCTCCAGACTTTTGGCAACGACAAAAGCAATTGGAATGATAGATTACGCGAAGGAAATTGAACGACGATCTGAGCAATATCTTACCGAATCATCCCGCTTCAAACCGAACGAGAAATAGGGTGTTCGCAACCCGGCCTCCTCGGTAAAAACCCTAGCAGACTAGTGTAACTGGGCTGCTACGGCAGCCTTGGCCAGCGTCTTTGCCTTCGATGCCGAAAAGTGTGTATCCAACAATAAGTATCCGCTAACGCCATAACTGAGTGAAACAATCAGTTGCGCCAACTCCTGCGCCTTAATGTTGAAATCAACTCTCTGGTCACCTTGAGCATCTTGCAAAATTTGCGCGAGCTTCGTTACCAAAGCACATTCATTCTCTTGTAAAATGGCAGCAACACGATCATCCCGGCAGGCTTCAGCGAAGATCTCCGTCGCTAAAATATTGTCTGGCGACTTACAGGCATCGCCCACTAATCTTCCGACAAAACTTAACAACGCTTTCGGGAAATCCCTTGCCACCGCTAACTTTTGCAACGCTTTATCAGACTGCCGGCGCTCCCCCTCCACAATGGCCTGAATTATATCGGCCTTACTGGGAAAATAGCGATATACAGCTCCCGGACTCATACGAGCGGCTTCGCAAATTGCCTTCATGCCCGTGCCATGGAAGCCGTGCCTAACAAAACAGGCCAATGCCGCATTGATTATTTGCTCTCGACGTCGCTGCGCCAATCTCGCATCAGGAGTTCGCATATAGGGCCACACTAAATAGAACGATCGTTCTATTAATCTTGACATATCTAGCACTTGAGCTCAACATAAAGAGAACGATCATTCTCACTAAGGAGTTGCCATGGACCTGCATCGCAACAAGGAAGCCGATGCCGTTCGAGCCTTTGCCCTACTGGGCATTTGCATAGTGAATATGCCTTTTTTGGGCTTAACAACCGCCGATATACTGCTGCCGACGCAAAGCACCTCTGAACAGTTCGCTGTTTTCTTTATGGCGGCTTTTGCGCAAATGAAGTTTTTTCTTTATTCTCTTTTCTGTTTGGCTGGGGTATGGGAATAACCATGCTAAGGGCCACATCTGCACCGCAGCAACAGGCTAGTCGCCGTTACCATTACCGTCTCTGGGCGCTAGGGTTTATGGGTATTGCACATGGGCTGTTTGTTTTTACCGGCGACATTCTGCTGTTGTACGCCATACTCGGCGCCTTCTTATGGCGCCGGCGGAACGCGCCCGTCGCCCAGCTTGTAGCAAGTGCAAAACGTTGGTTCGTTTTCGCCATTCCCACTATGCTGGTAATGACTCTGCTTATCCAAACGGTATCCAACGATCTTCCCGATGAATTCTGGGATGACCGACTGGGAGGCACCTATATGCAGGTATTAAGTTACCGGTGGGAAAACTGGTTCTACACTTTTCTTACTGCGCTCATCTTTCAAGGCCCTCTGGTATTTGTCGCTTTTCTGATCGGCCTAGTGGCGGCAAAGACGAATTTTTTTGAAAACAATAGCCTTGGGCTTGTCCTACTTCGTCGGTGGCTGCCCTACCTCGCCCTGACTGCCTTACCCATAAACCTACTTTACGGGCTGCATACCTCGGGGCTTTGGGTACCGAACCCGGCACTGCAAGTTGCAATAGGGACCGCCACCGCAATCGGTGCACCGGCGCTGTCAGCTTTGTACCTATACGGAGTCGTCCTATTGGTTCAGCGTTTTGCCTTACCCGAATGGGTCTATCGAGCCGGGCGCAACACCCTCAGTTGCTACGTACTGCAAGGTGTTCTCGGAGGTTTATGCTTTGCTGGTTATGGACTGGGATTGTTCGGCCAGCTCGGCCACGCCCAGATTTTACTGGCGTCCCTCCTGATTGCCCTTTCCAGCATGCTTTTGGTAAGTATATGGGCCAAGTACTTAGGCCGTGGGCCGCTGGAGCCATTACTTAGAGGGATAAAATAAAACCGGGGGCAGTAAGTGCCCCGTTTTTATCTGCCAACTCAGGTATGCTTACTCGAACGTTTGGTCGATTTGGTAAACCGTTTTGATACCACTCACTTCGAACCCAACAACCAACAATGCTTCATCTGTTGGCGAGTCTTCGGCAGGGATAAAGACCAAACCTTCAAGGCCTAGTTTACCGATGATATCGAGAATACTTTCGGCGTCTTCGGTCATTCAGCCTTCACGGGTGTTGAGGTAATCCATAAACACTGGCATTTCCGGTTCGGTAATGTCCTAAACCATAACCCCCATGCGCTCCAAACCAATAAAGGCGAAGGTTTCGTTACCAATAGCGCCTAAAACAATGCCTTCTGGCTCAGGACCATTAGCATCAGAGCGGCTATCGAGCTGATCGCCATCATCATGCGCACTGTTGAATAAATCTTTACAGGGAATGTTGCGCAAACGGCCCAGCATAAAATCGTCGCCCGCCGACGTCTGTCAACCAACCGTTGGAAACTCCACGTCTTGAATTGTCCACTTGATAGGGACGACTATGCAATCATCAATCCGTAACGCGACCGTCATAAAAACGTCAAACTGGTGTCATGCCTTGTCATCAATATGCCCTTGCGAAGTTTAATCAAGGGTGAAATGAAATGATGAAAATAGAACAAACCTTCAAAAAATTATTGCTGGCCAGCTTGATTGCCAGTCTGGCCGCCTGTGGCGGCGACGACGGAACCGATGGCGCAACCGGACCGCAAGGCGAACAGGGCCCGCAAGGTGAAACCGGCGCTGAAGGCCCGGCGGGTGAAGACGCCACCAATAGCACTATCTCGCTGCAATTTGCCGGGCGCTACGAGACCGGCGCATTCGATGAAAGCGCTTCGGAAATTGTGGTCTATGATCCGGCTACCAATCAGATTTTCTCAATCAATGCCAACTCGGGCATGGTGGATGTGCTTAATATCGCCGCGCCCTCTATGCCAGTGTTGACCATGAGTCTGGACATCGCCTCCGATGTGGCAGGCGCTATTGATGGGCTGGCCAGCGCCGATGAACTGGGTGCGGCCAACAGTGTTGCTGTGCACGACGGCGTCGTAGCGGTAGCGGTGGAAGCCGATACCAAGCAGAGCAACGGCTACGTAGCCTTCTACCAGAACGACGGCATCTTCCTGGCTGCCGTTGAGGTAGGCGCTCTGCCCGATATGCTCACCTTTACCCCAGACGGCAGCATGGTGCTGGTGGCCAACGAGGGGGAGCCCAACGGCGACTACAGTGTGGATCCGGAAGGCAGTGTATCGGTTATCAACGTCAGTGGCGGCGCGGCCACAGTGACCCAGGCCGATGTCAGCACGCTCGACTTTACCGACTTTAACGCTGGCGGCAGCCGCGCGGGCGAACTGGGCAGTGACGTGCGCGTATCATCCAAAAGCGCTAGCGTGGCACAGGATCTGGAGCCGGAATACATCACTGTATCGCCCGACTCCGCCAGCGCCTGGGTAGCTTTGCAGGAAAACAACGCTATTGCCAAACTCGACCTTGCCACCATGGAAGTCAGCGCCATTTTGGGTCTAGGCTACAAAGACTACAGCATTCTCGGCAATGAGCTGGATGCCAGCAACAAGGACGACAGCATCAATATCCGCAACTGGCCCGTGCGCGGCCTGTTTATGCCGGATACCATCGACTCATTTGAATTTGCCGGTGTGAACTACCTGATCACTGCCAACGAAGGTGACGGACGCGAATACCTGACCGACGAAGACGATGCCACCGCCTGCACCGCAGCCGGCGGGTTTGACTTCGACGATGGCGATTGCTTCCATTACCTGGACGAAATCCGCGCAAAGGATATCCAGGACACTGGCGCCACCATCGACCTGCCTAGCCTCGGGTTCTACGCCGAGAGCGTTGAGGAACTGACCGAAGACGAGAATCTGGGCCGTATCAAAGTGGTTGCCGATATGGGTGTTAGCGACTGTACCGGTAATACCCTGGCCACCACTGGCCAGCCAGGCGCCGGCTGCGTGTACAAGGCACTCTATAGCTATGGCGCCCGCTCCTTCTCCATCTGGAACGGTGAAACCGGTGAGCTGGTCTACGACAGCGGCAGCGACTTTGAACGCATTACCGCGCAACGTCTGGGCGGCGACTTTAATGCCACCAACGACGAAAACGGTGGCGACGACCGCTCCGACGACAAGGGCCCGGAACCGGAAGCCGTTGAGGTGGCCCACATTGCTGGCGCCACTTACGCCTTCATAGGCCTTGAGCGCGTTGGCGGTATCATGGTGTACAACATCAGCAACCCAGAAGCCGCGCAGTTTGTGCAGTACATCAACACCCGCGACTTCAGCGTCGACATCGAAGCCCTGGTAGACGCCGGTGACTTCAGCGCCGCCGGCGACCTGGGCCCGGAAAGCGTGCTCTTCATCGCGGCCGAAGACAGCCCCAGCGGCGAACCGCTCCTCGTGGTAGGCAACGAGGTTAGCGGGACGATTGCTATGTTTAACGTTAACGTGGTCGACAGCGCGCCGTAAAACACTTAGTAAAAGACGCCTTCCACCATTTGAGCCACTGCAATCGCGGTGGCTTTTTTCGTCTGGGCTACCCGCCAAACCAGCTACAAATTTTGCGAAAGTAAAACGGAACAGATTTATTGGTAAGATGAAGCGCCCAAGGCATTAGTCCTTGGCGAGGAGTGCAACACTGTAAGTGCGCGCTTAGGCCTCGCCCCTTTGTTCAGAGGGTCCCGGAGCCTAGCGAGCGATTGTTACAGGTTTGTGGCGCTAGTTTAGTGAAATGCGGATTTAACAACTTCTATACAAACTCGCTGCAATCTGGTGCATTTTTGCCGCTGTTTTATCCGTTTTTCCACTTTTCGAACATAAGGGTGTGAAAAGATTGAAAAGCCCTGCGCCTTTCGGTAACTTGCGCGTTTTATCTCTAATCGGCCATCTTTCCCCTACCTGCGAGATGTATCAGCAGTTAGATTGGTGGCACGCACGAGGCACATTTAAATGGCACAGTACGTTTACACCATGAACCGCGTGGGCAAAGTCGTTCCCCCTAAACGCGAGATTCTTAAAGACATATCCCTATCCTTCTTTCCCGGCGCCAAAATTGGTGTTTTGGGCTTAAACGGCTCGGGTAAATCCACTCTGCTGCGCATTATGGCCGGCGTTGACACCGAATATAACGGTGAGGCGCGCCCCATGCCCGACCTGAAAGTCGGCTACCTGCCACAGGAGCCAGCCCTAGACCCGGAGAAGGACGTACGCGGCAATGTCGAAGACGGGGTGCGTGAGGCGGTTGATGCCCTAGCAGACCTAGATAGTATTTACGCCGCCTACGCCGAGCCCGATGCCGACTTTGACGAGCTGGCGAAAAAACAGGCCCGCTGCGATGACGTCATTCAAGCCTGGGATGCACACAATCTGGAAAACACATTGGAAGTGGCCGCCGACGCTCTGCGCCTGCCGCCCTGGGACGCGGACGTCACCAAACTGTCCGGTGGTGAGCGCCGCCGTGTTGCCCTGTGTCGTTTGCTGCTATCGCGCCCGGATATGCTGCTGCTGGATGAGCCCACCAACCACCTGGACGCCGAAAGCGTGCACTGGCTAGAGCAATTTCTGCAAACCTTTACCGGCACCGTTGTCGCCATTACCCACGACCGCTACTTTCTCGACAATGCAGCGGGCTGGATTTTGGAGCTAGACCGCGGCCACGGCATTCCTTACGAGGGCAACTACTCTAACTGGCTGGAGCAAAAAGAAGCCCGCCTCGCACAAGAAGAACGCGGCGAAGCCGCCCGTCAAAAGGCACTGAAAGCCGAGCTGGATTGGGTGCGTCAGAACCCCAAAGGCCGCCAGGCAAAAAGCAAGGCGCGTTTAGCAAGGTTTGACGAACTGCAAAGCCAGGAATTTCAAACCCGCAACGAAACCAACGAAATCTACATCCCACCGGGTGAACGCTTGGGCGATAATGTCATTGAGCTGGAACACGTCACCAAAGGGTATGGCGACCGCATGCTGATCGACGACCTCACCATGAGCATCCCGAAGGGTGCCGTCGTGGGTATTGTCGGTGGTAACGGTGCTGGTAAATCGACCCTGTTCCGCATGATTGCCGGCACCGAGCAGCCCGATAGCGGTACCGTCACCTTGGGTGAAACAGTACAGGTAGCCTACGTAGAGCAAAGCCGCGAAAATTTAGATGACAAGCAAACCGTTTGGGAGGCCATTTCTGACGGGCAGGACATTCTGCGCATTGGCTCTTACGAAGTGAGCTCTCGCTCCTATGTGGGTCGCTTTAACTTTAAAGGCTCTGACCAGCAAAAACGTGTGGGCGAACTCTCCGGTGGTGAGCGCGGCCGTTTGCACTTGGCTAACACTCTCAAGCAAGGCGCCAACGTGCTGTTGCTCGATGAACCATCTAACGACCTCGATGTGGAAACACTGCGCGCGCTGGAAGATGCGATTCTCGCCTTCCCAGGCTGCGTACTGGTGATTTCGCACGATCGCTGGTTCCTCGACCGTATCGCAACGCACATCATCGCCTACGAGGGTGACTCCGAGGTAGAATTCTTCGAGGGTAACTACACCGATTACCACGAAGACTTTGTTAAGCGTAAGGGTCAGGATGCCCAGCCTAAGCGCGTGAAGTACAAGCCTCTGAAAAACACCTAAGCTTGGAGTCGCCCAGAAAACGCGCCGAAAGGCGCGTTTTTTTTGCCTTAGATAAACATTACAGACCTTACACAAGCGGTTATACTTTGGCGTAAACGTACGGTCGAAAGGACACGGGGAAATGTTAGCGAAAGCTATCGCTGCGTGGGATGGCAAAGCCACCGATTACTTGCACTCAATCTATACGCAATACAGCGGCGATGCAGAGCTTACCCCAATACTGTTAACACTACTGTCGGATGCAAGCTGCAGCGATGCCGCTAGTTGGCTTCTGAAATATCATCGTCAACATGGAGGCTCGCTTGCCCCGGAACAATTGAACCAATTGGCAAAACACACCAATCAAGCAATGCCCTGGCAAACCCAGCTGCATATTTTGCAATTGCTGAAAGGCTACACCTTCTCCGAGCGCCAAAAGCAATACCTCGCACCTTTTAGCCGCCAGTGCATACAATCGAACAACAAATTTGTCCGGGCCTGGGCCTATAACCTTCTGCACGAACTCAGCCTGCAATTTGCCGATTTACAAAAAGACGCCAACGATATAATCACCGCGGCCAAACGCGACGAAGCTCCTTCGGTCAAAGCGCGCCTACGCCACTTAGCGGAGACGCCATGACGTTACTAAAGCCAACTATTGCTCTACTGGCACTCGCTCTTGCAACCACGGCCCAGGCAGATGAACCGCCTAGGCATGTGTGCCAAACCGAGAACAATCGCCCATGTGTCGCCCTCGTACTCGGTGGTGGTGGCGCCAAGGGCGGAGCTCACATTGGTGTTATACGCGCACTAGAGGAAAATCAAATACCCGTCGATTTAGTGGTTGGCACCAGTATTGGTTCTTTTGTCGGCGCCCTATACGCCAGCGGCAAAAGTGCCGATGAAATTGCACAACTGTTCCAAAATACCGACTGGGATTTAGGCTATAAGGATGACGTGCCACGCCAACAAATTCCCAATCGACGCAAGCGACAAATGGATCAATTTCCCATTCAGCTTGATTTAGGCGTTGGCCGGGAAGGACTAAAACTACCCCAAGGGCTATTACAAGGCCAGGGGATGAAAGTCCTCATTGACCAGCTGTTGGGTACCCACGTTTTATTTGATAGCTTTGATGACTTGCCAATTCCCTTTCGCGCCGTAGCCGCCGACATTGAAACAGGTGAGCAAGTCATATTACAAAGCGGTGATTTGAGTACTGCCTTACAAATTTCAATGTCCCTCCCCGGTATCGTGCGCCCCATAGAGCATGAAGGCCGGCTGCTTGTAGACGGTGGCATTGCCAACAACTTGCCTATTAGTGTTGCACAGTCACTGGGCGCAGATGTTGTTATTGCCGTCGATGTGGGCTCGCCTGCGGCAACGCGCGAAGAGCTAGGCTCAGGCTTAAGTATCTTGCGTCAGCTCACCAGCTTTTTGACCACACAAAATACCGAGCAACAGCTGCAACGTCTGACTGAAACCGATATATACATAAGGCCCAAGCTGGAAGGTGTTACGCTACTGAGCTTTGACAAAATAGATTTGGCTGAAGACGCAGGCTACAGTGCCGCTAACGAAGTGCTCACCAAGCATCAAACCGCTCATACGCTTGCGGGCACAGGAACGCCCCGAGACAATGAAACCTTTCTCGCAGCTGACAACGCGCTAACCATTGACCGGATTTTGTTAACGAACCAATCACGCTTAAGCGACGATCTTGTACTGCAGCGATTAGGCATTATCGAAGGCTCCGCATATACGCCCAACGATATTCAGCAAGGAATGCAAAGGCTTTATGGCCAAGGCACCATTGCCCGGGTGCGCACGTCTTTATCACGTGGCGACGAGGCCAACACTCTCAACGCTTTGGTGGAGGAAAAGGAGTGGGGGCCCGGTTATATGGACTTCAAGCTCTCCTTCGAGGACAATTTAAAATCCCAAAGCCAGTACCAGCTGGGCGCCTCCTACCGACGCACCAACCTATCGCCCTACGGGGCTGAATGGTATAGCACTTTCGAATTTGGCACTGAGAAAAAATTTACCAGTGAGCTGTACTGGCCCATAAAAACCAGTGGATTTTTCTGGCAGGGAAGCGCGCAGTATGAACGCGATGTATTTTCTTACCAGGAGCAAGGTGAAAGTCTGGGCGAAGTTATCGAGAATGACTACCGGTTCGATGCTGGCATTGGCTGGAACGCTCTTGATAGGCTTGACCTGATAAGCGGTTACTTTCATAACGAAGGTGATGTTCGGCTGCCAGTCCTTTTGGCAGAACTGACTGATATTAGCGAGTTCGATTATTCGCAAAGTGGCGGCTTTGCCCGCCTTGAATTTGATAGCCTGGACCACCCGAGTTTCCCCTCAAGTGGGTGGCAGTTCGGCGCTCAGCTTACGCGTTCCCGCATTAAATTGCTTGAAGTGGCAGACGACTCAACTCAGGTAGAGCTGGGTCTAATCGGCGCTTACTCTTTGGGCCGACACTCATTGCGCGGTCAGCTGGAATATAAAAGCACAACCAACGACGACCCACTCTCCGTTGTTGGCACTCATGAAATTGGTGGATTCTTGCATCTATCCGGCAATGAAATTGGCTTTTTATCCGGCCAACAAACCCGTTTTGCCAGTATTGTGTACACCTACGAAATCGCCGAAAACAATTTCCGTTTGTTTAACTTCCCGCTGTTTCTAGGCACATCCCTGGAGGCAGGCAACGCCTGGAACGATCGCACTCAGGTGGACTACTCAGACCTCATACATTCCGGCAGTTTATTCCTTGGCTGGGACAGCCCGGTAGGCCCGGCCTACCTAGCCTGGGGCAACTCAGACACAGGCAATCAAAGTGTGTATATCTTTATGGGTGTGGTGTTTTAGCTGCACGTCCACATTTTTAGAACTCAAACCTGTTAACACGAAGTAAGCCACTAGCGTTATTGCGGACCGCAACCCGAGATACTTGTGGTATCAGCGAGAACGCCTCCGCAAAGATCAATAGATCAACCTCAACAGCCTGCTAGCTCTAGCGCCCCGACGCTAAGGGGGCACCCGTACCATTTTCGTACAAAACGGGTTTACAGCTTATTTCATTCCCGCTTGCCACCATACCCCCAATGTTGGGGGTATGGTGGCCAATAATATGGCGCTAGAATCTCCCAAGACCCCTTCCATTTAAACTACAGACAACGATGAGGCTTAAACATGCAGCCACTGAAAACCTTCCTATGGCTACAGAAACACATAGCACTTCTATTTCTATGCATTGGCACACTCACCGCTTGCGGTGGCGGGGGCGGCGGGGGAGGAAGCTCGACCCCGCCCACCGCCAGCTCTAGTAGCTCTGTGAGTTCCAGTAGCTCTGTGAGCTCTAGCAGTTCTGTGAGCTCCAGCAGCTCCAGTGAACCCACTCAGTCAACAGCAACTATCAGTGTAAACCCTATCAATATAGGGGGCTGGTGGTCTCCCGGATCTCAAGAGGTTGAAGTGGGCGACTCAGCCACCATTTATATCGACCCATTCTATGGCGCATATCTCAATCAGGTATACGGCTGCGATGGCGATTTAGTGGGGGATTTGAGTGACTACGAGTACACCATCTCCAACGTAACCGAAGACTGTGAAGTCACCATCTTATATGGCAACCAAATTTTAATTGAAGGTGCATGGACCAATTCAAATGGTTATACAAATACCGGCAACCCAACTTACTGGTTCGAGCTTCCGCATCAAACCCGCGTGTACGCGCTAGCCAACAGCCTAGTAGACAATGTCTTGATTCTCGTGGATGAAAATGGAACACCACTGTACGAGGTTGATGACACGCAAGGATATGGCACCAATGCAGTTCTTGACCAAACACTCGAAGCAGGTACTTACGGCCTCGCCATGGCAACTTTCGACAACAATCAGAGCGGCATTTACGAAATTATCATTCAGAGTAGCTTTTCGTACTTTAACCAAGCCAGCCCAGATGAGCGGCTCTCAAACTGGCCAATTACTACATACTATGAAGAAATCGCAGACACCAATTCTTGCCGCCAGGTAACCATTCCTGAGCGTACTCGCATTCATTCAGGAGTTACCAACAGCATGACTCTAGGGCGCTGCCCGATAAAGGAATACCGCTGGCAATGTGATTATACCGAAGGCGAGAATATTTATACGGACTACTATGAATATACGGATGTACATTTCACAGTAACCGCGGCAAATCTATGTGATCAGCGCGCCTCTGGAATTCTTTCCCGCCCACGAGGTTATAGTTTGGATGACACTCACTCGCGACGCTTACAAGGTCGCTGGGATTTGTCTAACGGCCAATCTGCCTACGGACTGGGAAACCCTGAGTTCGAATTTGAAGTGCTCAGTAGCGGTGAAATTACTGCAACTATTTACAGCTCTTTAGACAGCTTTCTATACATTCTAGATGAAAATGGCAACGTCGTTGCTTCTGCGGACGACTCCACCAACCACAGCGACAACAACCTAGATGCGAGCTTAAACATAGTTCTGCCTAAGGGTACCTACACAGCAGTCGCGGCTACGTTCAACGAGAACCAAACGGGCACTTTTGAATTGTACCTAGGCGGCCCTATCGACTATAACGGTCAAGCAGTATTCGGCACTTGGGACGCAACTGGCGCACTGTCAGGCACCAATATTCAAACAGGATTTATGATTGAAGAAGCCGGCTTAGTAAAATTCAATGTAACGGGCACCCATGACAACGTACTGTGGGTAGAAAATATGGAGGGGGAAATTGTCGCCTACAATGACGACTATGGTAGCTGGCTAAATGCTTCGGCCTCGGCGTATCTGGAAGAAGGAGTATACATACTTACTGTTGACTCATTTGACCCCAATGTAAATGGAAGTTTCTCCGCGACCATCAATACCGGCGAGCGAGCGATGATGATTCTTCAAAACTATTAATTATCGCAGGGCTTATCGTAAGCCCTTCCCCCTCACCCTTTGCAGGCTACGGCCTGCTTTTTTATGCCGGCAAACTGTTTAACAGTGATACCAACTGCATTTGATTACTGACACCCACCTTTTTATACACACTATCTAACTGCTCACGAACCGTGTGCACAGACTTATTTAACGAATGAGCGATTTCTTTGGGTGCCACATTATGTAAAAATTGTGCACACACTTCGGCCTCGGCCTGACTCAATGAAAACAAACGCTTAAGCCTTTCCGGCGTTATTGATACTATATTCGCCTTAGACAAAACATAAACCAACGCTCCGCGAAAAGCGTCCTCAGCGTCGCCCTCAGAAATAGCATCCACACTCAAAAATACGGAATCTCCATTAGCCAAAGTCAACTCCACCAAACTTGTTTCGTAAGGAAGGTCAATATTTTTGCTACTGGCTATCGTTTGCGTAATCGCAAAGCGGATTGCAAGCTCGGCCTTGCTATCATCCAACCCCAAGTGACTACCAGGCACTAATCTAACACTTGTATTATCACGAGCAAACGCTTGCATCGCATTATTCATGGTAATCAGCTCACTGAACTCACTCAGCAGCGCTGTTGGCACTTTGAGCTTGTTAATGGCAGCCTTAAAAAAGTCGCCATCTTCAGACACCCGCGACAACTCAAAACGTGTACGCATGGCCTGAGCGATATAGGGCGATAGCGCGCTAAATCTCGCCATATCATTTTCACTGTAAGTCGGATGGCCAAAATTCTTGTTATGCACAAACGCACAGCTAAAACCTTCAATTCTAAATAGAATAGTACCAGACACATCCTGAATACCATTGCGAGCCGCCCAGTCACAATACGCGGGGGCATTTCTGATTTTTTCCTGATCAGGCATTAAATTACTGGCATACCAAGTATGTGGGTTACCAGACAAAATCGCTTGATGCGTGTAATCGGTCGCAAAGTACTTGTCGATATATTCAACCAGCTCCCACTCACTCGCCTTAGCACCCGCATATTCTTGAAAGGTGGGCGACAACTCTGTCGCCGCCGAAACGTATAAATGGCACGAGTTTAACTGGAAGTGTTCACAACACACTTCTAAAAAATGATGCCAGCCATTTTCATGGGTATTGGCCTGCACCAGCAGGCCCAGTAAAAATATGTCCTCATTAGCCAACGGTTGGTCTAGGGGTAACGACAGTTCTTGTGATGTCACAGAGCAATCTCCTTATAATTGAATAGCCGGCAGCGACGCCAGAGTTGATACCAGTTGCAGCTGATTTTTAACCCCTACTTTGGTAAAAACAGAGCGTAATTGTTCGCGTACGGTATACACTGATTTATTTTGTTCACCCGCAATTTTTTGAACGCTTAGATTACTGGAAAACAAAAAGCATACTGACGCTTCCGAAGGCGTCAAATCGTATAGCTTCACTAACACTTTTTTATCGATTTGCGCAATATGATTGAGAGAGGCAACATAAACAAATGCACCACTGGCGATTTGTGCGGCAGCAACACTTTCAATAAGGTCAATTCCTACCTGTACAGTCTCTCCACGACCCAGCTCGACCGGCATCATCATGGTGTCAAATAGTACCGCACCTGTTTCGGGCCGCGCAGCGTTTTTATTAGCGGCGGCCGGTTTAAGGACTGTTGTTGTTCGTTCCTGCTTACTGCTTACGGTAAGCAGGCCCGAAGGGTTAGCGGCTAAATGGATTTTCTGGTCGAGTAATACCTGCATGGACTGATTGGCGGCGACAAGCTGCCAATGGTGGTTAAACATAGCCACAGGAACCCGCATTTTTTCCAAAATAGCCTGTAGGTACACGGTGGTTTTATGCTTGCGATTTAAATCGTAGCGGGATTGTGCAGCACACTCCAAATATGGCGAAAGCGCAGTGAGCTCTGCCAGCTGAATTGCAGAGAATGCCGCCCCACGGCGGCAGAGTACCATTTTGCAATGTACTCCATCTCTAACAAATATTGTTGCGCTTGCCGCTACTAAATTATTAGAAGTTGATGCAATCTGCGCGGGCACGGGCACAGCCTCAACGGCTGAATCGAACCACAGGCTATGCCAGTGATGAATAGAATCCGGCAACGCCTGCGTGGAATGCAGCCAGGCATTGATGCTGTTTTGAACGAGAGGATCGATTGCGGATGATGAGCCCGGAGATTGCTCTTGCCAGGCAACCTTCCCGTCTGCATGATTTATCAGACAAATGAACGCCAAATCGGCCTGATACAAGGCACAGCATTCGCTTAAAAAACGTTGCCACCCATCTGATGTACTGTTTACGCCTACGAGCAGAGCCATTAAACGGCTGTTAATCGCCATCAACGCTTACCATCCTAGTCGGCAACTGGCTCACCCTATACTCTCCCTTTGGTACGTCACTCGATAAGTGATGATTCTCTCACTATGTGATCTTTGACGACAATATACACCAAATTTACCAAACTGGACAAATCGCCGGCGGCACCAAACATCACTGCCGCAAAAGCAATATAGGCGACTCACGCCAATATGGCACCGGTACACACCCTGTGGTTTAGCGGTCTTTTATTGTAGACTGGTCCACCTACACTCTACTTAGCACTCAATGCTGACGCATGTTACATGTACACCAAAACATATCCTTGGCCGACTGGGAAATCGAGCTCTCGTTTATTCGCGCTCAGGGCGCGGGCGGCCAAAATGTTAATAAAGTAGCCAGCGCCGTTCACCTCAGATTCGATATTGAGCGCTCAACACTGCCGCGCTTTTACAAAGACAAGCTGCTGCAGATGAATGACCAACGCATCACCAAAGACGGCGTAGTTGTCATTAAGGCGCAGCAATTTCGCACACAGGAAAAGAACCGGGATGACGCCTTGGCGCGCTTAAAAGCGCTTGTTCAGCAAGCTGGCGTGCGGCAGAAATTTCGCCGCCCCACCAAACCGAGCAAAAGCTCGCAGCGCAAACGCATGGATAAAAAGACCCAGCGGGGTCAGGTAAAGCAAATGCGCGGCAAGGTCGATGTATGAGTCACGCGCAAATATGGGTGGACGCCGATGCCTGTCCTGTCGCCATGCGCGAAATGCTATGCCGCGCCGCCAGCCGCGCTGCCATTCAAACCACATTTGTGGCCAACCAGCCGCTGAGCCTGCCACCGTCGCGCCACGTCACCTTTACTCAAGTAGCGAGCGGCTACGATGTGGCGGACCATTTTATTTGCCAACGCGTGAATGAGGGTGATCTGGTCATAACCGGGGATATTCCTCTGGCGAGCGACGTTATAGACAAAGGCGCTACCGCACTCAACTCACGCGGTGAGCTGTATACCAGTGAGAATATCCGCGCCAAGTTGAATATGCGTGATTTTATGGAAACCTTGCGTTTTAGCGGCACTCAAACCGGTGGGACGGCGCCACTTTCGGCTACCGATAGACAGAATTTCGCCAATCAGCTCGACCGCTGGATTAGCCGAGCCCGTCGCCCGTCCTAGCCCTCGCCAACAAAAAGCCATTTACGCGAATTCGTATACGGCTAGCCACTGAAAATTTTCGCACGAGCTGCCATACTTGAGACATTCGCTACTCAACTAGAAGGAATCAACATGAGTGAAAGCAGCTCTGGCTCATCGCGTACGGTGTATCTGGTAGACGGCGCCAGAACCCCATTCCTAAAAGCCCGGGGTAAGCCCGGCCCCTTTTCGCCGGTGGATTTGGCCGTGCAGGCCGGCCGCTCTCTGCTGCAAAGGCATACACTGCCCGATAATGCGTTCGATCAGGTAATTTTGGGCTGCGTCAATGTCGTCGCCAGTGAAATGAACCCCGCCCGCATTGCGGCGCTGCGTTTGGGCTTAAGCGAAACCACCCCTGCGTTTACCATGCAGATCAACTGCGGCTCGGGCATGCAGTCGGTTGACACCGCCTTTCGCTATATTCGCGAAGGCAGGCAAGACCTAATACTGGCAGGGGGCACCGAGGCGCTCAGTCATGCCCCCCTTATGCTTACGCCCCAAGCCACTCACTGGCTGGCCGAACTCGGCCTGGCCCGCTCACTCAGTGCCAAACTCAAGCACCTTTCGTCTTTTAAGCTGGGCTACATGAAACCGGTCATTAGCCTTGAGCAGGGCCTTACCGACCCAGTGGTCGAGCTAAACATGGGGCAAACGGCTGAAGTCGTTGCTAGCTTGTTTAACATTAGCCGCGAGTCGGCCGACGAGTATGCAGTTTCCAGCCACTTGCGCTTGCATAAGGCGCAACAAGAAGGCTGGCTCGATAAAGAAGTAGTGCCACTGTATGCACCCGACGGGCGTGTTTTTAGCGCCGATGACGGTGTAAGGGCAGACAGCTCAACCGAAAAGCTGGCGCGGCTAAGGCCTGTATTTGAACGCCCTTTTGGCAAGGTCACGGCGGGTAACAGCTCACAGATCACCGATGGTGCCAGCTGGCTAATATTAGCCTCGGAAGAAGCGCTTGAAAAATACCAGTTAACCCCCTTGGCAAAAATCACCGACAGCGAGTGGTCGGGACTAGAACCTGAAATAATGGGCTTGGGGCCAGCTGTGAGCGCAGGACGTTTAGCCCTGCGCAATAAAATGACGCTGGATGACATCGACCTGCTGGAACTCAATGAAGCATTTGCCGCACAAGTACTCGGCTGCCTGGCCGCATGGAACGACAGCGACTTTTGTCGGGCTGTGTTTGAACGCGAAGAAGTGCTTGGGCAATTCGATCTCGACAAACTCAATATCGATGGCGGCGCCATTAGTCTTGGCCACCCTGTAGGCACCAGTGGCAACCGCATTGTGTTGCACTTGGTCAATGCGCTGAAACGTAAAAAATTAAAGCGCGGCATTGCCACTCAATGTATTGGTGGCGGTCAAGCCGGCGCCATGCTAATCGAAGTGATTTAAGGGAGCTGAACGATGAACGGCATTGTACTAAATAGCTTGGCGGGCCGCGAAAAATTACTCGGACCATTTCGTGTTCAAGATGAGGCCATCACCTCGGCTTGGCGGCACTGGCAGCTCAAACTCGACGAGCACAAAGTAGCATGGCTCTTGTTCGACTGCGCCGACGCAGACGTCAACGTGCTATCGCAAGCGGTACTGGAAGAGCTGGATGAAATCGTAATGACGCTGCAGGCGGACAAACCCGCTGCACTGGTCATTCGCTCAGGCAAAGAATCCAACTTTTGCGTCGGTGCCGATATTAAAGAGTTTGGCCAACTCGACTCCATTGACGCTGCGCGGGAAAAGTTGGGCGCCGCCCACCGGGTAGCCAACCGACTGACAGAGCTACCGTTTACGACCGTAGCCATTGTGCACGGACTGTGCTTTGGCGGCGGATTGGAACTGGCCCTGTGTTGTGACTTCAGAATTGGCGTCGACGGCTCTCGCTTCGGCTTCCCAGAAATATTGTTGGGGTTGCATCCGGGCCTAGGCGGAACCGCACGCAGTCTGGCACTAATGGACCCACTCGATGCCATGACTCTGATGCTAACCGGCAAAACACTGCGCGATCGCCAGGCCAAGCGTCAGGGCCTGATTGATGCGCTGGTACCTGAGCGACACTTGGGAAATGCGCTGGCAGCAGCATTAGCGGGGAAGCTATCCCATAAAAAAGCAGGTCTTAAAGCAAAAATATTGAACAGTGCGCCCGCCCGCAAACTGGTGGCTAAAAAAATGCGGCAGCAGGCCGAGCGCAAAGCGCCTGCAGAGCATTACCCTGCGCCTAACCAGCTTATTGATTTGTGGCTCAATCACGGCAACAACACCAGTGCCATGCTCAATGCGGAAATCGAATCCTTTTGCCAATTATTGCTCAGCGATACTTCGCGCAATTTGGTTCGTGTATTTTTCTTGCAAGAAAATCTTAAAAAACAAGCACAAACTCCCACCGCTATTGATCCCGTAAAGCATGTCCACGTGATTGGGGCAGGC
Source organism: Gilvimarinus gilvus (assembly GCF_030518155.1). Taxonomy (GTDB): domain Bacteria; phylum Pseudomonadota; class Gammaproteobacteria; order Pseudomonadales; family Cellvibrionaceae; genus Gilvimarinus; species Gilvimarinus gilvus. Next base: position 142,545 of record NZ_JAULRU010000731.1, on the reverse strand, counting down.
GCCATGGGCGGCGATATTGCCGGCTGGTGTGCCCTGCAAGGCTTGACCGTGACACTGTTTGATATGAGTGCCGACATCATCGGCAATGCCATTGCCAGAGCCAGCAAGCTGTGTGATAAAAAACGTTTATCTCCCGCCGCCAAGCGCGCCGTGCTGGACAGACTTATTCCCGACTTAAATCACAGCGGCGCCCGCAACGCCGACATTATCATTGAAGCGGTTCCGGAAAAAATTGAAATAAAGCGCGCCGTTTACACCACCATTGAACCACTCATGAAAGACGGAGCCATTCTCGCCACTAATACCTCAAGTATTCCTCTGGATACGCTGCAACAGGAACTGCAAAACCCCGAGCGCTTAGTGGGCATTCACTTTTTCAACCCCGTAGCGCAAATGCAGCTCGTCGAGGTGGTAAAACACAGTAAGCTCAGCACAGACACTTTCCATAAAGCACTTGCCTTTACCGGACAAATCAAACGCTTGCCGACTCCGGTTACCGGCACACCCGGCTTTTTGGTCAATCGCGCCCTGACCCCTTATTTGCTTGAAGCCATGCAGCTACTTGATGAAGGCGTAGCGGCAGAAACCATTGATCAAGCTGCCGAACAGTTTGGTATGCCTATGGGGCCGATTGAGCTTGCGGATGTGGTTGGCCTGGATATTTGTCTCGGTGTGGCCGATATGCTCCGTGAATCGCTCGATCAGAATATGCCCGCAGCACCGAGCTGGCTCATCGATAAGGTAAAAAATGGCGATCTAGGTAAGAAAACAGGTAAAGGGCTTTATACGTGGGCAAAAGGAAAACCTAAAAAGTCTGGCAAAGCGGCGACTCCCTCCCCCGAAATGGCAGATCGGTTAATCCTCCCTATGCTAAACACCTGCGCCGCCTGCTTACGCGAATCGGTAGTAGAGGACAGCAAATTGCTCGATGGTGCGATGATATTCGGCACCGGCTTCGCGCCATTTAGTGGTGGCCCCATGCACTACGCCGAACTGAGAGGCCATGAGGACATCGTAACCACTTTAGAGCAGTTACATGAAAAGTATGGCGCGCGATATAAACCCGATAGCTATTGGCAAAGCGAGACATAAACAGCATTGCACATTAGACTCAGAACAATTTCTGAGTCTAATGCCCCAAGGCTTTTTCAATATCGACTCCGATGGTCATCACCCCCACACGCTGCCCATTGACATCAATGGGCATACTGATTTGTGTTTGAAAGCGCCGGGTTGACTGATCGTATAGGACATCTGAAAACAGCCAGCTCCCGGTGTCCATCGTATATGCCTGTAGGTGTTTCGCTTCATCACCTTGCCAATAATCCGAGGTATAAGGCGCAACCGCTATATTAGCACCTTGTTTGTCGGTGATAATAATCTCGGTAACATAAGAAACTTTTGTTTTCCATAGCCCCAAAAAGCCTGTGAGCTGCTCATCTTGCAACTCAAGCATTGGCGCCAGGTCACCTGCATTAAACGCTTCGCGCCACACAGTATCCCGGTGCAACAACTCTTGGTCGGTCAGTGCAGGTTGCTCGTAGTGCCACTGCATGCGATCCAATAAAACAGAGTGTTGTTGCCAGCTTTGTACGTGATCACGTAACCGCGAGCGAATGACGGTTTGCTCTTTGGGTGTTAGCGAAAAACCTTCCGGTACACAGTGAGGAATTTGCTGATTGAACAATTTGAGAAAGCGCGGATTGTCTTCCAGGAAATGGTGCCCAAAATACACGCCCAGTGGCACATATTGGAAAAATTGTGCCCGATAATCTGCCGGGTCAACACCCAATGATCCGGCGGCCTTAGCAAAATGTCCATAATCGGCCAGTATCGTATTAATGCGACCGGCCAGCATTAATTTGATGAGCTGCGGTAAATCCTGTGCGGCTAAATACTCTGTCACACCGTTAAACTCAAGCCACTGCTGCTGATGGCTACCAAGAATGGCGCCGGTGCGAATACTGCCTAGCTCTTCCGCTGAAGCCGTGCCTGGCAACGAAAACCAGTACCATTTCTCCAGTACTAAGGGGTTCGTTAAACTGGCAAACTGCTCAAATACAGGGCTGGGCATTGCGGTAAAAAAACCCGCCATATTGCCAGCGCGAACTTCCTGTTGAACACGGCGCCAAGGCTGCACTTTAAGTTCAAGCTGGTAGGGAATACGACTGAAAATACAATCCACATAGGTGAGAGAACCATCTCGCCCTAAGCTTACTTTTTCATCCGAGTACGCAGATGCTTCATTGGTACCCATGAGAACTGTACTGTGCGCTGGATCTTGGGCCTGAGCCCCCACCCCCATGACGACACTGAGCAGAAGGCCTACGGCAGATAGGAATTCCTTTTTCATTCCGGCGATAATCTCTTCGACTGGTTGGTCGAAGTATAGCACCAGACTTAGGACACCTTAGGATTTACGCTTTATTTGCGGCTGGCAGTGCCACTCCTCTAACCCCAAAGGTACATCAGCGGGCAGATCGAGCAAATACAAGCCCATATCCTTCACCGCTCCATTGACGGTCAACTCAACACTGCCGTTTAGCAACGCACTTTTAAATGAGCCCGGCTTACAGGTATCGACCACGACAGTGCGTTCGCCACGCTGATCGGTGTAGCGCATGACCAACTGCAAAGGAACCGGACACCCCTGAGGCAATCTTAACCATACCGCCAGATCAAAGCGTCCCTGCCAAACACCAGCCGGCTTCCAATTCGCGTGCGCGCTCGCCAAAGAGCTAGGGACTTCGGCAATACGTTTGTCAGTCGTCGCGTCTTTAATGAACGGATTAGCAACAACCGCTTTGGGGGTCGCGCCACCCGCGTGCTGCATGGCTTCGGTAGCGGCCTGTGGCATTTTACGATTAAACATCATAGCTGACTCCAGAATCAGTAAACCATCTCGTTGAAGCCACCTTAGCACCGCAACTTTGCTCAAACTGTGAACTCTCCGACACTGCAGCCCCTTAAAACTGACAATCTTCGGCAATGCTTGACAGATCTCATCACGGCTGTGCTTGGTAGCGCTATCACCACGAAGCGGCCACTTTAACTGGTATCTGCGCCTTTGCACTTATTTACGCCCAGCTAAAATATGATAAAATTCGCGCCTCTTACTAGCCGGCACGCGAAGCTGCCCCCCAGCTCTCGCGCCATTTAAAAATACGACCGGCCCACACTTTGAAGCATTGGAAATTCACATGTTAAAACTGACTTATCGCGCGCTCGCGATATTCGGCGCGTGCCTGCTCGTCATTTCGCCGCAAGCTTTTGCCGCAACTGGCGCGATTAATTTGATCTCATCTCCTATCGGCTACTTCGCCGTTATCTTGTTCGCCATCGCCTATATCGTAGTGATGCTGGAAGAAAAGCTTCACCTGCGTAAGTCCAAGCCAGTGCTAGTCGCCGCCGGTGTTATTTGGATGTGTATTGGCTGGGTATACGCACAGGCGGGTCTGCCGCACGATGCGGAACATGCCTTCCGTCATACCCTGCTGGAATTTGCCGAACTTATGCTTTTCCTGTTGGTAGCGATGACTTACATCAACGCTCTGGAAGAGCGACGCCTATTCGATGTGCTGCGCGCCTGGATGGTACGCAAAGGTTTCAATTACCGAGCCCTGTTTTGGCTGACCGGATTCCTGTCGTTTTTCATCTCTCCCATAGCCGACAACCTTACCACCGCACTGCTAATGTGTGCGGTTATTGTCAAGGTGGCGGGAGATGACACACGCTTTATTAACCTGTGCTGTATTAACGTTGTGGTTGCCGCCAATGCCGGCGGTGCCTTTAGCCCGTTTGGCGATATAACCACGTTAATGGTTTGGCAGGCTGGTATTGTCGACTTCCACGAGTTCCTTGCGCTGTTCGTGCCTTCGCTCGCCAACTTCTTAGTGCCTGCGGCTATCATGAGCTTTTTTGTTGAAAACCGTAAACCACAAGCCATGGAGGAAGACGTTGAGCTTAAACGTGGTGCACTGCGTATTCTCACCCTATTTTTGCTTACGATTCTCACGGCGGTTTTGTGCCATTTGCTGCTGCACTTACCACCGGTACTGGGCATGATGACTGGCCTCGGTTACCTGCAATTTTTCGGCTATTTTCTGCGTCGCACATTGCCCGGCTCGCTGGCCCGCAAACGCGCCATGGCCGAACGCGCCGGCGACCAACAAGCCCTGGAGCGTCTGGGCGGCGTTGTCCCGTTTGACGTCTTTGGCAAGGTGGCCCGCGCCGAGTGGGATACCCTGCTGTTTTTCTACGGTGTCGTAATGTGCGTGGGCGGCTTGGGGTATATGGGCTATTTGGCGTATATGTCAGAGCTGCTCTACACCGGGTTTGGCGCGACCAACACGAACATTATTCTCGGTGTCGCCTCGGCGGTGATTGATAACATTCCGGTTATGTTCGCCGTACTGACCATGGAGCCGGAGATGTCTCACGGCCACTGGCTGCTAATCACTCTGACAGCCGGAACCGGCGGTAGCTTATTGTCGATTGGTTCCGCTGCGGGCGTGGCGTTGATGGGGCAGGCTCGCGGTGCTTATACCTTTTTCGGTCACCTGAAATGGAGTCCGGTCATAGCGCTCGGCTACGCCGCCAGCGTTGCTTTACACCTGTGGCTTAATGCCGGAATGTTTGAGCATTAAGCTGATGTCTGATGTCTGATGTCTGATGTCTGATTATTTTGCGTCAGTCGTCGGACATCAGACTTCTGGCCTAATTAACCATTCAGCCAAGCCGCGCCACGCACACCACTTGAATCGCCGTGGACGGCCTGCTTTAGGGGCGTATCACACTCCCCGCCAAATACGTAACCTGCCAGTTTGGCGGGCACTTGTTGATAAATTTCCGCAATATTCGATGCGCCGCCACCGAGGACGATGACATCGGGGTCCATTATATTGATCACCGCGGCCAATGCCCGGGCCAATTGATCCATGTAGGCACTCATTACCTCGCCGGCTGTGCGTTCTCCCGCACGCCAGCGATTGACTATATCTTCAGCTTGCAAAGCCTGCCCTGTGGCTAAACGGTATGAAAGAGCGATGCCGGTACCCGACAGGAATGTTTCCTGACAACCGCTACGCCCACAGTAACAAGGCCTGGCGTTAAGTTGAGCGTCGCGCGTCCAGGGCAAGGGGTTATGCCCCCACTCGCCGCCTACGCCGTTGGGGCCAGCCAGGGGCTGCCCTCCAAAACAGACACCGCCACCACAACCCGTCCCCAAAATGGCAGCAAAGACAAACTCAGCATCTGCACCGGCGCCGTCCGACGCCTCAGATACCGCCAGACAGTTCGCATCATTGGTGACCTTTACGTCGCGACTGAGCCTATTCGATAAGTCCACCTGCAAAGGCTGGCCATTTAACCAGGTGGAATTAGCATTTTTCACACACCCAGTTTTTCGCGAAACTGTGCCGGGGATACCAATACCAACTGGCAAATCAACCTGCCTCACAGCGTTTTCGGCAGCGCAGACCAGCCCGGCAATATCGCTCAAGGTTTGTTGATAGTCATCTCTGTGGGTCGGAATACGGTGGCGGAACAGCTCCTGACTTTGGCTATCCAGAACAATAACTTCGGTTTTGGTGCCGCCTAAATCTATGCCTATTCGGAAGTTTGTCATATCAATTCGTGTCGCGTATCAGAAAATTGGGCAAATTATATCAGGCTGCAGTGGGTCTAATGATCAGCTACACTAATAGTGCCTGTTTACATTGCGTTTGAGGGGTTGCCATACTCGCTATACCACGTCTAATTGTGGGATTTAGCGAGCCCGCCCTCAGCTCAAATGGTATACAACATTCACCACATCACGGCTAGACTCACGTCATTACAGGACCTACTTATGTCTGATCAAGAGCGTCGCCGCTTTCACCGTATAGAATTCGACGTTAAGGTAGAGCTTTCACAGCACGGCCTCCACTGGCAATCTGAACTGGCAGATATATCCCTCAAAGGTTTACTGCTTGATGGCAAATTACCGGATTCCTGTAGCACGGTAGAGCCCATCTTAGTTAAGGTGGCGCTATCCGATCAAACTATCATTACCATGAAAACAGAAGTTGCCCACCAGTCTGACCGTGGCGTGGGTCTGTCTTGCCTAACGATTGATGTGGAGAGCATTCGACATTTACGCCGACTGGTAGAATTGAATCTCGGCAGTGCAGAAAAAGCCGAGCGAGAACTGGCAGAATTAATACAATAATAGCGATGAATACACCTTCTTCGAATGAACGACGCGATACCGAGCGCCTGCCTCTGCGAGCCTATGCTGAATTAGCTCATAATTTACAGCGCTATGAAGCGCATGTGCTCGATATTTCTGAGCAGGGGGCAAGAATCGCCCTTTTGGTAGACCACAACATTACCACCGACCATGAATTTACGCTCGTGCTTGAACCGCAGGACCTACCGGATATTCTCAGCAAATATCTTCCCCTGACCTTAACAGCAAAAGCCGTGCATATTCGTCAGCATATTTTGGGTATCCGCTGCAGCCCTTTACACGATCAGGACGCAAAACGATTTGCCAAACTGCTCGCCCAAATTTAGTCGCTGCCACAATACCAACCACTGCAGGTGACAAACAAAAACAGCGCTCAATTGAGCGCTGTTTTTTTACTACAGAACACGAATCTATAACTATGCGACAGCTTTATTCTTGCGCTACCGACAAGATATAGCTGGCCAAGTTTTCGCGCGTGGTTTGATCAAGAAAATTGTGTGCGGGCATCACATGCTGGCCCCACTTGCCACTGCTGCCCTCAGCGATTGTCTTTGCGATATAAGCTTTGGGGTCTTCCAGCGAACGGTATTTGTTTTTAATTTCCCAAAAGCTGGGGCCTACCGATGCGTCTCTTTCTTTATGGCAGGCAATACAGGCCGTAGCCTGTGCCGCATCTCTACCATCGGCAATAGCCATTTGCTCTTCGTGCCCAGTGCCTCCGGCTTGCGAAGATGCAGACTCTTCACTAACAGACAGTTCAGCATTTTCGTCAAACTCAATAAAGCTAAGCTTGGTATCGGCGCTACTGCCCCACCACTGAGTACCGTACTCCAATACCCATAGACGACCATCGTCGGTAATCTTCATATCCAAGGGGCCCGCAAACTGAACGCTTGGCGCCAAGTCTTCAATTTTAACGACCTGATCAAACTCGTCCAAAGTGACAACTTTTATCCAGCTGCGCATAAAGTCGCCAATGATTAACTTACCCTGATAATAATCCGGATACGCTAACCCTTCGCCTTGCGGGTATACCCCGGCGACAAGAGCATTACGCCCTCCCTTACCCAATTCTGGAAACCGCTCCGAACCGCCATAGGGGTACCAAATTAACGCCGGCTGGGCCGGAGGCAAGGTTTTTAGTCCGGTATTACGCGGCGAGAAGTTTTCTGCCGCTAACGGATCAAATAGTTTGCCAGATTCGCCAGCTTCATAGTCATACATACGGTAGGGAAAGTTGTTGCCGACCATAGTAGGCCAGCCAAAAAAACCGGGTTTAGTGACCTTGTTAATTTCATCATAGCCTCGTGGGCCAAACTCCTCAGTATCGGCTTTCGCATCGGGGCCAACGTCGCCGTAATACAGTGTGTCAGTAGCGTCATCAATGGCAATGGTATACGGGTTTCGTGTACCCATGACGTAAATTTCCGCGCGGCCATCATCGGCCGATGCGAATAAATTGCCTGTAGGAATGGCGTAGCCGCCCTCACGGTCAGGGGTAATACGCAAGATTTTTCCGCGCAAATCCTGACTGTTAGCGGAGCTTCTCAGGGCGTCGTGATGAGTGCCATCCGGCTTGTTATTCATTGGGCCTGAGTCATTGGAGACAAACGGATTTGAGTTATCCCCAAGTGCCACAAATAAATTTCCGTGCCGATCAAATTCTAGGTTGCCACCGGTATGGCAGCAGGTATTATCATTCGGAATATCAATCAACACCTGCTCTGACGCCATATCGACTGATTTGTCAGTTACCTTAAACTGTGACAAGCGCTGCAGTAAATCGTGCTCGCCGGCAGCATCTGCCAAATTGTACATGGCGTAGATTATCTGATTCTGTAAAAAGGACGGATCAAACGCTACAGCCACCAAACCAAACTCGGATTTTTTCTTCGGCGTGAAGACATCAAACTCTGCCATTGTCTGCAACTCTTGCGTGGCAATATCGAGCCACAACAGCTTACCCTCACGCTGACCAATCATGGCCGCCGAATTATCCGGCAACACATCGAAACTAATAGGCTCGACCAAATTATCCACAAGAATATTGCGTTTAAATTTACGCGGATCTGGCTTAGCCAGCGCATAATTCAAAGGCTGTCGCTCAGCCACCGCGTATTGCAGTCCTCCCTTCAAGTGCTGTAAAAAAACGGGATGACTAAAAGTCTCAGCAGTATGGCCCAGCCCCGTATAGAACGAACGGCCGCCATCAAAATTGTTATACCAGGCAATGGGGTGATAATCACCATGCTTTCCGCCCGGATAGCTACGCTCATCTACCGTAAGTAAATCTTTGCGTCGATCTGACAGGGATTTGAAATCGTACCACTCATCAATAAAGTCAAACTCTGCAGGCAACGACTCTGTTGCGGGGTGGTGCGCGTCAACCACTCGAATGCGAGCGCGCTGCACGTTAGACGGATCTCCGGGGTGAGAGGCAAACGCGGCACCGACTAAGCGCTGATACCAGGGCCACTTACCACCTTTGTGTTCGGTGTCAGTAGCAGAGTGAATACCGACAAAACCACCCCCCGCCTGTATATAGCGCTCCATCGCCAATTGCTGCTGATCATTAAGGATGTCACCGGTGGTATTAACGAAAACAATCGCCGCCATTTCTTGCAGTGTTTCGTCATTAAATAAGCCAGCGTCGACGCTGGCAACCGGCTGCAAGCCCAGCTCTGTAACTAGACCAGAAACCGCCTCTATCCCGGCCGGTATCGAGTCGTGACTCCAATCCGCAGTTTTACTGAATATCAGTACAGAGCTTAACTCACCGGCGGTGGGTTTGGAGGCTTGCGTTGTTTCGCTGTTATCGGGCTTGGCACAGGAAGTTATCAACAGGCTCATAAGAGCTGCGGTGGAAATCAACAGTAGGCGACGAGCAGAAATAATCATAAATTTTGCACACAGTAGAATCATTATTATTCCGACAGCCTAATGTCTTCAGCTGCCACATGAACCTTGACCTGGCGACCATAGCCACGGAGCTATCGACGCTTAAAGTCTACTTCACCATAAGATGCAAATCATGTCTCTTTTCAAATATTAGGGACACCTTTACACAAGATGACACAGCCGCGCTCGAGCGGTGCCATATAGCTACTTAAGGTCAAAAGGCGAACGATTGCCATTATTGAGCGTGTAAAACCCAACCTGGCCTACCGCATTGACCAGGTTAAGACTCCGGAGGCGGGAACGGTGGTTTTACTCGATAGCCGCCAGAGCCTCACTGAGGCTTTTGACCGCCACAAACTCAATGCCATCCATGGACTTCGGAGCATTACCAGCGGGAACAATTGCGCGCTTGAAACCGTGTTTGGCCGCCTCGCGCAAGCGCTCCTGGCCGCTGGGCACGGGACGAATCTCACCAGATAAACCCACCTCGCCAAAGACCATTAGCTCTCTTGGCAAAGGTCGATCGCGAAAGCTAGACACAATGGCCAGCAACAGCGCCAGATCCGCACTGGTCTCACTGATACGAACGCCACCGACGACATTAACGAAGACGTCCTGATCACCTACCAGCACACCACCGTGACGGTGCAGCACAGCCAACAGCATAGCAAGACGGTTTTGATCGAGCCCGACGGCAACCCGGCGCGGATTACCCATATTGCTATCATCCACCAAGGCCTGAATCTCCACCAACAAGGGGCGGGTGCCCTCCCACATCACCATCACTACTGAGCCCGATGCGATATCTTCACTGCGCTGCAAGAAAATGGCCGAAGGATTGCTCACCTCCTTCATGCCCTGCTCGGTCATAGCAAAAACGCCCAGCTCATTCACGGCACCAAAACGGTTTTTACTGCCGCGCAGAGTGCGAAATCGTGAATCGTGCGAGCCCTCCAAAAGGATGGAGCAATCGATCATATGTTCAAGCACTTTGGGGCCAGCGAGACTGCCGTCCTTGGTAACATGGCCTACCAAAATCACCACGGTACCTGTTTGTTTGGCAAAGCGCGTTAAATAGGCCGCAGCTTCCCTTACCTGAGAAACCGACCCGGGGGCAGACTGTATTTCCGCCAGATGCACGACCTGTATAGAATCTACCACCATGACTTTAGGTTGCAGCATCTCAGCGGCCTGGCCGATCAGTTCAACACTGGTTTCTGACAACATTTGCAGTTTATTGGTGGGCAAGCCTAAACGCTTTGCGCGCATCGCCACCTGCTGCAAAGATTCCTCGCCGGTAACGTACAAACAAGTCATCTGCTCGGCGAGCTTGCAGAGTGTTTGCAACAAAACCGTGCTTTTGCCTGCCCCCGGGTGACCGCCGATTAAAACCACCGAACCCGGAACAAAGCCTCCACCCAGCACCCGGTCAAACTCACCGGTACCGCTGCATAAGCGCGGTAGGTCCTTCAGACTGATGTCTGCCAGAGTCTGCACCTTGGTATTGGTGCTGCCAGCGTAGCCAGAAAATTGTGCCGTACGCGCACCACCCTTAGGGGTGGGCCCTAACTTCATTTCAACAACGGAATTCCAGCTGCCGCACTCACTGCACTGGCCCTGCCACTTTGTGTAGTCCGCGCCGCATTCGTTACAGACAAACGCCGTTTTTTGTTTTGCCACCTAACACCCCAGTTACATAAACGACAGACCAACCATGAATTGTTCAAATGCCGACCCATTTGACTGCGCTACTCGGACGCTTCGATTAGAGCAGGGCCTCGAACATACATGGTGCCGCCTTCGGTCATCAGAAAACTGAGTTCTAAATCAATGCCCCGTACCTCTGCAGCTGTGGGAAGAGTAAACTCTACGGAATAACGATGCCAACTTACCCCCATAGAGAGATCGGACACGGGAGTTTTCTTACTGACAATAATAGATTTTCCCAGCATGGCGGGAGCGCCTACACGAACCCCTTTAACCAACACGGTCATTGCGGGCGGCTCCATGGCCTCTCCCCACTGGCTGGTAAAGTCGGCCTTAATGTCGGCGGAAAATTTTAATGTTTTGCCTAAGAGCGGCTTGACGGCATCGCCCTTCAGCAATTGCCGAACCTTGCCCCAAGGCTCATCACCTGTGCGAGTTAGACTTAAAACGCCATCGTCTACAGTGACACTATATGAGGTATCACTAGAGTGTTGCAGCAGCGTCCAGTTGGCCAGCTGCCCCTGCTCACTCAATTCAAACACCGCCGATTTTAGGTACCCCGGATCTGGGGCAACGTAATCCGGCGCAGTGCTACTAGAAGATGAAGACGCCTGATCAGGCTCTGAGCCGGAGCGGTCACAACCGGCCATCAAGCCGAGCCAAACCGCCAAAATTAATAATCCACAACCTTTAATCACTTGCATTGCGCGTCCTAACTTAGCCACGTTAAAGTCTGGCCAGTGTAGTGGATTTTCTCATATTAAGTAAGCAGACAAGGCCGCATAAATTGGCCTGAGCCAGCAACCTTAATGGCTGTGCCAGGTATCTTCATGTTTATGCAATAGATTTTGTAGCGCAGTACCGGTTGGGCGGAAAGATTCATCAGGCTCCCCCTTAAAACAGCCTATAATCCATGGGAAGGCATCGGTGATGTAATAACCGTACTGACCGTCAACCGTCATACCATTGCATTGGTCCAAATCCCCAGCGCCCTCCTCAAACTCATAATCGCCGACGAACTGGCCATCGTAGTTATCGCTGGCAACACCGCCCACACCGCCCTGCGGAGTTTGGTAACCGGTCACGTCCTGACGCAGCCCGCCATTATTCTTCAGCACATAGCTAGACAGAGCCTTACGCACACTGCCGGTATCGGTAATACACGGGCCATACACCGGGAAACCATCGGCGGCAAAACCAATCACCGGTGATTCAACTGCCGAGGCTTCGCACTCCAAATCAAACAATGCGCGTGGGTCACCGTGGTAGTGGTAAGTACCATCGGGTTGAGGGTGCGCATTATGACTATCGGTACCAAAGGTATTCAGTGGCGACATCGGATCATAGCGCCAGGGGTTATTGATATTATCTTGCCCACATCCAATCTTTTCCTCACCAATTGGCTCGCTCCCCACCGCATAACACGCCGCCGCCAGCAAATCGGCGGTTACCCCGTTGAGGAAAATTATATTTTTAAGGCCAACCGACAGATCAGTCACTGAGGCAGACTGTTGCGGGTAAGCGGGTATGGTGTAGCCACCGACCTGCGCCGATACGTTGGTCGCAAAATAGGCACTGCTGTCATTGAAATCGTGGTTGGGGATTTCGTTAGAGGAAATGTGACAAATGTCGCCATCGAGCGTTAATGTCAAATTGCCCTCGAAAGCCATCGCGCGTTGAATATCTTCTACGTTGGAATAGTAGCTTCCCACATAGTTGGCACAAGAACCCACTCGGCGATTGAGCTCTATATTTGTTATATCGAAATTTTGATAAGCCGACTCGACAGTCACGGTTGTGGCAGAACTGTCATTTTGTCCATCATTAACTATCAACGTCGCCACAAACGTGCCCGGCACATCGGCTGTAAAGCTTGGCTCGGCCGTTGTTTCGTAAATTAAAACGGCATTACTGTCTGCAGGAGCAGAAGTTAATTCCCAACTAAAACTAAGCGCATCACCGTCAGCATCGCTACTGTCATTCCCATCAAGCACAACGTCGGTGCCGGTTGCCACTGACTGATCACTACCCGCGTTCGCGACGGATACGGTATTGTCGCCATCAGTCACCAATGAAGAACTTGCCGATGACAAGCTCGACGATACACTACTGCTTGAGTTGGCAGTCTGAGTATCCATCGAGTGCGACAGTTCCACACGCTGGCCAGCCGAACGACTACTAGATGCGGTAATGTTCGCCAGTGCATCACTGCCGGAATCCGAACTACCACCACAGGCCGCCAACAATAAGGACACTAGACTCGCCGCCAATACCGACAATAGCCGAAACGTTCTGATACTTTTTGTGTATTTCAAATGCACGACTGAACTCCTTAGAATGCAAAAATCTATATCTTTACGCTAGCAGGCTGTTGATAAACCCCATGCATGCTCAGCGTAGCCTGAAGCGTGCAGGTGTTGTGTCTTGTCTCGACGGACAGGGTGGTTCCCTTTGCTAGAGCAAGTTACACGCCAAATAAAAATTTGTGTTTTAGGTCAAATGGTTAGGCACTTCATTAGAGTTCACAGGCAATGTTATTTTTTATTCGCTTATAGTAGAAGCATCCTGCGATGCCCCCACCTACTCAAGAACATAGTGAGTCCAGCGTCTTTCCCCGCATTTGGCTAAATGCCCCTCCTTATGCAACTTTTTTAATAGGTACGAAGCCCGTGCGTGATCGACACCCAAGTGCTGCTGCACTAATGCGTTGTCGACACGCTGTTGCTGAGCCGCCAGATCAAGCACCTGAGCTTCATCAGTTTCCCCGCCGCCGACGGCAACGTCACTATCGAAACGGCCAATCTTTATAGGCTCACCCGCGGGTGGTATGGGTGGCTCGAGAAAATGCAGATGGTTGGCCTGAATCGGACGACCGCGGCTGGCGATTAAGGCGTACTCCAGCAAATTACGCAACTCACGGACGTTACCCGGGTAGTGATAACAACGCAGTCTCGCCATAGCATCGGCACTGATGGTTGGCACTTCACGGCCCATTTGCCCTGCCAGCTGCTCGGCAAAATAACTCACCAACAAGGGAATATCAGCAGTGCGCTCACGCAGCGCTGGCAGCGTCAAAACGTAGCCGGCTAGGCGAAAATAAAGGTCTTGCCGAAATTGCTTGCGTGAAACGCGTTCTTGCAAGTGCACATTGGTTGCGGCTACTACCCGCACGTCCACTTTGCGAGCTTTGCGCCCCCCCACCGGCACTACCATCCCATCCTCTAGGACTCGTAATAGCTTTGCCTGTAACGACAACGGCATATCACCGATTTCATCCAGAAATAAGGTACCACCATCGGCACTGGCAAAAAAGCCAAGTCGGTCGCTGTTAGCGCCGGTAAAGGCACCTTTAACATGCCCAAAGAATTCGGCGTCCGCCAACTCTGCAGGTACAGCCGAACAATTGACGGCAATAAACGGTTTATCGCACCGCTCACTACCAAAATGGATTGAGCGCGACACCAACTCCTTCCCCGTACCACTCTCTCCCAAGACAAGTACATTGGTGTTGCCAGCTTGCTGCAAGCTGCGTATGTCCTCTAACAACTCGCACACTTTCCGGCTCTGGCCGACGAACGCCTCAATCCCCCAAAGCTTCGCTTCACGGTTCGACAGGGCTGACAGCTGTTGATCAACCTGTAACAGTTGATCTTCAGCTTCAAGCCGGCGATCAATTTGCTCCTGCAGCTGAGCGTTTAAACTGGCAAGGGCTTGGTAATTCTCCTGCAACTGACGATTTTGGCGGGTAAGAGTTAGGTGTGTGTTAATTCGAGCAAGCACCTCTTCACGCTGCAGCGGTTTGCTGATGTAATCCACGGCGCCGGCACTAAACCCGGACACCTTACTCTCGGTATCGCCCAGTGCACTCATAAAAATGACCGGGATATCCGCCGTCGTGGCATCGGCTTTAAGCCGTCTGCACACCTCAAATCCATCCAACCCTGGCATCATAACATCGAGCAAAACCAACTCGGGGGGTTGCTGCGCAGCGATGTCTAAAGCCTGTTCACCATCGGTGGCGACCGCCAATTCAAAACCGCTGCTGGCCAGATAATGCACCAAAATATCCAGATTTTCCGGCTTGTCATCGACCACCAATAAATGTGCGCCCGCGGTATCCATAGGCCATTCCACCCAATCTATAAGAACTATAGGCACAGTATAAGCGATTTATAAGCATGCATAAGCTATCGCCTGCCGGTCTTTCCGGGAGGCCATACCAACCCCCTGTTTTATATAGAATTATTTTTTCTGGCGGAGTTATTGCAATTGTGTAAGTAATCAAACTTATTTCACAACACAATAAGGACAATCCATGCTGGCTCACTGCATTACCCAAGAGTACATACCACGCGTTCTGCTGGTCGACGATACACCGGCCAATCTTGATGTACTGGTAGAGCACCTGGCGGGGGAGAATATTGAAATAATGGTCGCCACGTCAGGCAGCGAGGGGCTGCACCTCGCCCTCACTACCAAACCTGATTTGGTACTGCTGGATGTAATGATGCCCGGCATGGATGGATACACCATGTGTTCTCATATGCGTGAAGACCCCATGCTGATCGATATACCCGTCGTGTTCTTAACCGCAAAGCACGCAGAGCAAGATATCGAGCGAGGACTGGAGCTAGGCGCTGTCGATTACATAGCCAAGCCCTTTTCTATGCCCATTTTAAAAGCCCGCGTTCGCAATCACCTTGCACTCAAACGCAAGGGTGACCAACTGGCCGAGTTGGCTTGTACCGACGGTTTAACTCACATCGCCAATCGCCGGCACTTTGACCAGGTACTCGGTCAAGAATGGCGCCGCGCCGAACGCAACAACTCTGAGTTAGCTATCATCATGATCGATATAGACCACTTTAAAGAGTACAACGATGCCCTTGGCCACAGCGCCGGCGATCAGTGCCTGCGCAAAGTGGCGAGTACATTAAAAGCGGCATTGCACCGGCCGGGCGACATGCTCGCTCGTTACGGTGGCGAGGAGTTTATCGTGGTACTGCCTGAAACCAATCTCGCAAATGCCACCCTAATAGCCGAACAAATGCGACTGCGAATCAATGCACTGACCATGCTTCATCCTAACTCACCCAGCTACGACCGCTTGACTGTCAGCCTGGGCGTAGCCTGCGCCCATCCCGCGCAAACCAAAAATGAAACCCTTGTAGTCGAGATCGCCGATCGAAATTTATACGCTGCCAAGCGCTCTGGGCGTAATAAAGTGGTCTCGTAGATGTGCCCAGCGGCGGTCGCGCTCAACATGGATAACCGGTATTCTTGCGCCTGAATGATTTTGAATGAGAGCCTCGCATGATTCGACCGACACGACTTTTCGCAGCCTTTGCCCTTTTCACTGGTATTAACGTGTTTTTGGCCCCCGCCAGTTTCGCTAACGAACAAATAGTGGATACGAGCGAGCAAGACGAATTGCTAGCGCTGCTATCTTTGCTGGAAGAAGAAACCGCGGTCGCCACTCAAACCAATATGAACTCCGATTATGTACCGGGCATGGTAAGCGTGCTGCACAGTGAAGACCTGCAGAACGCGGGTCACTTAACGGTTCGTGAAGCACTTAATCAGGTGGCGGGCTTTCATTCCACCCTCGGCAACAGTGGTGACAGTAAAACTATTGTGCGCGGTATTGGTGCCACCCTAAATGCAAGCAACCTAAAGTTAATGATCAATGGTGTGGCCTTTAACCGGCCCACCGACGGCTCGGCCGACTGGGTACTGCGACTTCCATTAGAACAAGTCGACCGTATCGAGGTGATTCGCGGCCCCGGCTCGCCACTGTATGGCGAGTATGCATTTTCCGGGACGGTAAACGTCATAACCCCACAAAGCAATACCCTTACAGCTCGCGCGGGATACGACAATTCAAACACCGTAACCGGCAATGCCTACCACAAACTCGACAACGGTATCGAGTTAATTGCCTCTGCTGGCTACTGGAGCAACGACGCCAGCGGCAATCTGACTAATCTGGACAACTTTGCCGACAACGGTAATGGGTTTTCACCTGCCCCCATCTATGACCAACAGCAAGGTACATCACTATTTACTGGTTTAGGCTATGCGGGCTTCAGCGCCGAGTGGTATTTTGCCGACATGGAGCGAGGTCCTTGGTACGGCCGCAATGCCGCCATGCCCTACGAACTCGAGCCCAGACAAGAAACCGTCAACAAACTGCAACTGCAACAGAATTGGGCTCCCCTTGACTCACTCGATATCCGGCTGCAGGCAAGCTACCTACAAACAGAACTAAACCACGCCGCGTATTTACCAATACCTGCCGGTGTGCGCGGCCCCGGCGGCAACGGGGTTATCGAAAGCAATGATTATCTTCGCGACGGAGCTAAAGACTCAGAATTCAACACCGAAGTCAGTGCCCATTGGCGAGCATCTGAGGCACACACCTTATATTTTGAACTAGGCTATAGTGATAGCGAAGTCGACAGCGCCTTTAAAACTCGGCAAAGAGATCTGGGGCCCGCACTTAGCGCACCAGATGATGCACTTTTAGTTTTACCAGGCGCCAAGCGCGAGCACTTGAGCTTCACCGTACAAGACCAATGGCAAATAAACCCACAGCTTCACCTAACCATGGGCCTGCGCGTTGATGACTACGACGACTGGGGCCAACATCAATCACCGCGTGTTGCTGCCGTTTGGCAGGCGAGTGACAAACACATTATTAAAACCCAGTACGCAGAGGCTTTTCGACCGCCTACTTTGTCAGAAAGCTACCCTGGGCCGAACTCCTTTCCAGGCCAAATATCAGCGGATTCTCTCTCAGAAGAATCACTAAAATCGACTGAAATTGCTTACATATATCGTAGCGCTGGATTAAAACTCAGCACCACGGCATTTTATATTGAGGTTGAAGACCTTATTGAATTTCACTTGCAGCCGGGCGAACCACCATTTTGGCGCAACCGTGGCGACATCACCACTCAAGGTGTGGAATTCGAATGGCAACAAAGTATAGGACGCACCCTGGACTGGAATGCCAACGTTTCATACGCTGATGCGGATGATGCCTTTGATGAAGACGGACGCCTGCTTGGCAGCATTAAATGGTTAGTCAATGCTGGCGTTACCTGGCACGCCAGCGACACATTTGACCATACTTTGCAGTACCGATATGTTGGCGAGCAAGAAGGTTGGGAGCTGCGCTTACGCAACCCGCACTCCGAGACCTTCGCCGCGTACAACTCTCTTAACTACACCCTGACAGTGGCGCGAGTTTTTGGTATTAATGGTTTGAGTTTTCGCGCCAGCGCCATCAACCTACTTGACGAGCACTACAATAGCGTGCCCACACCAGCGCAGTACCCACATGGATTACCGCAAGGTGAACGCCGCCTGAGCGGTCAGTTTGAGTACCGCTTTTAACACGGAAGTGACAGACTATGAGACGTCTTTGTGCAACGATGTATTCAGCCATTGACAAGGGGTAAAGGGATAGCAAAGTTAGCTCAAGGCGTTCAGCTACTGCTGTTGTGCCTTCTGCTTTCCCTTCCCAGCCAGAGCTTGGTTGCCGATTCATTCAGTGACCGGCGTGCGCACGTCGGCATTAAGTTATTCCGCACCTTGCTCGCCGCCGAACAAAACGTTACGAGCGATGCCGGCGACGATATTTACTTTGTCTATGTCACCGATCAAACCTTGGCCGAACAGCACGCTCTACAGTTCAACGAAAGTACCGCATACTCGGGTACCCCACCCGCTAAAACCATCGCATTAGACGCGATTAGCCACACCAAAAATTTCACGCCGCGAGCGCTGTTTATTTCACAGAAGCTAAACAGCAACGAACTGGCCACGGTAGTTCACTACACCATTGAACAGCACATTATTTCGTTTTCCCCGTACGAGGGGGATGTTGAAGGTGGTGTACTTGGCGGGCTATCCGTCGAAGCAACCATTAAGCCTCTTATCAATATAACAACTCTCGAATCGAGCGGTATCGATATCAAAAGCTTTTACTTAAAGGTGGCCAAGAGGCATGAATAGAACCGTGTCTACCATTGCCCATGCACTTAAAATTGGCGGCATAAAAACACCGCTGGTTATCTGCATCGTATTCTTAGTGCTCATCACCAGCTTCGTTGTAGCCCTCAATAGATACTGGTCTAATAGCTTACAACCAAGACTGTATCGCACCGCAGAGACACAGGCGACTATCCTCGCAGAGTCGCAGGCCAACCTACTGCAACAGTCCCTTAGCCTGGCACTTGCAAGCGGACAACCTAACCATCTAAATGATACAGTGCAGGAAATTCTGCTGGTGGAGGACCCCGCAATTGGCCAAAGTATCGTGGAAGGCCTTACTCTGGAGCTCGACTATCAAACCGTTGAGGCGCAGTCAGGATCTTTGGATTTTATCGAGGGCAATACCGCGTGCGCCAGTTGCTTTCACGCAAGTATCCCGCTGTTCACCACTAACGGTGAACTTATCGGTATCGCCGACTTCAAGCTCAGCGACGCTTACTTTCAAGACCTCAGTCAGGAAATGAAGTCTAAGCTGATGGCGGAGTCCAGTGTTGCACTAGCCCTAATGGTGGTCGTTTGGCTTACCATGCTGGTGATGTTCTACCGACTCAACGCCGCCAAACAAGTCATTGAAGATTCTGACCGCGCGAAAACTCGATTTATGGCAAACGTAACGCACGAATTGCGTACGCCACTCAACGCCATACTGGGCTACACCCAACTGTACAAAGAAGATGGTGCACTGATGAAGACGCACCGCCAGGGGATTGAAACCATTGATCGCAGTGCTGACCATTTGCTGCTGATGATCAATGACATTCTCGACTTCTCCCGCACCAATCAAGACACAATAACCCTCACTGCTGTAGAAACATCATTTATTCACTTTTTGAAAACAATATGTGACATGGCGCAAGCTCATGCTCGCCCCAAAGGCATAGAGTTTGTCTGCGAGGTTCCGGAACGTTTACCAACGGCGGTACACGCCGATGAAAAACGACTGAGACAGGTCTTACTGAATCTAATTGGCAACGCGATTAAATTTACCGAAAAAGGCAGAGTAACCCTCAGAGTTGAACTTCTGAAAACGGGAAACGACTCTGCCGACCTTCGCTTTAGCATTCGCGATACCGGCATTGGCATTTCCACCAGTGACTTAGCGATGATTTTTGTACCCTTTGTTCAAGTGGACAACGACATCACACGCTCTGAGGGGTCTGGCCTTGGACTAACCATTAGCCAGAGGATTTTGCAGCTAATGAACGCCAAGCTCAAAGTTTCCAGCACACCGGACCAAGGCAGCGACTTTTTCTTTAACCTCCACCTTGCTACAGCGCAAGGACTCGCCGCAAGTAACGCCGCGATGTTTAACCCTTCAGCCAAACAAAGCTCCCGTGTAAACGCTCCGCCAACAGAGAAAATTGAAGCGTTGATTGAGCTTGCCCAGAAGCACAATATTTTAGCCTTAAGAAAAGCGGTAGAAAAACTGGAAATAGATGAACACTATCAAGGCTTCGCGGAGGAGCTCAAGCCTTACTTACAGAACTACCGATTCAAGCCATTGGTTGAACATCTAACTAAAAAACTGGCTTAGACAATGTATCTCATGCAAGCAACTTAGGCGCTGGCACTCAACCTACTGCGAAAAAGTGTCAGAACTGATGGACATGTAAATAGAAAGGAGCGATAGGCGGCTCAGTAAAAGACATTCTTTTCATCTGCTGTTTGACACAATTAAGCTGATACTCTGGCGTTTCAAAATACAAACGCTCAACGAACCCCTTCTCGTTTAATTCAAAAATTACTGCATACTCTGCATATACTGGCCCCTTACTTTCACAGTATCTTATTACTTTTGATCCCATATCGCTGTATTCGGGCAGTAAAGTACGACGTACGAAGTAGCTGTGCCAGTCAAAATGCAAATTGGAGAGCTTCTTTGCATCATCTAACGATACTGATTCGGCTTCTTCAACCGGATCAGCAAGTACTAACGCTGCAGAAAGCAGCAATACAGTCAAAACGTATCGCCACATAAACTCTCAACCTAAAGAGGGAAGATCAAACAACCACTGTTTGGCCTACAAACTTAATAAAACCGTCCGATTGACAATGCTGCTTCTATTACTCCTTCACATACTTTCAATGTAGCACACACGACGGTTGTCATCGCGTTGTTTTTGTACTCCTTTGCCATGAACTACTGCTTCGAAGAAAGTGGGGCAGGCCATTCAAAATGGCCCGCCCCACTTCTATAGACTCTGCCACAAATAAGGTAAGCACACTGCGCACCATTTTTCTGCAACAAAGCGCAGCCTGCAGAGCTTCAACCTTTAGAATTTGCAAAGGTGGTGAACAAAACGGTTCATTAAATCATCCCGCTTTACCATCACTTTTAACACAATGTTTAGAATAAGCAGACCCTCTGTGTCGCTATTTGCCAGTTGAGCGCTCTCGACTCAACTTAATAGAGAGGCACCACCTTTTATTCAATGATTTTATTCCACCTTAACCGTGAACTTTTCTAGCATTACGCCTGCATCAACCATCCAAACCTGAATCGTTTGCAAACCAGGCGCTGCGATTTGATGTTTCGTCACGCCAATGGCTGCGGCCCTCAGCGTGTTGGCGTTCCAGGCTTCGGTGTATTCATCCGCATGGATATCGACAATACGCGGCTTGTCGCCGTTCAATGAAATGGCATAGCGTAAACCTTTATGGCCTGAGGTGAGCTTATGGGTGGGCAGCGTCTGGGTGTAAATGGTGGCTGCCCCTGTGTTATACGCATAAAAATCATAACTCAGAGATGGACTGCTCTGAGCGAGGTTATCCAGGTCGATAGTCGGGGCTGTTACCGGCTGAATCGTCATACCATCACCGGAAGCCGTTGCCTGGCTGACCCGACGCCAGCCCGTGCCGTTATCAAGGTCTTTACGCGCCTTAAAGTCAACCGCCAAAAGTCCTGTCACACCATTGTGTTCGACGGCATCCGGGAGCGCTGCGAGCTCTAGGCCCTCAGGGTTATAGGCGTTAAGATTGATAGTACGCGTTGAGCCCGCGCCGGTAACTGTAATAGCCCCGGACACCGCGTTATCGTAAGGCGCCTTCGCCCAATCTATACTCACCCAGATACGAACATCGTACACTCCGCGGGTTTGGCTCAGATTAATCCATGGCTCACTTGGTTCCGCAGTCCAGCTGAGGGCCTCATCCCCACGATTAAAAATATCAATAAAGTGGCTGGCATCCGCCGGGCGACTGAATGTAGGTAGCTCGGCTGGGTTGTCGTTAAGTGGCTCAGAGGAGCCCTCTACCATTACCCCGAGACCCGCCTCTGAGCCTGGGTTGTAGTCGCCAACCTCTGGCATGGTCCAGGCGCGCTGAGTGTCGTGGGCCCAGTTTGGTAATTCTGACAAAGGCATGGGGCTCACCATACCGTCCCATTTGCCATTGGCGTTTTCTTTGTTGTAAAAGCGCACTTCCTCTAGCAGGGCTTTCTGGGCGGCTTGCGCCTTTGCGGCCGAGGATACAGTGGCGGCGCGGCCCTGGATTTCCCACAATCGGCTCCGCTCCGCCAGAAGAACTTTCTGATTAATCAAATCAGATGCGCGGACCGAATAGAGCACCATTTCGTAGAAGGCAGGTTTGTGTGATGCCGGCAGCTGCTCATAAACCCCGTTGGCCCTTGCGGTTAAATCAGCAAAAGCATCCAGGCGCTGCTGTGCTTCATCACCGTTTTCTACATGGCTAAATCCACTGTTATTTAAATCGAGTTGCTCAGGCCGCTTAACGATATTGAGGCGATAGTAGTCCCCTAAAATCGCGGCAATAGCATCGGCGTATTCGTTGCCAAAGGTACGTGCCGCCCACTGGGTCAAATATTCATGCTGGTCAAAATTCCTGAAGGCTTCTGGGTTGCGGGCCAGGCGCATAAAGAACTCAGTGCCAATTTCATAGGGTTTAATATCACCCACGTTGTTGATCCAGATATTATGAGCATTAAAATCCCAGGCTTTTAACATTTCTGAATGGGTCATCCCTAACGGGGTGCTATGAAACCATAAATAACTGCGCGGCACGCCCCAGTATTGCATGTGATAGTAGACGCCTGACCCGCCAGAGCGCGCACTTTCCTCGGGCGTTGAGAGTTGGCGAATATAACCGTGATTATCATCGGGCCACAAAATGATGACATCTTCGGGTAATTTTAGGCCCGACTGGTATTGCACCAGAGTTTCCTTATAAGGAATGAATATCTGGGGAACGTCCGAGGGAGTTGGATGCACAAAATTGGCGATCATACTCCGCTGATCGGGAATAATGGTATTCTGAATTTTCGCCGCTTTCTCCTCATTCGTTGTACCTTCCGGAGCCATCATGCCCTCGTCCCGACGCCCGCGCATACCAATGGTGTAGATATTTTCGTAGTCGGCCGTTTCTTTTACACGATCTTGCCAAAAATCAAATATACGGTCGCGATTGCTCCAATAATCGTAAGGGCCGTGAATGTCCTCATCGTATTCGTGGCTATTGGTGAGCATGGGCTCGTGATGTGACGTGCTAATAACAATCGCGTAGTTGTCTGCGACTACTTTGTTTTCCGGAATTTCATAAAAGGGGGTACTCTTAACCGGAAATTCGTGCATGGCAGGCCAGATAACGTTGCCGTATAGGCGCAGCACAAGTTCAAATACCGTCGCGTAGGTTCGAGGCCCAATATTGCCAACCTCTGGCTCAAAGGTGTTCGCCGCCCAAGGCTGAAAACCCCAGTCTTCGTCATTAATAAAAATACCGCGGTACTTTACACCGGGAGAGTGCTGGGTATGGCTACCGGCAATATAGAGCGAAGGCTTTTGCGGAGCCGGTACGTCGCCCCAAAAATGCCAAGGTGATACCCCTATGGATTCGGACAAGCCAAAAACGCCGAAGGCGGTACCGCGCCTGTCGCTGCCCGCAATAACCAGTCCGCGCTCGACACCGGGCAAAGGATTGTCGACAACGGCTGCGGTATAAGCCTCCCATTTTCCTTTAATAGCTGCGACATCAATTTTTCCAGCATCGACGAGCCCGTCTATTAAAGGGCTTTGCCCTACGGTACCAACCAGAATAGCCGATGCTGACTGTGGAGTATCCGTACTGACGGAGGCCCGCAATCCGGTCACCCGCTCAATGTCGTCGCGCAGGGCGGCAGAGGCAATCTCCACAACCTTCGCGTCTTCTGCGCTATGGTAGATTGAGGTCACTGCACCGTTGGCAGCGATCTCCAGAGCACCACTTGCAGGAGACTCAAGAACTTCCATAAAGGGCACAGCAAAATAATGGTGGGCTTCGGTGGCGACGGGCATCATGCCGTCGTACGGCACCCACCCCTCACTCGAACTATCCGTATCTGCAACCTTCGAGCAGCCAACAATTGCCACCGCAAGCAACACTGCCATCGCCCTGGAAAATCGGTTAAGAGATATCATAAAAACTAAACCTCTAAAAATATTATTATTAATCACAGAGACCAGCAGCTTACCTAGGGAGCGTTTTTGTCTCTACAGGTTCTGTAGCCAACCAGCTTATGGTGATAGCGACTATACTCTATACCCTCTCTTAAAAAAGGCAATGCGCGGGGCACCTCACGCCAATGCTCCTGTTGCACTGTTCATGCGGTTTGGCAAAGCTCCCAGGTATCAGCTTTTTTACACCCTCAACGCTCTGCACGTTGGGCAGGGCTTAAAAAACATCTTTAGACAATCGTATGGATTAAGCCTATTAGCCATGGCCGTGCCGATCAGAGCCTAACCGTAAAAGCCCGTCACTGGCTTGGGTATCCGCCTGGCTGCCGGAGGAGAGACTAAGGTCTTCCCGAGCATCAACCACACAGCTTGCATACTAGTACCCCAGCAGCATAAGATATTACGGTTTAAATGACCAATAAAATGACAATATACTCAGGGGCGTGGCTCAACTATGCGATCTATCATTAAATCAGCCGCATTTTTATGCGCAATTTCATCAGTATCAACGGGCGCATGGGCGTGCGAGTCACCGGCGACTATTTGTCTGGACGAAAATAGTGGCTTCCCTCTTATTCAGAACGGCAAGCCGCTACCTGTAGTCATCTCTGCCAATGCTAATTCTGCGGTTCGCCGAGCAGCCGATGCATTTAGCGACGACTTAGAGAGGGTTAGCGGCTCGAACAGCGAGCTCCTCACCAGCGTCAAACAGGCTGAGGGTTCGCTCGTCCTTATTGGGGTGTTGGGCGAAAATCCGCTGATTGAAGAGTTAGTGAGCCAGGGGAAATTGGATGTCGATGCCATACGCGGACAATGGGAGGCTTATCAGGTTGCCGTTGTCGACAAACCCTGGCCAGGAGTCGATCAGGCCTTGGTCGTAGTTGGCTCGGATCGCCGCGGTGCAGTATTTGGCACCTTTGATCTATCAGAACAAATGGGCGTATCACCTTGGTACTGGTTTGCCGATGTACCAACTCAACAACAAAACAACGTATATGTGACGCCAGGCAGCAGAAGCGACCAACCTAAAGTTCGTTATCGTGGAATTTTCATCAATGATGAAGATCCGGCGTTAAAAGGCTGGGCGCAGAAAAAATTTGGTGGCGTTAACTCGGGCATGTATGAAAAGGTCTTTGATCTACTTCTGCGCCTCAAGGGCAACTATATCTGGCCGGCCATGTGGGGCAAGGCTTTTCATCTAGATGACCCCAAAAATACAGCATTGGCTGATGACATGGGTATTGTCATGGGCACCTCACACCACGAACCCATGACCCGAGCCCATGCCGAGTGGCACCGTAAATCCGAAAACCCAACAGGTGGCGGAGCCTGGAATTACGAAACCAACGGTGAAAGTATTCGTAAATTCTGGCGGGGCGGCATCGAGCGCATGATGTCTAAAAAAGATGGCACGCCCTATGAGTCACTGGTAACTGTAGGTATGCGTGGCGATGGCGATGAGCCTATGTCTGAGGGCACAGCCATCGAACTGCTGGAACAAGTGGTTGCCGACCAACGAGACATTATTGCCGATGTGACCGAAAAACCTGCCAAGCAAACTCCGCAAGTATGGGCGCTGTATAAAGAAGTGCAAGATTATTACGACAAAGGAATGACAGTACCCGATGACGTAACCTTGCTGTTCGCCGACGATAACTGGGGGTTAGTACGTCGCCTGCCAACCAAAGACGTCAATCGCGAAGGCGGTTTCGGTGTTTATTATCATTTTGACTATGTAGGTGTGCCGCGCAACTACAAATGGACCAATACTGTGCAGATCGGCAAGGTCTGGCAGCAGATGAATTTATCCTACCAACGCGGTGCCGAGGATCTATGGGTGGTCAATGTGGGCGATTTAAAACCCATCGAATTTCCCATTGATTTCTTTCTGACCATGGCATGGAACCCCGAAGCCATGGATACTCACGCTCTGCGCGACTATGCAGAGCAGTTCGCCGCGCAGTCTTTCGGTACAGAATTAGCGCCAAAAGTGGCCGACCTGATAGAGCGCTATGGTACCTACGCCGCCATGCGCAAGCCGGAGCTACTGAACGAGAATACTTTTGAGATTGGTGAAATTGCCGAGCCAAAACTTAAGGGTGGAGAGTTCTATGGCCATTACACCAAATGGCAGCGGCTCGAGCAGGATATGATTGCGGTGAAAAAGCAAATCAATAAAGCGCAATATTCCGCATTCTTCCAATTGGTGGAGTGGCCCATCGCCTCAATGAGCAATTTGTATGAGATGTACTTTGCCGCCGCCTGGAACAAAGCGCTGGTGGAGGTCGGGGATGCACGCTCCAATCATTTTATGGAACTTGTGCAGACCAATTTCCAGCGTGATTCGGATCTGACCGATAAGTATCACCAAATTAACGATGGAAAGTGGGATGGCATGATCAATCAGGTGCATATGAATTATGTGACCTGGAATGACCCGGAAGAACAGACCATGCCAACTGTGTCAAAAATTTACGGCGGTAAAAACAATATCGAGGTTCAGTTTGAGGCTATGGATCAACCTGAAAACATTCAGGTAATTGATGCCAGTGATTTTGACACCGCATCCAACGCCAAAGGGCTTACCTGGACTGCGGTGAAGCACTTGGGCCAGTCCAATGCGGGCATGCTCGCCCTGCCCCAAGGACAAAAGCCAACATCAGTGGGTGATAATATCGCCTTGAGCTACAAGTTCAATCAACCCCACCATGGCGATGCTCACGTAACTCTGGAACTCAGCCCCACCTTGGATACGATAGCGCGCGGCGGTGTTCGTTTAGCCGTAGCCGTTGATGGCAAGCCTGCTAAAACCCTCAGCTTTGACTTACACGCCACCGGTGGCGGCCAGCATACCCCCCAGGAAAAAGCCTGGGCCAAAGCAGTTATAAACAACAAACAGCTGCTTGAAATGACCTTTACCGAGCTCACTACAGGCGAGCATGAGTTAAAAGTCTTCCGGATTGATGACAACATGGTACTTGAAAAACTGATTATTAAATCAGCAAAAACAGATACGCCGATAAAACAGTAATCAAAAAAGAAGGCAAAAGCGATTGTCTATGTTGCCCGTGAGCAATCCCTTCACGGGCAACATCGCACGAGTAGTTACATAAAGTTACCACCTTCATTCTGGTGACGGCACCTTCTCCATTTAGCGATAAGCTTCAAACAAATCTGAACGAAGCGGCAGCCATACTAAAATAATCAATCAATGCCGTTCGGACAAGGCTTACGGCTGCAGAGCTGCCGACCATATCTGTTCAACTACATTGAATCCAAAACTGATGTAAAACGATATTTCTACCATTCTTCTGACAACAATCTCGAACACTTTTATGGCGGCGAAGGATTTTTCACCTTTAATATCATTCTTCTATAAGCCGCAAGGGTAGGCGCTCCGCTATCGCGCACTGCTAAGATAATGTGAATAGTCTTACCAAATGAATCTTCAGGAACTTTAATTTTAACGGCGGGAGTAGTGTGACCCTGTAAGTCAACAGCACCATCGTACGTGCTTGCCTTATTATAATACAGCCATGAGAAAACCAAAGAGTCATTATCCGGATCTGACGAGCCGTCCGCACTAAGAATAATTTCCTCTCCGGCAGTTACCGACCGCTCCAGTATTTGTCGGGTTTTATCTCCCTCTAAAATAGCAACAGGAAAATGATTTGCATCCGTCCAGTTAGGTGTTACTGACCAATCCATTCGCACAGCCAGGCTGTTATCAATATCTGGCTGCCATTTTTTGATCGCTGCGGCACCCTCCGCTGTATTGGTGTACAACGCGTAAGGTTTCAACGTTTGTTCATGGGCATACACTTCTGGAGTTTTCTCAGCCCAACTAAACAGCTTCACGCCGGTAGTCTTTTGGGCGCCAAATCTTCCTCCCCAACCACCTTGCGTTAAACTATTCGGATTGTTTAATCCTCGCGATGCAAGGTGTAAAAATGCCGGAGAATCACCTTCTGTCGCCCATTTAGAGGTAGGGTATAAACTACCGATGGGACCATGACTTTGTACATGCTCTGCCGTCCAAGCTTTCTCCGGTGCCCAACCATATACTCCGTCTGCGTTGCGAATATAGGTCACATTGGGAAATGTTTTTGCGATCCACGAGCCACTATCATCTTGCCCCAAAATATCATAAACCCTGACCTTACTGACAAATTTATCAAGGTCGCCCTTTGAGCGCGTCGCATTAACTTTCCAGAAAGCCTGAGCGATGGTATTGGCACCACCCCAGGCATTTATCCACACTGGCCTCGGATCGTCGTTTTCAACTAGCGTAACAATCAAATTCGAGCCTTCGCTGTCCTTTCCCTTCCCGGCACCTTCCATTCGCGGCTCGGCCTGCCCCGCTCTTACTATCGATCTTAAGTAATTAGGGGTCGGATACTCTGTTGAGTGCACTGTTAAATTTTCATAAACCTTGCCGTAGGCATCAATCGCTTTTTCAATTCGACTTCTTCCCCGCTCTGGACTTGACTCTACCCAGGCATGACCATAAATAATTCCCTCCAAATCATATTCATTTGATAAGAGTAAGGCATGAAGCAAAGACTGTAAGTCATCAGGATCAACGCCGCCTATATCTGTGGTAATAATGAGTCTTTGCTTTTTCGCCTGCAGGCGGACATTCAATGGGGAGCTATCATTAAGTGAAGATGGGATTTCCCTCTGCCAGTACCGCCTTTCTGTTACTTGGATAACACTTGGGGAATCAGAATTTTCATACTTAAGAGTAAATTCTCCCTCACTGTTTGTGACTACCGTTACACCTTGATTAGCCAAGCTGACCTTCGCCCCGACAATGGGAATATTAGTGCTCTCGTCTTTTACCGTACCGGTCAGTGCATTGCCTTGAGCAAAACCCGAAACTACAAGAAGGGCGACCACAGCAAACTTATTAAATAAAAACATTTGCACCTCTACATTGGAGCCAGTGGCCATCAGCCGCCGCTTTAACGTATAACTTTATGATTTATCTTTCACAGGCTTAACAATAACCCGTCGGTAACTGGTCAGTGCAGGGGTTCCATCGTCCGTAACCTCCATAATTATGTGAAAGCTTTGCCCAACAGCATCGGACGGAATAGTTACGCTAACACGTCCCTTTTCATCACCCTGAATCTCTACTTCCTTCTGGTAAGTGCCCGCCTCTGGCAGAATCCACCATGAGACCTTAATATTATCTCCATCGGGATCAAAGCTGGCAGAACCGTCAAGAGTAATGGATGAGCCAGCAGTTGGCGTTTTCATCAGTGGGCTAAGACTCTGATCCCCATCGACCGTTGCTACGGGGTTACGATTCCCACTGCCATTTTCTACCCAATCCATACGCGCTACAAAATCGTTAAATATTGCGGGGTAAAATTTCTCTTCGTACTTTCTTGAAATTTTCCCCGCTTCAATATCTTCATGGTTTGTCAGCGCGTAAGTTTCTTCGTCCGGCGTAATAGCCCATTCAAAGTAGCCACCCCAGCCGCCCCACGAGGGCCGCTCGGGATTATTCAAACCGTTGGGCAATACATAAAAGAAGGATGGAGAGTCCCCCTCAACACCATATTTATATTTTGGGTATAGCTCGCCCATAGCCCCTTTACCCTGGACGTGTTTTGCATATTCTTCCCAATTGGCTTTTCCGGTACCGTTTTGATACCGCCAGGCGCTTTCATCCCAGATGAAAAAGAGCTTTTCTTTAAACTCACGGCGCAGCCATTGATGAGCACTGATATCAAAAGGAGTACCGCTCTTGTAGCTGCGATCCTGATCGGTGATGGTGTACAAGCGTACTTTATTCAAAAAATGGGTAAGTTCTGCCTCTGTACCCTGATTTTGCAACTGCCAGACAGCCTGAGCCATAGTATTTGCCCCACCCCAGGCAAGCACCCACACCGGGCGCTCATCCGACTCGCTGGCAACATCAATCAACAATTCACTGCCAGGGGTATTGTTATCCGCACCTATATGTTCGATTCCCCTAACCTGACTGCCAACCAGAGTCACTGACCTTAAATAATCCGGGCTAGGCCAGTACCCAATGCATTGAGTCTTTTCTTGCTCGGAGAATTCCTTTTGCCCAGAGCGGCGGGAAAGCTTGGGCAAGTCTTGTTCATAAGCGTCAATGGCGTCATGTATTAAGCTGATCCACTCGGCGTTATCCCCTGCGCTGCTCCAACCCGTTGTAGCGACGATACCCTCAATTTCAAACAGATCGGCGTAAGCAAACAACCGAATGATCGACTCCATGTCATCGGGCTCGATGTGATTCGGCGATATATCGGTCAAAACGACAATACGAGGCTTGAGGGGTGTATGAGCTGGCTCAGCCAACCCGAACAGGGGGACGAAGACGAGTAGAAGTCCTAAAAAGTAATTCATAATATGCGCGACCTATTGATCGTTATTTGAATAGATACCCCCATAATAATCCCACCAATTCCGCACTTCCTCCTAAATAACACCACAAACTGCCGGGATACTATGATTATTGTTGGGTATTTGCTTATTGCTTCCCTTGCCGGATACAGTATTTTTTCCGGTACTGACGGGGCGAGCAACCATTACTAAGGCTAAACACCTCATTAAACCGACTGATGGAGCCAAACCCTGCTTCAAGCGCTACGTTGGTAATCGGCAGCGTCGTAGTGACAAGTAATCGTTGGGCGTGTGACAAGCGGTGCTGCGTCAGATAATCACCAATAGTGGCCCCAAAGGTTTGCCTAAAAAGGTTCATAGCATAGTTGGGAGTCAGCCCTACACTGTCACTGACTTGCTGAATCGTAATTTTATCGGCGTAGTTCTTCATAATGTAGCACGCCATTTGCTCAACGCTGCTAAGCTCAGATGCCGGCACAGCGAGGTGAGAATTTCCCCTTTGACTCGCCACAGGCTGACCGCTGTGCGAAACAGCAAGACGCCTTAAGCGAGCATGCATTTCCAACAGTACAATCTCTTCCAGTTCAGGCGCTTCACCGCACAAATCTCTCTCCCAACCTTTAAACAAGCTGGCATCGGTCACACTGTTGTTGCAACTAAGCTCCTGTAATAAATGTCCCTGCAATAAAGGCTGCACAAAAGGGTCAGGCAACCGCCACTGTAAGAAGGTATGCAAAGGTATGGTCGCAGCAAAATAAACGACATCATTGGAGAATTCGACAACCTGGTGAGGAATCGCGGCCCAAAACGCAGCCAACTTACCCGCCTCAAGCGTTATTTTATGCCCCCCAAACAAGTAGGTGACACTGCCCTTAAGCAGAAAATTCAGCTCAATTTCATTGTGATAATCTGGGCGCGGCATTGACGTAGGCTGCCAATAAACACAGGCCAAACCATAGGGCTCAAAGTATTTTCGGTTGGAACTAAAACGGTTTACGAACTGTGAATCAGGCATAGGCAGCAGCTTGTCTAAACGATTGGCACAACTACTGAGCAAGCAATTAATAACTCAATAAACTGCGCTCGATAAGGTTATAACAGCTTTACAGATAAGCCGCCAATTTGTCAAAAACGACGAAAACGTAACAACCAATACCATATTCCGACGAACAAAGAGCCTTTGACGCCAGTCAAACCACATGAACAACGCTACCAACCCTATTTTTTAACGTAGCACTCACGACGCCTGTCACTACAGTTCTCATTGCGCCGCCCCGTTGCCTATGACCACATCTTTCAATGAAAGTGGGTCTACGCCTTCAAGGCAACCAACGTTAACACCAAATTCAGTCGGCACACTTCTTCTTTGATGGTGAGTATAGATACCACATTCTTTGCAAAAATAATGCTTGGCGGTTTTCGTGTTCCATTGGTACAGGGTTAGAGCATCCTTACCGTTAGTCACGGTTCGATCCGCCAGAGGAACACTTACCATAATCGCGCCTTTTCGCTTACACAACGAGCAATCACACCGTCTAATGTTCTGCATTCCATTTTTAAAAATTACTTCAAAAGTAACCGCCCCACAATGACAACTTCCCAGCTTGGAATCCATTTCACTTCCCCCACTCGATAACCATGTAAATATTAG
Organism: Gilvimarinus gilvus; assembly: GCF_030518155.1. Lineage (GTDB taxonomy): Bacteria > Pseudomonadota > Gammaproteobacteria > Pseudomonadales > Cellvibrionaceae > Gilvimarinus > Gilvimarinus gilvus. The sequence goes on along the minus strand of NZ_JAULRU010000731.1, from coordinate 110,177 downwards.
AACATTAGCCTGAAAATATCGAAATCCAGAGCAAAAAAAACGAGACCGAAAGTCTCGTTTTCGTTCTTACCAGGAGTGTATAGAAACTAAACAACCACTTCCGCCAAATTGCCCTTCGACTCCAACCAACTTTTTCGATCGGCTGACCGCTTTTTGGCGAGCAGCATGTCGAGCATTTGATTGGTATCGTCGCCGTCTTCCACGCGCAGCTGAACCAGTCGGCGCGTATCTTTAGCCATGGTGGTTTCGCGCAGCTGTAGCGGGTTCATTTCCCCCAGACCTTTAAAGCGTTGCACCCCCACTTTGCCTTTTTTCTTTTCCGCTTCAATACGGTCGAGCACACCGGCTTTCTCGCTGTCATCAAGCGCGTAGTAAACATCTTTACCCACATCGATTCGGTACAGGGGCGGCATGGCCACATACACATGCCCCGCCGCTACCAAGGGTCGGAAATGGCGAACAAACAGCGCGCACAGCAAGGTAGCGATGTGCAGGCCATCGGAGTCAGCATCGGCAAGAATACACACTTTGTTGTAACGCAAACCTTCCAGTGAATCCGTTGCAGGGTCTACACCGAGCGCAACAGAAATATCGTGCACCTCCTGGTTGGAAAAAATCTCGCTGGAGTCTACTTCCCAGGTGTTAAGAATTTTTCCGCGCAGCGGCATAATGGCCTGGTACTCGCGATCGCGCGCCTGCTTGGCAGAACCACCCGCCGAATCCCCTTCCACCAAAAACAGTTCACTGTTGGCCGGGTCATTGCTGGAGCAATCCGCGAGTTTACCGGGCAGTGCTGGCCCTTGTGTAATTTTTTTACGCGCCACTTTTTTCGAGGAGCGAACCCGCTTTTGCGCATTGTGAATACACAAGTCGGCAATTTTATCGCCTTCCTCGGTATGCTGATTTAGCCACAGTGCGAAAGCGTCTTTGGCAATACCGGAGACAAAAGCCGCCGCCTCGCGCGAACTTAAACGCTCTTTGGTTTGCCCGGAAAATTGCGGGTCCGACAATTTGGAGGAAAGTACATAACTGCAGTTGGCCCACACATCCTCCGGCGCCAATTTCACGCCGCGCGGAACTAAACTGCGAAATTCGCAATAATCACGCATGGCATCGAGCAGGCCGGTGCGTAAACCATTGACGTGCGTACCGCCCTGCGCGGTAGGAATCAGGTTGACGTAACTTTCCTGGGTCAGTTCACCGCCTTCGGGCAGCCACTGTACCGCCCAACTGGCCGCCTCAGTAGAGCCTGAAAATTCACCCACAAAAGGTTGTGCCGGCAACACTTCATAACCCTGAGTATTACCACTTAGGTAATCGCGCAGGCCGTCTTCAAAATACCAGGTGTCTTTCTCGCCGGAGGTTTCGTCATTAAAGTTGACGGTTAACCCCGGGCACAGTACGGCCTTTGCGCGCAACACATGGCGCAATCGACTCACTGAAAATTTGGGCGAGTCAAAATAGCTGGTGTTGGGCACAAAGCGTACACTGGTGCCGGTATTGCGCTTGCCGCAGGTATCGATCACGGTAAGGTCGGAGGTTTTCTCACCGTTGGAAAATACGATTTGATGCACTTGCCCGTCGCGGCGAATGGTCACTTCCAGTAAGTCCGATAGGGCGTTTACGACTGAAACACCCACCCCGTGCAAACCACCGGAAAACTGATAGTTTTTGTTGGAGAACTTGCCGCCCGCGTGCAGGGTCGACAAAATCACTTCAACCCCGGGTTTACCTTGTTCCGGGTGAATGTCCACTGGCATACCGCGCCCATCATCGGAAACAGTGACGGAGTGATTTTTATGCAAGGTTACACTGAGCGTTTTGGCGTGGCCTGCCAGCGCTTCGTCGACACTGTTATCAATAACCTCTTGTGCCAAGTGATTGGGTCGGGTGGTTTCGGTGTACATGCCCGGGCGTTTTTTAACGGGGTCCAGCCCAGTGAGGACTTCAATATCTTCTGCGGAATAATTGGCCATATATTGTTTCTATGTTTCTTCGGCTTAGTTCTGTGGTTTTATCGGGCGCCGTGAGTAGCCTCAAACGCCTGAAAAAAATCGAATATGGCGGGTAAGTGCTGATCAAAATCAACAAACCCATGATCACCATCTGGCTCTACCAGCTGCCTGCAGCCCTGATATTTGGCAACAGCTTGGCGGTAGTCCAACGTTTCGTCACCGGTTTGTACCATAAGCCAAAAATTGGCGTGGCGGGTAACCGGCGATACGTCCACCGCTTTGATCTCATCAATATGAGCGGCTGCAAGGCGATAGCTATGATCGGTGTGATACGACTTCAGGTCAACACCCAAAAACTCGGGCATAAATTGCCAGGGTGCGACAGAGGGGTTAATCAATACGGCCGGGCGGTTGTAGCGCTCGGCCAGCCACGTCGCCCAAAATCCACCCAGCGAACTGCCCATTAACCATATGGGCTCAGGCTGCAAAAACTCGATAAGGGCATCGAGCTCTTCCGCCGTTTGCGCAGGGTAAGGCGTTAAATGCGGGCAGTGAAAGCTCACCTGGGGGCAGTGTTCGGTCAACCAACGCTTGGTGACTTGAGCCTTGTGGGAGAGCGGAGAGCTTAAAAAGCCATGCACATAAATAACGCAGGCCATGGCTAGAGCCTGCCGTTGTGATTTGGACGCGCCTGCCGGACGACAGTTTTATTGTCAGCCGGGCGCCGCAAGCGAGGTTTGGCCAATCCAGATAAGTATGCGGCGACAGCGCCGGGAGCAAAGTTGGCCACGGCCCTCGGCAATGGCTCCTGCTTTGCTCTAATACCGAAGGCCCATGTAAGTATTCGGGTTGTGGCTAAAAATTTGCCACTTTGCAGTGCTCGCCCTTCACTTGGAATGACCAAACCACTCTCCTCGCCCCTTGATTGGTAAATTTTTAGTCACAACAGGCTGGCTAGTACCCGGCAGAGCGGTAATCGATCACGTAGTCCTTGCCAGTAACACGGGCGATACCCGTTTCCATGCGTCCGTCCGGATACAGGTCATACCACCGATAGCCCGGCATGGCGGTATCAACGGTAAAGTCATCGCAATCGGGTTTGAATTGCACACAAGTGGATGGAGTGGCCAGCAGTTGAACACCGCCTCTGTATTCATCAAAGAGTTGGTGAACATGTCCCCAGCTAAGCGCCTTCACCTGCGAATGGCGTTCAATGACCGCAAACAACTGTTCACTGTTGCGCACAATATATTGGTCAATCCAACCACTGCCTACTGCCACCGGTTGATGGTGCAACATAACCAGCGTTGGACGATCGGCATTGGCACTGAGCGTATCATCGAGAAAGCCAAGCTCGGACGCGGTCAATTCGCCGTGCACATGGCCCGGCACGCTGGAATCGAGCAATACTATGAGCCAGGCGCCCATATCCATGGTGCGGCAAACGGGTAAGTGGGGATGATCGAGGTTGAGCATAACCTCGGTCGAGTCGTGGTTGCCTGGCAGCCAACCCTGTGGGCAAGCAAAACGCTCAAGAACCGTATCGATATAACGACGGTAGCAGTCGGGTTCTGGGGAGCTTGCGATATCGCCGGTGCACACCATGGCGTCAATGTGTGGTTGCTCGCGCTGAATCAGCTCAAGCACATCCTTCAGGCTCTGGTCAGTATTCAGGCCCAATAGGGTTTCCCCATCGGCCATTCCGAGATGGGTGTCAGTAATGTGTACCAAACGCATCGGTTTAGCGCCGGCAATCGTGGTGCTGACCTTACCCGCCATCGACCTAGAGCTTCCTTATTCCATTCGTGTTCAACATAGTTCTTATTGGTAACGATAAACGCTTACCGATTAAGACGCCAGCGAAAGCCCGGAGCAAATGTGAAAAGTATGATATTTAGCTCAAAAAACACCGATAACGACGCTTTCTATTGCAAAAAATCAGCGAACAGGAAGGGATATTTCACTAAGAGAGTGGCCATTGGCCAGGCAGTGGCGCAACCACTCGCCTAAAAAGCGATTGAACTGAGCCTTTTCATCGGCCTGATACATCTTCTGATTGGGGTAGCTGTATTTAACATCTAACCGGCGGTGGCCCTCACAGGCCATGACTTCGGCCACATTGGCGTCGTGGTATAGGCGTACCAGTAAGCGCGGAGACTGCAGCCACTCACTGGCCTCCGCATCTTGGCGAAACACCTGCACTGTGGTGGTGTAGCGCATTCGCTCGGTGATCTCAATGCGCACTTCCCAGCGTCCCTCGGCTCTTTCCACGGCGAACTCCCAGTTGTCGCGAACCTCTGATGCGGGCATCAGTTTCTGCAACAACCAGTAATTGGCCTCACACTGCGCCATATGCAGCGGGAAGTCGACTTTGTAACGCTCTTTCAATGCGATGGGTTAGCCCTCACAACGCTTAATTAAAGACTCTCTGTTGTATTGTAACCACTGCAGGGTAATTAGGGCAGCCGGATTATTCCAGCGGCCAGTAAATAGGGTGGCAAATACCTCGTCAGCCGCCAGCACATGGACTTTAATATCCTCATTTTCTTCGGCTAACCCAAATATACCACCGGCATTGGCGAGATCGCACACACCACAGTACAAGTGCAGCTTTTCGTCACAACCACCGGGGCTGGCCAGATAGTTACCGATATAATTCAGCTCTACCTGATCAATTCCTGCTTCTTCCATCAGTTCGCGCCGAGCAACCTCATCCGGCACCTCACCAGCCTCCACCATGCCGGCAACCACCTCCAGACACCAGGGGCCGGAGGCCTCGGCCATGGCGCCGATACGAAACTGCTCAACCAGAGCAATTTCATCGCGCGCCGGATCGTACAACAGCACCCCCACAGCCTCTTTGTGATAGACGATTTCACGGCTGAGTGGCTGACTCCACTGACTGTCGCGAAACAGGCGGTGGCGCAGAGTGACCTTTTCGGCGCGAAAAAATCCCCGATACAAGCCCTGCCGCGCTAAGATTTCGACATCAGCAAGAGCAAATTGTGGCGCTGTTTTCGGCATTAGCCTTCCTTACACTTTTTGGTATATCTCGGCACCCGATTCGCGAAACTCTTCCGCTTTAGCCCGCATTTCGGCTTCAACGTCAATCATACGAATGACATCTTCACCACTGTCGCTGAGACCAAAGCCGTTATCGGCAGCGTAATCGCGCACTTCCTGACTGATTTTCATGGAGCAGAATTTCGGGCCACACATCGAACAAAAGTGGGCCACCTTGGCCGAATCCTTGGGCAAGGTTTCGTCGTGATATTCGCGCGCGGTGTCCGGGTCCAGCCCTAAGTTAAACTGATCTTCCCAACGGAACTCAAAACGCGCCTTAGACAAAGCGTCGTCGCGCAGCTGCGCGCCGGGGTGACCTTTGGCCAAGTCGGCGGCGTGAGCGGCAATCTTGTAGGTAATAATACCCTCTTTTACGTCGTCTTTGTTAGGCAGCCCCAAGTGCTCCTTGGGTGTCACGTAACACAACATAGCGCAGCCATACCAGCCGATCATCGCAGCGCCGATGCCCGATGTAATGTGATCGTAGCCGGGGGCAATATCGGTGGTCAGCGGGCCAAGGGTGTAAAACGGCGCCTCGTGGCAGGCCTCAATCTGCTTGTCCATATTTTCTTTGATCATGTGCATAGGCACGTGCCCCGGACCTTCGATAAAACACTGGACATCGTGCTTCCAGGCGATTTGAGTCAGCTCACCGAGTGTTTCCAGCTCGCCGAATTGCGCCTCATCGTTGGCATCGGCCACCGAGCCCGGGCGCAGACCATCGCCGAGCGAGAAGGTGACATCGTAGGCCTTCATGATTTCGCAGATTTCCTCAAAGTGGGTATAGAGGAAGCTCTCTTTATGATGCGCCAAACACCACTTAGCCATAATTGAGCCACCACGCGAGACAATGCCCGTGACCCGCTTGGCGGTCAGCGGTACATAACGCAGCAGCACGCCCGCGTGAATGGTAAAGTAATCAACGCCTTGCTCGGCTTGCTCAATCAAGGTATCGCGAAAGATTTCCCAGGTTAAGTCTTCGGCCACGCCCTTGACCTTTTCCAGCGCCTGGTAGATAGGCACAGTGCCAATAGGGACATGCGAGTTGCGCACAATCCACTCGCGAGTTTCGTGGATGTTTTGGCCGGTCGACAAATCCATAATGGTGTCTGCGCCCCAGCGTGTTCCCCAGGTGAGCTTTTCAACCTCTTCTTCAATGGAAGAGCCAAGCGCCGAGTTACCAATATTGCCGTTAATTTTCACCAAGAAATTGCGCCCGATAATCATCGGCTCGATCTCTGGGTGGTTGATATTCATCGGAATTACCGCGCGCCCCCGGGCGACTTCGGAGCGAACAAACTCGGGAGTAATTTCATCGGGAATACTGGCGCCAAAGCTCTCACCCTTGTGCTGGCCATCGAGCAAGCCTTGCTCGGCGGCTTGGGCCCGGGCCATATTCTCGCGAATGGCGATGTATTCCATCTCTGGGGTGATAATGCCCTGACGTGCGTAGTGCAATTGAGTAACATTTTTACCCGCCTTCGCACGGCGCGGCTTGTGTTTAAGGTTAAAGCGCAATTTCGCGAGCTCGGCATTGTCCAGGCGCTCGTTGGTATAGTGTGCACTGTAATGCTGCAGTAGTTCGGTATCGCCACGCCCCTCAATCCAGGCACTGCGAATATCTGGCACACCCCGGCGCACATCAATCGCGACATTTGGGTCGGTATAAGGGCCCGAGGTATCGTAAACTCGCACCGGTAAGTTTTGCTCGCGCCCCTTATCAGTAACCGTATCGGTAAGGCTAATTTCGCGCATCGGCACGCGAATGTCAGATGTTGAACCCTCTACATGAATTTTTTTCGAATTCGGAAAAGGCTGAACAGACGCGCTATCAACCACCGCACTTTGACTGAGATGTTCAACAGTATTCTGGCTCATAAAGTCTCCTGCGTTGAGCAATGTTTTACAGAGTCGGGAAAATGATTGAGCGGGCCGGTACCGGCCCCTAGATTAAGGCGCACGCCGGCAAGCAGCGCGCGCTGCAGATAATCTTTGGCTTTTCGGCATGCACTGGCAGGCCGCTCGCCCAGCGTAAGGTAAGCGCAGATTGCCGCACTCAAAGTGCAACCGGTGCCGTGACTATTGCGGGTGCTTACTCGCTCGGAGGTCAGCTGGAAAATTTCCTGAGCGTCGCAGTAAATGTCCACGGCCTGGTCGCCCTCTAGGTGCCCACCGGTAAGCAGCACTGCCTGCGGGCCCAGTGTCAATAACCGAATCGCCTGCTGCTGCGCCTGCGCGAGCGTTTGCGCGGCGGGCTCGTCAAGTAAAAGCGCGGCCTCGTAAATATTGGGCGTGATAACACAAGCCTGGGGAATTAATTGGTCGCGAAGTACCGGCAGCGCGCCGGGGGCGAGTAGCGGATGGCCGCTAGATGAAGCCAGCACAGTGTCAACTACGAGCGGTAGAGGTGCGTGCTGCCGGGCATGAAACCGCAGGGCTTCAGAGACAATCCGAAGGGTGCCGCCATTTCCCAATAGGCCAGTTTTAACAGCGGCAATAGGCATGTCGGCGAGCACCGAACTTAGCTGCGCCTGCAAGCTACTGCCGGGCACCATCCAAAGCTTCTGCACACCTAATGTATTTTGCGCTGTAATGGCCGTCACAACACTCGCGCCGTAAATACCGCAGGCGGCAAAGGTTTTTAAATCAGCCTGAATACCGGCGCCAGCACCAGAGTCGCTGCCGGCGATAGTGAGCGCTGCAGGAGTATGAGGCGTTATTGCAGGGGGGGCTTGCGACATTGTTGGCTCCGCGGGGAAATACAGGAACCAGAGCTAGCCGCAAAGCTGCTATACCGGCCGGAGGCCACGTACAGCGGATACAGTGATTGGGCAGAAATTGATAAATCTACTGATATCATTGCTGGCTCTCGTTCCCTACGCCGGCATTAACCGGATCAGGTCGACGGGACTCTCTCAGCCTCGAAAATCGAAGCACCCCGACAAGAATGCAAGCAGTCTAGAGAACTCTGCAGACACTGTAAAGCAAACGATTTACGGTTTTTTACTCCAAAACCGCGAAAATGAATAAGCATTCACCTGTACCTTAGGGGCACAAATCGCTACACTCTTGCACTGACTAAGGCGCCGGGCCGCACACCGATGCAACTTTTTTATGAGCCTCTGCGTCCTACTAATAGCGGGCAATACATATAGGGCTCGCCTGTCGCCCATTTATGGAAGTACCACCACTGGGAAAATACATGAAAATCATGAAACGCTACCTTCTGGCTGCCCTGATTGCTGCAAGCGGCAGCGCTCAGGCCAACTCCATCCTGGATATTTATAATTTGGCGCTGGAAAACGACCCTCAGTTAAAAGCTGACCGGGCGGCCTTCCAGGCCGGGCTTGAAAACAAAACCATTGGCCGCGCGGGTCTGTTGCCACAAATAAATGCCGGCGCCAGCTATACAGTGAGCGAGTCCGACTCTAGCGCCACCATCAGTAACGGCGTGATTGTTGATGAGGGCTCCGCCACCACGGAAAGTAACGTCACCAGCTGGAACGTGAGTCTGGATCAGGCCTTAATTGACCTCAATGCCTGGCATACTTACCAACAGGGTATCGCTCTCAGTGAGCAGGCACAGGCGCAATACTCTGCCGACCAACAAAGCTTGATCGTGCGTGTTGCCGAAGCCTACTTCAACGTGCTGCGCGCCATTGATAACTTAGAAGCAACCATTGCCGAAGAAAAAGCGTTGGAACAACAACTTGAACAAACCAAGCAGCGCTTCGAAGTGGGCCTAACCCCCATTACCGATGTGCACGATGCGCAAGCCGCTTACGACAGCGCACAAGCCGCCACCCTGGAAGGCCGCGGCCAATTGGGTATCCGCTATGAAGCGCTGGAAGTGTTGACCGGTCAGTCACACGATGCCATCGCGCCTTTAAGTGATGAGTTTCCGGTGGTGCCACCAAGCCCGGCCAACCGCCATGATTGGGTGACTTTCGCCTTAGAAAACAACTTTATTCTTAAAGCTTCAGGCGCTGCCGCCGCTGCCGCCGAAGAGCAGGCCAAAGCCGCCCGGGCCAACCACTTACCGACCTTGAGCGCTTCGGCCAGTTATTCTGAAAGCGAAACCGAAAGAGATATTGAAAGTAATCCATTCAATTATTCGGACAGCGAAGGCCACTCGTTTGGCGTTAGTTTACGTGTGCCACTGTTTAGCGGTTTGCGCACGTCGGGCTCGCGTCGCCAGGCGTACGCCCGCTCAATGCAAGCCGATGAGAACTTTAATTTTCAACAGCGCAATGTAATTCAAAATACCCGCTCGCTGCACTTGGCGGTTGAAACTGGGGTTGCGCGAGTTAAGGCCCGCAAACAAGCGATTGTTTCCAATGAAAGTGCCGTTCGGGCAACCCAATCTGGCTTTGAAGTCGGCACTCGCAACCTGGTTGAAGTGCTGCTCGCGCAGCGCTCGCTTTACCAGGCACGCCGCGACTACTCGAATGCGCTGTACGATTACATCATTCAACAAACTCGCCTGCGCGAAACCGCGGGCATGCTAACGCCTGCTGATGTAGAGCGCATTAATAACTTCTTAATCAATGGAAAAATGGTGCGGCGCAGCGACTACGGTATTTAGTGCCGACTTTCATTTGACCCAAAAAAAGCAGCGTATCGCTGCTTTTTTTGTTTCCGGCGATTGCCTCTAAACAAGCGATTCGATCATCTTCAGGGTTTTGTCCAATGCGCCGCGATTAGCCTCGGCCACATTTAAAGCCGCGGCCCCCATCGATTGCGCGCGAGTGTCATCCCCGATTAACCCGACCAGCTCCGCCGTTAAACTTTCAGCGCCCTCCACCACGCGCAAAGCCTCGGCCTCGCGCAGCATGGCGGACACTCCGGAAAAATTAAATAGGTGCGGCCCGCTTAACAGAGGTTTGGCCCAGAGCGCGGCCTCGATAAAATTATGCCCGCCGACAGGTGCCAATGACCCCCCCATAAACACGAAGTCACTGGCACCATACATCAGCTGCAGCTCGCCCATGGTGTCGCCAAGCAACACATCCGTGGCAATGCCTGGTGCTGTACCACTTGTGCGACGTTCGATTTCAAAGCCCGCTCGCCGGGCCATCTGCGCTACCTGATCGAAGCGCTCTGGGTGGCGTGGCACGAGCACCAATAACAGCTGACCCGAAGCAATACCTCTTTTGCGCAGGCGAGCCAAGGTATCGAGAACAATCTCATCTTCGCCCGGGTGAGTGCTGGCCACCAACCAAACCTTACGCTGCCCTCCTAGAGTCCACTGCTCTTGCAGAGATAGCGCTTGCTCGCGCATGGATTGAGTCAGCTCTACATCAAATTTAATATTGCCGGTTACCTGAACCTTCTCTCGGTCGAGCCCCAATTGCACAAACCGCTCCGCGTCCATCTGTTGCTGAATAGCAGCGCCACCAAGACGCGACAGCATAGCGGTCGTCAACCTGGGCAATCTGGCATACCCCTTTGCCGAGCGTTCTGACAGGCGGGCATTTATCAGTAGAGTTGCCACACCACGAGCGTGACACTCAGCAAGGGTATTGGGCCAAAGCTCTGTTTCCATAATAACCAACAAATCCGGCTCGGCCGTTTTAATAAAGCGCCGAATAGCACCGGGCAAGTCATAGGGCATATAAAAATGATGCACCCGATCGCCCAGCGATGCGCGGATACGCTCGGAGCCGGTTAAGGTCATGCAGGTAACAATGAGCTCAGTATTGGGCCGCGCCAACAATTGATGAATTAGCGGTAGGGCCCCCAGAAACTCGCCCACCGACACGGTATGCAACCAGATACGGGTCTGCTGGCCGGTGATAGGGCCAATAAAACCAAAGCGCTCTGGCAAGCGCTCGATATGTCGGCGATCGCGGCGGGCTCGCCATATCTGGCGAAGCATTACCACAGGCACCGCTAAGTAGTAGATAACAGTATATAAAAGCCGCATACATCACTTACCGCAGGGAAAAGCGACAGGATAGCGACAGTGGCGGCCTAGGGAAAGGCCGCCAGCCTAACTTTGCTAGTGGTTACTGACGTTTAGCGCATTAAATACATCGCTAAAGTTGTGCACGACCGGCTCAATGTTAATTTGCCGTCCGAGCCGATGTGAGATTTCCTCAGCGCTTACCAGGCCACACACTTCATTTTGATCACCGAGAATAAGTAGGTAGTGCTGCCCTTCAAACTCGAGAATATCGAGCAGGTCCTTGATGCGGGCTTCATTGAGATCCTTGCGATGAATACCGTTAAGACGAACAATCGGCGTCATAATGTCTTTCACCGTCAAGTCTTGACGCCCCACGCCCATGGCAGATGCGGTTGCAAGCACTTTGACACTTTCAATATCACGCAGGCTGATAATACCCGACAGACGCTTGCGCGAGTCGATCACAAGCTTGAGCTTAGCGTTGGTAACATGCATCAGGTAAGCGGCATCATCGACACTAACGGCCGGACTGACAATCATAGGGGGAGCGTATTCAAAATCCCAAAACACCAACTCGGCAGGGCTGGTTAAGCTGATTTCGGGCTTTTGCACATTACTCAATTGCAGAGAATGGTTTAAACGGCAAACAGGTATACGAGGTACAGGTTTCATAGTAGAGCCTCACAGTTTTAAGCCGCCACGAGGCGGTTAAGACACACAATTTTTGCAAACTTAGGTGTGCGTCAGACTGGAGGTGCGCGGGCACTGAAACCGGAATATTTCTGCCCACAGCCGATAAGCAGAAGTGCCAACAACGCTAACGCCGTCAGCGTTACAGGGATCGTGTGCTCCACGCGGCCTAGAGTGGCGTCATCTTCAGCGCCCTCGGAGGTGTCGAACCCCACTGGAATATGCACCGGCTCGGTTAATTCCATCGAGCCTGATAAATCGAAACCGGAATTATTGATTGAGACTGGGAAGAGAAAGTTAAGCGCAAGCCACAGACACAGAACCACGCCGGTGACGTACCCGGTCATATTTTGAGCTTTCGCCCGCATTGGTTGTGCTGCTTTCAACATGTTTGGCCCGCAGTAATAGAGGCGCCCTTTTGGGGCTAGGGAAGTATCAATCCCTGCACTAAGACTGCGGGCTAAGCGACAAAGTTTCAAGACCTGATTGGGCGTTTTTGGTAAAAACCCACTGCTGTGAGTGAATTATTGTTACCAGCCCATTTCCAGCCGGATTAAATCGGTCAACAGCATCGCATTGGCGCGATGGTGAACGACCCGTGGGTGTTGACCGTAGCCGGTAAAGGGAAAGACCAGCGTTGCCAATCGCGCCTCAGAATGAGCCTTCTGGTACTGAGCGACCGCTGCCGCAATATAGCCGGGCCAGGGTGACCCTTCCTTTGTCGCATCCATACTACCCAAAGCCGCAATGATAAAAGCCTTGGGATATTCTTTATGCACCGACGCCAAGAAGTCATAGTAGGCCTGAACCCTCTGTTGGGCGGTAGGCACTGGGTCGAGCCTGTCCTCTACCAGCCAGCTATCATTCTGCAACAGGTTGATCACCACTACATCGGGCGTCCACCGGGAGAAATCCCAGCGACTGTCGTTATCACCCACGGCATTCAACTGGTCGTAAAAATCCGGCATGGTAAAGCCGAACCAGCTGATCATGATCCCGATTCCGCTTTGTGAAATACTTCGATAATCGGCATCCAGCTCACGAGCCGCAATCGCCCCGTAGGACATAAAGGCATTCTTTTCTGCCAGATTACCATCGCCGGCGCGAAGCTCGGCCATGTTCCCCATACCGCTGGTAATCGAGTCACCAAAGATCTCAATCCGGCGCGACGGTAGCGGGGGTGCCGGTAATAGCTCAGCGCCATCGTTGAGTGCAACACCCAAAAAGCGGGTAGCCCCCTCTTCACCTTCGGTGCGCTTAACCAGCGTTACACGGTGCTCTCGCTGTTCCAGGCCATCGGCAATGACATACCGCTTAGCGCCGCTGTCTAGGTCAAGCACAACAGGGTCTTCCCAGTTACCGTTAATAAAGGCACCGTAAAAATTATTGCCGGTGTCGTCATCGAGCGTTACCGCCACGGAGGTGCCGTGAAAACGGAAGTCGATACGACTGCTGGGCCAGCTCAATTCAGGCTTGTGCGGTGCAGAGAAATCAATACGTCCGCGATAGCTAAAGTGGTCGGCATCTGGCGCAAAGGTTTGCTCGGCAAAAGTGTTCACACATGCAAGTGCAAACCATCCCGCCAACAAAGCGCGTATGGGCATAGAATTCATGGCATTCTCCTTATATTGGAGGCTCATTATAGCGACTCGGAGCCGTCTTCCCTATGGGTTATTACAACCTCGGCACCACTAGGCAAACGAATGCGTGTGACCCGCACCCCTGCATCTTTTTGCAGGCGCGATGATAAGCCGTCAGCGCCTGTGATTTTCCTGCGTCTAAACCTTATTATTTTTTTAATAAACTCAAACATCCCCAACACTCCATGTGTAGGGGGCTCAATCAATGCGGGCTAATACAGAGGGGAAATAAAAAGTTCTGACAAAGGCCGCAATTGATTCGCGGCCCCTGTTATTTTCAATCGTTCAGTGAGAGCTGCGAAATGTGCACGCGCACATAACCTCGACAGGTTTGACCCGCCAGGTTCATGTGTTTTTGTGTATGCATGCGTGTCATCATCGTCGACTCACTGTTTAATCGGGATTCGGCGGGCAACTATTGCGAAATAAATCAGACAAATTGTCCGAACTAAGCAACAAATTTTGGCCACCGAATAAGCAAGGGTTAATAGTACACATTGCAGTCAAACTGCACAACGACCGATCAAGAAAAAAGCTCCAAAAATATCAGCAATGCGAGCATGGCAGCCAAAATAATAGCCATATAGATCATTTGCGGGTGGCGCAAACGCCACAAGTGCACAGTCTGCTCCCAGGCCGACAGCTTGCGCGCCCGTTTAAGCCTCGGGTACACCCATTTTTCCAGCTCATTCCTGGCAAAGAACTTAACATTTTGATTGCCGAGCGCGATTGCCACATCATCTGCAAAAATAAAATGCGCGGTATAAGCCAGCGCACCATCTTTGGCAATAGTGCTATTGCCAAAGCCGTCATCCAACACCAGCGACTCGCCCACCACGCCTAATTTAGCGCTGACAATACTGCGAAATATTTTACTGACCACCAAACTGATCAGCAGCAAAAAAACGATCATCGCGCCCATCACTGCCAGGAAACCCGAACCTAGCTTATCGTTGGTCACATACAAGTAAATCAGCAACACTGAACACATCAACGTACACGCCCATAACACGTAGATCATCCAATGGTGCCAGGGCTTTAAACCCGAGCTAATCCACATAACGCCGCTTTGGCCAGTGGGGGTTATTTCGCCGTCTACCGATAGGCTGTTAGCGTTCTTAACCGACTTAAACTTATCCAACGTTTGCTGCCGTTCTAGACGCCACGCCGCCGCAAAGCCGCCGATCAATAAAACCACAAAGAGAATTAGGGCGATGCGCTGCATTAGTTGATAGTACTCCCAGCGCTCAATATGCGCCTGCTCCAGTTGCGTTAATGTCGGCGACTGGGCGCGAGTACTAGTGCCTGAGTTCGGATCAAACAAGATAAGCTTGGGCGCATCAAAGTCATTGATCCACAGACGCTTTTGCCAAAAATGTAGGGCCAATGGATCTCCGATGCCAACTTTGGCTAATGCCTGGCTGGAAATGGGCGCTGCGAGGTCGCCACTTGGCTCTATTAACCGCAATTTTCCATCGGCCATTGCATTGTTACCGACCAACACCCAGAGCCCGGCCGCAGACGCCGCCAGTTGATGAGGCCAGCGGTATTCTCCGCCGAGATTAATGTTGTGGGTTTCCAGTACTTCGCCAAAAGTATCCTCTGCCGTAGCCAGGCGAACGACCCGGTGATTGTTGGTATCAGCAAGCCACAATTGACCTTCAGTCAAAAGCAGCTGATTGGGAAATTTAAAACCCGTGCTCTGTTGTGCCAACAACCGACCCGACGCACTGTATTTATACAGACTGTGATCCGCTGTATCCACCAGGTAAACCGTATCGCTTTGCCGGTCTATAACGAGCCGAGAGCTGCGCGCTGGCAGCTGCGTGATCTTAGCCAGACGCTCACAATTAAGTGGCAGCAATTGGCAACGATAAAAGCCGTCTTGTCGCCCCTGCGCAGTCCCGGCTGCGCTTTGCGGACCTTCACTGATGCGCAGAAATGCCCGCAAATTCTGCCATACTGAGCGCTGCGCTGCCCGGTGCAAAACCAGCAGATCGCCGTTGGCAAAAAAGTCATAATCTGCCACAGGATGCAGATCTACCGCGGCCAAATCCAGTGATCGGCCTTCGCGACCATTGGCATCCAGCCAAACCCAATGCCGATCAAAATTTACCGTCATTTGACCGCGGTCTAACTTTAAAAAACCGTAACCGACAAGTCGCGCTTGCTCACCCCCAGCCCATAGATAGAGACCGCCGATAAATACAAAAGCAACAATGATAAGTGCGGCGGCTATGCGTGATTTTCCTGTCAAGGTGATTCCTCCGTTGTTGAGCAGGCGCTATGTTAACCAACCAGAACTTGCGTGTCAGGGCAAATACAGCAAAAGTGAGCCGTAACCGATATAATGGTCGCAACTCACTTTAAGTGTTGCTTTGTGGCAACCGCAACCGACCTGGTTACTCACTTTTCATGTCCGCTTCACCTGAAAACAACACTGACGTCAACTTGGATGTCGCCATTATCGGCGGTGGCATAGCCGGGCTCTGGCTACTCGAACGTTTGCGCCGCTCGGGCTATCAAGCCGCCCTGTTCAGCCGCGCGCCGCTGGGTAGCGGTCAAACCGTTGCCTCGCAAGGCATGATTCACGGTGGTGTTAAGTACACATTGGCCGGCAGCTTAAGCGGTGCGTCCGAAGCCATCGCCGATATGCCCGAACACTGGCGCGCGTGTTTGCAGGGACAAGGGGACGTCGATTTACAGCGCTCCCGGGTATTGAGTGATCACTTTTACATGTGGTCATCATCAACCGTGGGCCGCCTAACCAGCTTTTTCGCCAGCAAGGCGTTGCGGGGCCGTGTCGACAAAGTAACGACCAGCGCACGGCCTTCACTGTTTCAAACCGATCAGTTCAAGGGCAGCCTATACCGTTTGGTCGATATGGTGCTCGATGTACCGTCTTTGGTAAGTAACCTTGCGCAAAATAATAGTGGTCATTTATTCAGCCTGTCGGAGCAAGACCAGCTGACTCGCGAAAACAATCAAGCGGTGATAAGGCTGCAAGATGGCACCGCAATCAAGGCCCGACAGGTTGTGCTCACTGCCGGCAAGGGCAACGCCGAGTGCTTGCATGCGCTCGGCTGTGACAAGCCCGAACAACAACTGCGCCCGCTGCGCCAACTGGTTGTGCGTCATCGCCACCCACACGCTTTTTACGGCCACTGCCTGGGCGCCGATAAAACCCCGCGTCTGACTATCTCAAGCCACCCGAACTCAAACGGTGAAATGGTTTGGTACCTAGGCGGTAGCCTGGCCGAAGACGGCGCGAAGCTGACGGATGAACAATTAGTGGCTAGCGGGCGACGGGAATTAGAGCATTTGTTTCCCTGGCTGGATTTTAGTGAGGCGACCTTCAGCACACTATTTATCGAGCGGGCCGAGCCACGCCAGCCTGGTCTGGTGCGGCCAGACCAGGCCTATGCCGAACCAGCCCCCGGTATAGACAATACATTGGTCGCCTGGCCGACCAAACTCACGCTTGTACCCAATATGGCGCAGCAGGTTTTGGCTCATCTGACACCACCGCAGACCTCGAGCGATGGGTTAGAAAAATTACGTGCCAAACTGTCTGCGCCGCAAATAGCCTCACTACCCTGGGAGCGACAATGAACGGCTTTCAACACCGCCCGCTGGGCAGTAGCGGTCTGCACATCAGTGCACTGGGTCTCGGTACAGTGAAACTCGGCCGCAACCAGGGTGTTAAGTACCCTACCCAGTTTGAACTACCCAGTGATGAGCAGGCCAAAGCCCTACTGAGCCTGGCATGGGAACTGGGCATTAATTTTATCGATACAGCCCCGGCTTACGGCATTAGTGAAGAACGCTTAGGGCAGCTGCTTAAGGGAGAACACGCGCGCTGGGTGGTCGGCACTAAAACTGGGGAAGAGTTCGACAATGGCAAAAGCTGGTTTGATTTTAGTGCCAGGCACACACGCTTTAGTGTCGAGCGCAGCCTGCAACGCTTAGGGCGAGACACCCTAGACTTGGTATTAGTGCACTCCAATGGCGAAGACGTCGACATTATTGAAAATACCGATGCCTTTACAGAACTCGACAAGCTCAAACAGGCAGGGGTAATAAAAGCGTATGGAATGTCCACCAAAACGGTGGAAGGCGGTATACTCGCCGCGCGGGAATCTGACTGTGTCATGGTTACCTATAATCTGGGCCACGCCAGCGAAGTGGCGGTACTGGATGAATGCCAGCGCCTTAACAAAGGGGTTTTGCTCAAAAAAGCCCTGGCCAGTGGTCACATATGCCATACAGCGACGCAGAGTGACCCTATTCAGGCGAGCATGAATTATGTGTTTGCCCACCCGAGTGTTAGCTCGGCCATTGTGGGCACCATAAACCCGCAGCATCTATCTGATAACATTGCCAAGGCAAAGCGGAGCCTGCAGCATGACTGAAAATTCACCGGCCAGCTGGCTGGATGAGGTAAAATGGGACGACAACGGTTTAGTGCCCGCCATCGCCCAAGATGTGGCCAGCGGCCGCATTCTGATGATGGCCTGGATGAACCGCGAGGCATTGTCACTCACCGCACAAGAGGGCCGGGCCATTTACTGGTCGCGCTCGCGTGGCAAACTCTGGCGCAAAGGTGAATCCTCCGGCCACGTGCAAAAGTTGCACGAAATGCGACTCGACTGCGACGCCGACGTGGTACTGCTTACGGTAGAGCAAATAGGCGGTATCGCCTGTCATACGGGCCGGGAAAGCTGTTTTTATCGCAAGCTCGACGGCGACCATTGGCAAAGCGTCGAAGCTGTCATCAAAGATCCGGGTGAAATATACCAATGACAAACAACACTGACGTTCTAGCGGCTTTAACAAAAATATTGGCCGAGCGCAAAAAAGGCGGCGACGGCGATAAATCCTATGTGGCGAGCCTGCACCAAAAAGGCTTGAATAAGATTTTGGAAAAGGTGGGCGAAGAGGCCACCGAAACCATTCTCGCCGCCAAGGACGCCGAAGCGACTGGCGACACCAAAGACCTGATTGCCGAAACTGCCGACTTGTGGTTTCACTCGCTGGTGATGCTATCTCACCTTGATGAGTCGGCAGACAGCGTCATGCAGGAGCTTGCTCGCCGCTTCGGGGTTTCCGGGCACGACGAAAAAGCCTCCCGCTCGCAATCAAAAACCACACACCATTAATAGAGGGTATCACTATGGCTGGCATCAGCCTCTGGCAATTACTCATTATTCTCGCCATTGTTTTTCTGCTGTTTGGCACCAAGCGCCTGCGCGGCATGGGCTCGGACCTAGGCGAGGCGATTAAAGGCTTCAAAAAATCCGTCAGCGATGACGACAAAGCCGAAGACACCAAGTCACTGGAAGCCGAAGAAAAGCCCACGGACAGTGCGTCGAAAAGCGAAGATAAAACCGAAAGTCGCTGAGCAGACGGCCACTCGTGTTCGATATGGGGTTTTTCGAGCTTTTGCTAATTGCCATTGTATCTTTGGTGGTCATTGGCCCTGAACGCTTACCGGAAACGGTGCGCGCCGTAAGCCTATGGGTCGGTAGGCTCAAACGCAGCTTGCGCGAAACGCGCAGCGAGATTGAAAAGCAGATTGGCGCAGACGACATTCGCCGCCAACTGCACAACGAAGAGATTATGCGCAACCTGGAAGCGACCAAACGCGACATTGAACAGGCAATGGAGCCCGAGCGCGCAGAGCGTATGCAAAAAGACTATGGCGCGCCCACCGAAGCACCGGACCACGCCCACAGTGAAACTCCCCCGGACAATACCGAAGCATCGGCCTCTAGCAGCGAAAAGTCATGAGTGAATCTACCGACCAGGAACTGCCACTGGTACAACACCTGATTGAATTGCGTAACCGCTTGCTTAAAGCACTGCTTGTGGTCGGGGCGGTTTGCGCATGTCTATTGCCCTTTGCCAGCGAAATCTATGAGTTTGTATCGGCGCCGCTGCAAGCCTATTTACCGGAAAATAACAGCATGATTGCCACAGATGTGGCATCACCATTCCTAACTCCATTTAAGCTAACCTTGTTTACAGCCTTTGTCGCCAGTATTCCCTACGTGCTTTATCAAATTTGGGCTTTTATTGCGCCGGGGCTCTATCGCCATGAAAAGCGCCTGGCGCTGCCACTTTTGGCGTCATCGGTAGCGCTGTTTTACTTGGGGATGGCATTTGCCTATTTTGTGGTGTTCCCACTCATTTTCGGCTTTTTCACGTCTGTGGGGCCGGAAAATGTCGCCATCATGACCGACATTAGCCGATATTTAGACTTTGTTTTGAAGATCTTTTTCGCTTTTGGCGTCGCTTTTGAGATACCCATCGCCACAATTCTACTGATTCTGGCGGGCGCCATTAGCGCCGATGGCATGGCAAAGAAACGCCCCTATGTCGTCGTTGGCTGCTTTATTGTCGGAATGCTACTAACACCGCCAGATATAATTTCACAAACCCTGTTGGCACTGCCCATGTGGCTCTTGTTTGAAACTGGAATTTTCTTTGGCCGCCTTCTGCAAAAGCGCCGCGAAGAACCCGGCGCAGCCTAAGCTGCGCGGTGCGCAAAGCTCTCGATAATGGACTCTTTTTCGTCCGCCCAGCGCTTCCAACCCATTTCGTGGAAATAAAAGGCCACAGTATTGATGGCAGGCTCCACTAACGCAACGGCACTGCCTATGAGTAGGTCGCCAGTCAATATGTAGGTCACTGTAAAAGCGACAGTGAAATGCAATACTGCAAATGAAATTGTCTTAGTCATTACGGCCTCCTCATTGATCGCCAACCTTTTAGTAATAATATCCATTCTCATTTAAACAATCAAAGCAATGCTCCCAATCTAATTGATAGCTATACGCTATATTTTATTTACGATCATTGCCCAAGGCGTCAAGACAATCGGGCTTTCAACAACTTTTAGCGATAATCTGACACCCTTCTTATTTCCAATTGTGAGAAAGTCGATAACGAATTGGCCAGCGCACTGGCAAAATTTGCGGCGCCGTGTCCCTACTGCTATACCTGATATAACCCATCTCCATATTTGGACTCCCTGTTAAGGCAAAATGGCTCGGCGATACTTATTCAATAAAAGGATGTCTGCGTGTTTGCTTTGAAAATTTCGCACAAATTATTGCTGATTGTCGGCATTGCACTCATAGCTTTCGTTATCAGTCAGGGCTATACCTTGTATGTAGAACGCGGCAACGCCGCACGCTTAGTCGATGTGCAAAAAAACCTGTATCCCTCACTGGAATTGACAACCATAAACCTCGGCACATTACTGTCTATGGAGCAGAATATCAGCTCGGCAGTGACGACTGGCGACCCCGATATTCTCGAGCAAGCATCCAGTCAATACGACTTAATTGCGTCAAACCTAAAGCGGCTGCAAGTGCTTGGCACCCCCAGCATTGACAAAGCGCTCAGTGATTTAGACGAGTGGTACAGTACGGCTACGCAAATAGCTGAGGGGTTTATCGATGGCACCGTGGACTTCAGCCGGGTTGCCGAAGACGCGAAGAGAAATGCCGACAGATTAAAATCGCTGACCCAATCGCTGGAGCTAATGAAGTCCAACACCGAAGCAAACTTCACCAATTCCATTTCTGAAACGCTGGCCGGCGCCTCGCGTGCCTCAGGAATTTCACTGGGCATCTCTATTGTCGCTGTCGTAGTTTTAGTGGTCATGAGTTTAATTATTGGGCGCTCTATTACCAGTAATTTGCATCAGGTTACCCAATCATTACATGACATGGCATCTGGAGATGGCGACCTAACCTGTCGTATTGATTATCGCGGTCAGGACGAGATTTTGCCCTTGGCGGAAAACTTCAACCGCTTTGTAGAAAAGCTACACGCTTCATTTGCAGAAATACTGAACGATGTAAATTCACTGTCTTCGGTGTCATCAAGACTAACAGACACAAGTGGAAAGAACGTTACGGAAATTGATGCGCAGGCCCGCGCCATTTCCGCCACGCGCAATGCTATCGCCGAACTCATGGCAAGTGTAGAGCAGGTGGCCGAGCTCGCCGGCAGCGGATCGCAGAAAGCCGCCGAAATAAACACCACCGCTGAACAGGGTAAGCAAACCCTTAACCGCAATGTCGACACGATTACCGCGCTCGCGGATGACATTAAGAGCTCCGCCGAGGTCGTTAACAAATTTGAAACCTTCAGTACCGACGTCGGCCAACTGCTCAACACGATTCAAAATGTAGCAGAGCAAACTAACCTACTCGCACTGAATGCCGCTATTGAGGCCGCCCGCGCCGGTGAACATGGCCGAGGATTTGCTGTAGTAGCCGATGAAGTGCGCGAACTTGCAGTCAGAACACGGCAGGCCACCGATGAGATTCACGCCGTCATTAGCGAGCTACAAAGCGTGTCGCAAAGTGCTGTAGCCTCCATGGAAAACAGTGTTGAGCGCGTCAACTCTGGCGTTGAAGCGACACGCGAATCGGAAATTGCTCTGACGAGCATCCTCACCAGCGTGCAGGAAATCAGTGCATTCAATGAGCAGATCGCCAGCGCAACCCATGAGCAAAGTTCTACTTTCTCGGAGGTTATGAATCATGTTACCGACATTCACAGTAATACCGAGAAAGTCACCGAAAGTACAAGCACCACAAACAGCATTTGCCAAGACATTGACAATATTTCAAAACGACTGGGAGACGTTGCCTCACAGTTTAAGGTATAAAATAATTCTCCAAAGGAGAGAGTCATGAGCTTTAATCGCGTCACTTATTACACTTTATTGTCCTGTGCCGCCGGAGTCGTTCTCGCGAGTGGGTCGGCCTTAGCGCAAGACCAAGACCGAATCGACAAACTGGAACAGCAAGTTCAGTCATTGCAACAGCAAGTCAACAAACCTATTGAAAACAGAGTGCGTTTTAACGGCTTCTTTAGTGTTGCCTACGGCGCTGCCAGCAATGACGCTGGCTACATTGGTTATATGAAGGAAGGCACCTTTGAAAACGAAAGTTTATTCGGCTTGCAAGGCGCATTTACTATTACCGACCAAACTGAGGTCACCATGCAATTGGTGGGGCGAGGCAATGAAAATTGGGAGCCTTCGCTAGAGTGGGCCTACATTAGTCACAGCTTCTCTTCAGACTTTAAAGCTCGAGCCGGAAAAATGCGCCTACCGCTATTTATGTATTCTGACTCTCTGGAAGTGGGCTATGCTCAACCTTGGCTGCGGCCGCCAGAAGAAATTTACGGCGCAATACCCGTTACAAGTTACACGGGTATTGATGGCCTTTACGATATTAACTTCGACATGTCGACCTTAACATTGCAAGCTTTTGTTGGAGAATCCAAAGAAGATATAACGCAATTAGGCCAAGTAGTCGAATTAGAGGTGAATGACTTGCTAGGCGGGTCCGCGACGTGGACCGACTTTACCTGGACTTTGCGCGGTAATGTTGCCGTCACCGACATTAATACCGGGGGAGGCGACGACATTCCAACGGAGTTCTACGGCTTAGGCTTTGGCTACAACAATGGTCGGCTGCAGCTACTCTCGGAATTCACCCGATTAGAAATCGACGGCGCCACTCCCGATGCGGATGCGGCTTATTTTACGGCTGCCTATACTTTTGGATCTGTAACGCCTTACGCCACATATTCGGTACGAGAGTCTACTGACGACGACGAACGTCCTTACTCCCGGGGATTTATTTTTGCTGCCATCACCAACCCAGCCAGCCCTTTCTTTGGCAACAGCGAGGCCATTGCACTATCGGATGTGCAAAATACGGAACGCAGCGCTTACAGCTTAGGTCTACGCTGGGACGTTATGAGTAACGTCGCACTAAAATTCGACGTTACCCGAGCCAGTGGCTTTGGCGATACCGGAGGCGGCTTGTCTGGTAATAATTTTACACCCGTCGTTGTCTATGATGACGCGGATGTATACACCATTAAACTTGATGCAGCATTTTGAGGGTGGGTATAACGTGAAATATATATTGCTAGGAATACTCTTTAGTGCTTCATCTGCTTTCGCCGACGTTGTTGTTATCACGCACCCCTCGGGGCCTGACAGCATGGAAAACAATCAAGTGCGAGACTTATTTATAGGTCGAAGCAAACAGCTCCCCAACGGCCAGTCGGCGGATCCGATTGATCTCGATCAAGGGCAGCCATTGCGGGAAGAGTTTCACGATAAAGTAACAGGCCGATCGCAAGCGCAGCTCAATGCGTTCTGGTCAAAGCAGGTTTTTACCGGCAAAGGACAACCGCCACGAACACTCGACTCGTCGGCATCAGTAAAATCTGCTGTAGCCAGCACGCCTGGGGCAATTGGGTACATAGACGCCTCTGAGGTAGATGACAGTGTTAAGGTCGTATTAACGCCATAGTATAGCGATCGATGGCGAGACTGTGGCTCGCCATCACCTTTCCATGCTGTAAATAATATCCGCACTTTGCACAACCCCAGACTCAGCCTCAATTCGCAAATTGTCGGAGATAAAATAAGTCAAACCTACAGTGGATATACTGTCGAACAGGCCCACGGCGTAGTGAATGTAGATGTCTTTGGTCAAATACTTACCCAACCATAGCTGGCTCGCATCTACATTATCTTCTGATTTAATCGTCAACTCATCCAACCCGAACTTCTTAGCTATATCGTCTGCGAGAAACTGGCCACGTTTTACGCCAAGTTTGGCGACGGCGTTTATCAACATGGTTGCTTCGCCGGATGATGCATACTCAAGTTTTTTGCCGGTGAACAGCATAGCCATTGCATTGCTTTCCGATTGTGGCGGACGAGAATAAATTTCGGTTTCCGGGTACTGTAAAGTTCCGGTTATGATAAGGCCAACGACAACATCCTCCACCCTGCGGGTCGCCGTAATATTTAACCCAGGATTATCCAATGGTCCCTGAAAGGATATTACGCCTCGCTCCACCTCGAGCTTTTGACCATACGCCTCGTACTTCCCGTCCTCGACAACAATATCGCCAATGGCATAGAGCTCCCGCGTCGGAGTTTTATTCAGTGACATTTTACCCCCGAGGCTGGATTTGAAACCGGCAGCCTCTACATCAACATCATCACCCAAGGTTAACGCCAAATCCATATGCAAAGGTATTTTATCAGGTTGGTCTTGCTGCTCATCAATAACCACCACATCATTGGAAACCTTTACTGCACTGACAGGTAGCGTGCTTATTAACGCTCGTCCCTTAGGCAAGTTTGCCGAGCCTCTCACTTCGATTTTTTTCTTACTCGCGGCAACATGAATATCAGGATTTAGCCACAACGACAACTGCGGAAGGTTAAATATTTGCGCATTTTCCCCACTTAAATCTGCACTGACGCCCCAGTCTTCATTCAATAAATTTTCAGCTGAAACCTGCAAATTCATACTGCCTTGCTCAAGTTTGGCCTGTGCTTTCATTGTCATGGCAGAGTGATCGCCACGGGCTTTGGCATTGAGCGAAGTAACCTCAATCCCTAAAGGCGGGACTCCCATTGAGGCATCAACAACTTCCAAATTCAAAGCGAGTTCTGGCGCTCCCAGAGTTCCCCCAACATCAGCGTCCAGAATAAACTCGCCCTTCAGGTCACTGACTCCCGGAATCAAAGCCATCAGTGGCTTTAGATTGTCAATATTGGCATTCACTTGCCCCGAGACTTGTTTACTGTCCATCTGGTAACTGGCACTGGCCATTGCCCGACCAAACTCACCAATCATAATTTTAGAATCTACCCTTACTGCCTTGTCGTCACCTTCCAGATTTGCCGATAGTTCGCCCAGTGGGTAGTGATTAAAGTCTGTTTCGCTCAATTGATGCACAAGTTCTGCATTGACAGTATGCATACTTGCAGACAACTTTTTGGGTTCATTTTTCCCCCAGGTCAGCTCACCGTCCGATTGTAAGTACCCCCCCAACTTCATGCCATTTTTCAACCACGGATCAAACAATGCCAGATCTACCCGATCAATATTAAACTTCGACCGCAGTCCATCATCAACAGACCAGAGCACATCGGCACAGCCACGGGCAAATACACCCACGTCATTGGTTTCGTCTGAATCATTTGGCATATGCAAACAAACCGTCTGCAACTCTGCCTTTGCTGGGGATAAGAAAGCTGAGGCCGGCGCTTCAAGCTCAATGTGATGAGTGTAGGGAGAACTCACCGAAAACTTCAGAATGCTGCCCTGCCAAATCTCTGCACTTAGAGCTCCCGTCACGTCCGCGTGCAAGCTGGTATCTTCCGCTTTTATGTCAAAAGCAAACCGGTGATCATTTAACTTGCCGCCACCAGAAACTGACATCTTATCTACATGTTTACCGGCAAGGTCGATGCCTGATGCAATGGCCTTTATCGCAAGCTCACGCCCCACCACACGTTCCATGCTTGATTGCAACTCAAATCGTTCAACTGAATAATCTTGCCAACGCAGGTTATTGGCATCGACATCACCGTTAAATCGCAGCTCTTGCCGAGTTCCCCGCAGATTACCCGAAGCCTTCAGCTCGCCACCTATCTTAGGGTCAATTTGCGCGAGCAAGGGCGCCGCTATCACCCCTGTCATATCGATTGAATCCCCCCAAGAACCATTCAGCTCGACTTGGTTAGCCCCTAATGAGGTTTTCACCTGCTTTAGCTGCCAAGATCCATTATCGTACTGAACCGCTCCTTGGCCCTGAATCATCAGCGCGCGCAGTTGTCCTTGCAGATTAGCCACATCAGCGGAGGCGACAAGGCGCTCGTCAATCCAACTCCCGTCACTGTTTAACTGAAACTGAATTTGCCCGGGCCAGTTTTTAGCAAGGACTGAAGGATCTACGTCCTCCCCAGTCACACTCGCCGACCAGCGCAATCCATCCCGCCAGGACACCTTGCCATTTAACCCGACTCTGACCTTGTTCATCGTCAGGCCTAGCTGTGCCGACGTTAATCGTTCCGTATCACCGCTGGCGGTAAGTGAAAGCGTCAAATCATCCAACGGCTCTATTTTTGTCTTGGCCTGGACGCTTATATCGTAGCCAGTCAACCAACCATTGAAGTCGACTTCAGCGCCCAATGTCTGCACTGGCCCCACATCGATCCCCATCAGCACTTGAGGCAAAGACTGCTCCTCAATTCGGGCACTTGCATTTACGTTTGGCTGCAGAACTGCCTGTGTAGAATTGAAGCCCGTTTCAAGCCCCCCCTTTACAATCACCGGCAAGGGTTGCGAGTTATTGAGAGTAAACTCAATTTTTTCCAGATTACCTTTCGCTTTCAGCCCTGTGCTCCAAGACTCTGCAAGCACGGCTGCCGGCAAGAAAGCCGAAAATACGCTTGGGGCAACATTGTCTTGGCGAGACAACAACCGCACAGCTACTTTTGCATTAAAGTCATAGGGGTAACTCAGCGCTCCCGAACCACTTAACTGTAACCGGTCGCCCGCTGACTCGATCAGTATGCGCTCAATGCTTACTTCACCCACGCCATAGGAAGCCGACGCTTCTACAGACTCAATAAAAAGTTCGGGAGCATCCCCTTGTTTTACTGTCAGCTCTGCAATGACTAATTCTTTTAACGTGAGCCGAACCGGAAGATCGAGGTCGGGCCAACCGGTAAACTCGCCTGCCGTTGCCGCAGAGCTCTCAGCTTGGGCTACATTGACCAAAACACTATCGAGCGCAAGGCGGTCAACGTAAATCACCCCCCAAACAAAAGTCGCCGGGCGCCAGGCTAGCTCCAACTCTTCGCTTGCAAATTCCACCGCAGCAGATTGGTATCGAACGTCGCGTAAAGTGACGCCCCGCAGCAATGCACCTTCGACATAACGAAGCTCTACATTGGTTGCAGCACTCACTCGCTCTAATAGCCAGCGTGTCCCGGGCTCAGTAGCCACAACCGCTGAGATCAGCAGCAACAATGACATGACAACTAGGGAAAACACTAACAGTGCGCGCACCAATACACGCTTGATCATAAATCAGGCCCTACACTCAAATGTAAGCGCCACCCTTCATGACCATCGAGTGCCTTGGCAACATCAGCACGCACCGGTCCCACCGGGGATAGCCAGCGCAGACCGACACCGATACCACGGTAAGGATCTAGGTAGCCTTTATTAAAAGCGGTACCCTCGTCATAAAACGCTGCCAGTACAAAATCACCGTAGACTTTACGGTCGTATTCAATAGAACTTGTCACCAACCGTGAACCACCAACGACAATATCATCATCGTTTACTGGACCCAACGTTTTATAGTCATAGCCGCGTACGCTGGCATCACCGCCGGCAAAAAACCGTTGCGAAATTGGCAACTTGGAAAAATCATCAACTTCGGTAATGCCCCCCTCAAAACGCACCATTATGCGCCCTTCGCCCGCAGGGAAAATCAACTTTAAGCGGCCAAAAACTTGCGCAAAATCGGTGCTTGATACAACTGAGTCGCTCGCACCTTTAACTCGAACAAATGCACTCCAACCACGCCGGGGGTACTTGACTCCATCGGCCATTGTGTACGATGTACTAAACATAGGGATGACAAATTCTGAATGGGTTGACGGGTCTTCACCAAATGAAAACTCTTCCTCTTCATAGCTCAAACCATAGTTGTTCAACCATTGACTTGACTCCCAGCTAGAGTAGTTAAGTCCCGTCACCAAACGGTTACTGATGCTATCGTTGATGTCCTCCTGACTGAACCCGGTATACAGACGTAGAACTTGATACGCGGGCCTAGCCATTGGTATGGAATAGCCCAGCTGATAAGTCGTTATTACCTCGGAGGCATTGACCGTCGCATCCAGATTGTGACCGGCACTATTGATGTAGCGATTTTCGTAACCCAGACGAATACGTGCGCCGGTATCGGAAGAGTACCCAGCGCCAATCACATAATGGTGTTTTGACCCGGCAAGCAAATCAATTGACACCGGTACTTCGCCGCCACTTAGCTCGCCTAAGCGCGGCTCCACTGTCACAGATTCAAAGTAGCCACTGGACTGAAATTCGCTTTTAAGGCTCACCAAATCTTCTGATCGATAGGCCTGCCCCGACTGCAACTGAACGTAGCGATCAATAAGCGAGCGGTTGAGAATATCGTGATTTATGGTGATTTTACCAATCCGGTATCGACTGCCCGTATTCAGTATTAATGTCACTCTGGCACTGTTGTCTTCTCTCGACACCAGCACCTGGGATCGTATAAAACGCGCGTCAAAAAAGCCTTGTGAGCTAGCTGTGTGCAAAAGCCTACTTTTATAGCTTTCATACTCGCTGTGATTAAAGGTGGCGCCGACAATCATTGGGTTGCTGGCAATAGTTTTCTGCAACACCGGGTTTTCCGCACCGTCACCTTCCAGGTGAGCCACTACACTCGCGTAAACAACCGGGTTACCCGGCTGAAGCGTAACTGTAACCGTCCAACAACCGTCCTTCTCGACGATATGAGACTCAAACTGCAAATGGTAGTAACCCAGCGCACGCCCCGCATCTGTAACCTTTTCAGTGATTTCTTGGGAAAAACTGCCTTTGTGCCAGGGCGAAAGTTCACAGTTACGCTCAGGAACCGCCAAGTACGCGCGAATGTTGTTTTGCAGAGAATCGTTGCCGCCGCTGATTTCGAGCTTAGGAGACGCAGCCAACGCAGTGAACGGCAGCAGGGCCACGAACACTAGGCAGCGTAGAAGAAGATGTGACATAAAGTCCCGATAAAAATCCAATTTCGATGCGTTCAGCTATAATCGACGCTATCGGCGACGATTATTTAACATAAACCGCATTATATCATTGGGACTAATCCACCCGCACAGCCTTTACAGTAAATGTGTTTACAGCAGCTGTCTGGGTAAGTTTCACGACATTGGGCCCAATCTTAGACCACTGGTTTAGATGACAAAATCTTCTTCGTCCAGTTCCATCACCGCCAGATGATGCGAGAGGAATATTTTTCCCGATAGCGCCTCGGGAAAGTGACTGCGCCGCAAACGGTCCATCACGGGCCCTTTGACCTCTGACAAGTGCAAACGGACGCCACTTTCGAACAACCGCTGGTTTATCGCTTCAAGCGACTCCAATGCGCTTAAGTCTATAGAGTTAATTGCACTGCACTGAAGTATTACATGGAGTATCTTTGGGTTTGCCGCGATCTGATCGTAGACCTTTGTTTCCAAAAATCGTGCATTGGCGAAAAATAGGTTTTCATCGATACGCAAGGCGAGCACATGCGGTTGCGTAATAACCTTATGGCGCTCGACATTGCGATAATGTTCCGTGCCTGGCACCTGCCCCACAACGGCCATATGCGGTCGCGAGGCTTTAATCAGGTAGATGGCAATGGACGCCAACACACCCACGCTAACCCCCCACTCGACACCTGCCAGCAAGGTCAGAGTAATTGTTGAAGCCGTGGCAATAAAGTCAGCCAAAGCGTAGCTCCAGGCGCGCCACAGTATCGACAAATCGACTAGCGACAAGACCGCCACGATAATGCTTGCAGCCAAGGTTGCTTTGGGTAAAAAGTACAGTGCAGGCGTTAGAAACAGTACCGCCAAGACCATTCCCACCGCCGTAAAAATGCCTGCTGCCGGTGTCTGCGCGCCGGCATCAAAGCTAACCACCGAGCGCGAGAAACCTCCGGTTACAGGAATGCCCTGACTTAAGCCCGACGCTATATTGGCAGCGCCAAGTGCGATTAATTCCTGGTCCGGATCAATGCGCTGCCGGCGTTTTGCGGCAAGTGTTTGCGCCACAGAAACAGACTCGACAAATCCAATAACGGCGATGAGCAAGGCGGGAACAGCCAGCTGTTGCCACTGCGCCCAATCGAGGCGCGGCACAGCGAGTGCAGGTAAGTTACCGGGCACACTCCCCACTAAGGCCACACCATCGCCCCCCAGCTCAAACGCCCATGCGCACACAGTACCTACCACCACGGCCATAACAGGTCCGGCCTTCGCCAGCAGTGACGCGGTGCGCTTCGCTAAGCCTAACCTTTCCAGTAAGGGCGCGAGCGCCGCTCGCACCCAAAACAGGAACACTAAAGTGGCCAGGCCGAGAGCGAACGTAATGACATTGATATCCGCTTGGGCGAGCCATAGCCCGTGCAACAACTCAGGCAAGGTATCCCCCTCAATACTCACGCCGACCAAATGTTGCACCTGACTCAGGGCAATTAAAATCCCAGAAGCCGCAATAAAACCCGCAATAACCGGGTGCGAGAGAAAGTTCGCCAAGAAACCCAACCGCAAAACTCCCAGCAACAGTAAGAAGCCCCCACTGACGAGTGCCAATCCTGCAGCCGCTGCCAGCTTTTGTTCGACAGACACCAGTCCCAAACCACCGACGGCCGCCGCGGTCATCAGAGACACAACAGCGACGGGCCCCACCGCCATGACTCGACTTGTACCCAACAGCCCATAACAAATTAGCGGCAGCAGCGAAGCATACAAGCCCACCTCTGGTGGCAAACCCGCCAACAACGCATAGGCAAGCGATTGCGGAATCAGCATGACGGTAACAATGCCAGCGGCCAACAAATCATCGACTAGTGTTGCTTTGGTGTAGCGCCTGGACCAATCGAGGATCGGCAGATAGCGCTCCAGTGATACATTCATTTTGGGCTTCTGCCTCACCTTGTTTTCGTTGTTCAAGCCGCTCACGATAGGGTGTTTAACGGTACTTTCAGAAATACCTGCCCATTGTCTTCAGGCGGCGGCAAATGACCCGCTCGCATATTGACCTGCAGGCTCGGCAAAATTAGCTTAGGCATGCCCAAAGTCGCATCGCGCGCCTGACGCATGCTGACAAATTCCTGCTCACCAATACCCTCCCTAACATGAATATTGGCAGCCCTCTCGTCGCCCACCGTCGTCTCCCATGCCGCGGGACGGCCGTTAGGTAAATAGTCGTGACACATAAAAAGGCGCATATCGTCTGGCAACGACAACACCCGGCCGATGGACCGATACAGTGTTTTGGCATCGCCACCGGGAAAGTCTGCCCGCGCTGTGCCGCCGTCTGGCATAAACAGGGTGTCCCCCACAAAAGACGCATCGCCAATAACATGCGTCATGCAGGCAGGCGTATGCCCCGGTGTGTGCAGCGCAAATGCGGTCATACTGCCAATAGTGTAGGTGTCTCCGTCAGCAAACAACCGATCAAACTGGGAACCATCGCGAGCGAAGTCCGTGCCCTCATTAAAAACCTTGGCAAACGTTTCCTGCACCAGAGTAATCTGATCGCCAATGCCGAGCTTACCGCCGAGCTTTTCCTGAATATAAGGCGCGGCGGATAAATGGTCGGCGTGCACATGAGTCTCAATAATCCACTCAAGTCTCCAGCCATTATCGCGGATATACTCGATGATTTTATCGGCACCACTTAAATCGGTACGCCCCGAGGCATAATCAATCTCCATCACCGAATCCACCACGGCACAAGCTTCCGACTCCGGGTCCTTCACGATATACGAGAAGGTATTAGTGGGCTCATCAAAAAAGGCAATCACCACCGGATGCAGATTCATATCGGCGGCAAAGGGTAAGGTGACTTTTTCCACAGTTCATTCCTCCGTTAGGGGTTATACGTTGTATTGCAACCCCTAGGCCAAGATTCCACAATGCAGCAAAAAGCCCCAACTCTTTGATTTTTATAGGCTTTCAACCTAGATCCAGTGGTAACACAGCAGCCAGCTGAGTTTTTTGCCATAATTGACATAAACTTAGACAAGGCTGACACAATGCAAATAATTGTCCGGGACACCGAACTCGATACCGCCCGTATGCTGGACGGCTACGATTGCCCAGCAATATTAATGAGTGCCGACTACAAGGTGTTGGCCGCCAACGACT
This sequence comes from Gilvimarinus gilvus, assembly GCF_030518155.1. Classification (GTDB taxonomy): domain Bacteria; phylum Pseudomonadota; class Gammaproteobacteria; order Pseudomonadales; family Cellvibrionaceae; genus Gilvimarinus; species Gilvimarinus gilvus. The sequence goes on along the minus strand of NZ_JAULRU010000731.1, from coordinate 78,113 downwards.
TATACACCTCAACCTTTGGCGCTATTGACCCGGTCCGCACACCACATTGTTATCAGGTTTCCCATGGTTACGACCGCCCCTGCGATCAAGCCGGTGAATCTTGCCCTCTGGCAGCTTGTAAGGAGTCTGGCAGAAAAGAGCGTGTGCTACACATTCACAACACACCGCGCGGTCGCGAGCATGTCGATGTTCAAATGATTCCTATCAAGGGGCAGTACGGCCAGCTAAAATATTTTGTTGAGTTACTCAAGCCCGTTCGCACCGCCAGTGTCGATGTATCTACCCCCAAAATGGTAGGCACCAGCCCTGCCTTTAACAATGCCGTTGATTTAATCAATCGGGTCGGTCCCAGCGAAGCATCTGTATTGCTGCTGGGGGAGTCCGGTACTGGCAAGGAGCTCGCAGCTCGCGCCGTACACGATGCCAGTCCCCGCCGTGACAAGCCTTTTGTCATTGTCGAGTGCGCGGGACTTACTGACACACTGTTTGAAAGCGAATTATTCGGCCACTTAAAGGGCGCATTTACTGGCGCAAGCTACCGCAAACGAGGCCTAGTCGAATCCGCTCAGGGCGGCACTTTGTTTTTAGATGAGGTTGGGGATATTCCCCTGCATCTACAAGTTAAACTTCTGCGCCTTATAGAATCGGGCACTTACCGCCCAATCGGCAGTGTGCAACCGCAACCGGCCGACTTTCGTTTGGTTTGCGCCACTCATAAAAATCTGAAGACTATGGTGGCGGACGGCAAGTTTCGTCAGGACCTCTATTTTCGCATCAATGTATTTCCTATTTGCCTACCGCCATTGCGTGAACGACGCGAGGATATCCCTTTAGTCGCCAGCGCTCTTTTGCACAAACTACAATCGCGTTTAACGCTGACCCCGAGCGCCGAAAGGTGGTTAAGCGATCAGTCCTTTCAAGGCAATATACGCGAGTTGCGCAACGTTCTGGAACGAGCCTGTCTACTAGAAAACAGCACTGAAATCAGCACCACAACATTAGAGTGGGCTGTGGCGGCGGACCGGGCCTGCGAGCGCCACCACCAAGAGTCCATACAAACGCTCAACCCGGAGCAGGACTTTAAGTCTTTGCAATTACGGCACCTGGAGAAATTACTGGAAGAGCATGGCGGCGACAAACAGGCCGCCGCCAAAGCCGCCGGTATCAGTGTGCGAACTCTGTACCGGAAGCTAAAAGAAAACTGATCGCCGATTAGACTTTTTTCTGCACAAGCGCTACGCCTGCCATGCCCGCCAACATAGCGGCCACAAAGGCAAAGGTTTGCACATCCAGGTACACTAAAGCCGACATCGCCGGCCCCGGGCAATAGCCATAAATCCCCCAGCCAATGCCGAACATGGCTGATCCGGCAACAAGCTTGCGATCGACGCTCCGGCCGGCCGGCAATTGAAAGCGATCGGCGCACACAGGGCTTTGGCATTTAAGCACCCAGTGAAAGCCCAGTAATGTAGCCGCCACAGCGCCCCCCATCACAAATATAAGCGTCGGATCCCAAGCACCCAATATATCCAAAAAACCCAGCACTTTAGCCGTATCGGTCATACCCGACATCGCCAGGCCCGCCCCAAACAAAAGACCACAGAACAATGCGAATGTATTTTTCATAGAGCCTCCTTAAAGAATGTGGCGAATCAGGTAAACCGTGGCAATACCGGTAGACATAAACAGCATGGTGGCCACAATCGAGCGCGGCGATAAACGGCCAATACCGCACACCCCGTGACCACTGGTACAACCGCTGCCAAGTTTGACTCCGATACCCACCACCAAGCCACCCAATATCGCCTGCCACATTGGCAACTGACTGGGTGCGGGATAATGCACGCCACTGAGCGCATGAAACAGCCAGGCACCGCCGAGCAACCCCGCCACAAATACCCAGCGCCACAAGTTATCAGCGGCGCCACTTAATGCTCCCCACAAAATACCGCTGATGCCGGCAATCCGTCCCAACCAATAAAGCAGACCTACCGCCGAGGCGCCAATAAGCAGACCTCCGGCCAGTGCCGGTAAAAATTGAGTCATAAGTTCACCACCCGATCGTTGAATTGCATACACTTAAACCGTTAGAGCAAGTTTGAGGCCAAACCATAGGCCCCCTATTTAATGGGCCTATGCCACCATTGAGTCGCCATTGCCAGCCAATTACGGCACACTTATGACAAAGTGACTGACAAATTTGACAAAAGGAACACCATGACCGTCAACACCCCCATCTACACCGGCTTTTGGCTGCGTTTTCTCGCGTTTATTGTCGACTCACTGGTCGTAACCCCGATCGTCATTGCGGTGGCAATTGGCTTATACCAGCACTCAGGCGACTGGTTTAGCATGCTGTTGGCTAGCGCCAAAAATCCTTGGCTTAACTACGGTGTGCCCGCCGCCTTTACCCTAATATTTTGGCTGATAAAATCCGCCACACCAGGGAAAATGCTGCTGGGTGCCGTAATTGTGGATGCCATCACCCTGCAAAAACCCGCACGCTGGCAACTGGTGGTGCGCTATTTGGGTTACTACCTGTCGGCACTGCCTTTGTTTCTGGGCTTCATATGGATTGCGCTGGACCCGAAAAAGCAGGGTTGGCATGACAAACTAGCCCGCACTTTGGTCATTCAGGCTGAGAATAAAGAGAATGCGCCATAGCAGGTGAGCGATGACTGACGCCTGCGGCGCTTCAATGTACAATACTCCTCCCACGAAAGGCGCGAAACAGGCGACGCAATGAGCGATAAGAAAACCACCCACTTTGGGTTTGAAACCGTCGACACCGATAAAAAAGCTGAGCGGGTAGCCAGCGTATTCCACTCGGTAGCGGGCAAGTACGACCTGATGAACGACCTCATGTCCGGCGGTGTGCATCGCCTCTGGAAACGCCTGACCATTGAAAAAGCGGCCGTCCGCCCGGGTCACAAAGTATTGGATATTGCCGGTGGGACAGGCGACCTCTCATACCAGTTTGCCCGCCAGGTCGGTAAAGATGGCTTGGTAATCTTGGCCGACATCAACGACTCTATGCTCAAAGTCGGCCGCGATAAACTGCTGGACAAGGGGGTTGTTGGCAATCTCGATGTGGCTCAAGCCGACGCCCAGTTTTTGCCCTTTGCGGACAACACCTTTGACCGAATTACGATCGCCTTTGGCCTGCGCAATGTGACGGATAAAGACGTGGCGCTCGCCTCTATGCTGCGGGTATTAAAACCCGGCGGTAAATTACTGGTACTGGAGTTTTCCAAGCCCACCAATGCCATGCTAGAAAAAGTCTACGATACCTACTCATTCAAGATTTTGCCCAACATGGGCAAGTGGGTCACCGGAGACGCCGATAGCTACCGTTATTTGGCGGAATCGATTCGCATGCACCCAGATCAAAAAACGCTCCAGAGTATGATGGATAATGCCGGTTTTGTTATGACGGAGTATCACAACATGACCGGCGGAATTGTCGCTCTGCATACGGGAATTAAACCCTAATGCTTGGTAGCACCGCTGTCGCTGCACTCGCCAGCGCGCTGGAAACCCTTTGCCACAAATCTCTGGCTTACGACCCTGGCAGTCGGTTACGACTGCAGGCACTAGAGGGGCAATGTTTAGCGATTCACTGCCGCGCGCCGCAAATTACCCTTTATATACTGCCGGGCGCAAACATAAAGCTACAACAATTTTACGACGGAGACATCACCAGCTCACTGAGCGGGCGCATGGATCAATTGTTACAAGTCGCTGCCAGCGATGTTCATAGCCTGCATGGTACAGGTGTGACCCTGACCGGCAGCACTCAGCTGCTGGTAGAATTGCAAAACATATTCAACACACTAGATATCGACTGGGAGATGTGGCTGGCCGATGCCATTGGCACACTACCGGCGCACTTTATGGCGAAGCATTTTCGCCAAGCCAAACACTGGGGCGAAGAACGTGTTGCCAGTGCCGAACGCCTCGGTGGCGAGTATTTACGCGAAGAGAGCGGTTCCGGATTAGGCCGCAATGAGTTTGAGCTCTTTAGCGCAGACATCAACCAAACACGCCTAGCACTGGACCGACTCCAAGCCAGAATAGAGCGACTAGCGAGCACAGGGAATGCACAACCGCAATGACCAGTTTGTTTCGACTTCTAAAAATTCTTGTTACGGCTGCCCGTTACCGCCTTGACCTTTTGCTACCTCGCCACAGCTTACCCTGGTGGCTGAGGCTATTACTGTTGCCCCTTAGCCTGTTCCCCCAACGCAACTACAGTCGCGGTCAACGTTTGCGTCTAGCCATGGAATCACTCGGCCCTATTTTTATCAAGTTTGGCCAATTGCTTTCCACTCGCCCCGATCTGATACCCGAGGATATCGTCACCGAGCTGAAAGCCCTGCAAGACCGAGTCCCGCCCTTTGCTAAGGAGCAGTTTTTGGCCTTGGTGGAGACGTCGCATGGCGAAAGCGTAGATCAAATATTTAAGCACTTTGACCGCGAGCCTCTGGCCTCAGCGTCGGTCGCCCAGGTCCACGCAGCGACTCTACACGATGGTCGCGAAGTAGTCGTAAAAGTTATCCGCCCGGGCATAGCCCGCGTCATCGAGCAGGACACCCGGCTACTCACTTTAATGGCTCGCGCGGTAGAGCGCTACAGCAGCGACGGCAAGCGCTTGCGGCCTGTTGAAATTGTCGAAGATTACCGCACGACTATTTTTGATGAACTCGACTTGCAGCGTGAAGCGGCCAATGCCTCCCAGTTGCGCCGCAATTTTTTGCACTCACCTTTGCTGTATGTACCCGAAGTCATGTGGGACTACTGTCGCGCCAATGTTCTGGTTTTGGAGCGCATTTCCGGCATTCCAGTGACCGACCTTGACCAGTTGCATGCACAAAATACAAACATGAAAAAACTGGCCGAGCGCGGTGTAGAAATCTTTTTTACTCAGGTTTTCGAGCACAATTTTTTTCATGCCGACATGCACCCGGGCAATATCTTTGTCGCCCGCGAACACCCGGACCAACCTCAGTATATCGCTGTGGATATGGCGATTGTCGGGTCGCTCAATCGTGCCGATCAGTACTATTTAGCCCGCAATATGCTGGCCATGTTTAGGCGCGACTACCGTCAAGTCGCGGAGCTCCACATTCAAAGTGGCTGGGTGCCGGAATCAACGCGCACCGAGGAGTTGGAAGCCGCGGTGCGCACTGTGTGTGAGCCCATCTTCGAGCGCCCCTTAAAGGACATCTCATTTGGCCATGTATTGCTTAACCTGTTTCGTACGGCGCGGCGCTTTAATATGGAAGTACAGCCCCAGTTGGTGTTGCTGCAAAAAACACTGCTCAACATCGAAGGCCTTGGCCGGCAGCTTTACCCAGAGCTCAACCTATGGGAAACGGCACACCCATTTTTAGAGCGCTGGCTTAAACAACGCTTTCACCCAAAATCCCTGTGGACGGATTTCAAACGCTACGGACCGGAGTGGATGGAAAAGTTCCCCGAAATACCGCACCTGGTATTCAATGCATTGCAGCAGGTTCAGAATTTGGACGAAGTACGCCAGGAACTCAGCGAGCAGCGCCAACAGCACGCTGAACAGCTGCGCAAGGCGAGCATGCGCAGGCGCCTCTCATTGGCCGCCAGCGCCAGTTTTATTGGTGCCATCGTATGCCTGCTACCACACTGGGCAATACTGTCTGCGAGTGCACCTATGCTTGATTTGACCCATATACCGACCACCAGCTGGGCTCTGGCTGCCATCGGCACTATTTTGCTGACACTAAAACGCTAACACCGACACAAACTTTATTGATTAACGGGTGTTCACACCCGCGACTTCTGGTAATGTTGATTACTATCTACTCATTACCATAACTGAAACTGCGGCAAGGAGATAAGCACGCAATGTTAAACTCGACCCAAACACCCTACACACGCCAGCTGGCCCTGCTGGGGGCACTGCTTTCAGCTGTAGCGCTAAGCGCCTGTGGCGGAGGCAGCAGCAGCGGCGACTCTCTGGAAGACGTCGTTGGCAGCAGCTCGTCCAGCTCCGTTAGCAGCTCCTCCAGCTCAGTAAGCAGTTCGTCCAGCTCGGTTAGCGGCAGTGGCGAAGACTTCGTTTGGGAACAGGGCGCATTTCCGAATATGGACGACTACTGGTCTCTGTGCGAAAACCCACGCCAAGGGGTTGCCCCCTACAACGGTGAACCATATCCGGATATGGCGGGCACTTACATTGATGAAAACGTCTTTTTGCGTTCTTTCAGCAACGAGTTTTACCTTTGGTACGACGAGATTATCGATCGCAACCCCATTCTCTATGACACAACCACCTACTTTAGTCTTCTGGTAACTGAAGAAAGGACGCCGTCTGGCGCCCTTAAAGACCAATTCCACTGGTACGAAAATACAGATACCTATCGCACGCGCCAAGACTCAGGCGTCAGTGTCGGTTATGGTTTGCAATGGGTACTTTTATCTACCCTGCCGCCACGCGAAGCGGTGATCGCCTACACGGTACCCTCCTCTTCGGCCAGCGATGCGGGGCTTTCCCGCGGCGCCCGAATTCTTGCGATTGATGGCGTCGATTTAGTCAACGACGACTCACAAGCCGGTGTAGATGTGCTGAATACGGCACTGTTCCCATCTGAGGTTGGTCAGTCACACACGTTTACCGTGCAAGATTTAGGCAGTAGCAGCAGCCGCGACGTTGTTCTCACTGCGAGTGAACTGACGGTTTCCGCCGTACAAACCACCAATGTTATTAGCACGCCAACCGGGGATGTGGGCTATATGCTCTTTAATAACCACATCGCCACCGCCGAGACCGACCTGGCAATCGCCATAGAGAGTTTCGCCAATAGCGGCGTGTCCGATTTGATACTGGATATTCGCTACAATGGCGGCGGCTATTTGGATATCGCCAGCGAATTGGGTTATATGATAGGGGGCAGCAATACTGCCGGAAAGGACTTCTACACCACCGAATTTAACGACAAACACCCAACCACAGACCCGTTTAACGGCAATACCATAGAGCCAATACAATTTCACAGTACAACCCTGGGCTTCTCTGAGCCGGTAGGCCAAGCCCTGCCCACCTTAGACCTGAATCGAGTGTTCGTACTCACCGGTGGTAACACCTGCTCTGCGTCAGAGGCAATTATGAATGGTTTGGCCGGCGTCGATGTGGAAGTGATTCAGGTTGGCAACCCCACTTGCGGCAAGCCGTACGGCGCTTATGTGGTTGATAATTGCGGTCTGTCTTATTTCACCATTCAATTTAAAGGGGCAAACGCCAAAGGGTTTGGTGATTACGCTGGGGGCTTCTTCCCCGGTGATAACAATAGTGCTGATGCTTCGGAATTACCTGGCTGCGTCGTCGCCGATGATTACGAACATTCCCTGGGTGATAGCAATGAAGCTCGCCTGGCAACGGCACTTTACTACCGCGACAACGGCAGCTGTCCGGTAGAGGCCGGCAGTAAAACAACCACCGGCGCGGCCAAAAGCAGTATTACGCGCAGCGACGGCGTTATGTTCCACCCGCCCGGCATGGGTGACGCCATACTGCGAGGCCAGCCGTAACGGCTGGCGGCACTTGACGCGCTGAAACTGTGAACTCTTGAATTGCACAAAGACAGCAAACCACAAAGAGGCCGGCGCGAGTAAACTCGCACTGGCCTTTTTGTTGTTAACCGTAACCGTTGTGACGGCTGGCTGTCAGAATGTCATCGGCACAGCACAGCCAGCACGGCTCGACTCCCCGGAAAAATCCGTACAACAAATGCTGCAAAAACGTGTCTCCTACGCATTAGGCAGCAACGTTATTTTATCCAGCCGCGCATTAACAGACTCCAACCGGTTAATCATTGATGCACCCCGCCCCAAATCCATTAACGGTCATCGGCAAGGCATGGATTTAGGTCGGCCCGATCACTTCACACTGTGGAAGCAAGGCAAACAGTGCATCCTGAAACATGAGGAGAGTGAGCGCGAATGGGTGTTGGAGGATGCGCGCTGTATTGCAGAGAAATAGGGACGGGGTACGGGGTACGGGGAACGGGGAACGGAAGATGTTTAGCTACTGGGTAGCTTTAGCCAGCGATAGTATTTGACGCGGTTGGTAACCACGCACCACCTGACCATCGATAACCATTAGCGGTATGCCCTGACCGTTTAAATCGTTGTACTCGCGACGGCCACGGTTAGATTTCTCAATATTATACTCAGTAAAAACAATGTCATTGTCGCGCAACAACTCACGCGTCTTCTTGCAGTAACCGCACCACGGCGTTGCGTAAAGCACGACTTCGCCTGAGTACTGATCAACACGCTCTGTACCACCTGAGACTCCACTTCCGGCAAAAATTTTTATTGCCACCGCAATAGCAATAAACACAAAAACGATAGTCTTCATAGCTCCACCCATTTTTTAACAAGCGCCAAGCTCAACCACAGCTCAGTCTACGCGCCCCTTAACAGCATCGATACAGTCTCGAAGTAGGTCAAACTCTTGCGTCGAGGTAAGCTCGTCACTGGTAAATGTTTGAGCGATTTCGGGGCCATAAAGCCTAGCAGGCTGTTGAAAAACCCCATGCATGCTCAGCGTGGCCTGAAGCGTGCAGATGTTGTGTCTTGTCTCGACGGACAGGATGGTTGCCTTTGCTAGAGGCAGGGCACAGCAGATGTGCGCTTCAGGCCACGCCCTGCGGGACTATAGTCATTCTCAAGTATATCAAACAACATCCCTGTCTCTACGCCCACCTACAAGCGCTTAACGGAAATTCCTTTTTGTTTAAGCAGTGCGGGGACACTGTCGGGTCCTGCTAAATGTAATGCCCCTACCATGACCATCTCGGTGTCTGAGGTTGCCAAGAATTGTTCGATATCCGTCAGCCAGGCGCGATTGCGATCGGTAAGAATAGTTTGGTAAAGCTCGCGTGAATAGTCGATCATGGGTTCGCCGCCCAAACGATAGAGACCGTCTGCATCACCAGTTTTAAATGCTTTGACCATATCGTCCATCAGAACAGGTAGGTTTTTCATATCCTCAAGAGTGAACAGCATAAATTCGTTTGGGTCGAGTTCGGTCATGGCCATAATAAACCCCAGTTGCTGTTCCGGCGTCTCCAAAGCGCCCAAGGCCTTACCCGCCTCCTTAGCCTTTTTTGCATAGAGAACATCGACACCTTCGGCAAACCCCAGCTTTTGCATCTCGAGCACAGACAACGTCAGTGCAATAAATGCTGGCTGAAAATTGGCAATAGCCTGCAACGGTAGACCGCGCTCCGAAGAAAAAGCCCGCACCTGCTCATACACGTCCGCATTCAACACTGTCGATAGACTCTGCCCTTCGGGCAACATCATCTTCTGCGACATTTGCATTGCAAATTGTGGCGACTGCACCGCCTCCATATCCGTTTCCAACACAATCGTGTCGGATACTGCGAAAGCCTCTTCGTACTCGGCTGGCAATGGATAGTCGCTGGGCTTGAGCATGTGAATAGTGCCCGCCAAATAGACGGTATTATCGCCTCGGCTCACTTCCCATACCATGGCCTCAGCGCTGGCAAAGTTAGCCAACAAAGCACAAGCACTGAGACAAGCCGCCAACAACCCCATTTTAATTTTTTGCATTGTGATTCCCTCACGTATTGGTATAGATTTAATTTATTAGATTTGATCTAACTGTTCAGCATAAAGGTGACCGGGCCGTCATTGATTAACGACACCTGCATATCGGCGGCAAACTCGCCGGTCGCAACCACCGGGTGAACGTCACGCAGCTGTGCTACAAAATAGTTGTATAACATCAGGGCTTGATCGGGACTGGCCGCGTTGGAAAAGCCCGGGCGCAACCCCTTACTGGTATCAGCTGCCAGCGTAAATTGCGACACAGCCAAAACACCTCCGCCTACCTGAGCGACATTGAGGTTCATCTTACCGTCGGCATCGGAGAAAATTCGATAGGCGAGTAATTTCTTGAGGAGTTTATCGGCATTAGTTTTGGTATCATCACACTCTACTGCGAGCAATAACAGCAGGCCATGGTCAATAGCACCAATGCAGGTACCATCAACGTCGACTGAGGCGCGCTTAACGCGTTGAATCAAACCTTTCATGGAACCAAGGCTAAGCTAAGCCATTTGATCAGTATCATTGCGCAGTTTGCGCGCCAACGCATCGGTTGCGCGAATCAGCGCATCGACAATACCCGCTTCACGTGACGCGTGACCGGCATCGCGAATGATTTGCAGCTCAGCGTCGGGCCAGGCCTTTTGCAAAGCAAAAGCGTTGTCTAGCGGGCAAACCATATCGTAACGCCCGTGCACAATCATCCCTGGAATACCCGCAAGCTTATCGGCATTGGCGAGGATTTGGTTGTCCTCTAAAAACGCTTTATGGATGAAGTAATGCGCCTCGATTTTTGCCAACGCCAACGCTTTAAAGGGATTGGAAAACGCATCGACGACATCTTGATTGGGACGCAGAGTAGCGCACCGGCCTTCCCACAACGACCAGGCTTTAGCTGCAGACATCATTTGCAGTTCATTGTCGCTGGTCAAACGCTGATAGTAGGCTTTCATTAAATCGCCGCGCTCTGCTTCCGGGATAGGCGTGAGAAAGTCCTGCCAATAATCGGGAAAGATAGAGCTCGCACCGTGCTGATAAAACCAATGCAGGTCCTGATCGCGGCATAGAAAAATACCCCGCAGAATTAACCCCAACACCCGCTCGGGGTGAGTTTCAGCGTAGACCAACCCCAAGGTTGACCCCCATGAACCGCCAAAAATGGCCCATTTATCGATGCCCAGCTGATTGCGAATATGTTCGATATCTTCAACCAGCTTGTGGGTATTGTTGCCCTCAAGCTCAGCGTGCGGGGTGGAGCGACCACAACCACGCTGATCAAAAAGAATAATGCGATAGAGTTCCGGGTCAAAAAATCGCCTGTCGTACTTGCCACATCCGGCCCCGGGCCCACCATGGATAAACAGAACAGGAATACCATCGGGATTACCGGACTCATCAACGTACAGCTCGTGGGGAGCTTCAACTGGAATTTGATGGCGTGCATAGGGTTTTATTTCGGGGTAAAACATCAACATGTGCGCTAAACCTGACCTCTTCCACTGAATGGCCCAAGTTAGCACACATGCCGAGCGGGTACGACACTTTTGTGGCCGCTTTTAACGCATTTGCTTACGGCTCACACGGCTGACCGTTGAGGGCATCAGCCACGCCTTGCAGTGCCGGCTTGGCGCTTAAATGTTCATCAAACAACAGCGGCCAATCATCGTGATTATTATCAAATAACTGCCCAATCAGCCACGAGCTTGGGTCTTCCACGCCCCAAACACTGATACCACCACGCTGCGCCTCTGGTACCGCATTCATATATGCTTCAACGACCTGGCAATAGCGTTGTTTCTGCTGATTGGCAAGCTCCAGCGTCAACTCTGCATGGTAGTTATTGGGGTAATCATAGCTACCCCCATACGGGTTATTAATCGGGACATCCAACTCAGTTAGCCGCACTTTCAGGCCTGTCGCCGCAGCCTGAGCAAAGCTTTGCTCAATATTGGTCGCGCTGGGCCAATCGATCTGAATATGCCCCTGAAACCCTATACCATCGATTGGCACGTCCCGGTCGATAAAGTCCTCTGCCATGGCAATGACGGCATCAAGCTTAGCTCCGCCCTGAGCCAGACTGTAGTCGTTGTAGTACAGCTCGGCGGCGGGGTCTGCATCGCGCGCAGCCTGAAAGGCAACTTCCAGATAGGACTCCCCCATATTTTGATGAAACACGCTGTCAGCCGAGCGGTAACTGCCATCGTCCACAAACGCCTCATTCACTACATCCCAGCTCGGCACAACACCTGAGCCCGCAAAATGACTGACGATATTAGTCACATGTTCACGCAGCATAGCCTCCCAGTCACCACTGTAGTTTTTCATCCAGGCTGGTACCTGATAGTCCGAGTGCCAAACCAGCGCATGACCGTGAATGGTCATGCCATTATCGGCCGCAAACTGGACCAGCTCGTCGGCATCGCCATAGGTATAGGAGTCTTCCTCGGGATGCAGGTAACTCATCTTCATAATGTTGCCGGCGGTCATATTGCTAAAGTGTTGCACGACCACTTGCCGGCGCTTCTCTCCTGCCTCCGAGTCTTCCACAATACTGTAAGACTCATTACCGGCACTTACCGCCACACCAATAGGAAAACTGGCATTATCGTAGAGATGCGCCTCAGTAACAGCCCAACTACTAACGCTACTGGAGGACTCTGAGCTGGAGGACTCAGAAGAACTGCTGGACTCTGAGCTAGATGATTCAGAGCTCGAAGATTCGGAACTGGAGGATTCCGAACTTGCAGCAGAGCTCGAAGGTTGAGAGCCGCCAGAGCCCCCACCCGAACCGCCACCACAAGCGGCCAAGACTAAAATGGTCGATAAAGATACAGCGTGCAAAATCAGTAATTTCATGACTCACCTATTTTATTTTTATAGATATGCAGGGTTACTAACGGTACTCCGCCATAAGATATTGTCACTATGACCATTATAATGCAAGCGCAGGCATCGTTGCCGCCAAGCCGTGCGCTTGATACCCTTTGAGATTAATATTTACGTTCATCAGGAGATGACCTATGGGCCTTCGCACCCTATGCGCTACCGCCTTAATAACCGCCGTGGCTTTGGCGCCGGCGCTGTCGGCTAAAACCATTGAAAGTGAGCGTGCCGAATTCAAACTAAGTACCATTGCCGATGATCTGAAAAATCCGTGGGGATTAACTTTCCTGCCTGACGGCTCGATGCTGGTAACTGAACGCGTCGGTAATATTCGGCGCGTTAGTGCCAACGGCGAGGTTAGCGAGCCCCTGAGCGGACTACCGGACATCGTCGTTAAAGGCCAGGGGGGGTTACTCGACATCGCCACCGACCCGGACTATGCCAACAATGGCTACGTCTACTTCAGTTATTCTGAGCCGGGCGAGAACGACACCAACAGCACGGCACTGGCCCGCGCTCGTATAGATGGCCAAACCCTGGTAGACCTGGAGGTTATCTTCAGTCAAAAACCCAAGGTAAAGAGCAATGCACACTTTGGCTCGCGTATTGTGTTTAAAGGCGACGGCACCCTATTCTTAACCTTGGGTGACCGCTATTCGCGCATGGACGACGCGCAAACGTTGGACAACCATCACGGCAAGGTCATTCGTATCAATACCGACGGCAGCGTTCCTGCCGACAACCCTTTTCTGCAAACCGAGGGGGCGCTGCCTGAAATTTGGTCCTACGGCCACCGCAACATGCAAGGTGGCACCATACACCCCGAAACCGGTGAGTTCTGGAGTGGTGAGCACGGCGCGCAAGGCGGCGACGAAATTAACATTGACCGTGCCGGTGTCAATTATGGCTGGCCCGTCATTACCTATGGCGAGAACTACGGCGGCGGTAAAATTGGCGAAGGCTTTAAAAAAGCAGGGATGGAGGCGCCCATTTACTACTGGCTACCTTCACTGGCCACGGCGGGGCTAACCTTTTATAGCGGCGACAAATTCCCGGATTGGCAGGGCGATTTATTTGTTGCCAGCCTTCGCGCCGAGACCCTCTCGCGCCTCGACATTGAAAATGGTCGGGTACTGCACGAGGAGCGTATGCTTAGCGATGAGCTCGGCGAGCGTATTCGCCACGTCACCCAGGGCCCGGACGGCTACTTATATTTACTGACAGATCAGGGCGATGGCAAAATTATTCGTCTTACACCGAGCGACTAACGACATTGCAGCGTGGGCGCTTCAGCTCGCGCTGTACCCTATGGGCTGATCATATTCACTGCGCCCTAGTTATAGCGGCATGGCATCACGAACGGGGCCGTGATTGCCAATCATTTCGTCAAAGGGGACTCATTCACTAGCAGGCTGTTGAATTTTTTCGGCTTACCGTCAGCATTTTTAATCATTTGAGTATTGTATATATCGCCCTTTGCCAACAAATAAAAAGGGCACTCACTGATCGACAGAATCATGAACTTTTCGGATTGCTTCATCACACACCTCTGTAGGTTGAACCTTGCCAGCCTTCCCTTGTGCCTGCGGGCACACGTTAGGTCATCGGGGGTATCCATTCGCACCGCCGGGCACGGCGCGCAGCCCACCGCTGGTAACAGTGCTCTGCTACTGGCTTAATGCCAGGCCAAAGCAGGGGTGCGAATAAAAATCCGAGCGGAGTCATTCGCCAAGCCGCGACATTTGCCGCCAGCCCAACTAACCACTTGCCATCAGCGGTTTGCAGGTGCAGTTGCTGTAACATAGCGGCGCGCTGATCCTCCGCCAAGCTCGCGCCGTGAACATCGACAAAACGCAGCCGACTAGAGACAACTCGCTTTAACAACCGAATTTCGCGCCGGCACAACGGACATTTCCCATCAAAATACAATGTTGCTTTCATCGCAATTACCAGTGATTTATTTTGGCAATACGACGTATTAAAAGAGCGCGATCACAGATTCGCACCGAACTTGTTAAAATACGCGAAAACCACAGTGGAAAAACTCTATGGCCAAGTACACCGCTTTAACCGAGAACGCGCACGAGACAGCCAAACAGGCGCCTCAAGTCGGTGTGCTCCTGACCAATCTGGGCACCCCCGACGCCCCCGATGCACCCTCGCTGCGGCGCTACCTCGCAGAGTTCCTGTCGGACCCGCGAATCATCGAGATCCCCAAGGTGCTATGGCTCATCATCTTACACGGCATTATTTTAAGGGTTCGGCCGAAGAAATCAGCCGCACTTTACGCCAGTGTCTGGACCGATGACGGCTCGCCACTGTTGGCTATCGCGCAAAAACAGAGACAAAAAATTGCCGCTAAACTCGAAGGTCGCGCGCAGGTCGCGCTTGGGATGCGCTACGGCAACCCTTCGATAGCCAATGCTCTTAACGAGCTGCAACAAGCTGGGGTTAGAAAAATCATTGTTCTGCCTCTCTACCCTCAGTATGCCGCCGCTACGGTAGGCTCCACCTTTGATGCTATCGCCAAATCGCTCAACTCTTGGCGTTGGGTACCAGAAATCAGCTTTATCAGCGGCTACTCAGAAGACGAGCGCTACATCGATGCCTTAGCCGCATCTTTAGGAGACCATCAGGCTGAGCATGGTGCTCCGCAAAAGTGGGTTTTTTCCTACCACGGCACGCCTAAATTCTGCCTTGAGAAAGGCGACCCCTATTACTGTTTTTGCATCAAATCTACCCGCCAGGCCGCATTCAGGGCCGGGCTTAACCCCGACGACTGTATCACTACCTTTCAGTCGCGCTTTGGCAAAGCCGAGTGGCTTAAACCTTATACCGATAAAACCCTGGAAGCATTGCCTAAAGAAGGCATTAAAAATATTGCTATCGTCAGCCCTGCATTCAGCGCCGACTGTCTGGAAACGTTAGAAGAGCTGGAGGTTGAAAACCGTGAAATCTTCAAGCATGCAGGTGGCGAGAGCTACCGCTATATAGCAGCATTGAATGATCGGGACGACCATATCGATGCATTGGTGTCGATCATTGAAAAGCGACTTTAATAACCGGGGGCAAGCTCACCAAACACCGTGAAGCATTTTAAGGGCGAGGGCGATCATTATCAGTGCGAAGATACGCTTGAGCCGCCTTACCGGCAGCGTGTGCGCCAACTTTGCGCCTAATGGCGCAGTCATGAAACTTACGCTGGCCATCACAAGTACCGCCGGCCATACCACAAAGCCCAGCGTTGGTAACTCTGTACTGACATGCCAGCCATTCACAATGTAACCCAAAGCACCCGCAAACGCGATGGGTATACCGAGCGCCGCCGAGGTGCCTATGGCGCGCTGCGCGCTTTGATTACACCAAAGTAAAAATGGCACTGTCAGCGAACCGCCACCTATCGCCACCAAAGACGACACTCCACCAATACCGGCTCCCACACCGATCAACCCGGCTGGGTGTGGCAACATACGATCGGGACGCGGGGTACGCCCCCAGATCATGTAGCCTGCAATAACCGTCATAAATCCCGCAAAAAAAATGGCTAAAGGCTTAGAAGGTATGTAGGCGGCAATAAATGTTGCTAAAAAGGCGCCAGCCAATACCCCGGGCGTCATGGTCACGGCAACCCGCCAATCTACAGAGCGGCGGCGGTGATGCGCCGATGCAGAGGCGAGCGCAGTAGGCACAATAGCCGCCATCGACGTTCCCAGCGCCAAGTGCACCAAATGCTCATCGGCTACGCCCTGCCAGCTGAACAACATGACCAGAATCGGTACCATAATGCCGCCACCGCCAATACCTAACAGCCCGGCCATATAGCCGGTTGCCGCCCCCAATACCAAATAGCTCAATAACCACAGTGTCATGTTCTAATCAGGTTTTTTAGACCCCGGTCCCTCTTTTTCCATACGTGCCATCTCTTTTTTATAGCGCTCCAAATCTTCCCAATCATAGGGACTGCCTACTTGTAGCCCTTGCTCCAGGTGCTCGGCGCGTTCCCGGGCCTGATGCTGCAATGAGTGATCTTCCCGCTCTTGCTTTTGTTTGTCCTTTTCGTATTTCTTTAAAAACTCCGACGCTTTCATTTGTTACCTCCACAACTTCTCGTGGCTTACGCTGTGTGTGGCCTTCCACTATAATGGCCGACCGCTCAACTGACTACCATAGCCGATTCATGAGTCGAGAACGATTCGAAAAATTTAAGCAGGTGCTTAAGACCCGCCAACAAGATATGACCGTGCTCACCGACAAGGTCCACAAGGCACAGAATATCTCAGCCATATTACGGACCGCAGAGGCGGCCGGTATTGGCACTATCCATATGGTCAAACCCGAGCGCGGCCACCTGGTGTATCACAACACCGCCGGTGGCATTGGCCGCTTTACCGATCAAATCGTGCATGACAGTATCGAAAAAGGTATGGCGAGTATCAAAGAGCAGGGGATGGCACTCTACGCGGCACACTGGTCAGACCGGGCCATAGACTACCGCCAGGCAGATTACACCCGCCCTTTTGCGCTGGTGATGGGCGCCGAAAAACACGGGTTAAGCGATTACGCGGCACGCGAGGCAGACCAGCACGTAACGATTCCTATCGTAGGCTTGGTAGAGAGTTACAATGTTAGCGTAGCGGCAGCAATTATATTGCAAGAGGCGATGCAGCAAAGACAACAAGCCGGGTTCTATGAACGAGATTTTATCCAAGATGAGGTCTATCACACCACCTTATTTGAGTGGATGCACCCGAAAATGGTCAAATACTGCAAAGCGCACAACCTACCCTATCCTGACATAGACGAAGATGGCGATATTATTCCACCGGCAGACAGTCGCTATAGACGACCATTTGACTGACTTGGCCTGCAACACTTTTCCTACATCGGTAGCCATAACTGCGCTCGTGTAATAGTATCCAAGCCTAAATGGATGATACTCAGGAGCGATCCCAATGGTAAATTTGCTACAACGACTCGGCTTTCTACTGGCTTTAGTGACGAGCCTGGCCTGTGCGCAGGCCCATGCCGATGCATTAAGCGACATTATCAAACACGAAAAAATCAAGGTAGGCGTTTCTCTGTTTACCCCCTGGACCATTCAAAGCAGCAAGGGTAAGTTGGCGGGCTTTGAAATCGATATTGCGAAAAAAATCGCCGCCGATATGGGCGTGGAAGTTGAATTTAAGGTTTACCCGTGGGAAAAGATCATGCCCGCACTGCAAAAGGGCGAGATTGATTTTATCGCCGCCGGTATGGCTATCACCCCCAAGCGCGCACTGCGTGTTGACTTCACCCAGCCTTATTCGGAATCTGGGGTCACTTTGGCAACCCACACCGCCAATACCAAAGACATAAACTCCCTGATTGAGCTCAACAAGGAATCTGTCGTGATTGCTGCGGTACAAGATACGATTGGTGGTGATCTGGCCGCCTCTGTATTTGATAAAGCAACTCTCACCTACTTCGAAACACCGCAGCTGGCCGAGGCTGCCGTTCTGGAAGGTAAAGCACAGGGCTATGTGGCGAGCGAAGCCATGGCGCGGATTTTTGCCATGACGCATGCAGATACCGTTGATTTACCACTGCCCGAGCGCTTGCTCACCTACAAAATTGCATTTGCCGTAAGCAAAGGCGAACAGCCACTGCTAAACTTTTTGAATGCATGGATCGTATCACGCACAGCGGATCGCTGGATTCCGGCGACCGAAAGTTTCTGGTTCGATAGCCTGGAGTGGCAGGAGGCGCAATAATGGCGCTTAAAACGTTTATTCAGATCGGCTTACTCGGCAGCCTTGCCTTGGGTGCAACTTTTGCGGCCAAGGCAGCCGAGACCACCAAGTACGACGAACGAGTCGTGGAAGAGGTTGTGGTATCGGCAAAGGGCTGGCGTAAAACGCCAGAGCCACTGCCGATGCCCAAGCAAGCTCGCTGGCAAATTGACGACGACACCCGAGAAAAGCTTAGCAGTCGAATTCAGCTCGGCTACGACCCGGTACTGGAAGATATTCGCAATACCGACAACCGCATCAAAGTTCGCAGCAATGTGCGCGAGCCAGAGCCCAGCACTATTTTCCGCGTCGGGTTTTAAGCGGCAAGCTCTCGTTAGTCTGCACATTGGCTTATGTAGCGGCCAGTGTGCAGGCCCCAAGCTAGCCCTCTTTATTCTGCCAACTCACACCCATTCTGACAGTGCGACAAAGATTGAACCCAGGGCAAGTTTAATGAGCCAAAGGCAAGGTCGACTTGGTATCGCGGCTTTTGCCAAACATCGCGATAAGCGCGCGACTGATAACTCGCCCCCAGCGCTGACGCATAGGGCTGCGCGAGGTAGTACTCTCGGTTGCCTTTGGCAGCCACCATTACATCTGTCGACTCGCATTTATTAATCGGGTAATAAGTCACCGGCAAAATGAGATAAGGCCGACTCAATTGCTCTGCCTGACGCTTCAGCATAGCGCGCTCGCGGGCAACATCGACTGCGACCAGACGCGAGCCGCCTTGCTGCTGGCTCAGAAGGTTTTTTCTCGCCCGCTTGAGTCGGTTTTGGTCATTCTCATCAACGACATTGTTAGTTCCGAGCTTATCCTCAAGCGTCGCAACACGCGCTTCGTATTGCTCAAGCAATCCGGCGAACGCATCCCCGCCATACTGCAGCAGAACCCAGGCTTGTCGATGCTTAAACGCGGCCTCACACAGAGTTTCATTCCCCCTCAAACGCTGGTAAGAGTCGGCATCCAAACGAACTCTGGCGCTACTGTAGCCAATCCCCATATAATCCGCCGCCTGATTACCCTGCCACACCAAAGACAGCGATCGGACGCTATTGTCTATACCCTGTTGGCGCATAACCAACTCGCGCTCGGTCAAACGCAGAGTTTTCACCTCGCCAACAAATCGATTTATGGCAAGCTTACCCAGCACCCAAACATTGACTAAGGCGATACAAAGACCAGCGGCTAACATTAGAGGTTTCATAGTCCCTCTCCCTGAGCGTAGCGACGCAGCCGGTTAAAAATAAACAGAGCCAGCAAGGCAGTCAGCCCCAACAGCAAGAAAAATACCGACTTCGGCAGCCAATCCCACCACCAATCAAAGAACTTGGTGTACATGTACAAAAAGAAAAATACATTGGCGGTGGCCAGCACTTCAGGCCAACCATTGCGAACCCCGAGCCAAATAGCACCCGCACTAATTGCAAACCCCATTACCTGATAAAACCCTTCCACCCAGTCCCGCTCCCAGGGGATATAACTGCCAGCCCCCCAATTGGAAAGCACCAATACCACCACACTCAGACCAATTAAAGAGAGTACGCGGTAGATGCAGGCGAACCCGTTAAAGTTGGCCTGAGACCATACACTCGGCAACCAAAAGAGCAGCGCCGTTGGCAAAATAAAATGCTCAGGCCTTTCACCTACCGACAGCCAATACATGCCACTGTAGGTAGCGCTTTGCGCGCCAATAAACGAAAACAAACTGAGAATAGCAACGCCCAGCAGCAATCTCACTCGCAATGCGTAAGCGAGCAATGCGCCGTACACAGCAAACACCATTAGCGCAGCCGGCGATGCAGGCAGGTTATACAGCGTCCCTAAAAGCGACACGTTAATAACCACACAGGCAAAACTGATTAACGCGGCAATTTTTGCAAAGTAGCGGCCGGGACCATCACGACCGGCAATCCACGCGGTCAATACCAGCGAAGCGAGGGAGGAGCCGATTAAGACACTCACCTGCAGCCCCATAGGCATACGCCCCCAGAATTGCATAAAGAAGAAAAACACACTGGCGGCAAGCGCCCAGGCACCCAGAAAACTGACCACCTGAATACCAATACCGAGGTGATGGGAACGCGCGCCAGTATCCACATCGAACCGGGCCCGTGAACTTGCCAATACGCTGGCGTGATACTGCTCAACGGCCTGAGCCTGCTCTGGTGACAGATGACAAACATTGTTCTCGGCCAACTCGGCCATTTCGGCTTTGAACGCGCGAATTTGATTAGCGCGCGCTTGCGCGCTGGCAGCATTGATCACGATTCATCCTTATCTATTTGGCCGCCCGGGCCGGTTTCTGCATTAGAGCGGGCGCTGGCTGCAGCGTCAAGCCTTGCTCTACTCGTCGGGGATAGGCAAACTAAGCGCTAAACCGGTTTCATATAAGAACAAAGGTATCCCCATGAATTGGCTTTTCTTCCCCACTCGTTTGGCCGCGTTGGCGCTGGTTGCCACCGCATTCGCAGCTTTATCGTTCAACGCATACGCTGACACCTACACCCTTAACTCCCCGGACGGCCAACTCAGCGTCAACATCGATACCGAACGGGAGTTGTCATTCTCGGTAACGCTCGGTGACATCGACGTAATAGCGCCAAGCACAATTGGCCTCGACATCGCGGGTATGGGGGATATTGCCGATAAAATTACCGTCACAACGCAAGCTTCAACACGAGTGCAAACGCAACACACCCCCATCGTCGCACACAAAAACTCAACCATTGCCGAGCACTATCAGGCACTTACGCTATCCTTTGCTAATCAATTCGGTATCGAGTTCCGGGCTTTCAACGATGGCATGGCCTACCGCTTTTGGGGCAATTACCCGCACGACATTAAAGTGCTCAGTGAGCAAATGTCACTCAATTTCCCGGCGATGACGACGACCCTCTTCCCGGAAGAGGAAACCCTTATCTCACATTACGAACGTCTGTATGTGGCCGATGCACTGGCCCAGATCGAAGCCGGTCGCTTTGCCTCACTGCCCGTGTATTTTGAAGCCAATGATGTGAATGTACTGTTTACCGAAGCCGACGTATTTGATTATCCCGGCTTATTTATCGACGCCACTGGCACTGACAGCGTTAAAGCCAAGCACCCGGGCGTTGTCACTAAGGCCACGCCCACTCCGGGCTCTGAGGACCGCAATCAGCAACTGACGTTTGCCGATCATATTGCCGAGACTACCGGTCAACGCAAATTTCCCTGGCGTGTAGCCATGATTAATAAGTCGGACGCAAAGCTCGTTGAAAGTGAACTGGTGTGGTTATTGTCACGCGAAAATCAGCTGGCGGATACCGACTGGATTAAACCCGGTCGTATAGCCTGGGATTGGTACAACGCCAACAACTTATTCGGTGTCGACTTTGAAGCCGGCCTGAACACGCAAACCTACAAATACTATATCGACTTTGCCGCCGAGCACGGTCTGGAGTACGTCATTCTCGATGAGGGTTGGACCAAATCCACCACCAACATTATCGATAACAACCCTGACATGGACGTGAAAGAACTCATCCGGTACGGCAAGGAGAAAGGTGTCGGCATTATTCTGTGGGCCCTGTGGGGACCACTAGATCAAGACTACAAAAATATTCTGAAAACCTATGGCGAATGGGGTGCTGCCGGAATCAAAATTGACTTTATGCAGCGCGCCGATCAGTACATGGTTAATTACTACGAAAAAATCGCTCGCGAAGCGGCCAGGCATCACTTACTGGTGGACTATCACGGTGGCTTTAAACCCACCGGCCTGCGTCGCACCTTCCCCAACGTTATGACTTATGAGGGGGTAAAA
Source organism: Gilvimarinus gilvus (assembly GCF_030518155.1). Lineage (GTDB taxonomy): Bacteria > Pseudomonadota > Gammaproteobacteria > Pseudomonadales > Cellvibrionaceae > Gilvimarinus > Gilvimarinus gilvus. Next base: position 56,042 of record NZ_JAULRU010000731.1, on the reverse strand, counting down.
GGTAACGAAAACAACAAGTGGAGCCAGGACATTACCCCTGAGCATACCGTCACGCTGCCGTTTACCCGCATGCTGGCAGGCCCTATGGATTTCACGCCGGGCGCTCTGCGCAACGCTCACCTACCACAGCACCATGTCAGCCATTTCCGACCGGTAGCTTTGGGAACACGTGCGCACCAGGTTGCCATGTACGCGGTCTACGAAAGCGCTCTGCAAATGCTGTGTGAATCTCCCACCACCTACCAAAAGGAGCCGCAAATTACCGAATTTATCGCCCAGTTCCCCTCCGTCTGGGATGAAACCCGGGTCCTGGATGCCTCGGTTGCTGACTATATTCTGGTGGCCCGTCGCCACGGCGACAAATGGTATTTAGGTGCCATGACGGACGACACTGCACGCACCCTGAACGTCAACTTCGACTTTCTCGGCGCGGGCGAATACACCCTTGATTTAGTGCGCGATGGCCTCAACACACAGCATTACGCCGAAGACTATAAGCGTGAGCAACGCAGTATTACCGCGGGCGAGACGCTGCAAGTACGTTTGGCCAGTGGCGGAGGCTGGGCAGGTGTTGTAAGCAAGCGCTAAAGCTCAGAGTCATTTTACGACTCAGGCGATGGCAAATGAGCGGCGTTATTCAATTATTGTAAAGGCCGCTCAATTTAAGTTGAACGAATCACCGTCGCTGGTTATTCTTCTCAGGTTATTAGTAAATCTACAATTTAGTATCGAAGGAATGATCAATGAAACCATGGGAAAGATGCGCAACCACTTTGGTAATCGGCGCAAGTATTACGCTCTTCGCTTGCAGTGACTCAGACAACCCACCGGGCTCAGGCAAAACCGCGAACGCATCGGTTGGCACCGCGGCGTGTTTGTTACAGGCCGCACAATCACCATGCGATTTACTCAGTATTGAATTAACACGCACCACCTTTCCCATGACCCCCAGCGACGCTGCTATCGACCAAGATGTTTCAACCTACAGTTCAAGTTGCACCGTTAGCTGGTCCGCCGGTCGCACATCTACGGTAGGCACGGGTAACTACGCGATGGAGGTCGATATCAACGACAGCATCTCTCTCAGCAATATTCGCAAGGTGGACGCCGACACCTTTTTACACCAACACCGAACCATTAGCCGCGAAGAAAAGGCGCAAGCAGCACAGCGCGCGGAAAAGGCGGTTCAAGCCAAAGCAGACGATGGCGTAATCGACAAGCGATATGAGCAAGAGGGCAAAAACTTCGCCAAAAGCCTTATTAATAAAATGCAGTGGGATAGCATACCGGGCCTCGGAGACCACGCAGCCTGGGGCGGTGTAGGCCGGTTTAAAACGTTAAATGTACTGGTGGATAATGCGATGTTCAGTATTCGCGCAGAAATGAGCAATGAAGAAAGCAAGATACTGGAGGCCAGCAAACTAGCCGCCGCCGCAATCATCAATACTTGCGAGTAATCCACACAGCCCTTATAGTATTATTGACCAAAAGAGGCCGTTACTCACAGCACTGTCGCGGGCTCTCTCAATAATAACGAAATAACGCAGCGACTCGGGTACGGTTCTCGCCCTGAGCCTGCGCCAGGTAATACTATGATTGTTAACCGAAGAAAGTTCTTACTAAGCTCGCTCTGCGCCTCCGGTGCAATTGCTTTAGCCAAACAGCAAGCCATGGCCGCCGCCGCTGACGTCACCGGAATTGCCAATGCATTCAAAGACGACTTTTTTGTTGGCACGGCCATCAGCAAAACCAGAATGATGACCCCGCCGGATGGCTTTCATGATTTGGTCGCGCGCGAATTTAACGCCATGACCATGGAAAACGACATGAAGTGGGAGCGCCTTCACCCCGAGCCGGATACGTATCATTGGGATATTGCCGACACCTTTGTAGACTTCTGCGAGCAGCATGGCATGTTTGCTGTGGGTCACGTTTTAGTGTGGCATTCGCAAACGCCACGCTGGGTGTTCAATCACCCCGACGGCACTCCCCTATCGCGCAGCGACCTTCTGGCGCGCATGAAAAATCATATTGATACTGTCGCGGGACGCTACAAGGGCCGTATTCAAGCCTGGGATGTGGTCAACGAAGCCATCGACGAAGACAAGGGCTGGCGCAAAAGCCCTTGGTTCAATCAAATAGGGGCCGACTTTGTCGACCACGCCTTTCAATACGCCCGAGCTGCCGCCCCGGAAGCCCACCTGCTTTACAACGACTACAACATGCATAACCCGGGGAAACGCCAATTCGTCGTCGAAATGGTCGAACGCTTTAAGAAAAATGGTACTCCGATTGACGGTATTGGCATGCAGGGCCATATCGGCCTCGGCTATCCGGACATTCAAGAGTTTGAAAAAAGTATAGAAGCCTACGCAGCCACCGGTTGCGCGGTGCATATTACCGAGCTGGATTTAGACGTGCTGCCGGTTGCCTGGGAGCATATGGGCGCCGAAATTTCAGATAATTTTGCCTACTCTGATGAACTTAACCCCTACGCAGAAGGTTTGCCCGACGATGTTCAACAACAACTCACCGAACGTTACGTGGAGTGGTTTAAACTGTTTTTAAAGCACCGCAATAAAATCGCCCGAGTCACATTTTGGGGTACCGGCGACGGTGAATCGTGGAAAAACGGCTTCCCCGTGCGCGGGCGCACCAACTACCCCTTGCTGTTTGACCGCGACTATCAACGTAAGCCCGCCTACGATGCGGTCACATCGCTGAAAAAATAATCGCCGAGTAAGGCTCTGCCCATATTTTGGCCCCGCAATATTTGGTATATTGCGGGGCCATTACGTTTAGCAACTCACAGTACTCTTAAGTGGAAAAAACCGTTGCTATTCTACTCAATTTGATCAAGTAGCACTCAGTGCTGCTCAACGCACGAATCAGGATTATTCGATGGCAGACCCCTGCTTTCATATTAAAGGCACCAGCGTCACCTCAATGGTGCTTGACCTCTACCGCTATCAACGCGATGAGTTTGCCGAAACACTGCGCCAGAAAATCGAAACTGCCCCGCTATTTTTTACCGGTTCGCCACTTTTTTTAAACCTTGCCTCATTCACAGGTGGTATGGACAAAACTCAGATGCAGAGCATAGTGAGCGAGTGCCGCAGTGCAGGCTTTCAGCTCTATGGCTTTCGCGGCGCCGAAGAGCATGTGGCGCAAATGGCAAAAGATGCCGGCTTGGTACATTTACCGACGCCGCGCCCGCGCACGGAACAAGCACCGGAGGCGCCAGCATCGGAACCCACCCCACAACCCGCTGCCAATAGCAACCCAACTCCGACCAAGGTGATCAGTAAGCCGGTGCGCTCGGGCCAACAGGTATACGCCGAAGGGGCTGACTTAATACTGCTCGCACCGGTTAGCGAAGGGGCAGAGGTCATCGCGGATGGAAACATTCACGTGTATAGCGCTTTACGTGGCCGCGCACTGGCGGGTGTTCGCGACAACTCCAACGCCCGAATTTTTTGTCAAAAATTGGAAGCTGAGTTGGTATCTATCGCCGGTCACTTTATTTTGAACGACAGCTTTAGTGAAGCGGTTTGGAAAAAACCTGCGCAAGTATTTTTACAAGACGATTCTATTGAAATTGCAGCACTGTGACAGTGCCAACACTTTGAGGAAACACCGTGGCTAAAATTATTGTTGTAACTTCCGGTAAAGGTGGCGTTGGTAAAACCACTTCAAGCGCCGCCATTTCAACAGGCTTAGCATTGCGCGGTCACAAAACCGTCGTGATCGACTTCGACGTAGGTCTGCGCAACCTAGACTTAATTATGGGCTGTGAGCGACGCGTGGTGTACGACTTTGTCAATGTCATCAACAAAGAAGCGAACCTGAAGCAAGCGCTGATTAAAGACAAGCGCACCGAAGGTCTCTACGTTTTACCGGCTTCGCAAACCCGCGATAAAGACGCCCTCACCCACGACGGTGTCGAGGCGGTATTAAATGAATTGGCCGAAGACTTTGATTATATTATTTGCGACTCACCAGCCGGTATTGAGCAGGGCGCGCAAATGGCCCTGTACTTTGCCGAAGAAGCCATTGTCGTAACCAACCCGGAAGTGTCCTCTGTGCGGGACTCCGATCGCATTCTGGGAATTTTGCAAAGCAAATCTCGCCTGGCCGAACAGGGCAAACAAGTTAAAGAACACCTTCTGTTAACCCGCTACAACCCAGAGCGCGTCGCCAGCGCCGAAATGCTGAGTGTGGCCGATGTCGAAGAAATTCTCGCCATTCCACTACTGGGCGTCATTCCTGAATCCGAGGCCGTACTAAAAGCCTCGAACCAGGGCTCCCCGGTTATTCTCGATGAGAACTCGGAAGCGGGCCAGGCATACTCCGACGCGGTAGCACGTTTAGTCGGCGAAGACGTAGAACATCGATTCCTGGAAATGCAAAAGAAGGGCTTTTTGAAGCGCCTCCTGGGAGGAAAGTAATGGGCATTATTGATTACTTTATTAAGAAAAAGCAGCCCTCTTCGGCCTCCGTGGCTAAAGAGCGCTTGCAGATTGTGGTGGCGCACGAACGCAACCACCGCAATCAACCGGACTACTTACCGTTGATGCAACAAGAGATCATCGAGGTGATTCGCAAGTATATTGAAATCGATCAAGACCAGGTATCGGTTCAGCTCGATGACAACGACGACTGCTCGGTGCTGGAGCTTAATGTAACCTTGCCCGACCGATAAAAATCACCGGGCGGTGTCGTGCCGCCCACTCGCTCTTGCATACATTGGGGCGCCGCTGATGTTTAGTTGGCGGCAAGTTTGGATCGCTCAACCGGCACTCCCTTCACAATAACCCAAGCAATCGAATCATAAGCATCAACAGATTCCAACGGATTATCCGTTAGTAGTAAGAGGTCTGCGCGCTTACCTTCAGCCACAGATCCCAACGTCTCCGCCAAACCTAAGAGCTCAGCATTGCGCACTGTCAGTGCGGCAAATATTTGCGGGGGCGTTACCCCCTGACTGGCCCAATGCTGTATTTCCTGGTGACCGTTTAAACCGGGAAACTGGGTGTACACCGGGCCACTGGGCGTGTCGCTGCCAAACACCAGGTCTCCATTGGCGACAGCCAGAGCGCGAGTGAATGCTTGCACCCCCCCTATCGGTTTGGCCATTGCAGCGTGTACTTTGTCGTGCAAGTGGGGTTCATCTGGCCCACCAAAACCATGGCTCATATTCTGAACAAACCACTGTCCGGCTTCGGATTGATACCACTGGCGAAGCGCACTTGGCACGGCCGCTTTTACCTCTGGGCGGGCAAAGAAATCTGGGCTAAATAATTCACGTTCCCCAACGATCACCTGCATCGTTGGCTGCACACCGATACCCGCCTGCACGACCTTTTCAGCCAACGCTTCTAGAGCCTCCGCATCACTGGCGCTAACACCATGCCACGGCCCGTGTACCAGTAAATCGACCCCAGCCTCAAGTGCAAACTCATAGGACTTGCGACTGTTGCCATGCAAAAACACCGGCAGATGATGCTTGTGTGCTTCGCGAATCAGCGCCTTCATGGACTCAAGCGAGGGCACGGGTAAATTGCGCAAACGGCCAAAGCCCGTCTCGTAAAACGTTTTGATACAGCGAGCGCCAGTGCTAGCAATACGCTCAACCAACGCCTTGGGCTTATGTTGCTCGCTACCTGGCGTCGCCGCCATTAGTGCCGGCTGATTTTCATCGTACAGGTAGTAGTCGGCAATGGGCGATGCGAGCTGTTCTTCTTGCGGCAGCCACGCCATTGGATAGCCCCCCGGTATGGGAACACCAACACAGTGAAACGCCGTAGGTGCCAATGCCTGGTTGTTCCACTGCACCATAGGTTCGTCAGCGCTAATCAAATCCAATACGGTGGTAAACCCAAAATACAGGTAACTTTTGGGTATTTGCGCCAACGCCTGGTCGCGCACCTCGGCAGGTAAGGCGTCCGACTCTCCGGGCACTCCCATCAAATGTACGTGACTGTCGATAAGCCCCGGGCTCAAAAAGCGGCCCTCGGCGTCTATAATGCGTACGCCCTTCTCGGCCACCGATGGACGTAACCCCGGGCCAATCTCGGTGATGGTGCCCGCTTCGATGAGCACATCACGGGGCTCGGAAACACCCGTGGTCGACACAATCCGTGCATTTTCAATCAGCAATGCCGCTGTATCGGCAAAGGCGTACTGCGCGCAGGCAAGGGCATAGGTAAGTACTGCAACAAGCAGCAGTCGAGGGGTAAAGCTTCGTGATAGTGGCATGGGTCGGTTCCTTTAACAGAGTAAATAACAATGCCCCCAGAATGCCGCCAAAGCCTGTATCATGCGTCCTAAAACGCTATTTAGGACACAGAAAACGCAATCTGGGACGGTAACACTCGCCTTAAATATGAATTATCCCATTGTATTAATCATCTGCTTTGGCTTATCCGCATTGATGTGCGCAATGCTGGCCATTGGGCTCTTAACGAGCCGGGCCATAAATCCAAGCTGTGCTCGCATGCTGGGTCTAAACTACGCGTTATTCACACTGCAAGCGAGCCTGGGAGGGTTAGTTTTTAGCGGCCTTTGGCCCAATGGGGCCTTAGTCAGAGCAGAACTGGCGATGTTTCTTGGCCCCGCTCTATACGCCTATTTCGTCAGTGTGCTTCGCCCAGGTAAACGCTTATCCCCATGGCACTTAGCGCCAGCCCTCGCTATGGCTGTCACACTGTTGGCGAAATGGTGGGCCATTGTTGATTTCGCAATTACCGCAAGCTTTATCGGCTACTGGCTGGCAACACTGTGGCAACTTAAGCGTACGCAACATTCAACCAGCGCCGTGCCCAGTGTGGCGTTTCGCTGGTTGTGGGTACTGGTTGCAATTATGGCCATCAATATCTTGTTGGAAGTTGCCTTGAATATTGAAATACGACTAGGCAAGCCACCTGCGCAAAGTATTATGTTGTACCTCGGGTGCGCAGTGTTCACGCTGTTTCACGCCACCACGCTACTGCTGATGGTCGCAAGGGTGCCACTGATAGAATGGATGCATGAACTCAAGTTGCCCTCGAGCACGCAGGCGATAAGCGACGAAGAGAAACAGAGCCTTTTTAATCGCTGGCAAACATTGGTAGAGGAGCAGAGCCTGTACCGAGCCGAGCCGACCATCACCCTGAGTCGCGCCGCCCGAATGTTGGGCGTGCCTGCGCGTCAATTATCGCAGGCGGTGAACGGCGTGTACGGGGCGAGCTTTTCTCAGCACCTAAACAATGTACGGGTTGAAAAAGCCAAACAACTCTTGCTTGGCCACCCCAACATGAACATGACCGACATCTATCTGGAAGCGGGCTTCAGCACCAAATCGCAGTTCCACCGCGAATTTAGCCGGGTCACGGCGACCACACCCAGTGCCTTCAGGGAGAGTGTAGCCGCGCCTTAACAGAGAGTTAAACTCTACTTAACACTCAAAGCGAATACGGTGCGCTACAATACCGCCTCCTGATAATCCCATAATCCCAATTGAGCAGAGTCCAGACCGGTCACGCCTCGCGTGATACCGGGTAGCGACACTTTATGAGTCAATGACAACGTGGAACCAACCATTAACAAGCCGCAAGACGTGCAAACGCCAGTAACCGATTCACTAGAGCAGCCGAAACTCAGCAAAGGCGCTATCTGGATGATTGAGATCGCCCTGACCATTGGCGGTTTTGGTATTGGCACCGGCGAGTTTGCCACCATGGGCCTAATGCCGCCAATCGCCGCAGGCCTTGGAGTTTCCGAGCCACAGGTGGGCCACGTTATCAGTGCCTACGCATTGGGTGTGGTTGTGGGGGCTCCGCTACTCGCTGTATTTGGCGCCAAACTGTTTCATCGCAACTTGTTGTTGCTGTTAATGAGCTTTTACGCCATCGCCAATATTGCCAGCGCTCTCGCCCCCAACTACCAAACACTGCTGGGTTTTCGGTTTATTGCCGGGTTGCCGCACGGTACTTACTTTGGCGTGGCGGCACTGGTAGTGGCCAGCCTGGTTCCGCCCAGCCAACGGGGCAAAGCGGTTAGCCGCGTGATGGTAGGGCTAACCGTTGCTATATTAATTGGCAACCCCATGGCGACCTGGCTGGGCCAGTCCATTAGTTGGCGCTATGCGTTTGCGTTGGTAGGTGGCATATCGGTACTGACGGTGGGGTTGATTTATATTTACGTGCCACTTAATCAGAACCAACTTCGCAATAACCCCTTGGCGGAACTTAAAGCGTTTAACCGACCCGAAGTTTGGCTGGCCTTAATGATTGGTGCCACGGGCTTTGCCGGTGTATTTTGCGTGTTTAGCTACCTTGCCCCAACCCTCCTGAACGTAACTCAAGTGGATCAAAATTGGATACCGGTGGCCATGGCGGTATTCGGTGTTGGATGTTTTTGTGCGAACTTTCTTGGCGGTTGGCTGTTCGATAAATTTCAGTTTAAAGCCGTGGGCGGCTTACTGATATGGAGTATTTTGGTACTGCTGGTGTACCCGTCTACAACCGACAGCCTTTGGACGCTACTGCCCGCGGTATTTTTTGTCGGAACAATTGCGGCCATATCGCCGCCCCTACAAACTCACCTAATGGATGTCGCTGTAGGTGCCCGTACCCTAGGAGCCGCCTCCCACCACGCCGCCTTTAACACGGCCAACGCCATCGGCCCTATGCTGGGCGGTTTTGCGATATCCGCAGGAATGGGCTGGAGTTCTACCGGTTACGTGGGTGCGGCCACCGCTATACTGGGGTTGATGTTTTTTGGTTTGGCTTGGAAAAGAGGAAACGCCTGATGTCTGATGTCTGATGTCTGATGTCTGATGTCTGATGTCTGATGTCTGATGTCTGATGATGGACACGAATGTCCTTAGACCCATAAAGCAACCGATAGAATGGAATGTTTTGCCAATGAGCCACTATCGATTGCGCAACAGTAAAAAATGATTAGCTATAGTATGTCGCACTTCGCTAAGACAAGGAGATGTCAGACCGTGTACGTACCCTTTTCTACAGATGCCGCCCGTCTAAACAACCAAACGACGGAACTAGGCAGCAAAAGCTTTAGGCTTCGGAATTTGGCGGGTAATATTTGACCCCACACTTCAGCCACACTTATACAGTACAAGTGACGGCCAGTGCCTGAAGGACAACATTCAATTTTCTAAAAAGCGTTCGTGGGTACGTCATGATGAACATTATCATGTAGACTTTTTGGTACCTTGCAGGTAGCGCATTAAATTCCGGGTAGAATATATGAGAAAAATGACGGTCGTTGCTGTATTGCTGCTATCACAATACGGTCTGGCGGATGCATTTGAACAAGAGCTGGTGGCCGCTGCGGTTGAGCGCACCAAGCATGAAATCACTTACAATGGCGCATACTATTCAATTGCGTACCCCAATGGAGATGTTCCCGCCAATATTGGCGTATGCACAGACGTTGTAATTCGCAGTTATCGTAGCATCGGAACCGACTTGCAGGTTTTAGTACACAAAGATATGAAAAATAATTTCGATGCTTACCCGTCGAAACGTATTTGGGGCTTGAACAAACCCGATAAAAATATAGATCATCGTCGCGTACCTAATCTACAAGCATTCTTCTCCCGACATGGAGATACTCTTCCCGTCACCCAGAAGGCGCAAGACTACCAAGCCGGTGACATTGTCACCTGGATGCTTCCTGGCAACCTGCCACATATTGGCATAGTGACTGAGACACTATCTGAGGTCACCGGGAATCCACTCATAGTTCACAATATTGGGGCTGGACCCAAGCTTGATGACATGCTGTTTCACTACGAAATAACCGGACACTACCGCTTCAAACCGGAAGCAAATAGTGAAATTTAACCCCATAAATGCATTGCTACACTGCGGACCTCAGCCCCTCGCGCCAGCTTATAAGAGAAAAACATGAAATCATTTATATTTGCTTTAATACTGACTATCCCATCGATCTGCTTAGCGACAAACGATACAGCTTACCTGAAATCTCTTGAGAGTCAGGCGTCCGATTACCGCATACTGGCGATTGCGTGTGTGATCGATGTAAAGCTAGAGAGTAAACCACTGGCGGAGGTGGACTCCTGTGGCACATTGTACGAGTTTACCCGTGATGAGTATCCAGCACTTAAGCAAAGCCTTATGGATGCAGAAAAAAGTGCTCAAGAACAGGGAGAGGAGAAAGGACTGCAAAAGCCCATTTTACGGGAGAAGTTAGCGCTGATTATGTCGGCAAAATCCCATATGAGTATTGCGGGCTCAATATTGAGCAAAGTATATTGAGAGTACACATCATTCTTGTGTTCCACGCGTCAAAGTTGATAACGACAAAAGGGGGGGTTAATGCCTGAAGCCGATCCAACAAAGATTATGGCATTCGCAGAACCCAAAGACCTTAACCGATGGCTTTTAAAGAATCATTCTACCGAAAGCGAGCTGTGGGTTAAAATCTTTAAAAAAGGCAGTGGAATTGCCAGCGTGACGTGGGACGACATTGTGATTGAATCCCTGTGCTGGGGCTGGATTGACGGCGTCAAAAAATCCCTGGATGAGCACTCCTACCTGCAACGAATAACCCCAAGAAAAACCCGAAGCAACTGGTCCAAAAGAAACAGGGCGCATGCAGCGCGCTTAATAAGTGAAGGGCGCATGCAGAAATCCGGGCTTGTACATGTTCAGGCTGCACAAGCCGATGGTCGCTGGGATAGCGCCTACGCCGTAAGCGAAATGACTGTGCCTGAAGACTTCCTGGCCGAGCTCGACAAAAACCCTGCAACGAAACAGTTTTTCTCAAAGCTCAACAAGTCGAGCCGCTATGTTATCGCTCACGGCTTAACGTCTGCAAAGAAGCCTGCAACCAGACAGAAACGATTTGATAAATTTATGGATATGCTGGTTCACCAAAAAAGACCTTAGGAACCTAACGCACCGCTAGCAGGCTGTTGAAAAACCCCTTGCATGCTCAGCGAGGCCCGAAGCGTGCAGATGTCGTGCCTTGTCTCGACGGACAGGGTGGTTCCCTTTGCTAGGGAGCCTCTGATCAAGTCTCCAGTGGTCTCTGCGCGAGTCAAAACGTTCACTCGGCAAGGCGCGCTTCGCAGGCAATGGCCATAGTCCTTGGCAAGAGGTGCAACACATCGGATGGACGTTTTGGCCGCGCCCTTCGGGGCTTTCAGAGCTTTCCGATCTCTGTGTTGGCTCCCCTCACCGGGCCATCGGCACGCCATCGGATCGCCGCCTTGACCTCGAAAAGCTCTTGTAAGCCAGAGGCCACTGAGGACTTAATCAGAGGCTCCTTAGAAAAGTGCCGGCCCGCGCAGTGATGGTTTCCTTGGTCTAAGTCCTATGAAATTGACAACTTAGGTCGGGAAGTACCATAATTGCGCTGGGCTTATTGGGCGCCCGCCTCGCAAAAGTATCTTCACCAACTGTTCACATGGCAAGCTTAGCTTGCATATCATCTCTGGCCGATAGCGAGTGGGCCAATAAAAGGAGGCGATATGCGCACTTGTAACCACTCCCCCGATAAGAACAACCACTCATTGCTGATTAGCCGACTATTGCGCGAAGCTAAACGGCTGCATCGTGCGGCCAGTTCAGAGTCAAAACAAAGAGCTTTGCCAATATTAAGACGGCTGCTTGCAAGTAAAGTTTTGCGAGACATGTCACTGATTGAACTCTATCGCCGCAATAGTTTGATTCAACGTAAACACCTATTGCAGCTCATTGCGGTAGAGGCAGGTTACAACAGCTGGGCACTTTACCGACGCAGCATTGAATTGCACCCACAACAAGTGTTGGCGCATTATTCTTTAACGTTACCAGATGCCGGATATACTAACTTATGGTTTTCAACATTATCTGAAGCGAACGCCTATTCAAAAAAGCATGGTGGCCGGACAATATCGGTTGGCACACAGGCTGTAGTCGTTGCCGGCTTGCTTTAATTTACAGCCGCCAGCTCCTTCCTATGCCGTTTATCGACAATGGGAAGGTTCAGCGCAAAATTATTACATACAATGTGAAACTGATAGGCACATGCTAACAAAAGTTGTCAGCCAGATTTTCCTGACCGGCTGACAACCTTAGATCATACTAATTTACTGGCTCTAACTCACCAGGGCGCCAGGTTTTATCGAACCAAGCTTCATCGGGGCCGTATAGGCGAAGCACTAGGTTCCAGCCCTTACCCGGTACTGTTTGTACCCAGTTGTTCTCATGACCTTGTACTGGCTTGGGGCCAAACCAAATGTCGACAGACGAATCGTCATTAACTACTAATGATTTATTTTGGCTGCCAATGCTCGGGAACTGCTGGTCGGTTTGCAGCATGGAGCGCGTTTGGTTGTCATAAGCCACGAAAGACCAAAAGTTTTGTGCCGGGATATTGGGGGGGAGATGAACCTTGTAGGTTTTGCTGCCGTCAAGTATATCTCCGTTGGTGTCGGTTGCCGCAATAGCATACTGTGATCCAATCCCTACGCGCTGAATTGCCATAGCCGGTGTTATGCCGGTGGCGTAATAATGGAATAATGTGCGCGCATCAAGGTTGCGTACCCCGGGCTGTGAGAAAAACTGATGGTCGCCTCCCACAAAGCCCGTAAACCAGGCGCTGTCTGGATAGTAGTAAGCTTCTTCCATTCTGGTGCGGAACAAGATTGCTCGGGCTGTCGCATTACCCACGGCAACTGCTTCGGTGAGGATTTTGCGCATGCGCGCATCCGGCGCAAAAGGCTTGCCTTTTTCTATGCCAATGGAGGCCAGAGCACCCAGCACTTCGGGGTGATAAGAGTCACTTGGCTCATTTTGAACAATTTCGTTGACTTCATTATAAAAGTCAAAATCATTAGCGTGTATGGTATTAAAGTGTTTACCAGACACGTTAATAAACTTCATCTTAGGCGGATTTTTTGCCTGAGATAGCTGATATACCTTTGCATATTTTTTAGAGTTATTTACCGCTGTCTTAGTGCTGCCTTTTGCGTCGATAAACCCACGCCAGAAAAAAAGATTACCGTAGGTGCGAGACTGCATAACATGATAGCCCTTAGGTATATCCCCATTGTAACCCGGAGGTAACAGCAGATACTTACCGCCTTTACCTTTATCGGGGCCGGCGTTACCTAGGTCGCCTACATACTCAAACCAGTGGTCGTCAATGATGCCGAGGATGTTCGGCGGTGTCTCGATCACCAAGGGCCCGTCTGACGTGTCAAGCCACATTAAGTTGTAAATGCTTTCCGTGTTCGGCGTCAGGAACAATGACTTGGAGTCCATCAGGGATTCAAAAATTAATACCGTATTGTTGTCAGCCCCTTTACTCACAAACCCTGCACGCAAAGCTTCTGCTGAAGCGCCGGGCATGGCGCTCATAAAGACTTCTACCCCGCGCATAAAATCGAGGTTGTCATAAAGTAGCGTTGCGGTTTCTTCGGTGGGAATGCCGTCTTCAAACTTAAGCTTGCCAAGTCGCGTATCCACAGCCGCTGGAGTCACAATAGCAGGGGGAATATCGGTGGTCATTTTCATGGTCGGCGCTGATTGTGCTAGCGCCTGCACTGAGAACGTAAGGCAGGAAAACACTGCCAATAATTTAGGTATGTCCATATTTATGTTCCTGGTTCACTAATGGGTATGAAAGGCCCAGCGGGGGAGCTTGGCCCAATTATTTAGGCTGAAGGGGATAGCAATTATGCCAACTTTCCGTGCTACAACCTGCTAGACTCTCTGGCAAGTCTTTTCTTGGTTTTCTGCTTTACCCGAACATAGCTATACCAACAGAAAATAACCGTGCCAAAAAATAATCCGTAAAATACGCTAGATAGGCTTAGCGCGATTTCCATAGAGCTGGGTGCATTATTAATAAAAGCATGGGTGCCTGCGCTTGTCGACGGTAAGGCTTGTAGTTCGTTAATGTACCCCCTGACCACCGTGCCGTTGAACTTTATAAGCCTCGAGGTAAGCAGCGAGAAATCAATATATAGAAACGTGATGACAAAAAGTAAACCAGCATTTAGATGTCGTACCGCTAGTTGAGACATGGCGAGCAACCCAAACGTCACGCTCACCCAAAACTGCAATATGCTCCAACCGCGATTGATTGTCTCGCTGGTTAGGTAAACAAGTTCATATTCTTGCATGCTGTTTATTGTAATTCCGCTACGGTGAGGCTGAATGTATCTCGTCCAGTAGAAAGTTAACTAATACAGGCTTCGACAGAGATTGAGTGTGTTCACCCTGCATTAAATAAAATTGACTTGCCTCGTTCTGTAGTCGGTCTGATGTCGAACTTGTGAGATCTACAATGCCATCGCCGGGCTCACCCGGCAGGTAAGATGCCACCAGCGTATAATCTAAGTCGTCTGGCCATGACCACTGGTGTAGAGTCGTTATAAAATCACTGTCTGTGGCGACATCTTGCCAGGATGGAACCACAATAGGGGAGTATTTAACCCCTTTCTGAGCGCTTGGCATTCCCATAAGTGGGCTGTTAACGGTAATAACTTTGCTTATGCTGGCACTGTGGTTTTGAGCGCTGAATTTTCTGACAAAATCTCTGGTAACGACGCCGCCCATGCTGTGTGCGACCACTTGAAAGTGATCAAATTTATAAGTATTGCTAAGCTCATCGATGGCTTTTACCCAGTAGTCACTGATTAGGCCAAGGCTTAATCCGCTGGGGTATTGCAGTACCCATGGCTGGTATACAGAGGTATCCAGGCCGTCAATCACGTCGGAAAAGCTCGTCGTGCTGCCGAAAATACCGTGAACAAAGATAACCGGTATTTTATTTTCCTCAAACTCCTGCAAGAACATCAGTCCGCCGCCGTAAGTTTCGAGATATGTGAGGGGCTGCCAGACACCCAGTTTGGCTGACTCATCGGAAAACATCGGATCACTCAGGGCGACAACGCGCCCCATATTTTCCAAAGCTTTGTAATTGCGACTGTGTAAGTCCGGGTTAAATTTATTGCTTGAAAGACTGGTCAGTGCCAACGGAGGAACATTGTTCACAGAATTCGCATTGAGCCGCTCAACGACGGGTGAGCCGTCTTGGTTGCTCCAGTAGGCGGATAAATCTACATCTGCGTCAAACGCTCCGTTGCCATTAATGTCTGTGTAGGCACCTACAGCGTAGTCTCCCGGGGGGAGTGTTATGCTATACGAACCGCCGTCAACCTTAGCTGTGGCTCTAAGCAAATAATGTCCATCGTTAACGGAGAAGGCGCCAGCGTAACTTTGGTATGCGGGTTCAGTGGTAGTCAGTGTGCCCTGAATGGTGGCTGCCGAGTTGGTCGCGTCGGCTTCCTGCTTTATTTCCTGGAGCGAGCAAGCGGAACAGAAAATAGTGGCTATCCATAGTGCTTTTTTCATTCTGCGTAACCGTATCTGTGGTTGATGGGAGCTCAAAAAACCGGCAGCGCCGGGGTTAATCTCGCCAATTAATGCACCTGTGAAGGTGTTACTTTTATGAGCTTTCCCTGTATTGCATAATGGGTGTACAGGGTGACCTGAACTGGCGCCACTCACAGAACATATTGCTACATTGCCCAATCAAGTAGCACTCAACAGTAAATATATCGCATCTAACAACAAACTTGCTACAACAAAAGCAAACTGGTTATGTGGTCTTGGCTAAATTTTTTCTATCTTTAATTGTGGTCAAAATACTATATTACACGTTTGGCTAATGTGTAGATAGTAATACAGTAGTGGTATTTCTTGGCGCGAAAATAAGCATTCATGAAGCCGCAATAAACTAATGGCATAAACGGGTGTGCGGTGTAGAGGGGGGGCGGTTGTTGCTTCAGCTTTTGCGGTCAGCTCGAATATTATTAGTGAGCATAGGGCGCGGGCCAACCCACAGCGCTGGGATATGGCGGCCTAATGTGAATACGATTCAGTATTCTTTGCTTCGCGGTGTGTTACTTTTTATCTGTATTGCACTTTGGCATTAGTATAAACTTGCGTCAAACATCACTAGGAGGTAGCAACAATGGATACATGGCGGTCAATCGTTAAAGTAATCACAGTGGGGGGCATTCTGATGCTTGCCTTGCCGAGTGCGGCCGATAGGGGGCAGAAGTACGAATTCGCTTTTACTATTCCTTATCTTACGGGCGAAACATTTGAATTTGATGGCGGCGCGAGCGCAACCTTGAATGCTGATCCGGGCTTCGGATTTAGGGCCGGATTTAACCATTCCGACCACTTAAATGTGAGCGGGCAGTTTTTATGGAATTCCACCAGTTACGATTCGGTTCGGGTTCTTGATGATGGTGAGGGGACGGAAGAGCCTGTGCGCGGTGTGCTCGATGGTTTCACCGCCAGCCTTATGGCCGACTATTATTTCTTAAAGGGAGATTTTACGCCTTATATCAGTGGTCAGG
Source organism: Gilvimarinus gilvus (assembly GCF_030518155.1). GTDB lineage: Bacteria > Pseudomonadota > Gammaproteobacteria > Pseudomonadales > Cellvibrionaceae > Gilvimarinus > Gilvimarinus gilvus. Next base: position 39,649 of record NZ_JAULRU010000731.1, on the reverse strand, counting down.
TTGGTTGGGCGGCCGTCGACTCCAATATTGCCAGCGGGCCTCCAAGCAGTGTTTGTTGGTGGGACCCCTGGTGGGGTTATATTTGTAACGACTACCAGCCTACTTATACAGAAGACACTTTCTCATACGGTGTGGGTGCGGGTGTGCGGTTTGATATCAGTCCGACTATGTTTATTCGGGCCGGTTATCAAGAGCGTTGGCTGGATATTGACCGAGCTGATAGCAACCCGTCTTTGAGTACGGCATTATTTGAGTTAGGTTGGATGTACTAATTCGCTGAATGTCTGAGGCAAAAAGGCTGGGCCTGATGACAGGTTCGGCCTTTTTTGTGTCTGTTGAATGTGTCCCCGCTATCTGGCTGTATTGGCCTGAATTTCGCGGTCGTCGTTATCCATCATGATTTTTAGCGCGAGGTCGGCGTCACCCGTCAAAAAACTATGGATGTCTTGGCTGTGAACAAACTGCGGGAATCGGTGGTGATAGCCTGCGAATCTCTGGTTCGGCTTGGTGGTCAATGTAACCAATTGAGGTGTGTTTGTCTGGGTTGGATACAGTATTCCGGCCATAAAAAGAGGTTGGCCATCTTCTCGCGCAAACAGCCATTTTTGTTTGCCTCCGGCCAGCGTTTGCCACTCGTAAAAGCCGCTGCAGGGAACGATGCAGCGGTAGGTTGAAAAGGCATGACGAAAGGTGGGTTTCTCTGCCACCGATTCGGCTTGTGCATTAATCAGAGTTTTCTTTGCCCAGTGAGGTTTGATGCCCCAGGCCGCGTTGACTTGCTGCAGCTGTGTGTTGTTTGCGGCAATTGTAGCCACCTTTTGGGTTGGACGTAAATCGGCATTGGCAGTTGTGGCAAAGGAAATATCGAGTAAGTCGCAAACCCACTGAGAAAATGGATCATCACTGATGTTCATACGCCCACACATATTCAAGGAACCTCTGGCTAAGTCTGCAGTCGTCTCTGCGCGAGTCCAAAACGCTCAGTACCTAAGGCGTTTTTCGCAGGTAATGGCCGTAGCCCATGGCAAGAAAAACAACGTTGCGTAGGGAGTGTTTTGGCCGCGCCCTTCGGGGCTTGCAGAGTTTTCCGATCTCTGTGTTGGCTCACTTCACCGCGCGGCCAGAACGCTTTCATCTCGCAGCCTTGGGCTCAACAAACTTTGTAAGCCAGAGGCCGCTGGAGACTTAATTACAGGTTTCTTAAGTCTCTGTTGTTAAATTGCCAAGTTGAGATCTATTGTACGATTGAGTTGGCGTTTGTTCAAAGCGGTGCATAATACAGGTTTAACAATTTGACTCGCACATTTTTGTGCGCTGATCCAGAAAATACTGTTTGTATTCAGGAGATATTCCATCGAGGTACGGGTTTCTCAGAATATACAGGCGGCGGTTTTTAAGGGACGCTTTGCGGAGGTTAGCCTGGTAGTGCTGTTTCCAGAGATTAAGTGCTGAGCCATCCTGATAGGATATCTTTAAACCCAGATTCAAACGCTCGAAGGCGCGCGGCTGGCTTTTATGTACCCAAAAAAAACGGGGCAATGGATAGAACAGTGCGAAGCTCTGATCGATAGAAAATCCACCCAAGTGACTAAAAATTTCCCACTCGGCAGGAACTTCATTTTGCGCCCGGCACACCAAATCCAGCCTTCCCGCGGCCAGCATTGGGAACAGTTGTTCGTAGCCCGAAGACTCCCTGACCGAAAACCCATTGTGTTCTAAGATATCGACATCCAGCCAGCCCACCCCCTGGCCAATGATGAAGCGACGTAAATCGTCCAGATTATCCACCTGGCTAACTTTGTCCTTAATTTGATTGTTAACAAAACAGATACGGTAGCTGAATATTCCGCGATCAATTGGGTAAGTCGGATAACGAAATTCTTGAGTAAGGGTTTGGGAGTAACTGGTTTTAAAAATTAGCGCCTCTTTACTGCTGCGCGCCGTTACCATGGTGCGCGGTAAATTCATCGCTTTGGCTGGTTGCAATGTATAGGGGCCGAAGGTTGCAACAGTTTTGTCGAGTGCCAGGCGCAGCAACTCTACTTCATAGGACAGTCTGTGGTCGGCACTGGAGCCGGGTGTGCGGTAAGCATAGGCGTCAACCTGAGTAGAGGTTTCGTTTGCGATTGCATGGTTTACGCAAAGCGCTAGCGTGCTGACCGCCAACACAGTGATCAGTGTCCGTACTTGGGCAGAGCTGAGTTTGTAGGCTGGGAGCATTTGCCTGACCAAATTGTGCGCTTTGTATAAGTTTAGCTCAGGTTAAGGGGGAAGTCTCTTCTCAGCCCGGGCAGTGCGTCTGTGTTGGGTAGAACGTATGACAGGTAAACAGGCTGTGGTGTGGTAACAAGCTGTTGGTGTTGGTATTGCCAAGCCGTAACTGGCCAGTTCTGGTCCGATTCGGGGGCACTGCTAACGGTAAAGTCAATTTTTGCTAGCCCTTCGGAAATACCAGTACCACGGGCTTTGAAGAAGGCCTCCTTCAATGTCCACAGGCGATAAAACTCTTTGTGTTGTTCGGCACCATTTAAAGTAGCCATATGTTCAATCTCGCGGGGGTGAAAATAGTGGCGGGCGATTGCCATTAGGTCTCGCGACTTTCGAGGAGACTCAATATCAATGCCGACCGGACCCGCCTGTGACAATATTATGGCCAGCCAGTCACCACTGTGACTGAGGTTAAAGTGTTGGTTTGTTTGGTGTGGCAAAAAGGGTTTGCCGGATTTTCCGATAGAGATTTCTGGCCGCTGACCCTGTAGCTGCAAGTAAAAATTAAGCAGTTCGTAAAAGACCACCTTTTGGCGCATTCGTTGTTGACGCACTTTAACGTTTTGCAGCGCTTGCAGGCGCTGCCATTCTTCATGGGTTAGCCAATGACGGGCCCTTTCCTCAGCGTTTTCGCACAGCCAGGAGGCGTTTAAATTCACAACATGTAGGTGGGTATTTGCCATCTGTTGCTTCAGTCATCCATTACAAGGGCGGTTAGTTGGCCTTCGAGCACAGTCTGCGCGCCGGCGCTGATCGCAAAGCTGCACAGCGAGCTGTCGGCTGTTTGAGCGATAATGTCGGTGCGAACTTGTAGGGGCTGCGGGAAATCATCAAGTTGTTGGGTGTGCGCCGTCAGCTTTGAGGCAACGGCGATAACCCCTTTGCGCGGGGTGTTAGGGCTCGCGCCCTGTGAGCACAGCCGCGTGTGTATGGCCATGGCTTGAGCGGCGTACTCAATGCCCACAAATACCGACATTACACCGTCGCTACGCAGGGGGTTGTCGCCGTCGAGGTGTGAATTTGTCTGGCACACAATATGTGCATCGCTGTGCTCAATGATAGAATCGATCAGCACCATGGGTGGCGCGTGCGGCAGCAACTGTTCGATACGGGTGGTATATTCCATGGTTACTCATTTATAGATTTGTTACCGGGTATGATAAACCATGTCAGAAGTGTTTACCGTAACGTCCCAATCTCCCTGTGTGCAAGGGCACTTCCCGGGAGCTCCTATTGCCCCGGGGGCCTACTTATTAGGAATGATCCACAAGACCTTCATCGAGCGCTTCCCTGAGTCCGTTTTAACTCAATTTGGTAAGGTAAAATTTCAGGGCGCCGTGTTGCCAGGCGATGAGGTGCGCATTGTGTGGGATGAGTCGCGCTGGCCCAAAGGCAAGGTGCAGTTGCTTGTGGCCGGTGAATGCCGCTTAACCGCGAGCTTCACTGCGCAGCCCAACGCTTAGTTGCTTTTGGGCCCGGTGAGCTAGTTTGGCGGGGCGGCAGAGTCTCTCTTTACTTCCTGCCAGCCCTTGGGGTATCGCAGCTCGAGTTCTACTGTGGGGTGATGGTTGGATATTTCCCTCAAGCTTTTGCGAAAACTTGGCGATGGGCGCCTGCGGTCATTGCCAATCCCGATGGCAAACGGCTCAAGGGGGCGGCCTGACGCTTGAGTATTTAGGATTCCGTTGGCATCCAAATCAACAAAGGCGCGCACGGCGTAGCGTCCGCTCGCAATGCTGAAGGGAAAGGTGATTTTTGATTCGGGCGGCAGTTCAAACTTCAGTTCTAGGCTCGGCTCGGCCTCCCACCCCCCCGCTGACTCTGGGTAAAACGCAATGTAGAGGTTTTTCTCTGGCAGTGCGTTTTCAGTCACGGTAAGGGCATAGTCTTGTGCCCCGACGCTGCAGGGGAGGTAAGTTATAAAGAGCGCCATCAGATGGCGGAATCTGGCCATTAACCTTGCCTCAGATATGGTAAACTGGCGGGCAGTTTAGCAGGGCCTGATCCCTTTGATAATGAGATTGGATAACTGACCATCGAAGTGGAGGCAGCGGTTTGACCCAACGAAAAGCAAACAAGCGTGTTTTGGTGGTTCACTACTCGCAAACCGGCCAATTAGATCGTGTCGCACAAGCGGTTGTGGAACCCTTGGTTGAGGCCACGACCGTGGATGTTGATTTTCTCAATATACGGCCTGAGCAGGACTACCCGTTTCCCTGGCCGATGCTGCGCTTTATCAACGCGTTTCCAGAGTCGGCTCACCAGGTTCCCTGTGCGCTGAATTTAGGCACTGCACACTTAGCCCAAGAGTACGACCTCGTAGTCCTGGCCTATCAGGTATGGTATTTAGCTCCGTCAATTCCGGTATCGTCGTTTTTGCAAAGTGAATTGGCGAGCAAGTTAATGGCTAATACACCCGTTGTTACCGTCATAGCCTGTCGCAATATGTGGCTGCAAGCGCAGGAAAAAGTAAAGCAACATCTGCAGCGCTTAAACGCAAAGCTGGTGGGTAATGTTGTATTGGTCGATGCGGCAGGTTCGGTTGCTAGCTTTTTCGCAACTCCACTGTGGGTGCTAACAGGCCGCAAAGGCCCGCACTGGTTTGGTCTGGTGCCGCCGGCAGGCGTTAGCGAGAAAGACATAAAAGAGGCGCCCAGATTCGGGACGGCGCTGTTGCAACGCCTTGAGCAAAATCAGGATCTGGACGAGACGGTACTCAATGGGCTGGGTGCAGTTAAGGTAAATGACAAACTGATTGCCAGCGAAAAACTTGTTACTCGCAGTTTTTATTTGTGGGGTAAGTTGTTTCTGGCCTGCGGTGATCCTACATCAACACCGCGTCGACTCTTAGCCGCATTTTATATCGCTTTTTTGGTGTTAATGCTGCTGACAGTTGTGCCGATTACAGCCTTGCTTAAGTTCGTGTTCGGGCCGTTAATGAAACAACGCATAGCCCAGCAGAAACAATATTATGCCTGGCCTTCAGGCGAAGATTAGATAGTTTTGGAAATATATACGCAAGATGTCTGAAAATTCGGTTTACATTACACATACTGGTAGTTTTTTGCCCAACGAGCCTGTCGCGAATGACGATATGGAAGCCTTGTTGGGGCAAGTGGGCGCCCGTGCCTCGCGTTCGCGCAAAATTATTTTGCGTAGCAATCAGATCAAAACCCGTTACTACGCTATTGATCCTGTGACGGGCAAACACAATTACACCAATGCACAGCTATGCGCCGAAGCGGTTAAGCAAGCGCTGGGTGATGAGGTGCCCTTAGGGGCGATAACCTGTTTGGCCGCGGCCACCAGTATTGCCGATCAGTTGATGCCTGGGCATGCTGCTATGGTGCATGGCGAGCTAGGTAATCCTCCCTGTGAAGTAGCGACCACCTCAGGTGTGTGCGTCAGTGGCATGACTGCCCTCAAATACGCTTACTTAAGCGTTGCCGCCGGTGTTCATTGTTCGGCGGTGGCGGCGGCATCAGAGGCTGCATCCTATACCATGAAAGCGGACAACTTCTCGCCCGAGTTAGAGCAACGTATTGCTGAGTTGGAAGCCAATCCGGAAATTGCCTTTGAAAAAGACTTTTTGCGCTGGATGTTGTCCGATGGCGCCGGTGCAATGGTGCTTCAACGCGAAAAGCCTGCGGACCAGCTGGCGCTAAAAATTGAGTGGATTGATGTGCTGTCGTACGCGAATGAAATGACCGCCTGTATGTACGCAGGAGCACGCAAGGAACACAGCGGCGAGCTAACCGGCTGGCAGGCGGTGGAACGCACTGAGGCGGCCGCCGATAGTTTTATGTCGGTTAAGCAAGATGTTAAACAGCTCAATGAACACATTATGCCCTATACGGCGGAAAAAACTTTGCCAAAGCTGCGTGACAAATACGGTATGACACCCGAGCAGGTCGACTACTTCTTGCCGCATTACTCTTCACATTATTTTCGTGAGCGTTTGGATCAGTGTATGCAAAACGCCGATTTTGCTATTGATCAGTCGCGCTGGTTCACTAACTTGCCAGAAAAGGGCAATACCGGGGCGGCATCCATTTATATAATGATTGATGACTTGTTTAAAAGTGGGCAACTAAAACGCGGTGAAAAGCTCTTGTGCTATATACCGGAGAGTGGGCGTTTTTCTGTTTCTTATATGCTATTAGAAGTGGTTTAACAAGGAGGCCCTTGTGCGCGCCGATGACGTTCCTCAGGACAAAAGCAGTACCTACGCCGGGCATAAGAAGCTACTCTACGCCCAGGGTCAGGACGGTCAGTATCAGGGGGTGCAAAGTACCGGCTGGGACGTGGAAGCCACCGCCACTCTTGATGCGGTGGCGCAGTTTGAGCTGTGGGCCGAGCAGGCCCGGAGTGAGGTCATTGCCGGCGCGAAATCACCGCTGTATTTTCATATGTATGACTGTCGCATGGACCTGCCTTTATTGTGCCAGCTAACGGGTATATGGCGCTGGCGCGTCAAGCGCCATTTTAACCCCCGCCACTTCGTACGTTTAAATGAATCTGTTTTGCAGCGCTACGCCGAGGCCATGGATCGACCCGTCACCTATATACAATCTCTGCCGGAAAAACCTGAATGACTTTTAGCCACAGCCAATCGGCACACTGCGAAAGCGGTGTTATCTCGTCGTTGTTAACCCATCACGGCCTGCCCATTAGCGAGCCTATGGCATTTGGTTTGGCGAACGCATTGGCATTTGCTTACATCCCGATTGTAAAGCTGGGTGGACAGCCGTTGATCGCCTATCGCCTACCACCCCGTGCCATCATTAAGGGCTTGTGTAAGCGCTTGGGGGTCGAGGTGAAGTTTCACAAGTTTAAAGACCCCATGACGGCGGCCAACGCATTGGACGACCTGGTCGAAAAAAACGTTTTGGTGGGGCTGCAAACTTCGGTGTATTACTTGCCGTATTTTCCCGAAGAAATGCGCTTTCATTTTAATGCACATAACCTTCTGGTTTACGGCAAGCGCGAAACGGTTTATCAAATCAGTGATCCGGTGTTTGAAGAACCGATGGAAATAGCGCCGCGAGATTTGAATAAGGCGCGGTTTGTGCGCGGTCCACTGGCGCCGAAGGGGTTAATGTATACCATTGATTCCGTACCGGAGAGGATTGATTACCCCAAAGTGATCAGCGCAGCCATTGCCAAGAACGTTAAGGTGATGACAGGTGCTCCTTTACCTGTTATTGGCATTCGCGGGATTCATTACCTGGCTAAAAAAATCGACAAACTCAACGGTAGCGAAAAAGATAAGCGACTGTATCTCGGCCATATTGTGCGTATGCAAGAAGAGATCGGCACCGGTGGTGCAGGTTTTCGTTTTGTTTATGCCTCGTTTTTGCAGGAATCGGCCAAGCTACTCGGAGACGAATCCCTGACGGACGCATCCAAAGCGATGACCAACGTGGGCGATACCTGGCGAGAGTTCGCACTTATTGTGGTGAAAGAATGTAAATCAAAAGAGCCTATAAACCTTAAGAGGATCTCTGATAAATTGCGCGCGTGCGCAGAACAAGAGAAACAGGTTTGGCTGCAGTTGAAGAGCTGGTGTAAACAGTCGACTTAAGTTTCGAGTATATTATATCTACTCGGTACCGTTTGCTAACATGGTATGGCTAGCGGTGCTAGCCGTTCTCAAGTAGAAAAATCTTAACCACCAAACGCCCAGCTTGAATTATTGAGCGTGCCCAGTTCATAGCTGTCGTGTAGCCGTTGGACCCGGTCGCCACTTGCTGCACCTAGAGCGACCAACAAGGGCAAATAATGCTCGGCCGTTGGGTGTGCCATGGGCCCGTGCGGAGCACGTTGATACATTTGGGTAAGCGAACCAATATCCCGCTGCTCAACCTTTTCCTGAAGCCAACTTATAAACTCACGCACCCATGGCGGTTGTTCATTGAACCGGTTGAGTTGACTCAAATTATGGCTTGCGCTGCCAGAGCCAATCAGCAAAATATTATCTTCCCCCAGTGGTGCCAAAGTTTTGCCGAGGTTGATAAAGGCGTCCATGTCACGCCATAGTGTCAAACTGACAGCCGCCACTGGAATATCGGCGTTGGCAAAACTGTTTTTTAGTACGGTCCAGGCACCGTGATCCAGAGGCCGGTCGCTCTTTTGTACCTCTTGCCCGGCCGCGTTTAGCAATTGCTCTAACTGATCTGTAAGCCATGCAGGTTGTACCGCAGGATACTGCAATTGGTACATCGCCTCGGTAAAACCACCAAAATCATATTGGATGTTGTGTGTACCGGTTTCTGTCATGGCAAGGCGCGGGCTTTGCCAGTGCGCAGACACCACCACTACCGCCTTTGGCGCTTGCGGTAGGTAGGCGGGCAGTTGTTTTAGAAACTGCCGCGCGGGGTGATTGGACAAGATTCTGTCCGGCGCACCGTGTGATAAAAATAAACTGGGCATCATGACGCCGCCCTCCAGTTCAGTTCCGGTCCGGTTGGAATGATTCCGGTAGGGTTGAGCGCTTTCACCGAGTAATACCCTGCTTTTATATGGTCTAAATCGACTGTTTCGGCAATGCCGGGCAGTTGGTATATCCGTTCCAGGTAGTGGGACAAATTTGCGTAACTGGCCAACGTGCGGCGGTTGCATTTAAATAGACCGTGGTAGGCAGCATCGAATCTTACCAAGGTGACAAATAGGCGAATATCCGCTTCGGTCAGGTTTTCGCCGAGCAGAAAACGGCGCTGATTCAGTCTTACTTCCATATCATCCAACGCACTAAATACATCGTCTACCGCAGCGTCATAAGCGGTTTGTGATTTAGCAAAGCCTGCTCGGTATACACCATTATTGAGACGGTGGTAGAGGTCGTCATTGAGCGCGTCTAGCTCGTTCAATTGCGGCTCGGGACGCAAGTTAATGGGGCGAGTGCCGAGAGGCGCAAAAACACTGTTAAGCATTTTTAGAATGTCTGCCGACTCATTGTTCACCAGAGTGTCGCGCTGTTTGTCCCATAATATGGGTACCGTGGCACGGCCGGTAACCTGAGCATCGGCATGGGTGTAAAGTTCATGGACGTGTTGAAAGTTATGCAGTGGGTCTGGCCCGGCACCGGGGTAATTGCCAAAGCGCCAGCCCTTGTCGGTCAGAAAAGGCTCGACAAACGATACGCTAATAACATCTTCTAGCCCCAGCAGCGCGCGAGCCATCAAAGTGCGACTGGCCCAGGGGCATATCTTGGCCAGATACAAATGGTAGCGCCCAGGCTCAGCCTTAAAACCGTAGTCGCGGCCATCGTGTGTGACCTGCGAGCGAAACTGCGAGGTCTGACGTACAAAATCGCCGTTGTCGCCGGTTTTTTGATAGGGGTTCCAGTTTTGTTGCCATTTTCCTTGATAAAGCATGGTGTAGTCCTCCACAAATTGCTGTGGCACTGACTATCTCACCGAGCAGAAAATATAACAATCTGGTATGAATGTTATAAACTGTTAACAATAAGTAAACAGTTTGAGCTAAGCGTTTAGATGCTCATAAAGTGCATCGTACAACTTCTGTAACTTGGGGCTTAGATGGCGACGGTGGCTGTAAACCAAATAAATGCCCGCGCTGCCAAGTTGCCAGTCGCTGAGTACTTGCACCAGTTCACCGCTGGCAAGTGAGTCGCGCGCGACAAAGTCTGGCATCAAGCCAATACCGGGCGTTTGTAACAGCATTGTTTTAACCGCACGGGCGCTGTTAATACGAAATTGACCTTCGGCGGAAATTTGCACTTTTTGTTCGGCGCGTTGAAACTCTACGTTTCTGCCTCGCCGGTAGTTGGCGTCGATAACCCAGGGGAGGTTGGCCAAGTCTTGAGGGGTGGTTATAGGTGGCCATTGGCTAAGTGACTTTGGGGTGGCGCAAACAATAATGTTCATACTGGAGAGTTTGCGCGCTACCAGTGAGCTGTCTTCCAGTTGGCCAATACGCACGGCCGCATCAAAGCCTTCCGCCACCAAATCGACTTGCCGGTCACTCATCTCCATATCCAGCGATATATTAGGGTAGCGCTTAGCTAATTCTACCAGCGCCGGTAGCACATAGGACTCACTGAAATCCGCGCTGGGCAGGGACAATCGCAGCCGCCCAGAAATAGTGCCGTTGTGCTCGCTGACCGATAGATTTAAATCATCAAGTTCTTCCAGTAGCGGCAGACAGCGCTCGTAATAAGCTCTGCCGTCATTGGTCAGTGTGACCTGGCGAGTGGTGCGCTGTAGCAGGCGAACACCGAGGTGGCTTTCAAGCTGGGAGACATTGCGACTGACCAATACCTTGGAAGTGTTGAGCCGTGCAGCGGCTTTGGTGAAATTTCCCTGCTGAACCACGGCGCAAAATGCCCGCATACACGCCAACTTATCCATGTGCCCCCCATGACGGCTTATTGTATATATTAAGTATACAGTGAATGTACCAATTTTGGGTTTATTACACCTCTGTTAGCCAATAATCTTCACCTACCGATCACGTAGGAGAAAAAGTTGATGAGATCACTCACTCAGGAATACACATGGCAGCTGCTAAGCGAGGGCATTGCGCTTGCGCGTCAACGACAATTGCCGCCAATGGCGCTGGTCATTCTGGATGCCAGAGGGGTTATCAAAGCTGCGTTTAGTGAGGATGGGGTGGGCACTTTGCGCCCGGCCATTGCTCAAGGCAAGGCGAACGCAGCCTTGGGGATGGGGTTCGATACCCGGGAATTCGAAAGGTTGCGCCAAGCCGGTGTGCTCTCAGATGCTTTTAGTAGCGCTTTGAGCTGTGCCAGTTACGGGCAATTTAACCCTAATCCCGGCGGAGTACTTTTGCAAAATGAAGGTGGCGTCATTGGTGCGGTGGGAGCCTCGGGCGCTGCCGCTGCTGACGACGAGGCCCTGCTGCGTGCACTGCTTAGTCATTAAGGGCCACGGCGCAGTAATAACCGTTGTCGCTGCGACTAATATGTAACATGGGAACGGTTTTGGATACTGCGTCGATCAGTGATGCCGCACTGAATGCGCCATGGGGCGCTACCCCCTGATCGAGCTCGCGCTGGCAAAATACATTGACCTGATATTCGCTGAGCTGCTCTCGCTCGGCATCGGTTGGTGCGAAGCTCAATTGCACATTGGTTGCCGCAGGTTGGGTTACGCTCACAATTTCTACCAGAGAGTTGGCAAAAATGGGCAGAGAAACATTGAGGGCCTTGTGTTGATTGCTTAGCAACAACCAATGGCTACCTTCAAAAAGTGCCGGCGCATCGGGTGCGAAGTTCAATCGTTTTAGTTGGTGCTCTACGGGCAGCGCTACCTCATCAAAAGCACCCACTAAGGCGTACTCTGATTTGCCTAAAGACAGATCCATGAGTGCGTGGAGCAAAGCCGCCTCGAAAGAATGGGCTTCTTTCGACAGTACCAGAGCGGTACCGGTTACTTGCAGCAGTTGGGTTAAATAAAAACCCGCCGAGTTGCCCAGAGTGTTAATAAAATGCAGCGGTTTGGGCAGTTCGTTTTCGGCCTCAATGGTTTTCATCACCAGCGCTGAGGTGGATACGGCGCCGCACCGTGTGGCGAGATAAACCCCGGTATTGCCGGGCAGTTCGCGCTTCTCTGTGCAGGCCAGGCCGCCGGCCACACACAGTTGAATATAGCGATCAATACGGCGTATACGTTTGCCATGCCAGTGTTGAATAACACTTTGCGCATCGGCAAGCTCTGGTGCTTTGGCATCCACCTTGTGAAGTAGTGAGTAGCTATTTTCAATGTACATCAGTGTCTAGCCTCAGCCCCCTGATCGTGCACAAGTAACGCATTGTTATTGCCACCAAAGGCAAAGCAGTTAAACAAGTAATAGCCGGTTGGGCTTGGCAATGGCTTGTTGGTTATGGTGATGCCCAGATCACCGTCACCCTTGGCGTTGGGGGTGCAGGGAAGTTTTCCTACCTGCAGGCAGCCCAATGTCAGTGCCACTTCCAATGCACCACAGGCGCCCAGAGTGTGGCCAATATAGGGTTTGAAGGCAAAGGCGGTGGGCAAGGCCGGGCCGAAAACGCGGTGTAAAGCCGCGGCTTCGGCTTCGTCATTTTTCAATGACGCCGTACCATGAACTTTAATGGCGGCAATATCTTGTGCCTTAATATTGGCTTGTGCTAAAGCTTGCTCAATAACACGCGCTATTTCGGCGCCGTCCACATGTGCGGCGGTAAGGCTGTGGTTGTCTGTGCCGATTGCCCCCCCCATAAGGCGAAAACGTTGCTCGTGCTCAGGTGTTTGGCTTTTATCACTTAAAAGCACCGCCCCCAACCCTTCACCTAATACTAAACCATCGCGATCATTGTCGAACGGGTGCATTTGTTCACTGGGAGAGATCAGCCCCAGCCCGTAAAATCCCAAAGCGCTTGTGTTGTTTTCAGGTTCGAGACCGAGTACCAATACATGTTTAACCAGACTTTGTTCGATCAGCTGCTTGCCATAAATCATCGCGTTGGCGCTTGAGGTGCAAGCGGTGGAGTAGGTGTGGCGGTGTGGTGAAAGTCCAAGTTCGTCGCCACAGCGCTCGGCCAATTTGCCATAACCCACTATAGGCATGGCCACGGCTTGCTCACTACCAAGGTTCGCGATTTCCGTTCGGTACTGTTGCTCTGAAACGTGCACATCAAACGACGATGAGCCAATTAACAGTGCGGTTTGGCGGCGTGCATCGGCATCCAGTTTGGCGTCCCTAAGTAGCTGATCAAGTTCTTCGATTAGCCATTGATAAAAGTTGGTGGGTGTTCTTTGGGCCGTGCGAAAGTAAGGCATGACAACCTGTTCCTCATCGCAGTGAAATATTCGCGGCACGGGATTAGGTTGTCGGCAACTTTCTAAATTGTCGATACATGACGATAGTTTTGCGCCCAAACTGCAGCTTGCTGCAAAGTGACGTAGGTAGACAGTCATTAGCGGGCGTCATCCGCAATGGTTTGAGCCAGAGTGTTTATACTTTTTAAGGCCCGCCTCGCTGCGGTGTTGCCTTCAATACGCACGCCATACTCTTTTTTTACCGCCATACATATTTGCAGTACATCAAGAGAATCAAGGTCAAGTTCCTCTCCGAGCAGTGGAGCGTCATCGGCAATATCTGCGGGGGTTAATTCGTCTTTGTCACACTCCTCGATAATAATTTGTTTAAGGCGCAGTTTTAGCTCGTCAGTGACGCTATCAACCATCCTGTGTTCCTCTCTTTAATAGTGCGATGGCCAGCAGCATCAAGGTACTGGCGAACAGTAAAAGTTTTGTTGCAGGCAGTGCGATTGCAGTCCAGCTGCCACCGCGCACCAATACCGCGAGAAACCCCTCAAGGGCCCAGGCCATGGGTGACCAGACGGCCACCGCCTGCATAACCGGTGGCATCACAAAAACCGGAATCATAACGCCGCCAATCGCGGCCAATAGTATATTGACTGTAGCGCTGGTGACCGTTGCTTGCTCGGTACTTGAAGCCAGAGCCGCGATCAAACTGGCGAGCGCTAACGCGGTAAAGCTGGTACATATACCCATTATAAACAGGGGAGTAAGAGCTACGTTCAATGCCAGCCCTTCGGCACCAAGCGCGGGTAAAAGCTGGTTGCCAAGTAATAGCATTAAGGCCAACTGCAGCATGTTGATGACGAAGTAGGGCGTCAATTTGGCCGCATAGATTAACGTGGTGGTGGCGCCAAAGGTTTTTACCCGTGTCAGTGTTCTGTTATGGCGCTCACTAATCACCGCGGTGGATAGCGGTACAGCGACAAAAAACATCGCGAAAATAAGCCAGGCAGGTACACTTTGCTGCACGGCGTTAGGCGTAGGGTCTATGTTTGCCAACGCTGAGTGTTCGCGTGTGGCAACAAATCCTCGTCGCAGAAATTCTTGCTCAGCGTATTGCCGGTCATAGCCCATCTCTTCAGCCAATAGAGTGCTGTTTAACACTGCAAAAGCTTCACGTACCGCCGCGCTAATCAAGGTTCGCTCGCGTTTGCCCAGCTCAGCGGCAAACTCCAGGGTGGCGCCCGCTTGACGGTTCTCGCCAGCTAACGACTCCTCGAAACCTGGCTCAAGTGTCAATGCAAACAAGTCGCGTTGTTGGTTTAGCTCGCCATGGTCGCTGTTAAGTTTAAGGTGCGAGCTCAATGCCAATTCGCGGGTAAACCGAACGCTGTTGGGTGACTGGGCCAGGTCGTGTAGCTGTCCATTAAGTTGAAGGCCATCGCTACCGCCAAAGCGCTCCTGTAATGCCAGCGACATAATGACGATAAAAACCATCGGCATAATGAACAGTAGCGCGAGTGCGTGCCAGTCGCGTAGAAACAGCAACGTTTCTTTTTTTAGCGCTGCGAGCAAGGCATTCATAAGCTTGCCTCGGCATCGGCCAGTGCGCGCAAGTACACCTCTTCCAGGCGATGCTGACCGTGACGTATCTGCCGAATGTCGGCGCCCTTTTGTTCTAAAGTGCTAATGATCTCACCGGGACTGTGACGGCGCTCTTGCATAGAGCAGCGATACCAGTTGTCGGCCTCTCGCTGCATACTTAACGCGTCCAGCCAAGTGGCCGGTGCTGTTTGCGCGAGCTGTATATAAAGGTAGCGGTGATCTTCGGCCAGTAGCTCAGAGAGCTCGCCTGCCAGTAAAATCTTGCCCCGATGCAGCAGCGCGACCTTATCGGCGATAGCTTCTACTTCCGACAACAAGTGTGAGGTGTAAATAATAGCCACGCCCTCTTGCTTGAGTTTGGCAATGGTGCCTAACAAAAAAGCTCGTGATTGCGGGTCGACGTTGGCTGTGGGCTCATCGAGAATCATCAGCTGAGGTTGTTGCAGCAAGGCAATGGCAAAATTGAGCCGACGTTTCAATCCCCCCGAAAATGTCCCCGCTTTTTGGTCGGCATAGGCTGCCAACTCGGTGCTGGCCAGTGCTCGATTGACTCTCAGTTGCTGCTCGTTTTTGGGCAAATTCAATAAGCCGGCGAAAAACATAAGGTTTTCCCGGCCGCTGAGGCGCGCGTAAAACGCGTACTCTTGCGGTACCAGCGCAATACCCTGCTGCCCCAAGCAGACGGGTTTCCCCGCAAACAGAATTTGCCCCGAGGTTGGGGTAAGTTGGCCTGTAACCAGTGACGCTAGCGTGGTTTTGCCCGCTCCATTGGGCCCGAGCAAGCCCAAGGTTTGGCCCGCGCCCAGCGACAGTGAGAGCCCGTCAATACAGGCTTGCCGTTTGCGATATGCAAAACTAACGCGCTCTAAGCTCAGCAATGGATGACCTCAGTGGGTGTCACGTGAAAGCCGCAACTATACCTTTTTTGGCGCGATCCTGTTAACCAGCAATCGCGACGAGCTTGCCGGGGTGGCAAATACGCCATTAAGGTGCGAGGGGCAACCGCTCTGGTGTAAAATGCCTGCCTCGCTGTAAAAAGCGGCCGGGACTGGCTGGTATTGCAGCTGTGAGCGCGTGAAGCATTCAACTTAAGGGCACAAGATTCTATGCAAGTGTGGGTATCACAACTTCACGCCTGGGCCCCAGGGCTGAGCACCGGCGCTGACTGGCAGGGTTTTTGCGCAGATGAGCTACCGCTGGGTGACGACAAACCGGCGGCAGGCGGTGTGCCGGCTATGACGCGTCGACGCTTAACGCGTTGGGGCCGGCAAGCAATGGAAGTCGCCGAGCCGCTGGCGCCCGCTCTGACCGAGCAAACGCCCGTTATCTTTTCGTCCCGCCACGGCGATACGGCACGCACATTTAAATTGTTGCGGGACCTTGCCAGTGGTGAGCCCTTAAGCCCCAACGCGTTTAGCTTGTCGGTACACAATTCAGCGCTGGGTTTATTTACCATTCTAAAAGACATCCATACGCCATCGCTGGCTTTGGCGGCGGGCTCGGATACCTTGGCCGCTGCCTGGCAGGAGGCCTGTTCCTGGCTGGCGACAGGCCGCGAGCAGGTTTTACTGGTGCATACTGATGAGCCATTGGCCGATTTTTACCAGCCTTATCGCGATGAACTGGATATGCCCGCCGCGGTTGGGATATTGCTGCACCGGGCGCCAACTGCGGGCGCCGACGCGGTAGAGCTGACTATGGCACAGGCACAGGGGCCGCGCTCCCGCCACAGTATGATGATTAACTTTCTCGCCGGCTGGTTTGGCCACAAGGCGCGATTTACCCATGCCAGCGCTAGTCATCAATGGTGTTGGGCGCGCGTGGCCGCTCATGGTTAAGTGGCTGGATCGATCCTGGCGAATTTGCGCCACCGGCTTTTGTTTTGCTAGCTTTTCTGGTGCGGCGCTCGCGCAAACCTTGTTTGTGTTTCCGCTTTACCATCTTTTTTGCGCCAATTCGCCGGAAAAAACCCGTAAAATTCGCCGCCTGCAGCAAAAAAGCTTTGCAGGCTTCGTCAAGATGATGGAAGTGCTGGGACTAATCCGTGTGACGTTGCATAATAGCGCCCTTTTACAGAAAGCCCCTGGGTGCATAGTTATTGCCAATCACCCAACACTGATCGATGTGGTAATTCTATTTGCCGCTCTGCCCGGTGCAAACTGTGTGGTGAAAGGCGAACTGTGGCGCAGTCGTTTCACCCGCGGGGTGATGCGTTCGGCGGGTTTTATCAGCAATGAGAATGCGGACAAATTGCTGCAAGGTTGTCGCAGCTCTCTGGCGGACGGGCAGGCGGTATTGATCTTTCCCGAGGGGTCGCGTACCACGGCGGGGCAGTCATTGGCGTTCAAGCGCGGGTTTGCCAACGTTGCCGTTCGCACCGGGGCACCACTGCTGACAGCGTTTATTACTTGCAAGCCGCTGACTTTGGTCAAAGGCGAAAAATGGTACCAGGTTCCGCCCAGCAGAGCCTATATCGATGTGTATTTGCACGAGGTACTAGAGCCACGTGACATTGTGGATGATTTTGATGATAAGCCCAGGGCGGCCCGGCTGTTGACCGGCTATCTGGAACAGTATTTTGAGGAAGGCTTACAACGCTATGACCGATATTGATAACGATATTAAAACAATGATAATCGAGGAGTTGGAGCTCGAAGACCTGAGTGTCGAGGATATTGAAACCGAAGCGCCGTTGTTTGGCGACGGATTGGGCTTGGATTCTATCGATGCCCTGGAGATTGGTCTGGCATTACAAAAACGCTTTAATGTTAAAATTGACGCGAACTCCGAGCAAAATAAAGATCACTTTCGCAGCGTTGCCAGTTTGCGAGATTTTGTATTGGCACAACAGGCACAGTAACGCACCGGGCAATAGACAGTTCCATGACTAAAGAAGAAATTTACAACCAACTCAAATCGGTCCTAATTCAATCCTTTATGATTGATGAGGACGATATTTCGCTGGACGCCGATCTCTATCAAGATTTGGATTTTGATAGCATCGACGCTATTGATTTGGCCGCCAAAATTCACAGTGTAACGGGCAAGCAACTCAAGCCGGAACAGTTTAAAGGCGTGCGCACGATCGGCGACGCCGTCGATGTGGTTGACGAGTTACTGAGTAAAGGCTGATGCGCGTTCTCACAGTGGTAGCCATGATCGTGCTATTGCTGTATCCATTGCTGGTGTACGTAGGTATGCAATGGCTAGAACCGAGAGTCCTCGGTTTGGCGATTGCTACGGTTTACTTGCTGCGGTTTGCTTGCAAGGTAAAGCATTGGTGGCAGCGGCTGTTGATTGTGACCGCTCTGACTAGCGCCGCCGCCGTCTTGTGGTGGAGCAACGATGAAACCTTACTAAAGTTGTTACCGACAGCCATTAATGTGGCCATGGCGGGCTTCTTTATGTACAGCCTTGTACACCCGCCGACATTGCCTGCCCGAGTTGCCGCACTGGATTATCCCGAAGGTCTACCCGATATTGTATTGACCTACACCACTTGGGTGACGCGTATTTGGGTGGGTTTTTTTCTTGTCAATGCCGCACTGGCCGCGGTGACGGCCTTGTTCGCCAGCCGAGAGGTCTGGGCACTGTACAACGGGGTTATTGCCTATCTACTGATGGGACTGCTGTTTGGCGGTGAGTTCGCCTACCGGCATTTAATATTTCATAAAAAACACGCGTTATGACTGAACCTTTGGACATAGGGTATCTTGCGCTGCAAGGTGGCGACCATATCGTTGCCGTCGATGGCGACACCGTCTTCAGTGCCGACGACTTTAAACAGCGGGTAGAGCGCTTTTACGCAAGTATTGCACAACAAGCCGAACACAGCGTTGGACTGTGGCTGAGCTCCCCCTGGGACTTCCTCTGCATTTTCGCCGCACTGGCACTGGCCGGTAAGCGCATCGTTATGCCACATAACCTGCAGGCCGGGGCCGCAGGTCAAATGAATGATTATTTCTCCGCACTGATAACCGATCAGCCGCTACCGGCCTTGGATTGCCCGCAGTGGCACCCGGCCGGGTTGTTGGCAACAACAGCTAAACCTGAAGCCTTACAAGCGCTTAGCGAGTCCGCCGGGGTGGGTTCGGTGGAGATGATTTTGTTTACCTCTGGCACCACGTCTGAACCGACGCCTGTACGCAAAACGTTGGCGGATTTGCACGGCGAACTGGTCGAGCTGGAACAGGCTTTTGCCGGCGAGGTGCAACAGCATCCGGTACTGGCGACCGTGTCGCATCAGCATATTTACGGCTTGTTGCATGTGCTCTTGTGGCCGTTGGTGCGACGGGCACCTTTCGCGATAACAGCCTGTCACTACCCGGAGGTCTTGGCCGAGCAAGCTGAAAAGCTGGCGCCGGTTGTGTTGGTGTCAAGCCCGACGCACCTTTCCCGATTGCCGCAGTCTGAACCCTTCTGTGCGCAGGCTGGAGCATTTTCCAGCGTTTTTTCTTCCGGTGGCCTATTGGCCAAGACAGATGCCTTGGCCATAACTGAAGTGTTAGGCCGTGCGCCCATAGAGGTTCTCGGCAGTACTGAAACTGGGGGGGTTGCCTACCGTCGTCAAAATGAGTCCGAGTGCTGGACTGCTCTGCCCAATGTCAGCGTCGATCAATCGCCAAACGGCTGTTTGCGCGTACGCGGCAATCATTTGGGTGGATTGCCGGAATTTGTGATGGGCGACCGTGTAGAGCTTCAGCCCGACGGTCGCTTCTTGCTGCTGGGCCGCGCGGATACCGTGGTTAAAGTTGAAGGCAAGCGGTTATCGCTCAATGAAATGCAAACCCGCCTTAATGAGCACGAGTGGGTGCTGGAGAGCCGGGTAGCGATAGTTCGCGGTCGGCGCGACGAAGTCGGCGTGGTGGCGGCGCTGACCCAAGCGGGGCTCGATGCTATTGCCGTACGTGGTAAACGGCCCGTGAACATTATTCTGAAACGACATTTGCAGGATTATTTTGAATTGCCTTTGCTGCCCAGGCGCTGGCGCTACCTCGACGCTATGCCGCGCAATACGCAGGGCAAGATACTGGCTGTGGATATTCAAAACCTATTGGAGGCGCGAGTATAAATATGTTGCAGCCTCCCGCCGCGCGCGTGCTTGAGCGCAGTGACAACAAAGTTGAGTTGTCACTGCCACTGACTGACGATTTTCCCTGCTTTGTCGGCCACTTCGACGGCCTGCCGGTGCTCGCCGGCGTGGTGCAAATAGGTTGGGCGCTGCACTTGGCAGAACACTACTTTGCACGCAAGTTTCAATTTCAGGCCTTACAGTCCAATAAATTTCAGCAGTTGGTGCGGCCGCCCATAACCCTGCACCTGACCTTACAATACCTGCCGCAAAAGCAGATGGTAAAGTTTCACTACCGCAATGGCTTGGGTGATTGCTCGCGCGGCGCGCTGCGCGTCGAGGAGTTGCCGGCGTGAGCCCCACGTTCAGCGCTTGTGTTGTTATTCCCGTGTACAACCACGCGCACTTGGTTGGGCCTGCCTTGCGCCATCTTCGCGCTCAGGGCATTGCCTGTATCTTGGTTAACGATGGTGGGGATGATGCGGCCAGTGATCAGTTAAAAGCCCTCAGTGTGGAGACTGCCAGTGAGCTGATAGAGCAATACCCCAACGGTGGCAAAGGCTCGGCGGTGCTGCTCGGTATGCACCATGCTTATAATTTAGGCTATAGCCACGCGGTGCAAATAGACGCCGACGGGCAGCATTGCGTTGAAGATGTCGCCGTTTTTATTGCGCGCGCGCAGACACAACCTGAGGCGGTTGTCGCGGGTATTCCCCAGTATGATGCCTCGGTCCCTAAGCATCGCTTATACAGCCGTTACATTACGCATTTTTGGGTGTGGGTAGAAACCTTGTCGCTGGATATAAAAGATTCCATGTGTGGTTTTCGGGTTTACCCATTGGCGCCGGTTATTGCATTGGCGCGCGATGTCAAAATAGGCGAGCGAATGGACTTTGATACCGAAATATTGGTGCGCTTATATTGGCGCGGGCTGGACGTCATTTCGGTACCGACAAAAGTCATTTACCCTGAGCAAGGTGTTTCTAATTTTCGCATTTGGGGGGACAACATCGCCATCAGCTGGATGCACACAAAACTGGTGGCCGGTATGTTGTTGCGCTCCCCGGTATTGTTGGCGCGTAAACTGCGCAAGGTGTTGTCATGAGTGACGGTCACGGCCGTCCCGAATGGACGGATATTCGCGAGCGCGGCAATTTGCAGGCAATGCGTTTGCTGTTTTGGTTTTATCGCCACGGCGGTCGTTTTTTGGTGTACCCGGTGGTGTGCGTTGTGGTGTTCTATTTTTACCTGACGCGCAGCGCCACGCGCCGTCACTCGGCGTTGTATTTACAGCGAGCCACCAATAAGCCCGTTACGCGTTGGCAAGTGTGGCGCCATCATATGGCATTTGCCCGCGCCTTAATGGACCGGCTCGGCGCCTGGATGGGACGCATTGAGCGCACGAATGTAAGCTTCCCCGGCCACGCCACCATGCTGGAATTGCAAAAAAAGAAGCAGGGCGGGGTACTGCTGGGGGCGCACTTTGGCAACCTGGAAATGTGCCGGGCCGTGGTGGAAAACGACGGCTCACTCAAGCTAAACGTAATATTGCACACCGCCAATACCGAAAATTTTAACGAACTGTTGCGCAGCGCCAGCGATAAAGCAGAGGTGCGTTTGATTCAGGTCACAGAAGTGACCCCGGCGACCGCTATGATGCTGAAAGAAAAGCTGGATCAGGGCGAGTTTTTAATTTTGCTGGCGGATCGTTTACCCCCGGGTAACAGTGAGCGCTTTTTCAGCGCGGATTTTCTCGGTGCGCAGGCACAATTTCCCACCGGGCCTTTTTGGTTGGCCTTAATGCTGGATGTACCGGTGTTCTTTATGGCGGGTTACACAACGCCCGCAGGCTACGAAGCGAGCCTCGAACTGTTGTACGATGGCGGGCGGGTGCCGCGCAGTCACCGCGACGCCGTTTGCCAGGAAATTTTAGGGGCTTATTTGCAACACTTAGAGGCGTTGTGCCGTAAGTACCCGCTGCAGTGGTTCAATTTTTTTGACTACTGGAACGATGACCAAAACACTAATAAGCGAGATGCAGGAGTAACTGGCCACAATGACCGTTAACACATCGCGAAACACCATTGAGTTCGGCTGTAAGCCGGTCACAATTGAAGATATTGTTGCCATTTCGCGAGGCGCAAGCGCTCGCGTTACCGACGATGCGGCATCGCGCCAGCGCATTGAGGCCAGCGCTCAATTTGTCAAAGACCTGTGGCAAGAAGAGGGGGTTATTTACGGAGTCACCACCGGTTACGGCGACTCTTGTACCGTATCGATTCCGCCGCATCTGGTCGAGGAGTTGCCCCTGCACCTCACGCGTTTTCACGGCTGCGGATTGGGCCGGGAGTTTGACCGCGCCCATGGTCGCGCCATTCTCGCCTCGCGTCTGGCGTCATTGTCGCGCGGGTACTCTGGCGTGCGCATGGAATTACTCGATCGCCTGGCAAGTTACATTGAACGCGACATCGTACCGGTGGTGCCGGAGGAAGGCTCCGTTGGCGCCAGCGGTGATTTAACGCCGCTCTCATACGTGGCGGCCTCATTGGTGGGTGAGCGCGATGTGTACTTTAAAGGTGAGCGCAAAAGCGCCGCCGAGGTTTTACAGGCGCAAGGTTTAGCACCACTGCAGTTGCGCCCGAAAGAGGGCTTGGCGATTATGAATGGCACGGCGGTTATGACAGCCATCGCCTGTTTGACGTTTGACCGTGCGCAGTACCTGGCCAAGTTGGCAACCCGCCTCACCGCTATGGTCAGTGTTGCGCTCAAAGGCAACACCAACCATTTCGATGGCAAATTGTTTTCGGTAAAGCCGCATCCGGGCCAGGGGCAAATCGCCCGTTGGATTCACGACGACCTACAGGCGGCCGAAGTGGCCCGCAACTCCGATCGTTTGCAAGACCGCTACTCGGTGCGCTGCGCGCCACATATTATCGGCGTGTTGCAAGACTCGCTGCCCTGGTTTCGCCAGTTTATTGAAACCGAGCTCAACAGTGCCAACGACAACCCGATTATCGATGGCGAAGGTGAGCACGTTTTACACGGTGGCCACTTCTACGGTGGTCACATTGCGTTTGCAATGGATTCGCTGAAAGTGGCGGTTGCCAATATTGCTGACTTGGTGGATCGCCAAATGGCGTTACTTATGGACGTAAAGTTCAATAATGGCCTGCCATCGAACCTTTCCGGGGCGACTCCGGACCGGGCAATGATCAATCACGGCTTTAAGGCCGTACAAATAGGAACATCGGCCTGGACCGCAGAGGCACTCAAGCACACCATGCCGGCCAGCGTGTTTTCTCGCTCAACCGAGTGCCACAATCAGGACAAGGTCAGTATGGGCACCATTGCTGCGCGCGATTGTGAGCGGGTACTGGAGCTGACCGAGCAAGTGGTGGCGGCAGGGTTATTGACGGCTACTCAGGCCTTTTATTTGCGCAAACAACAGAGCGATTTTGACCACAGCGCCATAACACCGACACTGGAAAGCATGTATGCCGAAGTGCGCGAGTACTTTGACATTGTCGATGAAGATCGGGCGCTCGAAGGCGTCTTGCGTCAGACGATTCAACTTATCCGGGATCAACGCTGGGAGCTTTACCCAAATGACTAACGCCAACGCCATGTCGGTTACGCTAGATCGCAAAGTACCGTTTTACGATGTCGACAGTATGGACATCGTCTGGCACGGTCACTACGTCAAATATTTTGAGGACGCGCGTTGCGAATTACTGGATGCGCTTGCGTACAATTATCAGGCCATGCGCGATTCCGGCTATGGCTTTCCGGTGGTGGATATTCGCATCAAGTATGTGCGCCCGGCGCGCTTTAATCGTGCCATCCGTATCGAAGCTACGCTGCAAGAGTGGGAAGTCCGCTTAAAAATTGCCTACCGCATTGTCGATGTTGAAAGTGGCGATGTTCTTACCAAAGGCTACAGCGTGCAGGTTGCCGTGGATCTCGCCAGCGGCGAAATGTGTTATGCCATGCCCGACCTATTTGCGCAAAAGTTACAAGCGTTTTGGGACACACAGAGCCAAACGCCCGAGCAGGTAAATTAAGCGATGTCCAAACTGCCTGCCTTGTTATTATTGCTCGCGACTGCGCTAACCGCAGCGGCAGACTCTCCCGCTCGGGTTGATGCCGACTCTGTTGTATGGCGGGCTACCCTGGAAGCCGACCAGCAGCGCCTGCAGCAAATTGCCGAACAATTATCGGCCTCATTGCCGGTAAGCGGCACAATGGTGCAACAAAAGCACATGGCCATACTGGAGCAACCTCTGCAGTCGAAAGGCGAGTTTTTATTGGAGGAAAATGGCGATATCGACTGGTCGGTAACAGAGCCCTTCCCGGTACTCTATCAGGTGCGCGATGATCGGATACTGCGAACACTCGATGGCGAGCAATTAGAAATTTCTGCACGCACCGAACCATCCGTGTATGGTTTTTTTCAAATTGTCAGCAAACTGTTTGAGCTCAAACTCGATGGATTGCATCGCTTTTTTACTCTGCAGGTGCCGGCTGAGGGGTTAGGCGAACCTTGGCAATTGCGATTGCAACCGAACAACGATCGCTTAGCTTCGGCCATTGCTGCGATTGTGGTGAGTGGTCAGCAAGGACAGATGAGTAGGGTCACCGTACGGGAGCCAAACGGCGACTTCAGCCAAATCGAATTTATTTACCGTAGCAAAAAGCCGTAACCGGTGGCGCACATGAAGCGATCACTGCGGCGCATTCAAATACTCTGTTTAGTGCTTATGCTGGCCGCGGTAGCCTTGGGTGTTGCGACCTTGCCTAGGCTGACGTTTAACAATGACATTCTGGCGTTGTTTCCGGGGCAGGATGCGCGTTCGGCACAGAGTATTGCGGATCAGCACCGTGCGCAAAAAGTCGAGCGAGAAATACTGCTTCTTGTCCACACGACCAAAGTAGAACAGCTGCAACAACCGTTAGAAAAAGCCCAGGCACAGCTAGTGCAATGCCAGTGCTTTAGTAAAGTGGCTATAAAAGCCATTGATATGGCGGATGAGCCGTTTCGTCTTGCCTCAGAGCATCCGGCATTGTTATTAACGCCGGCATCGCGCACGCAACTTAACCAACTGAGCGCGGAGCAATTAAGTCAAAGTGCTTGGCGCAGGTTAATGACGCGCCCCGGCGGATTTTCTTCGCGAGAGCTTGCAACCGACCCGCTGGGAACGCTGGCGGCTTTTAAAGCCAACTGGCAACCAACCGGAGACAAGCTCCACATTAACGATGCAGGCTTTGCACAAGTAGATGTCGATGGGAAATCGTATCTACTAGTGCGGTTAACGCTGGCAGCCTCGCCGTTTAGTCTGCAAGTGCAACAGGCGGCGATTCAAGCGCTCGATAGTGCACTGGCTGAGGTGCGTACCTTGCCCGGTGCCGATATATTAACCACCGGCGCGCTTTTTTATACCCACGCTGGCACCGAACAGGCCAAGCGCGAAATATCTACTGTGGGCCTGGGCTCACTGCTCGGTATTGTGTGCCTGTTCCTATGGGTGTTTCGAAGCCCGTCGTTGCTAGTGTTGGCTTTTGTACCCATTGGGGTTGGAGTGTTAGCCGGGCTTAGCGTGGTGCAGTGGTGGTTTGGTCATGTTCATGTAATCGCACTGGTGTTTGGCTCGGCCCTGGTGGGCGTCGCTATTGATTACACTTTGCATTTTTACGCGAAGCGCTTTGATGCCGCCGCGCACTGGCAACTAAGTGATGGTTACCGCCGTTTACTGGCGCCACTGAGTCTGGGATTACTCACCAGTGTCGCCGGTTATTTGAGTTTTTCCGCTACCGGCTTTCCGGGTTTTACCCAGGTGGCGGTTATGTCGAGCGCGGGACTGATTGCCGCTTTTGTTACGGTAATGGGTTTATTCCCACTGCTGTTGGCCCGCCCCAACGCCACAGGCTCATCGCCAACGCTATTGGCTCTGCTGTACGCTATACAAGGTATGCAGCGCGCGATCTTTGTCGGCCTATATCGTCCATTGGGGGGGTTAGCGCTTGGCATAGTAGCGCTGACGATTTGGCCATTGTGGCAAAGCAATGACGATATTCGACAAATGCAAAGTCCGCCCGCTGAGCTCAAGCAAATGGAAGAGACGTTCCGCGACTCTTTGGGGGCGCGGCAGGCGCTTCAGTACTTGTTAGTGCAGGCACCGGATGCTGCGACGTTGTTGGCAAGGCTGGAACAAACCGACCAGGCGTTGGCTGCATTGCGCGACGCGCAACAACTGACTGACTACGATACACTTAATCGTTGGTTGCCAAGCCCTGGTCAGCAGCGCAAAAACCTGGAGTTGTGGCAGCAGAGGGTAATTGATTCCGGCGCTTTGGAGCAGTTATTAACGCGTCTGGGCGTCGGCGAATCCGGGCGGGCGACCATTGTCGACTCCCTGACTACCGCGCCTATTATCGCTCCCGGGCAGCTGCTCAATAGCGCGGGCGCCAATGCGGCGGTGCCATTGCTGTTTTCTCATGCGGGCAGCGTCTATAGCGTTGTGAACCTGTATTCGCCCTTTAGCTCTGAGGCGCTTATACAATTGGCGAGTACCCGGCCGCATGTCAGTTGGGTAGATCCGGTCGGGCGCACCAACCAATTGCTTGAACATTATCGCCACAATGCCAGCGGCCTTTTGTTGCTCGCTTACGCGCTTATTTGGCTGTTGCTGTGTTGGCGCTACGGTGCGTTTGGGGCGTTGGCTGTGGTGACGCCGCCGGCGGCGGCCAGCGTGGTGACCTTAGCCTTACTGCTGGTGATGGGACACGCTATTAGTGTGTTTCATATCATGGCACTGATGTTGGTATTGGGAATCGGAATCGATTACACCCTATTTATACGCGAGTCGGCAGGTTTAGTGCGTTCTACATTGCTGGCCATTGGTTTATCGACCGTGACGACCGTGCTATCGTTTGGCCTACTCGCCCTGAGCGGTACGCTAGCTATTGCCCAGTTTGGTATGGCGGTGTTTGTGGGAATTGTATTGGCATTTTTCTTGGCGCCCTTGGCGCAACGACCGTAATAGAGAGTGGAGTTTCGGTATGGCAGCTGTACCTGATCAGGTGGACGTTGTAATTATTGGTGCTGGTCCATCCGGTGCCATTGCCTCTGCGCTGCTTAAACAGCGTGGATTTAGTGTGATCGTTTTTGAAAAAGAACAATTTCCGCGCTTTTCTATTGGTGAAAGCTTGCTGCCCCAGTGTATGCAATACGTTGAACAGGCCGGTTTTTTGCCGGCGGTGCGCGATGCCGGATTTCAGTTTAAAAACGGTGCGGCCTTTGGTTGGGGTGAGCGCAGTACCTACTTCAATTTCGAAGAAAAGTTTTCTCCCGGCCACGGTACCACTTTTCAGGTAGAGCGCGCCCGCTTTGATAAGTTGCTGGCGGATGAAGCACAAAAGCAAGGCGTCGACATTCGTTACTGTCACTCCATTAGCGATTGCCAGTTGCATGATGGTGGCGGCAACACCGTGACTTATGCAACGCCGGAAGGCGAGTCGCGTACAATCGACTGTCGTTTTGTATTGGATGCCAGCGGTTTTGGCCGTGTGCTGCCGCGCTTGCTGGATTTAGAAACTCCCTCGGACTTTCCTGTGCGTCAGGCTGCCTTTACGCATATTGACGACGGTATTGAGTCCACCGATTTTGACCGCAATAAAATATTGGTCACTGTACACCCTGAAGAGCGCGACATTTGGTACTGGCTTATTCCCTTTAGTGGCGGTAAGTGTTCCGTAGGCGTAGTGGCGAGCGAAGAGAAATTGCGTAAACGCGGTGCCGCTACACCTCTGCAGTTGGTGCAAACCATGTTGGCCGAGTCGCCGGTGCTGGCAAATCTACTGCAACGCGCGCAGTTTAAGTACCCCGCCAATCAAATTACCGGTTACTCCTGCAATGTTAAGTCGTTGGCCAATAACAATTACGCGCTTTTGGGCAACGCCGGAGAGTTTCTCGATCCGGTATTTTCTTCGGGCGTTACCATCGCCATGCGCTCGGCCAGTATGGCGGTAGAGGTGCTGGCCAAACAACTCGACGGTGAGGCCGTCGATTGGCAAAACGACTACGAAATACCGCTGCGCAAAGGGGTAGACACGTTCCGTGTATTTGTCGATGCCTGGTACGACGGTCTGTTCCAGGACATTATTTTTTACCCTGAGCAATCAGTCAACGTGCGGGAAATGATTTCATCTATATTGGCCGGTTACGCCTGGGATGAAAAAAATCCATTTGTCGCCGAGCCTCGTCGCAGAATGCGTGCCTTAGCCGAGTTCTGCTCCTCTGCGGCCTAATGCGAGTCACACGGGTTTTTATTATTCCGGGCTTTGCGCTGGCAGCGCTGTTGTTTACAGCGGGCTGTAGCAGCCCTTTGCCCACGCCGCAACTGGCCGTGTGTCCCACGCCTGCCCAGGGCACCTTGCTGGTCTCCGTTCGCGAGCCTGAACAGGCGCCGATACCACTGATTTTGCGCGTTCAGCCCGAGGCCGGTGGCGTGCGTTATATCGCTATGGATACGCTGGGCAACCCACAATTCAATGGCCTAATAGCGGAGCAATCGGTGGCGGTGAATCGGCAACCGTTGTACCGCGGAATGTCGCCCGAGAACTTAATCAGCGCTGTGTACTGGTGGCAAGTACGCGAACAATTGAGCGCCGCTTGTATGAGCCAGGCGGGTCTTTCGCGAATTGAGAATAATGCGGAAATTACCTTATTTGCCAACACTAAACCGGTATGGCAATGGCGCAAAGCCCAGCCGGATTCTGTTATCCTAGCGCCCACAAAAATAACCTTAACGTTACGGACATCCTCACCATGAGTCAGGCGTGCTATCTGACAGATTTAGGCTTAGTGAACGCCTTGGGCGGTGATGGTACCGGCGTTAGCCGTGCTTTGTTTTCCGGTCATCGCGGATTAGTTTCGTGTGACTGGGTGCCGGGCAAGGCGACCTATGTCGCGCCGGTTGCCGCACATTTAGCACCGGTACCTGAACGTCTGGCGGCGTATGGCAGTCGCAATGCCGGACTTGCGTTAACCGCCGTCGATCAGTTATCCGATACTATTGGCGAGCTAAAAACGCGCTATCAATCATCTCGTATTGCGGTGGTGGCCGGTAGCAGTACCTCGGGTATTGCCGAGGGCGAGCGGGCCGTGGCAAGCTATAGCCAGTCGGGCGTTACCCCGCCGGATTACGCCTACCGCGCGCAAGAAATTGGCAATCTGGCCGAGTTAGTGGCCGCCTATTGTGAGCTTGACGGCCTTGCCTATACGTTATCTACCGCCTGTTCCTCAAGTGCGCATGCCCTCGCTTCCGCCAAACGTCTGTTGGACACCGGCATGGCGGATGCCGTTATTGCCGGTGGTGCCGATAGTTTATGTCGGCTGACGGTCAATGGCTTCGCCGCGCTGGATTCGGTCAGCGACACCATGTGCTCCCCCTTTAGTACCAACCGCCGCGGTATTAATATTGGCGAAGCCGCCGCCTTTTTTGTGGTGAGCAAAGAGCCGCTGCGCCACCGAATTCAATTACTGGGGGCCGGCGCCTCCTCCGATGCTCATCATATATCCGCGCCTGATCCCGAGGGCGCCGGCGCCGAGGCCGCCATTAGCATGGCGCTGGCCGAGGCCGGTTTGCGTCGCGAGGACATCGGTTATGTGAACTTGCACGGCACCGGCACGCCGCTTAACGATGCGATGGAGTCGGCGGTCATCTCGCGTTTGTTCCCACATCAACCGCAGGTAAGTAGCAGTAAGGGGCAAATTGGCCATACTCTGGGTGCAGCCGGTGCCACTGAAGCGGGTTTGATGTGGCTGGCCCTAACCGGGGGCAGTGGTAAACTACCGCCTCATTGCTACGACGGACATTACGATCCGGCACTGCCCCAGCTGAACCTTGTTAACACAGGCGATTGTTTGGCGGCCAGCGGCCAACCTGTGTTTTTAAGCAATTCGTTTGCATTTGGTGGTAATAACGCCGCACTGATTATTGGGCTGGCTGATGACGCTTGAACATTTAATTCCCCACCGGCCACCGTTTCGTTTAATCGATACTGTGCTCGAGCAGGCACCGGAGTCGGTGGTGGCGCAAGCGGTTGTAGACAGCAACAATGTTTTTTTTGATGCGAGCTTAAATGCCGTGCCGAGCTGGACGGCCATTGAATATATGGCGCAGACGGCGGCCGTGTGGGTAGGGCTGCACGATGCCGAAAAGCCCGGCGGGGAGAGTGCTGACATTGATCCGTCCGGCGAGGGTGGTGAGCAGATTCGCCCCGCCTTTCTTATCAGTGCCCGTCAGTTGCAAGTACAGCAGCCGAGTTTTGCGCTCGGTGCTACGCTGCGCATTCACGTAGACGTAAATTTTATCGATGGTCCTATTGTGGCCTTCCACGGAACAATCATGCAGTGCGTTGACGGTGTTGAGCAACGGGTGTGCGAGGGGGAGTTTTCGGCGTTTCGCCCCGATAGCCTCGAAGAGTATCTGCAGGCCAGTGACCCGCAGCGCATTGCACAAGCAGGGCAACTCGCCTAACAGGAGTATTATCTATGGCTCGTCAAGTATTAGTGACCGGCTCAAGTCGCGGCATTGGCCGCGCTATCGCACTGCAACTGGCTCGCGATGGGTTTGATGTCATTGTGCACTGCCGTGGCAGCGTAGAGTTGGGGCAGGCCGTCGTCGCTGAAGTGCAAGCTTTGGGGCGCGAAAGTGAATTGTTGTGCTTTGATGTAGCCGACCGCGCCACTACCCGCAATGTACTCACGGATTTTGTCGAGCGCAAAGGCGCGTTTTACGGTGTGGTGTGTAACGCCGGTATTACCCGCGACAACGCCTTCCCCGCCATGAGCGAAGACGATTGGGACAGTGTGATACACACCAACCTCGACGGTTTCTACAACATTTTGCAACCTTTGGTTATGCCCATGGTGCAGGCGCGCAAGGGCGGGCGCATTGTTACTCTATCGTCGGTGGCGGGCTTGGCCGGCAACCGCGGCCAGGTAAATTACAGCGCAACCAAAGCCGGTTTAATTGGCGCCACCAAATCATTGGCGTTGGAATTAGGTAAGCGTAAAATTACCGTGAATTGCGTAGCCCCGGGCATTATCGAAACCGATATGATCGACGAAGTGTTTGCCGACGAGGCGAAAAAAATGATTCCCTTGCGCCGCTTTGGTCAGGTCGACGAAGTGGCAAGCCTGGTGGGTTACCTAATGAGTGACTCAGCCTCCTATATTACCCGTCAGGTTATTTCTGTTAACGGTGGTATGTTGTAATGCGTAGAGTGGCGATTACCGGTGTGGGTGCGGTCAGCGCGCTGGGTAACGATTGGAACAGCGTCGAGGCCGGCCTGCGCGCGGGCAAAAATAAAGTGCAAGCCTTTGCCGAGTGGGACGCTATTGAAGGGCTTAACACCCGCTTGGGCGCACCGCTCGAATTCACCACACCGAAACATTACCCGCGCAAAAAATTGCGCTCTATGGGCCGCGTGTCGGTTATGGCCGTGGATGCCAGCGAGCGCGCACTGGCCATGGCCGGCTTAATCGACGACCCACTGCTTAAAAGTGGCCGCGTCGGTGTGT
Organism: Gilvimarinus gilvus; assembly: GCF_030518155.1. Lineage (GTDB taxonomy): Bacteria > Pseudomonadota > Gammaproteobacteria > Pseudomonadales > Cellvibrionaceae > Gilvimarinus > Gilvimarinus gilvus. Next base: position 8,352 of record NZ_JAULRU010000731.1, on the reverse strand, counting down.
CTTACGGCTCGTGTATTGGCACCCCGGGCGATGTGCCGGCGCTGACCAAGGTGGTGACCGACAACACCACCGTGGATTTAACCGCGTCCACCTACCTGCGTACCATGACCCACACCGCCACCGTTAATATCGGCCTTTTCTTTGGCATGACCGGGCGTATTATTCCCACCGCTTCGGCCTGTACCTCTGGCAGCCAGGGCATTGGTTACGCCTATGAAGCGATTAAGTACGGCATGCAGGATGTCATGGTGGCCGGTGGCGCGGAAGAATTTCACGTTACTCCGGTGGCGGTATTCGATACTCTGTTTGCCACCAGTACCAGTAACGACACACCCGAATTAACCCCGCGCCCCTTCGACAAAGACCGCGACGGTTTGGTGTTGGGTGAGGGTGCCTGTTCCCTGATTTTGGAAGATTACGAGCACGCCAAGGCGCGCGGAGCAAACATTCTCGGCGAAATTGTGGGCTATGGCACCAACTCCGACGGCGCTCACGTCACCGAGCCGCGCGCCGTTACCATGGCCGATGCCATGCGCATGGCGTTGGACGATGCTCAACTGAGCGCGGACGATATTGGCTACGTCAACGCTCACGGCACCGCCACCTCTAAAGGTGATGTGGCCGAGTCACAGGCCACTTGCGCCGTGCTCGGTGAAGGCAAACCGATTAGCTCGCTGAAAAGTTACATCGGCCACACCCTCGGCGCTTGCGGCGCGCTGGAGGCGTGGATGACTTTAGAGATGATGCACAGCGGCTGGTTTGCGCCCACCATTAACTTAGACAATATCGACCCCGAGTGCGCTCCGCTCGATTACATTACCGGCAATGGTCTGGAGTTGGACTGCCAATACGCCATGAGTAATAACTTTGCCTTTGGCGGTGTGAACACATCGCTGATTATTAAGCGCGGCGATTCATGACCCGTGTGGTGATCACGGGCCTGAGTGCGGTAACCGCACTGGGCTCAGATTGGCCCGGCTTTAGCGACGCGGTAAAAAATAACCGCAGCGGTATTCGTGTGATGCACGAGTGGGCTGATATTAAAGGTTTAAATACTCAGCTCGGTGGTCCGGTGGACGGCTTTGCCTTAACCGGGAACTATCCGCGCAAAAAAATTCGCAGCATGGGCCGGGTGTCGCAAATGGCGACCGTGGCCAGTCGTGATGCGCTGAGTATGGCCGGCTTACTCAATGATCCAATCCTGCAAGGTGGCCGGGTTGGTATTGCCTATGGCTCCTCGACCGGCAGCACCGACGCCGCTCGCGAATTTGCGCAAATGCTTACCGACCGCGACCTGTCCCGCATTACCGCCACCACCTACATCAAAATGATGAGCCACACCACGGCGGTTAACCTGGGGGTATTTTTCGAAGTGAAAGGGCGTGTATACCCGACTTCCTCGGCCTGTACCTCCGGCAGCCAAGCCATTGGTTACGCCTATGAGGCCATCGCCAGCGGCCGACAGGACATTATGATTGCCGGCGGCGCCGAAGAGTTGTGCCCCACCGAGGCGGCGGTGTTCGATACCTTTCGCTCGGCCAGTACCAAAAATGATATGCCAACCCAAACCCCGAGCCCCTTCGATGCGGACCGCGACGGCCTGGTTATCGGCGAGGGCGCCGGCACGTTAATTTTAGAATCACTCGATCACGCGCTGGCGCGCGGCGCTGAGATTTACGGTGAGGTGATTGGTTTTGGTACCAACTCCGACGGCGGCCATGTCACCCAACCCGACAGTGCCAGCATGCAAATCACCATGCAGTTGGCACTGGACGATGCCGGCTTAAGCGCCGGCGATGTTGATTATATTAATGCACACGGTACCGCCACCCAGTTTGGCGACGTGGCGGAAAGTGCCGCCACTTACCAAGTGTTTCAGGACCGGGTGCCGGTAAGCAGTTGCAAGGGCCACCTGGGGCACTCGCTTGGCGCCGGTGGCGCAATCGAAGCCTGGGCCTGCTTGCACATGATGCGCGAGTGCTGGCTAATGCCCACCTTAAACCTGAACAATATCGATCCCAATTGCGCCCCTTTGCAGTATTTGACTGGTGCGGTACAACCCATCGAGTGTCAGCGGGTAATGTCCAACAACTTTGCTTTTGGCGGTATTAATACGTCGCTTATTTTTCAACGGTTTGACGCTTAAGCGAGTCAATCTCTTACGGATTCAGCCATGATAGATCAGTGGATTTTTTACGCGTTGGCGGTGCCCGTGGTACTGCTGGTTGGGCTTTCTAAAGGTGGTTTTGGTGGCGGCTTGGGTTCGCTCGCCGTACCGGTTCTGTCGCTGGCGGTGGACCCTCGCTTAGCCGCCGCCGTGCTTTTGCCTATTCTGTGCAGCATGGATTTAGTGAGTCTTTGGAGCTTTCGCGGCAAGTGGGATAAACGCAACCTGCTGATTATGTTTCCCGCCGCCATGATTGGCCTGGCGTTGGGCGCCGCGATGTTCACCTATATGGACGCCGATAAAATCCGTTTTATGGTGGGGGTAATGGCGCTGTACTTTGTTGGCCATTACGTGTGGGGTAAACACGTGTTGCAGCGCGTGGCGGTGCAAAAGGCCAGTGTGGTGCGCGGCAGTTTCTGGAGTACAGTGGCCGGTTTTGTCAGTTATATTGCCCATGCCGGCGGCCCGCCCATCTCCATTTACCTGTTGCCTCAGCACTTGCCGAAAACTTTGTTTGTGGGCACCACGGTGTTATTTTTCAGTGTGGTGAATTACATCAAGCTTGTACCCTATGTGTGGATGGGCCAGCTCAATTTAAGCGCGCTGTATACCTCGTTGGTGCTGTTGCCGTTGGCGCCCATTGGTGTGTGGTTGGGGGTGTGGCTACACCACCGCGTATCGGATAAGTGGTTTTATGGGGTGTGTTATGTGTTGTTGGCGTTTGCGGGGGTTAAGTTGGTTGGGGAATCGTTGATGGTTTGGTTGTCTTAGTGTGTGTTTCTTTTGCATCTGTCGTTAGACATCCGACGTCACGCTTAGCTTTTTAATTTTGCCCGGAATTCGCCCGGGTGGGGCGAGCTACTTCTTTGGTGAGCAAAGAAGTAGCCAAGAAACTCACCCCGGCAACTGGCCCGTCGGGTCCCCTCGCTCCAATTAATTTTAGTGGGCCGTCTCGATAGGCCCTCCCTGGCCTAACGATACTTGCGCACGCTTCCATGCGTGCTTACCCACTAAAATCAATTTCCACTCGGCTCAGTGGCATGGGGGAGGGGGCTTCGTAGCATAGTTTTGTTTTGCGTCAGACATCAGACATCAGACATCAGACGTCGGACGTCTGACATTCGCTTCTTCCATGCGCGATTAACCACCCAAATTGGCCTACGTATCAGCTGGATACGATGGGAGGAGTAGGGCACTTCGTAGTATGGCCTTGTTTTCGGTCAGACATCAGACGTCGGGCGTCAGACTTTCTATTCCTGTCGGACTTCAGGTATTCACATTTCCTATGTGCAATTAACCCACAAAATCAGCTCGAATTCGGCTGGATGAGATGGGTGAAGCGTGCTCCGTAGCGCATTTTGCTGATCGTGGGTTGTTTCAGACTTCTGACGTCGGACATCAGACTTTTCTTTTCTAGTCATTTGCCGGATTTCGCCCGGCAGGCGAGTTACTTTTCGTGACGCGACGAAAAGTAACCAAAAGACGCGCCCCGCATCTCAGCCCTTCGGGTTCCCGAATTCGAGCTAATTTTGAGGGTCGGAAAAGATCGCTTCCCAGCGCTTTTCCTTAATTGCACCTCCATGTGCAATAAACCCACAAAATTATCTCGCCTTCGGCTGGATGCGACGGGAGGGGTCGGGAACTTCGTAGTATGATTGTTTTTTCACGTCCGACATCAGACGTCGGACGTCAGACTTTCTATGCTCATCAGACGTCGGACTTCCGGCATTCACTTTTCCTATGTGCAATTAACCCACAAAACCAGCTCGAATTCGGCTGGATGAGATGGGGAAAGGTGGCTCCGTGACGCATAAATCGTCATTGCCGGTTTGTATGGACAAACTGGTTAATTTGCCCCGCAAAATTTGTCAAAACACTTTTTCACGTAGCTTTAAGTAAAGTTTGACGCCAATTCGAGGGAGGGTTGTAAAAACCGCAATACAATCATTAGGTTGCATAGGGGTTGTTCAGAACAAAGAAAACGAATAAAGTCAGAATTATAAAGAAAGAGTCTTTCTTTTCTCGGACAAGGAACTGTCAAAAATAGCTCCTTATTTCAGTAATATCAATTGCTTAGCAACACTTTTTCGTCTAACTTCTCGGGGTGTTATATTGCCGCGGGGGATTTTACTTAGTCTTTTGAATTAACTGTTAGCCATCCAGGAATTATCAAGAAATCAGGATCTTTTATGAACGTTTATATTTTTCAATCAGTTCCAGATCGTTTTGATCTAGAAACTGAGCTAGTTAAAAATAAGAAAGATACGTGGTATGCCACGCGCTACCGGAAAAAAATGAAGGTGGGGGACTATGTTTTTTTCTGGATGGCCGGACCTGATGAACGCAAAGGAGTTTATGGTTGGGGAGTAATCGACTCAGACCCTTATATAAAGGATGACTGGAACAGTTATGGCGTAGATGTCACTTACAAGGAGAAATTTGGAGAAAGGCTATCAAAATCCATGCTTCAAGGTGATGCTATCTTAAAGAATATTCTCTTGTTTAGAGCTCCTCAGGCAACCAACTTCCTTCTCTCAGAAGAAGAAGCTAAAGCCCTGATCAATTTAACGAAATCGAGAGGTGAGAATCCTCCTGTAATAGGAGCGTAAGATGGCTGGCATCGATACTGGACTACTGGATAAAGTCAAAGATCCATTTACTTTTTTAGTGCTTATCCTTCTAATGGTAGAAGCAGTTCTGGGTGGTATGGCTTACTCTTTTGAGCCTTACAGAGACATTTTAATACCAGCGATAATTGCATTTTTAGCTGTGTACACAATCCTTGTGTTTTATTTGGTTATTAGGGAGCCAAGTCCAATATCATCTAATTTTGCAAAGGAGCTTGGTAATGATATTTACGTTGCCTTGCAGGGGCCATTTTCTAATTTAGAGGATGTAGAAGCTGAAGAAGCGTGGGCCACTTTAGCTGAGGTAGTAAAAAATGGAGAGGCTACCGAGGCTGATAGGTTTCTTGCTTTTCGAAAAACAGTATCAGAAAGATTAGAAAAAAATGCTCAAATACTCGGGAATTGGAAACCGCTGCAGCATCAAAATGGCTAACAAGTTGCTGCACTCGGAAAAATTACTCGCTGTGCTCCTAATTTTCCGGTGAGCAAGGCGTTAAGGTTTTATCTTGTACGAAGACGAAATCCAGTTTCTAAAAAGAGTTGAAGATCCGTCTGATGAAAACAATGAGCGGGATATTCTCTCAGAAGATGAATGCAAAGCTCTAGAATTCGAGTTCCCAGGATTGCCGAATGAATACACTTCTTACCTAATGGAAATTGGCGCAGGTTCTGCGCGAGAGGATCAGTACATGATCTACAATAGGCCGGCTCTGTGTCATGAAGATGAAGACTTCTCTTGGTACGAAACGAAGGGCATCAACTATCTAGTTATTGGCGATGACTTTGCGGGGAATTTGTATGCCTTCAATATTGATTCGGGCTTTCTTCCGGTTTTACTTGATCATGAATGTATGGATGAATTTTTACATAAGGGCAGTATCAAATCGTTCTTTAGAGAAATGATGCTTATGGATCGAGATGGCAATGATCAACGACAACCTTAACAAGTCAAAGCACGCGGAATTGGTAAAGCTGTCACCTTTTTCGCTTGCGCAAAAAAGCCGCCAACTTCACCAAGCCGGTGTTTGAGGCGTTATGGACGGAACGAATGAGTAAGCGACGGCTTATAGCAGACGGAATAGGGGCAATATTTCTCGCCTTGGCTTGCACAGGAATGGCTGTCTATGGCCTGTACACCGGAGAGCTTTATACTCTTGCAAGCCCAGCATATCTGGCGACATCCTCGGCTGCCCCTACAGTCGCTCTCGCGGCGACCCCGCGGGTTTTCTGGGCTTGGATGGGCGTGTATCTTTTGCTGTCAGTGTTTCTGGTCTATAGGGGCATATTGGAATTAAAGGCATCGCGAAGGGTATCGGGCGAATGGCTCAATTAGATAGACCGAAGTTTAGCCATAACAATCAAATCATGTACGCGCGTTTCACGCGCCGGACGCCCTCCTGCGTCGGGCGCCACATATTTGGGCGTTAGGATTTTTACATGGAATCAATTTTCAGGGGTCTTGTAGTTTTTGCGGCCGTTTTGAGTCTCATATTTTGGTCAATGCCATATTTCGACTACATGTGGCTCTCAAATGAACAGCTGTACCTACTTGATCAAGATGGCTTTGGGGCGGTAATTCCGACCAGCCACTTAACATATTGGGGCACGTTGGTTGTTTGGCTGGTATTATTAATAGGCCTATTCTTTTTTAACCGTTTCGCAAGAATTGGGTTTGTTGCATTCTATTTTTTCTCTGTTGTTCTTGGGCTATGCTACGGTCTCCGGATTCATACTGCATATGAAGTAACAATATTGAATTTAATGGGGTTGGCAGATGGAGCGATAATTGCCATTGCATACCTAACTTCTGTTGGTGCTAAATTTGAAAAACAATCCTAACGGCAAACACTAGGACAGCCACAAATTAAAGGGAATCTTTGATTTTCTTCATGCGTTGTTTTCAATGTGTCGTAAAAAACACTAGGACATCCATAAACTTAAAAAACACTAGGACATCCATAAACAAAACACTAGGACATCCATAAACTGAAAGAAAATTTTGATTGCGCCAAATCATTTTTCAATAGGCTGAAAAATTTTTAAGATGGTTAAAGCGCAACACCTATAAATAGTGTTTCAATCAAATCGATGAATTTCAGACACCCGGCGCTCTACCTTTCGGCATAATCGTTGAATTTTCGGAACAGGTTTTAGCTTAAGCGGGAAACAGTCGTCGGCAGCTTTGAATGCCGCGCATCCATTTTTGGTTCAGAGAATATAAACACTAGGACAGCCACAAATTAAAGGGAATCTTTGATTTTCTTCATGCGTTGTTTTCAAGGTGTTGTTAAATTGGGGAAAGGTTAAAGTTCAATGTATGTAAAGAGAATTTCAATCAATTCGGTGATTTCCAGAAATAAAAATCCCTACCTTTCAGTATAATCTTTGGTTAGTGGTGCAGGTTTGATGAAACACTAGTAAGCGCCAAACCAACCACCCAGTTACACTTGGTCTAAATTTTTGCTAGCGTTCCACGGCAGTAAGGCCTCAATGGCTTCAAGGCTCTGCGCGTTGGGCAGCTCTTTAAAAACCACCTTCAAGTAAGCGTACGGGTTGAGTCCGTTGGCCTTGGCCGTATCGATCAGGCTATATAGATTAGCGCTGGCTTTGGCACCAGCCTGGCTGTTGACGAACAGCCAGTTTTTACGGCCCACAGTGAACGGTCGGATGGCGTTCTCTGCCCGGTTGTTGTCGATGGGGTAATGGCCATCGTCCAAGTAGCGCACGAGCCTGTCCCACTGGTTGTGCAGGTATAACAGTGCCTTGCCAATCGCACTTTGCGGCGGCACGTGAGGCAAGCTTTTTTCAAGCCAAGCTCTGAGTTTATCGATGATCGGTTTGGCCTCTTGCTGTCGCCTTCGGTAGCGCTCATCCGGCGGTTGATCCTTTATGGACTTTTCTAAGGCGTACAGTTTTTGGATAAACGCCAGGCCCTGATCGGCTTTGCCCGCTTTGCCTTTTTTCTGAGCGGCCTTCGCATCCATCAGTTTGCGCCGGGCGTGGGCCCAGCAGCCAAGACGGGTGATCTGGTAATCCTTGCTCCAAACACTAGGACAGCCACAAATTAAATGCAAACACTAGGACAGCCACAAATTAAAGGGAATCTTTGATTTTCTTCATGCGTTGTTTTCAAGGTCTTGTTAAATTGGGCAAACACTAGGACAGCCACAAATTAAATGCAAACACTAGGACAGCCACAAATTAAAGGGAATCTTTGATTTTCTTCATGCGTTGTTTTCAAGGTCTTGTTAAATTGGGGAAAGGTTAAAGTTCAATGTATGTAAAGAGAATTTCAATCAATTCGGTGATTTCCAGAAATAAAAATCCCTACCTTTCGGTATAATCTTTGGTTATTGGTCCACGTTTAACTTTAAGCGGGAAATAGTCGTCGGCAGCTTTGAATACCGCGCATCCATTTTTGGTTTAGAGATTCACAAAGCTCCGTGATTTTGGTTACAGAGCCAATCGCTTGACTGAATTGGCTTTCAATATGGCAGCAGCTTTCCAGCCAGTCGGTTGAGGGAATGTTGAGTCTCTCTAAAATTGAGGGCAGTGAGT
>NZ_JAULRU010000609.1 GCF_030518155.1 Gilvimarinus gilvus | reverse complement strand
CAAATTTGTCGAACACCGCTTCGCGGGGTGCTGGGCCCCGCCGGTGGGGGGGGGGGTTTTTTTAAAAGTTTAAAAAAATACCCACCAACAGGGGGCGGGGGTAAATATTGGGGGGCCGGCCGGGCGGGGCCGCAATTATTTATAACGGCCCCCTTGTGTGGGGATTTTTTTATACATTTTAAAAAATACCGCCGCAAACAGTCCGGGACTATCACCCCGCGAAGCGGTGTTCGACAAATTTGCCTGGAGCAAATTGGTACAGCTCAGCGAGCTGCCCGCAGGGTGACCGCCAGGGAAGGCGGTCATAT
>NZ_JAULRU010000608.1 GCF_030518155.1 Gilvimarinus gilvus | reverse complement strand
GGTTTTTAAATGTCCGATGATAGGTTCTATTGCCGCTCTGGTTCTAAATTTTTTGCGCTTTGTCTGCTTTTGATAAGCAGTGTCTTTTTTTCTTGGAGTGCTTGGGATGGAGATTTTCACGCCCTTTATTTCTGATTTTCCTCTGCCACCTCTATCGTAAACGAGTTCTTTTGGGAGCTTTTGACCACCGGTTTCCATCTGTTCCAAAAGTGGTTCTATGGTGTGACCATCGTAAGGAGTTTGCAAAAATGCTTTAATCCCGAGAATGATTTTCTTGCCTTTGTTGGCGGTGGTTATCAAACCTACCTTATTCCCAAATTCATACTGGCTATGCGCTTTTCCTTTGGCAATACATCGGGTA
>NZ_JAULRU010000607.1 GCF_030518155.1 Gilvimarinus gilvus | reverse complement strand
AACCCTATCGACAACAGGAGCTGAACCCGTGATACAGGCTTTACGTTTTCCACTGTGGGCCTTGTTGCTCGCTGTGCTGGCGCTGACCGGCTGCCAAAGCGCGCCGCCCAAGGGGCTGACCCCGGAACAGATTGCCGTGCTCAAGCGCGAAGGCTTTACCCCCACCGATGAAGGCTGGGCGTATGACTTGTCTGGCAAAGTGTTGTTCGGCAGTGACCTGGACAGCCTCAACAGCCAGAGCCAGGCGATTGTCGAGCGGATCGGCAAGGCACTGCTGGGCGTGGGTATCCAGCGTGTGCGGGTAGACGGGCATACCGACTCGTCG
>NZ_JAULRU010000606.1 GCF_030518155.1 Gilvimarinus gilvus | reverse complement strand
TAATTTAAAAGAAACATTCGCTGCAATGATTTTGTCTGACAAAGTTTCTAATTTTTCTAATTTTTTCTCTAAATACTCCTCTAAACCTGGTTTAGTATTGAAGTTTACTGCTTGAAAGTTAATTGTCATAATTACTCTTTTTTGTTCTCACGCGGGTGAGCTTTGTTAAACACTTTTTTTAAATTTTCTATACTCCCATGTGTATAAATTTGAGTCGATGACAAACTTGAATGCCCTAAAATATCTTTTACTGCATTCAGATCTGCTCCTGAATCTAACATATGAGTCGCAAATGAATGCCTCAACATAT
>NZ_JAULRU010000605.1 GCF_030518155.1 Gilvimarinus gilvus | reverse complement strand
CCACCAAGGAAGCGATCAGCAACATCCGCCAGAAACGCTTCGAGATCGATTCGCTGATGCTTCTCGCCGCAGCCGGTGCCGCGAGCATTGGCGCCTGGGCGGAGGGGGCTCTGCTGCTGTTCCTGTTCAGTCTGGGGCATTCCCTTGAAAGCTACGCGATGGGGCGGGCCAAGAAAGCGATTGAGGCACTGTCCAAGCTCGCACCAGCCACCGCGATCGTACGCAGAGCAAATGGCACGTTGGAAATGCCTGTGGAGCTGCTGGTTCCCGGTGACGTTGTCATCGTGCGCCCCAATGACCGCCTACCGGCCGATGGTTTTGTTG
>NZ_JAULRU010000604.1 GCF_030518155.1 Gilvimarinus gilvus | reverse complement strand
AACCGCTTGTGGATAACCTGCGGGAAAGCCGCTGCAGGCCTTGACCAGCAAGGCCTGTAGAACACTGGTTGTTTTTTGACCAGTGCTTCCGGGGGCAGCGCTGCGCTAGAATGCGCCTCTTTTCCACAGCCTGCTGCCCATCATGCCCGATTTCAACCCCGCATCGCCTCCCCTTGCTGTCGTCATCGGTGGCGGCCCCGCCGGCCTGATGGCCGCTGAAGCCCTGGCCCAGGCAGGCTTGGTGGTCGAGGTGTTCGATGCCATGCCTTCGGTGGGCCGCAAGTTCCTGCTGGCCGGTGTCG
>NZ_JAULRU010000603.1 GCF_030518155.1 Gilvimarinus gilvus | reverse complement strand
CACCCCACAGCGTGCCAGCACCGCCCCGACAAAGGCCGCGCACCACGGCACCTCATCATTGGTCTGCGGCACGCCCGCCTCGCGGTAATAGGCCAAGACGCGAGGATTGTGCCCTTCGGCCCATTCCCAAACACCCTCGTCCGCCTTCGCGGTCTCATAGATCAGATCGCCAATCCGCATGGCTGCCTCCTGCAATAAAAAAGCCGCCCCAAAGGGACGGCGTGTCAGTCGATGTTCGTGAGTGTCACCAGATCACATAGGATCCTGCCCCTGTTCAGGCTGAGAGGGGGTGCACTTCAGGCTCTGTTGCACGGGCTTGCAGGATCCAGTCATCCACCGCTGAAGGCACAGACGGGCCAATAC
>NZ_JAULRU010000602.1 GCF_030518155.1 Gilvimarinus gilvus | reverse complement strand
ATAGGTGTACAGCTCCATGCCCTGCCCCCTCAGTTGGCCGCGACGACCGTGCCACGGCATTCGCCGAAGCCGATGCTGGCCACGCCGTCACGCTGGCAGCGGGCGCGCAGGATGATCTCGTCACCGTCTTCGAGGAACTTGCGCACCTCGCCACTGGCCAGCTCCACCGGCAGTTTGCCGCCTTCGGTGATTTCCAGCAGGCTGCCGTACGAGCCAGGGGTGGCACCGGAGAGGGTGCCCGAGCCGAACAGGTCGCCCGGCTGCAACTGGCAGCCGTTGACGCTGTGGTGGGCAACCAGTTGGGCCACGGTCCAGTACATGCTGCGGGTGT
>NZ_JAULRU010000447.1 GCF_030518155.1 Gilvimarinus gilvus | reverse complement strand
CTCGATGAGGCGCTGGAAGTGCTGACCCTGATCCAGACCGGCAAAAGCCCGCTGGTCCCCGTGGTATTGCTGGACTCACCGGGCGGCAGCTTCTGGCGTGATTGCCTGGGCTTCATCAGCCGCCAACTGGAGGACAACCATTACATTCTGCCCAGCGACCTGAAGCTGGTGCGCCTGGTGCACAGTGCCGAGGAGGCGGTGGAGGAAATCAACCAGTTCTACCGCAACTATCACTCCAGCCGCTGGTTGAACAGCCAGTTCGTGATCCGCATGCATCACGCCCTGAGCGAGGCGGCGCTGTCTGACATCGAGGAAGGCTTTGCTGACCTGCGCCTGAGCGGCAAGTACCACCAGCAAGCAGACAGCAGCGCCGAACACGAGTTGGGGGACTACAGCCACCTGACCCGTTTGTCGTTCGCCTTCAATGGCCGAAACCAAGG
>NZ_JAULRU010000601.1 GCF_030518155.1 Gilvimarinus gilvus | reverse complement strand
GACCGGACGGGAAATATGACCGCCTTCCCTGGCGGTCACCCTGCGGGCAGCTCGCTGAGCTGTACCAATTTGCTCCAGGCAAATTTGTCGAACACCGCTTCGCGGGGGGGGGGGGCCCGGCCGGCGGGGGGGGGGTTTTTTTTAAATTTATAAAAAAAACACCCCCAACGGTAGCGGGCGGAATAATTGGCGGGCGGGCCCCGCGGGTGGCGGGGGTTTGGCGCCCGGGCGGGTCCGCAAAATTTTCGAAGGGCTCCAGTGGGGGGGGCTTTTTTTATCCCTGTAAAAAAATCCCGCCGCCCCCAGGCGGGGACGAGGACCCCGCGAAGCGGTGTT
>NZ_JAULRU010000600.1 GCF_030518155.1 Gilvimarinus gilvus | reverse complement strand
GACCACCAGTGCTTCTTCGATGGAGTGGGTCACGAACAGCAAGGTGAAGCGGACTTCCTCCCATAACGACAGCAATTCTTCCTGCATCTTTCGCCGGGTCAGGGCGTCCAGAGCAGCAAACGGCTCGTCCATCAGCAGGATCTTCGGCTGCGTGGCCAAGGCGCGAGCAATCGCTACGCGAGCTTTCATGCCGCCCGACAAAGTGTGTGGGTAGGCATCGGCGAAAGCCGCCAGGCCGACCTTGTCCAGGTAATGCAGCGCTCGCTCCTGGGCCTCGGCACGTGTTAGCTGGCCCGACACCAGTAGCGGGAACATGACATTCTGCTTGACCGTTTTCCACGGTGGCAGCTGGTCGAACTCCTGGAACACCACAATAC
>NZ_JAULRU010000599.1 GCF_030518155.1 Gilvimarinus gilvus | reverse complement strand
ACACCCTTGAACCACTTCTGTTCGAGCTCGGCCGTGCGGCCACTGTCCTTCAACCGCTGCAGCGCATTGTTAACGGCACTTTCAAACGCCGGGTTGTCCTTCTGGAACGGGATCACCAGCTTCTTCTCGCCAAACGGCAGGCTCGCGTCAAGCGGGCCGTCACTCTTGAGTGCTTCGCTCGCTGGGGTCAGCGCGACATCATACTTGCCGCTTTCCACACCTGGCAGTACCTCGTCCGCAGGCGCCTCGACAAATTCGGCGCGCAGGTCCAGTTCGCGGGCCAGGTCCTGGCCAAATTCCACATCGAAACCGCTCAGCCGCTCGTCTTGCTTGAACGCATAAGGCGGGTTGTCGGCTTGTACGGCAATGCGCAGTTCGCCCCGGTCGGCGATTTCGTCGATCAGCTCCGCCTGGGCCAATGGACTGATCAGTACTGCCAGCAGTACCCCTATGGTCGAACGCATTGAAGGCCCCTTTTTCTTTTACAGGTGAATAACTTTCGTCATGGCTTTATTCCTCGCCATGATCGAACGCAGCCTAAGACCTTGGCGCCTCGGCATTGTTTA
>NZ_JAULRU010000598.1 GCF_030518155.1 Gilvimarinus gilvus | reverse complement strand
AACCGGCTTGAGGCCGGTAGATCGTTTGTGAAGCTCCTGCTCGAAGAAGTGGGAGATATGACCGAAATAAAAATAATTAAGGTGACATCACAATGGCAAAAAACAGCACTTCTACGCCTATCGATCTGGTCTTTGGACTGGAAGATAAGCCTGGATTTATGATTTCTACATTTGCTGCGTTACAGCATGTACTTGCCAGTTTTATCGGCATTATTACCCCAACACTGATTGTGGGTGGAGTCCTGGGGCTTGGCAGTGAAGTCCCTTACCTTGTCAGCATGGCACTGATGGTGTCTGGAATCGGCACTTTTA
>NZ_JAULRU010000597.1 GCF_030518155.1 Gilvimarinus gilvus | reverse complement strand
GTCAACCTTTCAGAATGTGGGACCGCCTTGCGGCCCATCGCGATAAAAGGCTGCGCCTCCAGGGAATCGCGATCACCTGTAGGTGCAGCCTTTTGTCGCGCAGGGCTGCTGTGCAGCCCCAGGCATCATCAAGTCATCTGGATGATGGTCTGCATGATGGTGCTTTCGGTGGAAATGGTCTTGGCGTTGGCCTGGTAGTTGCTCTGCGCCTTGATCAGGTTGACCAGCTCGCCGGTCAGGTCGACGTTGGAATCTTCCAACGCGCCACCCGTAATCTGACCCAAAGTACCGGTATCAGGGGCGCCGATCACCGGCACGCCCGAGGCGTAGGATTCCTTCCAGTTGGTGCCGCCAATCGGCGTCA
>NZ_JAULRU010000596.1 GCF_030518155.1 Gilvimarinus gilvus | reverse complement strand
CCAATTGGGGCATGTTAGCAGAGGCATTAAATAGGCGACGCCAAATGCGCTCATTTAAGATCACAGATTGGGCAGAATAGCTCTGTTGAGCCTGAACCTTTTCCGACAAGTAATCACTTTCTATCAGCTGTAATAACGACTTAATTAAAGAGGGGGCAACACCTCGTGTAGCGACTTCCTCTATCCGTTTCAACACCGGCTTGATCATATTAAGGTCCAGAGACTTTACTCGCGCAACCGGCTGGCGCCTTAATTTATTTGAGAAGAACGGGACTCGTAATGGCCATACCTCATCGCTGCAATCAGTGCCATAAAGTAACGCTCCACGAGGGTAGGTAACATTATCCAAAGGAATATTGGCACAAGATTACACAGGTA
>NZ_JAULRU010000595.1 GCF_030518155.1 Gilvimarinus gilvus | reverse complement strand
TTATTTAACGGGGATATAGAATTTAAAAAGCATAAAATTCCTTCTCCTGTGATCGAATTGCATAAAAGAGATAAGATAAATTTTAATTTTAGTCGTAGCCATCTCCTCAGCGAGATTTAGAGTCAACCCCATAATCTGAGATAATATTTGGCATAAAATTCGGAGAGGTTAAAAATGAATCATCAGCTATCATTTGCTTATGACGATTACAATAATATAGGGCATCAGATACGGAAAGAGACCTTTCTGAGTCGGATGGATAAACTCATTCCATGGAATAGGTTGGAAGCAGTAATCACACCTCATTTCACGAAGTCCTGCAATCATCTTCGTT
>NZ_JAULRU010000594.1 GCF_030518155.1 Gilvimarinus gilvus | reverse complement strand
CTCACGCTTAACGGTGCGATTAATGGCGCCCCTTTTAGCCTGGATACACAGGCTCAGCCGCTGACCACAGCGAAGCGCTCTGAATTGCATATCAAGCTCGACCATCTGCCAATCCATTCCTTCTCGGCGCCCTTTGTACCTGAGTTGCGAGCGACACTTACCACCGATCTGAAATTAACAGCCATGATGGGAGAGAGCATTACAATTGCTCAAAGCGGCTCTTTTCGGGTAGATGACTTTAACTGGAATCAGGCTGATCTTGATGTTAGTCAGCAGTTACTTACATGGGATGGTTCGGCTGACGTGGTTCTTCGTT
>NZ_JAULRU010000593.1 GCF_030518155.1 Gilvimarinus gilvus | reverse complement strand
GGACAGGCTGCAGCACCCGCGCGGCACGCGGCTGACGACCGGCAACGCACTGGTCGCCCGGCTCGCCACCAGCGCCTTCGCCCATGGCACGCAACTGTGGTTGAACAGCGCCGCCGTGGAGCTGATCACCGAGTGCGGCAGGGTCACCGGCGTGGTGATACAGCGTGACGGGCGCCGCGAACGGGTAATGGCCCGTGGCGGCGTGGTGTGCGCCATGGGTGGGTTCGCCGCTGGCGCGCTGGCCGCCAGCTACCGCCCAGCGCAAGCGGGCGCGCACCTGAGCATGTCACCGCCGAGCAACGACGGTGCCGCACTGCGCCTTGGCCAGGCAGTGG
>NZ_JAULRU010000592.1 GCF_030518155.1 Gilvimarinus gilvus | reverse complement strand
TGACCCGTTTTAACACCAGCGCGAGTAAGCTCAGTCAGTGCCCTGATGACATCGGAGCCGAAGTTGCGTTTGCAGGTCGTTCCAATGCAGGTAAGTCCAGTGCAATCAATACACTGACCAATGCAAAACTCGCCCGCACCAGTAAAACACCGGGGCGAACGCAGCTCATAAACTTCTTCGACACCAATATTGAAGACGTCCGCATCGTCGATCTACCAGGCTATGGCTATGCAAAAGTGCCCATCGCCATGAAAGAGCACTGGCAAAAGCATTTGAATGATTACCTGCAGAATCGCGACTGCTTACGGGGCGTT
>NZ_JAULRU010000446.1 GCF_030518155.1 Gilvimarinus gilvus | reverse complement strand
TACAACATTTAATCCACAAGCTTCAGAAGGAAATTCATCTTTTACAGATTCAGGTCCTTCAATAACCCATAAATGGAATTGTTCACCTTCAACAACTAAATTATCTTTATAACCTAATTCTTCAGTAATTGCATCCATTTTATCACGAGGATATCCTGGTACAATTCTATCTACTAAAGTGTTACAGAAAATGTTATCTTCATTAATCCATTCAACAAACTCATCACCTAAATTCCAGTCAGCAGCATATTGTAGGATTATTTTCTTTAAGTTATCTCCATTACGGTCAATTAATTCACAAGG
>NZ_JAULRU010000045.1 GCF_030518155.1 Gilvimarinus gilvus | reverse complement strand
GGTTTAAGTAGTCGAGAGTGTAAAGTTTTTAATTAATAGTTTGATGATAGATTAGTAATCTTTCGAGATACTTAATTCAAAAATAGATAATTAAAAAAATCAATACACAATTTAGGGGGGGACAACTGGGGGGACATTTCGTATTCGATTAAATATCAAATATTTGAAAACATATTAAATCATCGAAATAATTCGAATTTTTGTTAAGATTTACAATTTTTTCGGTCTATATTTGAAAAAATAATATATTGAAAGTTTCTATTTTTTTTACGCTCCTACTCTTTCCTTTTTTATTTTTATCATCATTTAGTTCAATTAATAAAAATGATGAAAGAATTCTTATTGAAAAAATCATCGAACAGAATAAAAATGTGACAGATTCTATTC
>NZ_JAULRU010000591.1 GCF_030518155.1 Gilvimarinus gilvus | reverse complement strand
CACGCCCGCGAAGGGGCGCAAAGTGGCCCCAATCAGCGAGGCAACTCGATCCTCGAGCTCTCCCCCGGCACGACCGGCCAATCCCCCGCAGCCCATTTGGCCCTGGCCTGCTCGATCAGCGCCGGGTCACTGGCGACAAAGTTCCAGTTCATCCGCCGCGGCCCATCCAGCGGCGCGCCGCCAATCAGTACCAGCTGGCATTCACCTTGCGCACACAGCGTCACCTCTTCGCCCTCCGGCAGCACCACCAGGCTGCACGGCGCCACATCCTCGCCGTTCATCTGCAGTTCGCCCTCCAACAGGTACAGCGCCCGCTCCACGTGCTCGTTCGGCACCTGCAAGGTAGTCGCCGTTTGCATCTGTACCTGGGCATAGAGGGTAGGGGACAGCACCGGCACCGGTGACGCCAGGCAGAACCCGGTGCCGGCAATCATGCAGATGCGCACCCCCAGGCTGTCGCTGACCGGCAGGCTGGCCGCAGGATGATGGCTGTAGCTGGGCGCGCCTTGTTCA
>NZ_JAULRU010000590.1 GCF_030518155.1 Gilvimarinus gilvus | reverse complement strand
CAATTAATACGCGTTCCTTCGGCATTCATTTGCAATTTCATATACGTTCCATACGAAATCCAAAAATCCTTTTTTATGCGATAAGCATCTTCTTTTGAAAACAAATTGATTATTTTTTTACAAAAATCGGTTTAATATTCTATTCAACAAAATTTCGAGAAAAATAGCTTGGATTGATTCTTGTTCTATTACATTTGAATAAATATTTTTAAAAAATAAATATGAAACTATTTTGTTTCCTTGGTTTAATGGGAATTTTGGCTTTTTCTACTGTAAATGCACAATCTGTAGAAACGGTAAAATACGAAGCTTTGCACGAAAAAATAGCAAATTATAAAGATCAAGTTGTGGTGGTTAATTTTTGGGCAACATGGTGTGCGCCTTGTGTAGAGGAGATTCCGGCGTT
>NZ_JAULRU010000589.1 GCF_030518155.1 Gilvimarinus gilvus | reverse complement strand
CCTCCGGCCTTAATAATTCCCAAAAGGCCAATCACCATCTCGACAGAGCGCTCAACGCACAACCCAACCAACGTGTCAGGCTCAACACCTCGTTCTGCAACTAGATAATGCGCCAGCTGGTTCGACCTCTCATTGAGCTGCTGGTAGCTGAGTCGCTCCTCACCAAATTGAACTGCTATCGCCTCCGGGCTCCTCGCCACCTGCTGCTCAAACAGCTCATGGATACAAAGCTCATGCGGGTAATCCACCCGTGTATCGTTCCACTCAATCAGCTGTTGATGACGTTCCGCATCAGGCAATATGGATAGCTCTGCCACGGGCGTCTTACCTCCATCGAGAAGGTCACCGACCAGCCTCTGCAAGGCCTGTTGCATATATTCGCTAACACGCTCCGCGTT
>NZ_JAULRU010000588.1 GCF_030518155.1 Gilvimarinus gilvus | reverse complement strand
CACGCGGGTCAGGCGCAGGGCATTGAGCACCACGATCAGTGAGCTCACCGACATGCCGACAGCAGCCCACACAGGGGTGACCCAGCCGAGGGCGGCGAACGGCAACATCAGGCCATTATACAGGGTTGCCCACAGCAGGTTCTCGAGGATGTTGCGGCGGGTGCGGCGCGCCAGTTCCAGCGCCTGCACCAGCGCGCTCAGGCGGTTGGACAGCAGCACCGCGTCGGCGCAGGTCTTGGCCAGGTCGGTGGCGCTGCCCATGGCGATGCTGATGTCGGCGGCGGCCAGCACCGGCACATCGTTGACCCCGTCGCCCAGCATCAGCACCTTGCGCCCTTCGGCCTGCAAGGCTTTGAGGCGGTCCAGTTT
>NZ_JAULRU010000587.1 GCF_030518155.1 Gilvimarinus gilvus | reverse complement strand
GCAGACCCGGCTGGAGAAGGAAGGTTTCGACGCCAAGGTGGTCAACGCGTCGATCAGTGGCGACACCAGTGCGGGTGGCCAGGCGCGCTTGCCCGCGCTGCTTGCAGCGCATAAGCCCAGCCTGGTGGTACTGGAGCTGGGCGGCAACGATGGCCTGCGCGGGCAGCCGCCTGCGCAATTGCAACAAAATCTTGCTTCGATGATCGAGCGCTCGCGGCAGGCTGGCGCCAAAGTGGTGCTGCTGGGCATGCGCCTGCCGCCCAATTACGGTGTGCGCTACACCCGTGCGTTTGCCAACGTGTATGAGCAGTTGGCGGCGGACAAAAAGGTCCCGCTGGTGCCGTTTTTCCTTGAAGGGGTAGGGGGTGTGCCAGAGTTGAGGCAGGCTGATGGCATTCATCCGGCCCAGGGTG
>NZ_JAULRU010000586.1 GCF_030518155.1 Gilvimarinus gilvus | reverse complement strand
GCAGACGAAACAGGCGAATTATGAATCGAATAATTATGATCTTCATATTCATAAAACTTTTTTTCTCGAACAACAATTGGCGCATTATAACACAATTTATCACTTCGCATCACCTGAATGTCGCCCTGAATTGTACGTTTCGAAACGCCAGAAGTTATTCCTTCGTATTCATACAAAGCTTCCGAAACTTTTTCTATTAAATCTTCTAATCTCCATTTTCTGAAATGATTTTGAAGACATTTATCGATCGTTTGATAACGTATTAATGCAATTTTATTGGTTGCCATGGTTGATTTCTTTCTTCAATACTACAAATTTCAAATCAAAGTACGCAATCTATTTGCGTAGAAATTTTCACTTCAACTTTTATTCAAAATATTTTCAATATAAAATCCTCTATTCATCATCATTTACAAATTATTTCGAAAAAAATATTTTATTGCGCAATTCATTCGCACACTTCTACTCCAACTTTG
>NZ_JAULRU010000585.1 GCF_030518155.1 Gilvimarinus gilvus | reverse complement strand
GAAGACGGCTATCACTAGGAGCACAACGTGATGACACCCAGTGTGAAGCAACCGATGTGGCGCCGACTTACCTGGCTGCTGCTGATCTGGGCAGGCAGTGTCGCGGCTTTGGGCCTGTTCGCCTGGCTGATCCGATTGTTCATGCTGGCTGCCGGCATGCGCACTCATTGAGCCCCCTGACGGGCGCAGCTGCGACAAAAGGGCGCACCCGTGAACTTTTACAGCCCGCAACGGATGCGGCTTAATGCACGCCTCATTCGTTCGGGGGTTTCATGGCTGCACGTGCTCGCGCACACTTCTATCTGCTGGCCTGCTTCGCCGTG
>NZ_JAULRU010000584.1 GCF_030518155.1 Gilvimarinus gilvus | reverse complement strand
AACGCATTATGTTCCCAATACGGGATAACCGGGGACGGGTAATCGCTTTTGGCGGCCGAGTTCTCGGAGACGAGAAACCAAAATACCTGAACTCCCCCGAAACCGACACCTTTCACAAAAGCCGCGAACTATATGGCTTGTACGAAGCGCGAAAATTCAACCAAAGCCTTGATCGATTAATTATCGTCGAAGGCTATATGGATGTTGTCGGCTTAGCGCAATACGGTATCGGTTATGCCGTAGCAACACTGGGCACCGCTACCACAGCCCAGCACCTGGAACGACTGTTAAAAATGGTCCCTGAGGTGATCTTCTGTTTCGACGGTGATCAGGCTGGCAGAAAAGCGGCCAAGCGCGCGCTGGATACAACCATGCCGGTCATTACCGACGGCAAGCAGGCTCGATTCCTTTTCCTGCCTGACGGTGAGGATCCTGATAGCCTGGTCCGACAAGAAGGCTGCGACCTATTCGAACAACGCATCCGCGAAGCACTTCCGCTATCTGACTTCTTTTTCAAGACACTCGAAGAAGGCGCAGATATGAGCTCGCTGGACGGACGCGCCCGATTCAGCAATGAAGCACTGCCACTGAT
>NZ_JAULRU010000583.1 GCF_030518155.1 Gilvimarinus gilvus | reverse complement strand
GCAGATGTGCGCTTCAGGCCTCGCCCTGCGGGACTTCCAGGCTGGCCCGTACTCGTCGTTGCCACTTTTCGATGGGTGGGCACACACCGTCAAAGTGGCGTCTAGATTACGAACCAGCCTGAGAGTCTGAGTACGTAAGGGGTTTTTCAACAGCCTGCTAGAATACTAACAAACTTTGCTTGTTTAATCCTTGGGGATCTCGCTATGAAATTAGTCACTCGTTCACTGATAACTCTGGGTAGCCTTGTCATACTCAGTGGCTGCTCGACACTCAGTGAACAAGAGTGTGTCAATGCCGACTGGTACCTAATAGGCCTGGAAGATGGCTCTCGCGGCTACAGTGTCAGCCGTATTGGCTCACACCGTGAAGCATGCGCTAAATACAGCGTAGTGCCCAATATTGAAAGTTACCGCTCGGGTCTCAGCGAGGGGTACAAAACCTATTGTGCCGAAGCCAATGGCTATAATACAGGCCTGACTGGCGCCACTTACCAGAACGTGTGTAGCGGCCAAGGTGCCGATAAATTTGTGCAAGCGTACCAGCATGGCCGCGACCTCTATCGACTGCGCCAAGCGCTTGCCTCCCTGGACCAGCAGATCAGCGACAGTCAAAATACCATCGAACAATTAAACGAAGATAGCGCTTTGTATGAGGAGCAATTGATTCATCATGCCAGCGCCCCCAGCGAGCGCCAAAAACTGCTTAACGCTATCAAAGACAATGAGCAGGAGGCGGCAACGCTGGCCGAAAGTATGGTCTACTCAGAGCGCGAGCGCGCAGTGCTGGCACAGGACTTAGCCGATATGGAGGCTTATCATCGCCAGCTGGGTTATCAATAGCGAGCTACGCCGGAGCTGAGGCTCCGGCGCTAAAGCTTAGTGGCTATGGTGATGACTGCTGTGGGGGTCTTCACCGTACTTTTGTAGATCCCGGAACAGGGTTCTTGTCATCTTCTCCGTGGTAATAAACCCCCAGTTCCATTGCTCGTGATAATCGGCCAAAGGATTCATCGCCACAATATCTTCGATGGTTTTTCCTTGTTTTATTAGATCCGCTATCCGGCGGCGACTCTCTGCCAACATATCACGCGCAGCGGTGACATCCTCGACTTTACCCAGCGGACCGTGCCCGGGAACAATCACGGTGTCCTGGTCAGCCAGATCAATAATTTTCTGCTGTGCATCAAGATAGCCTTGCACACTGCCGCCATTGTCTAAATCAACAAACGGGAACATGCCGTTAAACAAGGTATCGCCCGTATGGATAACGTTGGCCTCGGTGAAGTAAATCACTGAGTCGCCGTCGGTATGAGCCTTGGCCACATGCATAATACGCGCAGGCTGTGCGTTCAGGTAAAACGACATTTCATCGCTAAAAGTGATGACCGGCAGCGAGTCTGCACTTAATTTACTGTCGGCGCTCATTCGCTCGCGAACATTTTTATGACCAATAATATGAGTTCCGGTAGCGGCAAAAGTGGCATTGTTACCCGTGTGATCGCCATGCAGGTGCGTGTTGATTAAATAGTCAACGTCACCACCGGCTACCTCCTTAATTTTTGCCTGCAATTTTTCGGCGAGCGGCGGCATTGAGTCGTCAATCATAATAGTGCCGTCGGCACCGGTACTGATTAGAATATTGCCACCGGAAAAGCCACCAACCCCGGATAGCATGGTCAGACCTTTGGCGACTTGCTTAGCCTCAAACTCAACGGAGTCTTGGGCTTGTACGCTACTTGCCAACAAACCAACAACCAGCACGAGCATCAATCGTTTCATAGTGTCTCCCTATACGTGAACTTTACGTGACCTTTTCGTGAATACTGAAATTAAATTCAATCTGCGTGGTGCTCTAATAGCTCAATTTTATAACCATCAGGATCTTCTACAAACGCTAAGATAGCAGTGCCATGCATCATCGGGCCAGCGGGACGCACGACTTTGCCGCCCGCCTGCGCTATCGCATCACAGGTTTTGTATACGTCCGCAACACCAATGGCGATGTGTCCATAACCATCACCTAAATCGTATTGGTCGGTGTCCCAGTTATGGGTTAGCTCCAATACGGTAGTGTCAGACTCATCACCATAGCCAACAAACGCCAAGGTAAATTTCCCCTCGGGCACGTCGTGTTTGCGCAACAACTTCATTCCCAGTATACGCGTATAAAAATCGAGTGACCTATCCAAATCCCCCACCCGCAACATGGTGTGTAACAGTCGCATAATATACCTACTTTAATTGCTAGAACTGACGCTTTGCCTTGACCAAAATTTGGTACTCGTCAATGCCTTCGCGCTCGACCAACGGGGTTGCGATATCTAAGTGAACCACATTGCCCACACGGACTTTGCTCGAACTCAAGCGCAAACCAATACCGAAATTGGCCAGCATGTCGTTGTCTTCATTATCTGGGCCATCCCAGGCTTTACCGGCTTCAACAAATGCCACTGCCCCTACCCGCACCAGATTAAACCAGTGCCAATCGGAGTAGTAGCGCCGCTCCACTGTAGCCAGAAAACGCTTCTTGCCACGCTGGAACGACGTAGGGTATCCGCGCATACCGACAATGCCACCCACCGTTAATTCTTCGTGCTGCTCTAAGTCCTGACCTGCATCATAAGCTACGCTGGTGTACCAACGGTTCTTGTAGCTTTGCATATGGTTATAGGAAACTTTACTGGACCAAATGGCACTGTCTTGGTCATTGCTGTCCATATGGTCCCGGCCATTGACCCCCAAATACAATTGAAGCAAGTGCTCGTCATTAATATTGAAAATGTGTTGGTAGCTGCCGAGATAGCGCAAGACGTCGCCGTGGCGAGCCGGCTCTGCCTTGCCATACCCGAGCCGAAAACCAAAAGTAATGCCCAAAGGCACGTCTTCCGTGCGCTGAATCTGGTTTAAATTCCGATATACCGCGTAGTGGTCTTCAAGGTACTGATACTCCAACCACGGGTAACTGGCTTTACTGTATTCGGGAATGCCGAGCTCAGTGGTGTCGTCATTGGGGTAAAAAGTATCTTCCTCGATAGTGTATCCACCGAGTAATCGCTGCGTAGAATTTCGGGTAACGTAAAGCGAGTGACCAACATAAACCTGCTGTAAGCCGTTTTCATGGCGGTAGCCATTAATCTCATCACCCTTGGAGCGGATTATTTCCGCCTCGGTCACATCATTGTAGGTGAGGCCTCCCGCCCAAGGTGTGTGACGCGAGAAAAATGGCCGCTCCAATTCAACGATGACGTTTTCACCGTCGGAGTTGTCGGCGTAAGCCAAGCGCGTAGACCACCGACTGCTCAGGATATGATCAGTACTCAGCGAGTAGCGAATGCCGGTGCGATCGGCCTCTTGCTCATAGCCTATAGAAAAGCTGGTACCGGAACCGAGTATATTGTCATCACTGATCCCGACACCCGATGAAGAATCCCCGCCGCTGTGGCTAAACGAGCCCTCCACTTCAAACGACCAGCTGTCGCGTGTCACGACCACCAGGTCCACCGCGCCCTGACAGATTTGCTCAGGCACAATAAACGCACCGGTCAGGTAGTCGCGCCGGCGCAGCAAACGCTCGGTCTCCAAGATGACATCGGGGTCTAAGGTATCGCCTTCGTGAAACAACAGCTGGCTGGAGATAACATACTCTTTGGTATTGATGTGGAGCTTATTCAGGAAGAGGTACAAGCTGTTGTTTTCGTCGGGATCATTTTCATCAAAAACCCCCACACGCATGTAGCGAATTTTACGGATAACCCGACCTTTAAGCTCATCAATAGGGGAGGTATCAAGGCGGCTATCGCCTTTAAAACGATCCATGGCCCGACTGGCGAAGTCGACCTTGTAACAGCTTTCCTCCTGCGCTTCGACGCCAAAGGCGAGCATCAACAACAGTAGGCAAAAGGTGAGTCGCAAATGCGGCCCATGAATAAAGGTACAGCGCATAAAACCCATGCAGTAAGGCCAACTGAGGCTTCGACCGCCGCACCCGGCTTATTAACGTTGTCCTTGGCCTAGTGCCAAGGCAAGGGGTACCAAGGTTAACACGGCCAATCGTAAAGACTATATAAAATTGTAAACGCCACAGGGGCACGGCGCCAATTTCATCACACTTTAGTGATGATGGTGATGATTTGTCGCATCCTGAGCTTGGTTCGCAGACTCACCGTGGTGGCCCGAATGCCCCGCCAGAGCCCCGTACGCGGTCCAGGCGGCGAACAGTACAAGCACCAGAGCAGCGGCCGCGCGCGCTCCGCGCGAGCGCACAACCCGCACTACTGGCTCTGCGATACTGGCCGCCAACAGCACAGCCGGTAAGGTCCCCAACCCGAAGCCCAGCATGACACTGGCGCCGGCAAAGGCGCCGGGCTGGGTCATGGCATAGCTGAGGGCGGTATAGACCAAGCCGCAGGGTAACCAACCCCAGAGCCCTCCGAGGGCAAGTGCCGCGCCCTCGTTGCGCACGGGCAGCAACCGCTTACCCAGTGGCTGGAGACCCCGCCACAACCACTGCCCTGCGGTTTCCAGGCGCGTTAAACCACGCCACACATCCGTTAAATACAATGCCATCGCTACCAATAAGGCGGCGGCCAACAACCGCAGTACGGGACCTGCCCCCAGCGCCATAAGCTGTTTGGCAAATAATCCGGCCAGCGCCCCCATCACGCAATAACTGGTAATTCGGCCCATATTATAGGCAATTAGGATGCGTATTTTTTTTGCCCGACCAGCCTCCCCTACCGCCATTGTCAGCGCCCCCATAATACCCCCACACATGGCAAGGCAGTGGGTGCTGCTAAAAAAACCGAGGCCCAGAGCTACAGCAAAACTGGCAAAGTCAGTGGTCATCAGAGGTGCTACCGGCGCTGTCGGGCGAGTCAGGTCGGGGATGAACCGAATCGATATCGGACTTGGACTTGGCCTCAGATTCGTCATCGTCAAATAGAATCCGATGCGCCTCGGTATCCAGATTGTCGTACTGGCCTGAGTTAATCGCCCACAATAAAACCCGAATGGCAATTGCAACAAAGATCAAAGCAATAGGGATGAGAAAATATAGACTGGTCACAGCGTATTCCAGTTAATCAAATCAACGACGAGCCAAGCGCAGTGCGTTGAAAACCACCACCAACGAACTGGTCGTCATGCCAATGGCCGCTGCCCATGGCGCTACCAAGCCGCACGCGGCGAGGGGCAAAGCCAACACATTGTACAGTACAGACAAGCTTAAATTCTGCCAGATAACCCGCCGTGTTTGCTCAGCTTTATTCAATAAAAATTCGATGGGGAGCACCGAATCGGCTAACAATAGAACATCGGCATGGGTCGCTGCGAGTTCCGAGGCCCGGGCCATAGCAACGGATACATCGGCCTTGGCGAGCACCGGTACATCGTTGATCCCATCACCGACCATGGCAACGGTATCACCTTGCGCCTGACAATGGGCCAGGTGCGACAATTTGTCTTCCGGGGTTGCACCAGCACGATAAGTATCGATGCCCAGGTTCGCTGCTACGCGCGCCACGTTGGCCTCGGCATCACCACTTAACAGCTCTACGGCAATACCCCGTGCCTGCAGCGCTGCAACCACTTTCGCAGCATCGTCGCGAATGGGATCATCTAATACAATGCTGGCCAACAACCCTTGTTCATCACCCAGACATATTTGCAAGCCTTGCGCCGCTGGTACGCTGCAACCCGGCGCAGCGAATTCTGCCCGCCCCAGTCGATAATAGGTGCCTTGTACGCTACCCTCGACTCCGGCGCCCAAGGTTTGTTGCACATCACTGGCGCGCATTGTATTTGCCCAAGCCCCGAACGCCCGGGCAATCGGATGGCGGCAGCCCTCCTCGAGTGCCGCCGCTATGCTGAGCACCTCATTTTCCTGTAATCCACGGCGCGCAATATTGATCTCAGCCACTGACAGATTACCCGTGGTCAAAGTGCCGGTCTTATCAAACAAAACCCGGGTAATTGTCGGTGCACTTTCCAGAACATGGCCGCGGGTAATCAGTAGCCCCTGTTTACGCAATGCCTCTGTCGCGGTAGTCAGTGCCGTTGGCATAGCCAAAGCCAGTGCACAGGGACAGGTCACCACCAGCACCGACAGTGCCACCCATAGCGCACGACTGGCATCGAGCCACCACCAGGTGGCGAATACGCCAGCGCACACCAGCAAAACCGTCGCTACGAAATAACGCGCGACCCGATCGGCAATAGCCAAACGATGGGGTTTATCGGCTTCGGCTTGCTCAATAAGCCTGACAACGGCCGATAAACGCGTGCCGCTACCCACTGCCACCACATCGACCTCTAGCGGCGAATCAATATTCTCGCTACCGGCGATCACGGTATCTCCAACCCGTTTGGCGACAGGGCGTGATTCACCTGTGATAAACGCTTCGCTGACACTGGATCGACCCGTTCGCACAACACCGTCGGCACAAATATTCTGGCCGGCATCGACACGAATACGATCCCCAGCTTGCACTTGTCGCACGGGCACCGATTGCCAGGCATCAACCTGCCAGCGCAAGGCCACAGCGGGGAGCAGCTGAGCCACGTTGCTGCGCCCGACCCTGCTGCGCGCGCGCGAGCGCATTTCCAGATAACGCCCAACCAACAGTAAAAAAACAAACATGGCGATGGACTCAAAGTAAACGTCGCCTTGATGGGTCACCGTAGCCCAGAGACTCGCACTGTAGCCAATGGCGATGGCGAGAGACACCGGCACATCCATAACCAACTGACCGGCCTTGAGGCTGCGCAGCGCTGCGCGAAAGAAAGGCTGGGCACTGAAAAAGACAACTGGCGTCGACAATAGCAAACTGAGCCAGCGTAACAACACTTGCCATTGGTCCGCGGCGCCGGTATACAAACCCACCGCCACCATACCCACCTGCATCATACCGAAACCGGCCACACCTAAACGAATCAGTGCCAAGCGATTTTCACGGGTTTCTACGGTTAAATGCGCTTCGTCGGTCGCAGGTAGTGGTGTATAGCCAATCGCCGCCAATTGCTGCATCAGTTGGCTTAGCGACACTTGACTGGGGGCAAAAATAATTTGTGCGCGGAAACTGGTAACGTTGATACGCACAGACTCGACACCGCTAATAGCCAATAGGTGTTTCTCAATCAACCAACTGCATGCAGCGCAGGTAATGCCCTGCAAAATCAGATTGGCTTGGACCAGCCCCTCACTGAAAGGCACGACAAAATCTGCCTGTATATCCGCATCGTCGTAGATTAGGTAGGTGTCTTTACCCGCTTGATCAGAAGGCTTTTGACTGCTGCTTTGGCGGTACTTATAAAAGCGGGACAAACCACCGTCGGCAATTGCGCTGGCGACAGCTTGGCAACCAGGGCAACACATACGCCTGACAATGCCCCCCAACTCCACCACGTACAGCTTGTTGCGCGGCAAAGGTAAACCGCAGTGGTAGCAAGTTTCAGACTCCGTAGCCGGTGTCGTTTGCGCCATTAATGCATCGCCTACTGCTCGCCGACGCCGTTAGCAACACCCGCTGCCGAGGCAGAAGGTGCGAAGTGCCATTGGTGTTGCCGGGCAAAATTCATTTCACCTTTCAGCCGCCAAGGCGCGTCGTTGCGGCTAGGCGCATCAACCGGAACCAAAGTGACATACCAGTTCTGATCGTTGGCCGGAATACTCGCCCGGTAGCGTAAGCCATCGATTTGCTTGGCGGTTACGGTAAAGTCTTGCTGTTCGTCGAACGGGTGATCCAACCACAACGTTAACGCTTGCGGCGCTGGAATAACCGGTGAGTGCAGCTCTAGGTCAAGCCGCCCCTGCGGCGAAGACCACTTTATATCGACGCTCAGTTGCCAGTTGGCGGCGCGCTTGTCTTGTGCCAAAGACTGGTTAATCATGCGCCCTTCTTTGTAGTAATTATCAATCACGGTGTCGTCAGCTTTTTTGACCGCAACCGTAACAAACGACAGGGACACAATCACAACCACAATAAGGGGCGTTAATACAAACCAAGCCCAGGGCTCACGATACCAGGGCTGGCCCTGTACTTCGGTATTTGTCATGACAACTCTCTAGTAATCTCTTAACTGAGGACCGATAAAGCTGGTTGTGTGCTGCGTGGTTAACGCGTCGTTGTCGATTGCGGTCACCGTAAAGGTCACGCTGGTTTCAACATCTTTGAGTGCTTTACGCTCTACCGCCACACGCATCGGGAAAGTAAATACCTCGCCGGACTCCACCTCCAGCGCTTTATAGCCCTGCACCCGGAAAGGATAATCACCGGCGACCTCTACGGTATAACGATGCGGTTCGCCATCCATATTATTAATTTTCAGGGTGTAAACATTTTGTACATCTTTGCCGCTGATGCGGTACATACGCACACCGCGGTCGCGCAACACCTCCATACCCAAGGGCGTGCGCGTTGATAGGTTGTAAACAAACACGCTGATCATCACCAAAAGAACCATTAGGTAGCCAACAAAGCGCGGACGCAATACATGAGCCTTGCCGTGTTTAATGGAGTCTTCGGTGGTAAAGCGTATCAAGCCACGGGGGTAATCCATTTTATCCATAACGGTATTACAGGCATCGACACACAGACCGCAGTCGATACACTCAGATTGCAAACCATCACGTATATCAATGTCCACCGGGCACACCTGAACGCACCAGGAGCAATCGATACAATCACCCAAACCCTCGGCCTTGTAATCATCGCCCGGCTTGCGTGGTCCACGTTTTTCACCACGCACATAGTCATAAAATACGGTTAGTGTATCTGGGTCATACATAACCGATTGAAAGCGCGCATAGGGGCACATGTACTTGCACACTTGCTGCCGTAAAAACCCGGCATTGATAAAGGTCGCGGCGGTAAAAAAGAACACCCAAAATGCCGCCGCCGGATGTATATCCAAACTCAGTAGCCCGCCAATAAGATCGCGGATAGGGACAAAGTAGCCCACAAACGTTAACGCCGTCACCAACGCAATCAACAACCACAACCCGAAAGTACTGCCCTTGCGCAACAGCTTACTGACTGACCAAGGCGCCGCATCCAATTTTATGCGTTTATTCCGGTCACCCTGACACAGGTATTCGACGAAAATATACATTTGCGTCCAAACCGTTTGTGGGCAAGTAAAGCCACACCAAACACGTCCGACCAAAACCGTAACGGTAAACAGCAAAAATGCACTGATGATCAGTAGCCAGGCCAAATACATACCGTCGTGTGGCCAGAATGTCGTCCACAAAATGTGAAACTTGCGTTCAGGTAAGTCAAACAGCACGGCCGGTCGGCCATCAATCAGCAGCCAGGGCAACAGCGCAAATCCGGCAATCAGCGGCAACCCGGTATAGCGGCGTAATTTTTGATAGAAGCCCGTAATGCGCCGGGTATAGACTTTATCATCCGCCTCGTAAAGATTGATGTAGCGAACACCATCCTCACCGACGTGATCGTCCTTGGGGGATTTATGCGGGTTACCTTGACTCACACAGACTCCTCGACCTATGGGGTGCAAGATGCGAGGTGCCGGGGTTACTACCCACTAGCACCTCTTGCAGGCACGCAGTTAAGCGCAGGCTACAGGATTACTCCTGAGCCTCGTAAGGCTGGGACAAACTGTAAACATAAGCCGCCAACAAATGGATACGGCTTTCTTTCAGCAAATCTTTTTGCGCTGGCATGACGCCGTTGCGGCCTTCACGCAATGTGGTGCGAATACCACTGGGCTCACCACTGTACAGCCAAATATCGTCGGTCAAATTAGGTGCACCCAGCATGGGGTTGCCCGTACCGTCAGCGCCATGGCAGGCGACACAGTTGCGTTTATAATGCTCGGCTCCGCGCTCAGCCATCTCTGCCTTGTGGTCACGGTCTGACAAGCTCAGTACATATTCAGTCGTTTCAGCAATACCTTCATCGCCTAAGATTGCGGCCCAAGGTGGCATCACGGCTTTACGCCCTTGCACGATGGATTGCTTAATTTGCTCCGGACTGCCGCCCCAAATCCAGTCGCTATCGGTCAGGTTGGGGAAGCCGTAGTTACCACCGCCATCAGCGCCGTGACACACCGCACAGTTATTGGCAAACAGACGCAAGCCCATTTTCATGGCTTGCTGATCTTGCGCCAACTGTTCAATAGGCATGGCATTGTATTCACCAAACTGCTCGGCGTAGCGAGCGTCGGCTTGCTGCTGATGACGCTCCAGTTCTAACTCCTGTGTCCAACCACCTGGGTATAAGCCCTTAAAACTGCCCATGCCCGGATAAATAATCAGATAAACTGCGGCGAAGATGAAGGTAGCGATAAACATCTTGAACCACCAGCGTGGCAAGGGGTTATCGTATTCTTCAATGCCATCGTAGACATGCCCTGTGGTGCGGTTTTCCGGCGTCTCATCATCACGCACCGCCACCTTGCGATTGGCCAGTAGTACCCACAATACCAACGCCATGTTGATCAGGGTCAGGCCGATAATCCAAAGGCTCCAAAAAGTACTCATAATCAATTCCGCCTTGCTACATCATCGGTCGATGAATTCGGTTCTTCTTTCTTTTGTTCGTTGCTTTGTTCATCGGCAAAGGGCAGATTGGCAGCGTCATCAAATCGCTTGCGCCGCTTAGGAGCAAAGGCCCACCAGCAAACGCCTGCAAAGGCAATTGCCATCATGACAGTGCTGATTGCTCCCAGTGTCCCTTTATCCATGGTTAGCGCTTCTCCTGCAGGAGCGTACCCAATTGCTGCAAATAAGCCACCAATGCGTCCATTTCGGTCACGCCCTTAACCTTATCACCGGCGCCTTCAATATCTTCATCGGTGTAGGGAACACCCACTTTGCGCATAGCGCGCATTTTGTTTTCGGTGTGCTTGCCGTCTAGCTTATTGTCATAAAGCCAGGGGAAAGCGGGCATATTCGACTCAGGAACAACGATGCGCGGGTCGAATAAGTGCACTTTGTGCCAATCATCCGAGTAGCGACCGCCAACACGGGCCAAGTCCGGGCCGGTGCGTTTAGAACCCCATAGGAACGGGTGCTCGTACACAGACTCCCCGGCTACCGAGTAGTGGCCGTAGCGCTCCACTTCCGCGCGCAGTGGGCGAACCATTTGCGTATGACACACGTGACAGCCCTCACGGATGTATATATCGCGCCCTTCTAGCTCAAGCGGCGGCAGCGGCTTCAGGCCAGCCACAGGCTCCGTGGTTTCTTTGAGAAAGAACTGGGGAACAATTTCCACCAAGCCACCAAAACTGATGGCGATGACCACCAGTACAGTCATCAGGCCAATATTTTTTTCGACTAAATCGTGATTTTTCACAGTCCGGCCCCCTTATACCGCTTGTGGCTCAGCGTTGGCTTCAGTTGCAGCCTCGCCGGCGTTTTGTGCTGTTTTGAAGGCGTTGTAAGCCATTAACAACATACCTGCGAGGAAGAACGCCCCACCCAGGAATCGAACGAAGTAGCCAGGGTAGCTCGCCTGCACCGCTTCGATAAAACTGTAGGTCAAGGTGCCGTCGTTGTTAAAGGCGCGCCACATCAAACCTTGCATAATGCCATTTACCCACATAGAGGCGATGTAGAGCACGGTACCAATGGTCGCCAGCCAAAAGTGGATATTGATCCATTTCACACTGTGCATATCCTTGCGACCGTACAAAATTGGCAACAGGTGATAGATAGCACCGATAGAAATCATAGCCACCCAACCCAGAGCGCCAGAATGCACGTGGCCAATGGTCCAGTCCGTATTATGGCTTAACGCGTTGACGGTTTTGATCGACATCATGGGACCTTCAAAGGTAGACATGCCGTAGAAGGACAGAGACACCACCAAAAAGCGCAACGTCGGGTCAGTGCGCAGCTTATGCCAGGCGCCCGACAGAGTCATAATACCGTTGATCATACCGCCCCAGGACGGCGCCAACAGGATCAGTGACATCACCATACCCAGGCTCTGGGCCCAATCGGGGAGTGCAGAGTAATGCAGATGGTGAGCACCGGCCCAAATATAGATAGAGATCAGCGCCCAAAAATGCACGATCGATAACTGGTAGGAGTAAACCGGACGGTCCGCCTGCTTAGGCACGAAGTAGTACATCATGCCGAGGAAACCGGCGGTTAAAAAGAAGCCTACCGCGTTGTGGCCGTACCACCACTGCACCATCGCATCCGCGGCACCGGCGTACGCGGAGTAAGACTTCATCCAGGAAACCGGAATCGCCGCACTGTTCACCACGTGCAATACCGCCACCGTGAGAATAAACCCACCGTAGAACCAGTTGGCGACGTAAATGTGCGAGGTTTTGCGCTTCACGATGGTGCCAAAGAAAACCACGGCGTAAGACACCCACACCAGTGTAATGAGGATATCGATTGGCCACTCGAGTTCGGCGTACTCTTTGGCGGAGGTGTAACCCAGAGGCAGAGTAATAGCCGCGAGCACAATCACCAGTTGCCACCCCCAAAAAGTAAAGGGCACCAACCAGCCACCCCACAGTTTTGCCTGACAAGTGCGCTGCACTACGTAATAGGAGGTACCGAACAAGGCGCAGCCGCCAAATGCAAAGATCACGGCATTGGTATGCAGCGGACGCAAACGACCGAAGTGCGTGTAAGGCTGAAAGATATCGTTAAGCTCGGGCCAGTACAGTTGGGCGGCGATTAATACACCGACACCCATGCCCACTATTCCCCAGACAATGGTCATGATTGCGAACTGACGTACGACTTTATAGTCATACACCGGGTGATCTCCCGCCGCAACTAGGTTACTACTCATAGGACCTTCCCTATTTGTTGGCAAAAACACAATTTGTTTGAATATTGTTATTAGAGGTGACGCGCAAGGCGTTCTACGGCCAATAGGTGCGATTGTGCGACACCCTTGGCCGTCAAGACTTGATTTCTATCAACTATAGTACAAACACCAGCGTCGTAATCGCGACGAGGATAACTGGCAGCTGATTTGGGCCTGAATACGCTCAGACCCGAAGCACATTAAAGCAGCTTGCGGCCTTTATTGGCGGCGATACGCATACGCAGCGCGTTGAGCTTGATAAAGCCCTCGGCATCTTTTTGATCGTAGGCGCCGGCGTCGTCTTCAAAAGTCGCGATGTTCTCATCAAACAGGCTATCGTCTGAACGACGACCAACCACGTGTACACCGCCCTTGTACAGCTTTAAGCGTACGTCGCCGTTTACCGGCTCTTGTGATTCGTCGATGACGTTTTGTAACAACTGACGCTCAGGGCTCCACCAGTAGCCGTTGTAAATCAGCTCGGCGTACTTCGGCATCAGACTGTCTTTCAGGTGCGCCACTTCACGATCCAGTGTGATGGACTCAATGGCACGGTGCGCCTTCAAAATAATGGTGCCGCCTGGTGTTTCGTAACAGCCGCGTGACTTCATACCCACATAACGGTTTTCCACGATGTCGAGACGGCCAATACCGTTGTCACCACCGAGCTTATTCAGCTTGGCCAACACTTCAGCCGGGCTCAAACGCTCGCCATCGATCGCGACAATATCGCCCTTTTCAAAGGTCAGGTCGATGTAGGTCGCCACATCGGGCGCCGCTTCAGGTGACACACTCCAGCGCCACATGTCTTCTTCGGCTTCGGTCCAGGGGTCTTCCAGCACACCGCCTTCGTAGGAAATGTGAAGCAGGTTGGCGTCCATGGAATAGGGCGACTTTTTCTTCTTGGAGGAAAAGTCTACCGGAATATTGTGCTCTTCACAGTAAGCCATCAGCGTTTCGCGAGAGGTCAAATCCCACTCGCGCCAGGGCGCAATGACCTGAATACCGGGCTTAAGAGCGTAGGCACCCAACTCGAAACGAACCTGATCGTTACCTTTACCGGTAGCACCGTGCGAGATGGCATCAGCGCCGGTTTCGTTGGCGATTTCAATCAAACGTTTGGAAATCAGCGGGCGGGCAATCGAGGTACCCAGCAGGTATTCGCCTTCGTAAATGGTGTTTGCGCGAAACATGGGAAAAACAAAATCACGCACAAACTCTTCGCGCAGGTCGTCAATGTAGATTTCTTTGACTCCCAAAGCTTCAGCCTTGGCACGTGCGGGCTCTACTTCCTCACCTTGACCGATGTCGGCGGTAAACGTCACCACTTCACAGTTGTAAGTTTCCTGCAGCCATTTAACGATCACGGAGGTATCGAGGCCACCGGAATAGGCCAGTACAACTTTGTTGATGGATGACATACTCTGCTCCTAAATTGATAACAATTCTCTAACTGTGCCCGGGTCAAACGCTAGCTGCGCATATTTTGCGCAAGCCCGTTATGAGCGCGGAGAATTGTACAGACAAACGCGCACAATTCCCACACCAATGTCACCAAATTACACACTCCCCACCCGTCTTTACGTTTGCCTGTTACCACTGTGGATAAACAATAGACTAGCAGCCACTTGCAGCAATCTCATTGCCGAAGCATCACGATATCTGGCGTGAACTTGAAGCATACCTTAGCCACTCAATCGGCACCGCTTAAGCTCACCGCACGCCTTGGCGTCTAAGTTTGCGCTTGCGCCAACAAGCCCTGCCCCCATTCATTCACAGCCTGCAGCACTCGCTGTTGTTTGGCGCTACATTCACTCTGCATTCGGGCAAGCTCAGACTCAAAACCCTCTATCACCAAATCGGCGCCAGCGGCCGGATCGGTTAAGCGCTGCCGGCAAAACTGGCGCCAGCGCCGCAGATCATTCTCGCTTAGAGTTGCCGGGAAATTACGGGCACGGTAGCGCCATAACAACTCCGCCAACCTTTCATCGTGGAAGTCGAACTGACCAGAGGCCAAGGTTGCAGGCGCCGCATCCCGAACTTTTCGCGCCAAAGCTTTGTCGTGGTCGTCGAGAAAACCGTCATATAACATTGCATCGACATCAGTGCGCGGCTCGAAGCGACTCATCTGATACAACTGTGCCAGTTTGGCACGCAATGCCGTCATCTCC
Source organism: Gilvimarinus gilvus (assembly GCF_030518155.1). Classification (GTDB taxonomy): domain Bacteria; phylum Pseudomonadota; class Gammaproteobacteria; order Pseudomonadales; family Cellvibrionaceae; genus Gilvimarinus; species Gilvimarinus gilvus. The sequence goes on along the minus strand of NZ_JAULRU010000583.1, from coordinate 205,992 downwards.
ACCAACGTTAAGCTTTTAAACTCTTGCCAGTGTCGTTCGCATTGTGTGCGATCAAGCCCCAGTCTGCGCTCGACCGACTCATCCAGCATGGCGACCGGCAACACCATGGGCGATTTATTCAGGTGTATTTCTTTTAACGCCAGGCGCTCAGTACCCTCTGGCAGATCTTTTGATGCCACAAATAGGCGCTCTGCCAGCGCCTCGGGCGATTCGTCTAGCAGCAACTTGGGGGACTGCGCCAAGTTAAAGGCGATGACGCTATTTTTGTTTTTGGGGTGATAGGCCAGAGGCACCATCAGAGCGCAGTTGCCCTGCGCGGACGGGAACATAGAGGAAATATGCAGCACCGGTTTAAGTGTCTCTATGTCCAGTTGGCGCCCTACAAACTGCTTATTACGCAGCTTGAAGGCGTATTCAAACAACTTGGGCTGGCGCTGTTTAACCAGTCGCGCCAGGGCGATAGTGGCATATACATCGCTTAGCGCATCGTGCGCGGCGCCGTGCTCAAGGTTATTTGCCGCCGTTAATGCCTCGAGCTTGAAGCAGGGCGTGCCGTCATCATAGTTGGGCCATTCGATGCCCTCTGGGCGCAGCGCCCGGGTCATACGCACCACATCGATAATATCCCAACGGGAGTTGCCCGCCTTCCATTCGCGCTCATAGGGATCGTAGAAATTGCGATAAAGGCTGTAGCGGGTCACTTCATCGTCAAACCGAATAGAGTTATAGCCCACTCCGCACGTGCCGGCTACGGCCAACTCTTGATGAATCCGGCCGATAAAGTCGCGCTCACTGAGCCCTTCCTGTGCGGCCTTTTGTGGCGTCAAACCCGTCACCAAACAGGCCATGGGCTTGGGCAGTAAATCCTCCGGCGGGCGGCAGTAAATCATCAGCGGCTCGCCGATGGGGTTTAGCTCGAGGTCTGTGCGCACACCCGCAAATTGGCTGGGCCGGTCAATGGCGGGCACCTCACCCCAGGTTTCGTAGTCGTGCCAGTAAAATGTTTGCACGTATCCCCTATCCTTTTAGCTGTGAAGGTGCCGGTTACTGTACCATCTCTATCGGTTTGTCATATACTTATCGCCGAATTGAATGGGGGTAACAATGAGTAAATTAGACCATCTATTTGAACAAAACGCCGAGTGGGCCAAAAAAATCAAGGCCGAAGACCCGGAGTTTTTCACCAAATTATCCGAACAACAAACACCGGAATACCTTTGGATTGGTTGCTCCGACAGCCGGGTACCGGCTAATCAAATCGTAGGACTGCTACCGGGGGATATTTTCGTTCACCGCAATGTTGCCAATCTGGTTGTGCACACCGACTTAAACTGTTTATCTGTTATGCAGTTCGCAGTCGAGGTATTGAAGGTGAAGCACATCATGGTTACCGGCCACTACGGCTGCGGCGGCGTGAAGGCGGCGATGCAAAACCAACAAGTCGGTCTCGTCGACTACTGGATTCGCAATATTCGCGACGTCTACTACAACAATTTAGCCGAACTTGAACAGTGCACCGATGAAGAAAAGCGGCTGGAGCGGCTGGTTGAGTTAAACGTAATGCAACAGGTAGCCAATGTATCGCACAACAACATTGTGCAAAACGCCTGGATGCGCGGTCAGGATTTAACCATTCACGGCTGGTGTTACAGCATTAAAGACGGCATCATCCGCAACTTGATGGAGCCTATCGACGGCATGGAAGATATCAGCGAGCGCTATCGTCTAGATTAAACTGTAAGCTGAAGAAACACTCGAGCCTAAAGCCCGATTGTTTCTTCAAAGTTAAAGTTTTTCACAAGCCATGTTGTACAAAATCAAATCTACTTCATTCGCGTCCAGCAGCTTTTGATACAAATCTTCCCCAAGCTCTGACTTGATTTGATCCAGCCGCTCTTGCAGGGACTGATCCACACTGCGAGACACGTTTTCTCTCACAGGCTTTAATGTCACATCAAAACCTTCGCTTGATAACCAACACTCTAGCTTACTCAGAGAATCATCAAAACGATCCACCACCCCGACAAAAGGTAATTCAGCCAGTGCTTTTTCAGCTCTAATCTGCTCATCACCCACACTGGGATCGTAGCTCAAACAAAACCGATGAGAGTGAAAGTTATGGCAAAGGCGATCGCGCGGAATTGACAAACGACACTCAACATAGCCGGCCATAGTAGTATTGCGAGCTAACACCGCACCAAAATTAGCTGTTCCCTGTTTGCGTTCAAAAGCATAAATAGAAGCAATACGATCAATCGGGTGACGAATAAACACCACAGGCAAACACTCAACACCTTCTATCTGGGGAACGGGAAGGTGCGCGGTATGCGATGAGAAAATAAGAGCCTGCTCTTGTGCAGCAACCCATTGCGCCACCTGTGCACGGTTTGCCTCAATTGGACCAGGAAACTCTTTAGTAACCCACTGCTCCCCGGTTACATTCTTTTTCAACTGAGAGTCGAGTGACGTGCCAGCATTTTTAAAAAAATGATAATGAAATATAACTTTTCGCATTCTTTTCCTTAATTCACGGCACAGCAGCGAGCAACATTTACAACGCGACCGCGTGATACTAAAACTGTGCCCCCTAACCCTGCAACGGTTTGTACTCAAAGCAACTGCGTGCGGCAAAAACTAATGAGTATCAACACTCAGCGATTAAAGACCGCTGGTTTTCGCCGCCATTATAAAATCGTTTTTGTGCAGACCACCTATTTTGTGCGTCCACCAATACACTGTCGCCTTGCCCCACTCGGTTACAATCATGGGGTGGTGATCAAACGCCTCAGCCAGCTCCCCAACCTTTTGAGCGAACGCGAGCGCTTCGGCAAAATTGGCAAACGTAAATTCGCGATTGAGCTGTGCAATACCACCGCGCTCCTCAACTTGCCAGCCCGGCGCCTCTACCAACAACGCATCAATTTGCTCTGCGGTTAGTTTCGGCGCGTCAGCCCGACACGCTTCGCAGGTTTGCTCTTGTAACTGTGTCATGATTTACCTCCAGTTTAGCGTGAGGTATTTAGACAACACCAAACGGCCGTTGTTACGCGACCGTGACCACGCCTTCTTCAATTTTGGCTTTCCAGATTTGTGGGCCAGTTTTATGCACCGACTCACCCTTGCTGTCTACCGCCACCGTCACCGGCATATCTTTCACATCAAACTCGTAAATCGCCTCCATTCCCAGCTCGGGGAACCCCAACACCTGGGCGGATTTAATGGCTTGCGCCACAAGATATGCGGCACCACCCACAGCCATTAAGTACACAGATTCATTGTCGCGAATCGCTTCAATGGCGCTAGGGCCGCGCTCAGCCTTACCAATCATGCCCAGCAGGCCAGTTTCTTCTAGCATAGTACGGGTAAACTTATCCATACGCGTCGCCGTAGTGGGGCCAGCAGGGCCAACCACTTCGTCACGCACTGGATCGACCGGCCCTACGTAATAGATAAAGCGCCCAGTCATATCCACCGGTAACGACTCCCCTTTGGCCAGCAAGTCCACCATTTTTTTATGGGCGGCATCGCGGCCAGTGAGCATTTTGCCGGACAGTAAAATGGTATCGCCCGGCTGCCACTGCTTCACATCCTCCGCGGTTACGGTGTTGAGATCAACACGGCGCACGGTATCCGACACTTCCCAGCTGATTTCTGGCCAGTCTTCCAGCGACGGCGGGGTTTGTAATGCAGGGCCGGCACCGGTGAGGGTAAAGTGCGCATGGCGCGTGGCCGCGCAGTTGGGGATAATCGCCACGGCCTTGTTGGCCGCATGGGTTGGATAGTCTTTAACCTTCACATCCAATACCGTGGTTAAACCACCCAAACCCTGGGCGCCAATACCCAAGCGGTTCACTTTGTCGTATAGCTCTAAGCGCAACTCTTCGCTGCGATTGTCAGCGCCTTTATTCTGCAAGTCCTGAATATCGACCGGATCCAGCAGAGACTCTTTGGCGAGCAACATCGCCTTTTCGGCGGTGCCGCCAATACCAATGCCGAGCATACCCGGTGGGCACCAGCCAGCACCCATTTTAGGCACCATATCCAATACCCAATCGACCACCGAATCGGACGGGTTGAGCATAGCGAACTTGGTTTTCGCCTCGCTGCCGCCGCCTTTGGCCGCCACATGCACATCAACCTCATTGCCCGGCACAATATTGTAGTGAATCACCGCAGGCGTATTGTCGCCGGTGTTTTTGCGGGCGCCGTCGGGGTCTTCCAAAATCGAGGCGCGCAACACGTTATCTGGGTTGTTGTAGGCGCGGCGCACCCCTTCGTTGACCATATCGGTCAATCCTTGGGTACTGTCCCACTGCACATCCATACCGACGGTCACAAATACCGTGACAATGCCGGTGTCCTGACAAATCGGACGGTGGCCCATGGCACACATGCGGGAGTTGATCAGAATTTGAGCCATGGCGTCTTTGGCCGCCGGATTGGCTTCGCGCTCATAGGCCTCATTCACGGCCTGAATGAAATCTACGGGGTGGTAATAGGAGATAAACTGGAGAGCGTCGGCGACGCTCTCGATAAAATCGGCTTCTTTGATCACGGTGGTCATAGCAAAATCTCTAGCTCATCGGATTTTGCGCGCAATTTTACACCAATGTGCCGAGCTTTGCCCGTACCAAAGCACTGAACTGTCGGCTAGGGTGCCCCACCGAGTTGTTGTTTTAACTGCAAAATATCGCGGTTAATGCTGCGGCGGTAGGCGTCGATTGCGGCAATCGCCTCCTCATTGGTTTTCACCCGAGCCGCCAGCCCACGCAAGCCTGGCATTTGCTGCATCACCCGCTGCACATCGAGGCTTAGGCTTTCGATGCGATCAGCACTGGAGGTCAAAGTCGCCATAGCCTCTTGCGCACTGGCAAGTTGAGTTTGCAGACCCGCCAACTCGGCCTCAACATCGCGCTTGAGACTCGCGGTTGCGGCCCGCGCGCTGGCAGCATCCTTTTCCGCTGAACTCAAAGTACGCTTGTTCGCCGCAATGGCCTCTTGGTTCGCCTGAATACGCTTGCGATTGGTATCGTGCGAAACGCCCCACAATTTTCGAATTTCAGAGTCTGCCCATTCTAATTTATCGCGTATTTGATCTACCGTTTCGTTGGACTCATTCGAGTTGAGGTTGAGCTGGGCCTCCAGGTTGGTAATTCGGTTCTGGGCTGCCACTAACGCCTTTTGCGATTCAGTCAGTGTATAAGCCAAATAGCCGCTGCCACCGATACCGGCAATAGCCAGCAACAACGCAAATACAGCGACAAACCCGGGACCTGAACTCTCATGCACAACCTGAGGCTCTACACTGGCGCGCGAGCGCGAGGCTCCGCTTGCAACCGGCTCGTGGTGATCATCCCGCTCGGCACTGATGCCGCCCAACGTGGGTTCTTTCCGTTCCATAAACTACCTATATAAATCAATACTCTACTGGGCACTGGTTATAACAGTTCTAACCCTAAAAAAGAAGGGATAAGGGTGAATTGGGGGGTGTGGGTTGCGGGTTGCGGGTTGCGGGTTGCGGGTTGCGGGTTGCGGAAGTCTAACTATCCTCTTTGGGAGAACTGAATAGGGGATTCAATTTTCTGGGGAGCTTCAATCTGTGGGTGATGAGATGGACGCTTCCAAATGTAACCGGCGTCGCAATGCACCAAACTGATAGTGAGGTAAAACATACATCAGTTGATATACAGGAGCGTCCATCTCATCACCCACCAATTTGACAATTGCCACACACGTGAGCCAAAGTAAATTTAGATTGTAAGTATTACCCCATGCTCAAGGAGGAGCCATGACCCAACCCCGCAACCGATTAATTTCTCTCGACGATACGCCTTTCTATCACTGCGTATCCCGCTGTGTGAGGCGGGCATTCTTGTGTGGCTCAGGTAAAGACTATAACTTTGAGCACCGCCGTGGCTGGATTACCCACCGACTAAAAGAGTTATCAGCCGTTTTTGCTATCGATGTAGCCGCCTACGCAGTTATGTCGAATCATTATCATGTCGTCTTGCGCGTCAACCGAGAATTGAGTGATTCACTTAGCAAAAAAGAAGTCATAGAACGCTGGAGCCTACTGTTTAAGGGGCCACGATTGGTACAGAGGTTTCGAGGCGGCCAGACACTCTCTCCCGAAGAGCTCAAAATACTAGACGACATAGTCGCAACGTGGCAACAGCGACTATCAAGCATCAGCTGGTTTATGCGTTGTCTCAATGAACCTATTGCGCGCTGGGCCAACCAGGAGGATAACTGTACGGGGCGATTCTTTGAAGGGCGGTTTTAAAGCCAAGCTCTTTTGGATGAGCGGGCTCTACTCAGCTGTATGGCTTATGTGGACTTAAATCCCATTAGGGCCGCAATTGCTGATACACCTGAGAACTCCGACTTCACCAGCATTCAAGAACGGTTAGGCATTAAGCCAGAGCAACCAGTTGAGTCCTCCGCCGAAACACAACCCAAAGAGCCCCTGCCACTGGCGGAACTTATACCTTTTTCGGGTGGTGAACACCAACACAACCAGCCGAACCACTTACCTTTCGATTTAAGTGATTATCTAGAGTTGGTAGATTGGAGTGGTCGCGCCATTAGAGACGATAAACGTGGCGCAATCGACAAGGCCTTACCCAACATACTCGAGCGATTAGGCTTGCCTTCAAAAGATTGGCTGGACACCTGCTGCAATATCGAAAGTCACTTTGGCCGAGCTATCGGCCCCGTCGCCAAAGTCAGTGAACTCTGTGAATCGGTCAATGTAAAATGGATGCACGGCATTCGAAACTGCAAACGACTTTATCCAAAAACCGGCTAACCTCCTATCTCCGTCAAATGCCTGTATGCTCTTGGTGGGCAGGAATTCCTATACCCGGAAATAACTATTAGGCCGGAAAGCACCCCAGGTAACTCACCGCAAACCACTTAAGCCAAAAACTGTCACGAAAAACCGCAAACAAAGCGTCACGACTTTCAATTTTTGGATGTTCTTTATTTTTCGGACTCGATCAAAGGTTTTCGCTAATTCGCGAGCAACAAGAGAGCCAACCAGTGTCACGGTTATGCCGCGTGCTTGACGTCAATCGCAGCAGTTATCGTTATTGGTGTGATCGCCCAGAAAAAGTGTCACCACATCGGCTTAAGCTCATCGCAGAGCTTAAGCGTTGGTTCGGTCTGAGCATGAACTCGGCGGGCCAGCGCACGCTGGTGTCTTTACTGGCCACATCTGGCTTCAATGTAAGTCGCTGGCTGGTCAAGAAACTTATGCGCCAAGAGGGCTTGGTCAGCCGGCAGCTGCCGCAGCACAAGTACGCTAAATCGGAAAAAGAGCACTTGTGCATACCCAATGTGCTGGGTCGAAACTTCAAACCAAACAAGCCCAATCAGGCCTGGAGTGGTGATGTTACCTATGTTTGGACCCGCTCGGGGTGGATGTATCTTGCGGTGGTTATCGACTTATTCGGTAGACGGGTGGTGGGCTTTGCGGCATCAAAAAGCCCTGACAGTGAACTGACTAAAAAGGCGCTGAGAATGGCCTATGAAAGCCGTGGAAAACCCAAAGGCCTGCTGTTTCACAGCGACCAAGGTTGCCACTACACCAGCAAAAGCTACCGCCAGATGCTGTGGCGATTAGGTATTCGACAAAGTCTCAGTCGACGCGGAAATTGTTGGGATACTGCACCGACAGAGCGATTTTTTAGAAGCTTTAAAAGCGAGTGGATGCCGAAGTCAGGGTACGACTCATTCGCCGAAGGGGCAGTGCAATATCGGAGTATAAAAACGGCTATTACAATCGCTATCGCCCGCATCAGCACAACGATGGGGTATCGCCCATAATGGCCGAACAAGAGTATCAAAAAACTTATAACACGGTGGCCAGTTTTAGTTGACCACTACACTACGACACATTGTTTGATTGGTTGCGATATGTGGCGAAAGTCTCTTACGCCCCCATCTCCAGTATGTTCACTCAATTTTTTCATCTGAGGATACTTCTAACTCACGCCCACCTCTAGAAACAAAAACATACTTTTTGGGGATATGCTGCTCATAATCTGGATAAAACGGTAAAAAGCGAACATCGTATTTTTCATTATCGTACTGTATTACCCAATTATCATCGCCAAAGTCTTTGTGAAATTTGCTTTGTCCTGGCACATAAACCACAGTGGCCAACTTATGTCCAAATAGCTTTTTAACTTTAATTCTATCACCTACTTTTAGCTCAGTATTTGAGTCATGATAGAGAAGTACTGCTTTATTGTGCGTCATCATTGTCATCCGAATTCAATATAGTATGTACTGCATAAGCAACGGTTCCATAGGAGCCAATTGCAAGCCCCGCTGTTCCCGCTGGACTTCTACCCAGCGCGTTGTTCAACCCCCTAGGAATTGACATAAGATTGAATCCTGCGTTCCCAAGCCTTTGCAGCCCTCTGTTAGCGATTGGATCCCTAGGATACCATTGACTAGGACTACCTTGCCTAAACCATTTCTTCTGAATGGCTACATGATGCTGCTCCCATTTTGTATTGGGGAAGGCCCTTTTCAGAAACCGCCCTATTGGTCCCCAGGTCACCCCAGTGTGGGATTTGTTAGGCGATGCGAAGAATCGCTTCATCTTGTCAAATGACGTTATCTTTCTACCACGCTTTCCTTTCATCTCAACTCGACCAACAGCTCTGAATATTGGCCGCAATGCGTTCACGGCAAGTCGCCCCATCAAATGTGAGGCCATCGATACCGACTTTTTCCCCCCAGATCTGGCAACGTTATAAGTCACTCTTACGCTGAGTTGAAGAGCCGATGACATTGAAGAACCTAAACTACCGATCGAAAAATTCCCAGAGGGATCAACATTAAGTATCGGATCTCCATTTGCATATAGATACTTATTTAAAGTGACGGGATCGTTTTGATGCCCCATCCACGTATCCATCTGCGTAAAACGACCCACTCCTTGGTCGTAATACCTCGCTCTTAGGTAATACTCATCAGTGTAAGTACTCCCTGAACCAAACTAACTCACCTCGGAAATTACCAAACCCCACACACAAAAACGCCGGGCAGAGCCCGGCGTTCGTATCGCTTAAACAGTCTAGATTAAGCGAAGTTCTGGTTAACAAATTCCCAGTTAACCAGTGCCCAGAACGCGTCCATGTATTTAGGACGAGCATTGCGGTAGTCGATGTAGTATGCGTGTTCCCAGACATCAACGGTCAGCAGTGGAGTTACTGAGTCGTCGGTCAGTGGGGTTTCGGCGTTGCCAGTGTTAACAATAGCAACAGAGCCGTCGGCTTTTTTCACCAACCAGGTCCAACCAGAACCGAAGTTGCCAATGGCCGAGGCGGTGAATTCTTCCTTAAACTTGTCGAAAGAACCAAACGCAGCGTCAATAGCTGCAGCAACGTCACCGGTCGCGGCGCCACCACCGTTGGGGCTTAAGCAGTTCCAGTAAAAGGTGTGGTTCCAGATTTGTGCCGCGTTGTTAAAAACGCCACCAGAAGAGGTTTTAACCACTTCTTCCAGAGTTTTACCTTCAAATTCGGTACCAGGTACCGCAGCGTTCAACTTATCAACGTAGGTTTTGTGGTGTTTGCCGTAGTGAAACTCAATGGTCTCTTCTGAGATATGAGGAGCCAGAGCATCTTTTGCGTAAGGCAGAGCAGGTAATTCGAAAGACATAAAGTTCTCCTTTAGATCACGGTACTTATAAAAGCTACAAGGGGTTACCGAATAAATCGGCCGTGCGGCGGATCCTATTGTCATCAACTGGCTTCCCAGCTGATTCTTTTTATGCGGAGCGCTGAGTATAGCGCTTAGAGCGAGATGCCTCTAGATTAAATGGCACCTTATATAAAACAAAGGCACCTACCTAAGTAGGTGCCTTTGTGGAGGCTGGGGGCTTACATCATGCCGCCCATGCCACCCATACCGCCCATGCCACCCATATCTGGTGCAGCAGCGGCGCCTTTATCATCGGGCTTATCAGCCACCATGGCTTCGGTAGTGATCATCAGACCAGCCACAGAACCGGCTGCTTGCAGCGCAGTACGGGTTACTTTGGCTGGATCCAGAATACCCATTTCCAACATATCGCCGTATTCACCGATGGCAGCGTTGTAACCGAAGTTACCTTCGCCATTGCGAACGGTTTCAGCCACAACAGACGCTTCGTCGCCGGCGTTGCTTACGATCTGACGCAGCGGTGCTTCCATGGCGCGACGAGCAATACCAATACCGGCGTTTTGCTCTTCGTTGTCACCCACCAAATCAGCAATAGCGGCAACGGCGCGCAGCAGTGCAGTACCACCGCCAGGTACAACGCCCTCTTCTACCGCAGCGCGAGTTGCGTGCAGAGCATCTTCAACGCGGGCTTTCTTCTCTTTCATTTCCATTTCGGTAGCAGCGCCAACCTTAATAACGGCAACACCGCCAGCCAATTTGGCTACGCGCTCTTGCAGTTTTTCACGGTCGTAATCAGAAGACGTTTCTTCGATTTGAGTGCGAATTTGCGCTACGCGAGATTCGATTTCCTGAGCGTTACCCGCACCGTCAACGATGGTGGTGTTCTCTTTGCTCATGGTTACGCGCTTGGCAGTACCCAGGTGCTCCAGAGTAACATTCTCCAGGTCCAGGCCTACTTCTTCGCTGATCACGGTGCCGCCGGTTAATACGGCGATGTCTTGCAGCATGGCTTTACGACGATCGCCGAAACCAGGTGCTTTACAGGCTGATACCTTAACGATACCGCGCATGTTATTCACAACCAGAGTGGCCAGTGCTTCGCCTTCAACGTCTTCCGCTACGATAACCAGCGGCTTGCCTGACTTGGCAACGGCTTCCAGAGTTGGCAGCAACTCGCGGATGTTAGAGATTTTCTTATCAACCAGCAGGATGTAAGGAGCGTCTTGCTCAACCATCATGTTGTCTTGGTTGGTAATAAAGTAAGGCGACAGGTAGCCGCGGTCAAACTGCATACCTTCAACGACGTCCAGCTCATTTTCCAGGCTGGAGCCTTCTTCCACGGTGATAACACCTTCTTTACCCACTTTGGCCATGGCGTCAGCGATAATGTCACCGATGTGAGAGTCGCTGTTGGCAGAGATGGTGCCCACCTGAGCGATGGCTTTAGGGGTATCACAAGGCTGCGCGATCGACTGAATATGCGCAACCGCTGCGATCACGGCTTTGTCGATGCCGCGTTTCAGATCCATCGGGTTCATGCCAGCAGCAACCGACTTCAGCCCTTCGTTAACGATGGCCTGAGCCAGTACAGTGGCTGTGGTGGTGCCGTCACCGGCGTCGTCAGAGGCTTTAGAGGCGACCTCTTTCACCATTTGCGCGCCCATGTTCTCAAATTTGTCTTCCAGCGAGATTTCTTTGGCCACGGAAACACCGTCTTTGGTTACGGTTGGCGCGCCAAAAGACTTCTCCAGAACAACGTTGCGACCCTTGGGGCCCAATGTTGCTTTTACCGCATCAGCCAAGATGTTGACACCGGCTACCATACGCTGACGAGCGCTATCGCCAAATTTCACTTCTTTCGCAGACATAGTTTTAATCCTTCCTAAATTTCTTGCAATAACTCAAAGGGGGGTCAGGGACTTAAGCGAGTACCGCTTTAATGTCGCTCTCGCTCAGGATAACCAGCTCTTCACCATCGATTTCGATGGTGTCGCTGCCTGCATACTTACCGAAAACAACAACGTCACCTACTTGTACGTCTACCGCACATACGTCTCCATTATCGAGAACGCGGCCATTACCAACGGCAACAACCTCACCTTGGTTTGGCTTTTCCTTAGCAGAACCTGGCAGTACGATACCACCTGCGGTTTTTTCCTCTTCTTCCTTGCGGCGTACTACAACGCGATCGTGTAACGGACGAATTTTCATGGACAGTTATCTCCAACTAGCAAAAATTAAAATGCTGAGCACATTATCAACAAACCCGAAGGTCGGGATTTTGCCGCCGGCCCTAAAGAACCCGCTGCAAAAATTCTTAACAGTTGCCTGGCAACAAGCGGCTTGCGCCGCTTAAGACAACCGATCTGCTGAAGAAATTGGGGATGAAACGAGGCATTTCAATAGGAGGCAGGTAAAAAAAGTGATTTTTTCGCGATATTCACCCAAATTGAGCGAATGCGCGAGCAATCGATCATTTTTTATCCAGCTTGTCTGGCTCGTCGGAAGACTCGGGGGTACTGGTAAATTCACCTTCAAACGTGTTGGATGTATCGCCGTGAGGGCGACCACCGCGAAAGTGAGCGCCCGCCCCAAAACTGGCCCCGCCACGCACCATGATGCGCGGACCTGCCCACATAAACAGGGCATAGCGCAGCCAGGGCACCAACAGAGCAAACCCCACGGCATCGGTGAAAAAGCCAGGAGTTAGCAACAGAGCGCCTGCAACCAGCAGCATTAAGCCCTCAGCCATTTCCCGGGCGGGCATTTCCCCGCTGTCCATTTTGGCTCGGGCCCGCGACAGGGTTTCAAAGCCCTGCCAGCGCAGTAACCCCACCCCGATAACGGCGGTGAGAATCACCAACGCTACCGTGTTGAGAACACCGAGTTCATCGCCAACCTGAATAAACAGGGCAATCTCTAACAGGGGGATTCCAATAAATAACAACAATATAATAGGCATAGTTACCACTCGTAGCTGACGCCCACCATCAGGCGGGTATCTTCGCGTTTTTTGTCCGGTTGTGGAATGTTATCGACGTTATAGTCGACCTTTAGTTCCGAATAGAGTTCGCCAGCAATAACAGTGCTAATTCCCGTATTGCTGCTCAGGCGCCAATCTTCATTGTCTTCGAGCGACGTCACCAGCTCATTGTGGTGGAAAAAGGCGATACCGAGCGGCAGCTTGTACCGAAAATTAGAGCCAAATTTGGTGGCGATACGCTCGTTTTCTATCTCAAAATCATCCTCCGGCTCTTCCGGTATTTCGTAGCGCTCGTTGAGGTAGGTAAAACCGGCGGTCAATGCCAAAGCCGTCTGCTTGTTCTCCCAAAACTGAAAACCAGTACCACTACCAACCGAATAATACTCGGCAATGCCCCGGGACTCATCGGCACCAGCGGTAATGTCATTGGCCCAGAACCAGCGCTCACGAAAGAACCAGTCTACCGCATAGCGGCCCGACCACACTTCATCGGGCGCTTCGCGGTCGGTTGAATAACTGGCGTACTCCAGCAGGCCGTTATGGCGAAACTCACTGCGACGGTATTCAACCAATGTTTTCATTTTAATGTCGCGGCGAATGTCATTGCCCTCGGCAAAAAAACCCGACAGGCCGAACTTGCCACGCAGGGTGTACTCCCCATCAATGTGGCTTTCAAAGGGCAGCATAATATCCAAGCTCGCCAGGGGCACACTGCGCTGATCTGGGTCACCACCGCAACTGTAAAACAAATATTCCTGTTTCATGCCATCAATCAAACAGGGGGTGGCACTGCCACTGATTTTCATTGGCATGGTGGTGGTTAAATTTTTAATTTTGGTACGAGGAATTTTCACTTTACCAAAATTACTGGAGGCCCATACGAGCTTGTCCCCCTCCAGGCTTACAAAGTCGCCCTCGAGACGGTCGCCATTATAGAGTTCGACGACGCCCGCCTGTGTCGCTAGGCTTGCCACTAATAAAAGGGCAAATAGTAGTCGCTGCATTAGTTTGTCTTGCATAGTCGGTTACACTGGCTCAATTCTTAATGTGTTGTGAGAGCTATCCGTGCCCAATTCGGCTTTGTCTTGCGCGTTATATACCGCACTTATGCAGGTGCCGCCCGGCTCTGTGGTGACCTACGGCCAATTGGCCCAATTGGCCGGCAGGCCCGGTGCCGCGCGCTGGGCCGGCTCTGTTCTCAAAGCCCTGCCCGAGCACACAAAATTGCCCTGGCACAGAGTCATTGCCGCCAACGGCCGCATTTCTTTACCCGGTGATGCCGCCACTAAGCAGCGCCGCCGCCTCGAGGCCGAAGGCATTGTGTTCAAAGGCGACAAAGTACCGCTCGCCCAATACGGTTTCTTAAACCGCTAGTCTTGCGACCCCTGTGTCATTTTACGGCCAATAAAAATCAACAAAACCAGCCCCGGAATCACCATCACCGCCGTCAATACGAAAAAGAACGCCCAGTTGCCATTGAGTGCGTCCACCAAATAGCCACTGCCCGATGACATTGATGTGCGGCCCAGATTCCCCAGCGATGCCAACAATGCGTACTGTGCCCCCGAAAAGGCTTTACCGGTTAACCATGTCAATAAAGACACAAAGGCAACGGTGGAAAACGCAGCGCAGAAATTGTCGACCACAATAGTCGCTAAAAACAGCCACTCGTGCGGCCCCACCAGCGCAATCCAGGCAAACATTAGATTGCTGGCGGCCATTGCGACACCACCAATGAACAGGCCCCGTACAATACCGTAGCGAATATTAATGGTGCTGCCAACCAAGGTAAAAAGGATGGTCAACCCCCAACCTACCAGCTTAGAGTAGTGCGCGATCTGCTCGTTGCTAAACCCCACCTCGCGGTAAAACACGATTGACATGCGGCCAAGAAAGGCTTCACCAATTTTAAACAAAAATACAAACAACAATATTGCCAGCGCCAACTGCCAACCGTTGCGACGAAAAAAGTCGGCAAAAGGCTCGACAATGGTGACGCTAAGCCAGACCAGTATACGCGACCAGATACCCTTTTCAGGACGGGTATGAAGCATACCGGCATAACGCAACTCTGCTTCTTGTTGCAGTGCCTGTCGGTCTGTTTCCGGCTCGCGCACTAACAGAGTGAACACCATTAGCACACCTACAAACACCGCCATCCAGCCATAAACGCCCGACCACCCGACCGCCTCGGCATTGGCAAAAGCGAGATAGCCTGGCAATGAATAGCCCGTCCACCAACCAATAATACTCATGGCCGAGGCGGCGGGCACGCGATGGGAATCCTTACCAATAATTTCGATTCGGTAGGCATCAATCGCAATGTCGTGCGTAGCCGAACAAGTCGCAATGGCCAGACACAAAGCCGCCAGTAAGCCTAAATGAGTTAATGGGTCGGTATTGGCGAGAAAAATAGTGGCCAGCAACATAAGCGCTTGCAGGGTGAAAATCCAACCGCGCCTGTGCCCCAGCAACTTGCACACCAGCGGCAGGCGGACCCTATCGACCAGCGGTGCCCACATAAAGTTAATGGCATAAACCACAAACACGGCGCCCAGCAACCCCACCTGCGAGCGCGATATGCCCGAGTCGGTAAGCCAACCGCTTAAGTTAGAACCAATAAGCACAAAAGGAAACCCGGACGAGCAGCCGAGCAAAAACACGTAGAGCAATCGCCAGTCACGATAATTATCAAGCGCTTGTAGCCAGGGATGTTGCGACGCTTGGGTCGGAGATTGACTCATAGTAGAGGGCCTGTTGGCGACCATGCCGTAGAAAACGTCACGTTATCAGAAAAGCGACAAACGCGCACGACAGCCGCCGAGCTTAGCCTTGGCGCACTTGCAAAGTTTCGTAAAATGCCGCGAGACTGATCAAGCAACCACCAACGACCGTGGTGACGGTTGGAATATCCCCCAGTAACAAAGCCGCATAGATGACACCGTAAACCGGCTGCATACAAGAAACTAACCCTACCGTTTTGGGGCGCAACAGGCGTAGAGTATAACCCAACAATGTATGAGCCACCGCGGTGAACACCACACCGAGGAGGATCAGTAATCCAATATCCTCAGTCGCGGGGACCTCACCTTTGGCAAAAATAAACGGCAAGAGTAGCAGTGCCGTAACGGCCGTCTGATAACCCAGTGACCGCGCTGCGGTCTGCTCTTTAAACCAGTGGCCGAGTAAAATATTGCGCAGAGCAAACAACAGGGCCGAAATTAATCCCCAAACCACGCCCCAGGTCATGTCGTTATCGAGGGAAAACTCGGGTACCAGAAAGTACACACCAAGCAGAACTAACCCGGCACTCACCGCATCGCGCCAATTCAGGCGAATACGGTTAAACAGAGGTTCCAGCAGAACCGTCATAGTCGGATAGGTGAAAAAGGCAATCATGCCGATGGCGACGCTGGACACCTGCATGGCGTGGAAGTAAGTCACCCAGTGGGCGCCCAAAAGCACGCCCAGCAACCCCATACGCGAATAATCTTTGGCGGACTTAAGCCCCAGGTGGCCTTCCGTTATTCCGACCCAGGCCACCAGCAATAGCGCGGCCATAAGCGTTCGAATACCGGTGATTTCCCAGGCCGGCAAGTCAATGGTGCGGGCGAACACCCCTGTCGCCCCCATCACAATAACGGTTAAATGCAGAGTAAATATGGCCGAATGTGGATGTTTCATTCGCGGCCTCGAAGATTAAGAGCGGCGTTGACCCCGACCTCGCCCGCGGCCAGCGCCCGGCCCACGTCGGCTGCCATGATTGCGATGCTCAGACTTTTCCGGCGGCGCCATTGGCGGTGTTGCCAGCAAAAGATCCTGCGGTGGTTGCTCACATTTCAAATCATGTCCAAGCAATTCTTGCAAGGGCATTAGGCGAAAGGCGTCGTCTTCACACGCGAAGCTGATCGACGTTCCTTTTTTACCAGCGCGGCCGGTGCGTCCAATGCGATGCACGTAATCCTCGGGCTCTTCCGGCAAGGTAAAGTTTACTACGTGGCTAATACCATCGATGTGTATGCCCCGCCCAGCCACATCTGTGGCAACCAACACTTTTAAGCTGCCGTCTTTAAACGCGTTCAGGGTTGATACCCGCTTGTTTTGGGCAATCTCACCGGACAGCAGCCCAACCTTAATACCGTGGCGGCGCAATTGATCTTGCAACTTACGGCACTCATCGCGGCGGTTGGCGAAAACAATCATGCTTTCAACTTCAGCGTCCTGAATCAGATTGTAGAGCAAGGTGTACTTTTCCTCGGTAGAGGCCAGATAGATATGCTGCTTAACGGTATCGGTGGCGACACTCTCAGGCTCAATAACAATCGTTACCGGATTCTCTGTCCACTGCTCGACTAAGCGATGCACTTCATCGGTAAAGGTCGCTGAGAAAAACAACGTCTGACGTTCACCGCGCTGTGGGGTCTGTCGAACAATTTGACGTACCTGAGGAATAAAACCCATGTCGAGCATACGATCGGCTTCATCAATGACCATAACTTCGAGTTGATCCAGATACACATCTTTATTGCGACAAAAGTCCAACAAGCGACCTGGCGTGGCAACCAGGATATCGACCAAGGTGTTATGCAAACGATTTTGCTGCTTGTTGTAGTCCATACCCCCTACCAGGGTATGAATTTGTAAATCCGTGTGCTTGCATAAGCCTTTGGCATCATCCGCAATTTGCATGACCAATTCGCGGGTCGGCGCAATAATCAGAGCCCGTGCTTCACCGGCGTAGCGTTCTTCGGTGAGCGCGTGTTTGAGCAAATCATCGATAATGGCCGTCAAAAAAGCTGCGGTTTTACCCGTGCCGGTTTGCGCTTTACCCACCACGTCTTTACCCTGCAACGCGTGCGGCAATGACTGCGCCTGAATCGGCGAGCAGTACTCGAAGCCTTGGTCGGCAATCGCGTGCATCAAGTCGTTTTCCAGACTGAAGTCATGGAAGCGGCGCTTGCCCTCCACCTCGGGCACCGGAAACATCGAAATATCCCAAGGCTTTGTGGGTTCGGCTTTTTTCGGGTTGCGGCGATTTCTGGGTTTTTGCGAACGCGACGGCTTCGCTTCGGACTTGTCTGCGCTATTGCTGGCCTTGTCACTTTTGGGTGCTGATTTGCTGGAATCGGGCTTAGCAGACTTGCGAGCCGAAGGCTTACGGCGCTTGTTGCCCCCTTGCTTGTTATCGCGCGAGGCACTAGCGCTCTTGCCAGTTTTTTCATTGGCATCAGCCTTGGTTACCGACGCCTTTTCGCCACCAACCACTTTCCTAAACAGCTTTGAGATCAAAATCGAACACCCGTTGATTAAAATGTGGGCGGAGTATACACGATTGCCTGCGGAGAGTCTGCGCTCATCAGCGTTTGCGGCCCGTTGAACGTTTGGCGTGTCCCCCCAATTACCACAGATTTGCGACCGCGAATGGGGTTATTCACCACGTTTTAACCCGTATGCGTGTAGCAACGGGTTCTCTCGTTCGCGAGAATCGCGCTACCGTCACCGATTCACAAGTCAATCGCGGCACACGAGAGAACGGCGTGTACTACAGGCGAGTGAAAAACCCCAAGCGCCCTCAGCCTGCTAGGCTGGCTCGGCCTCTGCAATCGCAGGTTGCGACCACGACAGGGTGTATTTGGGGCGCTGCGCCTCACGAAACAATAAACGGCTGTTAGTCGCCGATGTGGGGTAGTGACTGACTCCCAGGGTAAAGGGGCTAAATCGGCGGATTTGCGCTGAGTGTTGCATGGCAGCTTTGAGCTGCTTAGCCAGCGCCAACTCTTCGGACTCATCAAGTCGCGGCAACAAGGCTGCAAACCCGCTCGACCCCAGGCGCCCAACACTGTGTGCATTAGGCACAACCGCCGCTAGTACATTGGCGAGTTCACGGACTACATCATTGGTCGTCTCACCGGAGGATGCCAATGCATGCTCTCGAAACTGTGCGATATCCAGACAAATGACAGAGAATCCCGATTTGGTGGAATCATCGGCCAATAGTGCCATGACCTGACGGTCGAGATCACTGCGATTGCCAAGGCCAGTCACCGGGTCGCGAAAGGCATCATCCTGAACTTTCTGCGCCTGCTGCACACGCTGCTGGCGCTCGAGCTCCGCCTGACGAAAATCTTGGTAAGCCACAATCAGAGCAATCAGCAAAAATCCACCCGCGGCTATCGCCGTAGGAATGCCCATCCAGTCCCCGCGCAACGCATTATCCGCAGACATTGCCGCGTTCATCGGGTAGCTCGCCGCCGCCATGCCGGTGTAATGCATCCCACAAATGGCCGCGCCCATCACCAGGGCGGCAACGGTTTTTGTCAGCAACGCATATCGCGCCGGCACCACCCGCACCTGGCGGCAAATCACCAACGCAGCACCTGAAGCGGCCACCGCAATGGCAATGGATATGGCGACAATGGTTTGGTCGTAGACAATGCCGGGCTCCATTTTCATCGCCCACATACCGCCGTAATGCATAGCGGATATACCCGCCCCCATAATTACGGCGCTGGCAGCGATACCACGAAAGGCCACCTGCTCGCGAGTAATCACCAGCAAAGCCAGTGCGGAGGCGGCTACCGCGGGAATCCAGGAGGCGATTGTCAGCGGTAAACTAAAACTCATCGTCATGTCGTGAGGCATGGAATAGGCGCTCATGCCGACAAAGTGCATGGACCAAATACCACTGCCAAGACACACGGCTCCGGCACCGAGCCAAAATTTGCGCGAGCTCCCCTGTAGTGTGAAAAGACGCGTACCAAAGTAAATCGCGGTGTAGGCCGCGATTACCGCCACACAGTAAGATGCGAACACTAAAGTAAGATTGTAACTGCCCGTCATGCTGATTTGCCCCTTATATTTTCCTCGAAACGCATAATACGGCGCCAATATGAATCTAGATGCACACAAACTGTTAAAATGAGTAAAGAATGAAAAATCCGCCAACAATAAGCGCACTGCAACAAAAACTGAAACAAAAACTGAAACAAAAAAGGGAGGCGCAAGCCTCCCAAAGTCTCAAACAAACGAACAGAGATTAAGGCAAAATCGTTACCTCAGTGACTGATCATCCACGGTCTGGCCGACGGAAATATTTTGCTACCGTCAGGCATGTACACCGCTTTTGACCCGCGAATAGGAGCGTCCGAACCGCAACCACAGCCACTTTTGTGATCGTGCGCATGGCGAGCTTGCTTTTCCGCCCGCGATTGGGGAGTGGAAAACATGGGCGCCTCGCGCGAGCGCTCATTGCGCTCGTGAGCCTTGCGATTAGACGGCGCCATGTCAAAGAGCTCGGGCGACATCATAATGACGCGCGCTGAGGCCTCACCGCACACGGGACAATCTACAGGATTTGCACTATTGTCCATGGTAGCCAAATCACTGAAAACTCCGTGCTGCTGGCAGCGATAATCGTATACCGGCATGATTTACTCCTTATCAGGAGATTTGGGAATGTCGACCACCGAGCTATCAACCTGAATGGTGGGCCCATTCGCGTTTGGATTGATATCGAATTCGAAAATGTCATTGGGCAGCCATAACGTAGCGCAAGCATTTGGTATGTCGACCACACCACTAATATGACCTTGCACCGGTGCGCAGCCGAGAATCGCATAACTCTGAGCCTTGCTGTAGCCAAATTTGGTCAAGAACTCAATAGCGTTGAGACAAGCCTGCCGATAGGCAACATGCACATCGAGATAATGCTGCTCGCCGTACTCGTCCACAGAGATGCCTTCGAAGATAATATAATCGTCGTAATTTGGCGTGATCGGGCTTGGCTTAAAGATTGGGTTCTTAATCCCGTACTTCGACATGCCCTGCTTCACCAGATTAACCCGCAGGTGAATCCATCCCGCCATTTCAATGGCGCCACAAAAGGTAATTTCACCGTCGCCCTGGCTAAAGTGCAAATCGCCAACACTCAGCCCGCCACCTTCAACGTAAACCGGGAAGTAAATTTTGGAACCGCGCGACAGATCTTTGATGTCGCAGTTTCCACCATGTTCACGAGGGGGCACTGTGCGGGCGCCTTCGGCTGCAGCTTCTTTGGCATCATCGGGTGCCATACGCCCCATATGCGCAGTTTCAGCGTAAGGCAGAGTGGCGAGTGCAGGTACACGATCGGGCTCGGTGTCGTATAAGCCTTTTTCACGCTTGTTCCAGGTGTCCAGCATGTCTTTGGAGGGCAAACAACCAATGAGCCCCGGGTGAATAAGGCCGGCAAACTCGACCCCGGGAATATGGCGAGACTTGGTAAACATGCCGTTGAAATCCCAAATGGATTTTTGCGCCTCCGGGAAGTGCTCTGTCAAGAAGCCGCCACCATTTTGTTTAGAAAAGAATCCGTTGAAACCCCACTGACTTTCATCAAAAGCCCCAATATCCATAATATCGACAACCAGCAAATCACCAGGTTCTGCACCTTCAACCCCGACTGGGCCGGACAAAAAGTGCACCTGCGATAAATCTACATCGCGCACGTCATCGGCGCTGTCATCGTTGGCAATTTGGCCACCGGTCCAGTCGTAACACTCCATTATAAAATCGTCGCCGGGTTTCACCGTCGCCACCATGGGTATATCCGGGTGCCAGCGGTTGTGGATCATGTCGTTTTCATAGGGTGACTTGGATAAATCAATTTTGACAATCGTGTCTGTCATGGTTGAGGCTCCTTATGGAACAGAACGAGAAAAAGTGAAAAAATTCACCAGAATTCGAACTCAGTATCCGCACCCATGCCTTTGGCAACAATACGACAAATAGCCCGACGCCTACGTCAAATGACGCATTGACCCATTAAGCAGGTCAACAGCTTCCGGTATCGTACGAGCCTGGCAAACCTGACGGGCGTAAAAAAGCCGGCTCGGTTAACAAAGCCGGCGGCAACTGAGTGTGAACAATATTGAAACGCCAGTATTTAAAACTGAAATTGCACGGCGTTATCTTCCCATACACCGTGTACAACCAGATCACCCCGCTCATGACGTAAAGCGCTACAGCCAATAAGAAAACAAGCCAACGGCATTTCGACCCGATCGCGCACAATGCGCCGGACAGAACGCGCGCCATAGCGCGAAGAAAAACCCTCACGCACCAGCTGCTGGCAAACATCTGCGCTTAAGGTCATTGAAATCCCCTTGCGCTGCAGACGCTGGTTAAGGCGCTCTAGTTCCAACATGAGAATGTCGCCGGCGGCTGTATCGGACAAACTTGCAAACATAAGTACTCGGTCGATCCGATTAAAAAACTCCGGGGCAAACCCCTGCGTGATGGCATTCAGTACCCGTTTTTGCCGACGCCGTTGCAGCCCTAACGCACGGGCAACGCGTCCCCCATGGGTTGATTCCCACAAGCGGGCGCCCAAGTTAGAGGTCATTAAAATAATGCTGTTGCGAAAGCTGATACGTTTACCTGACCCCGCCAAAGTTAAATATCCATCTTCCAACACATTGAGCAGTGCCATGCGAACCTCATCACTCGCCTTTTCAATCTCGTCAAACAGCACCACTCCCGGACGCGCCAAATCGCCGGCAATTAGACGTTCATCAAACAAAGTCACACCTTCTTTGCTGCCGACATAACCAGGTGGAGCGCCGGTTATTGCCGCGCTGTAATGGGATTGCGACAGGGTGTTCATGTCAATCCGACAAAGATTATCGTCGCTGCCGGTTAAGACCTTGGCCAGCAATTTTGCCGCCTCAGTTTTACCGACTCCGGTTGGCTCGATTAACAGGGCGTTCCAAAGCGGTCGATCGGCGTCGGCAAAGTCGGATTTAATATACGATAACGCGTCAAGTAACTGCTCAAGCACCTCTGACTGTCCAATCAGCCGCTCCTGTAAAAGGCGGCGGGCGTCGTCCAAATCAAATGCGAAGCGGCTGCGAATGGGGAGCGCAGATTGATACGCTGATGGCTGATTTGCTTGATTTTCAGCTAATTTACGGCGGTTGTGCTCCACGCTTTAGTACACCTCTATTTACCCTGTTATCTTTGCGCATAAATCTGAGGTGAGCCGCACTTAACAGCACCTACCCCTGAGGCATCTATCACGTGCGCTCCTTTTTCAAAACACCTGGCAACGATCAGCCAACTGTTTTGCCCTTTTCCTCTAGCGGTAAATCCGCTACCGGACAATCCGCAACACCCACGGTTGTCAGGGTAAAAGCCTCGACAGATTCCCGGGTTTTTTCTGCGTCCATCACCCAGGAGCGGTAAAATTCAAACGGACAATCGGCCACGCCTTTATCGCCATCGCCAGAGGCATGAATACCGCTATAACCTCGGCGCAACAGTTTGAACAAGTGGTTTTGTGACTGGTCATTCTTACGCGCATCGCGAATCTGTGACACCGACAGCTGGGCGTACTGTACGCCCATATCCTCTTCGCCACATTCACCTAGGGTGCGGCCATCAAAACCGATAATCGAAGAATGACCGAAATAAGAGTAGACACCATCAAAGCCTGTAGCATTGGCTACCGCCACATAGCAGTTATTGGCCCAGGCCATGGATTTGGCCATCATCACCTGCTGCTCTTTAGCGGGGTACATATAACCCTGGCAGCGCACAATCAACTCAGCACCACGCATGGCACAGTCGCGCCATATTTCTGGGTAGTTCCCGTCATCGCAAATGATCAAACTGATGTTTAATCCCTTGGGCCCTTCGGTGACATAAGTTCGGTCACCCGGATACCAGCCCTCTATGGGGCACCAGGGGATACATTTGCGGTACTTTTGAACTATTTCGCCTTCGTTATTAATCAACACCAAGGTGTTATACGGGGCTTTTTTAGGGTGCTCTTCGTGGCGCTCACCGGTTAGTGAAAATACACCCCATGTATTCGCTTCGCGGCACGCTGCGGAAAATATTTCAGTTTCTTCACCCGGAATAGAAGCGGCGGTTGCCATCATCTCATCTGGGTCATACATAATACCCATAGTGCTGTACTCAGGAAATATCACCAGATCCATGCCTGGCAAACCCTGCTTCATACCGACAATCATTTGCGCAATACTGCGGGCGTTGTCTAGCACCTCAGCTTTGCTGTGCAGCCTGGGCATTTTGTAGTTAACGACTGCCACTCCGACAGTATCGGGGGAACTCGAAATATCACCGTGTCGCATACGCACCTCACTTGCGAATTAAACAGACAAATAGGAAGCAATCTTCGCTTCATCAACATTTTCACGCAGGTCTTCGTGGACAACTTCACCTTTTTCTATCACCAGAATTCGATCGGCAATTTCTAGGGCAAAACTCAATACCTGCTCGGACACAACGATTGATAATCCGCGTTGATCACGAATTTCCTTGAGAGTTTTCGCCATGTCGCGAATGATTGAAGGCTGAATGCCTTCGGTGGGTTCATCCAGCAGCAAAAGCTTTGGGTCGCTCGCCAACGCACGTGCAATCGCCAGTTGTTGCTGCTGACCTCCGGACAGATTCCCGCCACGACGATTGCGCATTTCCAACAACACCGGAAATAAGTCGTAAAGATCTTTCGGCACTGAGCGACTTTTCGTGGTAGTAAGGCCTGTTTCGATATTTTCCTTCACAGTCATACTGGAAAATATCATGCGACCTTGGGGTACAAAGCCGAAGCCTGCTCCGACGCGTTGATAGCTTTGCATGGCCGAAACATCCTTACCTTCGAGGGTAATCTCGCCAGCCTTGCTGGGAATAACGCCCATAAGCGATTTCATCAGCGTTGTCTTACCCATACCATTGCGCCCCATAATGGCAACAATTTCATTGGGCCTTACTTCAAAGTTCATTCCGTGAATGATTTCACTTTGACCATAGCTGACGTGATGATTGGAAACATTTAGCATGACATTTTCCTCAATGGCCCAAGTAAACTTCGATCACTTTCTCGTCTTTCTTCACTTCTTCCGCCGACCCTTCCGCCAGAATTTTTCCCTGATGTAGTACCGTTACCTTGTCGGCAATTTCCGCAACGAACTGCATGTCATGCTCGATCACAATAACGGAACGGTCTCGGGTAATACGCCTCAGTAGATCCGCCGTTTGGCGGCGCTCAGCGACGGACATTCCCGCAACGGGCTCATCCAACATCAGTAGCTCCGGATCCTGAATCAGCAACATACCGATCTCTAACCATTGTTTCTGGCCATGACTGAGAAGCTCTGCGGGAGTGTGCAGCAGATCTTTAAGGAAGATCATGTCTGCAATTTCGTCGACTCTTTGCAAAACCTCGGCATCACGTTTAAACACTAAGGCGCCAAATACCGAGCGACCACGGGGGAAAGAAATCTCCAGATTCTCAAATACAGACAAGTCCCCGTAGATAGACGGTGTTTGAAACTTTCGACCAACACCGGCCCGAACGATCTGATGCTCTTTCATCTTGGTCAGTTCGCGGTTGCGAAACTTTATGGATCCATCTGTGGCCTTGGTTCGACCACAGATCAAATCGAGCACCGTGGTTTTACCGGCTCCATTGGGGCCAACAATAACCCGAATTTCATTCTTATCCACGTAGAAACTGAGGTCATTAACGGCCTTAAAGCCATCGAAGGAAACCGTTAAACCCTCGACTGCAAGTACGAAGTCAGTATTACTGGCGCTCATGTGCGACCCCCTCTGCCATTACATCACCACCGCGGCCTGCGCGAAAAGATTTAAGTTTTTGCTTAATGTATGGTTCACAGTACTTGCTGTACAAACCTGCCAAGCCATTGGGAAACGCCATAACCACGGCAATAAACAGCGCGCCCATGGCAAATAGCCAAAGTTCTGGAAAACTTTCCGAAAGTGTCGTTTTGGCCCAGTTCACGACCAATGCACCATACACCGCGCCGAGAATTGATAAGCGACCACCAACCGCACAGAAAATCACCATTTCAATTGACGGAACAATGCCAACCAAGGTGGGCGACATAAAGCCAACCTGCAAGGTGAACATAGCACCACCAACCGCGGCAAAAGCAGCTCCCAAACAAAATACAAATATTTTGAAGTTGGAGACATCGTAACCAGAGAATCGTACACGATCTTCCATCTCACGCATTGCCACCAAAAGACGGCCTAGCTTACTTTTTCGTACGTACTGGGCCACACCCAGACAAACAAAAAGTAAGAACACACACAAAAAGTAGAAAATGTACTTTGCCTCGTCAGAGCGAATATCCCAACCATTGAGTGTACGCAAATCGGTAATACCGTTAACACCACCGGTATAACCTTGCTGACCGATGATTAGAATCGTCAGAATCGCCGCAACTGCCTGCGTAATAATGGCGAAATAAACCCCACCTACACGGCGTTTGAACATTGCCACACCGATAATGTAGGCAAATAGTGAAGGCACCAGAACGATGGCAAGTACAGTAAAGGTTAGGCTGTGGAAGGGCTCCCAAAACCAGGGTAGCTCAGTGAGCTGATTCCAATCCATAAAATCTGGAATGCCCGGCGTCGACTGAATTGCTGTATTCTCCGGGGACGATGCTTCAAGCTTGAGAAACATTGCCATTCCGTAACCACCCAAACCAAAGAACACGCCCTGCCCTAGGCTTAGTATTCCTCCGGAACCCCAGCAC
Organism: Gilvimarinus gilvus; assembly: GCF_030518155.1. Classification (GTDB taxonomy): domain Bacteria; phylum Pseudomonadota; class Gammaproteobacteria; order Pseudomonadales; family Cellvibrionaceae; genus Gilvimarinus; species Gilvimarinus gilvus. The sequence goes on along the minus strand of NZ_JAULRU010000583.1, from coordinate 179,763 downwards.
AAAACTAATCCAACTGCGACAAAAGCGTAGGTTAGATATTTACCGATAAGATTAAGCCTAAAAATGTCAACAGCCAAAGGGAGAACAATCACCAGAATGACGGCGAGTACCGCAAAGCCAATCAAATCACTTTTAGGGAACAGTGTTTTAAATCCTGCGTAAGACATGGAACCGTCCTCCTAGCGACGCACTTTGAGTGAAAACAAACCCTGCGGACGCAGCATTAAAATACCCACGACGAACAGCAACGTCAGAACTTTTGACATAGAACCACTTAAGAAGAACTCCATAGTCGATTGCGCCTGTGAAATTGTGAACGCTGAAGCAATGGTACCCAGTAAACTTTGTGCACCGCCAAATACTACAACCAAAAAGGTATCAACAATATAAAGCTGGCCAGACGTCGGCCCTGTCGATCCGATCATGGTAAACGCGCTACCCGCCACTCCGGCTATACCGCAGCCCAGCCCAAAAGTCAGACGGTCAACTCGGGCGGTATTAATCCCCACTGCTCCTGCCATAGGACGATTTTGTACCACTGATCGCACTTGAATACCCCAGCGTGACTTGTACATCAGGATAGCCACAATCAGCGAAATTGTGATGGCCAAACTCATTACGAAAATACCATTGATGGGAACTTCGACAATGTCGGTAAGCTGAATTGAACCCATCAACCAATCCGGCAGGGTTACACCCACTTCACGAGCGCCAAAAACCGAACGATAAATTTGCTGCAAAATTAGGCTCAAACCCCAGGTTGCAAGAAGAGTATCCAACGGTCGCTTGTATAGATGCCGTATTAAGGCCCACTCGACGAACATCCCGAGTGCCCCTGCGGCTATAAAGGCCAGTATCATGGCAATAAAAAAGTACGAGCCAAAGAGGCTCGGCATATAATCTGCAAAAACGTTTGATGTAAGGTAGGTAACATACGCGCCGAGAATCATAAACTCGCCGTGTGCCATATTGATAACGCCCATCTGGCCGAAAATGATCGCCAGACCCAATGCCATTAGCACGAACACCGAGAACAGAATTAGTCCGGCAAAGCCCTGCATGGCAAAAATTGACATTAATTCAGAAGTGGAATAATCGGCGAACATCGCTCAATCCTCGTGCTGAAAAATCGGAAACATCTAAGAGCCACTATTTGTTCATGAGTAAAAGGAGCCCGCCAGGCGGGCTCCTACACTGCTTATTGATAACCTTCCGGGAATGGATCGGGCTCGATCAACTCAGGAGTTTCGTAAACGATCTCATACTGCCCATCGGTTTTTGCGTTACCGATACGAGTCTTAGACCACAGGTGATGATTAGGATGGACTTTGACATAACCTTCTGGAGCGGTGGTCAACTCTATACCGGGAGATGCGGCACGAACTTTGTCGATATCAAATGAGCCTGCTGCTTCAACGGCCGCCTTCCATAACCAGGGACCAAGATAAGCCGCTTGCGTTACATCACCAATGACAATGTCGTCACCCCAACGCTCTTTGAACGCTTTAACGAACGCGATATTGTTTTCGTTGGTGAGGCTTTGGAAGTACTTCATTGACGCGTAAGCACCATCGATGTTTTCGCCACCAATACCCAAGATTTCATCTTCGGTTACGGAGATGGTCAACACCAGAGGTTTCTCTTTGGTCATGTCGATACCGGCGGCCTTTAATTGCTTATAGAAAGCAACGTTGGATCCACCCACAACAGATGCAAAGATAACGTCAGGTTTTTTCAACTTGAACTTGTTAATAATCGAGTTGAACTGGGTATGGCCAAGTGGATAGTAATCCTCACCCACTACCTTTAAGCCCAACTTCTCAATGTGCTTGCGAGCGATTTTGTTGGAGGTGCGAGGCCAAATGTAGTCAGAACCCAACAAGTAGAAAGTTTTGGCATTTTTGGCTTTAACAACCCAATCAATACCGGCAAGAATTTGCTGTGTTGCTTCCTGCCCCGTATAGATAACGTTAGGCGACTGTTCCAGACCTTCATAGAACGTTGGGTAGTAGAGCATACCGTTGTATTGTTCGAACACCGGCAGAACCGCTTTACGCGAAGCCGACGTCCAGCAACCAAACACTGCAGCCACCTTGTCATTCACCAATAACTTACGGGATTTTTCGGCAAAGGTGGGCCAGTCGCTGGCGCCGTCTTCCTGAATGTATTCAATCTTGCGACCCAATACACCACCCATTGCATTGATCTGCTCAATGGCCAGCTTCTCAGCCTGTACCGAGCCGGTTTCACTGATTGCCATGGTGCCAGTCACTGAATGTAGAATACCGACCTGTACCGTATCTTCGGTTACCGCCAAACCGGTGGTGTTCACTTCCGCCAACGAAATAGGCGCAGTCAATGCCATTGTGGCAAACGCCGCCGCACCCATTAGCGATTTCACCAACCCGGGAAGCTTGCTTCTGCTACCCGTTGGTCGTGTTTTGATCGTAGTAGCCATGATCTTTCCTCATGATTTGTTTAGCCAGTTGATAGACATCGTGTGCCTGCCCCTCCATTCTCAGAAATGACAGCCATTTGGCCAATTCGCTAAACACACCATAGAGCTACGTCATTTAACTCATATGGACCGTCATCATTACGGCGTAGTGTCAGAGCATTAAAAGAGCAGGAGAGGAAGTGGCACAAGAATTGAGAGAGGTAGGCTCACAGTTACCGTATTGCTAGGACGCGCGCGGACGAAGCCAGTATTCTTCAACGCAGATCGCACCAAAATCGCGCGCACCAAAATGCCAAGCACCAGCATTGCGCAAGCGGTAACATGGACGCGGCTGCACAAGCCTGAATTTAACTATGACAGCAAAGCAACATATCTTTCGCGTCCGCCGTAATTACAACCAATGGGTCGCCAACCAAACTCTGGAAGACTACGCCTTGCGCTTCACAGCCAAAAGTGCACGACGCTGGAGTGCGCGACGAGTTGCCCTAACCGCGCTGGGAGGGATTTCATTTTTAGCACTTGAAGCTATTGGCGCTACGGCCACCATGCACTATGGATTCGGGCATGCGTTAGCGGCGATCATGACCGTTAGCCTAATTATTTTTCTATCTGGCATACCCATTAGCTATTACGCAGCAAAATATGGTGTTGATATTGACCTGCTCACGCGTGGCGCAGGTTTTGGCTACATTGGCTCTACCATCACTTCGTTAATCTATGCATCCTTTACCTTTATATTCTTTGCGCTAGAAGCGGCCATCATGGCCATGGCACTGAATCAATTATTTTCAATTCCACTGGCCATTGGTTATTTTATTAGCGCGGTAGTGGTAATTCCGTTAGTAATCTATGGTATTACTTTTATCAGTCGTTTTCAGGTTTGGAGTCAGCCGGTTTGGTTATTGCTACAGCTATCACCTTTTGTTTTTATTATCTACGCTGACGCCAGCGCCGTTACCGACTGGACTCAATACATCAGCCCGGCACAAGAGCATCACAATTTTGATGTCGTCATGTTTGGCTCCGCCGCAGCAATTATGTTCGCTCTGATTGCGCAGATTGGTGAGCAGGTGGATTTTCTGCGATTTGTCCCGAAACCTGTTAACACCCCCCGCAGTAAACGCACATGGTGGCTTTCAACTTTGGCGGCGGGCCCGGGTTGGATCCTGGTGGGGGCCGTCAAAATGTTAGCAGGGTCATTTCTCGCTGTTTTGGCCCTCAAACACGGCTATAGCGCACTCGAAGCCACCGACCCAACACGCATGTATATGGTTGCTTTTGGCTATGTAACTCAGTCGCCCGCGGTCGCACTGGGTGTGGCCGGTATTTTTGTGGTGCTGTGTCAGCTGAAAATTAATGTCACCAATGCCTATGCCGGCTCCATCGCGTGGTCCAATTTTTTCTCAAGGCTTACTCATTCACACCCAGGGCGAGTAGTGTGGCTCATCTTTAATGTCGGTATTGCTCTGTTGTTAATGGAACTTGGCGTCTATCAGGCGTTGGAGCAAACTTTGGGATTTTACGCAATCGTCGCGGTTGCCTGGGTTGGCTGTTTGGTTGCGGACTTGGTAATTAACAAGCCACTGGGGCTTTCACCGAAACACATTGAGTTCAAGCGCGCACATCTTTATGACATTAATCCTGTCGGCTGCGGCTCTATGATATTAGCAAGCATAGTCGGAATGTTGTGCTATGCGGGTGTCGCTGGTGAGATTTCTAAAGCTCTGACACATTTTATTACCCTGGCCACGGCGCTTGTTTGCGCACCATTAATTGCTTGGATTACTAAGGGGCGCTACTATCTGGCGCGCCCATTTATCGCAACAGACATTCTTTATAACGATGTTGAAGGAACTACAGCGACTTGTTGCATTTGTGAGCACCGCCTGGAGCGCGAAGACATTAGCCACTGCCCCGCCTATGCAGGCAACATCTGCTCTCTGTGCTGTTCACTGGATGCCCGCTGTGGTGACTATTGCAAGCCTGGCGCGGGCTATTGGACTCAGGTAAAAAGCTTTGTTCAACGATTTTTACCGGCGTCACTCACTCCCACCATTAACTCTCGCATTGGTCATTTCTTCGGTCTACTCACCGTTATCAATGGATTTTCCGGATTATTGTTATCGCTGATTTACTTTCAATCGCCAACACCGGTAACCGCGACGACACTTTGGAAAGTCTTCTTTCTACTGGTGATTATTACCGGCATCGTAACCTGGCTATTTGTATTGGCGCATGAGAGCCGGGTTGTTGCTCAGGAAGAGTCCCAGCGCCAGACCCGCTTGCTCACCGAAGAGATCATTGCGCACGAGCAAACCGACCGCGAACTTCAGGTAGCCAAAGAGACAGCCGAGGCGGCCAACAAAGCCAAAAGTCGCTACCTAACAGGTATTAGCCATGAACTGCGCTCCCCTCTTAACGCCGTGCTAGGGTACGCGCAGCTGTTGGAAAAAGACCCGAATATCCCCAGTAATCGGCGCGACGCTATATCAGTGATTCGCCGCAGCGGCGAGCACCTTGGCGATTTGATTGAAGGCCTACTGGATATTTCTAAGATTGAGGCGGGCCGACTAGACCTGCACAGCGAGCAGGTGCGTCTACCCCAGCTAATGGATCAACTGGTCTATATGTTTCGACTACAGGCCGAAGGTAAGGGTTTGAAATTCGACTATATACAGGAAACAGCGCTACCGGAATTCGTTAAGACTGATGAAAAACGGTTGCGCCAAATTCTAATTAATATCCTCTCCAATGCCATTAAGTACACGGAGAAAGGCGAGATTTGTTTTAAGGTTCGCTACCGCAGCCAAGTCGCAGAGTTCAGTGTTTCCGATACCGGTGTCGGCATTGCCGATGATAATGTCGAGCTTATTTTTCAACCCTTTGAAAGAGTTAAAACTCCCGGCTCCGCGGTTTCTGGCACTGGCTTGGGATTAACCATCTCAAAACTTTTGGCCGATATAATGGGAGGCGACATTTCACTTACCAGCACGCCTGGAAAAGGAACTCAGTTTCGACTTGCACTAATGCTATTGAGTACCAGCTCACCGAGTAAACTGCCGCAAAAAAATCGCCAGGTTTTCGGGTACGCAGGCAGCGCCAAAACCGTTTTGGTAATCGATGATGAAACTAGTCACCGCCAACTGATTGAAGCGGTATTAACCCCGCTGGGCTTTGACGTGCAACTGGTGGATAATTCGTTGCTTGCTGTCGACACAGCACATTCGATAAAACCTGATCTGGTGATGCTCGATATATCGATGCCCGGCTTATCCGGCTGGGAAATTGCAGAACAAATGCGCAGCAGTGGTTTGAATTGTCCGATTGTCATGGTATCTGCCGATGCTAGGGAAACCCACCCCGACACCATAGACACCTCACATCACAATGCTTACGTAGTAAAACCAATCAATATCGACAGCCTACTCGATACCCTTGGTAAGCAACTTAATCTTACCTGGCAGCACAGTCCTGCCCACGAAATTAAGAAAATTGACTTACCCGTATCGCCATCAAGCACTATAGCATTGCCGGATGAAAAGACTTTGCAGCAGATGCGCAAACTGGCACTGATTGGGCACAAAAGCGGCCTCATTCAACTACTCAATACAACCATCGCTCAAGGATATTGCGACAGAGCGTTTTATGAAAAGGCAACGGACATGGTTCGCAACTTTCAATTTGAAACACTCATATCCATGCTTAAGGCACCCAACAATGAACGAAGCTAGTAGCAAACAAGATGTAGTACTGGTTGTTGATGACAGCATCGACAGTATTCGGATGATCAGCGATGTTCTGGAAGAAGCCGAAATGACAGTGTTAGTGGCACTTGAGGGTAGCCAGGCACTTACCATTACCAAAAACATATCACCGGATATCATTTTGCTCGATGCCATTATGCCCAACATGGATGGTTTTGCAACGTGCCGGGCCCTGAAAGAAAATCCCAAGCTAATGGACGTGCCAATTATCTTCATGACTGGTTTAAGCGATACCGAACATGTTGTTATGGGGCTCAAGTCGGGAGGGGTAGATTATATTACTAAGCCCATTAATGCTTCGGAATTGGTAGCACGCATGCATGTTCATCTCGCTAATGCTCGCATGACGCAAAGTGCACGCATGGCTTTGGACGCTGCTGGGCAAACGCTTTTTGCCATTGATCAGGACGGGGATACTCTGTGGGCCACGCCTCGCGTGTACCAATTGTTGGCACGCCTGCCTGGCGGCGAAAGCGAAAACGAGAGAGGCTTACAGAAAACGTTAAAAACCTGGCTGGAGCATACACCAGGCGCTGGGCACAAAATGCAGCTACAAGGCTTGGACGAAAGTATATGCGTTGAGTACCTGGCCAATGTTAGCGGCAATGAACATCTGCTACGCCTGTCCGATCAACCCAGTAATGAAAGCTACACCGACTTACTGCGCACCCGCTTTCAGGTTACGGTGCGCGAAGCGGATGTATTACTGTGGATCGCCAACGGTAAAACGAACCGGGAAATTGGCCAAATTTTAGAAATGAGCCCCCGCACTGTTAACAAGCATTTAGAGCAAGTGTTTAAGAAAATGGGGGTCGAGAACAGAACATCCGCAGCGGCCATGGCAATACGCACCCTGGCCGAAAAAGGCTAACAAGACAACGCTACTCCAACCAAGCCAAAAAGTCGCCAATGAGACGCTCCAGTTTCTTCTGCGTCTCACTATCGACTAATACCCCATTTTCAAATTTGGTTGCCGCACCCCCCAGGGCGAATTCAGGCACGGGACAAAGATGACTTAAAGTACCTCCAAGTATTTGCTTAAGTTGTCCTTGCGCCCTCACCCCACCCACCGGGCTTGGTGATGCACTCATAAGCAAAACAGGTTTGTGCGCTAAGCATGACTTAAAGGCCGGTCGAGACGCCCAATCCAGAGCATTTTTTAGAGTGCCCGGTACGCCGTAATTGTACTCCGGCGTCGCTATTATCAGAGCATCGGCGCCGTTTATTTGCGCGACCAGTTGTGTCACGGGTAGCGGCTTATCATCACCATCCAAATCGCCGTTGTAATGTGGCAAATCGGCGATATTCGCCCAGCTTACTTGCGCGCGGTTATCCAGCACTTTTTCTGTAGCCTGCAACAGCTGCGCATTAAGCGAGGCTTGACGCAGACTGCCGCAAATAGCCAATACATTCTTAATAGCCGTCATTCTCTTACCCGTTTTTATTACGTCTGGCTGATATCGTGTTTGGCCTTGCGATGAGGTACAAACCAGCCAACAGTTTTTCGACCCACATGCCCGACATCATGCATAACCAAATACAACACCGGCACCAACAGCAAGGTCACAAACGTCGCACAAAGCACACCAAATGCTAATGAGATCGCCATTGGTATTACAATCTGCGCTTGCAACGAACTTTCAAACATAATTGGCAGCAAACCAATAAATGTCGTCAGCGAGGTTAAGATAACCGCTCTGAATCGACGCCTCCCCCCCTGCAACACAGCATTATTCAAGGTTTCGCCGCGCTCACGAGCTTTATTGATGTAATCCACCATCACCAGTGAATCATTCACCACTACGCCAATGGCGGCGAAAATGCCAAACAGTGACAAATTACTCAAGTCATACCCCATTATGACGTGTCCCCAGATTGCGCCTATAACGCCGAAAGGGATTACCGACATAATCATCAAAGGTTGTACGTACGAGCGCAAAGGCAATGCGAGCAAAACAAAAATCATCATTAATATTTTGCCAAGGTTAACCATGAAATTCTTGACCGATTCCCGCTCGTCTTTGAGGCTACCTGCCTCCTCCAGGGTAACCGCTGGATACCTCAACTCTAACGTTTCAAATACACCATCCTCTAACGTATTTGCTACGGTTAGGGGTTGTACTTTGGCAAAGTCCAGTGTTGCCCATATACTGATTGTTCGATTGCCATCCTCACGATAGATTTGATTCACACCATCAGCCAGCTCAAAGTCAGCCAGCTCCACTAAAGGGACTTGGCTGCCATTTGGGGCATTAATAATGACATCACGAATAGCATCCAGCACGTTACGCTCTTGCTCTGGGTAACGCACCATCACCCGAATTTCTTCGCTGTCGCGAACAATACGCTGAGCTTCGACACCGTACAACGCAAAGCTTGCCTGACGGGCCACTTCCGCAGTCGTCAATCCCATACTCACAGCCAAAGGCTTTAAGACGAAGCGAGCCTCTTGCACGCCTTGCTGTTCGCTGTCCTGAATTTCATAAACCCCTTCAATTTCATTCAGCGCATCGCGAATATCACGCGCAGCCAAACGCAACTGATCTATATCCTTGCCGATAATCCGAAAGCTAACATCGCCATCGTTCATACCACTGTCAAACACGTTATCGATGATCGATAAACTTTTCATACCGGGAATGTCCGGCATTTTTTCACGCCAACGCGCCGATAACGCAAAAGTACCAATTGGCCGCAACTCGGGATCAACCAGTTTCGCTTGTACTTCCGCAGTGGTGCGCGATGTTTGCGAGATGTACAAGTTTTCGATCATGGGCTGACCAAAGTCGGCGACGACATCTTCTTCCACATCTTTGACCATCGCCTCCAACAACAGCAATGTATCGTGCGTTTTTTGCTCAGAAGCGCTCGAATTCATTTCAATGCGTATTTGCGAAAAGTCGTGTGGCACTTTGGGCTGCCCCACGAAATTTATAAGCCCGCCCGCAAACATACCTGCGGTAATAATAATGGCACCGGTAAACGCAGCCATAATGACGTAACGATGGTGCAGTGACCAACCTAAAGCCGGCGAGTAAGCATGCTCAATTATCCACTGTAGTCCACTGGCGATATACGACTGCAATCGATAAACGGGGTTGCGTGGATTGGGTTTGACGGGTTTCATATGCGCCAAATGCGCGGGCAAAATGAGCTTTGACTCAATCAATGAAAAGAGAAGACAAAATATCACGACAAAGCCAATCGCTTTGGGAAAAGCCGACATAGGCCCTGTTTCTAGCACCATGGGCACAAAGGCCGCGCAAGTCGTCAGTACACCGAAAGTCGCGGGCATCGCAACACGCTGCGCCCCACGAATGACATTATCAATACTCTGCCCACGCTCTTCAATCTCAGTATGGACGCTCTCGCCAATCACAATGGCATCGTCGACAACCACCCCCAACACCATAATAAAAGCAAATAAGCTGCCGACGTTAATCGTGACATCCACCCACGATAAAGGCAGCAACATTATGGCACCGAGGAAACTGACCGGTAGGCCAAGCATTACCCACATGGCGAGCTTTAGCCGCAAAAATAATGCAAGTATCAGCAGAACAAGCAAGCCGCCCCAAAACATGTTGCTGAGCATCATGTTCAAGCGGCCATTTAAGTAGTAGGTAAAATCCACCCATGTCTCAAGGTGCAGCCCCTCGGGCAGGGTCAGGCTACGATCTTCAATATAATTATTTACCACCTGAGCGACATCGGTAATACTCTGGTCTTTGGTAGCACCTACGAAAAAAGTAACCGAGTTTTGCCCATTAATACGGGTGAACTGAATGCCCTCCTCGAACCCATCTTTGACCTCGGCCACATCCCCGAGCTGAACCACAGTACCGTCACTTCGCGTGAGCAGAGGCAATCGTTCAAATTCCGGACCCACATACGCCTGATCTTCTACGCGAACTGAAATATAACCGTCTTCAGCCCGTATTTGACCCGCTGATTGATTGGTCGACCAACCGCGTACCGCATCCGCGACCTGGCTAAACGTTAACCCGTATTCGTAGAGTCGGTCCCGGCTTACTTCAATGGCGATTTCATAGTTTGCGCCACTGTAATAATCGACAATACTCACATCGGGCAATGCCCGCAGCTCATCGTGAATATCTTCCCCCATGCGCTTTAAATCGAAGTTACTGAGGTCACCGAACAAGCTGATGTACATCACTTCCTGGCGATATTTGGCACGACTGATTTGGGGGCGCTCCATACCGTCGGGAAAGCTCGAAATAGAGTCAATCGCAGTCTTTACTTCGTCTAACACGTCCTGCGCGTCGTACTCTTCCATTACCTCAATGTTAGCGCTCGCGCTGCCGCGATTGGAGCGGGTAATGATGCGCTCAATCCCCTGAATACTCGCCAGCGCTTCTTCCAGCTTGACGGTTATCGCCTCTTCAACATCTTGTGGTGCCGCACCTCGGTACAGCACACTGACATTGATAAAATTAAGCTCAAATTGAGGAAACATCTGCTTGCGAATATCGAAGGCGGTATAAAGTCCCAACAATAAAACGCAGATCATCAAAAGATTGGCTGCTACACTGTTGCGCGCAAACCACGCGATTATTCCATTGCGAGTGTCATCAACCGATTCCATTAACTTTCTCCCTGTTCGGTCGATGTTGACCCCATGTCAGACGCGGCCTCAGTGGCAGCCTCCCCTTTTAAAGTGACTGACATGCCTTCAACCGGAAACTCCAGTGCGGTGGTAATGATCTCATCTCCACTACTGAGGCCTTGCGTAATAATACTGCGACCGTGAGCGTAACGAGCGACTTCTACATCGCTAAAGTGCAACTGACCGTCTACGTACAATGCCACCTTGCCGTCTTTCACCAGCGACCGGCTCACCTCTACCGCACTGGGCAAGTGCTCCCCGGCCAGCTGCGCAACGACATAACTGCCGAATGCTAAACTTTTCGACTGGGCACTCTCGCCTAAATAATTATAGGGATCGAGGACCTCGGCAACCAAATAATTCATGCGCGTGCTTTCGTCGATCACCCCCTCACTGCGCACCACTTGTGCCTGCCATTGGCTAATGACCCCCTCAGCAGTCTGAGTCAGAACAACCTCACCTCCTACCCCGTTATTAGGAAGATAGATCAACTCACTCGAGGACACCGGTAAACGTATTTCTGCAGCCGCTGTACCCATAACATGACCGAGCTTGGCCCCGGAGTTCAGAAATGTTCCATGACTCACCATTCGCTCAGTAATTAGTGCGTCGTAAGGCGCTTTAATTTTGGTTCTCTCCAGATTTTTTTGCGCCAGCTTGAGGTCAGCCTTAGCGGCAATGACGCGAGCCTTAGCTTGCTCTAACTGTGGCTTGCGCAAACCTAATGCCGGAGCGGGCCGATCATTCACATCTTCCCACTCAACGCGTGCCACCTCGCCTTGCGCCGTTTCCAATTCTAACGAGGCTTCTGCACTGGCCAAACCAGCCCGGGCATTCTCTAAAGCCACTTCATAGTTGGTTGGGTCTATCTGAGCCAGTATATCGCCCTGCTTAACCAAGCCGCCGCGAACAAAAGCGGGGGCTAAATGAATCACTTCGCCGCCCACTTGTGCGATCAAATCGGTGGAATATTTAGGCTGTACCAAACCTTGGGATTTAACCCGGATTTGCATAGGTGACAGCTCAATGGTGCGGGTTTCCACTAGGGGAGACTTTTCCTCAGGGGGTTTAACCGGCGGCTCTTTTTTCTGCCCTGCCATGCCCATAAACAGTACGATACAGCCTACGAGGATCAATATCGGTAACAACCAGCGAATATTTCTTCGAAAAAAACCAGGGGACTGCATCGATTTTCTCTCCTTGCCTGCGGCGGCACCATCACTTCTTCCAGGTCAGCAAAAACGCTTAAATCAGTTCAACAGACCCGGGACATTTGCAATTTATGTGAGCGCAATCATACCCCTTTCCAGACCTATCGACAGCACCCTTAAAGGCAAAGTGCGCAAATAAGTTGCGCAAACTTGAGTGCATGCCCCTTGAAGGTTCACATCGAGGAGGCGCTCTAAAAACAAGTTAGACGCGCAGTGCTGGCTGGCGGATGCAGCCGACGTCAAAATCATCACAAATCACACTGGCACATTGATTGCTATATCATCCTTTAAGAAACAGGTCTTCGCGCAAGAGTGGCTGCAAATGCACCAAGGCGCAGCATATTTGGCCGATATTGTCGAACTTGAGGCAGAGTTATGCTCCATGAATACTCAACCACGCACAATGAACGGGCAGATTAACGTGAGTTCCGCACCAGAAAGTAGCGGGACAAGCATTCTATACGAGCGTTATTACACCGTATACCGCAGACGGCAGGATGCCCTCAACTTAATCCGTCAATTAAACCGAACCATCAAAGGCGCGCAAAGACACCGCGGCATGAGCATGGGGCTACTCGGTGGCAACGATATGTTTCGCAACGAGTTTCAGTCGTTACATGCCGAGCTTGAGCGCCGAATTTTGCTGCTACAGTCGATGGCTCAGTCCGGTGGCAACTTGCTCAGTGAGCGCGACCAGCAAAATCTGGCCAGCGCCTGGGTTACCATCAGCCGGGACTGGCAAGAAGACTCGGTTATCGACAACTACGAGCTGCACTGTCACCTCATTGAGCAATCATTGTCGATGCTAGCCAGCTTGTCGCGCGAGCTCGAGCAACCTATACAAGAGGCTATTGGCGAGTCGTCTATTCCGGCCAACGAAGCCAATAACTACCCCAGTCGGTTTAAACATCTTGAAGTACTGCACTTCACTAGCCGGCTGCTGCCGGCCGTTGTCGAGCAAATAGGCCGAATTCGCGCCCTTGGCACCTATTCCGCAGCCGCCGGCTACCTCGATGCTCACCACGACAGCAAACTGCGCTATGTCATTCAGTGTACACGGGTAAATAACGAAAAGTTGCGACACCAGATTAAACGCTTAGAGGGCATTTTGGACGGTGACATTGGTCTGCTGAGTCAGCTGAAAAGCTATGAATTAAAGTTGATGTTCTTGCTTAACATGGTCGAAACCGACATCTTGCACGAAGGCGCAGTCAATGCCGACAGTAACCGAATCTACAACCTGGCAACGGATATAATCGATGTTTATCTAGTCATCGTCGACAACGGCATTGATTTAATCAACCAGTGGCACGATGCCGATATGGACCAATGGTTGGTAAGTGGTATCGCCCCAACCTGATTTTGAGCCTCCCGACCGTCTTCGCATTCATAAAACGAAGGTAGCGGTCGCCACCGGGCTGCGGCACAATGGTTTCTTTTTCTGAAAACTGCCAAGCCTATGTCACGACATCACTGCACCCTCAAGCGATTTGCTTGCCTGACACTTATCGCTATTTTGCCGACCACCGGCTTGGCTCAGCCCGCAGACTCCAAAGCCAAAGACCCTGAGGTCGAGCAATTAGATTGCCTAACCCAGATGGTACAAACCGCCGACGACGATATGACGCTGGCCAAGCTGCGTGAGGGCTGCCAACAAATACTAGAACCAAAGCGCGAAACTAACACTGCGACTCAGCCCTCGCCACCAGCCTCCCGCGAAGCAAATAGCCCGGCCAGCGACGACGAGGCAACCCCAGTGGCGGACCCACTGGATAAACGGATGACCATAGAGGCGATAAACAGCGCAAACCGCTTTTTGCTAACACCCCACAATCGCAACTATGTCTTACCCGCGGTGTATACACAAAACCCAAACCAAGCGCCCTTTGAACAGGCTCTCGCCAAAGAGGCCGACCTCCAGCATACGGAAATTGAGTTCCAACTGAGTATAAAAGTATTGGTCGCGCAGGACCTGCTGCACGATAACGGCAATCTTTATGTTGCCTATACCAACCACTCTTTTTGGCAAGCCTACAACTCGGATATCTCTCGCCCCTTTCGCGAAACCAACCACGAACCCGAGCTGATTTTTTCTGCCACCACTGAATGGGAAATTTTTGGTTTTCGGAACGTGCTCAATCAAGTCATTCTGTCACATCAGTCCAATGGTCAATCCGGTGATTTGTCGCGCAGCTGGAATCGTGTCAAAGCACGCAGTATTTTTGAACGAGGTCACTTTGCCTTCGCGATTACGCCGTGGTACCGACTGCCTGAAGACGCCGAAAAGGACGATAACCCCGACATAAAAGATTATTACGGGCAATATGAACTAACCGGAGCTTACACTCGTAATGACCATATCATCAGCTTTATGACGCGCCGCCCTTTCGCCAACAAAGGCGCCTTGGAATTGAACTGGTCATTTCCAGTAACCTCAACGGTGCGCGGCTACATGAAAGTATTTGATGGTTACGGTGCCAGCCTGATCGATTACAACGCACATACGCGCTCCATAGGGCTGGGTGTTACCTTTACTGACATTTTCTAGAGGTTGCCATGTCTGCAATACGTGTAGCCGGTTTGTGGCTCTCAACTTTTTTATTGAGTGCCTGTGCAGGGCCCGACATACAGTCTTACGCTGAGCGCACTCCAAGCTTTACCCCTGAAACGTTTTTCCAGGGCGAGCTTCTGGCTCATGGCGTGGTTAAAAATCGATCAGGAGAGGCCATTCGCCATTTCAACGCTACGATTGACGCGCAGTGGCGCGACGGCGTGGGAACACTGGAGGAACGTTTCGAATTCGACGACGGCGAAATCCAATATCGAACCTGGACGCTGACACCAAACGGCGCAAACCACTTCAACGCCACAGCCGGTGACGTAGTGGGCACAGGAAAAGGCGAACATAAAGGCAATGCACTGAACCTCGAGTACACCTTATTGATCGACTATAATGGCCGCGATATTGCTGTCAATGTGGATGACTGGATGTGGCAGGTCAACGACCATGTGGTCATCAATGAGTCCACCCTGAGCAAGTGGGGATTCAAAGTAGGCAGTGTCCAGCTGGTCATCCAAAAACTCAAAGACTGATCAAGCCAAACCCCAACAGCTCAATAGCTGACCAAATGGCGCCTATACTATTGCTTATAGGCCACTGCAGCTCTGGCACTTCGCGGCAAGTTTGTGTATAAAGTCCCATGCACTCGGCTCCAAAACGCGAGCAGATTCAGGGATTTGCATGTTATGGCAATAGCGCCGACTACAATTAAGTTTAGACTCAACAACAGCACCGGGGCTGAGCTTGCACAGGCTGCAACACGCGTGGCAGTTTGTGCCCCCTACCAACCCTACTATCAAGATCCTCCGGCTGGTCTGGCGGTGGTAAATTCTATTTTGGACCACCCTGTCTGATTAATAACAATGAATTCACCGGATTTCCAAACGGGTAAATCTGATAACAGGGGTGTTAACACACCATGACACTATTAAGCATTATTTTGCTGCCGCTGGCAGGTGCCTTGCTACCTCTATTTACCGAGCGCTTTGGCCGCACGCTTTGTGCGTACTCGGCAGCCTTTGGTCCGCTGTGCGCACTGGGTATTCTTCTCGGCAGCGCCAGTTCCGTATTCTCAGGTCACACCGAGCATGTGTTTTTCGCCTGGCTGCCCGAGATCGGCCTAAATCTCAGCTTGCGACTGGATGGGCTGGGGTTAATGTTTGCGCTGTTAATCGTTGGCATTGGTCTACTGGTCGTGCTGTATGCCAGATACTATCTCTCTGAGCGCGACTCTCTGGGTAAGCTCTACGCCCTCTTGCAATTATTTATGATGGCCATGCTGGGCATTGTCCTGTCCAACAACTTACTGCTGATGATCGTCTTTTGGGAGATCACCAGTTTGGTATCTTTCCTATTGATCGGCTATTGGTCGCACCAGAGTGATGCCCGTAAGGGTGCGCGTATGGCCCTGGCGGTTACCGGCGCAGGCGGGCTTTGTTTTCTGGCCGGGGCGCTGCTTATTGAGCGGATCGCCGGCAGCTTCGAACTGGACGCCATTTTCGCTGCGGCAGAACAAATCAAAGCTCACGCTAACTACCCTGTGATATTGGTGTTGGTGCTGCTCGGCGCCTTTACCAAGTCAGCTCAGTTTCCTTTCCAATTCTGGCTCCCCCACGCCATGAGCGCCCCCACTCCGGTCTCCGCCTACTTGCATTCGGCCACCATGGTTAAAGCCGGGGTATTTTTACTGGCGCGTATGCATCCGGCACTGGCGGGAACCGACGGCTGGTTTTATTTAGTAACCTTTACGGGTATGGCAACCTTGCTATTCGGTGCCTATAACGCACTGTTCAAGCACGACCTTAAAGGGCTGTTGGCGTACTCCACGATCAGCCATTTAGGCCTAATTACCATGCTTTTGGGCTTCAGTACCGATCTTGCCGTAGTGGCAGCAATTTTTCACATTATTAACCACGCTACTTTTAAAGCCTCACTGTTTATGGCCGCCGGTATTATCGATCACGAAACCGGCACCAGAGACATGCGCAAGATTAACGGGATGTGGAAGTACATGCCGCACACAGCCCTGTTGGCGATGGTCGCGGCACTGGCCATGGCCGGGGTCCCCTTGCTGAATGGCTTTCTCAGCAAAGAAATGTTCTTCTCCGAGGCACTTCATTTAGAGTCGATGGGCATGTTCAGCTGGATTTTCCCGCTGATGGCGACCCTGGCCGGGATTTTCTCCGTAGCCTACTCGGTACGCTTTATCCACGACGTTTTCTTTAACGGTGAGCCTATAGACTTACCCAAGTACCCGCCACACGAACCCCCGCGCTATATGGTGGTACCGGTAGAAATACTGGTCGGTCTATGTCTGTTGGTGGGCATACTGCCCAACCTTACCATTGCTCCGTTTCTGGAAGCGGCGAGTCGCGCGGTACTGGGCCACGAAATGCCCGATTACCACATTGCCATTTGGCACGGTTTTAACTTGCCGCTCATCATGAGTTTTGTGGCGCTGGCCGGTGGCCTATTGATGTACAAGCAGCGCTCGGGCCTGTTCGCGTTTTACGAGCGCAAGTTCCGGCATGATGAAAAAATACTGTTTGAATCCCGGGTGCAGTTCTCGGTGCGCGTTGCGCAAATGTTTACCGATTTTATTCAAAACAATTCTCTCCAGCGCTATATGGCCCTGCTTATTGGCTCGGCGGTGGTCGCCATTGGCTATGCACTGCTGCCCAATATGCAGTGGATGGGACCTCTGTCAGTGACCGAGCTTGAACCTGTGAGTTTACTTGCAGCGATAATTCTGGCGGTGGGAGCGCTGGGCACCGTATTGCTGCACCATAACCGCTTTGCCGCGCTGCTGTTGATGAGCGTAGTGGGCTTAGTCGTTTCGCTTATTTTTGTGCGCTACTCGGCACCCGACCTCGCGCTCACGCAAATTTCGGTCGAAGTCGTCACCATTGTTTTGCTGATGCTGGCGCTGTACTTTTTGCCACAGATGACGCCGAATGAATCCGGCGCTAAACGGGTGGGCCGCGATATATTACTGGCAAGTGCGGCAGGTTTGGGCATGGGACTGATTACATTCGCCATGCTGACAACACCTTACGAAACAATTTCGGACTTCTACTTGGCCAACAGTGTCAGCGGCGGCGGTGGCGCTAATGTCGTCAACGTG
Source organism: Gilvimarinus gilvus (assembly GCF_030518155.1). Lineage (GTDB taxonomy): Bacteria > Pseudomonadota > Gammaproteobacteria > Pseudomonadales > Cellvibrionaceae > Gilvimarinus > Gilvimarinus gilvus. The sequence continues at coordinate 162,019 of NZ_JAULRU010000583.1, read as the reverse complement.
ATTTTGGTAGATTTCCGTGGTTTCGATACCTTGGGCGAAATCACCGTGTTAGCGATTGCTGCCGTAGGTATTTACGCCATGCTAAACGGCTTGCACTTACCCCTACCGCAAGCGGACGGCGATGGCCGGCTATGGGACAAGGAACCGCACCCCCCTATTCTCTCGGTCATGGCGCGTATCCTGTTGCCGCTGGCAATTCTGGTTTCGGTCTTTATTTTCCTGCGCGGTCATAACGCCCCTGGCGGAGGCTTTATTGCAGGCCTGGTGACCAGCGTTGCCTTGATTTTGCAGTACGTTGCCTCCGGCACCGTGTGGATGCAACAACGTTTGCGTTGGCGCTATCGCCGTGTGGCGGTTTCCGGCGTATTGATTGCTGTATTGACTGGGGTTGGTAGCTGGTTCTTTGGTTATCCGTTTTTAACCTCCACGTTTGGCCACTTCTATATTCCACTCATTGGCGAGATTGAGTTGGCCTCTGCCATGGCATTTGATACTGGCGTTTATATTACGGTGGTCGGCGCCACACTGCTGATTCTGGCGCACTTGGGTAAGTTGGCGCAAACCACTCACTCCCCGCGGCCTTCCACCAGTACATCTTTTACTGAAGCCGAATTGAGCAAAGGAGAAAACTAGTGGAAATTTTAATCTCCGTTGTCATTGCACTGTTAACCAGCTGTGGGGTGTACCTGCTATTGCGAGGCAGGACATTCCCAATTATTTTGGGACTGACGTTGCTAACCTATGCGGTCAATGTGTTTATTTTTATGTCTGGCCGACTCAATCCCGGTGCCAGTACCATTATTGGTGTAGGGGAACGTTATACCGATCCTCTGCCTCAAGCGTTGGTGCTCACGGCCATTGTGATCAGCTTCGCTATGACCGCCTTTGTCCTTGTGCTCGCACTGCGGGCGCGCGCTGAGCTCGGCAATGACCATGTAGATGGCCGCAACAGCGTTGAGGAGGTCAAGTCGTGAACCATCTGATCATCGCTCCTGTTCTAATTCCACTGGTAACCGGCATCTTATTGTTGCTTGGCACCGGGCGCCCCCCGCGGGTACAGCGCGCCATTAGCTTTATCAGTATCAGCGCTCAACTTGTTGCTGCTATTTACTTGCTAAGCGTCGCCGCTGGTGGCGATATGTTGGTTTACGCTCTGGGCAATTGGGCACCGCCATTTGGTATTGTTCTGGTATTGGATCGCCTCAGCGCCTTGATGGTGACTATTACCGCCAGTCTCGCCTTTTTCAGCCTCTGGTATGCGGTTCGCGATAACGATAAACCTACCGACAGCTTGCACAGTGTGGTGCATTTTTTATTGATGGGTATCAACGGTGCATTTTTAACCGGCGACCTGTTTAATCTGTTCGTATTTTTTGAAGTACTGCTCATCGCCTCTTACACCTTACTGCTGCACGGTGGCGGTGCCGCCCGGATAAAATCCGGCTTGCACTACGTGCTGCTTAATTTAGTAGGCTCCAGCTTATTCTTAATTGCGGCGGCACTGCTGTACGGCTTAACCGGCACACTGAATATGGCCGACATGGCTGTTAAAGTGGCGGCCACAAGCCCGGAACAAGCGCCCCTTATGAAAGCAGCAGCGCTGATCTTGCTCGTGGTGTTTGGCCTGAAAGCGGCCATGGTTCCCTTGTATTTTTGGTTACCACGAGCCTACGCTGCGGCCGCTGCGCCTGTAGCGGCGATGTTTTGCATTATGACTAAAATTGGTATTTACGCGATTATTCGTATGTATAGCCTGGTATTTGGCGACGAAGCCGGTGTCGTTGCCAATGTCGCGACACCCTGGTTGTGGCCATTGGCTCTGATTACTCTAGCCCTCGGTGCTACGGGCGCTTTGGCGGCGCGCGAGCTGCGTTTACAAATTGCTTATTTAGTCATTGTGTCAGTGGGAACAATGCTGGCGGGGGTAGCAATGCACAGCACCGCTGCGCTCAGTGCAACACTTTATTATCTAATGCACTCAACGTGGGTCTGCGCCGCATTGTTTTTGCTTGCCGACATAATTATGCGTCAACGCGGTGCCACTTCCGACCGCATTATCACTGGCCCACGGGTTAAACAGCCAGTGGTGTTAGGGACGTTGTTTTTTATTGGTTCGGCCGCCGTTATTGGTATGCCGCCGTTATCGGGTTTTCTTGGCAAAGTTATGCTGATGCGCTCAACGGTTACCGACGAGCAAACTTTCTGGCTTTGGTTCCTGTTGCTGGCATCAAGCCTGATCATGGTAACCGCGCTTAGCCGCAGTGGCAGCACAATTTTCTGGCGTACAGAAAGCCGCACCACTAAGGCCAGCAAAACTGACAAGCTGGCACTGAGCGCTGTGATGGCATTATTCGCCACCAGCTTGGTATTGAGTTTCGCAGCGAGCCCCGTGGTGCAATACACCAATGCATTGGCTGAGCAAATCATGCAACCGTCGATTTATATTGATGCCGTGCTCAATCACCAGACCATAGAGGGGGTCCACCATGACTAGCTTTGCCCGCAAAAAGGTCTTCCCTCACAAATTGTTAAGCCTGTTTATGCTCGGTGTTTGGCTCGTCATGAGCAATAGTCTGGGCTTTGGTCAGTGGTTACTCGGGGGATTTCTAGCGTGGGCCATTCCCTTTTTCACCCAAAGCTTTTGGCCGCAATCAATGGTCATGAACAAACCCTGGCTCGCCATACGTTTTTTACTGCTGGTGCTGTGGGACATTGTAGTCGCCAACGCACAGGTGGCGGTTTTGATTATGGGACCCAGACAAAAGCTACAGCCAGCGTTTATGCGTATTCCTCTCGAGTTAAAACAAGATTTCACCATCACGTTGCTCGCCAATACCATTTCGCTGACCCCTGGCACCGTCTCTGTGGACCTACAAATGAACGAAGGCTATTTACTCGTTCACGGTCTGCATGTCACCGACGTTGACGCTACTATTGCCGAGATTAAATCGCGCTACGAACGCCCGCTTAAGGAGATTTTCGAATGCTCCAATCCGTAATTCAGCTCACCATGTTTATTATCGCCCTGGCGCTGGCGCTCAATTTATGGCGCCTTTGTATCGGCCCTTCACTGCCAGATCGCATATTGGCCCTGGACACTATGTACATCAATGCCATTGCATTGCTGGTTGTTTTTGGCATGCACGAGCAGAAAACGCTCTACTTTGAAGGGGCACTGTTAATCGCAGTAATGGGCTTTGTGGGCACCGTTGCCCTGTCAAAGTATTTGCTCCGCGGCGACATTATTGAGTGAGGTAATATGAGTTTTTTACTGGAAGTCATCATTTCGCTTTTTCTGCTGCTCGGGGCATTGTTCGCCTTGGTTGGGTCGCTCGGTTTGACGCGCCTACAAGATTTTTTTATGCGCCTGCATGGCCCCACCAAAGCCACCACCCTAGGTGTGGGCGGCATGATCATTGGATCAATCATTTATTTTTCTGCAGGTGATAATGCCCTAAGTATGCACGAGCTGCTGATTGCCCTGTTCTTGTTTATTACCGCACCGGTCAGTGCACACATTGTCGGCAAAGCGGCGTTACACCGCCAGATTGCCTGCGAAGAGCGCACCCGCAATATTCCCTGGCAGCAAAACGGCGACGATTAAGGTCGCCGTTGCTCCCAGTCCGACAACTTATCTACCATCGCCTGCCCGGCCGATATCTGCGGCTCGGACGGGGTAAAATCCTGCTCTTGCTCCCACTCAGAAATAAGCTCTTTGGCCATGTCAAACGCCTCTACCAGGCCCGGTGCTTTGGCCAGAGACTGCTCAAATATTGCCCGACCAAAGTAAGTCATTGTGTCGTTGTCGCCACAACCAAAACTGGTTTTGTCATCCGCGGCGGCCGTCATTACCAGGGCCGTATCGCCCTCCAAAGCCGGTACTACACCGCCTGAATAGCATGCCGATACCATGACCACCTGCCATTTAATCGGTGACTCTTTTAACCAACTTTGCCAATCCTGTAAATCAATGTCGACAAAATTATGCTGCGGCGACTTCAGTGAAAATTCAAAGTCGTCCGAGCCATGGCTGGTCATGTAAATCAGTAGGATATCTTCGTCCAACTGCATCAGTTCGCTTAGACGCGTCAGTGTTGACTGAATATTGTGCCGCGTCGCTAGCGGATAATCTTGCACCGAATCGGGCAAGTTAGACAAAATCACGCGGTGCTCCAGCACCCCATAACGCTCTTGTAGCTTTTCTGCTACCACCCTCACTTCGGAATCAAAAACAGTTTGGGTACCATCACCGGCAACCAGCAAAGCAAACATATCCACCTCGCCCGGGCGTGATGCGTGAACCTGACTCAATGATTGCTCTAAGCGTGCGGATTGATTCAGCAACGCCTGCTCAAACTCGGCGCGGCGGTGCTTTTTATCAGCCTTTTGCTCAGCGCTTGCCTGCTGTCGCCCCCATCGCCACTGTCCCGACTTTTCAACCTCGCCGGTTTCGGTATTGACCAGTTCGCCAAAACCGTGAAAGTAACCCTCTTCAAATTCTCCGGTATAGCGCTGCCCCTCACCTTGCCATACGCCCGCACCGTGATAGCGCCAGGCACGAAACTCACCGGCGTAGCTGGTGCCATCCGAGCTTTCATAGGTCCCCAAACCTGTTAGCTCACCGTCGACAAACTCGCCAGTATAAACATCTCCGTCGTCGCTTTTATAGACGCCTTCACCATGAAATTCATCGTTTTGAAAGCCGCCGGAGTAACTGGCACCATCACTGCCCTGCCAGCGCCCCTGGCCGTGCAGTTTTGCCTCGACAAAGTGGCCTTCAAATACATCGCCATCGGCCAGAGTAAGACGGCCCTGTCCTGAAATAAGCCCGTTTGCGAATTGCCCCTGATACTGGTCGCCATTAGGCCATTGCAATTGGCCGGGGCCCGACAGCAAACCATCGACCAGTGCCCCCTGATACTGTGCCCCATCAGGTAACTGCACGGTCTGTTCAGTCGCATGTTCCTGATGCGCACAAGCAGACATCGAGCAATACATCAGTAAGGCGATTATTCTAAGCTTCATCCGTAGCGATCCCAGTGAGTAGACTTAAAGATTCCAGCGCTTGTTTAGCGACATTTTGCCCGGCCAAATTAAACCCAACAGTAACCGGCTTACCATCAAGTCGCTTGGCAACAATTTTATAAAAAGTGACATGTGAACGTCCCGATTGCGCTGAGTAGCTCTCCTTTAATGCCAGCGACTTAATAGTGTTACGAGGGTAGCGACGGTTACCAAAGCTTACCCCGAGCAAACGGCGACGCGTCAATAGTTCATTGCGGTCGATACGGACATCTAAACTGGTCAAGAGCAAATACAGACCAGCCAACACCATGGGAACGCCAATCAACGTAAAAATCCAGCTAGGGAAGTCATCAGCGGGGACGGCAAAACCAACGCCAGCGAACACCGCGCCGACTATTATCAATGCCAGCTTGCCGCTTGGGTGTCGCAACGCAGGGTAGTGCAGAATAATGCCGCCGGCTATTTGCTTAATATCAAGCACTTCACTTAAGGCTTCTTCGCGAGCATTTTGCGCCAGAACATTATCCGTACTTAGCCGCGTCAGTTGACGCGCGCTTTGACCTGTCGCAAACACCGGTATTTCATAACTGCGCGAAAAATCTGTACCGGGCAGCTCGCAACTAACATCCAGTCGCCATAAATGGTAGTTGTTATCGGGCTCTTGCGATACGGGCAAGCCCGCGTCCACATCAAACAGTATCTCCAGCCGCGTTCCTTTCATACTCGCCTGAGAATGAGCAACCCCTTCGCTGTGCCAAACCAGCGATTCACGTCGCGAGCGATTCTTCCCACTGCCAGTAACATAACTGCGCAAACATTTTAAGCTAACATCAAACCGATGATTAATAGAATACGGTAGCTGCACATCAATGCTGCCGCCGACCTGGCCCCCTATTGCACCGGGGTAAGGGTCCAGTTGCAAGGGTGCGGCGCCAAAGCGGCGCCAGTTTAAGGTCACTGCAATAGCCCACCACAAAATCCCCATGCCAATAACGGGAAACAATAAGGCAAGTAACGCCAGCCACTCCCCCTTAAGCGCTTCGCTGACGCCGCCGATACCGGCGGGGATCGATATCGCATTCCATAAAATCGCAAAGCCCCAGCTTACATATAAACTGGTTTTGCCATCGCTTTTAATTTGGTCGCTGGCCCAATCGCGCCGCTCGAGCCAGGGGCTTGCTAAACTCTTCTGAGCCGTGCGAGATCCGGGCATTTTGTCCGTCGGCGCCAGCAGACAATAGAGTATGATCCCCACGCCAACGCCGCCAAACACAACAACAAAAATCATTTTAAAGCCGAGCAACTCCCAGCGCAGGTCGCGATTGAGAACCGCCTGCTCAGGCTCGGCGGGATTGACCCATGCGTTAACCACCCCGCCTTGATCCAGCGCTCGTCGCAAACGCCGGGCCTCGCGCTGATGATAATCTCCCACATTGTCATAACTATTGCCAATTCCCACACGCGTGGAGCGGTAGTTCTGCCCGTTATACCGATAACTGTAAGCCGCTGTGACCTTGTAGCTGGTAGAGCCATCAGATGTACTGCTTTTTACGTCAACACTGGCAAGATTCGCGTGCACCAGGGGCCAGGACTTCATGGCCTGCCACTGCGTGAGCGAATCTCCCACGCTGAATATAAACATCCCTATACCCACCGCGGCAAAAGGTAAGCCGAATAAGATCAACATCCAGCGTTCTTTGATTCTTGTTATGAGTGAACTCGATCCGCTGCTCAATCACCTGTCTCCTTTCTCGCTTGATCATCTGGCGGTAAGATACCATGATGCGCAATTGTCCAGAATCACGCAATGACACGGATTTTATAAATGGCACGCACCATCGCAATCGTTGAAGATGAACAAGCCATCGCCGACAACTATAAAGATGCCTTTACCCGCCTCGGTTTTAAAGTTGATCACTACCTTGACCGCCGCTCGGCGCAAACTGCTTTTGCGGTGAAACTACCGGATCTCGCGGTCATAGATGTTGGCCTCGGCGATGATATTGAAGGCGGCTTTACACTTTGCCGCGACCTCAGGGCCAAGGCGCCGAATCTACCCATTGTCTTTCTCACCGCCCGCGATGACGAATTTGATGTTATTTCCGGGCTGCGTCTGGGCGCCGATGATTACCTGACCAAAGACATCAGCCAGGCACACATGCTGGCCCGAATACACGCCCTATTCCGGCGGGTAGATGCAATGCACGAACCGGCTAATGGCGACGACGCCATTGAACGTGGGAACTTACTGCTCAACAGCTCGCGTATGAGTGTTCAGTGGCAAGACAAGCCGATAGATCTCACCGTTACCGAGTTTTGGATACTCTATGCACTGGCCAAGCACCCAGGTCACGTCAAAAACCGTCAGCAACTCATGGATGCGGCCAATGTGGTGTTGGATGACAACACCATCACCTCACATATCAAGCGAATACGCCGCAAATTTAACGCTGTCGACGCAGACTTTGACCGCATTCAAACCGCCTACGGCATGGGTTACCGCTGGCTAGGTGACGCGTGAAATTAAGGCAACAACTGGCGCTTCTGGCCCTGGTCGGATTGCTCATTCCGGGCATAACACTCTACTCGTTACAGATTTTTAATGAACAGGCCAAGGCCAGCCACATTAACGCGCTGGTTGGCATGGCCGAGGCTATCGCCGCGAGGCTCGCCAGCGACGATGAGTTGTTGCAAGCCAGCGGATTAGCCGGATCGCCGCAAATACCGGCAGATCAAGAGCTGTACAGCCATAGACTCTTCGGCGATGGCAGTGAAGCCGGAATTACCATAGATGGCGCCACTGGGGATTGGCAAGCGTTAGCGCTCGAGCCACTGCCTCTTGCGGGCTCCGACGCGTTCTCGGCCTCCTACCGCGCCGTCACTGATAATTTAAAGACCTATTTCCTGATCGAGGTTGAGGATACCAAGCGCCACTACCATCAGGCCGGTAGCGAACGGTTGGCAACCGGCGACCACCTCCTGCTCTTTGCCGGTAACCAGCAGCAAGGTTTACACTACTTTGTGGTGCGGGCGGAACTGCCCGGCGCGATTGAAGCGGTGTACCGCAACGCATTTGGCCAATCGGTTAGGCAGGAACGTATTCGCGGCGTCTGGCAAGAAACCGAACAAGGCTATCGGGTAGAGTTGTCATTACCTTCAAATATGACGCAGGGTCCCTTTGCTTTAGCGGCCGTTGACCAAGCCCCCTTTAAAGCGTTACGTGTAGCAGGGACCCTGGCTACAGCGGCTCTAGCCACCGCCGGACCCGATCCCGGGGTTATTCCGCCAGCGACAGGACGCTTAGTGAGCAATGCAGCGCAGCTGCATCGGGCTTTACAGGTATTCAATCGACCCGCCACGCGCCTAACTCTGCTCGATCCGAACCGCTGGCAGCGGGCGCAAACCGGACAGCTCACGCCTGACAATCCCGCCGCCAAACCTCTGCAAAAGTTACTTCATTGGGTCACTAAGCGCCCACAGGCAGGCTGGCAGGACGTCCACTCAGGCCTTTGGTCTACCCCCCCGGAAGATGCTTCTGAGGCTCCTCATTTCAACGGTTGGACTCATGATCACAACACCTTGATTGCACGCGTGGAAGTCCCGGTGCATCGGGCCACTGCTGCTGCGTTAGAAGCGCGCTATGTCGGTAGTATTGTCATCGAACAAGCAATTATGCCCTGGCAGCTCCTGGACCACTCTGCCACTAGGCGTCTATTACTGTCATCACTGCTCGGCGGTGGAGCGCTGTTATTGTTGTTGATCGGTTACGCCAGTTGGCTGAGTGCAAGGATCACCAAATTAAGCCGCGCCGCTGGCAATGCCGCCAAGCCGGGACAAAGCCTAAACCGGGCACTGGAGCAGTGGCCGCGGTTAACCCTTAACGACGAAATTGGCCAGTTATCCCGCCATTACCGTGGCGTGCTCTCGCAACTGCAAGACCACAACGAATATTTGCGCTCATTAACCGGAAAGCTCTCCCACGAGCTGCGCACGCCGCTAGCCGTCGTCACCGGCTCACTGGATAACCTTATGGCAGCCGAGCCCGGGGCAATCGGCAAATACGCCCAACGCGCCCGCGAGGGCAGCTTGCGTTTAAGCCGCATCGTGAGCGCCATGACCGAGGCCAGCCGGGTTGAAGCCAGCATTTCCAGCGCTGAACTGGAGAATGTCGACTTAAAGCAACTGCTCAGTGATATCCACCAGGCCTATCAGAGTGCCTATCCACAGCAAAAGTTCGAGCTAAGCATACAAACCGCCGCACCAGAGACCTACTGCGTGCAGGTGGCCCCTGAACTGCTCGTACAGATGTTGGATAAGCTAGTCGACAATGCGGTGAGCTTTGCCCTCGCCGAGACCCCAGTGCAACTCGAATTAACCTATCGAGCAGATGATAGCCGCGGCGTACTGATCGAATTGGCGGTGTCTAACCAGGGCCCACCGCTACCGAGCGCAATGCAAGGCCGTCTTTTTCATTCTCTGACCTCAGAAAGACGTACAGGCGACTCCAGCGCCGTGCATTTAGGACTCGGCCTCTACATTGTCGAACTGATCGCTCGCTTCCATCAGGGCGAGGCCGCCGCTCGCAATATCGACAATGGAGTATGCTTTAGTGTCAGTATGCCGGCCAAATACCCGGCGTTAAGCGCACGAAGAGCCGTAACAAGTGTTGACAATAGCCCCTAAACGGGTAAAATGCCGCGTCTTTTACGGGTGCTGGTAAGTTAATCACCAGTAGTCCAGTAATAAACTTATTTTGATTTATAGGAGCAACACGGTGGCAAATTCACCTCAAGCCAAAAAACGTGCACGCCAGAATGAAAAAGCTCGCAAGCACAACGCCAGCCTGCGCTCCATGGTGCGCACCTACTTGAAGAAAGTGGATGCCGCCATTGAAGCAGGTGACGTAGAGAAAGCCAAAGAAGCCTATACAGCAGCCGTACCAGTGCTGGATCGTGTAGCCGACAAAGGCGTCTACCACAAAAATAAGGCCGCTCGTCACAAGAGCCGCCTGAACAGCAAGATCAAAGCTCTGGCCTCTTAATTCGACGCCAATCGCTTAAAAAACCGGCCTATGGCCGGTTTTTTTATGCCCGCCCTGGCAATTCTTTAAATCGTCACATTTTCGCAACATAGCCGTCAGAAAACTTGGTTATAAAACTCTCGCCATAACAATCCTTTAGCCAGATTAGGAGAGAGAAGTATGCTGCCGCGTGAACACTACCTAAAACAGCCCTATCACGGCGCCAATGACCTAAACGATACTCACCCCCTGACCAGCGCCCAGCTGCGGCTGATCAAGAAACACGGGGCGCTCATCAACGCCTTGCTACAGGACGAAGTGCTCAACCCTAACTTCGCTGATATGCAACTACTCAAGGCGATTGACGGTAAATCTTCAGCGACCAACCCAGTCGCCCACGCCTGGCTGAAATACACCAGCATCAAACAAGAGCAGTGCCCGCTGAGAAACTCCGCGTAAAACCTGCCCGATGGCCAGGCTTTAGTGGGTCTGGCCGCACCTCTCTCTGCTTACTGTCACGGCCTCAACGGTGAAAAACTGGATTTTAGCGCCTGACGCCAGTATGATAGCGCTATCATTTAGATAATAACCTGAGGCTTTCACCTTAGGTACCACTACCAATAATAACGTCGAGGTAATGTCGTGACTGACCAAACTTCCCCGCAGCGGCTGGCTAAGTTGAGCTGGCGCGAGCGCATAGGCTACGGCCTGGGTGATGCCGGCTTTAACTTTTACTGGGCCATTATTGGCTCATACCTCATTTTCTTTTATACCGACATCTTTGGCATCAGTGCGGCCGCAGCCGCAACTATGGTGACGATCACCAAAATAGTAGATGCCTTTACCGACCCGGCAATGGGCGCAATTGCCGATAAAACCAACACGCGCTGGGGGAAATTCCGCCCTTACCTGCTGTTTGGCACACTGCCAATGATGGGGGCCGGCCTGCTCACCATGACCACCCCAGACCTTGGCGAAGGCGGCAAACTGCTGTGGGCCTACGCCACCTACATGATTTTGATGTTGACCTACACCGTTCTCAACATGCCCTACAACTCGCTGTCTGCTGTACTTACGGCCGACGCGCAAGAGCGCAATACACTCAACAGTACTCGTTTCTTTTTCGCCTACTTCACGGGCATTATTGTCGGCGCCGCCACACCCGATCTGGCCGAATACTTTGGCGGTGGTGACCGCTACAGCCCGATAGGCTGGCAAATCACCATGAGCATTTACGCGGTGGTCGCCTCCATATTGTTTGTCATTGCCTTCGCTACGACCAAAGAGCGTATCGCCCCACCGGCGGATCAAAAATCTGAACCGCTGCGCGATTTAAAAGTGCTACTGACATGTAAGCCGTGGATCATTATTTTTATACTGGCCATGGTTATTATGACCACCTTTACCCTGCGCGGTAGCTCGGCCACCTATTACTTTAAGTATTTCGTCGAGCGCCCAGATTTGCTGGGAACCTTTGTTGGCTTACAAGTACTGGGGCTGATGATTGGTGCCATGTCAGCGTCCACCCTAACCCGCTACGTAGAAAAAGTGCGGCTGCTGATGGTTCTGATGGGCATCGTCAGCGTACTGTGCTTTATCTTTGCGTTTGTTCCCAAGCCACAAGCTCTTGGGGTGGTTGATGTGAACGACGCCGAGCGAACAGAACTCGCTGCCAGCGAATTGCTCGCAGAGGAACACCAAGCCGGTGATACCTATCGCTGGACCCGCTATGAAAAGGTTTTCTGGATTATCAAAGACCGCGTCGAACTCGACAACACCAGCGCCACTCTCGCACTGGAAGGCCTGGATAATCAAACCATTAGCGTGATAAAAACACGCGGGGACGGGTCAACTCTGGACAGCGCAGCCATCCCACAAGAAATCATTTGGATGTTTATCCTCAGTATTTTAATTTCTCTGGCTCTGGGGCCCAAAGCCCCTATCACTTGGGCCATGTACGCCGATGTGGCCGATTACAATGAATGGAAAACCGGGCGACGGGCGACTGGCATGACCTTCGCGGCAACGACCTTTTCGCAAAAAATGGGCAGTGCAGCGGGCTCCGCGCTTATGCTTTCCGTACTCGCCGCCCTCGGCTACCAAGCCAATCAGGCCCAGTCGAATGCCTCCCTAGACGGCATCGTTTATATGCAAACGCTGGCACCCGGGGCATTTGCCTTTATTGCTATTATCGCCTTAATGTTTTACGACTTAACTGGCGACAAGCTCGAAGCCATTCAAAAGGAATTGGCAGCTAAAAACCCTGAATAAATATAAGCTCCGCTGCACTTCGCCTGACGACGGCGGAGCTTACTCAACGATTGACTCCGTAAAGTGACGACCGTTCTTTAACCCAGGTTGTAAGACGGCTAAGGCAACCGACCGCCTGTAACTGTCACTCTCGCTTGAGCGCCCCAAGGCAACTTGGGCGCTCTTTTTTACCGAGGTACCCATGTCATTAGATCCTAAGTTATTCGCCTCAGACGACGGCCAAGATTTTCACTTAACCAGCCCCACCATGATGCCACGCGCGGCCGGCTTTCTCTGGAACCAAAAAATGATGATCCAGATGAATTGTCGAGGCTACGCCGTTGCACAATTTATGCAGCCGGAGCCGGCCAAGTACGCCTATGCGCCAAACCTGGAAGCAAAAACATTCATGCAACCAGAACAGCCCTATTACGCGCACCACCCGGGCCGCTTTTTCTATATTAGGGATGATGAAACTGGCGAGCTTTTTTCAGCGCCCTACGAACCAGTTCGCGGAGAACTCGACCACTTTGAATTTATTACCGGGCAGAGTGATATTCGCTGGCACGTTCAGCACTTGGGGATTACGGTGCACCTGTCACTTAGCTTGCCGGTAGATGACGTAGTGGAGCTTTGGCAGTGCCGAATTGAAAACACGTCGGGACGGGAACGCAAAATCAGTGTTATCCCCTATTTCACCCCCGGCTATATGAGTTGGATGAACCAGAGTGCCGAGTACAACAGCGACTTGAATGCGGTTGTTGCCAGCTGCGTCACACCTTATCAAAAATACCCTGACTACTTTAAAAACCAACACTTTAAAGACAAAACTTATCTGTTGTGCGAGACCGCGCCGACAGCGTGGCACCTACAAAGAGAAACGTTTGAAGGCGAAGGCGGCTTACACAACCCGGATGCACTGCGTGAACCAATACTGCCATGCAACGACGCACGTTACGAAACGCCATTGGCCGCCGTACAATACCGCCTCTGTTTGGACGCGGAAGATATCTCCACGTTGCGCTTTGCTTTTGGCCCGGCCAAAGATTTGGAAGAAATTGCCAATATTCGCGAGCGCTATTTGACCCCCGCAGGGTTTGCTAAGGCCAAACAAGACTACCGTGACTACCTTGCCCAAGGTACTGGTGTACTACAGATAGATACACCGGATAAAACTCTGGACAATTTTGTTAACAACTGGCTCGCTCGCCAGGTGTTTTACCACGGTGACGTCAACCGTCTGACAACCGACCCGCAAACACGCAACTACCTGCAAGACAACATGGGCATGAGCTACATCAACCCAGCGGTCGCTCGCCACGCATTTGTTCACGCACTGAGCCAACAGGAAGACACAGGTGCAATGCCAGACGGTATCCTGTTACACGAAGATGCCGAGTTAAAATACATCAATCAGGTGCCGCACACCGATCACTGCGTTTGGCTACCGGTGTGTTTACAGGCGTATTTGGATGAAACCGGAGACTTTGACCTTCTCGCCGAATCAGTCACGGGTTCTGACGGAAAATCGCTCACCGTCGCCGCGCGCATCAGTAACGCAATGCGCTGGTTGCTGCAGGCGCGCGACGAGCGCGGGCTGTCCTATATCGCTCAGGGCGATTGGTGCGACCCGATGAATATGGTGGGTTACAAAGGTAAAGGCGTATCCGGCTGGCTCAGTGTCGCCACAGCCTACGCGCTTAACCTTTGGGCCGATCTGTGCGAGAAAAAGGGTCTCGGTAACGCAGACGAATTTCGCAGCGGCGCAACCGAAATCAACAATGCGGTCAACAAACACCTGTGGGATGGCCAGTGGTACGGGCGTGGCATCACTGACGACGACGTTGTTTTTGGCATCAGTAAAGATTTAGAAGGTCGCATTTTTCTCAACCCGCAGAGCTGGGCCATTCTCGCCAATACGTGCAGTGCGGAGCAACGCCGTACCATGTTAGAGAATGTAGAGCAGCAACTGGAAACACCCTACGGGGTCGCCATGCTGGCACCCGCCTTTACCGCCATGCGCGAGGACGTTGGTCGGGTCACGCAAAAGCATCCCGGTTCGGCTGAAAATGGTTCGGTCTACAACCACGCGGCGATTTTTTACATTTACAGCCTTTACAGTATCGGTGAAGCGGACAAGGCATTCAAACTACTGCGACAAATGCTGCCGGGGCCAGATACCGACGACTATACTCAACGCGGCCAAATGCCTGTGTATATCCCTAACTACTATCGTGGCGCCTACTACCAGTTTCCCCGCACCGCCGGTCGCTCCAGCCAACTGTTTAACACCGGTACGGTTAGCTGGGTGTATCGGTCACTGCTGGATGGCCTGTTTGGTTTGCGCGGCGAGGGGCAGGATCTAATCATTCGCCCGCAATTACCCTCGGGCTGGAACAGTGCAAAAGTGACCCGCCAGTTTCGCGGCGCCACCGTGCACGTTACCTATACACGTGTAGCGGGAAAATCTTCACTGAAGGTTAACGGCGTCACTCAATCAGTGTTTAAGCTGCTCGCTCCCAAGTCAGGGCAAGAATATAACGTGGAAGTACTGCTGGGAACGCAGTGAGTAAAACGGGTGATATGGTCGCGCCAACCATATCACCCGACACAAATTACTGCGGTGGTACTGACGCCCTCGACGATTGGCGTAATATCACCTCGAATCCTATGTCGAGTGTTTTGTCCGCAACGCCTTTATCATTCAGCACGTTGATGATCATTTCAGCCGCTTTAACACCCATTTCATAACGCGGCACATGCACACTCGACAATGACGGATTAACGTAAGCCGATGTTTCAAAATCGTTAAAACCACACAGCGACATTTCCGTAGGAATTTTTATATTCATACGCTGGCTTTCAAATAACGCGCCGAGAGCAAGGTCATCGTTGCAGCAAAAAATGCCGTCCACGGCGCCTGACGATGCACTGAGTAAGCTGCGGAACAACTCGCCACCCAACGCAATCGAAGACGGCTCAGGTGTCGTGACAATATACTCCTGATTCAACTTATTTTTCGCACGCAAGGCGTCGACAAAGCCCGCCATACGTTGTTGTACACGTGCATCCATACGCGCACCGACAAAGCCCAATTGGTTACAACCGGTTGCCAACATTTTCAGAGCAACGTCATAACCCGCCTGATAATGTGAAAATCCCACATTCATATCAAGGGGCTGCTCCAAAAGCTCCATTATTTGCACAACCGGCATGCCCGCTTTTGCCAACATGCGCTCACAGGCACGGGTTTGATCCCCGCCGGTAATGATCATTGCCTCGGGCGATTGACTTAGCAGAGTGCGCACCATTTTCTCTTCTTCAAGGGGAGAATAATGCGTATCCACCAACAGCACCTTGTAGTCACTGGCACCGGCTACATCGTAGATCCCACGCAACACATCATTAAACACAACATTGGAGAGCGAGGGGATCGAAACCCCTATAACGCCAGAGCGCGCTGACGCCAGGGAGCTGGCAGACTGGTTGGGAATATAGCCCAGCATATCAATCGCTTCTTGCACGCGCTGCCCCAGCTCAGGAGACACCTTGCCCGGTTGATTGATGACTCGTGAAACAGTGATGGCACTAACATTAGCCACCTTTGCCACGTCGGCCAATGTCGCTCGCTTTGTTGAGCTTTTGCGGGCTCTACCCACTGTGTATTCTCCCCTGTTATTTCAATTGATACTAGCACAGCACCCAATGTTTGCGCTATCATTAGCCCCATACGTGGCGTCCCAATACTACCGAGTTAACCTTCATGTGCCAATCTTCAATTGATAACGATCACATTCCTGTACTAATTATCGTGATGGGAGTTTCCGGATCCGGCAAATCCAGCGTGGCAAAGGCGCTTGCCCAACACTATCAATACCTCTATCTCGACGCAGATGACTTCCACAGCGAGGCGGCCAAAGCCCAAATGGCTGCCGGAACCCCTCTCACCGATGAGCTTCGCGCCCCGTGGGTGCACAACATCAGTGCATACTTAAATGAATGCTTCCAAAAAGGCACCAGCTGTACCCTCGCATTCTCCGGATTAAGGCAGGCCCACCGGGACACGTTACGCCAATTGCCGTTTAACATTGTATTCCTGCACCTAGAAGGCTCAAAGGCGCTTATCGCCTCGCGTATGAACGATCGCAGCGATCATTTCATGCCAACCAGCCTACTAGACAGCCAATTTGACAGTCTTGAGCCCTGCAATCAGGAGTCAGACATCATCTCCGTGGACATAACCCCACCGCTCGAGCGTGTAATTGATAGCTGTTACCGGGATATTGAAGCTAAACTAGGCTAGCACCTTCTACGCGGCACAAGTTTTGCCTCTGATCACTTAGTTCTGCACAACAGCAAGGTGCTGATTTGGCAGTAGAAATTTCGATCAGGCGATGAGGCCACCCCATGACCACAGACTTCCTCTCTCTGGAAGAGCTCAAGCATAAAGTTAACGTGCTGATTGGCGCTCTTTACCCACACTGTGACTCCCAGGAATTAACAGAGCAGTGTTTGGCCGCTATTGGCCCGCGCATCAGCAAGGACGTAGTAGCGCCCGAGCGCTTATGGTCAGAAAAGGACTGCTTGCTGATCACCTACGGCAATTCCATTCGCGAAGCTGGCCACAAACCATTAGACACTCTCCAGCACTTTCTCCACAACCATTTGCAAGGCGTATTTTCGGCCGTCCATGTACTGCCGTTTTTTCCCTTCTCCTCGGATGACGGGTTCGCGGTTATCGATTACACCCAGGTAGACCCAGAATTAGGCGACTGGGACGACATCAACGCTCTCGCCCAGGATTTTAAACTGATGGCGGACTTGGTCATAAACCATGTCTCCAGTCAGAGCCTTTGGTTTCGCAACTACCAGTACGGCAAAGACCCCGGACGTGGCTATTTTGTAGAGGCCGATCCGAACTACGATTTATCTAACGTGGTACGACCCCGCACCAGCCCCCTACTGCGCAAAACCGATACGGCCGATGGTACCAAACATGTGTGGTGTACTTTCAGCCACGATCAGGTTGATGTGGATTTTCGCAATGAAAAAGTGTTACTGGAATACCTCAGTATCATCGGCCGCTATCTGGACGAAGGCGCGCAGTGGATTCGCCTCGACGCCGTCGCCTTTTTATGGAAGCAATTGGGTACCAGCTGCATTCACCTTCACGAGACTCACGAAGTCATTAAGCTGGTACGGCTACTCACCGAGTACAAAAATGCCCATGCGCTGCTTATCAGCGAGACCAATGTACCCAATCGAGAAAACCTAACCTACTTTGGCAACAGCAACGAAGCGCATATTATTTATAACTTCAGCTTGCCGCCGTTGGTGATTCACGCCTTACTTGCCGGTGATTGCACCTACCTGAAAACGTGGATGATGACCATGCCGCCTTCGCCGGTTGGCTGTACTTACCTAAACTTCACCGCCAGTCACGATGGTGTCGGCCTTCGCCCCGCCGAGGGTTTACTTGATGAAGGTGAGCTGCAACAAATGTTGCAGACACTGGAATCCTTTGGTGGTCGTATTTCCTCACGCACCGATGCCGAGGGTAACAGTAAGCCCTATGAAGCCAACATAAGCCTGTACGATGCCTTCAAGGGCACCTACAAAGGCAGCGATCAGTGGCAAGTGGAACGGCTTATTAGCTCGCAAACGATTATGCTCGCAGTAGAGGGCATACCGGCCTTTTACATTCACACCCTATTTGCTACCCACAATGATTATGACAAGGTAAAAACCACCGGCCACAACCGCTCTATCAACCGCTGCAACTGGAGCTTAAGCGATTTGAATGAGCGACTTGGAAAAGAAAACGGTCCAGGCCAGCGCGTATTTAACGAACTGCAACGCCTCATCAAAATTCGCGCAAAGCAGCCTGCGTTCCATCCCAATGCAACGCAGTTCACCTTGCACATCCGACCGGAAATCTTTGCCTTCTGGCGCCAGAGCATGCAGCGCAACCAAAGCATTTTCTGCATTTATAATCTGAGCGATCAACCCCAACAGCTGAACCTAGCGGATATCAACCTGATCAGCACGGAAAACTGGGTGGACTTAATCAGTGGCAATGCAATCGAAGACCTGTGTGACACCATTACACTCGCTCCGTACCAAAACCTTTGGTTAACCAACTACTGCTCACAATAGCTCGACAGATAGGAACATCTTGCCCCCGAATCCGAGATGTTCTATCCTCCCCGCACTGAAACTTTATGCGCCAAATTTGACATAATTTAAAGGTCTTCATCATGGCAGAGGCCCTGCGCCGGGCCGCCATTATTCCGGCGGCGGGGCTTGGTACGCGTTTAAACAAAGGCCCTAAAGCGTTTTTAACGCTAGGCAACCGAACACTGATTGAGTGGGTGGCACACAGTTTAGCCCCTATCGTCGACTCCATTGTAATCGCTGTGCCTGAAGGTTTTGAGCATCAAGCTACAATCCTTTTGCCCGACTGCACCATTATTACCGGTGGTAACTCCAGACATGGAACCATTGCAAATTTATTCAATGCCATCGATGCAAAAACTGTCCTAATACAAGACGCCGCACGCCCATTTGCGTCACGCGAGCTTCATGAAGCGGTATTTTTGGCCGCCGAAGCTCACGGCGCTGCGGGCGCATTTATCGACCCAGTAGTGCCGGTCGGACGCATTAACGGGGGCGACGTCAGTAGATTTTGGCGTCGCGATGAGGTCGGTATATTTCAAGCCCCGCAAGCATACTCACACGCTGTACTGGCCAAAGCAATGCAAGCGCCAGACGGCAACACTTTTCAATCAACCGCACAATTAGTGATCAGTAGGTGCCAATCGCTTGCAGCGGTGCCAGGCGAGGCAGAAAACATTAAAATTACCACACAGCTCGACTGGGACATTGCCGAAAAAGTCATAGCACCGAAATTAGGACATAAGTATCAATGAGCTCTGAAAATTTGACGACCAAAGATAATCAACTGTTTACCTGGACCAACCAGGAAGCAGATGACTACCTGTTTGCAACCTACCATATTTGCACCCCACTGAACGGCGAGCAGGCGGCATTCGGTATTGCCAAGGAACAAAGTGTATGTGCCACTTCGTTGGCCACCTTCGACATAACAGAGGACACAAAAAGCTTTGCAGCCAAAGTTGTTTCGGTTGAACCCCAAGACTTCAACATGGTTGCCGTCAGCCCGCTATATTTTCTCAACACAAGTGTCTACGGTGACTCATTAGGCAAAGGCGAACACAATGTTTATCGAGTCGTAATTGCTTACCCCGCTCACGTATTCGGCAATCGCCTAACCCGAATTTGGAACAACGTAATGGGCGAAATTCACCGCCTTGGGTTTCTCAGCAGCGCAATACTCATCGATGTTGACATTCCAAATCGCCTCGCACAGCAATTTATCGGGCCGCGCTATGGCATAGAAGGCATACAACAGACACTGGGATTCTCACACAGACCTATCCTGTGCCGCTCGATGCGCCCTGCCAATGGCCTTGATACCAACACCATGTTAGCAATCAACAAACAGGTTCTAACAGGGGGGTTTGATGTCATCAAGGACGATGAGCTGACCTACGACAGTAATCGGTCCCCTTTTGCTGATCGGGTGCAACGCATGGTAACTGTGAAGAAACAGGTAGAAGATGACACCGGCGAGCGAAAACTGTACTTTGCCAATATCATTGACGACTTAGATGCAGCCTTGCCTATGCTAGAGCAAGCACAGAAAGCTGGTGTTGACGGTGTTCTTGTGAGCTCTTACATTCAAGGCATGTCGTTCATCTCAGAAGTACGTCAACGTTCCGACATGATGATACTTGCCCATAACACCTGTGGTGACGTTATCACCCGCTCCGCTCAGTGGGGAGCAACCGATGGGGTAATGGCAAAATTGCACCGATTGGCCGGCGCCGACCTTACCGTTGGCCCCGGTCCCATTGCAACCAATTATCAAAACACGCAATCAAACTCTCACTTTATTGAAGCTTGTACAAGCGTTTTAGGCGGCTGCAAACAGACAATGCCAATCATTCAGGGAGGCAAAATTCCTGATGAGTTGAATAACTACATTGCTGATCTCGGCTCGGCAAACTTTATGATTATTGCCGCTACCTGGCTGGACAATCACCCCGAGGGTATTGAGTATGCTGCGCGGTGTTTCCGCGAACAAGCGGGATAAAAAGGCCTTCACATGAATAGTGAATCGGGCCAAACCTGGCTTGAGGCCATGACAAACGGTTTTCATGCGTTTCAAAACAGACAATTTGAGAACGCTTTTATTTGTTTTGATTCCGCCACAAAATTAGAACCTGGTAGGTTTGAGAGCTGGGTAAACCTAGCCGAAACGGCAAATCAGTTGGGCAGGCACAAAAGCGCCATCGAGTATGCAAAGCGTGCACTGAAAATTAACGAAAATCTACCGCAGGCTTATCAGATCTGGGGGGATGCCCTACTCGATAGCGGCGAGCATCGTCAATCATTGCAGCTGTTCCAAAGAGCATTGCAAATTCGGGTAGATGCCGGCAGCTTGTATAGAATGGCAAGGTGCCAAACAAGACTTTCAAAAGACCAGGAAGCAGAACACCTTTTGCACAAATCAATAGCAGCAGACCCCGCTCTTGCACCTTCATTTACTCTGCTGGCTCAAGTGCAACTCAACCTGGCCAAACCCACAGATGCTTTAAAGTCTTTAGCCGCATTCCCTTACAAAAGGGCTACTCGAGAGGATAGAGCCGATGCAACTGTGCTTACATTATTGGCTAATGAATACATTCGATATCAATCAGCAACCAAATTATTTCTTAGTGCTCCAAACGAAAACAACCTGCGAGAAGTAAGCCACTGCACACCGAACGATCAACTCGGCATAGACCTTTATACCTTAGAGCGCCTAGAAAAATATAGCCGAACTCTGAGCGCTTTTAACTCCCCTTTAGAGCCGCTTGGTAAACTTGACCCACGCTGGCCTGAGTATGAAGCATTTTTTATGATACCCGTGGTGGGTTCTGCCGAAGAATACATAGCCCATAGAGATGAAATTTTGCAAAATACCCGTACCTGTAGGGAAAATGTAGAAACGAGGAATATGATTGCTTCCGTGCGACATGCAAAAGCCTCTTCATATCAGATAGCAACAGAAGGAGAGTCTGTCCTTAGAGAAGTACACGCACTGGCCACCAACAATCTCGACGGCTTTCACCCAGGACAATTTAAGTTTGTTCAAAATAGAACATCGGCCTCCCGTATTATAGAGCGACCAAAACCCGAACAGTGCGCTAACACTATCAGGAAATTCTTTAGCGAAATCTACCCTAAGGCTCCAAATGGTATACCTAAAGCTCTGCTATTACTGATGACAATATGCGACATTCACCCCTTTTCAGATGGAAATGGCCGGGTCGCCCAAACGCTTTTCAATAGGGAATTGGAAAATGCAGGCTTGCACCCTGTACTCCTTAATAAAGAGTGGGGGATACTTGGCAGGCTTGGCCACGCCATGAATGAATTTAGAAAATTTCCCGACGCCTACCCACATGCTCTGATTGAGGTTATCAAAAAAGGACAAGAGTCAGCACTAGAGTTCCTTGCAGATGTTCGGCGGCGAGAACAGGGCATCATCAACAGGAAGGCCAATGGCTGGACGTCTGACGCATAATTAATTTTTACATCAGGACTCAGATCTTAATCTGGCGACGTCAGATTTCACCACTTCTAATATACAAGCCGTGCGACACACAGCTTGTATAGTGGAGCCGGACAGTCACGCTATACTAACTGATTTTTTGGCCATCCTGTTCAACCGCATCCAACAGGCGCGAATACACATCGGGAACCGCACTTAACACCCGCGACCAGTTGGCCATAAAGGGTTTTTCGGTGGGATCATTTAAGAACTGCTCGCCGGCACGCATAATGCATTGGGTAAATTGCTCTACCGTTTCTTCTTCTTTGTTGCGATCCAGTGTCATTCCATTGATAACCGCATCATTGTGATAGCGATCCACCAAATCCAAGGCCAGCCGGTAGTAACTGGCTTTTAAGGTGCGAAACATTTCAGGCGAGAAGACGGTACCCTTAACGGCAAGCTTGCGAAAAAATGATTTGGATATATCGGTACTCATTTTCGACAGGCCACCATCGGGATTATCGGCCGACAAGTCTTGGTGTTTGTGATCGTAGGCGTCGGCAATGTCCACCTGACAGACGCGCTCATCGGAGTAGCGACGATTCACTTCAGACAACACGCCAATTTCCAGCCCCCAATCGCTGGGAATACGAATTGAACTGACCACGTCCATACTCATGGAAAACTCACCGGCCAAGGCGTAGCGAAAACTGTCGATAAAATCCAGGTAATCATTGTGGCCGCAGACTTTTTGCAAGGCGCGCACCAGGGGTGACACCAGCAATCGACTGACACGACCGTTTAACTTGCCGCCGGCGGCGCGGTAGTAATAGCCCTTGCAGAACATGTAATTGAAAGTGGGGTGCGCAATGGGGTAAAAAAGTTTGGCGACTATGTCGCGCTTGTAGGTCACAATATCGCAATCGTGCAAAGCGACAGCACGAGCGCGCCCTTTGGCCAATGCGTAACCCAGGCAGTACCAAACGTTGCGGCCTTTGCCCAATTGTTGCGGCGCCAAGCCAACTTCATCAAGCACTTTGTCAACGGCTTTTAAGCGCGGGCCGTCGTTCCATAAAATGGAGTGTTTTTGTGGTAAGCGAGAAAAGAATTTCTTGGCTTTTTTATATTGCTCTTCGTCTGCGCGATCAAGACCAATAATAATTTCATCGAGAAACGGGACCTTGGCCAGCTCTTCAACAATGTTGTCCATTGCCGGGCCTTCCAGTTCCGAATACAAACAAGGTAAAACCAAACACATAGGCTTTTGTTTGCTCCACTCCAACAACTCGGCTTCGAGTTCTTCGATAGGGCGATTGCCCAAATTGTGGAGAGTTCCTATACGGCCATTTTGAAAAAAATCACTCATGGTTTTTCCTCGTTAGTTTTATAGCTGCAGTAACGCCTGCTCTACTCCGGCTCGCCATCCTTTAGCGCCCATATAGGGTGCGTGCAACTCGCCCTTTAAGTCTTTATCGCTCATATATGAACCATCTGGGTGCGGCATAACAACCGCTTGATCGACCGCCTTCAACATTTTTAAATCATTTTGGCTGTCACCCAGTGCAATGCTGCGCACCCGCGCCCCAATATGAGACTGATATATGTTTAGCAAGTAACGTACCGCATCGCCTTTGTCGCACTGGGCCATAACGTGGTAAAAACGCCCCCCTTTGAGGAGCTGCAATTTACTCTCGCCCAAAAACTGGGCAAACTGCTCCAATAGCGCCCCATCACTGTGCCAAAGCAACGGCTCGGTGGCATCGCGGCGCATCGCGTTCATGGCGGCCGGTTCGGACAAACCGGTGCAGTCGATTACGTCGGCCACATCCATGTCGGAAAAGCCGGCAAATTGGAACTGAGATTTTAACGGCTTCAAAATAGACAATATGGCGGCCCGGTCAGCGCCACGGTACGCTAAATAACAATCGCTCTGCTCTGCCAGCGATTCAGTGTCTACACCAAACTCGGCCACCCAGGGTTTAGGCAAGACAATGACACTGCCGTTTTCACAAACGTAAGGATCGGTAATACTCAGCTCGCGGCACAGGTCGGCCATTTCGGCCCGGGTTTTACTCGACACCAATATCAGGGGGATGTGGTTGTTTCGCAAAAACTCTATAGCGGGAAGCGCGTCAGCGTAGGAATAATCGTCGTGGTTTAGCAAGGTACCGTCGAGATCGGTAAATACTGCTTTTGCAATCAAAACAAAACCTCGTTATTGGTTTATGATTTTCTGTTAATGCCTATTACTCACTAATTTGGCATTTAATCGTGGCAATTTGATGATCCTTGCCCAAGGTTAGCAAGACATCGGCCCGCGCGGGCATTTCCCCTAACATCCAGCGTGTTAAACGCTCATAGTGCGCAATAAAGCGGCCAATTTCATCGGCCGACATCACCTTAGAATTTGCCAAATCCTCTGCACTCAGTGACGCGCGGAGTTTTTCTTCCTGCAACTGGCGCCACTCCAGCACCTGATCAAACGATGGCGCCTTGAGCATAACCAGCAAGTCGATCTGATCAAACAAGAGCTGGTAATCTCGCAGACAGTCGTTAACATAACGCCGCCACGCGCCGTCATTATCCTCATGCGCCTCCAGGTTATTGACCGGTGCCTGCAGATCTCCGGCGCGCTGCGGGCGCGCGCCTACGCACCAGCCTTCGAAAATAATCACATCGGGCTTTCCGGTAAAACAATCCCACTCACTTTGGGCAACGCAATCATCAAGGGCTTTATTAAACCTCGGTATGCGAGTCACGGTACTCGCATCTGACTCTTTCAGGCTTTTAAAAAGTCGCAACGCCAAAGGCAGGTCATGAGTGCCGGGCACCCCTCGGGTAGCCAACAATGGGTGAATATGCGCACTGAGCGTTTGCCGGGCGGCACGCCCCAAGTACAAGTCGTCGATGGATACGGCGCATACACGCTTATCATAAACCGTCTGCAGCAGAGCCTGGACCACTTGCGCCGCCGTTGATTTACCGGTTCCCTGCGCGCCGTTCACCCCCAATAAGAACGGCGGGCTGTCTACGCCAGAATGTCCAGCACAATAGGCGGCCAATGGCATATAAAAAGCCACTAAGGTGCGGGCAATATCCAGGGGTATTTTAAGATTCTTGGAAAGACTCTCCACAACTCCCGCTGGCACGCTGTTAAGATCGCAGGCCTGCGCCAGGTGTTCTGGCCATTGAGCGGTACTTGAATTGGGCATAACATCATCTCCTCTATTTCTATGATAAGCACAATTTGAGCCAGAATTTCGACCGCGTATTGCTCGCCCCTTTGATGACGCCAACAACCCATCTTGCACTCCCAAACACAGCTACAAAGCGAACTTTGCTTCCTGTGCTATGGTTAGTTAGGACTGACTGTATCAGCACTGTACACACATGGCACCCTAAACATCTTTAACTGATGAGCTAGCCTATGGACACTGCGCCTTTCATGATCGCCCTAGCCGGCCCCAATGGCGCAGGCAAGACCAGCTTTTATTACAATGAACTGCACCACGAGTATGGCGAAACGCCCTTTCTAAACGCAGACATCATTCAGTACTTCGAACTGGAAGAGCCCGATATGAAGGCGGCTTATCGAGCGGCTGAAATAGCCAGTGAACGGCGCCAGAATTGTATAGACAACAAAACCAGTTTCATCTGGGAGTCCACCTTTTCCCACCCCAGCAAGCCCGATGTAGTAGCCGCAGCAAAAGCGGCAGGCTTTTACACCAAGATCATTCATATTGGTGTCGCCACCCCTGAGATTTGCCAGGCGCGTGTCGCGCTGCGGGTCGAAGAAGGCGGCCACAATGTACCCGCGCACAAGGTGTTTGAACGCTACTCGCGCTGCCCCCCTCTGATTCGCCGTGCCATTGAAATAGCCGATGAAGCGCAAATTTTTGACAACAGCGTCGATTTTGAAGAGCCCAAGCTTTGCCTAAGTGTCAAGCACGGCGTATTTGAGAATATACAACCCATTCCGCCAGACTGGATTCGCGACACCTACCCCACCGACCTCAACATCAACGCCTGATTTTCAGCGGGAATGTCGAACGCCGCAGATTGTCCGCTGAGCACATATGTGGCACCCAAATGATTTTTAGCAATAATATGCCACATAAATTTCATTTGCATCTATTGTCCTATGCCGCTAAAGTGATTATGCAACAGGATGTTGTCCTACCCTCGATGTATCTGGCGCCATATTTAATGGGCGAAGCCGGGACAATGCAGTACATCTCTCCCGCTCCCTGAGCGGCATCTTTACCACAAAAATATTCACCAGCACTGACTGGCGGCGTCTTTTGGTCACACGGAAGGGGATTACCATGAAGGTATTAAGTTTTGCTGTCCATACGGTTTTCTGGGGCACTCTCAGCATTTTGGCGGGATGCTCTGAGGCACCCTCACCCTGCGGCAAAGGAGCGGGGGAAATTCTTGATGAAGCGCAGTGCGTTGGCGTAACGAAGGAGCAACTCTCAGGCTCTACCGTCGACTATTACGCGGACATGGACTACGGCATCTCCAAAAACCCGGCCGCGCTCCAAGCGCGACTCGAGCCTTTCTTCCCCGGTATTAGCGAGCAAGACGCCGTCGATCGATTCGCGCGCGGGCGCAACAACTGGATTGTCTGGACGGCGGGCAACGACCGTTTTTGGGACGAGCTGAGTCAATTCACGTTCGGCAACGCTGACCTGTTAAAAACCATTTCCAACCACCCAAGCTTAGGCTACAGCCGTGATAATCGTTGGGAGTATTTAGGGGTGGTCAATGAACCGTGCTTTGAAAAACCAAACGGTCCACAAGCCGATCGCTACGGTCTGTGGCTGGATATTCGGGACGACAGCTGCGCCCCCGACCCCTTTGCAGACAGCGAAGCCTATCCAGGTGTGAAAATTGGCGCCCGAGGCGAAAATATTGAAGTCGGCTCCTACTATGGATACGGCACTGGCATTGTAGGTCTGCGCTTGTTTCCCAATCCGGAGTTTGATGAAACAGCCGAGGCCAACTGGGACCCGGTGCGCTATTACACTGACCCGGAATATTATGACAATAAAGATCTGGTACGCCCCTATCGGGTTGGTATGTCGTGCGGCTTCTGTCACGTTGGCCCCAACCCAACCAATCCACCGCAAGACTTTAATAACCCTGAGTGGTCCAACTTAAACTCTAACCCGGGGGCACAATACTTCTGGGTAGACCGCATTTTGCTGTGGGATAAAGACGAAGATAATTACTTAAAACAGCTATTCCACGCTTCTAAACCTGGTGCGCTGGATACCTCTCTTGTCTCAACCGATTATATTAATAACCCGCGCACAATGAACGCCATTTACAACCTGGCATCGCGCCTGGAACTGGCAACCAAATGGGGCCAAGAGAAAATTGAAGGACCGGAGCAGAACAACAAACAACTGAATGATTACCTACCCGACGACCATGCGCTGAGTCAGTTTTATGATGCCCCGGACACTGTCTATACCCCAAGAGTGTTGAAAGACGGCGCCGATTCGGTGGGTGCCCTGGGCGCTCTGAACCGGGTATACGTCAACATAGGGCTGTTCAGCGAGGAGTGGGTTGAACACTTCAGGCCCGTTGTTGGCGGTAAGAAAATCACCCCCTTCCCGATTGCAACCGCACAGAAAAATTCAACCTATTGGCGTGCAAACGAGGAACAAACCGCAGACGTCGCGCTGTTTTTCTTAGGCAGTGCTGAACCCGATTATTTGGCAAATGCCCCTGGCGGGGAAAACTATTTAAGCGATGACGAATCGGTACTGGCGGAAGGTAAAAAGGTTTTTGCCGAGACTTGCGCCCGCTGCCACTCATCGAAACTGCCCGACTATGTCTTTAAAGATTACTTCCCCAACAAGGGCTGCGTTAACGGTGATTACCTGAAGTGTTGGAACGATTACTGGCAGCACAGTAAAACCGATCAGTTCAAAACTGCCATGCAAGAAGTTGTACAGGAAGATAACTTTCTGCAGAACAACTTTCTTTCCACTGAGCTTCGCGTGCCGGTCACGCTGCTCGAAACCAATGCCTGCAGCCCTTTAGCACGCAATGCGCTGGCCGGTGACATCTGGGATAACTTCTCATCCAGCTCATACAAATCACTGCCTGCAGTGGGCAACATTCAGGTGCAAAACCCCTATACCGGTGAGGTCCGCGATTTCGCCATGCCTGGTGGCGGTCGCGGCTATACTCGCCCCGCTTCATTAATCAGTTTATGGTCGTCCGCCCCCTTCCTGCTTAATAACGCACTGGGGCCTTTTGAGTATGAAGGCACAGTAGAGGCGCGCATGAAATCATTTGAGGCCTCGGTTGAAAGACTGCTGTGGCCCGAGCGTCGCGCTCACTCCGGCCAGGACGACAGTTACGACTATGACTATCCGTTTGACGTGATTACCCGCTCCGGGAAAAAACACCCGGGCTACATTCAGGTCACTCAGCAAACAAGTTATTTAAATATCACACCGGGGTACCTACCTAACTTCGTCGCCGAATTTGACGGTATTTTGAGTAAGCTGTTGCCCAAGCTGTTCTCATCCGATGGTATTACATTAGGCCCTATTCCCGCCGGAACCCCCGTTAACCTTATCTACAATACGGATATAAGTAACATTGATAAAGACCGAATAAAGTTATTGGTAAAAATCATCAAGGACTTGAAGAAACTGCCACATGGCGCGTCGGATGAACAGGCCAAAACGATATTCGCCAATTTGGTCGAGCCACTGTATCAAGGCAGCTCCTGCCCCGATTACGTAACCAATAAGGGGCATTATTTCGGCACCGACTACCTGCCCGATAGCGAAGAGGAAACACCCCTTACGGATCAAGAAAAGTATGCTTTGATTGAATTCCTTAAAACCATGTAAGCAAAGGATTGTCACATGAGCGAGTACGATTATATTGTTGTCGGGTCCGGCGCAGGTGGTGGCACGGTAGCGGCGCGCCTGGCTGAATACGGGGCTCGGGTACTGGTATTGGAGTCCGGACAAGACCCGGTCAAACACAAGGGTAGTGATCAGGTCAGCACCGAAAACCGGCTACCCGAAGACTATGAAGTGCCGGTTTTTCACGCCTTTTCAACCGAAAACAATGAAATGCGTTGGGATTACTTTGTTCGTCATTACTCTGATCAAACGCAACAAAAGAAAGATCCTAAGTACTCCCCTGAATACTTAGGGCAACCTGTTAACGGCGTACTCTACCCTCGGGCGGGTTGTCTGGGCGGCTGCACAGCCCACAACGCCATGATTACGGTCTACCCTCACAATCAAGATTGGGACGATATTGCCGAGCTTACCGGTGACGACAGCTGGAACTCGGACACCATGCGATCCTATTTCGAGAAATTGGAGGATTGCCACTACCGACCGGTATGGCGCTGGATTTACAAACTCTTCAAGTTCAATCCATCGCGCCACGGTTTCTCTGGCTGGTTCAGAACCGAAAAAGCCATTCCAATTGAATATGTCCTGAAAGATCACGCTTTAGTCGACTCCTTAGAGGAACAAGGTGCGGTTGGCTTACGTATGCTGCCAAGGCTATGGCAACGACTGGGTTGGATAAAACGCGGAGCAGGTGACCCCAACGACTGGCGCCTTGTGAAAAACAATGCCACAGGATTGCGCTACCCACCACTTGCCACCGGCAAACACAAACGACACGGCACTCGCGAACGCTTGCTCGATGTGGCGAAGAAATACCCCGAGCGCCTTACCATTGAAACCAATGCGCTGGTTACCCGGGTTATTATTGATGAGCAGCTCAATGCCCGCGGCGTAGAATACCGCAAGGGTGAAAAGCTGTACCGGGCTTACCAGTACCCAAGCGGGGAAGTGGGAGAGGTACGCGAGGTTTACGCCGCTAAAGAAGTTATTCTGGCTGGCGGCGCGTTTAATACGCCTCAACTGCTTATGCTCTCCGGCATTGGCGATCGAGAAGAGTTAGAGACACACGCCATTGAATGCAAGCTACACCTACCGGGGGTTGGCAAAAACTTACAGGACCGCTACGAAGTCGGTGTCGTTAACCGGATGAACTTTGACAACTGGGAAGTACTCAAAGACGCCAATTACGACACTAAAGATCCGCAGCATCAAGAATGGTTAAAAGGTAAAGGCGTATACACAACTAACGGCGCTGTGCTGGCTGCCATTAAACGTTCACTGCCCTCTCGCCCTTTGCCCGATTTATTTTGCTTTGCGCTGCTCGCCGAATTTAAAGGCTATTTTCCCGGCTACTCTAAGCTAATTAAAAATCTGAACTATCTCACTTGGGCAATATTGAAAGCACACACAAACAACACCGCAGGCTACGTAACACTCGCCTCCAATGACCCACTTGACCGACCCTACATTAACTTCCGCTATTTCGATGAGGGTAATGACGATACCGGTGCCGATCTCGCCTCCGTGGTGGAAGGTATTCGCTTTGTCCGAAGCATGACGAAGCCTCTGATTGACAAAGGCTTAATCGCCGAAGAGGAACTTCCGGGGCAAGACAAGCAAAGCGACGCCGAACTGGCTGAGTTTGTACGCAACCGCGCCTGGGGGCACCACGCTTCCTGCACCTGCAAAATTGGCCGTGACGACGATCCTATGGCTGTACTCAACAGCAATTTTCAGGTTCGCGGTATTGGCAATTTGCGCGTGGTAGACGCGTCAATTTTTCCCCGCATTCCCGGTTTTTTTATCGTCACCTCTATTTACGTTGCCGCTGAAAAGGCCGCCGACGTGATATTCCAAAGCCACAAGAGCTAACCATGAAAAAACTTTACCTTTGCTACTTACTAGTAAGCATACTAGGCTGTGCCTGCTCATTAAGCTTGGCCTCAGATCATGCGGACCCGGTTTTTAACGGAGAGCCGACCCAAAGTCTATCGGGGCTATTTGTGTTTCCACACAAGGGCAATCTCGTTGTTATCCTAACCACCCACCCAGGCCTAAAAAAGCCACCACCCATTGATCACTTGTCAGAGCAAACCTACCGGGTACATTTTGACTTGTCGTCTGAGGTGAGCTTTGATAATCCTCAGCAAAAATTACGCTACGGGGGCAGCATTAGCAGCCCGTCTCACATCCACCCCGACGCGACTCTTGCTTTTCACCTGGATAACAACGCATCCCTTACGGCTTTAGAGAAAAGCGGCACTTTGAAGGATTCTGAGAATATTCGTGTGTTTACCGGCGTGCGAGACGACCCCTTTATATTTCCGAAGTTTTTTGGCTCTAACGTGGTCGCCATGGCTGTTACAATCCCCATCACCGAATTCGCTGCCGAACAGCATAACTTTGTTATGTGGGGTGATATTGTAAAACACGGAAAGAAAATAGATCATGTGGGGCGGTCTAACCGAACCATGCAGCCTCGGTTAGACTTCCTCAACACATTGGAGCCCGCCCAGCACCTTGAAGCCATCAACAAAAAACATAACGACCCCGGCTTTATCGACGGCATACTTATGTCAAAACTTGCACCACTTTTTGCGATTCGCGACTATGATAAGTTCCCGGACGTCATGATATTTAGCACAAAGTTTTCCCCGGGCTTCCCCAATGGCCGCATGCTAACCGATGACGTTGCCGCACTTACTTGCAAAGTAGGTGACTGCCTGCTGTGGGAACTATCGCTGGGCGATGTACGAACTTGGGAGTGGCCTCGCAAGGACACCAATGACAAGCCGTTTTTAAGCGAGTTTCCTTATCTGGCCGAGCCGTGGTGAGCACTATGCCCAGCAAGTTTGTTCGTGTACTTGCACTCCTCCTTGGCGCCGGCATATTGGTGGCGTTAACGGTTTCCTGCACCCGGAGTACCGCCTGGCGAACCGAGCCACCCGCCAACTGCCGGCAAACGTGCGCAGAGTCTTATATTGAAGAACATGACAATTTCGAATTGAGTTTTATTGAGTTCTCCGAGCGAGGCAATCAATTTGACCGGCGTAAAACCGAGGACATTGTGAGCCGCATAGAGTCTTACGCAAGCGAGGATTCAGGGGTAGCAGTGGTCGTTTTTGTTCACGGCTGGCTACACAATGCCAGCAACGACGACCGCAATGTAAAAAGTTTTCGCCAGGTGCTCAACAAAATTGGCAGTGCTAATATTCTGGGTGAGCGCAAGCTTATGGGGGTTTACATCGGTTGGAGAGGCAAATCTTTATACGGTGCGGGCTCTGAATACCTTACCTATTGGGCAAGAAAATCGGTAGCCGAAGAAATCGGCGCGAACGGTGTTTCGTCAGTCATTCTGAAGCTGGCGGAAATTGATGCACGTAAACCTGATAATATTTTGCTGATTGCCGGCCACAGTTTTGGCGGCGCAATGACTTTGTCGGCGGTAGACAATATATTATTAACTAAGATGATTACCGGAATGTCCAATGGCAAGGCCACACCCCCTATTGGCGAGGGCGTCGTACTGCTTAACCCAGCCATAGAAGCCAATCAAATTTTTGCCTTAAAAGAGCATAGTATGCGTTTTGCTGAGCAGTCATCGCCGCAGTCGGAGCTCCTACATGTTATTAGTTCAAAGGGAGACCAGGCAACTCATGTGTATTTCCCAGTCGGACAGTCCATTGCCGCCTTAGGTTGGGAGGAAGTCGATTTTGAACGCTATTATCAAGATAAACTGTATAAGTTTTCCGAACACAATCTCGACATTACAACAATTGGCAACTATGAACGATTTTGGACTGGCGCGATAACACTCAACCGAAATAACCGTAGGGATCCGTACGACCAGCCGTTGGGAGAGTGGAAGTTTCATGACTACTGCGAAGACAAGAGCGCAACAACGCACAATCCATTAACGGCCCGGCTGCCGTGCTCCGCACAAGACCCCATCGTATTTTTAAGCACCGATGCTAGCTTTATCAAAGACCATGGCGATATTTTCAATGACAAAGTATCGGCGTATTTAACATCTATTGTTGCGTCCAGCCTGCACCAGGAATCGAAGATGCTCAGCGAGAATTGTGAGCGCGGGGGGCACTTTTCCTTCGCTGCATGCTTTGGTTTTTTTATGGGTCAGTTTAACGATTTAAATGCCGAAGAATAATTGGCCCCAGACTTCCAGATCCCGGCACGGACACACGAATATTACGCTGTGAGGGAAAACCTCAGACACAAACGAAACTGCAAACCTAAACAATAACCAGATTATCGCGATGAATCAGCTCTGCATCGCCTTGATAACCAAGGCGTTCCGCTATCTGTGAACTAGGGTGCCCGATAATCTGGCGGGCATCCGATGCGTGATAGTTGACAAGCCCTCTGCCCACTTCACGACCTTGCAAGTTCTTGCATACGACCATTTCACCGCGCTTAAAATCACCTATCACCTGTTTTACGCCAACCGGCAACAAACTTTTACCTTGTTTTTGTAATACCGCTACAGCGCCGTCATCCAAGACCAACGTCCCGCGCGACTGTAAGTGACCGGCGATCCAACGTTTGCGCGCGGCCTGTGGCTCTTGATCAGCCCACAGATAAGTACCGAGGCTTTCACCATCGGCCAGGCGAGTTAACACCGAATCCTGCCGACCTCCGACAATAATGGTATCGGCGCCTGAGCGAGCGGCAACACGAGCTGCCCGCACTTTAGTAATCATGCCTCCACGCCCCAAACTACCGCCATCACCTGCCATAGCATCGAGTCGAGCGTCGGCAGCAGCCATTTCACTGATCAGCTCAGCGTCAGCATGGGTGCGAGGATCAGCGGTATACATCCCATCCTGATCCGTCATTATGACCAAAACATCGGCATCAATCAGATTCGCAACCAGAGCCCCTAATGTATCGTTGTCGCCAAATCGGATTTCATCGGTCACGACTGTGTCGTTTTCATTAACGATGGGGATCACATTAAGATCCATTAGGGCACGCAGAGTTGAACGGCCATTGAGATAGCGTTCACGGGAGGAGAGATCATCGTGATCGAGCAATACTTGCGCGGTGTGTAAGCCAAATTGCGAGAACTCAGACTCGTAATTTTGAATGAGGCCCATCTGCCCCACGGCGGCGGCGGCTTGTAGCAGATGAATCTCGGTGGGCCTTTGCGTCCAGCCCAGACGTGTCATTCCGGCGGCTACGGCGCCAGAGGAAACGAGCACCAACTCAATGCCACGCTTTTTGAGTGCTGCGATTTGCGACACCCAGTGCGAAATGGCTGCATAGTCCAACCCTTTGCCATCATCGGTCAGCAGCGCGCTACCAATTTTAACCACCCAACGCTTAGCTTGACCTAACTCCTGACGTTTTGACATTCGCTCGTTCTCTTACCGTTCCACTGAAAGACCGACTCTTAATGCGAAGAATTAAGGCACATACTCCACTTCGACATCATCATCGAAGTCGTCATCATCGTCATCAGTTTTTTGTGCTTTACGCGCTGCGCGATGCTGATCTCTTAAAGTCTCGATACGCTCACGCACTTCTTCTTGCATCGCATCCTGAAAAGCAAACTCTGCCTCAAGCAATTCAGGATCGTCTTTTTCGGCCTGCCAAAGTTCTTCCAAATGCTGCATCAAAGACCCGGCCAGAGTATCAACATTGATACCGCTGACCGCGGCAATTGCGTAGACAGGCCCAGTCCAGTCGAGCGCTTTAGCAATATTTTGACAAATAACCTCGCGCTCATCTTCGGGCAGTAAATCTACTTTATTGAGTATCAGCCAGCGCTTACGCTGCGCTAAATGCGGGCTAAACGTTTCTAGCTCACGTGCAATAGCTTTTACGTTTTCAACAGGGTCGCTGCCATCTACCGGGCATACATCCACCAGGTGCAACAATACCCGGCAGCGCGTTAAATGCTTCAAAAAGCGTATACCCAGGCCTGCCCCATCAGCGGCGCCTTCAATAACACCGGGAATATCAGCCACCACAAAACTGCGGTGCTCCTGAACTTTTACCACACCCAAATTCGGTACCAGTGTGGTAAATGGGTAATCGGCCACTTTAGGTTTGGCGGAACTGACGGAACGAATAAAAGTACTCTTACCCGCATTGGGTAAACCCAATAGGCCAACATCGGCCAACACTTTCAACTCTAACTTCAAGTTGCGTATTTCACCGGGGCTACCGGGGCTGGTTTGACGAGGAGCGCGATTGGTACTCGACTTAAAGCGAGCATTTCCCAAGCCATGAAAGCCCCCCTGAGCAACTTTGAGGGTATCTCCGGCCTTGGTTAAATCACCCAGGGTTTCACCCGAATCAATATCGATGACAGTCGTGCCTACCGGTACCGGCAATGTCAGATCTTCGCCGCTTCTACCGCGACAATCCTTACCCCGGCCACCATCTCCGCTGGGCGCTTTAAAGCGGCGGGTATAGCGATAGTCCACCAGTGTATTCAGATTCTCATCGGCGCACAGAAAAACACTGCCGCCGTCACCGCCATCACCACCGTCTGGGCCACCTTTGGCAATAAATTTTTCCCGGCGAAAGCTCAGGCAGCCATTACCGCCCTTTCCTGCTTCCACGTAAATCGGTGCCTCGTCGACAAATTTCACGGCTTTCTCCGCTGAATGAACTGATTAGGCCGGTAATTCACCACTCACAGCCCGACCTTTCTGTGAGTCTATCAACAAAAAAGCCCCATCGGTAATCGACGGGGCTCTTTCTAAACGGCTTGCGCCGAATGGCTGCTTAGCAGCCGACCAAGAGTGACTTACACAGCTTCGATGGAAACGAAGCGGCGGTTTTTGTCACCTTTGACTTCAAATTTTACAGTGCCGTCTGCTTTAGCAAACAGGGTGTGGTCTTTACCAATACCCACGTTTACACCAGCGTGGAACTTGGTGCCACGTTGACGAACAATGATAGAACCGGCCGATACAGCTTCACCGCCAAAGCGCTTTACACCAAGGCGTTTACTTTCCGAATCGCGACCGTTGCGTGTACTACCGCCTGCTTTTTTATGAGCCATGAGTAAACTCCTGCTTAACCTTTGATACCGGTGATTTTAACTTCAGTGTACCACTGACGGTGGCCCTGGCGCTTCATAGAGTGCTTACGACGACGGAATTTGATGATTTTCACCTTGTCCGCACGACCGTGAGTAACTACCTCGGCAGTTACCTTGGCACCGTCTACAACAGGCGCACCGATTTTTACGTCGCCGCCGTTAGCTACCAGATAAACTTTGTCGAATTCGATTTTTTCGCCGGTGGCGACTTCGATTTTTTCGAGCTTCAGGGTTTCGCCTTCCACTACGCGATGCTGTTTGCCACCGCTTTCAAAAATTGCGTACATAACTGCTCCAATGCGCTTGGACGGCACGAAGTAACGAGGGGTTGCCACGCGTTTTATAGACTTGAGCCGTATTAGGGGCGGCGATTTTATGCCAAACCTCCACCCAAATCAACCTCTTTTAGCGATTATTTGCACGACTCAACCCTTGGTATCACGCGGCCTACCCCCTATAATGCCCGCTCTTTATCTATCACCGACAATTCGCAGGGAATCATAGCCCACAATGCAAGAGCAATATCACCCCGCCGAGGTGGAATCCGCGGCCCAGAGCTACTGGGAAGAGAACCAGAGTTTTACAGTCACCGAAGACACCAGCCGCGAGAAATTCTACTGCCTCGCCATGTTCCCCTATCCCAGCGGTAAGCTGCACATGGGGCACGTGCGCAATTACACGATTTCCGATGTAATTTCCCGCTTTCAGCGCATGCAGGGTAAGAATGTACTGCACCCTATGGGATGGGATGCCTTTGGCCTTCCTGCGGAAAATGCCGCCATTAAGAACAATACCGCGCCCGCAAAATGGACCTACTCGAATGTCGAGTATATGAAAGGTCAACTTAAACAGCTCGGTTTTGGCTTCGACTGGAGCCGTGAACTGGCCACCTGTCGCAGCGACTACTACCGCTGGGAGCAATGGTTCTTCACTCGCCTGTACGAAAAAGGTTTGGTGTATAAAAAGAACTCAGCGGTTAACTGGTGCCCCGAAGATCAAACCGTCCTTGCCAACGAGCAGGTCGAAGACGGCTGCTGCTGGCGCTGTGGCACCACGGTCCAACGTCGGGAGTTGGCACAGTGGTTTATCCGTATCACCGCTTATGCCGAAGAATTACTGAAAGATCTGAACAAGCTGCCCAACTGGCCGGAGCAGGTCAAAACCATGCAACGCAACTGGATCGGCAAAAGCCGGGGCGTTGAAATGCGTTTTGATTTGGCCGAAAAGCTCGGCGGTCACACCGGCTTTGAGGTCTATACCACACGCCCCGACACGCTTATGGGTGTCAGTTACGTGAGCCTGGCCGCAGAACACCCCATCGCCCAGTCTCTGGCAGACGCCGATGACAGCATTGCCAAGTTCATTGCCGAGTGTAAAGAGCAATCGGTTGCCGAAGCCGATATGGCCAATATGGAGAAAAAGGGCCTGGATACGGGCCTGAAGGCACTGCACCCGATTACCGGTGAAGAAGTGCCGGTTTGGATCGCCAACTACGTGTTAATGGACTACGGCTCTGGGGCCGTTATGGCGGTGCCCGCTCACGACCAACGCGACTTCGAATTTGCGCACAAATACAGTTTGCCGATTCAGCAGGTTATCGCCCCCAAAGACGGTTCAGCAATAGATCTTACCAAGGAGGCCTTTGTCGACAAGGGCGTACTGGTTAACTCTGGTGAGTACGACGGCCTCGACTTTAAAGCGGCCTTTGACTCGATTGCACAAACTCTCAAAGCGGCCAAAAAAGGTAAAGTACAGACCAATTATCGTCTGCGCGACTGGGGGGTTTCCCGCCAGCGCTACTGGGGCGCCCCTATTCCGATGCTGAACTTGCCCGGCGGCGGCGAAATTCCGGTACCGGCGGACAAGCTTCCGGT
This sequence comes from Gilvimarinus gilvus, assembly GCF_030518155.1. GTDB lineage: Bacteria > Pseudomonadota > Gammaproteobacteria > Pseudomonadales > Cellvibrionaceae > Gilvimarinus > Gilvimarinus gilvus. The sequence continues at coordinate 124,260 of NZ_JAULRU010000583.1, read as the reverse complement.
ATTACTGCCCGAAGACGTGGTACTCGACGGCGTTCAGTCCCCGATAAAAGCCGACCCCGAATGGCGCAAGGCCGAATACGAAGGCCGCGCGGTAGAGCGCGAGACGGACACCTTTGACACCTTTATGGAGTCTTCCTGGTACTACGCGCGTTACACCTGCCCCAACTTTGCCGATGGCATGCTCGACTCGGATGCCGCCAACTACTGGCTGCCTGTAGATCAATACGTCGGCGGTATCGAACACGCCATTTTGCACCTATTATACGCGCGCTTCTTTCACAAATTAATGCGCGACGAAGGCCTGGTCGAATGCGACGAGCCCTTTGAGCGTCTTTTGTGCCAGGGCATGGTACTCAAAGACGGCGTCAAAATGAGCAAATCCAAAGGCAATACCGTTGACCCGGCAGAGTTAATTGCACACTACGGTGCCGACACGGTTCGTTTGTTTTCAATGTTCGCCGCGCCCCCCGAGCAGAGCATGGAGTGGAGCGATTCCGGTGTTGAAGGTGCCAACCGCTTTTTACGCCGCTTATGGAAAACCCTGCACGGCCACTTAAAGGCGGGTACCCCCGGTAGCATCGACATCGAATCGCTGAATGACTCTCAGCGCGATCTGCGTCGTAAAACGCATGAAACCATAGCCAAGGTCAGTGACGACTACGGTCGTCGCCAAACCTTTAATACCGCTATCGCCGCAGTAATGGAATTGATGAACGAGGTCAGTAAGCTGGCCGATCGCGCCTCTCCCGAGGGGCTTGCGGTCGAACGCGAAGCGCTGGAAGCCGCGGTGCTGATGCTCGCGCCCATTGTGCCGCACATCGCCCAATCCCTCTGGCATGCACTGGGGCACAGCACAATCCCCCTGGATGCCCCTTGGCCAGCCGTGGATGAAGCCGCCCTGAAACGCACCAGTATTGAGATTGTGGTTCAGGTCAATGGTAAGGTTCGCGACAAAATGCAGGCGTCGGTAGAGGCCGAGCGCAGCGATCTTGAGGCCCAGGCACTTTCACTGCAAAATGTTCAGCGCTTTTTAGAAGGTGTTACGGTTCGCAAGGTGATTGTCGTTCCCAATAAGTTGGTCAACATTGTCGCCAACTAAAACGGGGCTGTTTTGGCAGCCTCTTTCGTCATCCAAAGTACACAGGGGAGGCTCATAGTGACAGTGCGAATGTTTGCCATATGGGCAATGTTGGTAACGGGCGTGCTGGCCGGCTGCGGCTGGCAAGTGCGCGGCAATCTGCTGCCCCCGCTCGCACTGGATTCAGTGCGGATTGCTTCGAGCGAGCAGTACACTCCCCTGCTACAAATCTTAACCGATGCTTTTGTCGAGAATGATATTGACGTTGTCGGCGCGGGCGAGAAAGCGCAGTACGTCCTCGTGCTGGAAGACGAAGATTTGCGCAAACGAACCGTCGGAGTTGGTACCGACAGCCTGGCCGCCGCTTTCGAGCTGCAATTGAGTCAACCGTTTCAGTGGTTCGATACCCAGGCTGTGGCGGTAACCTCGCCATTGAGCGCTATCGTTACCCGCTCACTCGATGCATCTGACACAACCGGTATCGAACGAGAACAGGAATTACTGCTCGATGATATGCGCCGGGAGCTGGTTCAGCAAATACTGCGACAAAGCTACTTTCAACTTCAACCCGAACAAGCTGCGCAGGAATAACTGTGGCTAAGTTGCGCATTGACCAACTACAGCGCGCTTTAGGCGAAAAACTTGCGCCTATCTACTTGGTCAGCGGAGACGAGCCTTTGTTAGTGCAAGAGGCCTGCGACAGCATCCGTAAAGCGTCTCGACAGCAAGGTTTTGAAGAGCGCGAGCTGCACCACATTGAAGCTGGATTTGACTGGGGCCAGTTGCACAACGCCGCCAACAGCCTATCTCTGTTCGCCAGTCAAAAACTGATTGAACTGCGCATGCCCAATGGCAAGCCCGGCGACAAGGGCTCGCGCGCACTGGTGGAATATACCCAAACGCTGCCCGCGGATACCTTGTTGCTTGTTGTCACCGGAAAACTCGATAGCGCCACGACACGCAGTAAGTGGTACAAAGCCCTGGATGGAGCTGGCGTACACATTCCCATCTGGCCCATTGACCCACCGCAGCTGCCCCGCTGGATTGGTCAACGACTGAAACAGGCCGGACTTAACGCAGAAAGCAGTGCCATCGATATGCTCGCGTCACGTATTGAAGGCAACCTACTGGCCGCTGCGCAGGAAATAGAAAAGCTCAAATTACTGACAACCGATGGCCATGTGAGCGCAGAGCTTATGGCCTCCGTGGTGGCAGACAGCGCACGCTATGACATTTTCGGGCTCGCTGACAAAGCCCTGCTCGGCGATGCCAGAGCGGCCGTTAAAAGCCTACAAGGTCTTAAAACTGAAGGCACCGAAGCGCCCGCCATACTTTGGGCACTGAGTCGTGACCTGCGCCAAATTCTGCAGGCCGCCATTCAAGTTGAACAGGGCAAGCACCCCGACTGGGCGATGAAACAAGCGGGAATTTGGGCTAAACGGCAGCCCTTGGCCGGCAAAGCCCTGCACCGGCTCAGAAGGCCTAAGCTCGAACTGCTGCTGCGACAGGCGGGCGGTATAGATCGCGCTATTAAGGGTATGCGCAATGCCGATCAGTGGGATGAATTGCTGGATCTGGTGCTCAATATTGCTGGCACCCAAAGCCTGTCACCAAATAATATTCGCCTTAATCTCAAACTATAAAGCACGAGAACCATACGATGAATGCTAAAAAACTGATATGCACACTCAATGTAACCGGTTTACTTCTGCTCGCAGGTAGCGTATTTGCAGACCCCCTCTCCACAGAGCCGGTTCCGCGCACGAAACAGTTTTCCTGGATGAGCCTGTCGAATTGGTACGAGTGGCACGCTGCCGATGTTGCGCTGGCCGAGCAGGGCCAAGCCCGTGTTGTTTTTCTTGGCGACTCAATCACTCAGGGGTGGGATCACGAACTGTGGGAGCAGCACTTCGCCCCTCTGGGTGCGGTAAATTTCGCCATTGGCGGCGACCTGACCCAGAATATGCTGTGGCGCCTGGATCACGGTAATGTGGAAAAGCTAGACCCGGAGCTGGTGGTACTGATGGCCGGTGTCAATAATTACCTCCACCACCAGGCGACGCCCGAGGACACTTTTCTAGGGGTTAAGGCTGTCGTCGATAGAGCACTCGATTATTACCCCAATGCAAACTTGATTCTGCAAGGTATATTGCCTTTTGGTGAACAGCCCAACACCCCGGAACGGCATTGGGTAAAGGCCACAAACAGCCTGCTGCAGCAACTGGAAAATAACCCAAGGGTTGTGTATTACGATTTTGGCGATCTCTTTTTGGAGGACGACGGACGTATCAGTGCCGAGGTTATGGGCGATTTTTTACATCCGGGCCGCAAAGGTTACGAAACCTGGATCGAACAACTTTTGTTTCTGGTGAAATCGCCTCTGGGTGAGACAAAATGAATTCCGTCAAAGCACTGATCGTGGGAGTGACTACTTGTGCTGTGGTGAGCTGCACGGCCCCTCCTCCGGCACAGAGTACACTCAATGCGAACGATGATTTAATTCGCTGGAGCGGTCGTTATGTAGAGCAGGCAGGGCGCGTAAAATTCGGCTACCCGAGTGTCAACGCCAATCTGAGTATTGATGGGGGCACGCTTAGCATGGTTGCCTCGAGTACTAAGCCTGGCAGCCTACTCGGCATTCGCATAGACGAGCAACCACCAAGGCGCCTGGCACTAACCACAGAGCCTACGCGCTACACTCTGATTGAATCGGCAACACGACAGCACCAGATAAAAATCAGTCACTTATCCGAAGCGTGGCGCGGCCTGGTCACCATTGAGAGCTTTGCGCTCGACGAGGGCCGCTTGTCCGCCCCGCCCGAACCTGCCGCCAACAAATTACTGGTCATTGGCGACTCCGTCACCTGCGGTGAGGGAGTTTACACAGCAGAAGCCGCCTGTAAAACTAAGCCACGCGAGCCTGATTCTGACAACTCTTACGGCATGCTGCTCGGCGCCAAACTCAACGCCGAAACCCAATTGGTATGCTATGGAGGCCGCGGCGTTATACGCAGCTGGAACGGCAATACCGACGAGTTACAGGCGCCGGATTTCTTTGCTTTGGCCATACCAGAACCCGGCAACCCGCCGGCCGATTTATCAAGCTTTGTACCGGATGTGATTGTGGTTTCACTGGGCACCAATGACTTCAGCTTAGGCATTGGCGCATTGCCGGGGCAGAGCGAATTCGTCGGTGCCTACGTTGAATTTGCCCGGCGCTTGCTAACCACATACCCCGAGGCGATTATCGCCCTCACTGAAGGGTCTATCGTCAATGACAAGGCTGATCCGAGCCGACCACAAAAAACAGTTCTTAAGCGATATATCGCAAACACGGTCGAACAAGTGGCAAACCCCAGGCTATATCAAATAGATTCGCCCTATTACCCCGGCGATGAGTGCGATGCACATCCAACTGGTGAGCAGCACCGGCAAATCGCCCAAAGCTTATGGATACAACTAAAACCTTTGCTAAATTTAAAGGACGACTGAACCATAACGTTAAATAACATTCTAAGGCTTGTAAAACGACACAACCTAACGCACAGTTAGAAAAAAGGTTAGCTCACTGGAGCAGGCTATGAAGGACAGCAGTACCGCGGGAAATGCAGTTGCCATCATCGCAATAGTAATCGTTATTGCGTTACTGGGTGGCTTTATTTATTGGTATCAAAGCCAGCAGGCTACGCCAGATACCTTACCTACACCTGTGCCCGTTCAAGCTCCGGCCCCGGTCCAGCCGGCACCAACCCCAGAGCCTGTAATTGAGCCAGAACCTATCATCGAAACGCCAGAGCCGGAACCTGTCGACCCGGTTACGCCCGAGCCTGTGCCAGAGCCGGAAATTGCAGAACCGGAGATAGAACTACCGCCGCTCAATGAAAGTGATGCCTTCGTGAGCGAACAAATTGCGCCGGAATCCAGTGATGAGCTCACCGCTCTGATCGTCCCCGATGAGGTTGTGCGCAAAACCGTGCGAGCGGCGATCAGTATTGCCAACAACCGTCTGGTAAATCAATACCGCCCCGTACTGTCGCCGTTACCAACTCTGGGGGTTACGCAAATTAGTGGCGGGCCGGATGCAGAATATGAACTTACTGAGGCCAATTACCGTCGCTACGACAAGCATATCGCGTTGATGGAATCAATTGAGCCGGCAGCCTTGGCGAGGATTTTTACCACACTTGAACCCATGTTCGACGAAGCTTACGCCGAACAGGGTCTGGAGGGAAAGTTCCGCCCGGTACTCCTCAATGCCATCGATAATATGTTGGCCACCCCAGAGGTCACTAAAACACTGACATTGAAGCGACCAGCGGTTATGTACAAGTACACCGATCCAGAGCTGGAAGCCCTTTCTGACCCACAGAAGTTAATGTTGCGTATCGGCCCGGAGAATCGAGCCAAGGTGAAGGCATACTTGGAAAAATTTGAAACTGAATTAACGGCCCCTTAAAAGTGCCATTTAATAAGCAAATTGGCATTACTTTCATCAGTAGGGAAAGCCTCCGAATCTTTAATGCCAAACTTATTGTGCCAGTAGGTGTATTCGACCCCAATGTACAAGGGAGAATTCAGCTTAAAGTTTTCGCCTAAATTCCACTTAAGCTGCGACGTCCAGTGCAGACTGCTGCGCTGGTCTTGGGTGGTCGAAAACCAATCTACAAAACCATCGTATAAAAATACTTGGCCGGCAACTTCAAACGGGTAGGCCCAGGTAAATGTAGTCTGCCAGTTATCTTCCGTTTCATCATTGTCTCGACGGTAAAAATCAAGGTTTGCATAACGAAACCCCGGCACACGAAACTGTAACCCCACGCCGTACAGATAGTTGGTAAAACCCTCCCCCATCTCTATGGTCGCGGACAACATTGTGTCTTTTAACCAACCCTGTTCATCGGCCTGCTGAAGACATAAAAGTTTATTTTTACAAAGACTTAGACGCGGCGACCACTCACCATAGTTGGTGCTTGTACCAGAACTGGCAATCACATGATCCCAAAACATAAAACTGTCGCCCCAGCTGGTGCTGGCGGCATACTCGAAGGTGTAGACTTCTCGCTGTGGATCTCCAACCCGATAATGATTGCCTTTAAGATAACTGACGCTGTAGGTTTGCCATAATATCTCGGCGCTGGCAGGCATAGAATAGGCCGCTACCATCACCACCAAAACGTGCCTGCAGTAGAGCTTTATTATTCTCATCATCGTTTATCGACCTTTTACCCACAATTCACGGCAACGCATCCACAACAGACGCTTGCCACACGCCGGCTATAAAAGTGTAGACGAGAAAAGGACTTTTATGCCAAAACCGACCGCGATCAAAGCAGGTTAAGGCTGAACTTGATGGGTACTTTCACGCTCGAGAATGCGACAACTCATAATGGCCGCCGGCATTTGAACCGACTTGCCCTTAAGCAGTTTGATTAAGAGTTCAGCGGCCTTTCCGGCCATTTCAACAATTGGCTGACGGACAGTAGTCAGGGAAGGGAAGATTTGATGGGCAACAGGTGTATCGTCAAAACCAGCCACCGATAGCTCTACAGGCATGGCTATACCACGGTGGTGCGCCTCGATGATCACACCCGCTGCCATATCGTCATTACTGGCGAATATAGCCGTGGGGGCATCGGGCAAGTCCAACAGGCGGGCCGCACACTCGCGACCCGAGTCAAAAGAGTTGTAACCCTGTTCTACCAAAGTGCGATCATACCTCAGGTCGTTCTCCTTAAGCGCTGCCAGATACCCCAAATAGCGTTCGGTCACGGCTTTATGATCAGGGTGACCTGCAATAAAGCCAATCCGCGTATGCCCCAATTCCAGTAATTTACAGGTCATATCATAAGCGGCTTCCTGATCATTGGTTTGCACATAAGGACAGGCCGCTTTGTTTTCCGTTGGCGATAGGCGCACAAACGGCACTTGCGCCTCGACCAACCCCTGCACAAGCTCAGCAATATCGGACAAGGGCGGCGTCAAGATCAAACCATCCACTCGGCTCTGCCGCGCCAGCAGAAGAACCTCTTGTGTCAGCTCCTCACTATCGTGCTTACAGGGGTGAATCAGCAAATCGTAACCGGCCCGGCGACAGGTCGCCAGCGCGCCGGCCTGCACATCAATGACGTAACTGGCACTCGGATTGTCATACAACAACCCCAACACGTAAGATCGGTTAGCCGCCAACGAGCGCGCCGATTGACTGGGGCGGTAGTCCAGCGCGGCAATGGCTGCCGCAACCTTTTCACGGGTAGCCGCGCGGACATTAGGTTCATTGTTTACCACCCGCGATACGGTCTTCATTGACACGCCTGCCAACGCCGCAACATCGTCAATGGTTGCTTTTGCCACCACTTAATCCCCTGCAATTTGCAATTATTTTTGGTCTTACCAGCAGAGCCTCAACCCGCGCTGGCAATTGCATTCTACCCCAATGCTAATGCCTCTGCGTAAACTGAGCTGACAGCGCTGTCAATTTCATTTATAGTGTCTTCGCCTGAAACTCGCCAGCTGGGGCTTGGGAACAGCGGCATGTCGTCGTAGCCAACAAAGACGGCATAAAGCTCTCTCCGGACTGGACAATACAATAAACAGGCAGCCACCTGACAATAAAGCGCACTGACCAACCCAAAAACAACCCAGGCGGTGCACACAACACGTTTTTTCTACGAGGTTTATTATGGCAACTGCTCCTTCCAGTGTCGGCGTCACTCAGGTGGCTGATTCGAACGACGAAAACTACACGGCCCCCTTGGTCATTATCACCATATTGTTCTTTATGTGGGGCCTGCTAACGGCCATGAACGATGTGCTTATTCCCCACCTTAAGAATGTTTATACTCTCAGCTATACCCAAGCTATGATGGTGCAATTCTGCTTCTTTTTTGCCTATGCCGTTGTATCGTTACCCGCGGGCATGCTGATCAAGAAAATTGGTTATCAGAACGGCGCCGTTACCGGGTTGATCATTGCAGGCTTTGGTTGCTTCTTGTTCTATCCGGCATCAATGAGTACCTATACTGTATTTCTAATCGCCTTTTTCATATTGGCTGCCGGCATTACGGTTTTACAGGTGGCCGCTAACCCCTATGTGACGGTGCTGGGGCCAGCCCGCACGGCGTCCAGTCGTCTCAACCTAACTCAAGCCTTTAACTCGCTCGGCACCACTATCGCGCCAGCACTCGGCGGCTTGCTCATTCTGGCAGCCGCGGGCGAGGCCATTGACCCATCTGCGCTGTCGGAATTAGACGCCGCTGCCGCCAAAGCAAAAGAGGCCGCAGCGGTACAAATGCCCTACCTGGTTCTGGCCGGCTCACTCATCGCGCTGGCCGTGTTTTTCAAGCTGGCCAAACTGCCAAAAATTTCCCATGAAGAGGCACCCAGCGCAGTCACTGCTGCAGACACTAAGGTCTCGATTTTCTCCAAGCCTCACTTACTGTTGGGCGCTGTCGGTATTTTTATGTACGTCGGTGGCGAAGTGGCCATCGGTAGCTTTCTGGTAAACTTTTTTGGCGAAGCCAATATCGCCGGCATGAAAGAACATGAAGCCGCCGTATACGTAAGCTTTTATTGGGGCGGCGCGATGATTGGTCGCTTTATTGGCTTTGTGGTAATGCGCCACGTCCAGCCGGGTAAGGTACTGGCGTTTAACTGCGTTGCCGCTATTGCTCTGGTTTTGTCTGCGGTTTTGCTCGATGGTAAGGTCGCGATGTGGGCTATTATTGCGGTGGGATTGTTTAACTCAATTATGTTTCCAACCATATTCAGTATGGCGTTGCATAAGCTTGGCAGCTTAACCAGTCAAGGCTCCGGCTTGCTGTGCGTTGCCATTGTGGGCGGTGCTATTGTGCCACTGGCGCAGGGCTTTCTTGCGGACACAATTGGTATTCAACTGTCCTTCTTGCTGCCAGCTTTATGCTATGGCTACATACTGTTTTACGGAGTGAAATACTCCAATCTGTACAATAACGCGGACTAACCTAGCAGCAACTGTGTTCTAGATTATGATGGGCTTATATGGCTCCCCCGATCTGAACACAGTTACTGCTAGTCGGTGTCATTGAGGGCGAGTCCGGCTAATTGGCGGGCTCGCGCCACCAACCATTCACGATTTGTTTGCAACTCACCTTGAGGCAGCAATTCGAAAGCCCAAAGCACTCGCCAATCCAAGGCCTCACCGGGCAATAAAGTCGTCAAATAGCCCTGCTGCTCCAGCTCAATATAAGAGCCGTCTCCTTTAGCGTAAAGCTCTATTTCCCCTTCACCGGGCGCAATTAAATCAGCGGGAACATTTTCAAAAGCTTTTACAAACAACCAGTCGTCGGCTTGATACGCAAGCCACCCCTCGTCCCCATCGGTCATGGACTTGTAGTGATCGGCGCTCAACGTCTGAGCAGCATAATCAAACCAGGCGATACCGGCGCTATGAGTGAAATCCAGCGGTGCAAACTGACCACTGTGATAAGGGGTATCCCCTTTGGGGAAAAACACCTGACCCTGCGCCGGTAAGCGCGTTATTTCCCAGGGCGCTAACGTAATCTCCCGATCAGATTGATTGAGAATCTGATAATCGATTATTAGGGTGTCGGTATTCTCTGCCAAAGCATAGGCCTTGCTCAATGAAACCCCTAGCTTTTCAGATTTGCTGCTGTGTAGCTGAACACCAGTTGCCGTAATTTCAATGCGGTACGGGGCAGAATCCAACGCTTCGGGCGGCGGCCACCCCCAATCAGCTTGCGGGCTAGTCCAAAGCACATTACCCCACTCATTGTTATTGGCAGAGCGCGGGGCCAGGCGTTCCACGGCGCCGTAACTGAGTGACTCAATACGCCCACCCACCGCAGGTGTGATACTCACCCGCAAAGGCCCGCGCTCTAAATAAACGCGTCCATTGGTCAACGATAGGTAATCAGGGGGTGAAATCGCCGGCGCTACGTCGGTTGTTTTATCAGTACACCCAAGCACCGACAAAGCCATCAGAAGTGCCGAACATTTGCGTAAAACCTGCATCGCCGGGCGCCTTAGTACAACAGAGTAAACAATTTGCGCTGATACTCAACGGCCAGCGGATCACCTTTGCCGAGAGCGGCAAGGATATCGGTAATGGCCTTGCGTGGCGCTCCGTCTTGAAAAGTGCGATCGCGCTTAAAAATATCCAACAATAATTCTAACGCTCCCTTATGCTGCCCCTCTTCGTTTAACTGTAAGGCCAGTGCGTAAGCGACGTCCATATTGGCCGGGTCAGCGTCATAGTCGGCCTGCAGCTTTTCCAATTCAGGGGAGCCCGCCGATTGCTTTTTCAACTCGAGAACCGATAAGGCCTGCTGATAAAGCGCATCCTGATCCACCATTTTAACCGTCGCCAAAAGTGCTTCAGCCTCATCGGTACGATTAAGTTCGGCAAAACACAGCGCCAACATAGAGGTTACCAAGGGCAACTGCCCCGATTCCTCATGGACTTGCCTTAACAGTGGCAACGCCTCGGTGTAGTTTGCCTCGTCAAGTAACGCCTTCGCCTGCTGTAAATCCGCCTCCCAGGCCTTGGGGACATACTTATCCAGCATCTCTCGGATCTGCGGCTCAGGCTGGGCGCCGGTAAAGCCATCGACAGGCTGACCATCTTTTACCAACATAACAGTAGGTAGGCTGCGCACACCAAACTGCGATGCCAGCATCTGCTGATCGTCGGCATTAATCTTCGCCAGCAAAACGCTATCGGGGTACTCTCCGGCTATTTTCTCCAACACTGGCATTAAATTTTTGCAGGGCTCACACCAATCGGCCCAAAAGTCTACGATCACCAATTTTTCAAAAGAGGCATCGATCACCAACTGTTGCGCTGTTTCGGCGGTGACATCGACAATATTTGCAGCTGTATTCAGTGAGTCATTCATGAGTATTCGCTTCTGGTTTTAATCAAGATTATCGGTGGGATTCAGCGTTACATTCTGATCGCCCTGGGTGATGTAGGCCGCACCGTCGCTTATGCAGACACTGATGGTCATATTCTTTTGCGCGAGTAAACCAAGCGCCTGCGTCTCCTCTGGGGCTAGATGCTTAACTGTCAAATGAGAAAAGTGCGCAAGCTCGCTCGCCACACCCGGCCACCACTGATCGCGGCCGCGACCACAAGTAAACAGAGTTTGCCTGGCCGAGCGCGAACGACCTTTTTTAATGCGATCGACACTGGGCTGGCCGACTTCTATCCAATTTTCCACGGCACCGGTTGGGTCTATTTGCCAAAGGTCTGGCTCATCGTCGGTAGACAATCCCTTACCAAACACCAGGTCCTCGTCAGCGCAAAAACACCAGGCCAGTAACCGCACCATCATTCGCTCTTCGGTTTCCGATGGGTGGCAGGCAAGCGTTAGCTTGGTATCCAAATACACATGACGATCGGTATCCGATAAATTCAATGTGACTTTATAAACACTCGCCCCTAGCGCCACAAGTTACTCCGGGCGCATGTGCGGGAACAGCAGCACATCGCGAATGGTTGAAGCATCGGCGAACAGCATGACCAATCGGTCAATACCAATACCTTCGCCCGCGGTGGGCGGCAGACCGTATTCAAGTGCGCGTATATAGTCGGCATCGTAATGCATGGCCTCGTCATCACCGGCATCTTTTTCAGCGACTTGCGCCTTAAAACGTTCGGCCTGATCTTCGGCATCGTTAAGCTCCGAAAATCCGTTTGCCACTTCACGACCGCCAACAAAAAACTCAAACCGCTCGGTGACAAAGGGGTTGTCATCCATACGACGCGCCAATGGCGACACTTCCGTCGGATATTCGGTGATAAACGTCGGCTGATCCAGCCTATCTTCCACTGTCGCCTCAAAAATTTCGATTTGCACTTTACCCAACCCGTAACCGTCTTTCAGCGGCACATGCAATTTCTCGGCGACCTTGCGCGCCGATTCCAGATCGGAAATATCGGCGGCGGTCAGGTCAGGATTAAACTGCAAGATAGAGTCGAACACGCTGATGCGATTAAATGGTTTGGCGAAGTCATAATCACTGCCCTGATAGTTAATCGTGGTAGTGCCCATCACATGTTCACACATGCCGCGCAACATCGTTTCAGTGTGATCCATTAAATCTTTGTAGTTGGCGTAGGCCTGGTAGAACTCCAACATCGTGAACTCTGGGTTGTGCCGGGTAGACACGCCTTCATTGCGGAAGTTGCGATTAATTTCATACACGCGCTCGAAGCCGCCGACTACGAGACGCTTAAGGTACAGTTCAGGCGCAATGCGCAGATACATATCGATATCCAGCGCATTGTGGTGGGTCACAAAGGGCCGCGCAGTCGCCCCGCCGGGTATTACCTGCAACATTGGGGTTTCAACTTCCATGAACCCTTGCCCATCCAGATAATTGCGAATATAGCTGATGCATTTTGAACGCAGCTTAAAGGTATCGCGCACCTCTGGGTTCACGATCAAATCAACATAGCGCTGGCGATAGCGCAATTCCTGATCCGCCAAACCATGATATTTCTCTGGCAGCGGTCGCAACGACTTGGTCAGCAATTTCCACTCGCTAAGGTTGACGTAGAGGTCTCCTTTGCCCGACTTATGCAAGGGGCCTGAGCCGCCGACAATATCACCGATATCCCACTGCCCATCACTTTCTTTAATCGCTTTTTGTACGTCTTTGCTGGCGTAGAACTGAATACTGCCCTCACTGTCTTGAATCAGCATAAACGGGCCTCGCTTGGCCATTATACGACCAGCCACAGCCACTTGATGATCCAGCGTTTCCAGTTCTTCCTTGGACTTTTCGCCAAACTCTGCCTGCAAGTCAAGGCTGACATCCGTGCGTCGGAAATCATTGGGGAACGCGTTGCCACGCTCGCGAATGCCAGCAAGTTTGGCGCGGCGCTCGGCAATCAGTTTGTTTTCTTCCTGTGCAGTTTGCTTTTCGTCAGTCATGGGCATCACTTGTTGGGTTAGAGTCCAGCCTTAAGGCTCGCTTCGATAAATAAGTCCAGGCCACCGTCGAGAACGGTTTGACAGTTGCTGGTTTGAACGCTGGTACGCAGATCCTTGATACGCTGGTCATCCAATACATAGGAGCGAATTTGACTGCCCCAGCCGATATCCGACTTAGTATCTTCCAGGGCCTGCTTGTCAGCGTTGCGCTTTTGAATTTCCAATTCATATAATTTAGCACGCAGCATTTTCCATGCCTTATCGCGGTTGGAGTGCTGCGAGCGTTCACTTTGACACTGCACGACGGTATTAGTTGGCTCGTGTGTCAGACGCACCGCGGAGTCAGTTTTGTTCACGTGCTGGCCGCCTGCTCCGGACGCGCGATAAGTATCGGTACGCACTTCGGAAGGATCGATATCGATTTCGATATTGTCGTCAATTTCGGGCGAGACAAAGACCGAGCAAAATGAGGTATGGCGACGGTTGCCAGAATCAAACGGTGATTTGCGCACTAAGCGGTGCACGCCTGTTTCCGTGCGCAGCCAACCAAAAGCGTACTCACCTTCAAAGCGAATGGTGGCACTTTTGATACCCGCCACGTCGCCAGCAGAGGCCTCCTCTAAACTGGTTTTAAAGCCTTTCGCTTCACCCCAGCGCAGATACATGCGCAAAACCATTTCTGCCCAATCCTGCGCCTCGGTGCCACCGGAGCCCGATTGGATATCCAGATAAGCACTGTTTTCATCCATTTCTCCGGAAAACATGCGGCGAAACTCGAGCTTCTGTAACTGCTGGTCGAGCGCTTCGATCTCTTCGATAACCTCTGCCAGGCTATCCTCGTCGTTTTCTTCTTTGGCCATATCCAGCAATTCGGTTAGATCGCTGACACCGGCACCCAGATCATCAATGGTTTTGACAACCGCCTCCAGCGACGCGCGTTCTTTACCCAGCGCCTGGGCGCGTTCCGGCTCACTCCAAACGTCCGGTTCACCGAGCTCCAGCTCAACCTCCGTCAGGCGTTCTTGCTTGGTATCGTAGTCAAAGATACCCCCTAAGCACGTCAGTGCGCGCCTGAAGGTCTTTTAGGGCCGTTAACTGCGGATTAATTTCCATGGATTCTCGCTGTCAAAATTGAATACAAAAGCGGCGCATTCTAACGTAGAAACGCCTCGCAAACTACCGTTTGCAAGGCGTTCTGGCCTACACTCACCGCGCCGGGCGCGCTTTTGGCAGCCTACCCGGCGAGATTGAGGACAACGGCAACCACAAGGACTTGCGGTAACACCACTAGGGGTAAAAAAAGCGCTGTTTTCCACGACTTCATGGTGTCTTTAATGACCATGATTTCGGTGTAGTCAGTCGCCACTCCGGCCATTAGAAACAGGAAACTGTTGCCAGGTGCCCGCGCCCGGTTCATTAAGTCAGCCGCTATGGGAGTCGACCCCTCGGAGCACACCTCGATGATGGTTGCGGCGACCGCTGTTAGCAACAACCCCACAAAGGTTGGTCCAAACCACTCGGCAAATATTTCTGTGGGGACAAAAGCCCGAATAACAGAGGCTAATAACACACCAAACAGCAACCAGCGCAACACCATGCGCGACCCTTTCAGCCCTTGCCTGCCGAGCTCAGCGAAGGCCTGAGGCGTCACCTGTATACTGCGGAGCAACTGCTTAAACTGCGGCCCAATCGGATTGGCGTCTGATCCCACCTCGGTATTTGCATTACACTCCAGCCGTTTGCGGGCAACCAAGGCATCAAAAATCAGCCCCGCAATAACCGCGATGACCATCGACAATACGATGAACGCCAGTGTCCACGGCAATCCGATCAAGGCAATCATCACCAAAGTCAAAGACAGCGAGTTCCAGGGGCTGGCAATCAAAAAAGCCATGACCTGACCAAGGCTTGCGCCCTTTTGGTAGAGTTTCATGCCCACCATCAAAATGCCATGGCTGCACAAATCGAGAAACACGCCGGCCGCCGTCGCCCGCAAAATGCCCGTTACTGTACCTCCGCGCCCAAGCAGTGACGCTACCAGCGATTGCGGTACAAAATGCAACAGACCCACAAATATCACGCCCAGCGCAACACCCCACCACATGGTATTGAGCAGCTCAAACACGCCATGCGAAAGGTGCATCAACCACTGCGGCAAAGCAAGTGGAGACAGGTAAAGCAAATAAAGTACTGCGCAGGCACTGAGTGAGCCCCACAATAAAAAATCGGCTTGCGATTTCCCGGACTGAGCATCCGCCTCACAACAACTGTGGGAACTACCTGCAGCAGCGGGCGTGTCAGGCTTTTCGCTGTGGCAATGATCAACCATTTTCATCCTCCACTAAAGTAAATCGCATACCGGTGTTGGCCGAGGAAAGATCTTGTAATATCGCACATTCTGGGCCTTCATCTCCCTGACAGCGATCTGCCAATTCCAATAAGGTATTGCGCATTTGGGTCAGGTGTACCAGCTGCTCATCTAATTGCGCCACTTTCTGTAGTACTTGCTGCTTTACGTCCGCACTGTGACGCGACTGATTGTTGAGCAGCGACACCAAATACCGACACTCCTCCAGAGAAAACCCCACTCGTCTGGCGCGAGCGAGCAAATTTAGCTCTTGTATCGCCGCAGAATCGTACTCGCGATATCCATTATCACGACGCAGACTTTGCACTAAGCCCAACGACTCATAATAGCGTATCGATTTAGCACTAAGCCCCGTAGCTCGGGCAGCCTCACCAATCTTCATTGCATATTCCCTCGTCCGTCATCCGTCATCCGTCATCCGTCATCCGTCATCCGTCATCCGTCATCATACTAAACCTTCCAGTAAGGTTAAGGTCAAGCTCGTATTTTACGTAAAACTGCCAACGATTCGACGTTAAATGGATATTAATCGGTGTAAAATAACGTGAAAAAGCCCAAAAGCCAGCAAACTAAACGTGACGATTCCTCATATTAATCAGATACTTAGAATATACTCTTGACAATTTTTCTCAGATATACACAATAGTGTAAGGATAACGCTAAAAGTAAATGGTGAAAGTGATGGAATATCTGGACGTATCGCACCCAGAGTGGGCCAAAATGTGGGACGAGCTAGCAGGCTATCGGCTCAACGATGGCGATCACCTGTGCATCAACGAAGGCTTTTGCTGGGAATATATGGGTTCGACGATGGACCATCATCACCTCAAACACATTTTGCACCCGGCTACAGGAAAAACCGAGTATATGTATATCGAGCGCGCTCGCGCCGCTGTAGGCTGGGCTTAACGCCCAGCCCCGTGTCACACTCCCATATTTTTCAGGGTCGTTATGATTTGGCCCAATACCGCAGAAACTTGCGGGTGCTCTCCTTCAAACTCTTCCAGCATAGACTCCAGTGTATCTAACGGCTTGGGGTCGGGTTCTTCCTGCGTACCTTCAGCGTGAGTGTGCCGGGTAAGCTCTGCCATTAAACGCTGCTGAGCTGGGCTCTCTTCGTCAGAACCAAAAAGCTCATGTAAGCGCCCGATCAACTGGTTAAGATTTTCCTGTGCCATACACCACTCCTCATATTTATCTTGCGTTGCGTACAGTTATTGCCCGCAGCGTGATATAACGTTCTTTCACTATAGCCAGAGACCAAATCCAACGTCCACCAGGAAATGGCATCTTGATGAACTTCGACCAGACCGAGCCAAATAAAACTGTGATAAAAACATACCTTAAGCGTCTTTACCAAATGCGCTTTGGCCGGTTTTTACTCGTAGGCGGCGCTGCTACAGGGCTGCAATATATTCTACTTATTCTGTTCGCCGAACTAACGCCTCTACCCCATGTGTACTGCTCTGCAATGGGCTATGCTGGATCTGCCATATTCAACTATTTGGCAAACTATTACTTCACCTTTCAGGCAACCGGCGATCACAGCACTGCCAGTGCGCGCTTCGCCGCTACCGTTGTCATAGGTCTGGCCCTCAATACAATAGCGTTTTATCTGGCGCAACAGCTATTCCCGCACTATATATTCTCGCAAATTGTCGCCACCGGCGTTACCCTAAGCAGCAACTATCTATTGCATAAACATTGGACCTATCGATAACATCATGGAAAACACCTCTTTGGCCATTGTCGTGCCGTGCTACAACGAAGAAGAAATGCTGCCAAGCAGTTTACCTGTATTGCTGGCCACTTTGAATGACTTAGTAGCGCGCAACAAGATAAGCGCCGACTCCAAACTCTACTTAGTGGACGATGGCAGTACAGACAATACCTGGGAGCAAATTGAGCGGGCCTGCAGTGATCATCAAGGGCAAGTCGTAGGATTCAAGTTATCACGCAATCGCGGCCACCAGTATGCACTGATTGCAGGATTAGAAAACTGCGTTGGGGACATCATCGTGAGTATCGATGCCGACTTGCAGGATGACCCGAGTAACATTGAGAAAATGGTGGATGAGCACCACAAAGGCAACGATGTCGTGTACGGTGTTCGCGCCGCACGTGATGCCGACACCTTTTTCAAGCGCGCCACCGCCGAAGGGTATTACTCTTTAATGCGCCGCATGGGAGTCGACCTGGTTTTTAATCACGCCGACTTTCGCCTAATGTCTCGCCGCGCACTAAACGCAATGCTGGAATACCGAGAGAGCCAACTGTTTTTACGCGGTATTGTCCGGGAGGTAGGTTTTCCATCCAGTACTGTCGAGTATGACCGTCAAGTGCGGGTTGCCGGTGAAAGTAAATATCCATTACGCAAAATGCTGTCACTCGCCTGGAGCGGCATATCCAGCTTCTCCACCGCGCCATTGCGAGCCATTACGGTGTTGGGAATTTGCGCCAGCGGCTTATCCATGCTGATGATTGTATGGGTACTGGGAATTCGTCTGATTGGTGACACCGCCATTCCCGGCTGGGCATCAATTCTTGCCCCGCTACTTTTTATCGGTAGTGTTCAACTTTTGAGCCTTGGAGTAATAGGCGAGTATTTGGCCAAAATCTACAACGAAATCAAACAAAGGCCGCGTTATCACATTAGCGAGAAACGCGGCTCTATAAAATAGCGCTTAGCAAGCTCTCGCCATTTCAATAGCGACCTTACGTTAACAGCGAAACACTCGTTTTCTCTGCTGGCGTTCAACATTCTGATATAATGCGGAAAATAACTCAAAATATGTGACTTTAGATATCAAAGCTTACGTAACTAGGCTTTGCCGTACAGGGAGTGTAAGCTATGGCCAAACTAGACTGCGACTTTTTCCCGGGGACATCCGCGCGCTGGAACTGCCCCGACTGTCAAACTTATTATGGTGAACGATGCATTCCCGAAGGGGACAGCCACCACTGGGGACGCAAGGGCCCTTTATGTGTGCGCTGTGAAGCCTCCCTGAATGACTTGGGGCTTGCTACCGATGCGAAACCCTTCTGGCAACGGCTGCCGCATTTTTTAGCTTATCCTTTTCAATCCCAATCCCTATTGTTAATAGCGCTTGTGACTCTCTTACCAATGATCATTCAGTCCGGGCTTCTGGGACTTCTGGTCAGTTTGTTTTGCCTCGCCACCGTGATTAAGTACGGCTTGGCCATAATTACAACTCGCGGCGAAGGTGTAACGGCGGCCCCCGCAATAAGTTCAATTTTACAAGGCGACGAGCATCACCTTTTTCTCCGTCAAATAGGCCTTTTTGTATTAATGGGCCTCGCGGTGCTCATAGCCAGCGGTATATCAAGCTTATTTGGGTTACTTATTTTAGCGTTCATGGCATTCGCCTTACCTGCCAGCGTGGTTGTTCTGGCCGTAGATAAGTCCATCCGGCGCGCCATAAACCCTTTCAATCTACTGCATTTTATGCTGACAATTGGCTGGCCCTACCTGTTGCTTTGGTTTTGCTCACAAGCGGTAGCAGCCGGTCCCTATGTGATTGCAGACTTATTTATGACGCCGCAAGGCAGCGTAGAAACCGCTTCAGAGGAGCCATCTTTTATCGCCATCGTTTTGCTCAATAGTATTTCCAACTACTTCACACTGGTGTTATACGCAATGCTTGGGTATGTACTGTATGAATACCAAAGTGAACTGGGCTTTGTCAGCAAAGCGCGCCAGGAGAGTGATTTAGATGAGCAACAATTTTTACGAGCCAAAGCACTAGGCAGCACCGCGGTACTCATCAGCGACCAGCAACATGAAAAAGCCCGAAAAGTTCTGCGCCAAGCTCTTGAGGACGTTCGTGATGACATTGAACTGCATCTGCAGTATCACAAACTGCTAATGCTGCTAAACGACGATCAAGCATTGGTGAACCATGGTCAATACCTTGTCGATTTAATGTTTGAACAGCAAGCGCCGGCGAAGGCAACTTCGATTGTACTTGACGTGCAATCCCGACACCCCACTTTCAAATTGGAAAGCACTCGTAGAGCACTGGTAGTCGCCCAACATTTGGTTCGACAGGGGCATTTCCGCAATGCTATTAGGCTTTTTCACAACCACCACAAATACAGTCCGAATGACCCCTTACTTCCCGCCGTCTATTTGTTAACTGCCAAGGTGTTCTCGGAGAATCTTAACGACGATGAGAAGGCGTGCGCTATAGCCCGCTACATACTGAAAGTAAAACCCCAGTGCTCAGAACGGCAGCAATTTGAAAGCCTACTTGAATTTATCTCTTCAACTTAGTCTGAGGACCCAGAATCCCTTTAAGTGAGCATGCGAGGATTTTGACCTTTAGCGTTGGCAAAATCGAGCCACTGGCGTGCCACACTGGTTTGCCCAGCACGCTTATAAGCATTGGCGATCGCTAATGAGGCCTTTGCGGTCAAAGCCGGCGTCTTGGGTGAGAGCTGTTTGTACTCATGCAACAATTCGCCGGCCCGCTCTACCCACTCCTGTGACGGTGAAGGTTGCGCTACAAAACGACGAACAAAGGCCAAAGTTTGCTCATGAAAAACACGCTGTGCGGGCTGCAGCTTATAAAGCTGGAAATTTAGCATCCAAGGCTCAGGACTATCTGGATACTGCTGGCATAAAAGGCGCACACGCCGACGCGCCTTATCAAAATCTAGCTGCGCCCGGGCGGCCTTAACTTCACCCAACTTGCGTTGCAAGTCATCCCCTTGCTCAGCCTCCTCCTCTTTTTGAGAAAATTCTTGCCGAGCAGAAGGCAGAAGCAGCATTAATCCTGCCCCCGCTAACAGCCCACCGACATGCGCCCAATAGGCCGTATTGGATTCCACAAAAAAATGGCCATACAGCTCTTTTCCAATCCATAACGGAAAGACCCACAGTGCCGGCGCTTTGAACTCTCCAAAATAAAAGAATATGGCATAAAAAAAGCGAATAGTGCGCAATCGATACAGCGCTAAATACATCCCCATCAAACCAGAGATAGCACCTGAGGCACCGACTAATGGCACCCACGAGTTAGAGTTAAAGGCAATGAACAGGAGGTCAGCCGACACCCCACTTACTAAGTACATTCCCAGAAAAACCCATGGACGAAGTGCCATCTCCAACGTAAAACCAAACAGAAATAAGAACACCATGTTGCCAATCAGGTGTTCCCATCCACCATGCAGAAACATGCTGGTTAAAAACGTAATCGGCTTAGATTCTGCGGGCGTCAGCCCCGCCGCAATAGAGCTTGCCCGATTGCGCAAGGATTCAAACTCTAGCCTATGTTGTCGCCACTGCGGGAAGGTCTGCACATCAATAGCACCCTGCTCCCACCGCTCTTGCAAATAAGCATCGAAGGCTCGATCAAAGAGCACATAATTGACGAGCTCTTGCGCTTCTATATCAACAGGAGCATCGAGCGGAAATTGTTCGGCATGATAGTCGCGATAGAGGGGGAGCTCAGCAACACCTAACTGGTAGTCTTGATAAACATCCCCAGCCAAAGCCAATTTGTCATTGTCCGGGGATTGATAAAGCAGAAAAACGAGCACATTGACACAAATCAATGCCAGTGTGATCAAAGGGGGGCGACTCCAGTCGGGCCGGCCTTGGATGGGGACAATAAGCATACGCACTTCCGTGTCAGGTGACGTCTCGACGACACCTTAACATTAAATATTTCGCCCCACTATCCTAGCAGTAGTGCCTGCAATCGAAAAGAGCGTTGTTTGCTGGCTCACTGGCTCGACTAGAGCGCCTCGCGCAGTACCGTCGCCGGCGGCGTGGTAACCGAATGCCGACAACTAATGGCGCCCAAGCTGCTTACAAACAAGGCACCCGCAATGGGTGTTGCCAACCAGTAAAAATAATGTGGTTGCACAGGAACCCGAAACACATATACCTGTAAGCCGAGCAACAATGCCTCTGAAGCAACGACGGCGATAAAGCCCGCACAAAAGCCCAACAGTGCAAACTCAATCCAGATACTCCCCACCAGCAAGCGACGCGGCGCGCCTAGGGCCCGAAGCAAGCCGGCCTCTTGCTTTCTGGCATCGATACTACCGGTTACTGCGGCGATCAATACTAAACACCCGCCCAACAGCACCATCAATAAAACCAGCCCCACGCCATCGCTAACCTGTGCAACAATGTCGCGAATCTGATTGATAATACGATCCAACTCAAGTACCACGATCGTCGGGTAGCGAGTTAACAGCGTGTTAATAAACTGCTTTTTTTCAGGGGGCAAGTACACACTGGTCATATACATGGGTGCGTAATCATCTAACGCGCCCGGCTCAAAAATAAAATAAAAGTTGGGCCTTAGTGATTCCCACTGTAGCGATCGAAAGCTCGCCACTTCGGCCTGTGCGATTAAGCCGCCAATCGAAAAGGTAAGTTGACTGCCAAGCTCAATCCCCAACCGCTCTGCCACTTCGTGTTCAACTGAAACACCTGGCAGCTGCGAGCGCTGCCAGGTATCCCACCACTGTCCGGCAACCACCTCGTTGTCCTCCGACAACTCACCCGTCCAGGTTAAAGACGCCTCTCGGTTTAGGGTGTCTTCGGGCTTTGGCTCGCCATCAATATGCGTTAAGCGACCGCGCACCATTGGAAACAGTGGTTCTACCTTTAGCTCGTCATCGGCCAACAGCTGTTTAAAGTCGTCAACCTCGCTCGGCGCAACATTGATTAAAAAGTGATTCGGCGCATTCTCTGGCACCTTCACCTGCCACTCTTCAATCAACGAAGTGCGCACGATAGTCAGAGTCAGTAGCAACATAATGGCGGTCGCGAAAACCACCACCTGCAAAACGCTGGCACCCCGACGACGCTGTATGCTCGCCCAGGCTAAACGCCAGCGACTACCCGCCTGCGCGCCCGCCTTTTTTCCCACAGCAAGCAACCCGAAGGCCATGCCTCCGGTCAGCACACCCACCACCGCCAAGGCCGCCAGAACGGTAACCCCTAAGGTTAAATCGCGTCCGAACACGCCAACCAATATCACCAGCACCAAGCTCGCCATGGCTATTTGCCAACCGACAGCCCCTTTACTGACACTTAACTCCTGGCGTAGAACTTTAATAGGTGGCACCTTCGGCAAAAACCACAAGCTGGGTAACGCAAACCCTACTAATGCTAACGGCCCACTCAGCAAAGACAAAATAAACGGGGTTATCGTGGCTTTGGCCATGGTTACTTGATAGATATTGTGTACAATCTGGGCGATTAACGCCTGTAAGCCTGCACCAACGGCTAGCCCGAGCAATGACGCGACAGTCGCCAGCAGCAACAGTTGCACCAGATAAAGCTGTCTGATCCGCTGAGAGGATGTGCCAAGACTTTTCAACAAAGCCACCTGATTGACATGGCGCTCGGCGAACTGGCGCGCCGCCAAAGCAATAGCCACACCTGCCAACAAAACACCCATGATAGCCGCCAGTACTAAAAAACGGCGGCCGGTTTGCAAGGTCCCTTGCAAACGGCGCTGAGCATTTTCAATGTCCATTACCTCGTCGTGATCGGACAGTTGCGGCTCGAGCCAACTCATAAATGCGTTCATATCGGATGAGCTGCCGGCCAGCAACCATTGATACTCAACACGACTGCCTGGTTGAATAACGCGAGTTTTTGCCAGATCCTCCCAGTTCATGATGATGCGAGCTCCCATCATACTAAACGGGCCGCTTCCATCGGGCTCGCTCACCACCACCTTAGTCGCCACAAGCTCATGCTCGCCGACTTGCAGCGATTCGCCTAATTCGATATGCAGCAGGGGCAACAACCTGGAATCCACCCAAATTTCTCCAGGCGCAGGAACGCCTTGGGCGCGCTCAATCAAAGCAGGGTCGGTGGCGAAAGGCGTTGTACTGACGTCAATGTAACCTCGCAAAGGATAGTTATTGGCCACCGCCTTAACCGCGGCCAAATGCATTTCATCGCCAGCAAAGATCATGGATGAAAAGTGTGCGACGCGCGAGTAACTAACATCGTCACGCTCAGCCTGCACCTCCCACTCTTTTTTGTGAGCTTGATTGCTTTTGACTAAACGGTCGGCGCCAAGTAACGAGTTGCTCTGCTCAAGCAAAGTGCCTTCCAATCGATCGGTAAAGAGCGCAATGGCGCTAACGACGGTAACCGCCAGCGCCAGTGCTACCGCCAGTAATTTAATTTCACCACTGCGCCAATTGCGCCAAAGTAAATGCCAAGCTAACACAGCAACCCCCTATTCAACGGCGGCTGAGCCGCTGATCATTAATTCGCCCGCGGCTAATTGCACTTGTCGGGCACAGCGGTTGGCCAAACGCTCTTCATGGGTAATCAAGACCAAAGTGGTACCCATTTCTGCATTGAGTTCGAACAATAAGTCGTTAATGGTATGGCCGGTGGTACTGTCGAGGTTCCCGGTGGGCTCATCGGCAAACAGAATGTCGGGCTTACAGGCAAACGCGCGGGCTATGGCTACACGCTGCTGCTCGCCGCCCGAAAGTTGCGGCGGATAGTGGCTTAGCCGCTCTCCAAGCCCTACTCGCTGCAAGTACTGAGAGGCTTGATCGTGGGCGTCGCGATCGCCACGCAGCTCCAGCGGCAACATGACATTCTCCAGAGCAGTGAGCCCGGGTAGCAGCTGGAAAGATTGGAATACAAAACCCACATGATCGGCGCGCACCTTAGCTCTGCCCTCTTCGTCCAGCGAGTTCAAGGCGATTTCTGCCAACTCGACACCGCCTGCCGAGGGAACATCAAGGCCTGCAAGCAATCCAAGTAACGTGGATTTACCGGAGCCGGAGGCGCCGGTAATGGCCAGACTCTCACCTTTTACCACGCGCAGATTAATGTCTTTAAGAATGGTAAGATCACCGGCTGAGGTGGTGACTGTTTTGCCCAATTCAGTGGCTTGAATCATATACGCCATGAGGTCTCCCAGAAAGCGCCGGTACCCGGCACAATGCGATTAGTTTTTTTGGATTCTACTATGCTCAAAAGGTTTAGACGTTTAATTTTGGTAAATGGATGCTTTGCTCTGCTGCTATTTACACATATTGTCGCAGCCAGCGATAAAACCATACTGGTAATGGGCGATAGCCTGAGTGCAGGTTACGGTATCGACCTCCAACAAAGCTGGGTCCAACAACTGCAAGACAAGCTGAGCCGCGAGCAACGCGCTTACACAGTGATCAATGCCAGTGTCAGTGGGGAAACGACCACCGGCGGTGCAGCTCGCCTGGCCAGACTACTGCAGACACACAAGCCAGAATTGGTACTGCTGGAGCTCGGCGGTAACGACGGCTTACGTGGCCAACCCATTAAAATCATGCGCAGCAATTTGAGCCAGATGATTGAGGCCTCACGGGCTATTAATGCGAAGGTGGTATTGGTGGGCATACAAATTCCACCCAATTACGGTGCGCGTTACGCCGGTGCTTTCGCCAACATGTTCCCAGCACTGGCACAGGCCCACGACATTGCCCTGGTGCCATTTTTATTGGAGGGAGTGGCGCTTAACCCAGAGTTAATGCAAAGCGATGGCATCCACCCGGTTGCCGAGGCTCAGCCCTTAATGCTGGGCAATGTCTGGCCGGTACTGGAGCCGTTACTGTAAAACCCACGGTCAACGAGTAACCGGCTAGAGGGCCTCGATATAATCGACCAGTAACTGGACCGATTCGCGACCCCGGTACTCGTTGACATTGAGCTTGTAGGCAAGCCTGAGCTTACTGGCGCCACTGTTCGGCCACAGGGCGGTATCCACGTTAAACGCAATAGCATCAATCAGTTGCTGACGAGCCTCATCCACGGCCAGTAACAGTTTCAGGTGTTTTTCACCAACGATACGCTGCTCGACAACATAAAAATCGCCGTCGAATAGTGGCTCTGGAAATTGCTGCCCCCAAGGACCGGCATCTCGCAACTGATGCGCTAGATCAAGGGCAAATTCGGCGGGCTCAAGCTCGCCATCACTTAACAAAACAGCCTGTAAGTCATCGGCACAAAGCTGGCGTTTTATCTCGCTGTCAAATGCATGACAAAAATCTTGGTAGTGATCAGCCTTAATGCTCATTCCCGCCGCCATGGCATGGCCACCAAATTTTTGCAGTAATTCAGGGTGGCGCGCCGCCACGGCATCGAGAGCATCGCGAATATGTAATCCGGGAATAGAACGCGCCGAACCTTTAATTTCGCCCTCATCCGAATCGGCAAATACAATCACCGGCCGATGAAAACGGTCTTTGATGCGAGAGGCGAGAATTCCAATCACCCCCTGATGCCAACTGGCGTCGTAAAGACACAAACCCCAGGGCATATCCTCGTCATCATTGACCTGCAATATGTCCAACATGGCAAAGGCTTCGCGCTGCATACCAGACTCAATAGCCTTGCGGTCCCGGTTAAAACCGTCCAACTCGGCGGCCAGTTCGCGCGCCTGCACGGGATTGTCAGTGAGCAGGCACTGAATACCAATACTCATATCATCCAGGCGACCCGCGGCATTAAGGCGTGGACCAATGGCAAACCCCAAATCACTCGCCACTAAACGCTCTTTAGCGCGCCCCGCCACCTCAAGCAAGGCGAGAATCCCCGGGCGCGCAACACCGGCGCGAATTCGGCGCAAGCCCTGCTCCACCAAAATACGATTGTTACTATCCAGTGGTACGACATCGGCAACCGTTCCCAACGCCACCAAATCGAGATAGTTCGCCATATTGGGCGGCTCGACGCCAAGCTCTTTAAACCAGCCAATATTCACTAACTCATTTTTAAGTGCATTCATCACATAAAATATAACGCCCACACCGGCTAGGTTCTTACTGGGAAACTCACACCCGGGTTGGTTTGGGTTAACAATGGCTTCGGCCTGGGGCAGTTGCGCACCCGGCAGGTGGTGGTCCGTCACGACCACCGCGATCCCCAATTGTTGCGCCGCCGCCACCCCCGCTAAACTGGAAATGCCATTGTCCACCGTAATAATGACATCGGGCTGGTAGCCGGCGGCCACCTCGACAATTTCAGGCGTAAGACCATAACCGTATTCAAACCGGTTAGGCACAAGAAAATCTACATGGCGAGCGCCCATAGCGTGTAACGCCAATACCGACAGCGCCGAGCTGGTTGCGCCATCGGCATCGAAATCCCCTACAATCAATAAACGCGCGTCCGCCACCACAGCATCGGCCAAAATGGCAGCGGCCTCCTCCAATCCCTTCATCGTAGGTTTAAACAATCGTTTAAGCGTGAGATCTAACTCCTGCACCTGAGAGACGCCACGCACCGCGTACAAGCGTTCTAGCAAGGGGGGGAGTCCGGTGCCGGACAGTGGCGAGCTGGGCGCCGCGCGCCGTTTGATTAGTTTTTGCATGGAGAAAGACTCGTCGGATGACTGAAGTCGGAAGTCGGACGCAATAGCAACTCACTGAAGCTACTACTGCGCCATCAATGAAAGCGTCTGACGTCTGGCCTCAGACATCAGACTTATTCATCAACAAGCCAAATGACCGGTCATAAATTTATGGACGGTTTCGGCGTCATTTGGCAGTACTTCATAGCGCTCTTCACGCTGGAACAAGTCAGCCATATGGTGTGGCAGTTTGGGTTCTTCATCCTGACCGGCTTTTTGCACCGCTTCCGGGAATTTAGCCGGATGCGCCGTTGCCAAACACACCATAGGTACGTCTTGGTTACGGCGTGTTGCGCGCGCCGCTTCGACGCCAATCGCCGTGTGCGGATCGAGCAGGTATTCGGTTTGCTCAAATACATCGCGAATAACATCCAGCATCCTTGTGTCGTCAACTTTATAGCTGGCAAATAGCTCGCGCGCGCCAGACAGAGCCGTCTCACTCAGATGCATTGCTCCGGACTTAAAGTCTTCCATCAATGTCGCTATGGCGGCGCCGTCGCGGTCATACAACTCAAACAGCATTCGCTCAAAATTACTGGACACCATAATGTCCATACTGGGCGACAGAGTATGATGCAACTCTTGCTTGCTATGATCGTTGGCACTGATACAGCGATGCAAAATATCGTTGCTGTTGGTGGCAATGATCAACTGATCGATAGGCAGTCCCATGCGTTTGGCCAGATACCCGGCAAAAATATCACCAAAGTTACCGGTCGGAACCGAGAATGACACTGGACGGTGCGGCCCACCCAACGCCAGAGAAGCGTAAAAGTAGTAGACGATCTGCGCCATAATGCGCGCCCAATTAATGGAGTTAACCGCCACCAACTGGCGCCCTTCAGGCAAGAAAGACTGATCGGCAAAACTCGCCTTAACCATGTTCTGGCAGTCGTCAAAATTACCGTCTAGCGCAATATTGTGCACGTTATCTTCCAGCACGGTTGTCATCTGACGGCGCTGGACATTCGACACCCGGTTATGTGGGTGCAGAATAAAAATATCGATATTCTCACAGCGCCGACAACCTTCAATCGCCGCCGAGCCGGTGTCACCCGAGGTGGCCCCCATCACGACAACTTTTTGATCGCGCTTTTTCAGAATGTAATCAAGCAAATGGCCGAGAAACTGCAATGCAAAATCTTTAAACGCCAGAGTCGGCCCCTGGAACAATTCTAAAATCCATTCGTTATGGCCAGTTTGCACCAGTGGTGCAATGGCGTCGTGACGAAAGCTTGCGTAAGCCTTTTCAATCAGAGCTTTCAGGTCGTCATCGGGAACTTCGCCGGCGACAAATGGCTTCATAATATTAAAGGCCAGCTCTTGATAGGAAAGACCTGCCCAACTGGCAATTTCTTCCTTGCTGAAGTTTGGCAAAGTTTCCGGCACGTACAAGCCGCCGTCGGACGCGAGGCCAGTCAGTACTACCTCTTCAAAAGAAAGCGACGGCGCTTGGCCGCGAGTGCTAATGTATTTCACGTTATTAACCTGAGTAATTCTGTTGTTGTCTTGAATAGTGCTTATTTTAACGGTTCCAGGCGAATTCGGGTAATCGGACCGGTAATTGAGCTCAAAGCTTCAATTTTACTGATCGCTGTCGCCAAATCTTTCTCAACGGCACGGTTGGTCAAAAGAATCAGGGGAACAATCTCTTCATCATCGTCCGCCTCTTTCTGGATAAGCGCCTCAATACTGATGCCCGAGTCACTCAAGATAGTGGCTACTTGCGACAGCACACCTGGCTTATCAAGGGCCGACATGCGCAAGTAGTAGGCGGTATCCACCTCGTCTATCGGCATGATCGCGTCGTCAGCCAAGCTGCTCTGGTGGAAACCCAGATAAGGCACCCGGTGTTCCGGGTCGGCGGTTAAGGTACGCGCCACATCGACAATATCCGCGATCACAGAGGAAGCTGTAGGCTCAGCACCGGCGCCGGCGCCGTAATACATGGTTGGACCGACAGCATCACCCTTCACCATAATAGCGTTCATCACGCCATCGACGTTAGCCAGCTGCTGGCGCTCAGGAATCAGCGTTGGGTGCACGCGCAGCTCAATGCCATCATTGACGCGACGGGCAATACCCAAGTGCTTAATACGATAGCCTAGCTCATCAGCATAGGCCACATCTACCGGCTCAATCTTACTGATGCCTTCGGTAAAAACTTTTTCAAACTGCAGCGGTATACCGAAACACATGGACGCTAAAATGACTAATTTATGGGCGGCATCAATACCTTCGACATCAAACGTAGGATCGGCTTCGGCGTAGCCCAGCTCCTGAGCCTCCTGAAGGACATCAGCGAAGTCGCGGCCCTTATCGCGCATTTCTGTCAAAATAAAGTTGCCAGTGCCGTTAATAATACCGGCCAACCACTCAATGCGGTTTGCCGACAAGCCTTCGCGAATCGACTTAATAATAGGGATACCACCGGCTACGGCCGCTTCAAAGGCGACAGTGACGCCCTTCGCTTCCGCGGCGGCGAAAATTTCATTGCCGTGCTCGGCGATCAGCGCTTTATTGGCGGTAACGACGTGCTTGCCGTTGTCTATCGCTTGCATCACCAGCTCACGGGCAACCGTGGTGCCGCCAATCAGCTCGACCAGCACATCGACATTGGGGTTAACAGCAACATCGAAAATATCGCGAGTGACATTCAGTGCAGACATATCCACATGAACATTATCGCGTCGGGCACCCACCTGCTCGATAATAATTTCGCTACCGGCACGGGCATTGATGACGTGCTGATTGCGCGCCAGTACATTGATGGTGCCACTGCCTACGGTGCCTAGACCGCAGATGCCTAATCTGACCGGTTTCAATTTCATATCCTCTTAATGGGGGGCAAAGAAAAGACAGCAACCATACTCAGAGCATTGGTTGCTGTCAATTATCCAACAAATGGGTTGGGGTGGCGCGGAATTACTCGCCTTCGGTAATAGTGTTTAACAGACGCTCGGGAGGTAAGTACCCCAAAAAGAAGCGGCCATCGGGCAGTAAAATAGCAGGCGTTGCATTCACCCCCAACTCACCACCTTTAACATATTGACGGGCAACGGGAGAGGCCTCACAAGATTTGGGCTCCACTTCCTGCAAGCTTTTTAGCTTGTCGAGAGCTTCTTGCTGATTATCGGCACACCAGGCACTTTCAAGCTTGGCAGCAGACGGGCTGTTCGCTCCGGCGCGAGGATATGCCAGGTAGCGAATCTCGATACCCAAATCGTTGTACCCGGGTTTTAGTTCACCGCGTTCCCGATACTCATGCAACTGGCTGTGTAACCGCCGACAATAACCGCAGTCGACATCAGTAAATACATAGGCGACGTGCTTGGCACCCTCTTCAGGAGCGAAGTTGATCGATTCTGTAACCTCTAGATTAGCCAGAAATTCCTTGCGAGCGTTTTGCAAATAGGGGTCTTGTACTGCGGCCAAACCACCGGGGGTAATTTCGTAGGTGTCACCCATCACAGCGTATTTGCCGTCCGGGGTTACCATCAAAGTCGGCCCGCCGACTACCTGCACGGTATACAAACCATCAACAACAGATGGACGAATCGGCCCCAGCTGTGCATCACCAACAATTTGCTTCAGAGCCGCTGAAATCGCCTCTTCGGGAGTCGACTCGGTCGCCTCCTGAGCCTGAGCGATAGTCGCTACTGACGCCAGCGCACAGGCCATAAAACTGAAACGTAAACGCTTAATCCACATAACTAAATCTCTGTCTCTTTGTGTGTGGCAGTGTAACACACTCCAACCTCGCTCAAACCCTTGCCAGGGCAACGCCTCGGGGATTATCCGCGCGGGTGGTGCGTCTTGTGTAAACTCTGCATTCGCGCCTGTGCCACATGGGTATATATTTGAGTCGTTGACAAATCACTGTGCCCCAACAACAACTGAACCACTCGTAAATCCGCTCCATGATTAATGAGGTGAGTGGCAAATGCATGGCGCAAGGTGTGCGGGGACAACGGCTTTTCTATGCCCGCCACTTTGGCCCAATATTTAATACGATGCCAAAAGGTTTGCCGGGTCATTTCGCGCCCCCTGATACTGGGAAATACCGTCTCTATTGGCTGGCGTCCTACCAATTCTGGACGTCCCTGACGTATAAAGCGATCCAACCAGTAAGCCGCCTCCTCCCCCATAGGCACCAAGCGCTCTTTACTACCCTTACCCAGCACTCTCACCACGCCTTGACGCAAGTTCACCATGGGCAAGGTCAAACCCGTTAATTCTGACACCCGCAGCCCACAAGCGTACAGCAGCTCCAGCATGGCTTTGTCACGCACCCCGACACTATCTTCTAAATCGGGAGCGGCCAGTAAAGCTTCGACATCTTTTTCGGTCAGAAGTTTAGGCAGTGACCGAGGCAATTTGGGATTATCGATGCCCGCCAGCGGATCTTCAGTAAGATCACCCTCGCGAATTTGGTAGCGGTAAAAACCCCGCAAACAAGACAGCAGTCGTGCCGTAGAGCGACTTGAGTAGTTTTGCCCGTGGCGCCAGGCAAGGTAGGCCAGAATATGGCGCGTATTCGCGCTGCTTAAATCGGCAATTGCCTGCTCACCGAGCCAGGCTCCAAAGTGCACCAGATCCCGGCGATAGCTTTGCTGGGTGTTTACCGATAGACCTCGCTCCAACCATAGACTGTCGAGATACTGATCAATAGCGGTTGACACACGAGCGGATACTTTTTTTACCATGTCATCCCCAAGCACAGTGCTTTGCTGCATTATCCCGCGCCCGCACTAAAACACCAACCCCACACCAAGGCTAAATACCAGGCATAAAAAAAGCCGGCTCGACGCCGGCTTTTTTGAGTCCTAAATGGAGACCGCCGCAAACAGCAGCCGCACCAATTAGGCGCCCAGCTTTTCTTTAATACGTGCAGCCTTACCAGTCAGATCGCGCAAGTAATACAACTTGGCCTGACGCACGTCACCGCGACGCTTAACTTTAATGCTGTCAACCTGGCGGCTGTGAGTTTGGAAAGTACGCTCTACACCAACACCGTAAGAAATTTTACGAACGGTGAACGCAGAGTGCAAACCACGGTTACGCTTAGCGATAACAACACCTTCGTAGGCCTGCAGACGCTCGCGGTTACCTTCGGTTACTTTTACCTGAACCACAACGGTATCACCCGGAGCGAATTCTGGTACGTCTTGCTTGAGCTGTTCGTTTTCGAGCTCTTGAATAATTTTGTTGGTCATCTCTAATCTCCTGAGATTCTGTAGCTTCACAGCTAGAGTGAGTCGTTTTCAAGGTCCCGACGAAAGTCCGTCAACAGCGTTTGCTGCTCCTCGGTTAAGTCTTTTTGTTGCAACAAGTCTGGCCTTCTCAGCCAGGTTCGCCCCAACGCTTGTTGTAAGCGCCAGCGCCGAATTTTTTGGTGGTCACCAGAGAGTAAAACCTCCGGCACCTTTGCCCCCTTTAGCACTTCAGGGCGCGTGTAATGAGGGTGATCCAAAAGCCCATCGCTAAAGGAGTCCTCTACAGCAGACTGTTTATCCCCGAGTGCTCCGGGCAACAGACGGATCAGTGCATCCATCAGCACCATCGCCGGCAGCTCGCCACCGGACAGTACGTAATCCCCGATCGACCATTCCTCGTCAACCACAGACTCTATCAAGCGCTCGTCAATGCCTTCGTAGCGTCCGGCAATTAATATTAAATTGCCTTCTTGACTCGCCATCGACTGCGCCGCCTGCTGCGTAAATGTCTGCCCTTGCGGGGACATGTACACAACTTTCGCCACACCGGTCCAGGCTCTGGCAGCCTCCACTGCGTCGGCCAGCGGCTGAACTTTCATCAACATGCCAGGGCCGCCGCCGTATGGGCGATCATCTACCGTGCGGTGCTTATCGAAGGTGAAGTCACGGGGGTTCCAGCATTTGATGGCGACCCTTGCATCTTTCACCGCCCGCGCGGTTATACCACTTTCAGTCAGGGCCGCAAACATGTCCGGAAAAAGCGTAATCACGGCCAATTTCATTGGCTCTGGCTCCGCTTTACTGGTCACTGCGCCCCCTTGTTAGAAATCCGGATCCCAATCAACAGTAATGGTTCCAGCTTCCAAATTCACATCGAGCACATATTGCTCGGGAATATAAGGCACTAAGCGTTCCCGGTCATCCACGCTGGTTTCGTCAGCCTGGATCACGAGCACATCATTTGCGCCGGTTTCCAGCATCCGGCTTACACAACCCAATCGAGTTTCTGTATCGCCAAAGCGGGAGATCACACTCAATCCCTGCAGCTGATGCCAATAGAATTCGCCAATGGCCAACTCCGGCAGCTGATTTCTTTCAACAGCAATGGTTGTACCGGTATAAGAAGCGGCCTGATCGCGGTCATCCACACCTTTGATATGAGCTACAAAGCCCTTACCATGGGGACGTACAGCGTCGATTTCGACCGCTTTGACTCCGTGGGCTGTTTTCAGCCACCAGGGGTCATACTCAAACAGGTTTTCCGCAGGTTCGGTTCCGGAGTGGATCTTTACCCACCCCTGAATACCGAAAACAGCGGTAATACGCCCGACATCGACCAGATTAGAAGACCCTGTCGTCATCGGGCTAACAGCGATTAAGCGGCAGTTTTAATCAGCTTGGCAACGCGCTCGCTCACCTGGGCGCCTTGGCTTACCCAGTAATCGATACGTTCCTGGTCGATGCGCAAGGCCTCTTCTTGACCGCGGGCGATTGGGTTAAAGAAACCAACGCGCTCGATGAAACGGCCGTTACGCGCACTGCGGCTGTCGCTTACGGTCAGGTGGTAAAAAGGACGCTTTTTGGAGCCACCACGTGACAGACGAATAGTTACCATTGATGCTTTCCTGTAGTTGTATCAGACGGGTCTCGCCCATCATAGTTAAACTGGTTCACACAAACGAACTATGGTCCGATTGCGAAAGGCGCCGTATTCTAAGGTAAAGATACGGCTTTGTATAGCACTATCAAGCGCCAACTGCACAAAAATTCGCCGACAGCTGGGCTCACAACGACCCCAGTGGTCGCCATTGGGCAACAGATCGCTCAGCTCGGGGGCGGTTGTTGGCTTACACCATATCGCCGAATCGATTGGGCAGATCTAAATTGACGGGCTTGTCGAACCCGGGCAAGCGTATTTCCCCGCCCTCAAAAACGATTTTCGACTCGTCAATCAAACCCTCACCGAACTGGTAGATTGTGTCGAAGTTACCGCGCAAAGCGGCTCGGTCGTAGACCGAGGCCTGCGCCCGTGTGACTTCACGCTGCTCTTTATAGTCGGCAAAGCGCGCGGCACCATAACGCTTTTCCAGCATCTGATCCACCACTTTAGGCGACAGGATACTGGCCGTGGCGTTGTTGCCTCCAAAACCCTTGGAGTTGAGAAAGGCGACGTCAATACCGCCAGCTGGAGTAAAATCGCTTACCGGAAGGTTCAAGCGCTCGGCGTACACATCGTCGGCCACCTTATCGATGGTCTTAATACCGGGCACAATGCCGTATTTAAACGTTCCCAGGCTCGCGATGAGTTGATCGCCACTGGCGGGAGACAGCGAGTGCCCCACAAATGCCTTAATAGCCGCGACAGGCCACTGCGTGACGCCGAAATACTCCGCCACCTGGTCAAAAATCTGGGACTCGGTAACGCGATTTTGCGGGGTGCTGGAGCCATGTGCATGCACCATAGAGCGTGTGCGCACAACCTCGTCCCCCAAGATGGCACGCGCCGATGCCACCGCCTTGGCAAAGGTAATATGATTGCCCGGGCCGGGAGCGGAGATCGACTTCTTGTAGCCATCGGCATTGATAAATACATCGTTTACGGCGCCGTGAATATCCGCCCCCAACTCAAGCGCAAGCGCATCGTCCATTAACACTATGTACTGGGAGGACTCAGCGATGGTAAATCCACAATTATCCCCAAACGGACGGCTGCTGCGGGCCGGGTCGGTCGACTCAGCCGCGTCGATTTTCATCAGCTTTTCTTCGGTCGCCAAAGCGCCCATGGTGGCATAGCCGTCAATAATTTCCGATGTGATAGGGGCCTCGGCATTGCCCACCACCGCCACCCGACAGCGGCCCGAGGTAATATCTTCAACGGCAGCGCGCAAGTTATATAAAAAGGAAGCACAAGCACCGGCAATGGCGCCGGTATGGCCTACACTGCCGAGAATGTAGGCGTTAACAAAGTCGGCGGGCATGCTGTTCAGTCCGAGCGGGCATTGTTTGGTGGTAACCCGGCCGCCGCGCAGGCGCGATTGCAATAAGCCGCCAAAACCATTGTCATCCATCTGGCTCATGACATTGCTGGCGTAAACCCCCACTTCATCGGGCTGCACGGCTGCCGCTATATGTCCCCATTCAACACCTACTGAGCGAACCGCATCGGAGGCGCCTATCACGGCTAATTGCAGCGCGCGGGGATGAAAGCGAGCGTTATAAAGGTTTTCCGGGTTAAAGCCGCGAGGTAACTGGCCTGCGGATTTAACCGGGATTTCGCGGTAACTGTCGAGTTTTACCTCCAGAGTTCCCGATATTTCGACACGTACTTTGCGGCCTTCAAGTTCAGTGACGGCCCAATTCTCGGGAACCGGCTCGGGCAAATCCCGGGCTTTCAGGACAAAGCTTTGCGTACCTTCCTCAACGTCGAGTTTGGCCGATTTTTGCCAGTAAACGGAATCTACATCAAAGAAAGAGCTATCTATCCGGCGAATCAAACTGCCGGCACGAATGGCATCGCCAAACTGAGATTCGATTTGCGGTAGGGTTAATGGATTACCGTCGCTATCGCACCATTCACCATCTTGGCAGCGCAGCAGCCCCATCATAACGCCCAGCCCTGCAAGCGTTTCCTGCCGCTCCTGATCCGGGAGACTTTCCAGGATCATACGGCGAAACCCGTGATGCCCCGAACTACGGCCCGCCGCATTGAAACCGCCAAAGCCAACAATAACGGGTAATCGGGACATGACTCTCTCCTAACAAACAACAATAGACTGGGAATTACGGATCGCAGCAGTGTATGGCCTTGCCGCCCAAGCCGACAGGGTGATAATGGCCACAAAGTATGGCATATTGGCCAAACATCATATAAACACCGAGCAGCAAAGCTATGAGCACCGAAAACAGCCGAATCACCTTCGTATTAACGGAGAATATGCTCGCTACGGGTACCGTATTGCCGATGGAAATGTTGCGCACCGCGCAACTGGCTCACAACTCCAGCGATGCAATCAATATTCGCAACATTGAAATTTGCACAACCGCCCAAGCTGACGCCAGGCTGCAAGCACCCGCCGGAATGATGTGGACGCCGGACTCAACCCTGGATACCGCCGGCAGCCCAGATATTATTTATTTACCCGCCCTTTGGCGGAACCCGCGCCCCACCCTAAAGCGCTCTGGCGAGCTCATAGACTGGCTGCGCGCAAGCCATGAAAATGGCTCCGCCATATGCGCCGTGGGTACCGGCTGCTGTTTTATGGCAGAAGCTGGCCTATTGGACGATCAGGCGGCCACCACCCACTGGCACTATTTTGATCAGTTCCAACGAGATTACCCGAAAGTAAAATTAAAGCGGCAACACTTTATTACCCAGGCGGGACGCCGCTACTGCGCAGCCAGTGTCAACTCACTGGCCGATCTGACGGTGCACTTTATCAGTCGCTTGTTTGACCGCTCCATTGCCGGGCACGTGGAGCGACATTTTTCGCATGAAATCCGTCGCTCCTACGAAAGCTCCGCCTATTACGAAAATGATGACCACCCCCATCCAGACGAGCAGGTAGTGCAAGTTCAAATGTGGCTGCGGGATAATTACGCACGCTTCAGTAACATTGCCGATTTAGCCAAGCGCTTTGATATGAGCACCCGAACCTTAAACCGGCGCTTCAAAAGTGCTACAGGTACAACACCGCACACCTACCTCACCAATGCCCGCATGGTGGTTGCGCGCGACTTACTTAAAACCAGTAACTTAACCATCGCGGAAATTGCCGAGCGCTGCGGCTATCAAGACACTGCCTATTTTGCGGAACTGTTTAAACAGCACCTCGACACCAACCCCAGTGATTACCGCGCCACCGTGCGCGCCAAATTATTCAGTACCAGCTGACTAAGTTCGCGCTGGCTTTTGCAGCAAAACCACATCGCTCGCGGGAAATTCGACAGACGCCTGCCAGCTGTCTGCCAGCCAATAAAAAGTCGTCTCACTGAAAAAACAGACATGCGTGGGGTCATTTTTGTAGTGCCAATTGGCGAACGCTGCCTGGCCTTGCACGCGCTTGGTCATGATCGCCAAATAGCCTCCAGGGTGTAGCATTGACCAGAGACGATTCAATTCGAACTTGGGGTCGTGTAAATGCTCGACCACCTCGGTGGCAGTAATAAAATCGTAGCCGCACTTGAACACACCAGGATCAGGCGCATAAAAAATATCGTACACATCAACCTCAAAGCCCACCTCTTGCAGCATGGCCTGCAATGCCGGGCCGGGGCCACAACCAAAATCGAGCCCCCGCGCAGGAACGCTAATTCGCTGCATTAGTGGCGCAGCCAAACGATTTAAAAATTGCCGGTACCGCACATCAACAACACTGTTTTCGTGCAAGTCATACTCAGCTTTTTCGTCAGCGGCGCAGAGCCAGAAACTTTTTTCAGCAAAGACCAGCTCGCACTGCGGGCACTGCCAATAAGTTCGGCGCCGATCGCGGCAGAATTCAGTATCGGTTAAACACCGGCAAAGCGGGCAATTATGCGCAGGCATAAAAAAAGTGCCGGCGGAACCGGCACAAGTTAGGGGTTAAAATAATGAGGAGTGGCACTTTAAGCCGCGGCTGATGCGTCCGCCTCGCGAGCCTTCTCTACACGAGGTTGCTCAGCTGTGGTCGATATTTCAATGGTGCGTGGTTTTATTGCCTCTGGTACTTCTCGCACCAAATCGATATGCAGTAAACCATTTTCAATATTCGCACCATGCACGCGAACATGATCTGCCAATTGGAAACGACGCTCAAAATTGCGCGCTGCAATACCGCGGTGTAAGAATGTGCGCGAGTCGTCATCTTCCGCCTTTTGGCCGGCAACGGTTAAATTGTTTTGATTCACTTCGATGGTTAACTCTTCGCGATCAAAACCGGCAACCGCCATAGAAATTCGATAGTGGTCTTCGCCGGTCAATTCAATATTGTACGGCGGGTAGCTGGGCTGGCTCTGCTCGGAACGTGAAATCGTGTCAAGCAAGCTGGCCATACGGTCAAAGCCAATAGAAGAACGGTACAGTGGAGATAAATCAAAATTACGCATAATAATATCCTCAATTCAGAGCAATATAATGGTTTAGCCTATCCTGTAGATCAGGCTGTTCATGTCCCCTCATTCGAGCGGGTACACCCCTTATCTAAGGGCAAGCAAAAGTTTTTCAAGCGCAATTTATAAAAAAATTCACACACTCGCGATTAAGGCTTCATCCAGGACCGAAAATTGGTAAGAAAATTGACGCGATAAAGCGACGCTTGGGTTGACACGGTTGCTGGCCAACAACAACTCCTGCCCAGCTTGACCAAACAGTAGCCGCACGGCTGCAGCCGGCATAGGAAAAAAGCACGGACGGTTCAGTACCTCGGCCAGAGTGCGCGTGAACATCTTATTCGTTACCGGCTCTGGAGCAACAGCATTAACGGGACCCCTCACCTCACCATCGACCAACAGCCAAAGAATCATGCGCACCAAATCGTTGCGATGAATCCAACTCATCCATTGCTTGCCGCTACCGATTGGACCACCCAGCCCAAGCTTAAAGGGCGTCAGCATGCGCTGTAATGCCCCTCCCCCGTTAGCCAACACCACACCCGTGCGCAGTAGGCATAACCTGGCGCCTTCCGCCGCAAAGCCTTGCGCAGAGGCCTCCCATGACCGACACAATTGCGCCGCGAAGCCTTCACCACCCGCTGCCGTCTCATCGGCGGCTGAATTACCCGTATCACCATAGAATCCAATAGCACTGCCACTGACCACGACCTCAGGAAACTTATTCAAATTACGTAAATGCTCCAACAGCAGCTCTGTCGTGTCTACCCGACTGGCAAGTAATTCCGCTTGGCGCTTTTTACTCCACCGCTCATCCATGATTGGGGCGCCGGCGAGATTGACCACCGCATCGTAGCCGGACGGATTTAACCTCAATAAATCTTCCAGCACGACAACGCTGGCAGGCAACTTGCCGCGGGTGAGCTTGGGGTAGCGGGTTTGTACGGTAACCAGGGCACCCAGCTCCACAAGCTGCCGCACCAGCTCAGCACCAATAAAACCTGAGCCGCCGGTTACCAGTACAGATTGTCCGCGCAAGGTATCGGTTTGAAGAGTCGACATAACCACTTTCTCGCACTAAAGTATGAATAATTAATATAACGTACGCAGACGGCGCAGTTTAGTTCACAGCTACAAATTCACAACGAGCACGACGAAAAACAGGACGAGCAATGGCAGGCCATCAAAAAATCTTAGTCGCCCTCAGCTTAGGGAAAGACGATCACGGGGCATTGCTTTTGAAAAAAGCGCTCGAACTTGTGCCCGCCCAAAATATTCACATAGTCCATATTGAAGAGCACCCTGTCACGGGGCTGGGTGACATGACTGGTCGTAACCACGCTGCAAACGAGGCTCACATTCGCCAACAGATATTTCCAGACTTAAGCGCTCTCGCCTCACACAACCAAATTCCGCTCGACAACTTGCACATCGCCTTTGGCGACCCTGCCATAGAAATACACGCCACCGTGCAAAAACTCGGCTGCGACTTGTTGATTATAGGTCACCACAACGAATCCAGATTTACCTCGCTTTTTCACACCACGGCCCGTGACATCGTCAATGAAGCAGCTACAGACACGTTAGTCATTCGGCTGCCGTAAAAGCTGCAGCCATAAAAAAACCGGCCACTGGGCCGGTTTTATCACGCCAAAGCTAGTGGCACATTACGCGGCCGCCAGTTTCTCGTGCTTGCGCTCAATCAGTAAATTCAGGTTGTCCAGCGACTGCAGGTGAGCAAAAATCAGCTCCAAACCGTCGCGCTTGAACAGATCCAACGCTTGTTCGTCGGTCAAAGCTTTCAGCTTCTCACGCTTAACCGTGTAGAAACCTTTAATGCTCATATTCTTATCTTCATTGTTGCGGAACTCGATATTGGCCTGCATTGGCTCCAGCAAATCAAGATCTTTCAACTGCTTGCAGAACACCTTGGTCATTTCAGCGCGGTACTGGTAATCCTGCAAAAACTTGAGGATCTCTTTCAAAAATTCTGATTGCTCGCCGTTGTCATCAAACAAACGGTTACCTTCAGAGCCATCTGCGATCAGTGCTTTGCTCGCGGCATCAACACACAAGGTCAGCTTCTCACCACCCTCGGCGCCAGCGAATACAAACGGATAACGGCGGATAAATGCCGGAACGTAGCGCGCATCAAAAGCCTGCTTGCTGTTCAACATCAGGTTTTCACCCTGCTCGACACCGACAATAGCCAGAGGAGTGTGTTCACCCTGCTCGTTAGGCGCAGAGAAAATAACCGGATACTCGGCAGCGGCCATGGTAATTTCAGTAGCCAGCAACGGAATAGAAGTCAGCTCACTGGCGAATGAGTGGTCAGTCACTTTAATCGCCGCGTTGCGGTGCTGATCGTTAGTTACCGGCTGAATGTCTTCATAAATCATTAACTGCTTAGTCACGTACATACCTCAATTGTTATTGTCGGGCACAGAAATTCGGCTAATGCGCCCACACCTGGATCCAAAATAGGTGCACATAGTAGCATCTTCTCTGACGTGTGCCACCCCAAAAACCGGCTGTAAAACAGTGAGATAAGCGCCCGGCGTCATGCCTGTTATCTTGTGCAGTAACGAAGAAGTTAGCTGTTAACGGTAAGATATTGAAAGGTAAAGAAAAATGGTCGGAACGGCGGGATTCGAACCCACGACCACCACACCCCCAGTGTGGTGCGCTACCAGGCTGCGCTACGTTCCGAAACAGGCGGGCTCTCAGATCAGCTGGGCGTCCTGAGAAGCTGGGCATAATACCTTAAATATCAGAGATTGCAACTGCCCCAGTCCTTATTTTTCAGCGACTTAGGCAGGCTTAGGTTATTGACGAGAATCTGGCTTTAGCACTTCCAGCAGGTGCTCTAGCTCCGAAATCATTTGGCTAACCAACTGGCTAAACTGGGTGGCATCTTGCTGGGCCGTTTCCCCGCTCATTTGTTGGCGCGCCCCGCCAATGGTAAAGCCTTGGTCGTACAGCAAAGAGCGGATTTGTCGAATGGTCAGCACGTCCTGACGCTGATAGTAGCGACGGTTACCCCGACGCTTAACAGGCTTCAGCTGGGGGAATTCCTGCTCCCAATAGCGCAGCACGTGCGGCTTTACCGCACATAAGTCGCTGACCTCACCAATGGTGAAGTACCGCTTGCCGGGTATTACCGGCAGTTCGTCGTTATGACTTGGTTCCAGCATAGGTTTCTACTCGAGCCTTAAGCTTTTGCCCGGGTCTGAAAGTGACCACGCGACGCGCACTGATAGGGATTTCTTCCCCGGTTTTTGGGTTGCGCCCTGGGCGCTGACTTTTATCGCGCAGATCGAAATTACCGAAGCCAGACAACTTAACCTGCTCGTTACATTCCAGGGAGTGGCGTATTTCTTCAAAAAATAGCTCTACCAGCTCCTTGGCCTCGCGCTTGTTAAGGCCCAGCTCTTCGTATAATTTTTCTGCCAAATCCGCTTTTGTCAGCGCATTATTGGACATAGGTTTTCCTGCCTATCTCAAGGTTGCGCCATATGCCCCAGTAACGTGGCTTACCACAGCATCGACAAACCCATTAATTTCTTCATCGTTAAGAGTGCGGGAAGGATGCTGAAAGGTCAAGCCCAATGCCACACTTTTTCTATGCGGATCAATGCCTTTGCCCATATAAAGGTCAAACACCTTTAAGTCATACAAGTGCTCGCCGGCGGTGTCAGTGATCGCTTTGAGTAGGTCATCAACCGGCAATTCGCGATCCACCAGCAGTGCCAGGTCGCGCCGCACGGCGGGGAATTTCGACAGTGGCGAGAAAGCCGGCACCCGGGCGTCGAGTAAAGGGTCGAGCGCTACTTCAAACACAAACACGCCATCCGGCAGGTCGAGCTCATCCTGCAAAGCGGGGTGAATGGCGCCTAAAACACCAATCTTTGCGCCTTTACAGAATATCCCGGCCGTCTGCCCGGGGTGCAGTGCCGGATGGGTGTCGGCCTTGAATTCAAAATTGTCTCCATTACCGCCTACCGAAAGCAAAGACTCCACATCCCCTTTCAAATCAAAGAAGTCTACTTTGCTGTCAGCGTCCGCCCAATTCTCGGCAGCAGCCGGCCCATAGAGCAAACCTGCCAGCGTTGGGGTTTGCGCCACCCCATCAGCATTCGGCACAAACTTCTGCCCCGACTCAAACAGGCGCACACGCGCTTGCTGACGGTTGATGTTATGGCGCAACGCACTCACCAGACCTGGCAACAAACTGGTACGCATAACGCCCATATCGGTACTGATTGGGTTCTGTAGTGCCACCGGGTCAATTTCCGGCTCAAACTGAGCGGCTAATTTGGGATCGATAAAGCTGTAGGTCACCACTTCTTGATAACGGCGGCCGATCAGGTGACTGCGCAGTCTCGCCAATTTTTGTCGCGACTCTGTGTGCGGCTTAATCGCCATGCTCTGATCCGGCACCTTGGTCGGCAGGCGGTTGTAACCATAGATACGGGCAAGCTCTTCGAGCAGATCGGCTTCAATCGAAACATCAAAACGCCAACTGGGAACGCGCACCTGCCACCCCTCGGCGCTGGAAGCCTCTACCCCGAACCCCAAACGGGTAACAATATCGGTAACCGTAGCATCGTCCATTTCGATGCTGAGACCACTGACGATACGGGCTTTACGCAATCCAACACTGCCCGCCTGCGGCATTGCGTCGGAGGTTTGCTCGTTTACAGGTCCCGGCTTACCGCCAACAATACTGATGAGCAACTCAGTTGCACGCTCCATCGCTTGGCGTGCCAATTCATAATCGACACCACGCTCAAAGCGATGGGATGAGTCAGTGTGCAACCCGTAGCTGCGAGCGCGGCCGGCAATAGCAATTGGGTTGAAAAAAGCGCTTTCGAGGAAAATATCCTGCGTGGATTTTGTTACCGAGCTATCCAGGCCACCCATAATTCCAGCCATCGCCAGGGGCTTGGCGTTATCCGCTATCAGCAGAGTGCCTTCTTTCAGCTCGATTTCCTGCTCATCAAGCAAGGTCAACGTTTCGCCGGCGTTCGCCTCGCGAACGACAATGCCGCCGTCCAGCTTAGCTAAGTCAAACGCGTGCATCGGTTGACCCAACTCCAGCAATACATAGTTGGTAACATCTACGATGGCATCAATAGGGCGCAACCCGGCACGGCGCAGTTTTTCCTGCATCCAAAGCGGGCTTGGCGCCGCAACATTAACACCACGTATAACGCGGCCCAAGTAGCGCGGGCAGGCCTCGCCGGCCTCAATAACAACCGACAGAGAGTCGTCGATTGTCGCCGCTACAGGCTCCGCGGCGACCTCTGAGACCGGATGGCGATTTATCACACCTAACTCGCGGGCCAAACCACGAACGCTCAGGCAATCACCGCGGTTCGGCGTGATATCCACTTCGATAATGGTATCGTTCAGGTTCAAGTAATCGCGCAAGTCCGCGCCGACCGGGGCGTCAGCGGCCAGTTCCCACAAGCCTTCATCGTCATCCCCGGCTTCGAGCTCAGTTTGGCCACACAACATGCCGAGCGACTCGACACCGCGCAGCTTTGCTTTCTTAATTTTGAAATCGCCGGGCAGTTTTGCGCCCACGGTGGCGAATGGGATTTTTAACCCAGCGCGCGCATTGGGCGCACCGCACACGACTTGCATTTGACCACCATCGGGATGGCCTGCAACCTGACAGACGCGCAACTTGTCGGCGTCCGGGTGCTGTTCGATGCTGACAATTTCACCCACGACTACGCCAGAAAATGCACCGGCGACCGGCTCGGTTGCATCCACTTCAATGCCTGCCATGGTCAGCTGATCAACCACAGCCTGTGTATCGATATCTGGGTTGGTCCACTCGCGCAACCAGGATTCGCTAACTTTCATATTCCTATCTCTTTTTGCCTTTGCGGCTTCATTACTGGATTTAGAATGCGGCTTGCGACCGTTAGAACTGCTGTAAAAACTTCAAATCGTTTTCGAAGAATAAGCGTAAATCGTTCACGCCATAACGCAGCATGGCCATGCGCTCTACACCGATACCAAAGGCAAAGCCGGTGTACTTGTCAGGATCTATGTTTGATGCGCGGAACACATTGGGGTGCACCATGCCACAGCCCATAATTTCGATCCAACCGGTATTTTTACAGACGCGGCAACCTTTGCCGTGACATTGCGTACACCCGATATCTACCTCAGCGGAAGGCTCGGTAAACGGGAAGTA
This sequence comes from Gilvimarinus gilvus, assembly GCF_030518155.1. Classification (GTDB taxonomy): domain Bacteria; phylum Pseudomonadota; class Gammaproteobacteria; order Pseudomonadales; family Cellvibrionaceae; genus Gilvimarinus; species Gilvimarinus gilvus. The sequence continues at coordinate 79,959 of NZ_JAULRU010000583.1, read as the reverse complement.
CGAAGGGCGAAAGCGCACGGGCGCATCCACCTCAAAAAACGCTTTTAGAAACTGATCAACCGTACCCTTAAGATCCGCAAAGCTAATGTCCTTATCCACCACTAAACCTTCCACCTGATGAAACATCGGCGTATGGGTCAGATCGGAGTCGCAGCGGTAAACGCGGCCGGGGCAAATAATGCGCAAAGGCGGCTCGGATGATTCCATTACCCGCACCTGTACCGGCGAGGTGTGGGTGCGCAAGACATAACTGCCACCGCTGGTTTTAAAGTGCTTATCTTCCACGTAAAAAGTATCGTGCATGGCGCGGGCCGGATGATGGGCCGGGATATTGAGCGCTTCAAAGTTATGCTGATCGTCTTCAATTTCAGGGCCTTCGGCCACTTCGTAGCCCACCTGCGCGAAGATTTCTGCAATACGATCAAGGGTACGGGTCACCGGATGCAACCCACCGATGTCGCGAGCGCGGCCCGGCAAAGTAACATCAATGGTCTCTTGCGCCAGCTTGGCCTCAATCGCGGCGCGCTCGAGACGAGTCTTCACCTCCTCAATACGCACCTGCACCTGCTGCTTAGCCTGATTAATTTTGGCTCCGGCAGCCGGCCGCTCTTCGGCAGACAACTTGCCCAACATTTTAGCCTGTGCGCTGATTTGGCCTTTTTTGCCCAGGTATTCCACCCGTACTTTATCCAAAGCCGCCAGGTCTTCGGCTTGATCAACTAATGCGAGCGCCTCATCGGTGAGCGCGGCGAGATTTTCCATCGCTGTATCCAATTTATATTTTCGTTAGCAATAAAAAAGGGGAGGCCAGTACCAGCCCTCCCCTTTATCGCGTCAGTGCACGGGCGCAATACCCGTCTGCGTCATTGCGGCGATTAAGCAGCCAGAGCTGTTTTTGCCTCGGCAACAACGGCAGCAAAGGCCGCTTTGTCGTGAACGGCCAGATCGGCCAGTACGCGACGGTCAAGTACGATGTTAGCTTTCTTCAAACCAGCGATAAGCTGGCTGTAAGTCATGCCTTCAGCACGAGACTGAGCGTTAATACGGGTAATCCACAAAGCGCGGAAGTTGCGCTTGTTGACACGACGGTCGCGGTACGCGTATTGGCCAGCTTTGATAACAGCTTGCTTAGCAACACGAAATACGCGCGAACGAGCGCCGTAATAACCTTTTGCAGCTTTTAAAACTTTCTTGTGACGACGACGCGCCTCTACACCACGTTTTACACGAGCCATAGTTAATCTCCTCTTAAATTCTCAAATGAACCAATTAATTAGCGCGAAGCATGCGATCTACTAACGGCTTATCAGCAGCGTTCAGCTGCTCAGTGCCGCGCAGCTGACGCTTACGCTTAGTGGTCATCTTGGTGAGGATGTGGCTCTTGTTAGCGTGCTTGTGCTTATAACCAGAGGCCGTCTTTTTAAAGCGCTTGGCGGCGCCTGAATGTACTTTAGCTTTTGATGCCATGAGAAAAACTCCGCATTTGCAATGATTAATATATAAGTAACCTAGGCAGCTAAAAGCCCGACTACTTTCTCTTTTTCGGGGCCATGACCATAATCAGTTGGCGACCTTCCATTTTAGGCCGTTGCTCCACTGTTGCCAGTTCCTCGAGATCGATCTCGATGCGTTGCATCATTTCCATCCCAAGCTCCTGGTGAGCCATTTCACGACCGCGGTAGCGCAATGATACCTTGGCCTTGTCCCCGTTTTCGAGGAAACGTATCAGGTTGCGTAGCTTGACCTGATAATCTCCATCTTCCGTCCCTGGGCGAAACTTCATTTCTTTCACTTGCTGCTGCTTTTGTTTCTTCTTAGCAGCGGCTTTGGTTTTCTTAATCTCGAACAGATGTTTGCCGTAGTCCATAACTTTACAAACTATCGGCGTACTATCGGGCGCTATTTCAACCAGGTCCAAATCGGCTTCCTGGGCGACTCGCAAGGCCTCGGGCAATGGGACGACACCCACTTGTTCCCCATCGGCTCCAATCAAGCGTACTTCTGTGGCTTCGATTTGATCGTTAATACGGGCTTTCTTGGACTTGCCTTTAGCGTTATCTCTTTTGATAGTGTCTATCTCCTGTTCGATTAATCTTCCGAGCCAGACGACGAAACCCGACTACGGTTAGCAACATCCGCTGCCAACAGGTCGGTAAACGCGTCCAAACTCATTACTCCCAGATCTTTACCGTCGCGTGTGCGTACGGCCACCTGGCCAGATTCCACTTCTTTATCCCCCGCGACAAGGAGATAGGGAACCCGCTGAATAGTGTGCTCGCGGATTTTAAAGCCGATCTTCTCGTTTCTCAAGTCTGATATGGCCCTAAATCCCTTATCAGCCAAGGTTTTTTCGACTTTTTGCACATATTCGGCCTGATTGTCGGTAATATTGGCTACCACAACCTGCTCAGGTGCCAACCAAGTTGGGAAAGCACCCTCGTAATTTTCGATCAAAATACCGATAAAACGTTCAAATGACCCCAGAATTGCCCGGTGCAACATCACCGGCACCTGACGCGAGCCATCTTCCGCGACATATTGTGCATCAAGACGCCCCGGCATCGAAAAATCGACCTGGATAGTACCGCACTGCCAGATTCGCCCCAAGCAGTCCTTCAAAGAGAATTCAATCTTCGGCCCGTAAAAAGCGCCTTCACCGGGTAGCAATTTGTAGTCTAAACCTTTGGCGTCGAGCGCATCGGCCAGAGCTTTTTCAGCCTTATCCCACACGTCATCATCCCCCACACGCTGCTCAGGGCGTGTCGACAGACGAATAATGACCTCATTAAACCCAAAATCCGCGTATACCTGGTACAACAAGTCGGTAAAGGCCGACACTTCATCCTGAATGGCGTCCTCGCTGCAAAAAATATGCGCATCGTCCTGCGTGAAGCCGCGCACCCGCATGATGCCGTGCAGTGAACCTGACGCTTCGTTGCGATGACAGGAGCCAAACTCCGCCAGACGCAGGGGCAAGTCGCGGTAGCTGCGCAGCCCTTGGTTAAAGACCTGCACGTGGCAGGGGCAGTTCATGGGCTTGACCGCAAACTCACGATCTTCAGATTTAAGCATAAACATATCGTCGCCAAATTTATCGGCGTGGCCAGACTTCTTCCACAAGCTTAAATCAACCACCTGAGGGGTTTTGATTTCCTGATAACCGTTATCGCGTTGCACACGGCGCATATACTGCTCAATCTCGGTATAGACGGACCAACCTTTGGGGTGCCAAAACACCATGCCCGGCGCCTCTTCCTGCATATGGAAAAGGTTGTATTTTTTGGCCAGCTTACGGTGATCTCGTTTTTCGGCCTCCTCCAGGCGATGCAAGTAGGCCTTCAACGCCTTTTTATCGTTCCAGGCCGTACCGTAAATGCGCTGCAACTGCGTGTTGTTGGCGTCGCCGCGCCAGTAAGCACCGGAGACGCGCATCAGCTTGAAGTAGCGCATAACACGTGTATTGGGCACGTGCGGACCACGACACATATCAACATACTCTTCGTGGTGATAGAGCCCTACCGCTTGCTCGCCCGCCGCGATCAATCCATCCACCAGCTCGACTTTATAGTCCTCACCGCGACCGGCAAACACATCACGCGCCTTGTCGATCGGCGTCATTTCCTTCACAACGTCGTAATCTTTCTTAACCAGCTCCTTGATACGCTGCTCGATAGCATCCAAATCTTCCGGGGTCAGCGGGCGCTCGTATTCGATGTCGTAGTAGAAACCATCGTCAATCACCGGACCAATGGCCATTTTCGCCTCTGGGTAAAGCTGTTTGATGGCGTGGCCAATCAAATGCGCAAACGAGTGACGAATGACCTCAATGCCATCTTCATCCCGGCCGGTAATCAAGGTAATCTCGGCGTCCTCCTCAATCAGCTCACAGGCGTCGACCAGGTCGCCGTTAATAGTACCGCACACGGTGGCCTTAGCCAGACCCGGGCCTATGTCTTCGGCCACTTGCATCAGAGTTACCGGCTGATCGAATTCGCGTTTGGAACCGTCGGGGAGAGTAATTACAGGCATGTTCATTCCTTACTGGTCAGTGGTGACCCCTACCAAAGGCCACTTGTGAATTTTAAAAGCCGGCCAGTATAGTAAAAGCGACGGCCAACTGCTACCGCCGGTTTGTAACGAATACGAAAAACACTCGTCTACAGTGCATACAACTTCTGTTTTGAGGATAATGTTAATGATCGATACTGCAGCAAGGTGGCACCTGTCCTTAGTCAACAGCATCAGCAAAGTCGACTCTCTCGCCGGACTCGCACTCAGGCTTTATCTGGCTCCCATTTTCTGGATGGCTGGCACCAGCAAGCTCGCCCACTTTAATGACACCGTCGCCTGGTTTGGCAACCCAGACTGGGGGCTTGGACTGCCGCTCCCCTGGCTGATGGCATTTCTCGCCACTGCGACTGAGCTGGTGGGCGCGGTGCTGTTGGCGCTCGGACTTTTTACCCGCCTCATCGCTGTACCGCTTATTGTCACCATGGTCGTGGCCATAGTGACCGTACACTGGGATTACGGCTGGCAAGCCATTGCTGACGTCAACGCCCCGTTTGCCACCGACAGGGTTACCGAGGCGGCCGCTAAACTTGAACGCGCTAATAGTATTTTACGTGAGCACGGCCACTACGAGTGGCTCACCTCGAGCGGCAAGTTTGTGGTACTCAACAACGGTATCGAATTCGCCGCCACGTATTTAATAATGCTGCTGGCACTGCTCGCATGGGGCCCGGGGCGCTACTTCAGCCTCGACTATTATCTGGCCATGGCTGTGCGCAAACACGCGAGCAAAGCGCTGCGAGAATAATCTGGCAAAAATGCTATATTACGCACTCAATGCTTTCGCCTCGCCCGGCTTAGCCACCGTCAGCGGATGGGCAGCGACTAAAAAAGGCTTTAATTTGAGCGCCTCAACACTTTTGAATGCAGATGAACACGCATTACTAGATGCCGCTATTGCCGGCAGTGATGAGGCCTACACAATCATGGTGGAGCGCTACCATTCGCTTATGGTCGCTGTCGCAGCCGCAATTGTCGGGCCTTCATTGGCCGAAGATGTCGCGCAAGACGCCTGGTTCTCAGCACATCGGGCACTCACAAAGTTCGAGCGCAGAGCGAGCCTCAAAACCTGGCTGTTGCGCATCGTGAGCAATGAAGCCATCACTCGCGCTAAACGCGAGTCCCGGCATATTGCACTCGATTGCTCACCGAGCGATTCGAGTTACCTCGACGATGAACGATTTTCTGGCAATGGCCACTGGGCACGAAAGCCGTCCCAGTGGCACCTGGACACTCCCGACGCGCTAATGGAAGAGGTGGATCTGCACCGCTGCATCAATAAAACCCTATTGTTACTGCCACCTCAACAAAGGGCAGCGTTTCGTTTGCGCGATATTGAACAAGCCACATTTGAGGACATCAGTCAGTGGCTGGGCGTTTCAGCGGCCAATGCCCGCGTTCTTGTCCACCGCGCCCGACTCACCCTGCTGGATGTCATTGATCACTATCAGGAGACGGGCCAATGCTGAAATGCAAAGACGTCTCTCAACGTGCCAGCGAGTACCTGGACGGCGCAGACCGCCCGCTTAAATGGCAAATGCGCCTTCATTTGGCCATGTGCAGCAACTGCAGACGGTTTGTGCGCCACCTTGCACTAACCCGTGACCTGGCCTCGAAAGTCGGGGACGTTGAATCCTGCTCGCAATCCCAGAGTCGTAAAATTGTGCAAAAATTGCGTAACAAATCGTGAAGAGGGCCTATTTACTGGGCTCTGTGAACAAATAATGCTATGTTGCTGTCTACAATGAACGAAAGAGCCACAGCCCTATTGTCACGCACTTGTGGGCTAAAGAAGTAGTTCCACCTGGAGTCCCATCAAGTATATGCAAGACAAAATGCCCCTACGCCGTGTATTCCATAAAGGCGCCATCAGTGCCATTTTCTTAGCCGCCAGCCTGCTGAGCAGCGGATATTCTTGGGCTCTAACTCCCGAAAAGCTAGAGATCACCGCCGAGCAAGAGAAAACGACCGCCGAAATCGTTCGCTCCCTGCACGAATACCACTATCGGGATCAAACGCTTAATGACGAATTATCCGAGCGCTTTTTGCAAAACTACTTAAAAAATCTCGACCCCGGAAAAAGCTACTTGCTAAAGTCTGACGTCGATCGTTTTATGAAACATAAATCTAAGTTCGATGACGACTTCAAAGAGGGTGAACTAACCACTGCGGTTGAGATTTACAGCACGTTCTTGCAACGTTTTATTGCACGCTCTGAAACGACTATCGCGCTATTAGAAGACGAACAATATCAGTTCGATTTTGAAGCGGAAGAATCACTGCTGGTGGACAGGGACCAGGCGAACTGGCCTGCTGACGCCGCTGCGGCTGACGAGCTTTGGCGCAAGCGGATAAAGGCCGATATGCTGAATTTAAAGTTGGCGGGCAAAGAGATTACCGAGGCGCGCGAGGTACTTGTAAAACGTTACTCCAACCAGATGCGACGCATCAGCCAGCAAACCGGTGAGGATGCGTTCAACTCAGTCATTAACGCCTTTACCATGCTGTATGACCCTCATACCAACTACTTCTCACCGCGCACACTGGAGAACTTCAATATTAATATGTCTCTGTCTCTCGAAGGCATAGGCGCGATGCTGCAAAGTGAAGACGAGTATACCAAGGTCGTCCGCTTGATTCCTGCAGGCCCTGCCGATAAGCAAGGGCAGCTCAAGCCTGCAGACCGAATTGTCGCCGTAGGGCAAGACGCCGCGGGTGAAATGGTAGACGTTATCGGCTGGCGTTTAGATGAGGTCGTCGATCTTATTCGCGGCAAAAAAGACAGTATCGTTCGGCTGGAAATACTGCCCGCCAAGGCCGCAGCCGGCAGCAGCACCCACACCATTAAAATAAAACGCGACAAGGTAAAGCTAGAAGAGCAAGCGGCGCAAAGTGAGGTTTTCGAGCTCAGTGATGAGAGCGGAAAGAGCTATAAAGTAGGCGTAATCGATATTCCGACCTTTTACATGGACTTTGAGGCTTACCGCAAGCGCGACCCTAATTATCGCAGCACAACACGCGACGTATTTAAACTGCTGAGCGATTTGGCGGCAAAGGATGTTGACGGGGTTGTTATCGACCTACGCAATAACGGCGGTGGCTCCTTACACGAAGCCACTTCCCTGACCGATCTATTTATTGATCAGGGCCCGGTTGTGCAGATCCGCCAAACCAACCAACTGATTTCCCGCAACTACCGCTCGCATTCCAAAGCGATGTATCGCGGGCCGATAGTTGTATTAATTAACCGTTTGAGTGCATCGGCCTCGGAAATTTTTGCCGGCGCCATTCAAGACTATGGCCGCGGCATCATCGTGGGCAGTCAGTCATTTGGCAAGGGCTCAGTACAGTCTTTACAACCGCTGAAGTATGGGCAGCTCAAAGTGACGGAATCTAAATTTTACCGGGTATCCGGTGACAGCACCCAACACCGTGGTGTACTACCGGATATCGAACTGCCTACCTTGATAGACCCGGAGCTGGTCGGCGAAAGCAGTTACGAATACGCCCTGCCCTGGGACAGCATTCACGCGGTCAAACACGACCGTTACTTCGATATAAATTCTGCGCTACCGCAAATCATCCAAGACCACGGCAAGCGCACCAAAACCGATCCCGACTTTGTCTTTTTAACCGAAGAGTTAAAAGTCGTGGACAAAATGGCCAACCGGGACCGCATATCACTGCGAGAAAAAACGCGCCTCGCAGAAAAAGTAGAGTTTGAAGAACAGTTGCTCGCGCTGGAAAATACCCGACGCAAAGCGAAGGGACTTGAGCTCTATAAAACCTACGAAGACATTAGCGGCCCCGCAACTGATGACGAAGTCGACCCAGAACAACAAGCACTGGATGCGGGCCCCGATAAAATTGACCCGGAAAAAGACCCCTTCTTAAAGGAGGCGGGATATATCTTGCTCGACTTTATTAAGGCCAGTGGCAGCCAAGATTCACCTAAAGTCGCCAACTTCTAACTTCCTTCAACGACGGCGGCCGTTATTTGGTCGCCCTTTTGTTTACAGCCCCCATGAAAGCAATCTCATTTAATATCAACAGTATTCGTTCACGCTTACACCAACTGCAAGCTATTATTGACTCACATCAACCTGACTTTATCGGCTTGCAAGAGACTAAGGTTGCAGACGAACAATTTCCGCTCGCCGAAGTGGAGGCCATGGGGTATCACATCGCATTCCACGGCCAAAAGGCCCACTATGGCGTCGCACTCATGTCACGCCACCCCTTTGCCACTACAACCAAAGGGTTTGTGGATGACACCGAAGATTCACAGCGCCGATTTGTAGGCGGTAGTTTTGATGTACCCAAGTTGGGACTGGTGCACGTTTACAACGGATACTTCCCGCAAGGGGAAAGCCGAGAACACCCACTCAAATTCCCCGCCAAGCAGAAATATTACGCAGATTTACAGCAGCTACTGGAAACCCGGCATTCGCCGGAAGATTCTATTCTTCTAATGGGCGATATGAATGTATCGCATCAAGATATCGATATTGGTATTGGTGAAGACAATCGCAAGCGCTGGCTGCGCACCGGCAAGTGCAGCTTTTTACCTGAAGAGCGCGAATGGCTGGATCGTTTAGTAAGCTGGGGCCTGATTGACACTTACCGCCAACACTTCCCCACCAGCGAGGAACTGTACAGCTGGTTCGATTATCGCTCGCGCGGTTTTGAGCGCGACCCCAAGCGTGGCTTGCGTATCGATCTGATTTTAGCATCAGCAGCACTGGCAAAACGCTGCGCCGATGCGGGTATTGACTACGATATTCGCGCGATGGAAAAACCCTCGGACCACTGCCCAATTTGGGCAACCTTCACCGAGTAGCAGAAAGCTTACACGCTGGCTGAGTCTATATTGAGCCAGCGCTGTACTCGCCCCTCAAGAGCTTCATAACGAAGTGGTTTGTTAATCTGATCATCAAACCCGGCTGAAAATAATTCACTGATTTGCTCTTCGCTCAGGTCCGGAATCATGGCAATCACCGGAATACGACGTCGGCTGTTGTTGGTCTTTTCCTGCTCCCGAATCTTAATAACGGCCGATAAGCCAGAATCCTCAGGCAACTCGCTATCAAGCAGCACCATGTCAAAACGCTCTTTCTCCAGAATGGCGACAGCCTCGGGGCCACTGTTCACCAGCTGCACATAGCAGCCGAGTTTCTTCAACATGCCCGACGCAACCATTTGGTTGACCCGGTGATCCTCTACCACTAACACCCGCTTAATGCCCGGCTCATCGGCGACAGGAACAATAGGCGCGACAGGTTCCGGAGAGTCTGATTCTGGCTCTTCCTGCAAGACCAGACGCTGGCTCAATGCTTCATAGAGCTGCTTATAAATGATCGGTTTTTCTAAACAACTAACCTGCCTGTGTGCCTGCAGATGCTCCTGCACTTCATCAGTGTCTCGCTGCAAAACACTCATTGCAATGATTTGCTTGAGTGCAGCGGTAGACTCATCTTTAGCGAGCTCACGAGAAAGCGCCAACGCATTGAAGCTGTTGAGCCGGTTGTAAATAATCACACAATCTATTGGCTCACCGTCACTGCGGCACGTCTGAACTTTTGCAACGGCTTGCTCATAACCGTAAACGGTTTGCCCTTCGACACCCCAGTTGCTGAGTTCATCCAGCAGGTCCATGGCAACGCGGTCGGGCAAATCCACCAACAGTAAGCGCTTGCCCCGCAAACGCTGATCGGCGCCCAGGGTTTTGCCCTGATGGCTGATGGCCTCAAGGTTTACGTTAATCAAAATTCGGTTGCCACCCGAAGGCGTTTTCAGCAAGTGGACGCTGCCGTCCATGCACTCGGCCAACCCTTTACTGATAGCGAGACCAATGCCAACCCGACCGGTTTGCTCGGCCTCCTGCAGGCGCGACTCATCCACCTCAGCCTTGGCCTCGTCAGTGCGATGATAGTGACTGTCGCTAATAACAATCTGCAATTCGCCTTTATTTTCATCGGCGCTATCGAAGGTCACCTCCACAAATACATTGCCAGTGACCGAAAACTTTAATGCGTGGCTCAGCAAGCTACCGGTAATTTGCCTAAGTCTGGCGGCATCGCCCTTGACCCGGGCAGGCAGCTCGGCGTCCAATAAATAGTTCAGCTCGACGCCTTGCTGGTGAGCCTCGAGCGAGAAATCCCGCACCAGCTTCGACACAAGTCGACGCAAATCGAACACAGACTCATCCAGCTCTAATGACTTGGTTGTGATTTTGGAAAAATCCACCACATTATTCACCAAATCTAACTGCCGCTCGCCAGCTTTGGTCGCCATGCTGAGCAAATCACGCTGACGATCAGAAAGATCTGCATTATCGACCAAAGACAAGGTGCCAAGAATATCATTGAGGGACACGCGAAACTCATGCCCCAAATTAACTAAGAACTCATTTTTTAAATCAATGGCTGCCCGGGAACTCTTCTGTTCATTTTCAAGTCCGCGAGCGCGCTCATCTAATATGAAATTTACCTCTAGCCGCTCCCAATACCCACTGCCGGTAACCTTGGCCTGATGCACCAGCATGACATAAAACATCACCATGATAGATGCGTACAAAGCTCCCTCAACTGTCGCTAGCATTAGCGCCGTAACAGCGGCCGGAATCATACCGATAAACAGGTAAATTTTCAGAAAACGAATATAGGGAGAGAATACGTTGGCGACCGATGAGTAAAACACTACGGTATAAAGCCACATAATTAGGGCCTCATCACGCATACCGAGAACCCATGTCAAACTAACCAGAATGACACTCCACCAAATTGCCCCTAAAAAGGACGCGAGAAAATACTGCGTACGCCAGCGTCTGGGAGCTCGGGAATATAGGATTTCAAACCGAAATAGGTAGTAACTTCGAAGCAGCGTTACCAAAAGCAGGCCCGTCACCAAGACAACAGCCAAATTGGTCTCGCGCGCAAAAAAACCACCAAACACCAAGCTTAGTGCGAAAACAAGGAAATTAAGAATCAGACCGCGACGACTGTACTTCGCCACGCGGGCGTCGGTGTCGTGAATAACCTGACGATCTTTTTGCACTTTACAGCTTGGTGTAAATAATTCGAACATAGACCTTACCTTGCTGGTACAGCGTTACTATTTATCAATGATTTCTACCAGTACTGTCTTTATTACAAAGCCTAAAAGACCCAGCCCAAGTGCGAGAAACAATATAAAGGTACCAAATTTTCCCGCCTTGGACTCTTTGGCAAGATCCCAAACAATAAACATCATAAACCCTATGAGGCCACCTATACCTATGTATAGAGACCAGGTTTCAAACTGTTCAAAATTCATTTTGTCACTTTACGGAAAATCAGATTCAGCGGGCGTCGCAGGCGGTGATAAATTAGTCAGCACCCGGACTATACGACTATTGTAACTAAGTTAACACCCACTCGCACCCTTGCACTTGCCGCCGCATGCCAATCACTCATACACTAACGATCCCGAAAAATAGAAATAGGTAACCACATGACAGGCCGTGCCAAAGCAATGCTCGTTCTGGCTGTTGTAGGGCTAATTGCCTGCAGCCCTAAAGAGCAAGATAGTGAATTAGCCATTTCGGCCAAGCAAACGCTCGAAAGCGCCACAGAAACAGCCAAAATCGCGGCCGAGCAGGCCCGAGCTAAGGCTGAGGATCTGAAAACAAAAGCCGGGGCAATGGCGGACGCTGCGCTCAGCGCAGGGCGTGAAGGGGTTGAAAGCGCGAAAGAGTTGACTGATGAAGCGGCCAAAGCGAGCGAGGAAGCCCTCGATCGCGCCGAGAAAGCGCTTGAGTAAATAGCTGTGGCCAACGGGCTGCCCCTCAGTCCCAACGACTGGCGGCCGCGTCATCCGATGTCTTAGCCTCAACCCATTTACTGCTGCCATCCAGTCGATGCTCTTTTTTCCAGAAGGTGGCTGTGGTTTTCAACTTATCCATTAAAAACTCAGCGGCAGAAAAAGCCTGTTGGCGATGCGCAGAGCTCACCAGCACCAATACAATATCCTCGCCAACGGCAATTTTACCCACTCGGTGAATTAGCCGAACCTCAGTAATTTGCCAGCGGGCGCGGGCCTCAAGCACCAACCGCTCAAGAACCTGCTCGGTCATACCCGGATAGTGTTCGAGCTCAAGTGCGGTGACGGGATTGCTAGCACCGTCGGCGCGAACACGCCCGGTAAACATCACTATCGCACCATTAGCACCGCCATCATCAACTACAGCTTGGTACTCCTGGGCAGCGCAAAACGCCTTATGCTGCACCCTAACCTTGTTCATTTAGCCACCTGTAACTGGCGGAAAGAGTGCCAGCTCGTCGCCATCGTTAAGCGGATGACTTAGCGGCACCATTGTTTGATTCGCGGCGGCCAAACATTGAGTTTCGGCAAAAACTTCCCGCCACTGCGGCCCCCGACTCTCAAGCTCGACAATAGCGTCACTGACGCACATACCCGGTGAACATGCCAGCTCCAAAGCATCGCAGCCCAGGCGCTCGCGCAAACTGGCAAAAAACAGAACGCGAATCATCAGGTTTTCTCACTAGCACGCGTGTAGTGACCGCGGCGTCCACCAGATTTCTCCAGAACACACACATCCGTCACCACCATGGCCATATCCATAGCCTTACACATATCGACAATGGTAAGGGCAGCAACACTTGCGGCGGTCAGAGCTTCCATTTCGACACCGGTCTGCCCTACCAGCTTGCAGTAGCTTTCTACATAAATACGCTGCTGCTCTGATTGCAGCTCAAAGTTTACATCGACCTTGCTCAAAGCCAGAGGGTGACAAAGCGGAATCAGGTCGCTGCACTTTTTGGCCGCCTGAATGCCGGCAATACGCGCCGTTGCAAGCACATCACCTTTTTTCATACGGTTATCCGTCACCGCCAGCAAAGTATCAGCGCTCATATTGACATAAGCTTGCGCGCGAGCCTCACGCTGAGTGGACGATTTGTCGGAAACATCCACCATACTGGCCTTGCCTGTGGAGTCGCAGTGTGTCAATGCCATAGAAATTCTCTAAAATTATTGCAATTACTCTACTATTATCTAAAAGGTATCACCCCAAACGCGCTGAGCCATTCACGGCCTCAGCGTCGCTTCAGGAGGCGCATATGCACCTGCATCAGGTAATGCAACGCTGGCCCGCGCAGCACCCGAGCCTAATTCAACTCTACTCCAAAAACACCCCAAACGGTATCAAGGTGGCCTTGGCTTTAGAGGAGATGCACCTGAGCTATGAAGCGCACGCAATTGATTTACAAGCCGGAGACCAACACAGCGACGCATTTCATATTATCAACCCCAACGGCCGGATACCCGCCCTGATTGACCCCGACGGCCCCGATGGACACATTATTAGCCTAATGGAGTCAGGGGCAATACTGCGCTATTTGGCGGATAAAACCGGTGAATTTATTCCTTTCGATCGCGCGGGGAAAAGTGCATGTGACCAGTGGCTATTCTTTCAAAGCGCTCATATTGCGCCGTGCTGCCACCTCTACAGCAGGTGCCAACACCTCGACCCAGCCAGTGACATGCTGACCGACTTACTCGCAGAAATTAAACGCGGGTTATCGGTACTCGATCAACACTTGTCTCGTCACACTTATATGCTGGGGGAAAGTTACAGCATTGCCGATATGGCCATAGCCCCCTGGGTGGCACATTTGGCCACTGGGCAAGAATATGCCCCCTGCAAAACACAAGACTTCAGCGCCCTGGAGCGCTGGCGACGCACTGTCAGCCAACGCCCGGCGTTCTCTCGCGCCAGCCGGGTGTGCCCGTAATACCGCGTGCGCCTTCAATATTAGGCGCGACAGTCAGCCCCCGCGCAGTTAAAAACTGTACACTAAATTAATATAGGTAGTGGTATCTGTCTTTTCTTTATCATCGGCAACTTCGGTATCATGGCTCACAGTGTAGCCCGCCTTCATCTGTAAACTGCCGTTTATCTTCGTACTGATCGCCGTGTCGCTTTGATACCGTGTATTCTCGTCGCCAAATTCACCTGACAGCTCTTGAGTAAAAGTGGCGTTTTCCGAGATAACCCATTTGAGGTCTCCCGCCACCCGCACCATAAAACCATCTTCCTTAACGATGATATTATTATCTTCATCGACGACTTTATCGCCCCAATAGTGGCCAGGGCCTACCTCTGCATCGAGTGTTACACTATCGGTATGAATGAGCCGGTTACCATAACCAATGGCAGCGGTTGAGTACTTGCGATAGGAACCAAACTCATCGTGAGTATGAGACAAATAACCAAACAGGTTACCGTGCTCACCCATTAGCAAATAGGCGCTTTTGGCCGAGACAAAATACTTTTCTGCCGTTTTTTCCCGCTCATCGGTTGCACTGTCATCATCGTCAGGAACATCTTCTTTGTACAGAGCACTGGCAATAAAATTATTGCGCCAATGCTCTAAATTTTGCGTCACATCAATCTTTCCATTTAATGACATTGTCTCGGTATTACCCGTCGTATTGAGTGCGCCCAACTCGGCAGACACTTCCCACTCGGGAGGCGCTTCGGCCTCTTCCGCGATGACAAATACTGAACTGCCCATCAGCGCTGCCACAGCAACACCAGCCACACCAGCCACACAACCCTTCATAACAACTCCTTGAGAGATAATTCTTTAAATAACGACATTATACATGGGCTAAACCCCGATATAAGGCCCTATGCTGCCACGAATCGTAAAGTTCGGGAAAATGAAAATCACCAAGTTTTGTCGAACGAACGCCAAAAGGGGTAAAATGCCCCCTTCGATAACCCACGAGATCCGCCTTCCCCGTGCCAAGCAACACAACGCCCACAATTAACCGACGTTTCACCTGCGCCCCGATGATGGACTGGAGTGACCGACACTGTCGTTATTTTTGGCGCCTCTTAAGCAAACACGCGGTTCTCTACACCGAAATGGTCACAACCGGAGCGCTGATTTACGGTGACCGGGAGCGGTTTTTGCGGTTTAACGCCGAGGAGGCGCCGGTAGCATTGCAACTGGGCGGCTCAGACCCCGAGGCACTGGCGCAATGCGCAGCCTATGCCGAACAATGGGGCTACAGTGAGGTTAACTTAAATTGCGGCTGCCCCTCTGACCGGGTACAAAGTGGGCGCATCGGCGCCTGCCTTATGGCCGAGCCCGAGCTCGTGCGTGAATGCATGAGCGCGATGATGGAGCGAGTGGGCATCCCCGTTAGCATTAAGCACCGTATCGGTATTGACGATATGGAAGATTACGCGGGGCTACTCAATTTCGTGGACACCGTCGCCCGCAGCGGCTGTACCACCTTTATTGTGCACGCGCGCAAAGCCTGGCTGCAAGGGCTTAGCCCCAAGGAGAATCGCGATATTCCGCCGCTGGATTACGAGCTCGTCGCCCGTCTAAAACAAGAGCGGCCAAACCTGGAGATCATTGTTAACGGCGGCATTAAGACTTTAAACCAATGTCAGGAGCTACTGACCGGCCTCGATGGCGTAATGCTGGGCCGCGAAATCTATGCCAACCCCTACTTAATGGCTGACGTGGATAAAATTATTTACGGTGCTACGACGCCGCCACCGAGCCGATTAGAGGTAATGCGCGAGTTTGTGAATTACTGCGAGGAAGAGCTGTCCAAGGGAGTGAAGCTTAGCAGTATGACGCGACACACGCTGGGGCTGTATCAAGGTCTCCCCGGAGCCCGACGCTTTCGCCGCGTCATTAGTGAGAATGCACACAAGTCAGGTGCCGGAGTCGATGTGATCTGGCAGGCACTGCAAGAGGTAGAAAGCGGAGTCTAAACCGACGGCAACGCTTTGCCCCACTGCCTTTAGCGTTTACAATAGCGGGCCTGAGGTTTACCGCCCAGTGGCCACTAACGTCCACCGGGTAGAAAGGAGAGAGACCGCTTATTTCACCGGTCGCTCACGCACCCTGTACTGGCCCACAGCCTTACCTGTGGGCGTATATCAAAAAGCTCCGACCAGAGAGCAGCCGGGGTGCCGCTAGCGTCAAAAATCGCATATTTACTATACGTTTAGGAGCCAAATTGTGAGTACCAAACTCGAACAGCTGAAGCAGATGACAGACGTGGTTGCCGATACCGGCGACATTGAGGCCATCAAGCTCTACAAGCCCCAAGATGCCACCACCAACCCTTCTTTGCTGCTGAAAGCCGCACAAATTCCAGCTTACAAGCCTCTGCTTGATAAGTGTATTGCCGCAGCCCAACAAGAAGGCGGCAGCAACGACCAACAGATTAAGTCAGCCTGCGACCACCTGGCGGTGGCCATTGGCTGTGAAATCCTGAAACTGGTGCCTGGCCGCATATCTACCGAGGTGGATGCCCGCCTGAGCTTTGACACCAACGCCAGCATCGACAAAGCACATCATTTGATTGATTTGTATCAGCAAAATGGCATCGAAAAATCACGCGTCCTGATCAAGCTTGCGTCCACCTGGGAAGGTATTCGCGCCGCAGAAACGCTTGAAAAAGAAGGCATCAACTGTAATCTGACACTGCTGTTTGGCTTCAATCAAGCCGCGGCCTGTGCAGACGCCGGCGTTTTTCTGATTTCACCTTTCGTAGGCCGTATTCTGGACTGGTACAAAAAATCCACCGGCGAAGACTACACCGCTGAAACGGATCCAGGCGTACTGTCTGTGCGTCGCATCTACAACTACTACAAGCAGCACAACTACGAGACAGTGGTAATGGGTGCTAGCTTCCGTAACACCGGTGAAATCGAAGCTCTGGCTGGCTGTGACCGCCTGACCATTAGCCCACAGCTGCTGAAAGAACTGGATGAAGACACCGGTTCCCTGGAGCGTGTACTTTCTCCAGCCAACACGGGCGAGTCTATCGACAAGTTAATCGATACCGAAAGCTCTTTCCGCTTTGGCATGAACGATGATGCTATGGCCACCGAGAAGCTTGCCGAAGGTATTCGTAACTTCGCCGCAGATCAGGTGAAACTGGAAAACCTGCTAAAAGACGTGGCGAATGCTTAGTAGGGTTGCCCGTTTTCTGGAGAGCCGTCTGAATAAAGATGACGGCTCGACCAGCAGTCTATCGGAAGACGATAAGCAATTGGCCGCCGCTGCGCTCCTAATGGAGGTGGCAGCGGCCGATTCGGTTTTTGAACCGGCCGAACTAGGTGCTTTTAAGCAAGAACTGCAAAATGTTTACAAGCTCAGCGCGCAAGAAGTTGATGAACTTCAGGCACGGGCTGGATCACGTCAGGAAAATGCGACATCACTTTACCAGTTTACGCAGGTAGTAAACGATCAGTGCTCGCGCGAAGAAAAGTTCAATTTGATTAAATCCATGTGGCAAGTAGCCTTGGCCGACGGCGAGCTCGACAAATACGAAGAGCACATTATTCGTCGGGTTGCGGAGCTTATTTACCTATCACACACTGATTTTTTAGTCGCTCGCAATGCGGCACGGGGCGAATAAAACCTAAGGGACCTCTGATTAAGTATCCAGCGGCTCCCGAACTATTGCTCGGCCTCAAGCATGTTAACGAGGTCGGTAAAGATTTTTTCGTTGTCCTTATTTAGGCACATAAGCATTTTATGGGCCTCTATTACCTTAGTTTTGACCTGCGCCTCGTCGACCGCCTGCTCACCCGCACTCGCCAGTGCCTGTGTGACGCCAATAGGCTTTTCCAACTCATTCACAATAATAAAAATATCAGCGAACCCCATGGTATCGAGAATCCGATTGATACTTTCATTGGGGGAGAAGATCAACGGGCGAGCCCCTACTCTCTCTTCACCAAGAATGGATATTTTCGCCATAAGGCCTAAGGTTGTACTGTCGATCGCCTCGGCTTCTGACAGATCAAAAAGCACCTCACAAAAGGCCTTATCGGCAAACATGTTGTCGATAAATTGATCGAATGACATGCATAGAGTAAGGCGAACATCACCCACCATCTTAATTACATAAACGCCATTGTGATCGGCAACCAATATTTGACCAGGTCGCATCTCAAAAACCTCGGGTAATGGTCAATATCGCGATGTCATCCGGTGTTTCGCTTACGTCCTTGATGGCAAGCGCATCGCACACTGTCTCTAGATTCTGAGCCTTTTGCGTCATTAATTCCAGTAAATGCGCTTCTTTTTTCTGTAGCGCCCCATCCGGAAGTATTTCAAGCACGCCATCGGAGAAACATACTAACGAAAACTGCTCAGGTAGCTGCATAGAATGCACCTGCCAGCTTACATCCTTAAAAATACCGACGGGTTTTCCCTGGCCAGACAAGTATTCAGCCTTTCCGTCCTTAACGAGTATGGGCATAGGTAAATGGCCGGCCACTACGTAACGCATATCGTGGGTATGAGTATCTATAACCCCCACGAAAAATGTCAGGTGATGATTGAGACTGATCTCATTGAGCTCATGATTAACGTATTCGAGCATATTATTGGTGCCATGCTCAAACGACTCATGGTCGGCAAATAACCCCTCTTCCCGGACCATACGACTGACCAAATGTTTCAGCCATATTGTTACAAACGCCGACGAGGCTCCGTGGCCCGAAACATCGGCCAGATAAAAAGCTAAATAGCGCTTACTAATATGAGCGTAATCGACAAAGTCGCCACTTAGATACAGCGAGGGGGCAATGTGGTGCGCCACGCTATAACCTTCCGCTGTCGTTTGCGGGTGAGGCAACAAACGCCGCTGGACCTGACGCCCGGCCACTTGATCGCGCTCAAGTACGCGCAAATTTTCCCGTAACCCTTTGTTCGCACTTTCAAGCTTGTCGCGATACTTTTTATTCTGCGCAACCAAGTCTTTGCGCTCCAGAGCCTTTTCGATCGAATGCTCCAATACTTCCATATCCACAATAGGCTTAATAAGGTAATCACTGGCGCCTAAGCGCAGCGCAGTCACCACATCACTCATGACACCGGCGCCAGAAATGACAATAACGGGGGTATCTGTCGAGCTTTCACGCAGATTGCGCAACACGCTAACGCCATCCATCCCGGGCATACGTAAATCGGTAATAACGAGATCTATATCGCCCTTGCCGAAACGGGATAGGCCATGCGGGCCATTTTCAGCCTCGACGACACTGTAACCGCTGTCCTCTAAAAAGGTCGCAATACTTTGCCTAACAGGCTTTTCGTCGTCGATGATCAAAAGCTTTCGCATAGGATAGATAGACTGTTCGTTAGTTGTAGTTTCGGTGGCTCGGGCAAAGGCGCATAACACTACTCCGTTCGCCTTGCCCGCGCAAGCTAAAGCCCGGCGGCCGGATCTGAACATCACCCCGACAGGAGTCGACAAACAAGCTTGCTTGCTTGCACAGCGATACTTCGGCCTTGCTTAATGATCAATATGGTCGCAACTACTACATGTTGTGGCAAGTGCTATCTTTATACCCATAAGTAGGGACTTGACGTAATCTTAGGCTCTTTGGAAATAACCGATTCATGCCCCCCTTTCGACTATGGTTTTGCGTGAGATTCGCTGTTAATCTTGGCAGGTGCACAATGAATGCGCTCTCAGTGTCGGACGCAAGCCCGGTACTTGGTAGAGCCTACAATCACCACTTGGGAGGCCTTGCATTCGCGCACCAATATAATAATTCTCCTGTTGCACCCCAGAGGAAATTAGTATGAGTTTAACCAACAAGATCTTCGACGAAAAACGAGATTTTATAAGGATGAAAATCGAAGCTCCACTCGATGCAACCCTATCGGGTGAGTCGGCTAGTCACGCGGGTGTATGCCGCGAGCTAAGCGGCGGTGGCGTGCAGGTGCTGATGGACGCCGCCTTGCCTGAAGATAGTGAATGGGAGCTCAATGTTGTATCCAACCATGGCCACAGCCCACAATTACGAGCGAGGGTGCAGGTTGTTAGAGTTCTGCCGGAGGGGGATCAATACGCCATTGGCCTACAGATTCTCAGCGTTTTAGATTAGTAGCGGCGGGCGCCTGACAGACGCCCAGCCAGCGTTCGGCGGAATATCTCGACTCTAAAAATCGTCGAAGTCGTCGAGATCACCGCCAAAGTCGTCTTCGACTTCGCCGTCGTTGATTAAAAACTCTCTACGCTGCAAATAAATATCCCTGTAAAGCGTATATTTATCCGAACCTATATTTTGCTCCAAAGAAAGTAGGCCTTCGCGTTGGTCCAGCAAATCGAGGGCTTTCACCTCGTAGCTGGTTCTGGCATGACCTATATACGTCTTGGGGTCTGTCACCCAATCAACCGGCATACCGGCTGCATCACGCAAAGTGCGAGGGCCTAACACGGGCAACACCAGATAGGGCCCGTCGGGCACGCCCCAGCTCGCCAGAGTCTGGCCAAAATCTTCCCCATCGCTGCGCTCCAACCCCATGTGAGAAGCGACATCGAATAAGCCGACGACACCCAGCGTCGAATTAATAACAAAACGACCCGTATCTTTGCCTGCCTCACCGAACTTACCCTGCAAAATGTCATTAAAGGCGTTGGGCACCTCCAACAAGTTAGCAAAGACATTGCTAACTCCCCTGCGCAGCGGCCCGGGTGTCACTTTTTGGTAGCCAACCGCCACCGGGCGAATAACGTAGGTATCGGCCGCGTCGTTAAATGCGAACACGGCTCGATTGAAGCCTTCCCAAGGGTCTTTTGCATCGGAAGCCAGAGCGATGGGCGCAGTAATCATAAGCACCAGCCAAGCCGACAGTAATCGAAGAGATTTCACGGGTTGATCCTTTAGATCCGCAGTAAAAAGCTGAATAGAAAATTGGCCGTCCTGCCAATTGAACGATTATTCACATTCTAGCGAATTCAGTGCGAAAGTGTCCATAGCCGGTAAAGTAAAGCCAGTAAAACGCCCCCTAAGACTACGCGGCACAGTATTCGAACTTTACGGGGATGAATAACACGAAAACTGCAAATACAACGTCAACGACTCACCCTGCTGACTCACAAGTTCCCGCGCTATTAACGCTTGTTGTGGCGCACAGCGTTGCGCCGCTTCCTGCAACAAGGTGAAGCGCTGCTGCACATACTGCAAACCATCGCCAATACCCTTAACAGAAAGGGAAAGTTGAGGTTCAGGGGCTGCCACGGGCTTGACATCCATCGCTGGGCTTTCGGCAGCGTCGCTTTGCGAGCGGCCAACACCCGACAGCCACCCGCTCAAGCCCTGATCACTGTAATCGCATTCACTAATTCGATTAATAGCATCATTAGATTCAATCATATCCACCGCGGGCTCACAGTCATCGTCCCCCTGCGCCCAGGCAGGGGGTACGGCAAGCAGGCCTAAGACAAACAGTAGTGAGGCATTGCGCCACATTAGAACTTAATCTCCATGCCAACGCCCAAGTAATCATCATCGCGGCCAGCGTCATCATCGTTTTGAGTAAAGTAGGCGTAAGCCTTGGTGATCTTGCTGAACTTATAATCACCGCCAATACTGAAACTTTCTCGACCGTTGACCTTGATGTCGCTCTGGCCATATTGGGTCTTGAATATCCACTTATCGGTTATCTTCCACTTTACTGAGCCGAAGTAACCATCGCCATCATCGGCCTCGCGCTCATAGGATTCATAGGCGCCGCCAAGTTGAACCGGGCCAATATTAAAAGCACCTATAATTCGATAAGTATCTGTATTGGAACCACTTTCTTCTACATCGTTATCGAAAGCCAGAGCCAGATACAAATCTTCGGTCTTATAGGCAACAGAACTCGAAACGCCGTCGATACCATCAATTTCCTTGGTGATGTAGGCGACTTTAGCTGTTACCGGCCCAAACGACTTAGGAGTGACATACTGTACGATGTTTTTGGAGCGAATTTCGCCAGCAAAAATGTTCTTAATGTCACCCTCTAAGTCGTTAAACAGGTCAATGCCAGATGCCGATGTCTTGAGTGGCGTATCGAAAACACCGCCAAGCACAGTCCCGTAGTCTGTTTGCAACCCCAGATAGATATTTCGCTGAGTAAGGGTTTGACCATCTTTGTCGCCATCGTCAACACTGGTTTCGTATTCGAGGCGATAAACAACCTCAAATGAGTCGGAAATGCTCTCGCTCCCCATCAAACCAATTCGCGAAGAGTTACTTTGCAATTCAATTTCACGGTTACCCGCCTCATCCGCATGCTGCAAGGAAACATTCGCTTTACCGTATAGCGTTACCGCAGACACTGGCTGCGCCATAACCGCAGCCAACACACTAAGACCTAACAATTGACGTTTCATAATGGTTTTCTCCGCCCACACCAAATGACGTTTTTATGTATATTTGGTGAATTTTAAATGACAATTACATGACAGCGCGCGTATCTTGCGAGGTAATTGTTTCATTTATGTTACAGACACTTAATTTTAGCCGTATTTCACGATAACGCAGTCAGTTCGCGTTTTTGTGTAAGCTTCACTGTAAATATAGAAGTAAAATCAAGGTGTTGCCGTAAACCTTTAGGGCAGCCCCGGCGCCTATTGAATCTGCTACAAATCTGGCAGGAAAGGCCAAAGAATATCGCGCTGGCATAGCTGATTAAGAAGACTCTCGCCATAGCACAGTAATTGCGCGGTATCGGGGTGTTGCATCTCCGCGGCGAGTTGACGCAACGCCGTGTGCCCCGACGACTGACCATCTTGTATAATTTTAATCAGCCGTATGGTGATAGCATTGCTCAGCATAAATTCCACGGTATCGGCGCGGTTTCGATAGACAAGCAGAAAGGTCGGAACGTCCGGGGCAGACTCAGGCTGGTAATCAGGGCCTAAAGTGTGCACCGGATAGCGATAGCTCAGGCACCACAACAACGGTGACACCTGCACAGGCGCCTCCATCAACGAGAGCGTCGGATCCCTATCGGGTAGGTCTCCCTGTGCGACATCAAGGGCCAACTCAACCCACTCGTAATGGGCTAACTCCAAGATAAAATCAGGGTAGTGCTCGCCAGAGACAAATTCATTCTGAAGGAAGCTTAAAAACTCCTGGCTGATTTCAAGGAAATAAGGGCTGATACTGCGATGTTTATGTACGAATTCACGCACTAAACTGTGCCAGCGCTCGTCATCCAGGATTTCTCGCAATACCGGAAACCCTCCGGCTATAAAGCCCTCGATATTGTTGTAGACCAAATCGCGGTATATACCTAAGCGTCGGTCTTCAATGCCCGCGGGCGCCACACTCCCACTGGGGTTGCGCAGATGATTGCTAAATTCGTGTTGTATCGCTTGAAAATCAGCCACGCATAGCTTCCTCGCGCTGAGGGCTGGGGGCATTGCAGTAGGGAGCCTGACTACGACGTACCCTTGCCACTTCCTGCATTAGCTCATCCCTGGGGGGGATATTGAAATCGCGCTCAAGCAGTGTAGCCACCGGACCGGCAAGTTGGTAAAAAGCATCCAGTAACTGCCACGCTGAATCCTCAACTGGGGCGCCATGGGTATCAACACGCAAATCTTCTGCCTCGTGATAGTGGCCGGCAATATGAGAATAGGCTACGCGTTCAAGCGGTAGGGAACGCAAAAACTCGTTTGCATCATAGCGATGGTTAACACTGTTAACGATGATGTTGTTTATATCGAGCAGCAAACTACAGTCTGCTTTTTCCAAAACCAGCTTAATAAAGTCGCTTTCGGACATTTCCGCGCCAGGGGCGCAATAATAAGAAGCGTTTTCTATTGCTATGCGTTCACCGAGAATATCTTGCGCGCGCATAATACGCTCAGCCACATAGTGTGCGGCTTGTTCCGTAAAGGGTATGGGCAGTAAATCATAGAGCTGACCATCGTCACTGCAATAGCTCAAGTGTTCCGAGTAACCGCGAATATCATGGTCACCCATAAACTGCTTTACGGAGCGAAGCAAGTCTTCATTGAGTGGGTCACGCGAACCAATAGACAACGATAAGCCATGGCAAACGAAGGGAAAGCGCTCAGTGTAAGCGCGAAACTGCTTGCCGAGCCGACCGCCAACACCAATCCAATTTTCCGGTGCCACTTCCATAAAAGCGATGTCCGCGGGTGTCGTCTCCGCCAAGGTGCCGAGCAAGCTCCGGCGCAGGCCCAGACCCGCACCGGATATATCGAAGTGATGTGCTGTCATTAGTGACCGCAGCTGCCTTCTTTATCGGCTTTTTTATCGCCGCACTTACCTTCGCCGCACTTGCCTTCTTTCTCGGCTTTTTTCTCGCCGCACTTACCTTCGCCACATTTGCCTTCTTTCTCGGCTTTTTTCTCGCCGCATTTGCCTTCGCCGCATTTGCCTTCTTTCTCGGCTTTTTTCTCGCCACACTTACCTTCGCCACACTTGCCTTCAGCGTCATGGCCGGCCAATTTATAACCCGCTTCCAGACTTTCAGCAGCAAAAGGATTTTCAGCAGCAGAAGCTACTGGCGCCATCGCAGCACTGGCAAGAAATGCAGCGCCAACAGCCGCCGCGAGAGGGGATTTAAAGCTTTTATTCATCTGACCATCTCCATTCATTTATTTGATGAGTGTGCAGCGGCAGGAAAGGGATCCGTATAAGCCGCACTCACACTATAGAGGATCAAATGTAGGATTTGTTACACTGAACGCACAAATCTGTGTGAAATGTACCTATTTTTGCCCGGTAATTTCCATCCAAAGTTTATTCAGGCGCTTACCCGATACCGGAAACCGTGTTTTTAAGGTCTGAGCAAACAGCGAAACCCGCAATTCCTCCAAAGACCAGCGATAACGAGCGAGTAGCGGGTTTTCATGCAATTGGTACTCACCGTGCTTATCAATATATTCCGCCAATCGCGCTTCAAATTCCTCCACTTCCGCCATCTGTATGCGATCCTTCTGCGCGTTAAGTACAACCTTTTCTAAACGTATTTGAATAGCCTCTAAGTAGCGGGGGTACTCGCAAAACCATTCATATGGCGTATTAAATACCATCTTGCCGTAAAACAGGCCATCCAGCTGATGACTGACATCCCCAGCGGCCAAGGCCATTGCCAGCGCATTTTTGCTGTGCTTAAGCTGTTTTTTTATCGCGACGACACGAGTTAAAGATTTGACCAACACATCCGCCAACTGCTGCGTTCGCTCCACCAAATCCGGCTTAACCCGCGCCACCGCCGTATTGAAATCCTCTTCATTGCGCGGTAGCTCTCCGTCTGGCAAGCCCAGCTGGCAGGCTGCGGCCATGCAGATATCATCCACCACCGCATCGCGCTTGCCAAGCTGCACCACTGTCAGGCCTAGCTCCTTACCCTTCATCAGCTCTTTATTAAGGTACTTAACGGTTTCACGGCACTCCAACAAAATTAGCCGACTAACCCCAGCCAAGGATTGATAGTGCGCCTGGCGTGGATTATCTAACACCTCCATAGAAGCAGAAGTCGACTTATCAACCAGAGCGGGATAAGCCCGAATACTGATACCCTTGCGTTTTAGTTCGACCGTTTCCGGCAGATTCAAATCCCAGCGCGTAATACCTTCTCGCGTCATATCATCGGCGGCGTCGCGAATATTGCTTTGCACTTTCTCTTTGTAGCGCGCGCGCAAGTCATGTAAGTCACGACTGGCAGCGATTGCCTTACCGCGGTCATCGACCACCCGAATGTTGAACCGAAAGAAATTTTCAATCGACGCCTTGTGCCAGTCCCCCTGAGTCACATCAATCAGGGTTTGGCGTTTTAATTGATAAGATAAAGCCTCGGTTAACGGGGTGTTGTCTACGCTCATGGCACTGAGCGCTTTATCAACAACATCGGGCACAGGTACAAAATGCTTACGCAAGGATTTGGGCAGACTTTTGATTAAATCAATACATTTGTCGCGCAGCATGCCCGGCACCAACCAATCCAGGCGATGCTCGGGCAGCTCGTGCAACAAACTCACCGGTACGTTGACTGTCACACCATCGTCGTCGTGACCGGGTTCAAAATGATAGCTAAGTGGAAAGCGCATGCCCTGCCACTCAAGCTCATCGGGAAACTGCGCTTCGTTGATGTCATTTACCGCGCGCTGCATAAGTCGCTCACGCGGAATCTTTAATACGTCTGCCTGGGTTTGTTCGATCTGCTTGCGCCACACCTCAAAACCGGCACGATTAATAACTTCGCCAGGTATACGTTCATCGTAAAACTGAAACACTACTTCGTCTTCAGCCAAAATATCGCGTCGCCGTGATTTGGCTTCCAGCGCTTCCAGCTCTTCAATCAGCGATTGATTATGGCGAAAGAAAGCCGGTGGTTTGTGCCCGCGCTTGAGGTAACGCCCCTCCACTAACGCCGATCGAATAAAAACTTCGCGGCATTCCTGTGGGTTAATTTGGCTGTAGTTTACCCGCTGGCGTTCAACCAGGGTTAAACCGTACAGTGTCACCTTCTCAAATGCCTTCACCTGACCAGACTTTACATCGTAGTGTGGCTCAAAATGATTGCGTTTAACCAAGTGCTTAGCCGCCTCCAGCAACCATTCTGGCTCTACTTTGGCGACATCGTGAGCAAATAGTTGCGATGTCTCCATCAGCTGAGCGGCGACCATCCACTTGGGCCGTTTCTTGTTCTGCGACGAGCCGGGGAAAATTGAAAACTTACGATTGCGCGCACCAAGGTACTCGCGCCCCTCGTTGTGAAAACCAATATTACCCAGTAATCCGGTTACCATCGCCTGGTGAACGGCGGTGTAATCAGCCGGCTCTTTGTTGAAGGTCAACCCTAATTTTTGCCCAGTGAGTTTTAACTGGCGGTGTATGTCTCGCCATTCACGCATTCGCAGGTAAGACAAAAATTCTTTTTTAGACAGTTTGCGCAGTTGGTTTTGCGACAATTCCTGGCGTTGCTCTTCGTAATATCGCCACAAATTTACGTATGCCACAAAATCTGAGTTTTCATCCCAGAAACGTCTGTGCATTTGATCGGCCGCTTGTTGTTTCTCGGCCGGGCGCTCGCGCGGGTCCTGAATCGACAGCGCGCTCACCACAATCATCACTTCATCCAGTGAACCTAAATCGCTGGCCGCTAACAGCATTCTGGCCAATGTGGGGTCGACACTTAGTTGCGCCAAGCGCCGACCATCGCGTGTAACACGCTGCTTGCCGTCAACCGCGTGCAATTCTTGCAACAGCTTAAAGCCGTCGTTAATCAGTCGCGAGTCAGGCGCATCGACAAAAGGAAACCGATGAATATCACCAATTTTTAGTTGCAGCATCTGTAAGATAACCGCGGCCAGATTGGTACGCAGGATTTCAGCATCGGTAAACTCTGGGCGGCCTAAGAAATCTTCCTCACTGTATAGGCGCACACAAATACCATCACTCACACGGCCGCATCGACCTTTACGCTGATTGGCACTGGCCTGGGATATTGGCTCTATGGGTAGGCGTTGCACTTTAGTGCGGACGCTGTAACGGCTGACGCGGGCCACCCCCGTATCAATGACGTAACGTATGCCCGGCACAGTGATGGAGGTCTCCGCCACGTTGGTCGCCAGCACAATTCGGCGCCCCCGGTGGGACGAAAACACACGATTTTGTTCGGCCAGGCTCAAGCGGGCATAAAACGGCAACACTTCGAAGTGACGAAAATCGGCGTGTCGCAGCCGTTTAGCGGCCTCGCGAATGTCGCGCTCGCCACTTAAAAACACCAATATGTCGCCACCACGGCCTTTGCCCGTTTTGCGCTCGTGTTGATCAATTTCGGTAATCGCATCAATAATCGCCTGATGGCTGTCGTTATCCTCGTTGTCGCTATCGATCATGGGCCGATACCAAACATCCACAGGGTAGGTCCGCCCTGAAACCTCTATAACCGGGGCATCATTAAAGTGACTAGAAAAGCGATTAACGTCGATGGTGGCCGAGGTGATAATAAGCTTTAAGTCGGGGCGTTTGGGGAGGAGCTGCTTAAGATAACCGAGCAAAAAATCAATGTTAAGACTGCGCTCGTGAGCCTCATCGATGATCAGCGTATCGTAGCGGTTGAGCATTGGGTCTTGCTGAATTTCGGCCAACAGGATGCCATCAGTCATCACCTTGACCAATGTGGTGTCCTGGGCTTGCTCGGTGAAACGCACCTGATAGCCAACGGTTTCCCCAATGTTCGAGCCCAATTCCTCAGCCACTCGAGCGGCCACCGTCTGGGCGGCAATTCGCCGGGGCTGGGTGTGGCCAATCATACCTCGCACCCCGAGCCCTAACTGCAAACAAATTTTGGGTAGCTGGGTAGTCTTGCCTGAACCAGTCTCACCGGCGAGCACGACCACCTGATTGTCATTAATCAGCTGGGCAATTTCTTCGCGCTTGCCACTTACCGGCAGATTCTCCGGAAACTCAATAGTTTGCGGAACGACCTGAGCCCGCTTGTCGACCAATGACTTTGAGCTTTCCCACTCCTGCTGCCAACGCTCAACCATTTGATCAATGGGCTTGCCCTGTTTTTCGCGCTGACGGATATCCTGTGCCTTACGTTGCAGACGAAAGCTATCACGCAGCATGGTTTGCTGTAGCGGGCGTTCAAGGTTGATGGGTAACTCAGACATACTTTCTCCAATTTCAGGGGCGCTATTGTACCCTGTTATTGGCGGCATGATTAGGTGGGAACGGCTCCTATAAAAAGCGGCCCGGCGCTCTCGCGCCGGGCCGCTGGTATCAAGAGCAGGTAGAACTTACTCTTCGAGTAGCGAACGCAGCATCCAGGCGGTTTTCTCGTGCAGCTGAATACGCTGGGTCAGCAGATCACCGGTCGCCTCATCACTGGCCTTATCGACAGTTGGGTAGAGTGCACGTGCGGTTTTTACCACCGCCTCCTGGCCTGCCACAAGGTTCGCAATCATGTCTTTAGCCGTAGGTACACCCTCTTCCTCTTCGATGGAAGACAGTTGCGCATAGGCTTTATACGTACCGGGGGCAGGATAGCCAAGCGAGCGAATACGTTCTGCCAGATCATCGACCGCAATCGCCAACTCGGTGTACTGATTCTCAAACATCAAATGCAGTGTCTGGAACATGGGCCCGGTCACATTCCAGTGGTAGTTATGTGTTTTTAGGTACAGGGTATAGGTGTCAGCGAGCACGCGAGACAGCCCTTCAGCAAGCTCTTTGCGATCCGCTTGGTTAATACCGATATCAATATCCATTGTTGTCTCCTTAACTGCATTTAGCATTTCAATGACATACTAGCAAGGTACCCAGCCACAACCCAATCAATTTCGCATATCGGCCAGATAAGAAAATTTAATTGATCTAAATTGACTAATAAACGTAAACACCATTCTTTGCTGCAACAATCATGGTTCCGGCGTCCGTCACATCAACCGACTGACCAAAATACAACGTCTCGGGGTTAGTGGGTTTTATATAAGCCAAAGCCTGAAAGCTCCCCGACCGAAGCTTGTACAACATAGCAGCCCCAGAGTTGCGTTTGGAGTTGTCGGTCGAGTTGCCCTGAAAACCTGTCGCGGCGCTTTCTTCATACGGCGCACCCACCGCTAGGTAATTGGCCTCGCCGCTAAGCGACAAACTATAACCAAAGCTGTCACCACCCGTGTACTCATCAGCAGAACTCCATATTTTGCTGTCGGCGTCGTCGAGCTGCAACCTTTGTTGATGGCTCCAACTCGACGGTGACGACGCACGGAAAATATGTACACCACCCTGCCCTTGATTTTCCAGGGGGGCGCCGACCGCAATAAGACCTCCATCATCACTGACCGCAACCGTTGCACCAAAAGAATCGCCACTCGCATCATCACGCGGCGCGCGATGAGCACAAGTTTGAGCAAAACAGTCCCACCACTGGCCTTGAGGCTCCGGTGATTTGAGCATTGTCTGCCGAACCCAGTTGTCTCCGTCACGTTTAAACACATAAACAGCGCCGGATTGATTTTGGGAGTCATCCTGTGGCGCCGGCTCACCATTAACCAACGCACTGTCCTCACCCGGAGCACCAATCACTACCGTATCGCCATTGGCCGACAGATCTATAGCAGCGCCAAATTTATCCTGATAATCCAGTTTTTCAGGCTTTAGAGCGGTCAAAAATGTCAACTCTTCCCCCACACTGTATAACCGAACCTCTGGAAACTCGTTAGAGTTGCCATAGGCCGTTTTTACAGCCAGCGCTAACACCTTGCCATTTTCGCTAACTGAGACACTGGTTATCTGCTTATCCAAGTCAAGCTGATTTTCAGAACGACGCCAATTGCCGTCTATATTTCTATACCAATATAGGTACACGACGCCAGCCCAAGAACTGATACCAGGGGTAGCCCTGAGGAAAATATTTTGTTCCGATTCATCTATTGCTAAACCGCGGATAAAACCAGCAGGTATACGCTGCACTCGCTCCTGTTTATTGACGTCATTTTTAGCAGATACAACTAAGTCAGACGGAAGAAAACTGATAATATGATTGTGTATGTAGTAGGAAGGGGTGTAAATATTTCCGCTCACTGCCCCAACCTTTGCGTTCTGACCAAACCCATTCGAGTAAAATTCGTCCCTTTTCTCTTGTTGCAAATATTGAACAGAGGCAACCGCATCACCAACCGGTGGCGCTGGCTCTGATGTGGCGCACATCTGACCAGTACAGCTCAGCAATTGATAGGTTGAACCTAACTGAGCGGGAATTAATATTTCTTTAACAAAGCGAGTGCTATCGGCCGCTAAATTTTCAGCGATAAGGTGTTCCTCACCCACGCTGTCGAGCTCGACCAGCTGGTAGTAGGCATTCCCTGTAGTACTCCAGGTAAATTCCAACCGGTTATTCGGCAAATACGCAACCGATAATTCCGGCGGTACTAGCGCTTTCATAGCAAAAGTGACCGCGAGCTCACACGGTTCTTGCAGAGCAAGCGTGGTAAATACCGTGGACTGCAAGCTCCCGTCACAGCCGGAAATACTTTCGACTGCAAACCCAGGCTCGGGAGATACGGTAAACTGCGCCACTTCGCCTGCATCCACTTCGACAACACTAGGGTCAATCGCACCATCACCCAACACCACAGTACTTATCTCGAAAGTGGTGCTTTCGGGCAGACTGCTACTGCTGGAGCTTGAGGAAGAGTTAACAACGGAACTAATGCTTGAGCTTGAAGAGGAGCCAATAGATTCTCCAGAGCCGCCGCCTGAACCGCCGCAGGCCACTAAAAGTACCGAACCAACAATGCATAATCCTTTTCGCCACATAACATCTCCTGACCCATACATTAAAACCTAGTCAGTGTACTCCACAGCACCTTAACTCAAACTGAATGCCACCTCGCCCTGATCAAAGACAATAAATTCACCAGGCTCCATCTGCGTCCAGGATTCATTATTTGTCAGGGGCTTTGTGGCAATCACGGTGACCACATCGTTGCAGGTGGTGTGCTCGCCAAAATCTACGGTCATTTCGGCATCGCTCAGTTGTGCTTCGCCAAAAGGAGCTCTGCGAGTGATCCAGGTGAGTTTGGTGGAGCAATAAGCATATAAATATCGACCCTCACTGAATAAGAGATTGGTCACCCCCATATCCTTTAAATGATCGCACCAGCGCTTAAGTTGGCGCCAGTAATTAACCCGGTCTTCAGCAATAGTGTCCGGATCGCCAAAGCGGTACTTTATTTTCGCCAGTAACCAGCAAAACGCGCGCTCACTGTCTGTGGTGCCAACCGGAGTAAATTCCCCCAGCGGCAAGTCATCGACATTCGCCAATTGGCCATTGTGCGCAAACGTCCAGTTCTGCCCCCACAGCTCGCGTACAAACGGGTGTGTGTTTTCTAAACTGACAACACCGACATTCGCCTCGCGAATATGACTGATGGCAATACAGCTTTTCATGGGGAATTGGCTGACCAGCTTGGCAATTTCCGACTCTACACTTGGCGCGCTATCGCGAAACGCGCGAATACCTTTGCCTTCATAAAATACCACACCCCAACCGTCGCGGTGCGGGCCGGTACCGCCACCTCGGTGCAACAGGCCGGTAAAACTGAAACATAAGTCGGTGGGTACATTGGCCGACATCCCCAACAGTTCACACACCTGTCAATCCTCTTGGTAATTCAAAGCCCATCAATACAAATGATTTCCCGTTCGCGCGGTAGCGTTGATAAGGCTGCGCTATTGCACTGGGTACTTGTTCCGGTGTTTTTGTCGCAAAACCCACACTCAAATAGAACGCCTCCAAGTATTCCAGCGCGTAGCAGTACAGCGATTGAATAGAGTCGTCTGTGACTATTCGCTGCATCAGTAAACGAGCGATACCTTGGCGCCGCAAGCTGGGGGCGACGGTGAGATTTCGCAACAAGTAGGTATCGCCTTCAACCGGCAGTAACCGAGCCGCAGCAATCCACTGCCCTTTTGCATCGGCCAACGTATAGACAAGGTCGCGCTTGCCACATTTTGCGCGCTCACCCCAGCGTCGATACTGCTTGGTAATGGCCGGGTACGCATCAACCGGCTGCTTAACAAATTGCATTACTTGTTATCGTCATCAGTACCGAGATCGTCCATAGGTAAATCTTCGCCCGACTTAGTTTTGCCGGCCTCGTCTACCGGAAACATATCGCCCTCGGAAGGAGCGCTATCAGTCAGCGCATCCAGTGCCGCCAAGGGGTCATCATCGCCGACCATAGCGGGCATTTCCGCCGTTGCCGGGGCGGTGTCCGCGCTTTGGGTCGCGCTGCCCTGCTGCAGAGCCTGTTCGAACTCATCCAGTTCTGACTGCACACCTTTGGTACTGAACTGGCGATAGGCAAAATAAATCACTCCAAACAACAACAAGTTGCCTCCGACAATAGCGCTAATCATCAGCCAATTTAGACCCTCAGTTTCTTCGGGCACGGGCTCATCGTTGGGCTGTTCTACGGGAGGTTCTGGCTGCACAGCCTCTTGCGTTGCCGTTGCAGGTTTTTGCACAGGCGCTTCGGGTTCAGTTTCCGGCTCTGACTCCAGGCTGGGCTCTGGCTCTCGTTTCTCTTGCGCTAGTGCGGCTTGCTCCTCGGCCAACAATGCCTCTAATGCCTCGAGTTCTTTATCGGCCTCGGTTTCCACCGGGTCACCCTCTGCAGGGTAAGAAAAATACAAACTTGGCAGCACCTCATCAAACGCCTGACCATCAACATCCTCGCCACTGGCTTGTAGTTCGATGACATAGCGCGCCGGCTGGGTGGGCGAAACCGTCAATTCCCAACGGCCAATCTCCGTTTGTTGCATTGGCTCAAGCTCATTATCTCCCTCCGACACCTTAATATGGGCGACCACAGCGCTCAGCTCGGTTTGTATTAGATCTTGATCTCCCGCAGCCACAATATCGTAGTGAACCTTGTTGCCATCTATGCGCTTACGCATTTGCACCTGAAATAACGAGCCGACTTTAACGCGATGTTTAAACTCTCGCTCAAACGTTTTACCATCGACCACCACGGAAATATCAAAGTCGCCGCGCTGCTTAAACTTGGGAATATTTTTCCTAAATATTCCATCGGCCGGCAAACGATCAGTGGCCAGGCTCACCTGCCAACGACCCGGTTTAGCAACAGGGGAAATTTCAGCGTGCGCGGTCAACAATCCCAGAAAATCCGGGTCGGTAATCACCTCGCCCTGCTCATAGAGCCCGAACTGGAGCTCCAACTCATCCCCCGCCACCAGGTTGTTGGGCAACGCATTTACCCGTAACTCCAGGTCACTAACCACTGTTACGCGATTCTGTGGAGTTTCATCGGCTAGCACCTGCCACTGGCCTGCCATCGGGTTGCTAACCGTCATTAAGTCGTAACTGTCGGCGCCATACCAGGACACTGATTTTGGGTAGGCACTGGCACTGTAGCGATCGCCATTAGGAGCGATAAGCTGGGTGGGCTCGGAGTCGGGCTGGCGGAAAATCAGTGCGGTAAATTCATCCACCGAATCGTCGACTTTAAATTGATTACCCGTGAGCGGTAAACGTTTGGCCGGTACCGCTTGATCGAACATTAATAAATAAGACTGCATCAACTCATCGGCCGATTTAGCCACTGAGTAAACACCATCGGTATCGCGAGACAATTGCTGTAGCAGCTGGGTATCGGCGTCCTCAGAAAGGGCAATAGTGTGGAGGGTAAAGCCTTTGCTTTTTAGGTCTGGCAGCAACTCGGACAAAATACGCTGGCGTTCGCGCCGATTAAGTGAGGCGTTTTTATCGATGTCCACCTTACCGTCGGTCAGCAATACTAAGCTGGCATTGCCGTTTTGCGGGGCGAGCGCGGTTGCTTTCTCCAATGCCGCACCTATGTTGGTGTACAAGCCAACCGAGTTGATTTTAGCGGTATTGCGCCTTGCTCTGTCGCGCCAGGCATCGTCCACTTGAGCAAACGGTACCAGCATGTTGACCTGTTGGCCAAAGCTCCAGACTCCAGCGTGCGATTGATCTGGCAAAAGGTTGACCATAAGCTCCAGCGCCGGCACTCGTAAGTTCTTCGGGTCTGTCTGCTTCATGCTGCCTGAGATATCGACCAACAGCCGAACATCTGCGCTTTTGGGCTCCTCCGTTTGGGCAATGGCAGCTAGGGCAATCCCCCAACCACAGACAACTGCCAAGACCCACATCCGAATACCCATAGCACCTCCGATTAAGACAAAACCTGTCCTTTCATTTATAGCAGTGTGATGAATTTGTGCAAAGGTGTCGAGTTAGCCTTCCACGGGCTCAGCGGTCGCTTCGGGGCCAGACCGGGTTCGCTTGCGAGCCATTATGCGACCACTAATTAACAAATAGATTAACGACAAAATCAGTGCTCCCACCCATATCAGTGCCAAAGTCACAGCCGCATCCAAGCCAGCCTCTACCCCCTGGAACAGACTATTAAGCACAGCAATAAACAACGCGGGAGCATAAGCATCGGGCTGATCAGGTAAATTAAGACTGAACGGCGTAAATACCAACACGATATAAGACACAATCAAAAAATGTCGCCAATAGCGTGATAGCCCCCGGGTAATGCGCCATCCAAACAATCCCAAAACAACGCCAGAAGCTACGTAAACAAGCCAGGCCATGGTTAAATTTTCCATACTAAATTACCCAGTGAATAATGTGTTCTTCCAAATCGTCAGTAGCAACTGACTCTTCTGCCAAAACCTTGCCTGCTACCGACATGCCCGCCTTGTGGGTGGAATTTGGATCACCGGTAAGCAACGGATGCCAATCAGGTAAAGCCTCACCCGCGGCTATCAAGCGATACGCGCAGGTAACGGGTAACCAGTGAAAATATTCGGCATCTTCCGGGGTCAATACGAGACAATCGGCCACTCGCGCACGGCGGTTGGGGTAGTCCTGACACCGGCAATTGTCGTGGTCCAGCAACTGACAGGCTACGTCAGTATAGAAAACTTCATCCGTATCTTCGTTTTCCAGCTTGTGCAAACAGCATTTACCGCAACCATCGCACAAGCTTTCCCATTCCTGCGACGTCATCTGGGCAAGAGACTTGCGCTGCCAGAACACCTGATCTGCCATCAGAACAACTTAGAATTCTGCGATGCTACCGCTGCGGCTTCTTGATCCGCGTTCTTTGCCGGAGGCAATTGCAAAAAATAACCGGTCTCTTGCAGTGCTGCCATCACTTTACTGATATCAGCATGCGCCAGCTTGCGAGTTTCCGTTAACACCAGCACCATAGCCGGCACAGCTTTACCAAATTGCTGCATTAAAGCCTCAGGCACCTTAGCTAAGCCGTCCTCTTTTTTGCAATAAAGATACATTCCACTGTCTTTACTGCTGCGGTATATTTGACTAATTATTTTCACGAAACCTCCGCGACTTGCTCAATCGCAATCTTCAATAAACTCTGGCCAATCAAGTCAGCGCGCCAGCCGTTCAGGCGACCCGGCAGCTCGGGAGTGCCATGAGCTACAGAGCGAATAATGTGTTCGTATTCTTTTTTGCGAATCAGTATCTCGGCGGGAACGCCAAGCTCTTCTGCGCGCACTCTGACCCACGCTTTCATCGCTTTAATGGCACTGCCAAATTCACGCCCCAAGGGCGGCGTTAGACAATTCGGCAATTCATCTTCGTCAAGTGCACACGCGCGCGCCACTAAACCCAGCAAAAAATCGCCATCGTCGTGTAAAGTTCGTCTCGGTATGCCTTCAATTCTTTGCAGCTGGCCCATGCTATCCGGAAGGCGTCGCGCTATTTCGAACAAGGGCTGCTCTTTCATTAAACGATTGCGGGGTATGTCGCGAGCGCGTGCTTCTACTTCGCGCCATTCGGCCAATAGCTTAAGTGCTGCTACACCCCGTTCTGGCAGTTTCCAGCCCAGCCCTACTTTCAGATAGGCCGAACCAGCATCGACCGGTTCGCCCGCAGCGGCCACCAATTCGGCGCAATCACTTTTAACCCAGTCCAAACGCTCTTGTTGCCTGAGGGTCTGCAACAATTTTCCGTACACAATGAGCAGATGCGCCACATCGAGTGCTGCATAGTCTTTTTGCGCCAGGCTTAACGGTCTCGCCAACCAGTCAGAACGCGTCTCTCCTTTGGGTATTTCTACTCCGAGCATTTCTCGCACTAAATTAGCGTAGCCCAATGAAAAACCATACCCCGCGTACGCCGCCGCGATTTGCGTATCGAATAAAGGCGAAGGCACAGCCCCCAGCCGCACATTAAACACCTCTAAGTCCTCTGAGCAAGCGTGAAGTACTTTGGTCACGCTTTCGTCGCGCCACAGTTGCGCTAATGCGGACAGATCATCAATCGCCACAGGGTCAATCAAATAACAGCCTTCACCGTCACCTACCTGAATTAACCCTGCAATAGGATAAAAAGTGTCGCTGCGCATAAACTCGGTATCAACCGCTATGGCGGCCTGCTCCGACCATTTGCGACAGAGTTCACGCAAAGTGTTAGCATCTTCGACCCAAATGGGTTGTGTCGGTATTTGCATAAGTGTTGTGCTGCCCGTGTACCCGCTAGAATCGGCTAGGTCATTAGAGTTAAGTGATCGCCCGCCGGCTGGAGAATGCATGAGCTAAGGTGCCACCATCTATGTATTCGAGTTCACCGCCGAGCGGCACTCCGTGAGCGATTCGCGTCACCGTTATACCGGCGCGCTGCGCTTTTTCACTGATGTAATAAGCGGTAGCTTCACCTTCCATGGTGGGGTTGGTTGCCAAAATAATTTCCGTTATCGGCTCCTGATCCAGCAACATCAGCAATTGGTCAATGCCAATATCTTCCGGGCCTATACCGTCGATGGGTGACAAATGTCCCAGCAGCACAAAATACTTACCCTGATAACTGCCAGCCTGCTCAATGGCCAACACATCGGCCGGCGTTTCTACCACACACAATAGGGTATTGTCGCGACGCGTGTTGCTGCACACGCCACAAAGCTCCTGCTCGGTGAGCGTTCGACAGCGCTGGCAACGCTCAACACCTTCAACCGCGCGCACCAGACAATCGGCCAGCTTCAACGCGCCTGCGCGGTCGTGTTCCAACAGTTGCATCGCCATACGTTGCGCAGACTTCGGGCCCACACTGGGTAAACAACGCAGCGCCGCCATCAGTTCATCAATCAGAGGACTAAACATTAAGGAATATTGTTACCTGGCTATTAAAATGGCATTTTAAAACCGGGCGGCATATTCATACCGGCGGTCATTTTTGACATTTTTTCTTGGTTATTTGTCTCAACGCGTCGCACCGCATCATTCACTGCCGCCGCCAACAGGTCTTCCAGCATTTCTTTGTCTTCACCTATCAAGCTATCGTCGATGGTGACGCTTTTCACATCGTGCCGGCCAGTCATAACCACTTTAACCATCCCCGCTCCGGCCTGACCTTCCACCTGAGAATTCGCCAGTTCTTCTTGGGCCTGTTGCATCTGCTCTTGCATTTGCTGGGCCTGCTTCATGATATCGCCCATGCCTTTAAACATGCTTTACCTCCGGGCCTGTGCCCAATTAATGAGTGTCCACCGGTTCGACCGATTGTTCGTCGACAGTAGCTGAAAAATGTTCAATCAGTTGCTGCACTATGGGGTCAGATTTAACCGCTTCAACCGCTTGCGCCAATCGTTCACTGCGTTTGCGCTGGGCAATTTGCGCCGGGGTTTCGGTATCAATCTGACCCGGTTGAATAATGACTTGCACAGGCTGCTCGAAGTAAT
Source organism: Gilvimarinus gilvus (assembly GCF_030518155.1). Classification (GTDB taxonomy): domain Bacteria; phylum Pseudomonadota; class Gammaproteobacteria; order Pseudomonadales; family Cellvibrionaceae; genus Gilvimarinus; species Gilvimarinus gilvus. The sequence continues at coordinate 41,811 of NZ_JAULRU010000583.1, read as the reverse complement.
CGGTTAAGGCATCGGCGAGACGCTGCTGCTGCCCATCCCCGTACAAACTGCTGTTATTTTCATCCAACACAAAATGCAATTGGTTGCCCTGACGGCCAACCAGCTCACAGTTGGCCGCGGTATTCTGGACGACGCCGCCAACATCCAGTCCTAAATATATTTGTGGCCATAAGACAGGATTGACTGCATCCAGTGCCACTCGCTCTATAGGTTTTGCGACGGTAGGCTGTGGCGCAGGAGCTACCGACGACTCTGCAGCTGGAGCTGCGGGTGATTCAGCCACCTCCACAGGGGTTGGCTCTACAGGGGCCGCTTGCTTAGCGGGCACGGCCGTTGGCGATTGTTGCGTAACGGAGGCGGGCTCGCTATCTGGCGCCACTTCTGGAGCCTTTTCGGGCCGCTCTACAGGAGCCTGCGTTTCATCTGCACCACTTTGTTGCGCATATTGGGGTACGTCATCCCAAGGTGGCGGATCATCTGCCGGGTGCGGCGTAGGTCTCTGAGGCGCAAGGTCACTTGCTGGCGCCGCAGGTTCTGCCTGTGACGATGCTGGAGTATTTTCTACTGCCGGCGCACTGGCCTGTGCCGCGGCGGCGCTCGGTGTCGGCTCGGCAGCGGCGAAATTTTCGCTTGGCGCGTCAGGCTTAGAGTCAGTGCTTGCTTCCAACGGCGCAGTATTCGTTGCAGAGGGCGCCGCCAAACGTTTAGTCGGCACGTCGGTAACACCTTGCGGACGGAATGCCAACATTCGGAGCAAAACCATCTCCAGCCCTGCTCTGGGGGCTGGCGCCAAAGGTAAATCCCGACGGCCAAGCAAACCGGTTTGATAAAACAACTGCACGTCTTCGGTGGGCAGCTGGCTGGCCAGCTCAAGTACTTGATCCCGATCTCCCTGACTGTTATCCACCGCCTCTGGCAACGCCTGGCCTATGGCGATACGGTGCAAAATAGACAACATATCGGCCAGGGCGCTGGCAAAATCCGGCGCGTGCTCGGCCATTTGCGCCACGGCTGCCAGTGCGGCTTTCCCATCGCCCGCCGCCAGGGCGCGCAAAATATCGTAAACCGCGCTGCGATCGATGGTGCCGAGCATGGACCGCACCTCGGCCTCGGTCACTTTGCCCGAGCCAAAGGCGATGGCTTGATCGGTCAGGCTGAGCGCATCGCGCATACTGCCGTCGGCGGCTCGGCCCAGCTGCCACAGAGCGCTCTCTTCAAAGGGAACCGCTTCGGCTTCCAGCACATGTTTGAGGTGGCCGGTGACCAACTCAGGCGTCATATTCTTGAGGTTAAATTGCAAACACCGGGACAGTATCGTCACCGGCAAGCGCTGTGGGTCTGTCGTCGCCAGCAAAAATTTGACGTGTGGTGGTGGCTCTTCCAGTGTTTTCAGCAGCGCATTGAACGAATGCGTGGACAGCATATGCACTTCGTCAATCAGGTAAACCTTATAGCGTCCGCGAGTCGGCGCATACTGGACGTTTTCCAACAGCTCGCGGGTATCTTCCACTTTGGTGCGGCTCGCCGCATCCACCTCAATCAGGTCGACGAAACGGTTTTCCGCAATTTCCACACAGGCCGCGCACTGGCCACAGGGGGTCGAGCTTACGCCGGTTTCACAGTTTAAGCATTTGGCGAGAATACGGGCAATGGTGGTTTTGCCGACACCGCGAGTGCCGGTGAAAAGATAGGCGTGGTGCAAGCGATCGTGGTCGAGAGCGTTAACCAATGCCTGTAGCACATGCTCCTGCCCCACCAAATCGCGAAACGTGCGGGGGCGCCACTTGCGTGCCAGGACTTGATAACTCATGCCTTCCTCGTTATTGCTTGCAACCAAAGAGCCGATTATAGCGATACCGGGCGTAAATAGACACGGGGAGGAAACAACAGAAGAAAAGAGATTGGAGGGGACCCCACCAGCCACACCCCGGCACATGATACCACCGCTACCGTTGCTCCCTTCCGGGCCTGGCGGAGTTCACGGTTGATCATTGCGAGGGGACCGGCAGGGCCACCACTGCAGCGGCAATAGCATGGGGTATAACCCCGTACTGCCGAGGCCGCGCATTATCCGCAAGTTGCCTGCACATTGCAAGAGCGGAAGACAGAAGCTTAAAAACCCAGTGGCCACGCCAGTGCCAGCCAAGCGGTAAAAAACAGGCTCCAGCCGACAAAAAACGTAATTGAATACGGCACCATCATCGCCAACATTCCACCCACACCTATCCCCGGTCGGTACCTGGCGGCAAAAGCCAATACCACACCGAAATAGGGCATAAGGGGCGTAATGATATTGGTCACACTGTCGCCAATGCGAAAGGCCATTTGGGTTTTCTCCGGGGCTACCCCTAAGAAAAATAACATGGGAACAAATACCGGGCCGAGAAGGCCCCATTTGGCCGAAGCGCTACCGACAAATAAGTTAATCAGTGCGCTGATCACAATAAAAAGCATCAACAACAGAATGGGCTGCTCTTCAAACGCGTGCAGCCATTGCGCTCCGGCAGTGGCCACCAATACACCCAGATTACTCCAGCCAAACCAGGCAACCGCTTGCGCTGCAAAAAACATCAGCACCAAGTAACCGGCCAAACTAGCCATTGCCGACTCCATGCCTCGCGTGGCATCCCCGGGCTTTTGAAACTGACCACTGACCTTGCCGTAAATCAAACCGGCCAAAGCCGCGTACAGGGCTATGGCGGGCACTAGGGCGCGCAGTGGCGAGCCATCACTGGCAGCACCGGCACTAAACGGTGCCCCGCTGGGCACCACCAGCAGTAGCGCCAGCACCGCAAACAATACCGTCCAGACACCGACCCAGCGCAAAGCCTGGCCATTGCCATCCGCAGCGGGCGCGACGACAACGGCGTCTGGCCCCAACTCGGCATCACTCCACGGCCCTAAATAGGGCTCTACTACTTTGTCGGTCACCCAGCCGCCCAGAATCGCCAACAGAGGCGTTGAAGCGGCCAGAAAATAGTAGTTCGCCCCCACACTGACATAACTTTCGCTGTGGACTAATGCGATCGCCTCAGTAGACATGCCGGCGAGAATAACGTCGGCGGGCCCCAAAGCAATATTGGCACTGTAACCGGCAGACACCCCGGCAAAAGCGGCCGCAATACCCGCCAATGGGTGTCGCCCGGCGGCATGATACAAAGCGCCGGCAAGCGGAATCAGCACGACATAACCAACGTCAAACGCGAGGTTAGATAATATGCCCGTCAGCACCACAATCGTAGCGAGGTAACGCTCGCTAACAGCGGCTACTAACCGCACCAACAAAACTTTTAGCAAGCCCGAGCGCTCCGCCACACCGAGCCCCAGCATTATCACCAGGACCGCGCCTACCGGAGCAAACCCAATAAAGTTCTCCACGGCATGGGTCAGCGCCCAACGCACACCGTCAGCCGATAGCAGACTGCGCGCCACAATCGGCTCTACATTGCCGGTCACACTCGCCTGCCAGCCAAGCCGGTGTGCGAACCAGGAGCCTGCCGCGATAAAGGCCATCAACCAGCCAAACAGTGCCACGGGGTGCGGCAACCGGTCGCCAGCGCGTTCAAGCGCTGTCAGGGAGCGAATGCCCCAACCCAAACCACTTTTATTTGGCATTATTTTACGTCCAACATTGAATTTACTGACATTGGCAACAACTATAGGCTAACGAGCCAATCTAATAGGAGACCCATCATGGCGAGCGTAACTTTGAAAGGCAACCCACTGAACACTAACGGAGAATTGCCCACCGTTGGTAGTAAAGCACCGGATTTTGCATTGGTAAAAGCGGATTTAAGCGAATTGACCCTGGGCGAATATAAGGGCAAACGCGTAGTGCTCAATATATTTCCAAGCGTGGATACCCCTACCTGCGCGCAATCAGTACGCACCTTTAACGAGCAAGCCAGCAGTTTGGATAACACCGTGGTGCTGTGCATATCGAAAGACTTGCCATTCGCCCAGGCACGCTTTTGTGGCTCTGAAGGATTGAGTAATGTGGTCACAGGTTCCGCATTTCGCTGTGACTTTGCCGAAACTTACGGAGTGCTTCTCACGGAAGGTCCACTGGCGGGCGTCACTGCACGCGCGGTTGTCGTGGTTGATGAAAACGGCGAAGTCAGTTACACCCAGCTGGTCGACGAAATCGCCGATGAGCCGGACTACGACGGCGCCTTGAAAGCCTTGAGCTAAGGGCTTTTCAGCCCGCTCGCTTGACCGGAGCCAACAGGTAAAAAGCCGTCCAAGCGAGCCAGCTGGTAAGTGCACATGCCACCAGCCAAACACACTTCTCACGCCCGGATACTTGTCGAGAGTATGTAACGTCCAGCAGCGGAATACCCCAGAAAATAATTAACAGTGGCAGCGCACCCCACACAATTGCCGCTTCGTTGAGCATGTTCATCACAACCTCCTGTTCCCTGTGATTGACCCCCTGACGTCCGCAGGCAGCCCCAAACAACCTCTGCGATACTCAGTGTGGCATACACAGCAGCAAGTGGTAGGCCAATTTGGCATATTAAGTTCACCACAAAGGGCTCAAACGATTAAATAGGCCGCGCGCTTGCATATTGCATCACAACGCTGAGAATTGACACGTTTGCTGGTATCATGGTCGCCCTTTTACACTGCCTTTAAGGCTTCGCTTGTTATGCTTTTATTTGTCGACAATCTCACCAATGTGGATTTCAGCTTTCTTGACCCGGCTCGCGGTATTGTCGGCGAAACCTGGCTGGCGAATATTCGCTTACACGGTGAACTCGACGAGCAGAGTATGGTGTGTGATTTTGGCCAAGTTAAAAAAGTGGCCCGACAGTGGCTAGACTGTGAGCTGGATCACCGTCTGGCGGTTCCCGCTCAGTCAGACCGCCTGCGCCTGATCCAAACCGGAGGGAATTTAGATATTCAATGGCAACTCGACAGCGGCGAGACCATTGAACTCACCTGCCCGGCGGAGGCCATCGCTCTGGTAGACGCCGCCACCTTAGAACCGGAAACCGTGGCCGGGTGGTGCGCTACGCAGCTGATGCAAGCCTTCGACAGCCCACTGGAAAAGCTAGAATTAGACTTTTCCACAGAAACCATTGATGGGGCCTATTACCACTACTCGCACGGTCTTAAGAAGCACGATGGCAACTGTCAGCGCATTGCCCATGGCCATCGCTCGCGCATTGATATTTGGCTTAACGGTCACAAGGCGCCCCAGCTAGAACAGCAGTGGGCAGCACTTTGGCGGGATATTTACATCGGCACCCAGCAAGACATTGTTCACACGTCTACCACTGCCAGCCAAACCTATTACGATTTTGCCTATGACGCACCACAGGGGCATTTTCGCCTTAAGGTTCCGCGCTCCATGTGCTACATCATTAACACCGACACCACTGTTGAGTGTTTGGCACAACATATAGCCACCGAGCTTAGCGCTGAGCACCCTGACGCCAACCTGCGCGTTCGGGCCTACGAAGGCATCAATAAAGGGGCCGAAGCCTTCCGCTGACGCCCGTTAATATTGGCGACCGGCTGCACCTATGACGTTTACCTCGCTCGAACTGGCCGACTTCATTCTGCGCGGCATTGCGACAGGACAACTGTTGCACATGGGGCTTGCCCACGGGAGCACTCAACCACACGCAATTCGCATCAGCCAACGAGCGACCATAAGCTGTATGGTGGCCTATTTGTGGTTAACCGCGCCGCTGCCCGATCAGTTCTACGGCCACTGGCGAGGGCTCCTGTTGCTGTTAACGGACGGGCTAATTTATTGCCTGTGGCTGTTGGCAAGTTACTCGTTTCGGGACCACTTCTCTTTAGTGCGCCTGCCCCTGTGGCTCCAAGGCCTACTGACTCTGTACGCTGCGTGGTTCGCCTACTTCTTTGTGATACAACAAGGCGTCGGCCTATTTCATACGATCAATCATGTACTGGTTATTGTATTGGCGCTGCATATTGTATATTTAGCCATTCACGATTATCAGGACGACTTACTCGATAAGCGTCGCCGGGCTCGTATTCAGGTCACCTGCCTTGTGTGCGTCTACCTCGTGTTTTTGGCGGGCGTCGAGCTTGCACCAGAATTCATAAGGCACCACCGACTCTACTCGCCCACCAATGCCGTGTTAGTCGTGCTAGCGTTGGTCACTTATACCGTCTATGCGAAAAATAATCGCCTGAGCGAAGCTCTCGCCCCCGCGGCCGTCTTTACTCAGCCCCAAACGGCTCCCCATCCGCTGCGCCAAAAGCTTGACCAGTTTATCGACAGCAAAGCCTACCAGCAGACCGGCTTAAACCTCGCCGCTCTGGCTGATCACCTAAACTGTTCCGAGTATCAACTGCGCAAGTACATCAGTACCGAGCTGGGTTACCGTAACTTTTCCGACTTTTTGAATCAGCACCGCCTAACAGACGCATCCGTCCAACTCAGTAATCCAGAGCTCAGCAGCACCCCCATTTTGACGATTGCATTAAACTGCGGTTTTGGTTCCATCGGGCCTTTTAACCGAGCGTTTAAATTGCGCTTCGATTGCACTCCCAGTGAATACCGCCAAACTCGACTAAAAACCAGTCAATTGCAGTAATCGGCAAGCTTTTTTTATTAATCGGCAAGCCTTTATTGAGCTCGCAGTGCATTGTGAAGCCATTCCCAAACAGGAGGCTTCATGAATAAACTCAAGCACTTACCAGCCAAAGCTCTTTTACCTTTTGGCCTGTCGTTATTACTGATAGGCACGGTTTGGCTGACATCCCCCATTTACCTATTCTTTGCCCACAAAGGCGCCATGCCTATGCCTTTTTGGGGGTATATCGAGGTCCCCACAACGGCTCCAGCTCAACAGCAAATCCACAACCCCGCTTACACTGAGGCGGCAAATAACGCGCTGCAAGCTCTGGAGCAGCATCGCAGCACACTTGCCAGCCCCGGTATCTCGGCGGCGGTCGCGATCGATGGCGACCTTGTTTGGGCGGGCACGGCCGGCTGGGCCGACCTTAAAACCCGCCGGCCGGTAACACCAGACACCCGGTTTCGAATCGGCAGCACCTCAAAGCCCGTCACCATGACAGCGCTGGCGCGACTGGTCGATCAGGGCCGGATTGATTTAGATGCCCCGATATCGACGTACATACCTAATCTACCCAATCCTCGCTGGGCCGAAATAACCCCAAGGCAATTAGCGTCGCATATGAGCGGCATACCCGATTACAAGAAAACCCGGGAATGGCAAGGCTTGTACCGCGTGATCGCACTCAACAAACACTACTCCGATGTATTTGACGCGCTGGAGGTATTTGATCAATCCCCGCTACTGGCAAAGCCTGGCGAGCGTTTTCAATACTCGAGCTACAACACCGTTTTACTCAGCAGTGTTATTCAAGCGGTCGCGCAACTTGATTTTTTAGAGGTCATACAACAGCAAGTATTTACACCGTTAGCTATGCAAAACACTCTGTCCGACCGCGATGAAAATTCACATATGGCTACGTTTTATCACTCGCAGGGATCGAAAGTTCGCCCTTGGCGACGTGTCGATTTAAGTCACCGCTTAGCGGGGGGCGGCTTTGTATCAACACCATCAGATTTGGTAAGACTGGGGAGCGCCTGGCTCAACCCCGGGTTTATTTCGGCCCAAACGCAAGCGCTGTTTTGGCAGCCACAGCAACTCAATAGCGGTGAAACCAATGGGCAAAACTATGCTCTTGGCTGGCGCAAACATGTGGGCGACGACCATATTGCCACTAACTTTAATCATGGCGGTGTATCTCGCGGCGCGCAGTGCTGGCTTATGGTCCTTCCCCAAAGCCGCATCGTTATTGCCATCAGTATTAACTCGGTTGAGGAAGAGTTTTGGGATTTTGCAAAGGTATCCAGAGACATCGCCAACCTATTTGCCGGTGACTCTTAACCACAAGATTGAAGGCTCACCGGACTTTAACCCCTTCGAAATGGGGGCCTGCTCCGCCCGCGCGCTCCTGCTTGATGTAAAAGATCAGTTAAACTAGCAGGCTACTCGTAAAAACTCGGCTCGCCCTCAGGGCGAGTCTTAAAGCGAGGCTGGGCCCAAAAGTACTGCTCTGGGTACTTTTGGATTTCAGACTCCATGAATTTAGCGATGCGTTGGGTATCGGCCACATCATCCCCGCTGGGAAAGTCCGCAAACGGTGGATGAATAATCAAATCGTAGCCGGAACCATCCTCGCGACGGTACTGGGTAAAGGGGATTACCTTGGCCTTACCCAGTGCAACTATTTTAGACGTGGCCGTAATCATCGCCGTAGGCACACCGAAAAAATCCACAAACACGCTATTCTTGGGGCCAAGATCACGATCGGGTGCATACCAAACCGCGCGACCTTTGCGCATTCTGGCAATCATGGTTCGCACACTATCGCGCGGTATTGCCAAACCGGTTTCACAGTAGGACTCGCGCCCCTTACGCTGCAAGTAATCGTACACGGCATTGCCATGCGGGCGATACAATCCATCAAACTCAATATGGCACCCCAAAAAGGCACTGCCAATATCCAGGGTGCTAAAATGTGTTGTTAACAATAAAACCCCAACACCTTCTTGGGCCGCTCGTTGCAGGTGCTCAGCACCCTGAATGGAGTGAATTTTTCTAAGTCTATTCGACGACCAGAACCAACCGATGCCGGTCTCCAGTGCCGCCATTGCCATAGACTCAGCATTTTTCTTAAGAAATACCTCTCGCTCTTGCTCCGATAAATTCGGAAAACATTTCGCAACATTGGTACGGGCGTAGCCAATTCGCTTTTTGTTCAAAAATAATAGCGGTGCCAGCCGCCGCGCCAACCACATCTGCCAACGGTAAGGTAATTGCGCGAGTAATACCCACAACAAAGCGCCTAGCCAAAACAACCAATAGCGCGGGTGCAACAGAGACAGGGAAAAATGGGTTCGATTCATAATGCTTTGGAATTCTCGTTTTGAGACAGACTTTCAAGGAGTTCGTCTTTTTCCTGCCAGATTTGATTGACCCACGTTTGAAAGTGGCGCCGGTAGTCTTCGTCTGACACATAGTTTCCCAGTAGCTCTTCCCTCACGTCCCGCTCGCGTACAACGACATTTATTTTTTTTACCTGACCACCTAAATACTGCCAAAACGTGGGCCGCCCCTGCGGGTAATGGATCGTCACATCAAGCAGAGTCTTAATGCGTCCCGACATAGCGGTTAGGGTAAACGCTAAGCCCCCCGCCTTGGGAATCAGCAAGTACCGGTAGGGCGATTGTTGTTGATCATGCTTGGCTTCGGTAAACCGGGTGCCTTCTACATAGCTAACAATGGTGACCGGTTTATTGCTAAAGCGCTCGCATTGCAGTTGCGTGGTGGCTAAATCTTTACCGGCAAGGGACGGATCTTTCTGAATTTGTTCTCGTGTATGGCGCTTCATAAACAAAAAATCTAATGCCCAGCAAGCAAGACCAATCACCGGAAACCAAATCAGCGACGACTTCATAAAAAATTTAAAATAGGGAATGCGACGATTAAAAACACGCAGTAAAACCAGTATATCCACCCAGCTTTGATGATTTACCACCAGCATAAACCACTGCCTGCGACCAAATTGTTCGGGGCCGTCTACGTCAATATGGGTACCAGTGGTTAAACGCTGATGCGCATTGTTGCAACTGATCCACGCAGTGGCGGTTTTATCCAACCAGCGCGTCAAGCGAGGGCGAAGCCGTGTTTTTTGCAGGAGCAGTTTGGCAATCGCCAAGCTCATTAAGGGCACGCCGATGACCAAAGTCACCAGCGTGAACAATGAAAAGCCCAACAACGCCCGCCCATGCAGCAACAATTTATCCACTGGGTCGCGCCTTTAGTTAAGCTTAGAAGTTATGGTCAACCAAGGTCGAGGTTTCTGCCTCGTAGTCAACGCCGTCATAGCCAAAACCAAATAACTTCAGGAAGTCTTCGTTGTAGGTTTTGTAATCGGTCAGCGCCATCAGGTTTTCTTCCGTTACCTGTGGCCAAATGGCTTCCACCTCAGCCTGAGTGGCTGGGTCCAACTCCTTGTCATCGACGCGGAAACGGCCGTCGTTATCAAGACGCGGCGAGCTGCTATACAAGCACTCGGTAAACAGGCGCTGCAACTGCTCAATACAGCCTTCGTGGGTGCCCTTCTCTTTCATCACCTTGAACAAAATCGACATGTACAGAGGCATAACCGGAATAGCGGAGCTGGCTTGGGTGACCAACGCCTTTAACACGGCAACCGTGGCAGTAACGTTTTTGCCGGATAGATGACTGCTGATCGCGCTGGCAGCCCGGTCCAAATCTTCTTTGGCTTTGCCGATGGTTGCCTTGCCGTAGATAGGCCAGGTCAACTTATCACCCAAATAGGTGTAGGCAACTGTCTTGGCGCCATCGGCCAGTACATCGGCCTCAGCCAGGGCATCCATCCACATTTCCCAGTCTTCGCCGCCCATTACCTTCACGGTATGCGCAATCTCTTCTTCCGAGGCGGGCTCCACCGTAACCTCACCAATTTTCATGGTGTCGGTATTGAGGTTTTTGGCGGAGTAACCCTCGCCAATGGGCTTTAATACTGAGTTGTAGGTTTCACCGGTGGTGGGATCGGTACGACGCGGCGAGGCCAGCGAATAAACCACCAAATCCACCTTGCCTAAATCTTCTTTAATGGCGGCAATGGCCTGGGCTTTAATCTCGTTGCTAAACGCATCACCATTAATGGTACGAGCGTACAGGTCTTCCTTTTCAGCGGCGGCATGGAAAGCCGCGGTATTGTAGTAACCCGCCGAGGCCGTTTTGCGCTCAGTAGGTGGCTTTTCAAAGCACAAACCTAAGGTTTTAGCACCGCTGCCGAAAGCTGCGGTAATACGCGAAGCCAAGCCGTAGCCGGTGGAGCACCCAATCACCAATACATTCTTGGGGCCACCGTCAACGCTGTCTTGAGCTTTGGTGTACTCAATTTGCTCATTAACGTTTGCCGCGCAACCTTGTGGGTGGGCATTGATACAGATAAAACCACGTACTTTTGGCTTAATAATCATACTTATTCAGTCCTATGGGTCCGGATGTCTCCTGTTGAGCGCTCATTTTTTAACCATGTGCGGCAGCTGCGCTCAGAATGGCCGCTATTATAGTGCCCACCCCGCTTTACCACCAGTACTGTGGTTTCACGACCAATTTTCGTATAGATTTTAGGTCTATCACACAGCCTGCGCTACGCTCTTGCCATTAAACTGTAAATAGCAGGGTTAATTTTCCCTATCATAAAAAAACAAGAGGCTCTCACATGCTTTACCCAATGGCGGCTTTAGTACTACTCACTTTTTTTGTTGCGCTGATGATGCTGAAAGCGCGTATTCAGGCAGTCCATAACAAAGACGTCTCCATCAAGTATTTCAAATCATACGACCAGCCAGCCCGCGAGCTGCCTGAGCGTATGGTCATCACCCAGCGCTGCTACAACAACTTACTGGAGATTCCTCCGCTGTTTTACGCTGTGTGCTTGGCTGCGTTGGCGCTGCATAGCACGGGCGTTATTATGGCAGTGCTGGCGTGGCTCTATGTGGCGTGCCGAGTTGTTCAGGCTGCAATTCATTTGGGCAGAAATAATGTGATTTGGCGCATGCGTGTGTTTTTGCTCAGCAACCTGGTGCTATTGGCGATGTGGACCTATATGGTGATTGCCTACGCCGCCCGTTAAACCGCTTATTTCTCCGTCATGCATTTCGGCAACTTTATATATAGGCCGGCTCGCGCGCCTTGCAAAACGCTTGGGCAAGCCAGTCGCCCGAGTGGCAATGCCTACCGCGATAAATGCTCTAGAGGTTAACTGTATTGCGACAGTGGCTTTTCTAGACGATTTTCTATTGAACCCACATCCATAACCTTCGACAGCGCGTACTCTCTACTGGCTCTGACGCTCATGAGCCAGTAAAATACGCCGATTCATTCTTCCAGTAGTACCAGTGGCCTATGATCCCCCGTATACGCGAAACCTCACCGGTTCAATCAATCTATTTACAGTTTCTTGAAACCCTTAAAAATCAAGGGTTTGCCGGAGACCTGAACCCGGATTATGCCAACCGCACGGTACTGTCGACCGATAACTCGATTTATCAGGTGTTGCCGCAGGGAGTGGTCTACCCCCGCAATATTGATGATTTGGTGTTAATCGCACAGCTGTCGCAGCGCGACGAGTTCCGCCAGGTGGCCTTGAGCCCGCGCGGCGGTGGCACCGGCACCAATGGGCAATCGCTGACCGACGGGCTGGTGGTGGACATCTCCCGCCATATGAACCAAATACTGGAAATTAATGAAGAAGAGCGCTGGGTGCGCGTCGAAACCGGAGTGGTCAAAGATCAGCTAAACGCCGCTCTTAAGCCCTACGGCCTGTTCTTTGCGCCAGAGCTTTCCACCAGCAACCGCGCCACTATTGGCGGCATGATCAATACCGACGCTTCGGGCCAGGGCTCTTGCCTGTACGGTAAAACCCGCGACCATGTACTGAGCCTTAAAACGGTATTGCTGGACGGCAGAGTCTGTGACTCTGCCCCCTTAGACGATACCGCACTGGCAACGGCCAGGCAAAACCCAGGCCGCATTGGCGCGGTGGTAAGCGCGGTAGATGACATCGAACGCAGCCAACGCGACTTGATTGCAGCGAAGTTTCCCAAGCTAAACCGCTGCCTGACCGGTTACGATTTAGCCCATGTGCGCACGCCAACCGGCGAATTTGATTTAAACAGCGTGTTATGCGGCAGCGAAGGCACCTTGGGTTTTATTGCCGAAGCCAAGTTGAACGTGCTACCCATTCCTAAATGTGCGGCCTTGGTGAACGTCAACTACCGCGACTTTAACGCTGCTCTGCGCGATGCCACCGAGCTGATGCAAGCTTTACCCACCTCGATTGAGACGGTGGATTCGAAAGTGCTTAACCTGGCCATGAATGACATTGTTTGGCACAGCGTTAGCGAGTTCTTCCCCCCGGTTGCCGGCGAAGACATTAAGGGTATTAACCTTGTGGAGTACACCGCCGACTCCCAACAGGAATTGGACGCGGGCATCAAACGCCTGACCAGTATGCTTGACGCCATGAGCGAGGCCGACAAAACCAACACCGGCCGCATTGGCTATACCATTGCCATGGGTTCAGAGTCGGTGAATAAAATATGGGGCATGCGCAAAAAAGCCGTAGGGCTACTGGGCAATGCCGCCGGTGAAGCGCGCCCGATTCCGTTTGTGGAAGACACGGCGGTGCCCCCAGAGAACCTGGCCGACTTTATTTTTGAGTTTCGCGAGCTACTGGATAGCCACAATTTAGCTTACGGGATGTTTGGCCATGTCGACGCCGGTGTTTTACACGTGCGCCCGGCCATTGATATGAAAGATCCGGAGCAGGAAAAACTGATTCGCGAGATCAGCGACAAGGTGGTCGCACTAACGCAGAAATACAACGGCTTACTCTGGGGCGAGCACGGCAAAGGCGTACGCTCGGAATACGCACCGCAATTTTTTGGTGAGCTCTACCCTGAGATTCAAAAAGTGAAGGCGGCCTTTGACCCTTTTAATCAATTAAACCCAGGTAAAATTGCCACCCCCAACAACGACAGCGAATTGCTGAGCATCGATGGCGTGGTCACCCGCGGCCAGCAAGATCGAAAAATTCCCGTGCAGGTTTGGGAGGGGTACAGCGAGGGTATGCATTGCAACGGTAATGGCCTGTGCTACAACTGGAACCCGAATGACGCTATGTGCCCTTCCTGGAAGGCCACCCGCGAACGTGTACACTCCCCTAAAGGTCGCTCCTCGTTAATGCGCGAATGGCTTAAACAGTTGAGTGAACGTCAGGTCAATGCCGTGGAGTTAACCCAACAGGTGCGCAGCCGCCCGTTTATTTTTAGTTTGCCGTCACGCATTGCCCATAGCATAGGCAAAAAACAAGGCAAGTATGACTTCTCGCACGAGGTCAATAACGCCATGCAGGGCTGCCTGGCCTGTAAATCCTGCGTTGGCCAATGCCCGATCAAGGTGGATGTACCCGAGTTCCGCGCGAAGTTTTTAGAGCTGTATTACAGCCGCTACCTGCGCCCGCTGAAGGACTACTTTGTCGGCTCACTGGAATACTTAATGCCAACCTTGGCTCGCGTGCCCTGGCTCTACAACGGGCTAATGAAGCCGGTCTTTATGCAAAAGATATTGGCCAAGGTTGCCGGCATGGTGGACAGCCCTTTATTAACCGGCGTGAATCTAGACCGCGCGCTGCAAGCGGCAAGTGTACGCTACGCGACGCCACAAAATATTGCCACCTTGAACGAAGAGACTAAAGCGAAAACGGTTATTCTGGTACAAGACGCCTTTACCAGTTACTTCGAAACCCAACTGGTACTCGACAGTTTAAAGCTGCTCAAAATTTTAGGCTTTAACCCGATGCTGGCCCCGTTCAAGCCCAACGGCAAACCGCTGCACGTGCATGGTTTTTTGAAGGCGTTTAGGAAAGCGGCCAATAACAATGCCGACATGCTCAATGTGCTGACAAAAACCAACATTCCGTTAGTGGGCATTGAACCGTCAATGACCTTGGCGTATCGCAGCGAGTACCAAAAAGTTCTGGGTGACAAGGCACCCGAAGTAGCACTTGTGCAGGAGTGGCTGGCGCAGCAAAACCTTACCCCCTACAGCCCAGAATTTGGTAAGAGCCACTATATTTTATTGGCTCACTGCACAGAAAAAACCAATGCCGCGGCGTCTGTCACAGACTGGCAGACCGTCTACCAGGCACTGGGGCAAGAGCTCGCACTGAAGGATACCGGATGCTGCGGCATGGCAGGTACCTACGGCCATGAAGCCGCCAACGTCGAAACGTCCAAAACAATCTATTCACAGAGCTGGCAATCGATTGTGGAAAACCCGGAGCTCGACGGGAAGTTGACCGCGACGGGCTACTCGTGCCGGTCGCAGGCTAAGCGCTTAAGTGATGTCAGGCTGCCGCATCCGCTGCAAGTGTTGTTGGCGGCGTATCAGGGGTGATGGAGTCTGATGTCTGATGTCTGATGTCTGATGTCTGATGTCTGATGACAGCGTCGGTCCTCGGACATCCGACCTCAAGCGGCGGCCTGCCGCCCCTACACTTTCTTACAAAATTGGCGCCTGAAATCTGTTATTGTCGCGGTCGCGATAAAATCATCAATAACAACAGCCGAGTACAGGCTCTACGAGGACCACTATGACGTTTACCGTTAAGGCGCTAGCCGGCGCCACTTTATCTCTGTGCGCGAGTGCTACACTGGCCACCACGGTGCAGTTTCAGACTGTAATGGGCGACTTTGAAGTTAATCTTTACGATGAAAGCACTCCGGAAACCGTCGCTAACTTTCTGGAATATGTAAGCTCGGGTGATTATGCAAATACATTTATTCATCGCTCAGTACCAGGGTTTATTGTTCAGGGCGGCGGGTACACTTTCGAAGAGGGTTTTACTTACCCGCAAAATATCACCCCCAACGATCCGGTAGGTAACGAGCCAGTCTTTGCCAATGTGCGCGGCACGATCGCTATGGCCAAAACACCCACCAGCCCAGACAGCGCAACCAATCAGTGGTTTTTCAATCTTGCCGATAACAGCGCAAATTTAGACAACCAAAATGGTGGCTTTACGGTTTTCGGAGAAGTCACTGGCAACGGTATGGCTATAGTGGACGCTATCGCCGATCTTGACAAAGCCGAGCTGGATGGAACTTTTAGTGACTTACCGCTGCGCGACTTCGCCTCTGGCGATAGCATCACGATCGACGAAACTTACTTGGTGATGATCCAAAATATTGTCGTACTCGACGCAGCACCAGACACTGCGGCCGGTTTAAATCCAACGCCCACCACTGCAAGCAATGACAGCGACGGTGGCAACGACGGTGGTGGTTCGAGCAGCGGCGGTGGTGGCGGAAGCTTCGGCTTAAGCTTATTGGCCTTACTCGCTCTTGCTGGTATTAGCTGCAAAGTCCGCTCGACTAAAGCCCACGTATAAAGGGCAGCAGCGATAAACCCAGTATAAAGACAATCGCCGCTATACCGGCGATTGTCTTTATGGGATGCGCCATGGCATGACCTAAAAAGTTTAGAGCTTCACCGCGTTCGCGCATAGCCCGATGCTGCTCCATCGACTGTTGAGCAAAACTCCTTTCAAATTCTTCGCAAACCGCTATAGCGCGCTCTCGCTCCGCCTCATTAACCAGCCACAAGCCATCGACGCCGATTTTCCAGCGCCCGGAATCGGTCACATAACAGGCGATATCTTCCCCCTCAAGTGCCGCCACCAAACCATCGACTTCTTCAGCGCTGGCTCCGCTGGTTTTCATTATCAAATACGCCACTCCCCCCCCCTTTATTTTTCCTTTGCCTCAAGCAATTTAATTTCGTCGTGCAACTCTGGCGCTACCAGCGCTTTGCGCTGAGACTGCTTATCCAGCAATACAATACGGGCAATACCGGTGCATACTACTTTGCTCTGTTCTGTACTGAAAATTTCATAATCCTGGGTAACACCATGCTCATGCACTTCAGTCACGGTACAGCCAATCACCACTGTGTCGGGAAAGCGAACCGGGCGCAGGTAACGGCACTGGGTTTCGGCCAAAACCGGCACCAATCTGCCCAAATCCAGTACTCCGCGTGCGGCCACTTGGCGCAAATAAGCAATTCGGGCGGTCTCAAAGTAGCGTAAATACACCACGTTGTTCACATGCCCAAACGCGTCCATTTCTCCCCACTGTACATTGATATCAACGGTAATCGGGAAGTTAGCAATAAAGGCTTCGCGGTCAACCATAACGTCGCTCCTTTCGTTCTATGCCTTTCGCCATTTTAGACGCTATCCGCTATGATGAGTAGCAACACCCGCAAGGGAGCTCATTTCACACTGAAAGGGACGATTTATGCACGATGCCGCTCTGGCAATAGCCGTTATTGGTATTACCGCCTTGTTTTGCCAATGGGGCGCCTGGCTGGCGCGCTTACCCGCCATTCTCTTTCTACTGATCGCCGGCTTAATACTAGGGCCGGTCAGTGGTGTGCTATCACCGGATGAATTGTTTGGCGACTTGCTCTTTCCGCTGGTTTCTCTGGCGGTAGCGGTCATTTTATTTGAAGGCAGCCTCACGCTGAACTTTAAAGAGCTTGGGCATATGTCCACCGTCGTTAGACGAATGATCACCGTAGCCGCCCCCGTAACCTGGGTAATCGTTGCAGTCACCACGCACTATTTATTCAACTTAAGCTGGGAAATATCGGTACTGTTTGGTGCGCTTATGGTTGTTACCGGGCCCACGGTTGTCATCCCCCTGTTGCGCAGCGTACGTCCTTCAGAGCGGGTCGCAAACATCCTGCGCTGGGAGGGCATAGTCATTGACCCCATTGGTGCCCTGCTGGTGGTTGTGGTGTATGAGTTTATTGTGTCGCAAACTCAAGGCAAAGCATTCAGCCAAAGTCTGCTACTGTTTACCGAAATTATTGTGGTTGGATTATCCATTGGTGCCGCCGCCGGTTACGCTTTAGGAAAAATTCTGGCCGGTCGACGCCTGCCTGAATACCTGCAAAATCTCGCCACCTTAAGCCTATTGTTTATGGTGTTCAGCTTTTGTAACCATTTAGCGCACGAATCAGGCCTGTTAGGCGTGACGGTGATGGGCATGTGGCTCGGTAATATGCGCGGCGTACACATACATAACATTCTTAATTTTAAAGAAAATTTAACCATTTTGTTTATATCCGGGCTATTCATTATTCTTGCCGCCCGACTCCCCATAGACCAGTTGATTGGCATAGTGGCGTTGGGCCCACTGATATTGTTGGTGGTTATTCAGTTTGTCGCCCGGCCCATTTCGGTTTTCTTGGCGACGCTGGGTTCAGCCGTCAGTTTGCGCGAACGTATTATTCTAAGTTGGATTGCCCCGCGCGGGATTGTGGCAGCCGCCGTTTCCGCACTGTTTGCTTTGCGCCTCACCGAACAGGGCTTTAGCGATGCCGAGATATTAGTGCCTCTGACCTTCGCCGTTATTTTAGGCACCGTTATCTTTCAAAGTGCCACGTCCAGACCGTTGGCCCGAATGCTGGGTATTGTCGAGCCCGAGCCTCGCGGCGTACTGATCTTAGGTGCCAACTCGGTCGCCCGCACAATCGCCCAAGCATTACAACAGCAATCTTTACCGGTTATTCTCAGTGATTCAAACTGGGAGAATATTAGTGCGGCTCGCATGGCTGGCATGAAAACCTTTTACGGCAACCCCGTTTCAGAGTTTGCCGGTGACAGGCTAGAACTCACTGGCATCGGCAACTTACTGGCTTTATCGCCTTTGAAGGAGTTAAACGTGATTGCCGGTATGCATTTTCGCAATGAATTTGGCGCCCACCGTGTTTTCACGATTCGTACCAGCAGTGATTCAAGCAAAACCGAAAAACACCAGGTAGCCGCGCAACTCAAGGGTACATCCCTGTTCCGCGAAGATATGACCTATTCGAAATTGGCAAGCCTTATCCACACCGGGGCCGAAATAAAGGCCACAAAACTTACCGAAGCCTTTAGCATCGACGATTTGCGCCAGCAAGATACCAATGCAGTCTTTTTGTTCGCGATAACGGACAAAGGTAAATTAAAGCCCTTTATTGAATCTGACCCAGTCAAAACAGGCGAAGGCTGGACCATCCTCAGTCTCATTAAAGAGCCCAAAGAGAACAAGCAGCCACAACCTGACTCAGGCAAGGGGCAAAACGTTTAACCCTTCGCTTTTGGTTCCTTCAACTAGCCCTGGCGGCTCTGCTTTAAGCAAATATTCCGCGAGGGCTTGATTGATAACAGCAGCGCCACCGGGTATGCCCTTGTTGCCAAATAGACGATTAAACTCCAGTAGGTACGGGTGGTCACCGACCATAGCAACATCAAAGCCTGCATAATTAAGCCCCAAGCCGGTAGCAACTCGCTCAACCAGAGTTATTGCCTGCAATGGCACGGGAGCATGATCCACAATGCCACCGCGGGCCACGTTATTGTAAAAGCCCTGCTCCGATTGGTGACGCCAATATGACGCCACCACCTGATTTCCCACCCAGATAATTCGCATATCACGATCGATGGGTAAATATTCCTGCGCGTATATAATGTCGGTTAAGGCGCGGTAGCGTTCAAAGTCTTGCCGGCTTTCGACCTTCCAAACCCCCTCTCCCATACTGGACTTAGCAAGCTTGACCACGAACGGCAAATCCATGGTATCAAACACACGCGCAGCTTCGGTGTCCGTATTGGCTACAATCAGAGTGAAAGGCGTATGTGTGGGTGCAATAACCTCGAAAGCACGGGTCATCTCAATTTTGTTATGCCCCAGCAAGTACGACGATAAGCTTGGGAAGATGTGGCAACCCAAGCCGAAAACCAAAGCATTCACTTGCCAATACTCCGGAAAGAGCACCCAGTCGGCAGTGCGTAAAAGGTCTTTATGCTGCAGAAAATACTCGGGCTTCAGACAGTGAACGTTATTCAGACCCAGAGTGCGAAAAGCATTAAAAGAAATCACAGGCGGCTAGCGCTCCACAGAACAGACGATGCGTCTGAGGAGGCGAATAGTAATCGAAATACTTCAACTGACAAACATATTTTATGCCTCCTGCTTGCCAGCGACCACACCGGTTCGCTATTGTGGAGTTATTGGTGAAAAAAGGAATCTCAGAAATGACCAACGAATCCGAGCAGGGCCCGGCAGCGCCCGCAGGTAGTCGCATTGAGGCCGTGTTCAAAAAGCTCGACCGCTGGCTGTGGCACGTTGAAACCGCGCATCGCTCGGTACTTCACCAGCGCTTTTGGCATTTGTCCCGGGTTCTCGTGGCGGTCATACGAGACGTCGCCCGAGGCTACATTACTCTCCATGCCATGAGCCTTGTCTATACGACTTTGCTGTCTATGGTACCGTTTCTGGCCTTAAGCTTTTCGGTGCTCAAGGGCTTCGGCGTCCATAACCAGCTTGAGCCCGTATTGCAGAATGTGCTGGCCGCACCTTTGGGTGAGCGCGGCCCCATGGTAGTAGAGAATATTCTGGGCTTTGTCGATAATATCAAAGTCGGGGTGTTGGGCTCGGTGGGGCTCGGCTTGCTCATTTTTACGGTGGTGTCACTGATTCAGAAAATTGAGCGATCATTTAACGAGATATGGCGTGTCAGTGAAAGCCGCTCCCTTGCCCAACGTTTTGCCAGTTACCTAAGTGTCGTGATGATCGGGCCCGTATTGGTGTTTTCTGCCATGGGGGCCACGGCCGCTTTAGTCAACAGCTCGGCAGTGCAACAGGCAATCTCCTTCGCACCGCTGGGCGTAGTGTTTGGCACCCTCAGCAAGCTAATGCCTTATTTGATTATTATCGGCCTGTTTACATTCCTCTATACATTTATACCGAACACCAAAGTAGGTTTGCGTCACGCATTTTTAGGCGGCTTAGTGGCCGGTATCATTTGGCAAACGTCTATCTTTGGCTTCACGTTATTTGTTTCAAATTCAGGTAACTACACCGCCATTTATTCGGGTTTTGCGGTGGGTATTCTGCTGTTGATTTGGCTTTACTTAGCTTGGCTTATTTTGTTGATCGGCGCCTCTGTGGCTTTTTACTCGCAACACGCACAGCAAATTACCCGCTCGCGTATTAACCCACCCGCCGCGCGTGTTGATGAAATGACGGGGTTGGCTATTATGCACGCCGTAGCCCAAAAATTTGACCGCGACGGCGGCGGCGTGCCCATTACCGACATGGAGTCTAAGTTATCGGTTGGCCCGGAGGTTATTCAGCGCATCATTAGTAAGTTACTTAAAAACAACCTTGTCACCTATGCAGGCCCATCAGCCAACCAACTGGTGCCAGGACGCTCACTGGACCACATAAGTTTGCGCGAGGTACTACGAGCGGTACGCTACCAAGAGGCCGACCTACCCTCTTCACTGCAAAAAAATAAAGCCGTTACTGAACTGATAACTGAGTTAGAAGCCGCAACGGCCAGCACGCTCAATGACCAATCCGTCGCTGACTGGGTGCGTCAATCCGAGGAGAAGGAGACATAAGCGAGCAGGCGTAGACGTACAACTGCGCGTGAATTCGGCAATGGGGATCGAGTTAAGCTTCCCCGTTCCCCGTTCCCCGTTCCCCGTTCCCCGTTCCCCGTTCCCCGTTCCCCGTTATTATTGCAAAACCTCAAACAATTTTTTCGCCAAATCCGTATTATCCTGATGCCCCGCAAATGATTCCGCACCAGGCCCCAAGGCCATAACCGCCACGTCACCACCCGTGTGGCCACCGGTGGTCCAGCCGGTAACACTGGCTAAATCAATACCGTGGCGCACCGCTTGTTCCAACTGACTGACTGCCTCGTTCCGTTCTTTTGTGGTCGCCGCGTTTGCGACGACGCCCAACAAGTTTTGCCCTACCTCAATTGCCTTCTCGTTTAACGGTATACCCGTTAGCTCCTGCCAACGGCCTTGCCAGGCATCTCCCGAATCAATAAGCGCTTGTGCGATGACGCCGGAGCTGGCCTGGATATTTCGCACCACTTCAGCTCGCCACAAGTATTGGCGGTCAGCGCCCATACTCAAACCACCTGTACTGTGATCAGCCGTCACCACCACTAAGGTATTGGGACGTTTTGCGACATACTCACTGATAAACTTCAAAGTCATCTCGGTATCAGTCATTTCAGCCATAGCACAGGCGATGTCATTGGCGTGTCCACACCAGTCTATCTGGCTGGCCTCGACCAACAAAAAGAATGGCCGGTCCGGAGACAGTAGCTCCAGCGCTTTTTGGGTCATAACCTCAAGGCGGTTATGCGGCTTTTCATCAATCGCAAACGGCAAGCCTTTATCCGCCAGCAATGCAAGGGCTGGCGATGACGTCAAATCGTTCAGCTCATCAAAATTATCCGCGTATTGGTAGCCTAGCGATTGAAATTCGTGGACTAAATTTCGTTCTTCACGCTCAAAATATTTGCGACCACCGCCTATTAATATGTCCACCCAGGGCTTGCCGTTGAAACGACGGTCAAGATACTGATCAGCTATATCGTCATACTGATTGCGGCTCTCCACGTGAGCGGAAAAGCTTGCTGGTGTTGCGTGATTAATTTGACTGGTAGCAACCATAGCGGTTTGGTAGCCACGCTTTTTGGCTCTCTCAAGCAAGGTTTCTACCGGTTCGCGGTTCGCGTTTACGCCAATAGCGCCGTTGTAGGTTTTAACACCCGCGGCCATTGCCGTAGCGCTGGATGCAGAGTCAGTAACATCTGTAATGTCTATTGGATGTGTGCTTACCGTGCCGAGCAGGTGCTGATCAAACCAGGTAGAGTCCAATTCCGGTGTCGCCGGGTTATCACTGTAGTGGCGATAGGCCGTTAAATACTCCATACCCATACCATCGCCAATAACAAATATTATATTCTTTGGCTTGTCTGCCCAAGCACCTACGGCCCCTATCAGTAGCGCCAAAGCCACTAGTGTTTTCATGTGTCTACCCTTTTATAAAAATCTATAAATTACCGGCTATCTAGCAGGCTGTTGTGAAACCCCTTGCATGCACAGCGAGACCCGAAGCGTGCAGATGTCGTGCCTTGTCTAGACGGACAGGGTGGCTCCCTTTGCTAGAGGCAAGGTGCGACAGATGTGCGCTTCAGGCCTCGCCCTGCGGGACTTCCAGGCTGGCCCGCACTCGTCGTTACTACTTTTCGATGGGTGGGCACACACCGTCAAAGTAGCGCCTAGATTACGAACCAGCCTGAGAGTCTGAGTACGTAAGGTGGTTTTCAACAGCCTGCTAGTGTAACTTGCGAAGACTAAAAACCCATTACAACACAAAACACCCACAATATGTCCGCAACAATAAAGCCGTCAAACAACCCTGTTATTGAGTGCGTCAAAATTGGCTCTGAACAGCAGCCGGTGCTTATTATTGACAATTTTTTGCAAGATCCACTGCCATTGATCGACACGGCTAGCAAAAGCCACTTTGCCACTGAGCATAAATTCTACCCTGGCGTTCGCTGCCCGGCACCAGAACTCTATACACTGGCTATGCAGTCCATACTGCCTGAATTGCTCGAACAATACTTTGCGGTAAAACCCGGCGACATCAGCCGGGCAGACTCCAGCTTTTCACTGGTAACCACACCGCCAGAAAAGCTCTTTTTGCTGCAAAAACTTCCCCACTTTGACTCCAATAACCCCAAGGAACTTGCTTCGATATATTTTCTGTGTAACCAACACCAGGATCAATACAGCGGTACCGCCTTCTTTCGCCACCGCCAAACTGGGTTCGAGTTTGTCGACCAAACGCGTTATGGCCAGTATATGAGCACACTAAAAGCGCAAGTGGAACAAAAACGTCCGGGGCCCGGCTATATTCAAGGCGATACCGAATTGTTTGAACAAATTGCTTACTTTCCGGCAAAATTTAACCGGCTTCTGCTGTATCGCTGCACCAGCCTTCATTCAGGCCGTATTGAGCCCGACTTCAACTTCTCGACAAATCCGCAAGTGGCTCGCCTGTCGATAAATACCTTCTTAGGGAATTAGCCCATCATTGAAGTAATGGGTTACAATTTGCCTGCCCGCATAACAATAATTGGGGAATAACCTATGAGCTTTGCCTCGAAAGACGCAGCCAAAGCCTACTGGCGCGCGAACATACGCTGGTTGCTGATCCTGCTATCCATATGGTTTGCTGTATCCTACGGCGCCGGAATTCTGTTTGTAGACGAACTGAACCGCATTCAAATCGGTGGTTTTAAACTGGGCTTTTGGTTTGCCCAACAAGGCTCCATCTACACCTTCGTGGTTCTGATCTTTGTCTACGTCAAAGTCATGAACCGGCTCGATCATAAATTCGGTGTAGAGGAGAAGTAACCCATGGATGTACAAACCCTGACCTTTCTTATTGTCGGTGTCACCTTTGTCCTCTACATCGGCATTGCCATCTGGGCCCGAGCCGGCAGCACCAAAGAGTTCTACGTTGCTGGCGGCCATGTCCCCCCTATCGCCAACGGCATGGCGACCGCGGCCGACTGGATGAGTGCCGCGTCGTTTATTTCCATGGCTGGTCTGATCTCTTTTATGGGCTATGACGGCAGTGTTTATCTTATGGGCTGGACCGGCGGCTATGTGTTGCTGGCGCTGTGTCTGGCACCTTACTTGCGCAAATTCGGCAAATTTACCGTCCCCGACTTTATCGGCGACCGCTATTACTCGCAAACAGCCCGCACGGTGGCGGTGGTGTGCGCCATTTTTGTGTCTTTTACCTATGTCGCGGGCCAGATGCGCGGCGTTGGCGTGGTGTTTTCACGCTTTTTGGAAGTCGATATTACTCTCGGCATTGTTATCGGCATGGGCATTGTCTTTTTCTACGCGGTACTCGGCGGCATGAAAGGCATTACCTACACTCAGGTAGCGCAGTACTGCGTACTGATTTTTGCCTTTATGGTTCCGGCTTTCTTTTTGAGTATTTTGATGACAGGGTCCCCGATTCCGCAGATTGGTATGGGCAGTACGCTGGCCGATGGCTCGGGGCAATTTCTGCTCGAACGGCTAGACGGTCTCAGTGAGTCTCTCGGGTTTAACGCCTATACCGAGGGCAAGAAATCCACCATCGACATGTTCTTTATTACCGCCGCACTGATGGTCGGCACCGCTGGCCTGCCCCATGTGATCGTGCGCTTTTTTACCGTACCCAAGGTACGTGATGCCCGTCGCAGTGCGGGCTGGGCACTGATCTTTATCGCCGCGCTCTACACCACTGCACCGGCCGTTGCTGTTTTTGCCCGCGTCAACATGATCGATACCATCAACGGGCCCGACGCCCAAGGTGTTGCCGCCGCAGAAGCGCCGCAGTGGATTGAAAGCTGGGAAGCCACGGGCCTGGTCAGCTGGGAAGACAAGAACGAAGATGGCCGACTGTTTTACAGCGGCGATGAGCGCAATGAGATGACCATTGACCGCGACATCATGGTTTTGGCCACGCCGGAAATTGCCAGATTGCCAGCCTGGGTGATTGCCCTAATTGCCGCCGGTGGGTTGGCCGCGGCACTGTCCACCGCTGCGGGGCTGTTATTGGTGATATCCACCTCGATATCCCACGATCTGCTGAAACGAAATCTCATGCCCAATATCACTGAAAAGCAGGAGCTATTGTTCGCCCGAATAGCAGCCGCCGTGGCGGTGAGCGTTGCGGGTTACTTAGGGATCAATCCACCCGGATTTGTCGCCGAGGTGGTGGCCTTCGCCTTTGGTCTCGCGGCATCGAGCTTCTTCCCGGCAATTATTATGGGTATTTTCTTTAAGTCGATGAACCGCGAAGGCGCCATAGCCGGTATGGTGACAGGCCTGCTCTTTACCGCTACCTATATTGTGGTATTCAAGGGTATTTTTATGGAGCCCTTACTGCCCAATACGGCCGAGTACTGGCTGTTCGGTATTTCTCCGGAAGGTATTGGCACCTTGGGTATGTGTATAAATGTGCTGGTGGCATTGGCGATTTGGAGTGTCACCAAACCCGCCCCGGCTGAAATTCAGGAGCTGGTGGAATCCATCCGCTACCCCGAGCGCATGACACCCGAAGACCCTAGCCAAAACCCAATGCCCCACTAAACTGGGTTATAAAAAAGCCGCACTGTTTAGTGCGGCTTTTTTTACAGCGGTTAACCAGCCTGAGGGCTTGGCGTTC
The DNA here is from genome assembly GCF_030518155.1 of Gilvimarinus gilvus. Lineage (GTDB taxonomy): Bacteria > Pseudomonadota > Gammaproteobacteria > Pseudomonadales > Cellvibrionaceae > Gilvimarinus > Gilvimarinus gilvus. Next base: position 16,097 of record NZ_JAULRU010000583.1, on the reverse strand, counting down.
TTATTTTTCTAGCGGGAAAAGACCACCGTTTTTGTGCCGTTCAGTAGCACACGATGCTCAGCGTGCCAGCGCAATGCACGGTTAAGTACCACCGCTTCAATATCGCGACCGATCTCCGCCATCTGCTCTGGGGCGTTGACATGTGATACGCGCTCCACTGCCTGCTCGATAATCGGCCCCTCGTCCAAATCCGCCGTCACGAAGTGGGCGGTCGCACCAATCAGCTTAACGCCGCGCTCATACGCCTGGTGATACGGTTTAGCCCCTTTAAAACCAGGCAAAAAGGAATGGTGAATATTAATAGCCCGGCCAGACAGCTTTTGACACAAATCATCGGAAAGAATTTGCATGTAGCGAGCAAGCACCAAACAATCAGCGTCCGTGGTCTGCATCAGGGACCAAATCGCCGCTTCCTGCTCTGGTTTTGTGTCTGGCGTAACCGGCAGATAGTGAAAAGGCAGTTCATACCATTCAGTAAGCGGGCGCATCACCTCGTGATTGGATACGACTCCAACAATATCGATGGGCAGAGAACCCACCTTCCAACTATTGAGCAGACTGCTTAAACAGTGCCCCCACTGGGACACCGCAATCAACACTTTGGGCTTACAGGCCGTATCACTGATTTGCCAATCCATGCTGTAGTCAATGGCCACCGGCTCAAACAATGCCTCGATCTCTGTCATAGAGACGTTATCGGGGCAATCGAAAACCGTGCGCATAAAAAAGCGCTTTGCCGACGTGTCTTCAAATTGGGAAGACTCGGTAATGTTAAAGCCGCGTTCGGCGAACACAGTGGCAACCCGGGCAACGAGTCCGAGGCTATCCTGACAACTAAAGGTTAATATAATTTCGCGCACACCGGCCATGTTGGTCTCCGTCTACTCAATGCCGCGCCAAGCCTATAGCATGCTTAGGCAGGGGGCAAGACCCACCACAGCAGTACCGGCATGCCTATAAAAGCCATAATGGTTGAGGCAATAACAATCGCCGCCACCTCCTGATGGTCGCGCTCATAGCGAAGCGCCAATAAATAGGTGAATACGGCGACGGGCATAGCCGACTGCAACAGCACCACACCTCGCTCCACCCCCTTTAGGTCCAGCGCCCAACACAATAACCAACCAGCCAACAGGCCTCCTGCTAGCCTCATCATGCTAAACACTATACTTCGGTGCCATCGTCTGACTTTAAGCTGCGCCAGCGAGACCCCGAGTGTAATCATCATCAGCGGAATGGCAAAACCACCCAGTAATTCGAGGGTATTGCTTAACCACAGAGGCAATTGCCAGTTGCATATCAGCACCGCAACGGCGATGGCCATTGCCCACAAAACCGGTTGGCGAACAACTGACAGAGCGAAATCGCGCCATCGACCACCGCCTGCGACCACGGCAATACCAGCGGTAAAGGTAAACAACATCATCACCAAGAAATAGCCCAGTGCCAGGGCCAAACCTTCTTCACCGAACGCAAAAAGGCACACCGGCAAACCCATATTGCCGTTGTTAGGTAATACTGTAGGTGGCAAGTAAGTGTGGATAGACTGGCCGAAAGCTTTTAGCAAAACCGCAAAACCGACACCCGTGACGACGAAAACACCCGCCGCAGCCAGAGCGACGCGATAAATACTCGCCAACTGCACATCGGTTTGCGCCATGGAGACAATAATAAGGCAGGGAGTACCTATATTGATCACCAGACGACCGATGAAATCTGAAGGGTACTCTTTCCCCAAACGCGCCCAGACAAAACCGACGCCCGTGGCTATAAACACCGGCGCCAAAATGGGTAATAAACTGAAGAAAATCATGGAAAGCCAATCGACAAATTCAGCGAGCAACACCCTCGCCAAGCAAGGCCCAGTGTAACATGCCCCTCAAGTGCGACGGCAGTGCAAAATCACGTGGGTGTCGACCGTTATAACCACCACCCCACGGCATGCTGTTTATTCTTTCGCCGGCACGACGGCGAACTTATTAAGCAGCAACTTTGTCATAAATAATTATTCTATAACCACCGCAATAGGTTCAAAACAGCCTCGCCCTGCTCGTTACAGGCCCGAGAAGTTAGTGGATGCCAACTTATCAATCTACCCACAATTTATCCACAGCTTAGCCGCTCGTTTCTGCACTTGCATTCCCAAGTAAACCGCATTATCTTGTATCCCGAAATTTGAAAACACCCATATATTGGGTTTGGGGCGAATTCCTCCACCAGACGCGGTCGAAAGGATACCTTCTCTATCCGACCATCCAAAGGTCTGAAATTGCCCCAAATGTAAGTGTTTACCAACATGCTGAGCGCGCCATCGTGCGGGGTATGTTGGAAGATCCAGATTTTTTAGAACTCTACTGAATGAGAGTTTGAGCAGTAAAGAAGTACGGGGCTTGGGTGATTACCGTCGGTAAAACCGCAAGTGTCGCCCCATCATCTGGTAGACAGGCCACACCTGTCACCAACGTTCATGAAGAGCGTTGGCGCTGTAAAACGTAAACAACAATATCGAGTGATATCGAGTGCTAGCGCTCGCACTTTCACCACCAGGGAATTATTCTCGGAGACATTAATGTACACAGAAACCGATCAGTCGAAGACCGCTCAGGTACAAGCTGGCGCCTCTACCGAGGCCAACAACGACCTGGAGGCTACCGCCCCAGGTCAATTGCGCGTTATTAAGCGCAACGGCACCGTTGTGCCTTTTGATGCGAGTAAGATCGCAGTGGCAATGACTAAAGCGTTTTTGGCAGTCGAAGGCGGCACAGCCGCGGCCTCAAGCCGTGTCCACGAAACCGTAGACAACCTCACCAAGCAGATTACAGCAACGTTTAAGCGCCGTATGCCCTCTGGCGGCACTGTGCACATTGAAGACATCCAGGATCAGGTCGAGCTGGTACTGATGCGCTCTGGCGAGCAAAAAATCGCGCGCGATTACGTGCTCTACCGCGAAGAGCACGCGCGCATCCGTGCCGAGAAGAAACCAGAAGTAACAGACGTTGAAGCCGACCCCGATTACCCTGCCCTGCAAATCACTCTGGACGATGGCTCCAGCGCCCTGCTGGATATGGCCCGGGTACGCACGGTGGTACGCGAGGCCTGCGCTGGCCTGGAAGACGTAGACGAAAAAGCCATTCTCGACGAAGCTATGCGCAGCCTATACAACGGTGTTTCGCTCGACGACGTCAACACGTCTTTGGTCATCACCGCGCGCACCTTGGTGGAGAAAGAGCCTAACTACAGCTACGCCACCGCTCGCCTGCTACTCGACAAGCTCCGCGCCGAAGCGCTGGGCTTCTTGGGCATTGCCAATGCCGCCACTCAAGGCGATATGGAAACCTTATACGCTCGCGCCCTTCCCGCTTACATCAGTAAAGGTGTAGAGCTGGAGCTACTAGATGCTGACCTGCTTAATTTCGATCTGGATAAGCTGGGCAAAGCACTGCTGGCCGAGCGCGACTTGCAGTTTACCTACTTAGGCTTACAGACTCTGTACGATCGCTACTTTATCCACAGCAACGATGTACGCATTGAACTGCCGCAAGTCTTTTTCATGCGTGTGGCCATGGGCCTCGCCATTGAAGAAGACAACCGTGAAGAGCGCGCCATTGAGTTCTACCGTCTGCTCAGCTCGTTTGACTACATGAGCTCGACACCGACTCTGTTTAACGCAGGCACCCTGCGCCCGCAGCTGTCCTCTTGTTACCTGACTAACATTCCCGACAACCTGCACGGCATTTATGGCGCCATGCAAGACAACGCCATGTTGTCGAAGTTTGCCGGTGGCTTGGGTAACGACTGGACTCCGGTGCGCTCGCTGGGCTCCTACATCAAAGGCACCAACGGCCGCTCACAGGGTGTAGTTCCCTTTCTTAAGGTTGCAAACGACACTGCCGTAGCCGTAAACCAGGGCGGCAAGCGCAAGGGCGCGGTATGTGCCTATCTGGAAACCTGGCACCTGGACATTGAAGAATTTCTCGAGCTGCGCAAAAACACCGGTGATGACCGCCGCCGCACCCACGACATGAACACCGCAAACTGGGTGCCCGATCTGTTTATGAAGCGCGTGTTCGAAGACAAGGAGTGGACGTTATTCTCACCCTGCGACGCGCCGGACTTACACGATTTGTACGGCAAGGCGTTTGAAGAGCGCTATGCGTACTACGAGCAACAAGCGGCCGAAGGCAAAATCAAATTGCACAAAAAACTGCGCGCATTGGATTTGTGGCGCAAGATGCTGGGCATGCTGTTCGAAACCGGCCACCCATGGATTACGTTTAAAGACGCCTGTAACTTAAGAAGCCCGCAACAACACGCCGGTGTTGTGCACTCCTCTAACCTGTGTACAGAAATCACCCTGAACACCAAGGCCGACGAAGAAATTGCCGTTTGTAACCTGGGCTCGGTGAATCTGGCTCAACACATTGTCGACGGTAAGCTCGACCGGGAAAAACTGGCAGCCACTGTAAAAACCGCCATTCGGATGCTCGATAACGTCATCGACATCAACTACTACTCAGTGGAAAGTGCTCGCACATCGAATCTGCGTCACCGCCCTATTGGCCTTGGCCTTATGGGGTTCCAGGACGCGCTCTACGCACAGCACATCGCCTACGGCTCGCCAGAAGCGGTCGAGTTTGCCGATATATCAATGGAAGCCATCAGCTATCACGCCATTGAAGAGTCTTCCAATCTGGCCGCCGAGCGCGGACGTTATTCAACGTTCGAAGGCTCACTGTGGAGCAAAGGTCAGTTGCCCATTGACTCCATTGAAATCCTGGCCAGTGAGCGCGGCGCTGACTTTATTCAAGTTGATCGCAGCCAACGCCTCGACTGGGACACACTGCGCGATAAGGTGAAATCTCAGGGTATGCGTAACTCGAACGTTATGGCCATTGCACCTACTGCGACTATTGCCAACATTACCGGTGTCAGTCAGTCCATCGAGCCGACTTACCAAAACCTGTATGTAAAATCGAACCTGTCTGGTGAGTTTACCGTGGTAAACCCGGCGCTGGTGCGCGACCTAAAAGCTGAAGGATTGTGGGACAGCGTAATGGTCAACGATCTCAAATACTACGAGGGCTCACTGCAGAAAATCGACCGTATTCCGGCCGCAATCAAGCAGCTGTACGCCACAGCCTTCGAGGTTGAGCCGCGCTGGATTGTGGAAGCAGCCAGTCGTCGCCAAAAGTGGATCGATCAGGCGCAAAGCCTCAACCTGTACATCTCAGGCGCCAATGGTAAGAAATTGGATGTTACCTACCGTATGGCTTGGTTCCAGGGTTTAAAAACCACTTACTACCTGCGCGCACTGGCGGCCACCTCTACCGAGAAGTCCACCATTAACACCGGCTCTCTGAACGCGGTTTCTTCAGGTGGAAGCACTGCGGGTGCCGCTTCGGCAAGTGCGTCTGAGCCCGCCGCGGGTGCTAGCGCCGCGCCGGTGCCCCAGGCCTGCTCACTGGACGACCCAGACTGCGAAGCCTGTCAGTAAACATAACAACGATTGAAAACGCCCGTTGTTAGGCACCGGGCGCGGAACAAATACCAAAAGCCACTCACCGAAAGGACCGTATCATCATGTTGAGTTGGGACGATTTTAATACCGAAGAAAGCATTGCACCAAGTAAACCTGCGCCCGCAGCTCCACCCAAGGTGGAAGAGCCTGCCGCTGCGCAAACGGCTGAACAGGCCAGTGCGGAAGAAGCATCACGAGCACTCGAAGCTGCACGTGAATCGCTCGAGCATCTTGACGTTGCCCCCGGTTTAGAAGAGCTGGAAATGGGCGCTGAACGTATTGAGGTAGACGACAAGCGCATGATCAATTGCCGCGCTGACCTCAATCAGCTGGTGCCCTTTAAGTATGACTGGGCCTGGCAGAAGTATCTGGACGGCTGCGCCAACCACTGGATGCCGCAGGAAGTGAACATGACAGCCGACATCGCGTTGTGGAAAAGCGCAGATGGCCTAACCGATGACGAGCGCCGCGTAATCATGCGCAGCTTGGGGTATTTCTCCACGGCCGACTCACTGGTTGCCAATAATCTGGTGCTGGCGATTTATCGTCTGGTCACCAACCCTGAGTGCCGTCAATACATTTTACGCCAAGCGTTTGAAGAAGCGATCCATACACACGCCTATCAGTACTGTATTGAATCTCTGGGTATGGATGAAGGTGAAGTGTTTAACATGTACCGCGAATTACCGTCAGTAGCGGCAAAAGCGGCCTGGAGCCTTAAGCACACACAATCCTTAGGCGATCCAACCTTTAACACTGGCACTATAGAAGATGACCAGGAATTGCTGCGCAACCTAGTGGCTTTTTACGTGGTCACCGAAGGCATTTTCTTCTACTGTGGTTTCAGCCAAATCTTGTCCATGGGCCGCCGTAATAAAATGACCGGTGTGGCGGAACAGTTTCAGTACATTCTGCGCGATGAGTCCATGCACTTAAACTTTGGTATCGACGTTATCAACCAAATTAAGCTAGAGAACCCCAAGCTTTGGACGGAATCATTCCAGCAAGAAGTGACACAGATGATTCTGGAGGGCGCCGAACTGGAAATTAAGTACGCTCGCGACTCTATGCCGCGTGGCATTCTGGGTATGAACGCCGCCACCATGGAAGAATACCTGCACTTTATCGCCAACCGCCGTTTGGCGCAGCTGGGACTTAAAGAACAGTACCCGGGTGCACAAAACCCGTACCCCTGGATGAGTGAAATCATGGATTTGCGCAAAGAGAAAAACTTCTTTGAAACCCGCGTGATTGAATATCAAACTGGCGGCGCACTGAGCTGGGATTAAACTGCGACTACGGGGCTTGTTTACAATCAGGCCTCGTTTAGTCACAAGGGGTAAAACTCATGGGGAATAACATCAATAAGGTCGATCCGGAAGAGCTTTTGTTTACCCTGGATCAGCTTGAACAGACCACTGAGATTATGGGGCGCGTTGTATCTCGCCTCAAACGTCAGTTGATGCAAATTCAAGAGGCGGCAACTGACCGCCCTGCCCCAGCTAGCGCTAAATCTATAGATACGGCACCGCCCGCAAAGCCCCGACGCACTCTGCACTAACAAAAACGGGCTAGAGCTCTCCCCACCCAAGGGCCAACTTCTGGGTGACCTCGCAACCTTATTTTCGCAATAATCTGGTCTGCACAGTCAACTCAACTCATGGCTCATCCTGCTATACTGGGGTATGACATGCAGTGAGCAGGACACCACGTTTGAATAGGCAGCCTAATTCTTTACTTAATACCAATCTCACCGGGGTGAGTTGGCCATTGGGTACTGGCAGCACGTTCAAAGTCTTGAGTCGCAACCTCTCGGTTACCATTTCCGCCGCTTTCTTTTTATTGGCTACAACTGTCGTTGCGTTGCAAGCGGATCGTCTAGAGCAAACCATGAAGTCCCGCTACGGTGAGGATGGGCTCGCCTACCTGCGCGCCTGGACCAATTTATTGCTAAAAACCGATATCACTACGACCGAAAAGTTGACGGTGGTAAACGATTTTTTTAACCGCGGCCTGACCTACACTGACGACCGACTACTGTGGAAAGCAAAAGACTACTGGGCGACACCTTTGCAAACCATGGGAATGCGCGGTGGCGATTGCGAGGACTACAGCATTGCAAAGTATTTTTCGCTGCTTGAGATGGGAATACCCGCCAACGATTTGCGCCTGATATACGTGAAGGCCACCACCGGCGGCATTCTACAAGCCCATATGGTACTCGGCTACTTTCCCAACCCCGACGCTATTCCTTTGATTCTCGACAATCTCAACCCCAAAATACTGCCCGCCAATGAAAGAGCCGACCTGACCCCCGTCTTTAGCTTTAATAGCGAAGGTTTGTGGTTGGGCGGGCAAAAATCCAATACTGACCCGACCGCGCGCCTCTCGCGCTGGCGCGATGTGTTACAGCGTATGCAAGAAGAAGGCTTCAATCAATGATGCAATCGGCTAACCGAAAAACCGTGGGAGCTCACTCACCATGTCACTGATAAAACAATTATGGATAGGTATATGCCTGATTCTTATTCTCGCGTTGACCGGTAGTTTTTTTATTACCACCTTCGCGGCCAAGCAGTATCTAGAGCAACAGCTGCAGTTGAAAAACATTGATAACGCGACCTCACTCGCGCTGTCAATTACGCAAATGGATAAAGATCTGGTGACGCTCGAGCTGTTAGTGGCTGCTCAGTTCGACTCAGGCCACTATCAAAGTATTCGGCTGATTGACCCGAACGGCGACCTATTGGTTGAACGTGAATACCAAGGGGATATAAAAAGCCCTATACCCCAATGGTTTGACCAGCTACTGAACATAGAGGTGTCACCCGGGCATGCGCAAATACAAGATGGCTGGCAACAGTTCGCGACCATCGAAGTCATTAGTCATTCGCGTTACGCCAAAGAAGAATTATGGCAATCCAGTAAAAAACTTCTGCAGTGGCTATTATTTGCCGCAATTGTATTTGGTGGTATTGGCACCGTTATTCTCAAACTGATCACACGGCCTCTGGGTTACGTGGTGAATCAGGCCGAATCGATTGGCCAGCGCCGCTTTGTCATGTCAAAAGAGCCTCGTACACGAGAGTTTCGCCGGTTAGTGCGAGCGATGAACACGCTCTCCTCCAGCGTTAAGGCCATGTTAGAAAAAGAAACGGAAAAGCTGGAAAAACTGCGACAAGAATCTCAACAAGACGAACTTACTAAACTGCCTAACCGGGAACATTTTCTTAACTTACTGGATAGCACACTAACCCGTGAGGACAGTGAAAAGAATGCCGTTGTTTATCTGCTACGCTTAATGGATTTAATATCGCTCAACCAAAAGTTGGGCCGCGACCAGGTTGACGCACTCATCGTCGATATAGCAAATTTGTTATATCACAAAATGGAAGACTCGCCTCATTATGCCGGCAGGCTCAACGGGACCGACTTTGCCTTTGTTAGTTTTGAGCCGGCTTCCATTAAAAATACCAGTGAAGACCTTTCCAAAGCGCTGTATCAATGCATAACCCGATATGAGAGCGAAGAGGTAAAAATAGGGCTGGCTATTGCTTGCACACATATTCACCAGGAAAGTCGCGGTCAATTACTCTCACGTCTCGACGGCCTGCTTGCCAATGCCGAGCAAAAAGGCAATCGGGCTGTTGTGCTGTATAACGCTGACGGGCCAAGGGGCGTCGGCGCACAGCTCAATCTTAACGATTGGCGCGTTAGCCTTACCAAAGCGCTGGCCAACCCTGGGGTTGAACTCGGACGATTTGCAGTGCGCAGCATAGCTGGTGAAATTTTTCACTGGGAACGCCCGGTACGCTTGCAACTAGATGGCAGCTGGCAAACCGCCGGTTACTTTGTTGGCTGGGCCAAGCGGCTTGGCATACTCGAAGAAATAGATTGGCAGGTGGCGCGTGCAGCGGTCGCACAGATACGTCAAAATCAAGAGGTAACGGCTATTAACGTTTCCGAAAATGCACTACTTAGCCCTACATTTAGAGCGCAGATCATTGGACTTGCACAGCAAAATCCGATTCAAGTCGCCATGTTGCACATAGAATTTCCGGAAAGTTGTGCAGTTCGACAAATGCCTTTATTAAAAGAGTTGAGCCGGGAGCTACGGGAGCGTGGCTGCAAGGTTGGTTTAGAACACGTCGGTTTAGAATTTACCCAAATTAAAGAGCTGGAAGGCATTGGCCTGGACTATTTGAAATTAGACAGCGCCATTGTACGAGACGCCGAAACAAACTCGATCAACCATGCGTTTATTAAAAGCTTGAGTAGCATAGGACATTCACTGGGTATGGTTATGATCGCAGAGGGCGTAACCAACACGGCCCAAATAGAGACGCTGGGCGAGCTGGATATTGACGTCGTAACCGGCCCAGGTGTCGACTAGCTTATGTAAAACAGTGACAACCCAAAAACACGTGTTCAGTGTTCTGGCAAACACGGGCTTTGGTTTTTAATTTGAGATCAGAATTTTATATCGTCGTCATCATCCAACAAAGAAATGGCCTGAAAGTGCCCGCGCATTTCTTTACGGTGCATTAATTTACTTTGCGCCGCCTCAGGCAAATCGGTGAAGCAAATCACCGATTTATCGATCAGCACATTAACCACATCCTCCATGACCCGCGCCATTTGCAAGTCGGATTCGGCCAGAGACTGCTCCACCTCCGGCTGAAACTCACGCAAAAAGGCCAAAAGTTCCGCCGAGTCGGAACCGACCGCTTCAAAACAGTCGACCGACTCGGTTTTGCTAATGGCACAAATAGCGCCACTGAAATCCCGCCTTACAAACATATGCGTCTACTATTCCACATCTAGGTGATTACCGGTAAGCAGCTGATTGATGATCTCCGTATCACTGCCACTCAAGCTAACTCCCTCAAGGGTGATCGTTTGATCCGTAGCGCTGGTGTAGTTACTGCCATCAAAGCTTCCGGTACTGCTGATATGAACAATAGTAGCATCTGTTGTTGTTTCGAAGTGCAGGTACTCTGTCAAATTGCCGCTATTTTCACCCTGTAGCAAATCACCCAGAGCTAACACATCGCCTTCAGACAGGTTGAAGTCACTGACGGTATCCGATGCCGGAGTGCCAGCGGTGCCCTCATCCCCCAGAGACCAGGCAAAAGTATCGGCACCGGCCAGACCACTTAAGGTATCTGTGGCAGCGGTAGCCTCTAGCACATCATCACCTGAGGTTCCTTCAACCACATTATCTGTTGACGCAGCAAATGCACTTGCCGGCGCCGCCGCAGGAGCAGAGGAGTAATTAACCGTCGCAGAGGCCGTATTGCTGGTACCACTGGCATCCTCTACTGTTATTTCAATAACGCGATCAGAAGAATCGGTGCCATCTCCAGCGTTGTAAACCACCTGAGAAATAGCAGCTTGATAATCAGCCACGCTGGCATTACCGGACAAAACAAACGTGCCGTCAGCCGCAAATTCTGTCACTGTAATGTTGGTACCCACCAATACCGATGCATCAATAGACAAAGAGTCGCCGTCTGCGGGATTTGTCAGAGTAAATATAGCACCCTGCAGCTCAGACTCATTGCTTAACAACAAATCAGTATCAGCAACTGCCGTTGATTCACCAGGCAACACACTGGTTTCGAAATCGTTACCGGTAGCCGTACTGTCATTGCCATCGAGGTCAAGTACCGGCAATACATCCAGAGCTTGGACATCAATCGTGACCGTGGCGCTGGAGGTAGCACCATTACTATCGACTATCGTGTACTGGAAACTATCCAAACCTACAAAGTTCTCGGCAGGCGTGTACGTGATAGTACCATTCCCATTATCAACAGCTGAACCATTGCCAGGAGTACCAACCGACTGTACGGACAATGTATTGGAGCCATCAATGTCCCAATCGTTGGCCAATACATTGACAGTAACGTCGGTATTCTGAGTAGCTTCAATACCACCGGCAGTATACGCAATATTACCCGGCACCCAAATATTATTGCCCGAGGGATCATCAAGCTCAGCATCAAACACGTACTGGCCGCCCTGATCCCAATAGTAAATTTCTACGTTGTGAGTACCGGCACTCAAAGTCACCGTTGCCGACCTTTCTGAAGGAGGCGTAATAAAGTCCGCCAGCATGACCGCTTCACCGTCAACTAGGATAATAAATCCGTCATCGTGGGTAACATTAAACGTGTGTACTCCGGAAGTTGTAACATTAAACACACCATTAAATCGGACAATAGAGTCTTCAGCCGTTCGCTCTTGTGTACCTGAAGCCGTCTGCCATACCAGAGAGTCAGCATCATCGCCAATCCAGCTTGCTAAGTTGCCGTTAGCACCCAAGTCACCACCAGCTTCGCCGTAATTCAACTCTGTAGTGGTAAACACCGCATCTGGGGTATTGTTATTGGCGTAGTTAAATACCTGAGCGATGGTTTCAAGGTTCGGATTCCCTGCACCTTCCTCATATATCCAGAACTGCGACGAAAAGGCTCCCTCGACTAAGCCACTGTCGTCGACAGCGACAGGGGCATCGTTGACACCGGATATTTCAATTTGAGCGTTTGACGATTCATCCAGATCAGTACCATTGACCGCAACGGTATAGTCGATATTGATTGTCGCGCTCTCACCTGCGGCCAAAAAGTCAAATACATGCTCGCTGGTATTGGTAAAACTCACGCTACCATCGGAATTCACAATCAAATCCCCAACGCGATAACCGTCGATATGCGCCAATTGATAATTCCCGGGTTCAGACGCAGTGGCATTTTCGATAATGACGAATTGATTGGTAATATTCTGGCCGCCGCTAACGATACTAATTCCATTCACCGAACTAACTGTCGCACCACTTTCCGGCGATGCATTATCCAATAGATTGAATAATCCAACACCGATATCTTGATTCTCATTAATCTCTATTGACTCGTCATAGTCTCTTGGTGTATCCCCCAAATCGTCCACAACGGCCACATTCAGGTTTGCACTTCCCGAGTATCCTGTACCATCCGTCAAGGTATAAGTAAAGGTATCAGTCAATTGCGGAGCCATAATTGTAAGATCATCGATAGTCGCAACTTCAGCGTCTGCCGTTGTATTAACATTCAACTGCAAAGTAACATCGCCATTCGCATCTAACGTAACGGGCACAGATACAATAGACGTACTGCCATCTGCCGGAGAAGCTGAATAGATCACTCCGCTGTTATCAGAAACACTAAAGTAATCTTGTGATCCGCCCGACGTATCCCAACCGCCACTCACATTTAACGTAAAGCTCAAGGTAACTTGCTGACCACCAAGCGTATCGTCAAAGTTAAACGTTTGGGTGGCGATGGAATCCCTATCTATTTGTAAACTTCCAGTATTGTTCGATACTCCAGAGCCAGTCCAGCCATCCGTTCCCGAAGCAAAGTCGTTCTCTGCTAACAAGTGGTTCAGTTGATTAACCAATGTGTAAGTGTAATCGCCAAACCCTGCTGACGTATTGTCTGTATTGACAACCAGCACATTTCCTTCAGCGGTCGTAATGGTGCTTTGCCCGGCAACGCTATTGTCAACCGAACCGGCGGGAATGCTGACAGCAAGGCTCAGATTGCTCGGCAGTGATTGATCATCACTTAACAAGTTACCGCTGGTAACTTCTGCGTTGCTTGCACTATTACTTCCGCTCGGCAATGCCTCTTCGAACACGGTTCCCGCATTATCATTCAATTCAACGACAGTTATGTTTACCGTGGCTGTATCGTTTTGACCGTCGGCATCGACAATTGTGTAGGTAAAGCTGTCCGATCCACTAAAGTTTGTAGTGGGTGTATAGGTATAACTGCCGTCATTATTCAGCACCAAGGTTCCGCTTGAAACATTGGTAGCTATCGTAAAGTTGGAAGGGGTTTCCCCGAGCAGATCATTACCAGCGACACTTCCTGTAAAGCTCGAGCCACCATTTATAATAACGGAATCATCTACCGCATCAATAGCAGGACTGGTAGGCGTTACAGTAATACCGGCCGTTGCTGTGTCTGAATCGCCATTACTATCTGTTACGGTGTAGATGAAACTATCACTGCCATTAAAGTCCGAATTGGGCGTATAGGTAAAGGTACCATCAGTATTCATTGTTACTACACCGTTCGCTGGGCCGTCGCCTGCTTCTACAGTGTATACATTAGGGGCATCAACACTCTGAGTGTCGTTTGTACTGACATTACCAGTTAACACATCGTCTTCGGCAACGGTATAAGTATCGTCCTCAGCATCAGGCACCAAAACATCCGGTGCTGGCAATACTACGACAGTGAAATCCTCATCAACAGTCGCCTGGTCACCGTTGGAGCTTTCGGTTGCAATTGCAGAGACAGTAAGGTCAAAACTGCCAAAGTAACCGGAAGGCGCAGTTATCGTCAGAGAGGTTAAATCCCAACCGGTAACATCGACACTGGTTGCGCCCGATGTTGCAGTAAAGTCATTTGAACCATCGGACAACACTGAGCCGGCAGGAATTTGAGAGATCACCACAGCCAGAGACTCAGAGCCATCCAAATCATTCAAAGATGCACTAATGTCTTGCAACTGTATTGGCGTATCTTCCAAGCCTTCGTTCAAACGCACTGGGTAGTAACCGCCATCACCACCATTATCGCTATACGTAGAATACTGACCGCCGGCATCGGTAACCGCTTGAATATCGGTAAACAATGAATAATTATCCAGAGTTTGTGCGCTGCCACCATCGGTAGCAATCAACGCGCTTACCCAACCTTCTTCCGAATTTGCACCGTTGTAGGCGTAAAGTTCGAAAGTGTAGTAGCCAGACTCGGTAACCGTAAGCGTATCGCTAGTGTAACTACCCCAAGTGTTATACCCCGCAGACCACAGTATGTTGCCACCAATTTCAATGTGCAATGTATCGTCTTGGTAGCCTTCCACTTCATAGTCACCTGGCTCGAGATAAATCAACCCGGTTAAGCGCACCGCCCCATCAAGGGGAATATTTTCTGAATCACCACTGGTTGTTCCATCGCCCAGCTCGCTCACTACTTGAGTCGAATCAGGCGTAAGTCCGCTCAATGCACTTTCCAGCACATCAGCGTCTGCCGCTATGGTCGTGTCAACAGTTGGTACATTGTTAAAACGATCTAATACAAGACCATTGCCCGTTGGCAAGTCGAAATTCGCCTCATTGGAAACGTCAATACCTGCATCGGCCAAGGTCAAGTTTGGATCGTCAGCTACAGCATTAACAGAAACAGTCATGGTAGCAATGTTACTGCTTTCCGAACCGTCAGAAACACTGTAAGTAAAACTTCCATTGCCTGTACCGCTATCCGCCCCGGTGGGAGCATCAGCGAGTGGTTCATAACGTAAGTTATCGTCTGCAATATCCGATTGCGAAACAACTTGCCCTGCACTTACCGCAGCCCAATTACTGCCATCGAAAAATTGAAGAACACCTTCACCTGGAACCGTCTCAATTGTCACTGACGCGATAGAGTCACCATCATCGACATCATCAAATGAGAAGTCAGATAGCGAGAAAACATAGGGAACATCTTCATCGGTTTCTACTGAACCGTTAGTCGTTGTTGGGGCATCGTTCACGGGCGTAACTGCAATAGTTACAGTGGCAGAGTCAGTGCCACCATTATTATCACTGATTGTGTACTCGAAGGTTGCATCACCTACAAAGTTTTCGGTTGGAGTGAAAGTAACAATGCCATTGTTGAGTACGACGGTGCCATTAACAGGATTACTAACACCGATAATGACCAAATTATCGCCATCGAGGTCTGTATCGTTAGTTTCGACAATATCAGCAGCCGTCAATGTAATGGGGGTATCTTCAGCGGTTGTTAGGTCATCGTCTACTGCGTCGGGGTCGTCATTGCTATTCACTAAATTAATAGCAACGCTCGCCGTATCACCGATTGTTACAAACCCATCGTCAGATACAACAACATTTAGATTAAATTCACCTAGATCCGGATCATCAATATCTTGATTTAATGTGATTTCACCGCTCGATGCATTAATTGTAAATACGCCATCGGTTTGCGTGCCATTACTGAAGCGATAACTAAGAGTGCCGCCATCTAAGTCTTCGGCCACAACTGTTCCCACCGTTGTTCCAGCAGTACTTCCTTCAGGCAAGCTGGCAAAATCGTAACTATCAACGTTAGGCGCACTACCTGACACATCCGAACCAGAAAGAAATTCTGGCACTGTATCGTCATCCGTGATCGTGCCGGTCGCGGCCTCACCGTCTACTGTCAGCGTGTAGGTTTCATCATTCTCAACGTCGCTGTCTTCGGTGCTCGCCACCGTCACCGTAAACGAGCTCACGCCCGCATCGACAGTGATCGTGCCATTGCCATTGTCGGTCACGCCCGCACTGAACGTCAGCGTGCCATTGAAGTCCGTGCCCGAAGTCGCCGGGTTCGTGCCGCTGCCCGCAATGCTGAACGCGAAGGTTTCGGCGTTCACGCTCGATCCGCTCAGCGTCACCGTGTGCGTCAGCGTGTTGCCTTCCGCCTGGCTGTCACTGCTCACACTGTCAACACTGAGGCTGCTCGCATCGGTGATCGTGCCCGTC
>NZ_JAULRU010000576.1 GCF_030518155.1 Gilvimarinus gilvus | reverse complement strand
TTCATCTCAAAGGGCTAATTTCTTAAAAGAAATTAGCCCTTTGAGATGAAACTATATTTATCAACTTATTCTTGTACAGTCCAAGTAAGTTCCTCTATCGCATATCCTTTTTCTTCTGCATACAAAAGAAACTTTTGTTTTGTTGCTTCCGAAATTGTTTTTTGTCGTGATAAAATCCACATATAATCATGACTTTCACCAAAAACCAAAGCCGTTTCATAATCGGGATCCATCAACACAACATTATATCCTGAATAAAATGGACCAAAGAAACTAACTTTTAAAGCTCCTTTCCCCTCTTCTCCATTCAACTTAGCTTTTCCATGAGCTTCTGTCCATTCGTTTTCTTTATAATCAAAACCTCTGTTATGAACTTCTATTACACCTTTCTTATTCAAAAAATAAGTCGCAGTTACATGACTCATATTTTTTTCGTATTTGAAATCTAATCGTGCAATTTCATACCACTTTCCCATGTATTG
>NZ_JAULRU010000445.1 GCF_030518155.1 Gilvimarinus gilvus | reverse complement strand
TCTTTACTTTCGAAAACACCAACCACTTGATACATACTTGAACCTAATTGCAAATACTTACCAATAGCAATTTGATTTGGAAAAAAATCTTGCGCAACCAATCGTCCAATAACAATTGATTTGGATTGATTTTCCATATCTTTTTTATTGATAAATCGACCAAGCGTTACATTTTCATTAATCATTGATTCATATTCTGGATAAACTCCAGTAATCGAATAACTTCCTGAATTAGCTTCATTTCGAATTGTATCACTTTTTGAAATTGTACTTACAATCGATTTTATTTCATCTGGAAAAGAATGTTTAATAAAATCAAAATCTTTTACGTCCAATTC
This sequence comes from Gilvimarinus gilvus, assembly GCF_030518155.1. Taxonomy (GTDB): domain Bacteria; phylum Pseudomonadota; class Gammaproteobacteria; order Pseudomonadales; family Cellvibrionaceae; genus Gilvimarinus; species Gilvimarinus gilvus. The sequence continues at coordinate 43 of NZ_JAULRU010000445.1, read as the reverse complement.
TATGGTACGTCCTTGTTTGAAACCATTGTAAGGCTCAGTTGTC
>NZ_JAULRU010000575.1 GCF_030518155.1 Gilvimarinus gilvus | reverse complement strand
AACAATTATATCAAAGCTTTAGAATCCAACAATATTGTGGTAAATGTACGTCGTAGTCGCGGAAAAGATATTGATGCAGCTTGCGGACAATTAGCCAATAAAACTGGAAATGATTAAAACATAATCAAATGAAATATTTAGCCATATTTTTATTTTTGATTCTGACTAAATTCTCTTTCGCGCAAATAGTAGAAAACATCGATACAATTTCTATTGATGATTATAAAATGGAAAGTATCAACTTACCGCCTACTTTGAACGAAATTTCGACTTTAGAATATGAAAAAGAAGATAAAAATGTGGCTTCTTTTTGGGGTTTAAACGATTCTGATTCCAAACCAGAATTGTATCGTTTTGATGCAAAAACAGGTAAAATTATCAATACTATTTTCATCACAAATGCTCCAAATATCGATTGGGAA
>NZ_JAULRU010000574.1 GCF_030518155.1 Gilvimarinus gilvus | reverse complement strand
CTACAGATTTTTTTGACAATAACCATTTGAATCAAATTGGAGTTGAAAAATTCAATACAGTTTTGAGTAAAGATTTAAAGAATATTTTAAAGAAGTAGTAATATGACCAACCAACCAAAAAAAATACTATTTGTTTATTACAAGCTTTTCAAGGCTGGGGGAGTCGCACGCGTATTAGTTTCCTTGGCGAACGAATTAGTGGAGAAAGGTTATGATGTTTCAATTGTGATTATGATCAATGAAAAAAGTAGCTTTTTTGAATTAGACCATCGAGTTAAGATTATTGTAATTGATACTTTTTCGCATTGGGGAT
>NZ_JAULRU010000573.1 GCF_030518155.1 Gilvimarinus gilvus | reverse complement strand
CAATGCAAAAGAAAAAATAAATGTATAATGTTTTTTAGATAATTTCATAAGCTTTTCATCAATTCAAAAATACATTGTTTTCGCACATAAATTACACATTAACTCATCGTTAACCGTTCATTAACCAAGTAAAATCGAAACTTGAAAGAGATTTGTTAAAAATCTGAACCATGAAAATAGTAATGACATTTTTTCTGCTACTTCCAAATTTAATTTTCGCACAAATTATTTCTGGAAAAATTATCGATGAACAAAATCAACCAATCAAAAATAGTTCTATTGAAGTTGAAATTCCTTCACAAGATCCAATTATAACTGAATCAAACGAAAATGGCGAATTTAATTTTGAGCTTCATCAAGCACAATCATTTATAATTTATATTAAAGAATTTGGTTACCAAGAATTTGAAAAGACATATCAAGCCAACTCAGAAAATTCTTTGATTATTACACTTCAAAAAGATGAAACAATTAACTTAAAAGACGTTGTTGTTTCTAGTCAAAAACCTTTGTTGAAACGAAAAATTGATCGGAT
>NZ_JAULRU010000572.1 GCF_030518155.1 Gilvimarinus gilvus | reverse complement strand
GTCCGTAATGGCTCTGTAGAAAAAATGCGCCCCCCGCATTTTTTATGTCTGGAGAAGCGCTGCCAGTGTGAAGTCAGGCGACTCTGCAATGTTTCAGTTGTTGATTCAGTGCGGCCATCACTTGCCCACGTTTTACGACTCCGACCAGAATGTCGTGTTTAACCACTGGATATATTTTCGGCTTATTGGTTGCCATCATCTGGGCTAATTCTAAAACGGTGGAGGATGGGCTCACCGTTAACGGGTCTGGCTGCATCATGTTTTTCACCAGCACATGACTGTCGCAGTGGTAGCTATCCCCCAGCAAATAAGGAATAC
>NZ_JAULRU010000571.1 GCF_030518155.1 Gilvimarinus gilvus | reverse complement strand
ATCGAATTAATGCAAACCTTTTACGCGAAATCACGCCTCTTTTAGAAGAATCTATTTATCGCTATACGGTAGAATTTGAGAATCAAATCAATGCTTATATACAAACCGAATATACCTCGTTGCATCCAAGTGTAGATTGGAAATTTAGAGAAAAAGCTCGCGAACATATATTGCATCCGGGAAATACAAAACAAAAATTGCAGATCTCTTTTCAAAATGTATATCCAATTTATGGTGAATTGGATGTGAGAAATTCGTCAGTGATTCGAAATCAATGTTTAAAAATGGATTATACTAATCAGATTAATTACTTGATTTTGATTTGTAACGAGTTATATAATCGTACAAAAAAGAATAAATTTTTGGATTATATTGACGATTTGACTGATTTTTTGCAACGAATAGATAATGTAGATAAAATCTATTTCGAAAGCGAATTATTTGATTACATTA
>NZ_JAULRU010000570.1 GCF_030518155.1 Gilvimarinus gilvus | reverse complement strand
ATCGACTACCAGCTGGGCCGATTCCAGTCTAAACTCGGGGCTAAAAGTTGGTCTTGTTCGTTTACTCATTGGTCACCTATGTGTCTAAGAAGTGATCATATCACCTCTAATTAGGTGGCCAAATTAACTATGCCACTACATTTGGCTTGGAATTCGAGGGATAGTTTACTTAATTCGTTTAGTAAGGACATGTAGTTAGGTGAACTGTCCCCGGAATTTCTCACTGTGGGTGTTACCTAAACCCCTTTTAATATGATCATAAACCCACCCGTTAATATGGACGGGGGCGCATACTCCTCTCTAAAAACACGCACATACCAATGCATCTAAAATCAACTAGGAATCAAATAGAGGCTTGTGCGGAGCATCAAGCTCAAAAATTCTATAGCGAGAAATTAAAAACTGCTTTATTCCTTCAAAGTTTGGGGCCTGCATAGGAGATGCAGGCTCCAGGTACCAAGTTTTCATTATACTCATAAAACTAATTTCTTCCTGTATCTCCAGATCAGAAATTGGCACCCGGTCGACATCGAAGTTCTGTAAAAGATCATTCATCTCACCATCAAAGATAGAATACATAGCTTTTCTCGTTGCATCAGCAGTCTCTTTATCGACTGGGTTCAACCCCAGCTCTTTATGCACGATATGATTACATACTGCATTACAGACAATAACCGAAATATGCCAATCGAGATAACCGTCATTATGCAGCTTCTCCACAAATGATCTGTGATACTCACTCATCATAATTTTTGGCCAAATGATATCCACCATACCAGCTAGGCGCTCATAGCGATTTTTTGCGTGCTCCCGCCCCTCATCTTCAGTGAAATTTGCTCCAGGACCGCTTATCCACGCCAGCTGCGTATGCTCAGGATAGCAAAACTCTTTGTCTGTCTCTTTTGCACTCAGCTTCCTTCTAAGCTCTTCATTAAATAAATCTTCCGTGATGATTTCTTTGTATAACTCTGGATATGGCCTACCAAAAAAGGTCTTACTTGAAAGGCCTTTTTTCATAGCTTTCCCCAGCTTAGACTGAAATTCATTTTGGCTAAGCATTGAGCAATATGCCAAAGCAGAAACTGTATAAGCAAAAACCTCATTTGTCCTTGTGTCCATAGCGGAATGCTTTTGAGGCTTAAATGGAGGAATAAAAATATCCCACTTTAACTTATCGTTATCTGGACGTTCTTTTACATCGAACTTACCATCTTTAGATAAGATCGCATTAATTTCTATTTTTACTGGCAACAGCTGATAGTCATCTTGCGCAAGATCGACTAGCGCTATTTGCAAAACTGCCACAAACTCCTCTGAAACTCTGGTAATTTCATAGGAGTTATCGAAATACACCTCCCAGTAAATACCCAGTGCTTTCCAAGAAATAACGCGTGTATCACCAGTATCTGAAAAAGGCATCCCCGTGAGATGTTCCTCTATCTTGTGCCAAATATCTTCATAGGGTGCCGAGCGCCAAAAATTATCTTCAGGCAAATCATCTGCTATTTTCTTGAGTTCAGTTCGCATTTTCTCGTCCAATAAAAACTCGTCTAGGCACTGCTCTACATGTTCATAAGCATCCGGCCAAAAGCGTTTGGATAATGACCGGATAATCAAGGAGTAAAAAATCGCCCTTTGCAAGCTATCATGCTCTGTAAGATCCAAGGGCTTATTATCAAAGCGATGGTGCGTAAATAGTCCCAAACGCATCATCGAAAAATATGAAAACCAATCACCAGCTCCATAAGTAACCTCGGATGCTTGGAAAATACACTTGCTAATTAATGGGTGTAAATCCTCATTATCTGATCGAAATGCCAATATGAATGATGAAAGCAAGTAATATTTTGCGGCATATTTCATACCCAACTCATCGTAGCACTGAGCAATAAAACGTGATGCCACTATGGTTCCACCGAGCGCCTCGGCTGAAAACCAGTTAATTTTTACACGATGAAGGTGTTCGATAGCCTGAATAATTTTCCCATTATCATAAAAAGCCATCGCCCGGTCTCGACATTTATCAGCCGCAGCATGCCCACCCATACGAGCAGCCAGCAAATCATCTAATTTGTCGGTGATCTCTAAAAATCGCTCATCTTCTCCAATCATATTGGTTAATGCAACCATGACATCAGAAAACTGCTCCAAAGGGAACAATGGCGCCTTATCAATATTATCAACCAGCTTTCTCCACCATTTAAAAGCTGTATCTAAATCAAAACCTGGATCAACTCCCTTATAAAACTGTAATAGATAGGCCCTCGCCTTGGCTTCAATCAATATGCAGCGAGTATTATCACCAAGGTCTTCATCTAAAAAATGGTCAATACGGGACATCAGGCGCTTGGAAAGATCATGCAAGTACTCGGCCTCGACTTCAAACTCACCAAGCAATTTTCCAGTAGAACAAAAACTAAGAAGTACGCACATATCTGTCAATTGCAGCGGATCATCAATCTCATCTAAACTCGCAAAGTACTCTTCAACAATATTCCTATATTGAGTTAAGTTCTTTTGTCCGCGCAAACCAGACACGCAGATTTCATACTGTATTTTACGTTTTATTGGACCATCATTAGCTTCAAGCATCTTACTAATTGCTGATATCCAACTAGGTATGTCGACTTTTAATTTTTCATTATAAGTAGCCTCACGAAGGCCATATTTTATTTGGCAGAAATCAGAAATATTAATTGGCTGCCCGCCATTCTTTATCCAGCGCACTTTATATTCAGTGTAAATTTCATCATCCGTGCTGGAGGCAGGATATATATCAGCAGGAATATGCAAAAACTCTTCTACAATCCAAAAAATATCGGGGTCACTCAAGTTCTCTGAAAGCGCCTGACCATCAAAGATTTGAAGCTCAACTCCATAGTTATTATTGCACCATTTTATTAGCTGATTCCGCTTTGCAACCGGGACATCCTCAACACAGAAAAAGAAAATAGGCCTTCTTTCATCTGTTTGGGAAAAAATAGACTTAATATCGGCGCGTATTTTGGCGACAATCTTTTCCTGAAGAGAGCAGGCAAAAAAGATATTTCCCTGTTTAGAGTTACCCTCGAAGAGAGTAGTATTTTCAATAGGCGAATCGAGATAGGTTTTGAATGTTTCAAAATCTCTACCCTGGTCACCGCCTGCCCCTACAGGTCCTGTTGCAGGTAATAGATTTCTGCAAATCCGTTGTCTAGCAAACTCTCGCGTAATATCCTCGAACCCATGATGTTTGTTTTGTGGCTTTAGTTGCTCCAACGCAAAACGGATTTGTGCTCTGACAGCTTGTATGGACATTAAATATCTCTACTAGGTTTCAATCGCGATCAATGGGTTCAGAGGAATTGAATTTGTGTTTTGGCGAGCCCAGCTCATTATTTCGTTATTTACGCTGTTCATGTCAATTATGAGCTCATCGATACTTTATTCTTCTACACATACAACAATTGCGCCCCATCCTTTATGTATGTCCGCTGTGGGTCGAAATCAGACTTAATATGACCACCGTGTAACGCCCGGCTCACTAGCGGCCAAACCGGAGAGCCTTTTGTGTTAAGGTGTAGCGTAGCGAAACCACAAAAGGCACGTAGGTTTGGGCGTCTGCGTGGAGCCGCTTGTTAAATGTTTTCACGAATCAAGCTTCATAGTAGTTTTAGGTAAAAGCTCAACTATAGAGCGTGAAGACTGAGATGATTGCGATTCAGACTTAATAAAGCCGGTATCCTGTGGAGAAAAAATGCATGATGCTGCGTGATTTAAAACTACATCTTTAATTTCCTCCGTTGCAGCCGAGTCAGTTATTGCGGTATACGTCATTAATGCATTTTGCCGATGTTTGTTTACAATGGCACTGTGCTTATGAGATAAAAAGTTTTTTGAAGAAAGAAACAGTATGTAAGAAATAACAAAGAATATCAGAACCTTGCTAGTGATGAGCTGGACTGACTGAATGGTGTCATCTGGCTGAATCCAAGGTATTTTGTGAAAAAATATACTGAATAGAGCATACACACCTAAGCCCCATGCAATTTTTATCGTTCTACCCCTCCATGTTTCAGCCAGTTTTTCGTGAGATTCGGCTTCGTCTTTAAAGTAAATAGCCTGTTGAGATACCCCTTGTTCAGCCGCCACTTTTCTGACGTCTGCGAGTACCTCCTGAGCTTGTTCCTGATGCTCATTTAGTTGGATTGTAATTTCAGAAGCCTCATCTTTAACATTTTGCAGCATTGCCCGGGCTTCGTTCTCCATGCGCTGGAAATCCACAGCTTTACTGGTTCCATACGATATAAATGGAAATAGCTTCTGAAATGCAGGATCGTAAGCACTACCTACCTGTTGAATTAAATTATCCCTTGGCTGCTTGGGATTCTGGTTCTCAATAGCGGTAGGGTCAAAATCTAAAATCTGCTGAAACCTGTTAAAGTCTGCGTCCGCCTGCTTTTTGATTTGAGCAAGAATTTGATCTGGGAAGTCATCGAGAGTAGATAAACCCAATTGATTATATAAGCGGATAAGCCTTCCCGCAGGCGCTACTACTGCAGAGAAATCAAAGTTCTTTCCAAGGTCTTCCTCTCTAGCGAGACTTTTTGGATCGAATGCCTGCATTCGAGATAACGATTCCTGTGTCTCTTCTAACTGGCTCATATTTTCTCCGATATATGATTACATTTAACAGTTAATTAAAAAGCATGGGCATATCTAGACACCATATCTACATCTAGGAACAAGTGTCCGCATCTAACCACCTGAGTCTAAATCTACACACCGTTAACCTGTGTCGCTCGAACATTAAAAATTGAAGTAACCAAAGAAAGGAAAGTGCGCCACATCATTCCCGATGTACTTAGATACCTTCCAGCTGGTTAAATCTACAGATATTGCCTAAATTAAGGCCACTTGGCTCAACCTGTAAAACACTTGAGGAAAAGAGTGCCAGCTTTTCTACAACTTGGCAAGTTGTAGAAGTCGGACGTCGGATGTCTGAGGTCTGATGCAAAAAACCAATCAAACTACGAAGTGGCCTCCCCCATGCCACTGAGCCGAGTGGAGGTTGATTTTGGTGGGTAAGCTCGCATGGACGCGAGCGCAAGTATCGTCAGGCCAAGGATGGCCTGTCGAGACGGCCCTCCAAATTCAACCGGAGCGAGGGAACCCGAAGGGCCAGTTGCGGACTATACAGGGGTGAGTTTCTTGGCTACTTCTTTGCTCATCAAAGAAGTAGCTCGCCTTGCCGGGCGAAATCCGGCAAAAAGGTTGAAATACAGTCTGATGTCCGACGTCTGAGGTCTGACGAAAAACAAGGCCGCGCTACGAAGTCCCCTCCCCCATTGCCACTGAGCCGAGTGGAGGTTGGTTTTAGGGGGTAAGCAAACAGGACGTTTGCGCAAGCATCTACTCGCCAGGGACGGCGAGTAGATACGGCGCGCTAAAACCAGCCGGAGCGAGGGAACCCGGAGGGCCAGTTGCCGGGGTGAGTTTCTTGGCTACTTCTTTGCTCATCCAAAGAAGTCGCTCGCCCTGCCGGGCGAAATCCGGCAAAAAGGTTAAAAAATAGTCTAATGTCGGACGTCTGATGACTGACGTGAAACCCGATAGAACCGAGGGGGGATAGATTAACTGATCTAGCTTTGGCGCGTGACTGGTGGAGCGGAGAGGGAGGGATGAGCCAAAACGCGTCCATGCGTTTTACCCTGCGGGCTCGCTGGCGCTCGGCTCCCATTGCTCCATGCAATGGGTCGAACCCGGCGAGGGTCCTCACCCTCCCACACCGCATATAAAAAACCCAGCGCATTGGCTGGGTTTCTTTTATATGGCGGAGAGGGAGGGATTCGAACCCTCGATACCGATCAAGGTATACTCCCTTAGCAGGGGAGCGCCTTCGGCCACTCGGCCACCTCTCCGGAGTTTTTCAGCTGCTCAGGTGCGTTAAAAGCATCTCGTCAACTGGGGCGGCATCATACCATATTTGGCAGAAATTCAAAGGCTTGAGGGACTTTTCCAAGGCTTTTTTTGGGCATTTGCCGGTGTCGCAATCAATGCGCATAAAAAAACGGCAACCCGCTGGTTGCCGCCTTTTTTAACAGTGATCTGGGTTAACCCAGATCCTGATTTTGCTTTTCGCGCTGAATGCGCTGGTAAATCTCTTCGCGGTGAACTGCGATGTCCTTTGGCGCATTCACACCAATACGAACCTGATTTCCCTTAACACCTAAAACAGTGACCGTAACTTCATCGCCAACCATTAAGGTTTCGCCAATACGGCGGGTCAAAATCAACATAACTATCTCCTTAAATCCATCCTGATATTGCGGCCGGACTCCTACCATCCTATGCCGCTCACGTTAAACCCCCTTTGCGGTATTCCACCCTGTGACCGGGTACTCCGTATCCCTGTTTACAGTATTGTCCATAATTCGCAAAAAGGGGAGTTGCCCCCATAAAAATGTTGGGTTTTTTCAAACCCAGGATATCCTATCCACTCACCACCGTATTAGACCGACGCCCCCAGTTGCCAGCGCCTAAGCCCTTTTAGGCGGTTACTTCAGCGTCCAGGCCGAATGCACTGTGCAAGGTGCGCACAGCCAGTTCCAGATATTTCTCGCTGATAATCACCGAAATCTTAATTTCTGAGGTGGTGATCATCTGAATGTTGATGCCCTCTTCGGCCAATGCTTTAAACATAGTCGAGGCAACCCCTGCGTGCGAGCGCATACCCACACCCACAATCGACACCTTGGCAATAGCATCGTCACCGCTGACTTCACGGGCGCCAATTTCTTTGGCAACCGCGCTCAGCAGCTCGACGGTTTTGTTCATATCACCGCGGTTAACGGTAAAGGTCAGATCGGTGGTGTTGTCCGCACCGACGTTTTGCACAATAACGTCTACCTCAACGTTGGCCTCACCCACGGGAGCCAAGATCTTTGACGCGATACCGGGTGTGTCGGGAATGCCGGCCAAGGTGATTTTGGCTTCGTCGCGGTTAAACGCAATCCCAGAGACAACGGGCTGTTCCATAGTGTTCTCTTCCTCATCGAGGGTAATCAAAGTGCCGGGGCCTTCTTTAAAGCTGGACAGAACCCGCAGCGGTACATTGTATTTGCCGGCAAATTCGACCGCGCGAATCTGCAACACCTTGGAGCCGAGGCTGGCCATTTCCAGCATCTCTTCAAAGGTAATCTTCTCCAGGCGACGGGCCCGATCCACAACCCGTGGGTCGGTGGTGTATACGCCGTCGACATCGGTGTAGATCTGACACTCGTCGGCCTTAAGCGCCGCCGCCAACGCGACACCGGTGGTGTCGGAGCCACCGCGACCCAGAGTGGTAATGTTGCCCTTGGCATCCACCCCCTGAAAGCCCGCGACGACCACAACCCGGCCGGCGTCTAAGTCGGCGCGCATATTGGCTTCGTCGATCTCCTGAATGCGCGCCTTGGTGTGCGAGTCATCCGTCAGAATCCGAACCTGCCCGCCGGTATAAGAACGTGCGTCCCATCCGCGTTTTTTCAAGGCCATGCACAGCAGTGCTATGGTCACTTGTTCGCCGGTAGACACCAGAACGTCCATTTCCCGTGGGTCTGGCCGCTCCTGAATATCGTTCGCCAACGCAATCAAGCGGTTGGTCTCGCCACTCATGGCGGAAACCACAACCACCATATCGTGGCCCTGCTCCCTGAAGCCGGCAACTTTATCCGCTACCGCCCCAATGCGTTCTACGGTCCCTACTGAGGTACCGCCATACTTCTGTACCAATAAGCTCATTCTCGGCCTATTCCTCACACAATCCGTTTAATTGGCGCATTTCTATGCAGTTGGGCAAAAAAGGCCGCAATTAAACACTAAACTAAGACAAATGTTAAACAGTTTGTTTCCCTGTTATACAATTTTTAACATCTTGGCCATAAAACCGTCATAGACACCGTTTAGGCGCCGATTTGCTCTTTAACCCAGGGCACAACCGCGGCCAGCGCACCGTCGATGGCGGCCACATCGGTGCCACCACCTTGCGCCATATCCGGCCGACCGCCGCCTTTACCGCCGACTTTCTCCGCGACCATGCGCATCAGGTCGCCCGCTTTTACACGGCCGGTCACATCTTTGGTAACGCCCGCCACGAGCGCGACCTTGCCGTCGTCATCGGCGGCGAGTAATACCACGCCACTACCCAGTTTGTTTTTAAGCTGATCGGCGCTATCGCGCAGCGATTTGGCATCGGCGCCTTCCAGCTTGGCCGCCAATACTTTAATGCCATCCACCTCGACCGCCTCAGCGGTAAGATCACGGCTACCGGCGGTGGCCAGTTTGGTTTTCAGTTGGTTGAGGTCTTTCTCTAACTTGCGGTTGGCCGCGTTTAACTGCTCGAGTTTTTCCAGCAAGTTATCGGGAGTTGCCTTAATCAGGCTCGCCGCTTCGGCCAAACGCTGCTGGGCGCTGTCGAAGGCGGCCAGGGCATTTTTACCGGTAATGGCTTCAATGCGGCGCACGCCCGAGGCAATACCCGATTCACTGACAATACGCATTTGGCCGATATCGCCCGTGCGCGCCACGTGAGTACCGCCGCACAGTTCTACCGAGAAATTGTTCTGGCCCATGCTAAGCACGCGCACTTGCTCACCGTACTTTTCACCAAACAGTGCCATGGCGCCTTTTTCTTGCGCGGCTTCCATATCGCACAGCTCGGTGGTCACCGGTGTATTGGCGAGAATTTGTTCGTTCACCAAAGCCTCGATGGCTTTAATTTCTTCGGGCTTCACAGACTCGAAATGGGAGAAGTCAAAACGCAAGCGCTCGGAATCCACCAGTGAGCCTTTTTGCGTGACGTGCTCACCCAGCACCTGACGCAAGGCCGCGTGCATTAAGTGGGTGGCCGAGTGATTCAGCGCTGTGGCCTGACGCACCTCGGAGGTCACTTCACCGCGCACGCTGTCGCCGGTTTTGACCGAGCCGGTCAGTACCCGGCCCACGTGCAAAAAGTGGTTGCCCTGTTTGACGCAGTCGCGCACTTCAAAGCGCATGCCGTCGGCGTCGATATAACCGCTGTCGCCTACCTGACCGCCAGACTCGGCGTAAAAGGGCGTTTGGTCCAGCACCAGAGCAACCTCGTCGCCCTCACCGGCGTGATCAATCACGTTGCCTTCGTTCACCACCAACAGCACTTGGCTGGCGCCTGCCAGTTCTGAGTAACCGGTAAATTCAGTGGCGGGAACATCCAGAGTAAGCTGGGTGTAATCCACTTTAAAGGCGCCGGCGGCGCGGGCGCGTTTGCGCTGCGCGTCCATAGCGGCTGTGTAGCCGGCTTCATCAATGGTCAGATCGCGCTCGCGGGCAATGTCGGCCGTTAAGTCGAGCGGAAAGCCGTAGGTGTCGTACAAGGTGAACACCACATCGCCGGGAATTTCTTTGCCTTTAAGGGCAGACAGGGCGTCTTCCAAAACCGACATACCCTTGTCGAGGGTTTTGGCGAACTGTTCTTCCTCGGCCAGTAACACCTTGGCGATTTGCGCCTGGCGCTCGATCAACTCCGGGTAGGCTTGGCCCATAACATCGGCCAGAGCCGAAACCAGCGTATGAAAGAAGTTGCCGGACTGGCCCAGCTTGTGGCCGTGACGAATCGCGCGGCGAATAATGCGGCGCAGCACATAGCCGCGGCCTTCGTTCGAGGGCAACACACCGTCACTGATTAAAAACGCACTGGAGCGAATATGGTCGGCAATAACGCGCAGGGATTTGTTTGCCAAATCGGTGCTACCTGTGGCCGCGGCTGCCGCTTTTAACAAGTGCTGAAACAGGTCGATGTCGTAGTTGTTGTGAACACCCTGCATAACCGCCGCGATGCGCTCAAGGCCCATACCGGTATCAATGGATGGATTGGGCAAGGGTTTGAGTTCGCCGTCGCTCTGGCGCTCGAACTGCATGAACACCAGATTCCAAATTTCAATGTAGCGATCGAGGTCATCGTTTGCGCTGCCCGGTGGGCCGCCGGGAATGTCCGCGCCGTGGTCGAAAAAGATTTCCGAACTGGGGCCGCAAGGACCGGTGTCACCCATTTGCCAAAAGTTGTCTTCATCGAGGCGTGAGAAGCGATCGGCGCTTACGCCTATTTCCTTGAGCCAAATATCGGCCGCTTCGTCATCGGAGATATGCACGGTAATCCACAGCCGATCTTCCGGCAATTTAAGTACACCGGTTAAAAATTCCCAGGCAAACTGAATCGCGTCGCGCTTAAAGTAATCGCCAAAACTGAAGTTACCCAGCATTTCGAAAAAGGTATGGTGGCGAGCGGTATAGCCGACGTTTTCCAAATCATTGTGCTTACCGCCGGCGCGCACGCAGCGCTGCGAGCTGGTGGCACGACTGTAAGAGCGTTTGTCGGCCCCCAGAAAGACATCCTTAAACTGGTTCATGCCCGCATTGGTAAACAGCAAGGTCGGGTCGTTGCCCGGCACCAATGAACTGGAAGGCACAATGCTGTGTCCCTTGGACTCGAAGTAACGCAAAAAGGCGTCGCGAATTTCAGCGCTTTTCATAATGTTTCCGTAGGTCTAATCAATCGGTGTTAGCGGTGCTTGTGTGCTTGTTTTTCTTCGTCGGTCAGTGTGCGCGCCTCGGTTTCCAGCATCACAGGAATGCCATCGCGCACCGGGTAGGCTAAGCCACTTTCCCAGCAGACGAGTTCGGACTGTTCCGGTAGGTATTCCAACTCGCCCTTACTGACGGGGCAGACGAGAATACTGAGCAATTTTTTATCGAGCATGCCGTGTCCTTAAATTAAAGGTTGTTAATAGCCCGGCCATTAAATGGCCAGCTAGTTTACACCGCCAGAGCCTTTGTGTCTTGCGGGTTTGCGGCTCGTTGTCGCTAATTGAACGATTGCCAGAGGCTATACCTGAGGCGTGATAAAAGCGCGCAAAAGTGAGGACCAGTGTCTACTCAGCCAGTGGCTAGTTTTTGTCCACATTGGGACGGCGCGTTACTCCTGCCACTCGGGCATAGGGCCGACCAAGGTGGTGGGGTCGACCCGGCGATCACGCCAGTTCATGCGCCAGTCGAGGTGTGGGCCTGTGGCGCGGCCGCTGGCACCCACCTCACCGATCAAATCGCCCTGCTCTACGGCCTGCCCTACCGCGACATGCAGTTTCGATAAGTGCAAAAACGTTGAGGTTAAACGGTGGCCATGGTCAATAATCAGCGTGCCACCGGAATAGAACAAGTCTGGCTCGGCCAAAGTCACCAAGCCTGCCGCCGGCGCCACCACTTTGGTACCGGTGGGCCTGGCGACATCCACGCCGTAATGCGGACGGCGCGGCTCGCCATTGTAAAAGCGCTGCGAGCCATAGACACCGCTAATAGGACCGAGCACCGGCCACTGAAACTCTTGCATGTAATCGGTGGTTGCGCGCTGGGTTTGGCGCGCCAGCCAGACTTTCTCGGCCTCTTTGCGCGAGCGCTCGCGCTGCGCCGCAGACGGGGTTACGGTTTGTTGCGGCACGCCCTCCACGCGCTGAATTTTGTAGTCTTTGCGCGCCACCGGGTAGCGCTTACTCCAGCTCTGCTCGCCCTTGCGCACATTCAGCAACACGGTTTCGGGTTCATCGCGCCCCAAGCCCAGGACGATTTCGCCCTGCGGGCCCACATCGATCGCCTCATCGTTGACACGCACCTCACTGCCGGGTACCACCTGCCCGCGCAATATGCCGCCTTGAATCCACTCACCCTTGAGTGCTAACAGTAGGTCCTCTGACGCATTACTGACACTTGCGCTAACGACAAGGCAGGTGGCAATGAGTAAACGCATGGCGGTCATGGTGGTTTCCTTAGTACAGCGGTAATGATGAACAATCAGCCACAAAAAACGGCAGCCGAAGCTGCCGTTTTGGTCGTGCACGATCTGGCGGCATTAGCCGATCTTATCACCGACGCGCAACACTTTCATGGTGTTGGTGCCACCAAGCTGAGTGCTGTCACCAGCGGTCAGAATAACCAGGTCGCCATCGACCAACACACCGTCTTGCTTAAGCACTTCAATCGCACGAGTGTAGTCTTCCTTACTCGGTACAGCTTCGGTATCGAAAGGCACAGGTTGCACACCGCGGTACAGGGCAACGCGACGCTGCGTGTCGATGTGACGTGAGAACGCGAAAATTGGCAGCGCTGAGCCAACCCGCGACATCAATCGTGGCGTGGTGCCAGACTCGGTCAAAGCGATAATAGCTTTAACACCCGACAGGTGGTTGGCAGTGTACATAGTGGCCAACGCAATAGACTGATCGATAGAGCCAAAGTCTTGATCGAAACGGTAGTTGGTGTAGCTCAACTGCGGGTGCTTTTCGGCACCGACAATAACGCGAGCCATGGCTTCTACGGTTTCAACCGGGAAGTTACCGGCGGCGGTTTCCGCTGACAACATCACGGCATCGGTGCCATCCAGCACGGCGTTTGCCACGTCGAATACTTCGGCGCGGGTTGGCAGTGGTGAATTGATCATCGACTCCATCATTTGCGTTGCGGTGATAACGGTGCGGTTTTGCGCGCGCGAGTGGTTGATAATGCGCTTTTGCACACCAATCAGTTCTTCATCGCCGATTTCCACACCCAGGTCACCACGCGCGACCATTACGGCATCACTGGCTTTGATAATCGATACCAAAGTCTCGTCGTCGGCCACTGCTTCAGCGCGTTCGATTTTAGACACCAGACCCGCTTTGCCGCCCGCTTCGTTCAGCAATCGGCGCGCTTGGTCCATGTCTTCGGCGCTACGCGGGAACGACACAGCCAGATAATCCACGTCGATTTCAGCCGCGGTTTTAATATCGGCCAAATCTTTCTCGGTCAGTGCCGGTGCAGACAGGCCACCGCCTTGACGGTTAATACCTTTGTTGTTCGACAAAGGTCCGGCAACGCTGGTGGTACAGTGAACTTCGGTGCCTTCGATTTTATCGACGTCGAGTACAACACGACCGTCATCCAGCAACAGCTTGTCGCCTGGCTTACAGTCACCTGGCAGCTCTTTGTAGTCGATACCAACACGCTCCTGGTTGCCGGCATCACGCTCTAACGAAGCATCCAGAATAAATTTATCGCCGATGGCCAATTTAATGGGGCCGTCGGCAAAGCGAGAGATACGGATTTTGGGACCTTGCAAATCGCCCAACACAGCCACATAAAGGTTGTGCTTGGCGGCGAGACGGCGAACCGTCTCAGCGCGATTTTTGTGGTCTTCAGGAGAACCGTGAGAAAAGTTCAAACGCACGACGTTGACGCCGGCGAGGATGAGTTTCTCAAGAACTTCTTCTGACTCAGAAGCAGGGCCTAGGGTACTGACGATTTTAGTGCGGCGTAACATGACTTTCTCTCTTACTTAGCGTTCATCAGTGCGATGGTGTTGTCCAGCATGCGATTGGAGAAGCCCCACTCGTTATCATACCAAGACATGATTTTAACCCAGCGCGAACCCATCACTTTGGTTTGCTTAGAGTCAAAGTTCGAAGATGCTGGGTGGTGATTAAAGTCGATGGAAACCAGAGGCTCATCGTTGTAAACCAAAACGCCAGGCATTTCTTTTTCGGCCGCTTCTTTCATGGCCGCGTTGATGTCGTCAACGGTAACGTCTTGCTTAACCAGAACGTTCAAATCAACCAGAGAAACGTTAATGGTGGGTACACGTACCGACATGCCATCCAGCTTGCCTTGCAACTCAGGCAGCACTAAACCTACAGCGCGAGCGGCACCGGTAGAGGTAGGAATCATAGACTGAGTGGCACTGCGGGCGCGGTAGATGTCTTTGTGGAAAACATCACTCAGGTTCTGATCATTGGTGTAAGCGTGGATAGTGGTCATAGAGCCTTGCTCAATACCGAACTTGTCATTCAGTACTTTGGCCACTGGCGCCAAACAGTTAGTGGTACAAGAGGCGTTAGAAATAATTTCGTCAGACGCTTTCAGTACATTGTTGTTAACACCGTAGACAACGGTTGCATCAACGTCGGTACCAGGAGCGGAAATGATCACTTTCTTGGCGCCGGCATCGAGGTGCAATTTGGCTTTGTCGCGGCTGGTGAAAATGCCGGTACATTCGTAAACCACGTCAACACCCAATTTGCCCCAAGGCAGGTCTGCGGGGTTGCGCTCAGCGGTGATTTGAATTTCGTCGCCGTTGACAATCATTTTGTCGCCATCAACAGATACTTCACCGGGGAAACGGCCATGTACGGAATCGTACTTGGTCAGGTGCGCGTTCAAACCGGCATCACCCAAGTCGTTTACAGCTACGATCTGAATGCGATCGCGGTAATCTGATTCGTACAAGGCGCGCAGTACATTGCGGCCGATGCGTCCGTAACCATTAATAGCTACTTTAATCGTCATGTGTTTCTCTCCTGTCTATTTTTCTTTGCCCGCGCGGGCAAGATAAAAGCTCAATCTCGGTTCAATTAACGCTCGAGGCTAGCGGCCTGACGAGCAAGAGTCTCAATTTCGTCCCATTTCTTTTCAGTGATGAGATTCTTAGGCGCCATCCAGGTACCACCAACACACGCAACGTTGGGCAGTGCCAGGTAAGTCGGCGCTTTTTCTAAATTAATACCGCCCGTTGGGCAGAACGTAATCTGTGGCAGAGGGCCACCAATAGATTTCACCATGGCAACACCGCCGGCCGCTTCCGCCGGGAAGAACTTAAGGTGCTTAAAGCCTTGGGTGTACAGGTTCATCGCCTCTGAAGGCGTGGCGATACCGGGCAACAAAGGAACCGGGCAATTTTTTGCCGCTTCAATCAGCGCCGGCGTAGTACCGGGACTCACCATAAACTTAGCGCCCGCATCGACCGATGCTTGCAAATCGGCGGGAGTAACCACGGTGCCAGAACCGATGACGGCATCTTCTGGCAACTCGCTGACCATTGCTTTGATTGCATCCAATGCTACGGGGGTGCGCAGCGTAATTTCCAACACCTTCAGGCCGCCGTTGTACAGCGCCTGGGCCAGTGGCACGGCGTCTTCCAAATTCTCAATTACCATTACCGGTACAACCGGCGCCACTTTCAAAATTTCGTCAATGGTCAGGCTCACTTGTATGTCCTCACAGTTTCGTCAAATTGGCTCTTATGGAGCCCAGTAAACAGTTACAGGCACTTGGTCCTGCTGAAGTACGGCACGCACGGGCATTGCTGCCACATCGTCACCTGCCAATGCTTCGCGATAAGTCGCCAATTTTTCGTCACCGGAAATCAGCAACAAAACGTGGCGTGAATTCACAATGCCTTTAAGTGACAGCGTCATACGTTCGGTGCAATCGCCGGTGACTTCACTTTTAATGGCGGTAATGGCGCTGCACAGATTGTTGGTTTCCAGCGACTCGGTTAAACCTTTAGCGTGAGGAAACAGCGATGCGGTGTGACCGTCGGGGCCCATGCCGAGTACGGTTACATCGAACGGCGACGGCAATTTTTGATAAGCCGACTCGCATTTTGCTATACCATCCGCCGCGGTGACCGCAGAATTCTTCATGCCCACCAAGGTCGCCTTAGTCGCGTTGTTTTGCATTAGGGTATTAACAATAAAAGCTTCGTTGCTTTTGTCGTGGTCGATATCGACCCAGCGTTCATCGACCAAGGCGACTTGAATTTTTTTCCAGTCAAGATCCGCCTCAGACAGACGCTTATAGATTGGTGCCGGCGAACTGCCGCCCGACACCATAAAGCTGGCCGCCGCTCGCTCGCCTATGGCCGCTTGCAATGCACCGATGGAATGTTCAAACACCGCATCGATCATTGCTTCGCGAGAATCAAAAAAGCGTTCTATTACCGCCATGCGCCTATACCCCTTTAATGTTTTCGCCAACGTTAAACCAGGAACAACCGCCCTCTTTCAACAAGTCTTCCGAGGCCTGTGGACCCCAGCTGCCTGATGGGTACGGGTGTGGTTTGTTTTCAGGGCGCTGCCAAGCTTCGATAATCGGATCGATCCACTTCCAGGCGGCATCCACTTCGTTGCGGTGAATAAACAGTGCCGGATTGTTGGCAGCGGCATCCAGCATCAAACGCTTGTAGGCGTCGGAATAGAATTTTTCGTAGTGATCGGTTAGGTTCAAATTGAGTACACTAGGCACCAACTCGGTCTCGTGCTTCTCCAAATTATTGGAGGTCACAATCATTTGTACGCGTTCATCCGGCTGCAGCTGAATCACCAAACGGTTGGGGATCATTTTGCCGGCAGAATCCGGGTAAATGTGATGCGTTGGGGTTTTGTACTGAACAATAATTTCGGCACAGCGTTGCTTTAAGCGCTTACCGGTACGCAGATAAAACGGCACATTCGACCAGCGCCAGTTATCAATGTGAGCACGAATAGCCACAAACGTTTCGGTATTGCTGTCTTTGCCCAGCTCTTCCAAATAACCTGCGACCTCTTTGCCGCCGGAAACACCGGCCGCGTATTGACCGCGTACAGTATTGATGGCGACATCATCGCCAACAATGGGGCGCAATGCATCCAACACTTTGAGCTTTTCAGCGCGGATGCTGTCGGCGTTGAGCTTGCTGGGTGGCTCCATGGCAACCAGACACAGCAATTGCATCAGGTGGTTCTGCACCATATCGCGCAGTGCGCCGGCATCGTCATAGAAACTGGCGCGACCTTCAAGGCCAACAGTTTCGGAGATGCTAATCTCTACGTGATCGATTGATTTAGAGTCCCACAGGTGTTCAAACATACAATTGGTAAAGCGCAGCGCCATCAGGTTCTGTACGGTTTCTTTACCAAGATAGTGGTCAATGCGGAAAATCGCGTTTTCATCGAAGTACTGAGCGATTTCAGAGTTAATCGCCTCGGCCGATTTGGCGTCGTAACCCAGAGGTTTTTCCACCACCACGCGGGCATTTTCGCTGATCATGCCCGAGTCGTTAATATTCTTACAGCAAGCCGAGAACACCGCCGGCGGCGTCGCCATATAGAAAATACGCTCTTCGTTGCCTTCATCGAGAGTTTTCGCAAGGTTACTCCAGTGCTCATCATTTTCCGTGATATTGATGTAAACACCAAACACACACTGCTCGAACTCTTCCCAGGTTTCATTGTCAATTTCATCGGCACGCAGAAAGCTAAACGCCGCTTCGCGTACCATGTCGCGATAGCCGTCAACTTGTTCCTGCTTACGGGAGGTGCCGAAAATTCGTGACCCTTTTGGCATCTGGCCTTCGCGATAGGCGCGATACCACGCCGGAATAAGCTTGCGCAAAGCAAGGTCGCCAGCGCCCCCAAAGATGACAAAATCAAATGGCTTTTGCATTAATAGTTCCCACTCGTTCTAAATTTGGTATTGGTACGGCTTACCAGCGAAAAACCGTTGCGCCTTCTTCGGCGGAACCCACTGTTTGACGCAGCGGAGCAAACAGCTCGCGGCCCATAACCTCGTGGCTATCCGACAAATCAAACTCGGAGTGCTCACGGGTTTTCAGTTCTTCGTCGCTCACATGCAGTTGCAATACACCGGTTTCGGCATCGACTTCAACAATGTCGCCATCGCGAACCAGACCAATAGGCCCTTTGTCTAACGCTTCTGGTGTGAGGTGAATAGCCGCCGGAATTTTGCCCGACGCACCCGACATACGGCCATCGGTAACCAGCGCGACTTTGTAGCCGCGGTCTTGCAACACACCCAGAGGCGGGGTCAGTTTGTGCAGCTCTGGCATGCCACAGGCTTTTGGCCCCTGAAAGCGAACCACGGCAACAAAATCTTTATCCAGCTCACCGGCTTTAAACGCTTTTTGCAGGCCATCCTGATCCTGAAAAACCACAGCGGGCGCTTTTACTGTACGGTGCTCGGGTTTAACCGCAGATACTTTAATCACGCAACGGCCGAGGTTGCCGGTCAGCAACTTCATGCCGCCGGTTGCACTGAATGCGCTTTTTGCCGGGCGCAGTACGCCGTCATCAAGGCTTTCTTTCGGTGCGTCTTGCCAAACCAGTTTGCCATCGTCAAGGAATGGCTCTTTGGTGTAAGGGTCTAAACCACCCTCACCCATCACGGTTTTAACATCGTCGTGTAAGATTCCGGCATCACGCAATTCGCGCATCAGGTAGCCCATGCCACCAACTGCCTGAAAGCGGTTGATGTCGGCCAAACCATTGGGGTAAATACGACACATTAAAGGTACGGCATCGGACAGATCAGACAGATCTTGCCAGTCGACGATAACACCGGCGGCGCGTGCCATGGCCATTAAGTGAATGGCGTGGTTGGTGGAGCCACCGGTGGCGAGCAAACCGACCATACCGTTGACCACAGATTTTTCATCAACCACGGCCGCCATAGGCGTGTAGTTGCCGTGGGTGGTAATTGCCGCAAGCTGTTTAACCGCCGCATCAGTCAGCACATTGCGCAGCTCGGTGCCCGGGTTAACGAAGGAGCTACCCGGCAAGTGCAACCCCATAATCTCCATCAACATTTGGTTGGAGTTGGCGGTGCCGTAGAAAGTACAGGTGCCGGCGCTGTGATAAGAGGCGCTTTCGGCTTCCAATAATTCTTTACGGCCAACTTTGCCTTCGGCAAACAACTGGCGGACGCGAACTTTCTCAGCGTTCGGCAAACCCGGTGGCATTGGGCCTGCGGGTACAAAAATAACGGGCAACTGACCAAAGGACAGAGCACCGATAGTCAAGCCGGGGACAATCTTGTCGCAAATGCCCAGACACAAGGCGCCGTCAAACATATCGTGGGACAGCGCAATGGCTGTCGACATGGCAATAACATCGCGCGAGAACAGCGACAGATCCATGCCTTCGCGCCCCTGAGTCACCCCGTCGCACATCGCGGGCACGCCGCCGGCGAACTGAGCGGTCATACCCACTTCGTGAGCTGCTTTTTTGATCAAATCAGGGTAGGAAACATAGGGTTCGTGGGCTGACAACATCTCGTTGTAAGCAGAGACAATACCCAGATTGGGCGCATCTCCTTCGGCCAGCGCCTGTTTATCGGAGGAACCACAAGCGGCAAAGCCGTGCGCCAAATTGCCACAGGACAGGCGCTTGCGGGCCGGGCCGTTAGAGCGCCCGCGCTCGATTTTGTCTAAGTAGGCCTCGCGCGTGGCGCGGCTCTTTTCGATAATTCGGTCGGTAATTGCAGCGATCTTGCTATCGGTCATTTCGTTACCACTGATCCATTTTTGCTCAGAAATACACAAGCCCGAGGCGAGGCGCGCTCACCGCAGGCTCAGTATGGCTTGTTGTGTGTGTCTCTCTTACCACGAGTAACGTGGCGACCACCCGGCTTTGCGCTCTGTTGTGGTCCGGCGCTTTGAGCGCTCTCATTGATTTAACGATGTTTTAATAACAACAAAAAGACGCCCCAGCTCTTGTGAACTGTGGCATCTGGCGAGGCTAGGCCCCATATTTTACCCTCTGGACAAGGGCGACGGCAGCCTTATGGCCGCGCATCCTTGTAATATTCTATCAGATTGCGAGTCGACGAATCATGCTTGTCGTCAATTGCCGCCTCTGGTGCCAATTCATCCTGAATGCCTTTGGCCAGAACCTTGCCGAGCTCAACACCCCACTGATCGAAGGAGTGCACTTCCCAGATAATGCCCTGGACAAAAATCTTGTGCTCGTATAATGCAATCAGAGAGCCCAGTGAACGCGGAGTAACCTTCTGCATCAAGATGGTGTTGGTGGGGCGGTTGCCCTCGTGCACCTTGTGCTCGACGATTTCTTCAATGCGCTCAGGCGACATACCTTTGGCGCCAAGCTCCTCACGCACCTGATCGGCACTGATGCCACGCATCATGGCCTCAGACTGAGCAAAGAAGTTAGCCATAAGCGCGTCGTGATGGCCTTTGATCGGTAAAGTTGGTTCAACCGAACCGATAAAGTCAGCCGGTACGATCTGAGTGCCCTGATGCAAACACTGATAAAAGGCGTGTTGACCGTTTATGCCAACCTCACCCCAAATCAGCGGTACGCTGGAGTAATCGATACGTTCACCGCTCCAGTTGACGCTCTTGCCGTTACTTTCCATCTCGGCTTGCTGCATGTAAGCGGCCAGACGGTGCAGACACTGATCGTAGGGCAGCAACGCGTGTGCGTTGCGACCCAAGAAGTTGTTGTTCCACACACCCATCAGCGCCAGCATAACCGGCGCATTTTTGGCCAGTGGTGCGCTGCGGAAATGCTCATCCATCTCAAAGGCGCCTTCCAACAGCTCCTCGAAAACCTCAAAGCCAAGGTTCAGCGCAATAGGCAAGCCAATAGCGGACCAAAGCGAGAAGCGACCGCCGACCCAGTCCCACATGTCGAAGATGTTTTCTTCGGCAACACCGAACTCCATTGCCTTAGGGCGATTAGAGGATACGGCAATAAAGTGACGGTTTATGTAGCTTTTGTCTTCGGCCTTATCGAGGAACCAGGCTTCTGCCGAGCTGGCATTGGTCATGGTCTCTAAGGTGGTGAAGGTTTTGGAGGCGATAACAAACAAGGTGGTTTCAGGGTCGAGATCGCGCAGGGTATCGGCAATCTGGAAACCATCAACGTTGGAAACATAGTGAACGTTAAGGGTGCCGTCATTGTAGGCCGACAAGGCCTCGGTCACCATCAATGGGCCCAGGTTGGAACCACCAATGCCAATGCTGACGATATCCGTCATTTCTTTGCCGGTATAACCGCGCCAGTCGCCGCCGCGCACTTGCGCGACCAGTGCACGCATGCGCTCGAGCTCGTGCTTCACTTGCGAGCGAACGTCTTCACCGTCTATTTCTAACGGTTCACCCGATTGATCACGCAAGGCTACGTGCAATACGGCGCGGTCTTCGGTGCGGTTGATTTTTTCACCGGCGAACATCTTGTCGCGGAACGATTGCACTTCACAAGCTTCTGCCAGATCCAGCAGCTTGGTGCGGGTTTCTTCGGTAATCAGGTTTTTGGAGTAATCGAGCAGTATATTGGGGGACTGGAGGGAAAATTTGGCAAATCGCAGATCGTCTTCGTCAAACAGGTCACTCATGTGACGTTTGCTCATCTCACTGGCGTGAGCTTGAAGGGCCTGCCAGGCAGTCAATTCAGTACGGCTGGGCATGATGTACTCCGCATCCTCTGTTACGTTACTGTTGTACGGCAACACCAACACTGTCGCGCCCTTTCACCAGACGCGCCAATGTGGTGCATCTAAGGTATTGAATACCGTGAAAAAACGGGACTCTGGCCCCGAGGGACCATTTATAGGCAGTGCGGTGCAAAAAGGCCGCTATCATAGTGACACAGCCCCTCCCTGTCAATCTGAGACACCAGCAAGCGGGCCTTTACCAGCATTGGTCATACAAATGCAGGTTGTTGAAAATATTGAAAAAGCTTACTGAACCATGAATAATCAGGTGCCACGCACCGCACCGCTATCACTTCTGGCGATATCTACTATAAGATAACAAGTATGACACACGACACCCGAATCGCAGCCGGTGTAATTGAAGGTTTTTTTGGCCGATGCTGGACATGGCAAAACCGCCGTGAGCTGGCGTCTTTTTTAAAGAGCCGTCGCCTCAGTTTTTACCTTTACGCCCCCAAAGCCGATAAGCACCTGCGCAGTCAGTGGCGAGCGCCCCACTCGTCCCGGGATTGGCAGCAACTGCATCTAACCCGCGAAGCCTACCGGGCCGCCGGCGTCGATTTCGGTGTTGGCCTGAGCCCCTTGGATTTATGTAGCCATGCAGGCGTAGCCGACACAGCAGCTCTCGATAAAAAACTCGAACAACTGAACACTTTAAACTTAGATTATCTGGCGCTTTTGTTTGATGATATGCGCGGCGATATGCCGCAACTGGCCGAGCGCCAAAGCGCGCTGGCCAATCGCGCCGCTGACACCAGTAATGCGCGCCGTATTATTCTCTGCCCCACCTATTACTCAACCGATCCGATATTGGAAAAAGTGTTTGGCACCGCCCCACCAAACTACCTGGAAGACATAGGCGCAGGCCTGGACGCGGCCATCGATATTTTCTGGACTGGCCCCAAGGTGTGCAGCGACAGCTACCCGCAGCAACACCTGCGAGAGATTACCGAGAGACTCGGACGCAAACCCTTTTTGTGGGACAACTACCCGGTCAACGATGGCGCCGTGCGCTCCAAACATTTGTATCTAGAGGCACCGGGCGCAGATAGAGCCGACGCTGCACCGTTGGTCAGTGGCATCGCCGCCAACCCGATGAATCAGTTCTTCGCATCACTGCCCGCCCTGGCAAGCCTCGGCCGCGCGGTATCCGATGAGCACTACGAGCAAGACACCGCCACTCGCGAGACGCTATTTTCCCTGTACCCGGATGAACTGGCAAACCACCTGATTGACGATATTCCAAACTTGCAGACGCTGGGCCTTGACGGACTAAGCGAGCAACAAAAACAGCTTCTTATCGAACGCTACAGCAGCCAACAGCACAGCTCACCAATCACTAAGGAAATTTGCGAATGGTTACAGGGCGGTTATAAATTTGACCCCAACTGCCTGACCGAGTAAACCAACCCACGTTAACCTTCGTGACGTCCGAAATCGATATAGTCAGCGGGGTTTACAGCTTGGCCAGCCTGTACCAATTCAAAATGCACATGGGGGCCGGTTGCCCGGCCAGTTTTCCCTACCGCACCGAGATGCTGGCCCTGCAGCACTATGTCTCCAACGGCTACCGAGGAACGCTGCAAGTGGGAGTAACTGGCTGTTAAGCCAGCGGCATGGCCAACCACGACATAGTTGCCCCGCACATCATCGTAGCCAACCTTTAGCACGCGACCGGTTCCTACCGATTGCACAGGATCACCTTGCGCTGCAGCAAGATCGACACCGTGATGAAAATTTACCTCACCGGCCACAAACGGATTAAAGCGCTCTCCGTACCCGGATGATAACCTTGCATCCGGCACGGGTGAGATCAGTCCCCTGACTGAAGAAGCACCGCTCATTCCAGCGTGAGCGGGAAACAGCACAAAAACTACCGCAGCAATCAATAACCGGACGGGCCAGACGCTGCGCACGATCAAAGCTCCCGGCTCATAAATAGACTGCATACGCTCAACCAAAAGCTCACCCGGCGACAACTGCATCACCGCCGTAGAACCCAGCGCGTGCAATTGCGCGGCGGCAAATAAACTGCGTGCATAGCGTTTTCGGTCAATGCCAGACTGCCAGATAACCGCCCTGTCACACTGTTTTTCATTGCACTGAATAATCATCCGGGCACAAAACCACAACGGGGGGAAATAACAACAGGCAACGCGAGTGTAATTAAGGCAACGAAGTTTGAAATCATCGCGCCGTTTTACATGCATTAACTCGTGGGCCAGTACAGCCTCAACCAGCTCGGGCTCAACATTGAGCATCGATGCGGGCAATACCACCACCGGGCGACGGCTGCCAATGGTGTAGGCATAATCGGCAAGGTCTGTCACAACCAGCTGCGCATACTTTACATTGAATTGTTTTTTTAACTGCGCAAACGTCGATTTCATCCAGATCGAAGCGCTATCGGCAGCCCCAAAAGCGAGGCGACGCAACCGATAGCGTTCGCGCTGATATTGCCACAGCAAGAAAGAAGCTGCCAGCAACCAGGCCAAGAATAAAAACAACCCCAAGGCGACTGCCAGCCATTGCTGCACGTTTGCCCCCGGGCTTTCAACACTGACAGGCATTGATATGTGCGGAAGAGTCGGCAAAGCGGCCCATACCGCTGTCGCATCGTGCCAGCCCCACCAAGGCGCTGGCCCCACGCCTACCGGCACAAGCGCGCGCAACAATACCAACCAGCATAACCCCGCGGCCAAACCAGGCAGACGCTTTTGAACCAAAACCGCTATCGGGCATAAAACAATGAACCAAACAGCGACCACTTGCCACTGCAAGACCAGGTCCGCCGTAAGGCCCGCGAGAAAATCAATCGCCACATTCATTGCGACGCACTCTCTTCGTCATCCAGCTTCTGCAACAAGGCCTCCAGTTCCGCCAGTTCTGCCTTCGATATTTTTTTTGAACCGGAAAATAGGGAGACTGCGGAGACGTTATCAACCTCCAACACTCGCCTGGCAAAATTGTGAACAAGCCGGGCGAGCCCGCGCGGACGACTAATCGCCGCGCGATACACAAATACGCCGTGAAAATTTTCCCGCTGCAACAGTTGCTTTTGCAACATGCGATCCATCACGGTTTTTGTTGTGGTATAAGCACGCGAACCATCTGTTGCCAACAGATCATGAACCTCGCGTACGCTCATTTGGTCCCGCGCCCACAGCACGTTCAACACATCGTGTTCTGATTTAGACAGCTCGGGTAAATTGCTCACTGTAACTCCTGGCCAAGTGCCTTAGTGCGAAATAGTTTATCCAACGTATCGGTATTTTCGTATGGATGTTTAAGGGTTTCAGCCTTGGCGCCGTTTTGCTGGGCGATGGCGGCCACACGCCCCTGACCATGCATACCGTCGGCATCAAACCACTGGGATATCGGATCTTGATAGGCTTCACTAGCGGGAATAATGTCCCAGCCTTCGCTGCGAATTTTAGCCACAAGCGCCTCGACAAACAAAACAGCTGCGTCATTTTCATGCAGTAACAGCACATGATGCGGTGAGCGCCCTAAAAATTCTATTGCCATATTGTCGTAAAACTCGATGGCTTGCCACATCGCATCAACGTACAGCGACTCCAATGCTTGATAATCCACGCTGGCGTTTGCGGATATTGCCTGATCAAACAAATGACTGATATAAAAGTCATAGTTATCTACCGTCACGTAGCCATCGGCATAGCCCATTGCCTTTATACCGGCATTGAGCTCAGCGACTTGAGCTATTCCCTCACCGCGGTTTAAGTAAGGAAACCGGTGAAAAGGTGCAAAACCTGGCAGCGCTGATAGCCTGTTATGAGCCAATTCTACATCTGCTAAATACTCCGCCGTCGTCAATTTTCCCGCCGACTTATGACTGTGGCTGTGATTGGCAATCAGGTGCCCGGCGCTGGCAAATGCGCGCAATCTTTTCTCGCCAGCTTCATCCATCCTTATTGTATTGGCAAAAAACATTGCCTGCTCGACACCCGCCCGATCCAGCGCTTTGATTAATTTTTCCGTTCGCTCAGGCCCAGTTAAATAGTGACTATCCCAGGTTGGAGAGTCATCAAACGTAATCGCAATGCTGCCAGCAAATACAGCTTGGCTGAACACCATGGCTGCAACCACTATAATCCCACGCATTATTTAACTCCCAGGCAGCTTAGTCTAAAGGAAAAACTCTAGGCAGAGCGTAGGTTAATAGATGAGGGAACGCGCTGTGATGTGTTGCCTCCGGCACAATCTCAACCTGTAGCGATAACCCTTTATACTGGCGCTGACGCAATTGCGCCTCATACTGCTTTAAGTCGTCGACCATGGAATGTGTGTTGTTGTTTTCTTTATCACCAACATACATATAGACATTGGCGGGCATCATATTATTGCTCTTTGCATACTTGCGCTCGAGATCAAACATGACTTTGTCGTCATACCACAGCGAAGGACTGCCAATAATATAATGATCAAACAGTGTTGGCTTGGTAACCAGTGCGTAGGCGCCCAACAGGCCGCCAAAAGAATGCCCAATTAAAGCCTTGCTGTCCATATTCAGCCGGTATTGGCTGGCGAGAAACGGAAATACGTCACGCTCAATGAACGCCAAATAGTCACTGGCGTGACCGGACGCTTGCTTCGACGCCACCGAATGAAATGACGTTTCGTCCGGTGCAAACGTTGGCGTATAGTCGCGCGTGCGGCTGACTCCGCCATCGTCTCCTACCGAATAAGAAATACCCACGGCCACTATTTCTTGCATATCTTTCACTGTCAGCAACTGCAACACACCGGACACCGTGGGAAAGGACGCGCCCGTATCGTTTAGTACCGCCAGTGGATAGCGCTTATCTGACGTCTCATACGATCTGGGAACACGGACATAAAGCTCATATTCTTTGCCATTAATGCTCGACGTTATGGAGTGTGTATAGGTTCTGTCAATGCTATACGGCTTTGCACTTTCTAATGCCACTGCCCCACTGCTCACCAACCATAACGCTAACCCAACCACCGTACTCATTAGTGTTTTCAACCCAATCTCCTTTTACTACTTTGAAACCACATCTACTACTTATGTGGCAGATAGACTTCTAATGTAGCATCTATTTTTACGAGGCGCAATATGCTTCAAGTCAGCGCTAGCACGAAGAGAGCTCGGCATGACTGGCCCTTATTGCCTTAAGGAATGTTAACGTTCAGCGATGGCGTACAGGTTCTGCTAGCATAGGCGCCTATTAATCAGCTGCCATAAGAGCGGCAAATCTACGCATAGGAGAACCCATGAAAACACGTACCCTCGGTAACACTGGCTTTGACATCAGCGAGGTTGGCCTGGGCTGCTGGCAGCTGGGCGGCGACTTCGGACCCATTGACAGCAATACCATTGAGGAAATCTTTGCCGCGGCCCTCGACTCCGGCATTAACTTTTTCGATACCGCCGACGTCTATGGCGCCGGCGCCAGTGAAAGCTTTGTGGGACAGCACCTGGGTTCGCTAAACCCTAAACCTGTGATTGCCAGTAAATATGGTCGTGGCGCGGGCACTTACCCAGACGGTTACAGCCTTACCGATATACGCGACAATCTGAAACGAGCGCAAGATCGGCTGCGGTG
The DNA here is from genome assembly GCF_030518155.1 of Gilvimarinus gilvus. Lineage (GTDB taxonomy): Bacteria > Pseudomonadota > Gammaproteobacteria > Pseudomonadales > Cellvibrionaceae > Gilvimarinus > Gilvimarinus gilvus. Next base: position 106,842 of record NZ_JAULRU010000570.1, on the reverse strand, counting down.
CGACAGCATTGATCTAATTCAGCTGCACTGTATTCCCACCGAAGTCATGCGCCGGGGCGAAATTTTTGACTGGCTGCGCACCGTACAACAGGAAAAGCACATTAAGTTTTTCGGCGCCAGTGTCGAGACCGTCGAGGAAGGTTTGATTTGCGCAGAGCAAGAAGATCTTAGCTCGCTGCAGGTCATCTTTAATATTTTCCGGCAAAAATTAGTGGACGAACTGCTGCCAATGGCGGCTGAGAAAAATATTGGGATTATTGCGCGCCTGCCGCTGGCGAGTGGTTTGCTAAGCGGTAAGTTCAAAGCCGACACGCAGTTTGATAAAACTGACCACCGCAATTTCAACAAAGACGGCGAAGCGTTTAACGTTGGCGAAACCTTTGCCGGCATTCCCTTTACGAAGGGTGTTGAGCTGGCCGGGCGCATTAAAGAGCTGACCCCCGAGGGCTATACCACAGCGCAAATGGCGATGCGCTGGATACTCGACCACCCGGCTGTAACAACGATTATCCCGGGTGCCAGCCGAGCGCAACAAGCTGTCGAGAATGCCAAAGTAAGCGAGTTACCTTCGTTATCTGCGGAGCTTCACGCTGAATTAAAAGGCTTCTACAAGGATGAAGTGGCTGCGCATATTCGCGGGGTTTATTGATTGAAAGACTGCCAGAGGTCTGAGGTCAGCGATAAATAAAACGGGGAAAGCGGATAAAGGGGAACGGAGGACGAACGAAATTTCGTATCCCGCCCCCGCCATTCAATCATCCCCCTAAATCGATACAACCGAAGCGGCCCATTTTCTCCATTTAATCTTCACCCGCAGGTCGACCAATAGTGGCAAGAATGCCGCCATCGACATAAACAATTTGACCGGTCACAAAATTACTCGCGGAACTGGAAAGAAAAATGGCCGCGCCTTGCAGATCATCCGGATCCCCCCATTTTCCAGCGGGGGTACGATTGACAATAAAATCATTCATTGGGTGGCCTTCCACACGAATAGGCTCTGTTTGGCTGGTGGCAAAGTAACCCGGGCCTATACCGTTAACCTGAACGTTGTGTTTGGCCCACTCTGTTGCCATATTGCGGGTCAACATTTTCAGCCCGCCTTTGGCAGCGGCGTAAGCACCTACTGAATTGCGGCCAAGCTCGCTCATCATCGAGCAGATGTTGATAATTTTACCGGCCCCACGCTCTACCATTTTGCGAGCGACTGGACGGGTCATGGTAAATACGCCGGTTAAATCGGTTTTAACAACTTCCTCAAACTCGGTCACCGGCATATCCAACAGCGGGACTCGCTTGATGATGCCGGCGTTATTAACCAACACATCAATCGGCCCCACTTCCTGCTCAATTTTTTCCACCGCGGCTATCACTTGATTCTCGTCGGTTACATCAAAACGATAACCTTGGGCCCGGATACCGGCATCCTTATAGGCTTGCACGGCGCGATCGATTTTTTCCTGAGAAGAATGACCGTTGATCACAATCGTAGCGCCCGCTTTACCCAGCCCCATGGCCATAGCCATGCCAATACCGTGGGTGGCGCCGGTTATTAAAGCGGTTTTGCCTTTAAGAGAAAATAGTTCGCTGGTCATAGTAATACCTAATTTTGCATTCGTCTGGACACGCTACTTCAAAGTATGCGGCTTGTGAAAATCCATATCGGTATAGTCGAGATTTTCGCCCGCCATCCCCCAAATAAAGGTGTAATTGGCAGTCCCCACCCCCGAGTGCATGGACCAGGGCGGTGACACTATTGCCTGCTCATTGCCCACCCAAATGTGACGGGTTTCGTTGGCCGGCCCCATAAAATGGCAGACCGCCTGCTCTTCGGGAATATTGAAATAAAAGTAGGCTTCCATGCGTCGACTGTGAGTGTGCACTGGCATGGTGTTCCAAATACTGCCCGGCTGTAATTCAGTCATACCCATTTGCAACTGGCAGGTTTCGACCACACCATTGATCAACAACTGGTTAATGCGGCGCTCATTACAAGTTTCACTAGAGCCCAGCTCGAGAACCTTGGCATCCGACATTCCCACTTTTTTGTGCGGATAACTGTGATGAGCCGGTGCGGAATTCATATAAAATTTAGCAGGCTTAGAGGCATCATCGCTGGCAAACACCACTTCCTGGGCACCCCGACCAATATAGAGCGCCTCTTTAGTATCCAGCTCGAACCGCTCGCCATCGACTGTAATTGAGCCCTTACCGCCGACATTGATTGCACCTAGTTCCCGGCGCTCGAGAAAGTGACTGGCCTTTTGCTGATAGACCGGCTCCAGAGCTACGTCACTCTTTACCGGCATAGCGCCGCCCACCATGATGCGCTCGTAGTGGGCATAGACAAACAACACCTCATCGGGGGCGAAAATTTTCTCTATCAAAAAATGCTGACGCAGTTTTTCTGTGTCGTAGCGTTTGTAATCGTCCTGATGGACTGCATAACGCTCTTCAATAATATTCATAGCAATAAAAACCTTTTTTAGTGAAGCCCCAAGCTCTCCCCAGAATTGGGGAGCCCAAAACGCCAACCTTTAAAAGTGCTCACGAAGCTTTCGTCCCTAAAAATAAGAAACTCATCAGGCGATGGAGATACCCTCATCAAGATAGACATTCTGAATAGCCTGCAGCAGCTCCACACCTTCGGCAAATGGACGCTGAAACGCTTTGCGACCTGAAATAAGCCCCATACCACCGGCGCGCTTATTGATTACAGCGGTGCGAACCGCTTCGGCCAAATCGCCTTCGCCTGTTGAGGCACCGCCGGAATTAATCAGACCAATACGGCCCATATAACAATTCGCTACCTGATAGCGCCCCAAATCAATGGGATGTTCGGTAGTCAACTCGTCATAGACTTTTGAGTGGGTTTTACCCACTTTTACGGCCTTAAAACCGCCATTGGTTTCGGCCGTTTTTTGCTTAATGATGTCCGCCTGAATGGTCACACCCAAATGATTCGCCTGACCGGTCAGGTCGGCGGCCAAATGATAATCCCCAGCATCCGTTGTAAAACCATCGTTGCGCAGGTAGCACCACAAAACCGTCACCATGCCGAGCTCATGAGCCTGCCGAAAAGCTTCGGAAATTTCCTGCAACTGGCGACGCGAACTCTCAGAACCAAAATAAACCGTGGCGCCGATGCCTATGGCCCCCATATCGTATGCCTGGCGTACCTGACCAAATAATCGCTGGTCGTAACTGGAGGGGTAAACCATGGCGTCGTTATGGTTCAGCTTTACAATAAAAGGGATTTTATGAGCGTAGCGACGAGACACGGCGCCCAGTCCACCTAGGGTGGATGCCACGGCATTGCATCCGCCTTCAATAGCAAGCTCGATAATGTTTTGCGGATCAAAGTAGATTGGGTTCGGTGCAAAGGTGGCACCCGCTGAGTGCTCAATCCCCTGATCCACCGGCAAAATAGACATATACCCGGTACCGGCAAGCCGGCCGGCAGAGAGCAAAGACTGGTAATTGCGCAGCACGGCGGGGGGACGATCCGTCGCGCTAAATGTATTGTCGATATAGTCCGGGCTGGGCAAAATAATACTTTCTTTAGGTATCGCCTTGCATTGATGTTGCAGCAATGATTCAGCTTCTTTACCAAGTAAACTTACAACGTCATCGTTCATTTATCGTCCTCGTGTGAATTAATAACGCAGGTCACTTTACCTGCGCAACTGAAGTTATTTTTTTGCGGAGTGTTAGTTGTTTTGTGGAGTATGAGACGCCAGCTTTTTACGGACTAATGACTTGCTCATCCTGACATAGGCTGGCAGACCATTTTCATACGGAGGGTGAGCTTCGCCTTGTATGAGCGGAGCAAAATAGGCCCGCCCTGCTTCTGTGACACCAAACCCATCTTCACTGATGTACTCTTCGGGCATCGCTTTTTCCCGATTCGCGACATCACTTAGAAGAACCGGCGTCAACGTCCACGAGTATGGAGGGTGCTCGTCTCGCACGATTGCAGGCATAACAGAGTCACGCCCCTGTAGCGCATACTCTGCCGCTGCGCGACCGACCGCATAGGCCTGATCTACATCCACTTGGGAGGCGATATGACGCGCGGAGCGTTGGAGGTAGTCGCATACAGCCCAGTGACACTTGTACGAAAGATTTTGCTTAATCAAGTCCACCAGGCGCGGCGCCACGCCCCCTAGTTGCGTATGACCGAAAGCATCTGTCGAGCCGGATTCAGAAATAAATTTGCCATCAGCAGCTTTAATGCCTTCGGCGACAACGACCACACAGAACCCTTTCTCGGCAACGACTTGATCTACGCGCGCTAGAAAACTTGCCTTATCAAAGACAACTTCTGGCACCAGAATAAGATCCGGCCCCAAGCCACGTTCATCCTGAGCCAGACAGCTGGCAGCGGCAATCCAGCCAGTGTGCCGCCCCATCACCTCCATAATAAATACTTTAGTGGAACTACTGTGCATAGACTCAACATCGTACGAAGCCTCAAGTGCGGAAATAGCGACATACTTGGCTACCGAACCAAATCCCGGACTGTTGTCCGTCAACGGCAGATCGTTATCGATCGTCTTGGGAATGCCCACACAGGTAAGCGGGTACCCCATTTCTTTTGCGCATTGAGACAACTTATGAGTCGTATCCTGGGAATCGCCGCCGCCGTTGTAGAAAAAATAGCGAATGTCATGAGCCTTAAAGACTTCAAGCAAGCGAACGTATTCAGCGCGCTGAGCTGTCAAGTCCTGCAACTTAAACCGGCAAGAGCCAAACGCCCCAGAGGGGGTGTGCAGCAAACCTGCCAAGTTATCGGAACTTTCCTGACCGATATCGACAAGCTCTTCATTGAGGGCACCGACAATGCCGTTTACCCCGGCATAGACACTGCCAATGCGGTCACAGTGGGTACGAGCCGTATCGATTACGCCCGCTGCAGTTGCATTGATAACCGCCGTCACACCCCCTGACTGGCCGTAGAATGCGTTGTATTTGGTCATGCGATACTGCTCCCCTCTGGCAGAACACCCAACTTTTCGGGCAATGCGGTATAAACAATGCGTGATAACTCAACCGACACAGCAATCACTAACAGTCATTATATCCACACATATTATCATTTCCAATCATTTAGAGTCAACGATGATCGACTCACAGCAGCGAAACTGACTGGTTCGCAAGTGCGTAAGAAAAACGAGATTAGCTGGAATGTTCGGCGCGTTAGAACACTGGGGACCAGAACAGCTCGATCACGGCCAGCGCCGAAAGATCATAATAAATCCCATTAAAACAAATCTGGTCACTATAGATCACATAATGATACCCTTATGCAACAGAACCAAAAGTGTCGGTCTCATCCGATAATGAACAAACATACTATGGAGTGATTCGCTGTGGATCGACGTCACCGTTAGAGGAGGCACAGTGATTGCTTTGCGACACCTGCCTGGCTCGGCAAGCCAAGTTATTAAAAAGATGTCCACGCACAGAACCGTTAATTCGCGATTCACAAGCGGCAGCGCTTACAACTATAAAAGTAAAACCATTAACCACTATTTAACCCAAGAGGAAATCAGCATGCGGACAGGACGGGCATTTTCTTTCATTACCATTGTCCTCACTCTCATGTTTGGCCAACCAAGCCTGGCCGAGGACTTGCGCCCTCGGCATATTCATATCGCAGGAGACTCGACAGCGGCTTCTTACCAAGAAAAAGACCATCAGGGATGGGGAGCCGCCCTGCAAACTTATTTTGCTCAAGATAAAGTCACCGTAAATAATCACGCTCGCGGGGGCAGAAGCAGCCGCACCTTCACCACCGAGGGTTTGTGGCAGGGTTTGATCAACGACGTCCAGCCCGGCGACCTAGTGCTGATTCAGTTTGGCCATAACGACGCCGGTGAAATCAACGACGACAGGCGCGCCCGAGGCTCCCTGCCCGGACTGGACGATGAGCAAACGGATATCTTCAACCAGGTAACCGAAAAAGACGAAACCGTCTACACCTTTGGCCACTACATCCGCCAAATGGTGGCGGAGGTGCGCGCCAAGGAGGCCACGCCGATACTGTTATCGCTGACCGTACGCAACCGCTGGGACGAGGGCAGAATTGAGCGACGCAACGGCCAATACGGCCACTGGACGCACCAATTAGCCTGGGAGCTAGACACCCCGTTTATTGATGTCACCAACTTGGTTGCCGACAAACTGGAAAAGCTCGGGCCTGCAAAAGTAGCGGCGCTCTATCCCAAAGACCACACGCACTTCAACGCGGCGGGCGCCGAGATTCACGCTGAGACCATCGTATCGGCCTTAAAAGGACTGCGCCCTACTCTGGCGGACGATTGGTATTCTGAAACAGGGCGCGAGGTTATCGCCTACGACTGGACTTTTTTGCGCCTACCTGTAGTCGCCTCGCCCGAAAAAAACAGTATTTTTATGGTGGGCGACTCTACTGTTCGCAACGGTTGGGGAGACGGCGCTGGTGGCCAATGGGGCTGGGGTGATTTTCTGGGGGACTACGTCCAAGACGATTCATACAACCTGGTCAATCGCGCCATCGGCGGCTTCAGCAGCCGCACCTTTGTCACCGGGGGACACTGGCAGCGGGCCTTGAACATGACTCGCCCCGGGGATTATATGCTGATCCAATTCGGCCACAATGATTCGGCAGCACTCAACGACGATCGACGTGCCCGCGGCACCATTGACGGCATAAGCAATGCGCAAGAAACCATCGGCAATATGCTGACAGGAAAAACCGAGACCGTTCACACCTACGGCTGGTACCTGCGCAAGATGATCGGCGAGGCGATGGCGCTGGGTGTAAAACCCATACTATTTACACCGGTACCGCGCAAGATTTGGGATGAGAGTACAGAGAATATCGCCCGCCCGGAGGACAGTTACCCACAGTGGGCGCGACAAGTGGCCAAACAAAGCGGTGTTCATTTGATTGATCTGCACGAACAAGTGGCCGCGCGCTACGACGAGCTGGGACCGGAACAGGTGGAAGCCTTTTTTGCCGATGAGCACACTCACACTTCGCTCGAGGGTGCCCAGTTCACTGCCGAGATTGTTGCCGACGAACTGCAAGCGGTGCTGCCACAATAAGCACCGCCGCTTAACTTTAACCGACCGTTTGAAAAGGACAAAACATTATGCTGAATTTGGGCCTGAGAGCACACGACTATGGCCAGGGCACACCCGCAGAGATTGCCGCCCTGATCGGCCAGTACGATGTGTCCTGCGTACAACTTGCCCCCGCCAAATCCTTTCCCATGATCGGGGAGCAACCCGGACAATTAAGCCCCGGCTTTGCCAATCAGGTTCGCGATGCATTCGCCGCGCAAGGCATCTCCATCGCCGTACTGGGCTGCTACATCAACCCCATCCACCCAGACCCTGTCGCCAAGGAACAAGGGTTGAAACGCTTTGAAGAGCACCTGCGCTTTGCCAGGGACTTTGGATGTGCAATTGTGGGCACCGAAACCGGCTCTAAAAATGGCGACTGCAGCTATCACCCGGACAGCCAGAGCAAAGAGTCTTTTATAGAGCTGGTGGACTCCGTGAAACGCATGGCAAAGACCGCCGAGAAGTACGGAACCATTGTGGGCATTGAGGGCGTCGCCCATCACCATACCGTGCACACCTACGAGAAAATGCTGGAGTTACTGGAGGCGGTAAACTCCCCCAATGTTCAGGTGATTTACGATCCGGTTAACTTTTTCCCGCTGGATCAGTGCCATCGGCAGCAAGAATTAATGGACGAGGCGTTTGATCTTTTTGGCGATCGCATTGTGGCGATTCACAGCAAAGATTTTGTGATCAAAGACGGGCTAAAAGACGGCGACCTACCTTCGGGTACCGGCGAAATGGATCACCGTCATTTAATGTCAATGCTGCAAAAACTCAAGCCGGGCATTCATACCATTCTCGAAAGTACCAACCCCCAAAATGTGCAGGGCATTTTAAAGCATCTGCGTCAGTGCGCAGAGTAAGCCCTGCAGGTCGCTCAATTTCCCTCAGGTGTCTGTATTTTAAACATCGGTCTTTTCGGTATGGCGACAGCCTCCGGCGAGTCCGGCCGCGCGGCATCAAAGGGCGGCACCTCATCCCGTAAATGCACGACCAAGGCCGGTATATTTTCTCTGATACCTGATACCACAGCGCGTGCTAGCTGGTCGGCGCCGTAAGCACTGTGGTGAGTATCATCTTTTAGCGCTTTACTCTGACCGGGAAACGTATTGGCCGGATAGTGAACAAACGCCTCTTTAGAATCTTCCTGTCCCAGTGCAGCGTAAAACTCCAGACTCATCCGGTGCAGATCAATCACCGGCACGCCCTGCTCTTGCCCAATCTGACGCACCGCTTCGGCATAATCGGTAAGAGTTTCTCTCGGCTTATCATTATGCCAGCGCCGACGTTCCATAGGCGTGACCAATACCGGTATGCCGCCCTTGGCGCGCACCGCTGAAATATATTCGCGCAAATCTTGCTGATACGTGGTGAAGGGTCCGGCACCTTCGCTTTTATCCTTTTGGTCGTTGTGGCCAAACTGGATAAACAGATAATCACCATGTTTCATGGCGCCCAGAACTTTTTCCAACCGATGTTCCGCCTCAAAGCTGAACAGCGCCCGGCCCGACTCTGCGTGATTGGCGATGGCCACATCCGAATTAAAAAACGCGGGTAGCAGCTGTCCCCAACCGGCCCAGGGTTCATTGCGCTGATCGGTGACCGTGGAATCCCCGGCAATAAACACCGTGGTCGTCTTAGGTGCCGGCTCAATAGTAAGCGCGGTCACGGCGGCGGGGTTACCGAGAAATTCGAGAGTCAGGTGCTTATCCCAGTGCGCCACCATGGGTGGGCCGGTTTCGCGCGAATTGAGTGCCACTACCCCATCGCCTTCAAGTAGCGGGCTTCGCCGGTTTACCGTAAAGCTCGCCTGTTTGCGCTCACCGCCTGCGGTAGCAACGCCGCGGAGCAATAACCGACGCGCCTCGGCTTTTACCGTGGTCTCGGCTGAGGTTTCACCTGAACCCAAAATAACCGTTACCTTGTAGTTTCCTTCGGGGACATCCACCGCCAAGGTAAACGGTTTATCGGCAACGCACGCATCGCCCGTATCGCATTCGGGGGTATTGTCGCCCACCCAGCCGTAGCCGCGATCGGGGGAATAGCGAGTATCTGACCCAATGCCCGTGTCACCTTCCGCCACATTGACGCTACCGAAATCAAATCGGTAGGAAACCGGCTCGACTTTTTTTGTATCGGCCTTTTGCACGCGGGTCTCCGGCGGGCCGTTATAGGACGGCTCAAGCCCTCCAAAATCCATCACGATTTTATCCACCACAACACCGGCATCTACGGCCACCAAGTGTAATGTATGCCAGCCAGGCTCAAGGTTCTGCGGAAGTTTCACGGTGGCTTCGGTAGCGTTGGCCAACACCCGCTCTTTCCACTCACTGCTATAGGTATCAAAACCTTCGGTCACGGTCACCGGTTGCGGCTTGCCATCATCCAGCGCCAGCGCCAAACGCAATCCGTTACCGGGCACGATCGGATGCGTGGGCAGCAGCCGAACATGAACGTGGGCTTGACCGCCACTGGCCACATAAAAGCGATAGCTGAGTCGCGGGGCATCACCGGCATCAAACTTGAGGGTGGACGGCAGTATGGTTACCGCCGAGCCGGTGCGGCCCAGGCCTTCCACCGAACGCCAACCGCCCTTCCCACTATCCTCGCGGTCAGTGAAATGTCCGGCGTTGATGGACACCACACCTTCAGACTCGAAGAAATCCCCTGTCCCAGCATCTGAGGGCGCGTTATGAACCGCGAAGTCACTCGCGCCTGTTTCAGTAGTGAGCGATTTTCGTACCACCGCTTCCTGTGAACCCAAGGGTGGGATCGGCTCCGGTTGGAAGCGCAGCCAATCATTCGGGGAGACGCCCCCGGTGGTGAGAATATGTTGCCATTTGCCGCCGGCAATCTCTTGATTGTATCGCTCGGTCAGCGCTTCGATTCGCTGCGTGGCCTGCCCGGCTGCCGCAAAGGTTGCCGGTGCGGCGGGCGCACCTCGAGCGTTCTGCCGACGGGCCAGCTCCACCAGAAAATAGCGTTCGTTGGCAGCGGCGGCGGCGCGTACCGGATACTCCACCAGCTGGAAGAACGCATCCTGCGCAGCGGCCGGTAACGCACTGGCAACTTTTGCGGTATCCGCTACCAGGGATTGATAGGCTGCAAGGCGATGTTTTATTTCCGCATCCGTTAATTCGGTCGGCTTGTAAGGTTGCAAAGAGAGGTGCCACTGCAGATGTTCCGGCTTGCGAGCAAACGCCAAATGCTGATGACGTTTCCACAGTGCGGCAATAGCCTCGGCATGTTCGGAGCCAAAATCCCGCGCGGCCATATCGTGCAAGAATTGCATCGGCGCGTCGGAATCAGTCCGATTCGCGTTCCAGGCCAGATCGAGAAAAAACTCCGTGCTCAGCTCATGAGCTTTTAGGTCGCCCACATTCCCCATCCAAAAAGAGCGCGCGCCCTGCTCGTAGGTGCGCACCATTTCCGACCACACCAGAGACACCGACTGGGAATCGAACCAAAGCCAGGAAAGCGGCGAACCCAGATAGGACAGGTGATAATAAACACCGAGTCCGCCGGGGCGCTCGCGTTCTGCGGGCGTGGCGTAACGGCGCATGTAACCAAAGTTGTCGTCCGGCCAGACGATGATGACATCCTCCGGCACTTTCAGGCCGGCGTTGTAATCCTTAAGCACTTCTTTGTAAGGGACAAAGATTTGCGCCGCCCGGGTGGGATCACCGTCGCCCAGGTGTTTCGCCAGCAGATTGCGCTGAGCATCGAAAAGGTCTTCCAGTACACCGATACGCTCTTGCTGCGACTTGGGACCGATGATGCCGCTGTCGTGTATGCCGCGCATACCCAGGGTCCAGAGGCTTTCGCCGGAGCGGCGTTCCTTCACCCGCTGCTCCCAGTAATTCATAACAGTGTCGCGGTGAGTCAGAAAATTGTATTGATCCTTGGGCAGATCCCACTCCCCCACGTTGTTGCGCAGCATAGGTTCGGCATGACTTGAACCGACCACAATGGCGTAGTCGTCGGCCAAGGCGCTATTGCCTTCTACCTGATGAAAAGGCGTGGTGCAGGGATGCATGCCGGGCCAGATGGCATTGGCGCGCAAGCGCAACATAAGTTCGAAAATCCGTTCGTAGGTTTTCGGCCCAAGCGTACCCACCTCTTTATTAACGCCCGGTTGCTCGGCAACGATAGCCTCAAAGGTTTTCTCGGCCCAGGCCTCCAAGCCCCAACACTCATCGTTAATAAATATTCCGCGGTATTGCACGGCGGGGGCATCAATGGGCTCAGTGCCGGCACTAAGATACAGTTGCTCGCGCTGTTCCACTGGCACATCGGCCCACCAGTACCAGGGAGAAACACCGATACGACGCGACAGCTCGTATACACCATAGGCCACACCGCGAGGGTCGGCGCCCTCAACGCTCAGAACTTTCGAATCGGCGGAAAGTCGGAAGGCTTCCCAACGACCTTCCAGCTCGGGGGCAATTTCCACTTGAACGTAAGGGGCATTGTTGGGTGGCCGTTTACGAACGTCCGGCCGCACGCCGGTTACGCGCTCAACATCGTCGGCGAAATCGCGCACGGCGATTTTAATCACTGTGGGCGCATCCTCACTCACCACCAGAGGCGCGGCATGTTTCCCGGCAACCAGTGCAAACGCATTGAGCGGCGACTTTTTAGATATCTCCGAAGCAAGCGGCTGGATTGCGGCCTGCGCAAAAAGCGGACACAGAAGGGACAGAAATAGCAGTCGCCGCCTAAGCCTGCCGAGAAGATTTGAAACGCTCGCTATCATTCGACACTCCATATTAATCGCGCGCCGGAACTTCTTCCGGGGCCTCCTCGCTAATCAACGCCATAATCTGAATTGCCGTTAAACCGAACTGGGACACAGCGTTGGTGGATACCCCACGGGCTTCGGTCACAGGCGCCAAAACATCAGGCGGCGTGACCGTTCTTGTTGGGTAAGGCGTACCGTAAATCCCGATACCGGCTCTCGCGCCGAAAAATTCATTCCAGGCCCTTTCCGCCAGCGCTTTATCTTTTAATTTCCAGGCGGAGTAAGCGGTCATGCGTGAATGCGCCTGCCCTAAATTCAAGTTTCGGTTATAGGGCTGGCCGATAATCTCGGCTTTCTCTTCAGAGTCGGCGTTAAAAAATTGACCGTACTGAATAAAGGCTGCCTCGTACTCGGGCACATCCAGCAGTTGAATCAGTTCGGCATTAATCTCCACGCCCCCGAATACCATGGCCAGATGCGAACCGGAGACGCCCTCGCCCACCCGATAGAAGCGACCTGTGTCCGGATCGTAAGCGGTGCCCGATGAAAGCAAGCCGTGCTCAAACTCTCCGATGCTGCGCATCGCGCGCAATAGCTTGTCCCGATATTCCGGCTCGCCCGTGCGTTCCCACTCGGTCAGCCAGGCGGCGGCCACAGAGTTCCAATCCGTGCCCAGCCCCATCATCATGGAATACGGTTTCCCCGTGAAGTCCGGCCTGTCGCGGTTGAGTTTGCGCAGCGGCGGTACGTCCAGTAGACGACGTTCAGCACCCAGGGTCGCACGCATCAAATCACCCACGCGCTCGTCCGCCGTCAGGTAGTAATAGAAACGACGGTTGGCGGGCGTACTGATGCGCAGCTGCTTGGCACTGTCGCCCCAGTGTTTAACATTGTGACGCGACCCCAGCCCCTCAAAACGCCCCAGGTGGTAAACATCCACTTCGCCGGTGTGGCGGGTCATGGCCTCGGCCATCTGGAACACATCCGCCCGGCCCGTGCGCAGGAAGGAATACCAGAGCCAAATGTCGGGAGAAAGTTCGGAGTTGGCCCAGGCAAAACCACCGACGTCATAACGCCAGGTATGGCGATCGTGATCGTAAGTGTGCATCACATCGCCGTAGTCCCAGAAACCGAACCAGTTGTGCTCTTCTACCTGAGTCAGGTAATGATCCAGATAAAAGTCCACCTGATCTTCAACCGCGGTTTTGGCGGGCGTGGAGCGATCCTGCAGATCCCAAATGGCCGCACCGAAAACACCGGCGGACTCATAGTCTGTGGGGCGAGCCACCATCTGCGGTGGTTCGGCCAGGGTGCGTGCCATCTGCACCATGGTTTCGCGATTCGGTGTGGCGGGCAAAGCCCAGATCCGCAATTCGCTGGTACGGGCCACGCCGGTGGCGCTGGCAAACCCAGGCTCGTAATCTTCGTAGGTCACGCCCATGGCATCGAGTTGTTTTTCGTGGGTATCCAACCCCATGCCGTCGTGATAAAACCGCATGTCCATGGCGCGAGACTCGGGAGACCAGAGCCACAGGGTCACTTCGGCGTTATCGGTTCTGGCGTTGCGAATATCCAGTTGGGACGGATGGCTTTGCCAGAAATCGCGAATACCGAAGGCCACCCCGCCCTCGGGGCTACCGATGTAACCGAGGCCACTCGAGCGTCCGCCTTCGGCAGAATCCAGCCAGGCCAAACCGGGCTGGGTGCGTTTGCGAATTTCAAAAGCGTCGGCGGTTAGTTGTGTAAGCGTGTAATCACCGAACGCGGGGATGACATCAATGCGATCGGAAACACTTTTTGCCCACTCGTCCAAAGGCGCAGTAGCGCGACCGTCGATCTGCGCTTGGCGCACGGCCTCGCCAGGGTTGCGCCGCAAGCCGGTAATCCCGCGCACGGCTTCTGCAAATAATCCATCGTCCTGCCCGGAAAAACGCACGTGCCGATCATGGAGCGGGCCATCCATAGGGACATCAAAACGAACCCCCACGCCGCGAATAAAATCCTGTTTCTGGTCGCCGTCGTAAATCATGGTGTGCATTAACCGCACAGAGTCGTCGCCGGCATAAAAATACAGGCGCGCCACAAAAGGAATCCAGGCCCGCCCTTTGTCACCAACGTGCTTACCTTCGAGTTTGACCACCGCGCGCTGGGGCCCTTGCTGTTCGAGAGTGACATTATCGACGCGACCGTTAAACGCGTTTACGGTCAGCGGTTCGCCCACTTCGGGCTCAGCCCGATTCTGGGACAGAACCACGAGGCGGCCGTTATTTAAAGTTTTACGACCGTCCCGGGTGATGGATTGAATCAAGCGATCACCGGATTTAACAATCACCGCTTCAATTGTGCCCGTATCCACGCGAATGCTCTCGCTATTTTCGGTCACCGTAAGCGCCTGTTCTGGCGAAGCGCTAGCGCCGGGGCGCAGAGTCAGTGCGGTCGCATCCACTGCAAGCGGCGCTATCGCGTGGCCACTCCATTTCACAGAACCATCGGGCCAGTAGGCCAAGGGCCAGCTCTGCACGGGTAAAGGGCCGGCTTCCGAATTAAGAGTGAATTCGCTCTGTTTCTGGACCGCTCCCTGCGGCCAGGGCACGCCCCAAGTGGTGCCCACGGAAGCACGGGCACTATCGTGTTCTAGCCAATGCAATTGTATTTGGGGCTTGTCTTGCGCCTGAGTCGCCCCGGAAAAAGGCAAGAGCGCGATTGTCAGCAATGCGAAAGTTCTGGAAAACTTCATTTTTCATGGCCATCCTAGATTCGTGGTTTTTATAATCTTCGTGCCTTGCAATTGTTTTACCGTGACAACAGACCGTATAACGAGACGCTCAAACAGTTTTTCAAACGCGCAGTAAAACTTTACCGAGTAAGCATCCAATCCATTGTCTTTGATCATTAAGATTTTATTTTATGACTGCGACGCTATTGACTGGCTGCAGAACTATGTCTTTTGTGAACACAGTGCCGCGCGAACTGACAAATACCGGTTGTAGATTTGGATCTATTACTGATCAATGGCGCGCACCCGAAAGTTTTGGTAGCGAAAGTGTGTCCACTTCATTTGTCGGAATCCGATTTTGCCGGTGTCCAGTGCGCGCCCCGTATCGACATCGCCCACCACCGGGGTGTCATCGGTGTAATCAATCACCTTTCGGTCGTCCACATAAAGCCGAATCCGGGCGCCCTCTTTTATCAGCGTTACCTCGTGTGGGCGCGTGGACTGCGTCGGTATGCCCACTTCACCTGTCTGCAGTAAACTGAAGGTATTGTTTTTGCGCAAATTGGCATAACCACGGCCCGGGTTGTGGGCGGCATTGGCGTAATAAGAAATGTGGTAACTCGTAATTTCGCCTTGGGTGTACTGAGTAAAGGCGCCATCCCTTGGGGGCAGTTTGGGAGAAAATATATCTTGGCCATCGACGCCGGTAGCCGCAAAAAAGACGATTACCAGCCCCGCTTCCAGGTCCAGATTTTGCGCATCCCACTGGGCAATAAAGTGATCGGGAAAGTCTTGCGGACACCAGAACACATGATGGCCCTGCTCGTCGGGGGACAGCATTTCCATCCAGCCCTGCTCGAAAGAAACTTCACCCGGGCCTTCCATCACCCAATCGGACACGGATTCGCGGCTGGCAAAGTCCGCCCGATAAAGCAACTGGCCAGGCTCTGGCCGGGTGTCGGTTACCGATGTTTGATTGGGCGCTGCTTGGTTGGGTGTTGTTTGGCTGGACGTTGTTGAGCAGCCCGCAACCCACATAAGAGTTAAAGCGAGCAGCAGAAAGCAAAGCCCTTGCGGACGCAAATTGGTGTTATTGCTCACGCCCATGAATTACTCCAGATGAAACACTTTGTTTAACGGTATTGTCACCGGGCTGTTATCGGCCTGCGTTTCCATTATGTCGGACATATAGCGCCACCACTTCTGCACGATCTCGGTTTGCGGAAGCGCATCCATGGTGTGATTATCTTCGCGCTTTAAGACGGCGAATAACTGTAGGGTTTGCGGGTGCAGAAAAATGGAATAATCGGAAACGCCAGCACTACGAAGTTCTCTCTCAAGCTCCGGCCAAATTTCGTCGTGACGTTTTTCGTATTCGCGTTCAAAGCCCGGCTTAAGCTGCATGACCAAAGCGATCTTTTCCATTACTCGCACTCCGGATTAACATGGTTCAGTGGTCGGCGATCAATCAGATCGAGAATCACAACCCCGCCCCACTTTTGCAGGTGCGGCGGGGTAAACATCGATTAGATGTAGTAGTTCATGTATTCCACAAGAAGTAGAATGGCCATGGACTGACCGTAGGGCATGGACGTAAGCGGAATATCCCGATAACCCTGCAGGTCATCGAACACCGGCGTGCCGAAAGAAACCTGCTGCAACTCGCCATCCGCGCTGATGTTATCCAGCACCGCTTTGACCGCCTTGATACCGACCTCTTCGTATTTTTTGTCCAGATAACCTTTGCGGATACCTTTGAGAATGCCGTAGGCAAACCCAGCCGCGGCGGACGCTTCCAGGTAGGAGTCGGGGTCGTCAAGCAATGTGTGCCAGAGGCCATCGCTGTGCTGGGTTTTCTCTAACGCCTTAACCTGCGACTCGAGGGTTTCTTCCAGGAACATGCGCAGGCCATCGGTTTTTTCCAGATCCAGAAGTTCGATAAATTCGGGAATGGCAATGGTGACCCAACTGTTGCCCCTCGCCCACAGAGCGTCGGCAAAGTTATGATTACCATCGAAAGTCCAGCCGTGAAACCAGAGACCGGTTTTGCGATCGGCCAGGTATTTCACGTGCAACATAAATTGACGTTTGGCCTCTTCCACATAATGAGGACGATCCATAACCAAACCGATTTTGGCCAAAGGCATGACGCACATCATCAAGGTATCGTCCCAGAGCTGCTGATAGTTCTCTGAGTTGTAGACGATGTGCTGCAGACCATTTTCGGTGGTGCGCGGCATATCCCGCATCACCCACTCCGACCATACATCCAGGTACGGCAGATGGGAGCGGTCACCGGTGCGCTCGTGCATATAAGCGAGGGTCAAAAAAGGTGAGTAGGTATTGACGTTTTTGGTGGTGGTGCCTTCCTTAAAACGATCACTAAACCAGTCTTCGATAATCTGCCTTGGCTTATCATCGCCGGTGATGTCCCAGTACTTCATCAACCCGTAAAGACCGATACCATGGGTCCACTCCCAACCGGCCCAACCCTTAGTATCAATGACCCGACCGTCTTCCAGCTTGAGCAGGAACTCTCCGGTTTCATCATTAATGTTAACCAGGTTATCAATCAGCTTATCAATGCTGCCCCGGACCGTGGCGTACTCGATGTTGTGTGCAACAGTTGGCATACTCGTTAAAACCTCTAAAGTAGTAATCTATTAAGTCGTATTAAATTAGTGTCAACAGGCCCTAGTGAAAAACCGGCCCGGCGCTTATAAGTCGTTGCCAATGAGCGCCAAATTCTGAATGGCGGCCAAGCCCCACTGGGAGCTGTCGTTGGTGGATAACCAAGGTGCCTCTACCACCGGGTTGAGCACCTGAGGGCCTTTTACATCCAAAATCGCCTGGCGCTCGCCCGTCCACTGCAGAGCGAACTCCTGCGGTAAGCGAAACTCTTTCCAGGCGCGCTTTGCCAGGGCCGAATCTTTGCCCTGCGCCGCCGCATAGGCGGTAAGGCGCGAATGCGGTGCTTCCAAATGTGTTCCGAATGCCCGTCCCACAGCGGCTTGCTTTTCTTCGTCGCTGGCATTGTACAACCGGCAGTAACGCAGCCAGGCGGTTTTGTACTCGGGCACATCCAGCAGTTGAATCAGCTCGGCGTTGATTTCCACCAGTCCGAATACCGCACTGAGGTGTGACACTTGCGCCTCGCGATCAGCGGGCGCCAATAGCTTTTTCGTCTCTGGGTCAAAACCATAGGTGCCCGCGAAAAAACCATCCGGATGGCCGCCGATAGTGCGCATCGCATCCACCAGACGCTGCCGATATCGGTCGTCTCCGGTGCGCTCCCAGGCGGTGAGCCAGTTGGACGCCACCGAACCCCAATCGGTGCCCACCTGCATTCTCTCGGGCCCCGGCACCGGCTCTCGGTTGGAAAGCTTGCGGGTGGGGTCGACTCGGGTCAGAGCTTCGCCGGCGTCGACCACTTCGTTCAGGACATCGCCGGTACGATCATCGCCGGTCAGGAAATAATGAAACCGGCGGTACGCCGCCGTGCTGATCCGCAACTGTTTAGCACTGCAACCCCAGTGCTGTACATTGTGCCGGGTGCCCAGCCCCTTGAAACGGCCCAGGTGATAAATATCAACATCCCGGTTGTGACGCGTCATAGCCTCGGCCAGTCGAAAGGACTGAGCGTCGCCGCTACGCAAAAATGAATACCACAGCCACAAATCGGGCGAGAGTTCGGAATTGTCCCAGGCGTAACCACCGATATCGTAGCGCCACACATGGCGATCGACATCGTAGGTGTGCATGACATCGCCATAGTCCCAAAAGCCATACCAGTGGCGCTGATTTACCTGCTGATGATAGTAATCCAATTGCCAGGCCAAGCGGTCTTCAATCTGTTTTTTCTGCGCGCTGGAGCGATCGGGCAAACTCCACAAGCCACCGAAAACTCCGGTTTTCAGAATATCCTCGGGGGCAGCTACCACTTGTCCCGGTGTGCGAATTTCCCGGGCCCAGTCCACGGTCGCCGAGCGCGAGGGAGTAGCGGCCAATACACACAGTACAAAATCCGTTGTTCTCGCGACACCGTGAGCGGTTCCAAAACCGGGCTCGTAATCTTCATAGGTAATTCGCAGCGCATCCAATTGCTGCTCGTGGGTTTCCTGCCCCAGGCCGTCGTGGTAAAAGCGCACCTCCATGGGAGGCGCCTCTGGCGACCAGAACCACAGTGTCGCTTCGGCCTCATCCAGGCCGGCATTGCGAATATCAATCTGCACCGGATGCAGTTGCCAGAAGTCGCGCATACCAAACAATACGCCCCCGGAAGCGCCGCCCACATAGGCCGCACCCGAGGCTCTGTGGCCCTGATCGGCATTGATCCAGGCATGACCGGCCTTGGTGCGCTTTTTAATGGCAAAACCATTGGCGCTCAATTGCGACAAGGTGAAATCATTCCAAACCGGTACCCAGTGCAGTCGATCGGCGACACCCGGCTCCCACTCATTCAGAGGTGGCGTTTTGCGGCCCGCAATCTGGGCAGCGCGCACAGCCTTACCCGGATCCCGGCGCAAGCCGGTAATACCCTTGGGGGACTCGGCCCACAAACCGTCATTTTCCCCAGCAAAGCGAACGTGACGGTCGTAAAGTTCGTCGCGCTGTACGACGTCAAAACGCAACCCCAAACCGCGAATAAAGTCTTTTTGGTCGTCGCCATCGAAGACGAAACTGTGGCTGACGCGCAGCGATTCGGCACCGCTGTAAAAGTAGAGGCGCAAGGTGAAAGGCAGCCATTCTTTACCCGCCTCAATCTGGTGTACACCTTCAAGCTTAAGCACCGCGCGAACGGGGCCTTCCTGCTCCACGGTGACCCGATCGGTGCGGGACTGGAAAGACGAAACCCGCGAGACCGCTGCGCTTGGGTCTACCTCATCCTGAACCAGCCCCACCATACGGGCGTTTTTCGCCACCACGGCTCCGCCTCGTGACATGGCGCGGATCAGGTACTCACCGGTTTTGGGTATCGAATAAGTGACCAGACCGGTATCCACTTCGATAGTACTGTTTGCGACGCTGACGCGCACCGGATGGTGTGGGGCGGGGGCGGGGCCACTGCCCTTCTCCACCCTAAACTGTTGACCCAGTGTTACACCCGCCGGCACCGCGTGAGCCGTCCATTTGACGCTGCCGTCCGGCCAATAGGCCGTGGGCCAACTCTGCAGGGGAATCGTTTGTCCGTCGCTCGCAATCAAGCGCAACGCTTGATCTGGCGCGAGCTCACCTTGGGACCAGGGCTGACCCCAGGTGGTACCCGCTTTGACATTTGGCTGTTTACCCTCAAGCCAGCTCAGATGCCCGGACTGACGGGCGGGTAAGGCCACTGAAGAGGATGTAGCACAGCCGCTAGGTAAAGCCTGGAGGGTCAAAGGAAGCGAGGCGGCAACACCACCTCTTTTCAGAAATTCACGTCGGTTCATCCGGCCTACTCCAGCGCTACTTTTATCGTTTTTCGACGGCCTGAGGCTGTCTACTGGCAAGATCAGAAACTAGCACAACCGACACATAATGACAACTATTGATTTGTTTTGAATTTTTGTGATTATTTAAGAGGCCAGCCCTACTTCTATGACGGCATGCGGCGCTCCGGGGACGCCGTATTGACCTTTATTGCGGCTTTACAACAGCCCTCCAGCCATAGGCCGGCACGTCAATGCGCGAGCCCCGTAAGCGCGCCCCTGTAGTGGCATCTTGCGCGCCATCGGGAACACCCAGTCGACCGCCCTCGCCATCCATATTGACCGCCACCCACAACGGATTTCCCTGATGATCCACCCGGGGGGAGACCACGGTCCCGGGGCTTACGTTGAAGGGCTCGGTCAGCCCAAGCTCCTGGGCATAGCCGGTGATGAGCTGGTTGAGAAGTTTCTCGCCGGCGTCTCCGGTCGGGTGCGCGGACAACAGAACCACCTTGCCTTTGCCCAGTTTTCTTTCGGTCAGGAATGCGGTGCCCGGAGCCAGTTCGGTTTGCAGGGTTCCGAGCACCCGAGTGTCCGTATGATTTGGCTTAACCGCTGCACACCAGCCGGTGAAATCAAGCACCTGACCATTCGCTTTACCCTGAATGCCGGTATTGGTCAGGGGGAAGACATATTCGGTGGTGACACCGGCCACATCATCGACCATTCCCAGGCCCGAGGTAGTCGGCACCGTGTGCTCGCGCCCACGGATGCCCGTACCCGGCCCCACCAGCCATACGCCACCTGCTTTTACAAACTCAATAACCCGCTGCAAAAATTCTTCACTCACATAAGGCATGGCCGGGGTAACCAGAAATTTCAAACCGTCCAGGGCGGCGCCTTCAAACCGAACCTCGCGGTGGTAGCCCAACTCAAAAATCTTTTTGTGCCACAGCTGCACAACGCCCTGATACTTATCGGGGAATTCTTCGTCCCGATCCATGGGCTCGGTTTCAATCATGGCGCGGGCGTGGTCAGACCAGGTCACCGCAATTTCTGGCACCCAGGGCTTACTTTGCAATAACAGGGGTTCCAGCTTCTGGCGCATCTGTTCTACTTTCTGAACCTGAGAGTAGCCAATCGACGGCTTATACCAACTGCTGAGCACGGCACTGTGACTAATTTCGGCTCCGGTGCGTTGCTGGCGCCATAACCAGTAGCAAAAGCCCTCGCCCCCCATGGCGTACACCAAAGTCGCCTCGGCCGCGAGAAAACCTTCCGGGTGCATGGGGCTATGATTTCCCAACCAACCGTTGTGAGCCACACTGGTTTCCATTAGCCAGTAGGGACGTCCAGGCTTCGCCGCACGATACATATCACTGCGAAACACCAGCGCATCCCACTGTTCGCTCGATGGGTAAGCGTCGTAAGAAGCGAAATCCAAATTCTCGAACAGACGTTCGTGGTTAACCGAAAACATCGGGTTGGTATTGTGAGTAATCGGGTGCTCAGAGTACTTTCTGATAATCGCACACTGCTGATCCGAAAACTCTGCAATGCGCTCGCGGTTAAACATTCGATAGGCTGTGCTCAGCGAGGCATTGTGTAAAAACGGGGTTTTGAACGGTGCGGGAACCTGCTCAAAGGATTGATAGTAGGTGCTCCATATGTGGGTGCCCCACTCTTTGTTCAGCCGATCAATGGTACCGAAGCGATCCTTTAGCCAGCGATGCCAGGAGGCAACGGCCGCCGGACTAAAATCTTCAGCCACGTGGCACTTTAATTCGTTGTCAATTTGCCAACCGATCAGTGCGGGATGATCACCGAGGTCGCGGGCAATGGCATCGATAATACGAAAACAGGCCTCGCGCACGACCGGATGCTCGTAGCTGACGTGTTGCCGGGCTCCGTGAATAAGCCGTTCACCGTCAGAATTTACAAACAGGCGCTCCGGGTGACCATGAGTCAGCCAAACCGGCGGCGTTGGAGTGGGGGTACAAAAGACCACGGAGATTCCAGCCTCGTGATATTTGTCCATCACCTCGCGAAAAAATCGGGTGGATATTTTGCCCTCTTCCGGCTCCATGCTCGACCAGGCGAACTCACCAATGCGAATCAGGTTAATACCCAGCTTTTTCATTTCCACAATGTCGCGGTCCACATCTTCCGCCGGCCACAGCTCCGGGTAGTAGCAGACGCCGTGTACTAACTTGCGCATTTGATATGGCGGCGCAACAGAACCGCCGCCCTGAGTTTGAGTGCCGCTGGCGTAAATGTAAGAGGATCCTGTTGCCGCCAAGCCCGTCGCGGAAGCCATCAGCTTCATGGCGTTTCGTCTCGATATCTGCATTTTATTGTTCTCTCACTGGTGGTCATTGTCTTAGCAAGGTCTTGTGGAAATGTGCTTGCCGGTTCAATTAAGCGCAGCTACAAATCCAACAACCTTGGTAAAAACAGGGTAATCTGTGGAAACAGAGCAATTAGAATCAAAGCCAAAACAATGACCCCATAGAACGGCAAAAGAGAGGGAAGAATTTTCTCGACTTTCTCATTGGCCACGCTGGCCCCAACGTATAACCCACTGCCTACAGGCGGTGTGATAGTGCCAATACACAAGTTGTAAACCATCAAGATGCCAAAGTGCACCGGGTCTACACCAATCTTTAAGGCAATGGGTAAAAGAATCGGCGTAAAAATCAAAATCGCCGGACCAATATCCATAAAGGTGCCAATCAGCAATAAGAAGACGGTTATAACCAGCAGCACGGTAACGGGATTATCGGACAGGCCGAGAATAATGCTGCTGATCAAATCGGGCAGACCTGTAATGGCCATAGCGAAGGACATGACTGAAGAGGTTCCCAACAAAAACATGATGATGCCGCTCATCACCAGAGATTGAATAAGAATATCCCGCAGGTCATTCAACGACACCGAGCGATACACAACCATGGTAAGAAAAGCCGTGTAGACGACGGCAACGGCTGAGGCCTCAATCGCGGTAAACACGCCCCCTATGATGCCCACCACAACCACAATAATCAGTAGCAAGCTGGGAAGCGCTTCTAACGTGACTCGCAAAGCGGTTCCTTTTTCCACCAATCGTTCCGAACGGTACCCGCGGCGGCGGGCAATAAAATAAGTCACAACCATGCAACCGCCGCCCCAAAGCAAACCGGCGATCAAGCCGCCGGCAAACAGCGCCGCAATCGAAGTGCCGCCACTGGCCAACGCATATAAAATAAACGCCGTTGTGGGAGGAATCAGCATACCGGTAGGAGCCGAGGCAATATTAACAGCCGCGGCGAAGGAATTTTTGTACCCTTCTTTTTTACTCATGGGCACCATAACACCACCAATGGAGGTAGAGGCAGCAATAGCGGAACCTGATATGGCACCGAACATCATGTTCCCGGCAATATTGGTATGAGACAAGGAACCGGGGATCTGCCCACTAAACAACTTGGCAAAATTGACCAAGCGCATGGCAATGCCGCCGGAATTCATAATCACGCCAGACAGAATAAAAAAAGGAACCGCTAACAGAGAAAAACTATCCAGGCTGGAAAATATCTTTTGCGACGTCGTAAACAGTGCAACATCCATCGGCAACACTAAAGCAATGGTAATCACCGATGACACTGCAATACAAATACCGATAGGAATGCCCAGCACCAGCAACAGCGCGAAAGAAGCCATTAACACAAAAGCTGCATCAAGCATCTTGGGCTCCCTCCTCAGACGGCTCAATTTCACCCGTAAACAATTGTATGCAATTCAACAGGCTGTACATCGCTAAAAATCCACCTGCGATCGGCAGCGCTAAATAGACATAGCCCATTGCCAGGCCGAGCGATGGAGAAATTTGATTCATGGTAATACTGCTCGCGTGATAGCCGCCCTGGACCAACACAAAAACTGCGAACGCCAAAAATGCCAGCTCGATTAAAATTTGCCAATAACGTTGCATTTGCTCGGAGGCTTTATCCGAAAACAATGTAAATCTAACGTGCTTGCGCAGGCCCACAACATAGGCCATGGTGAGCATAGATACCCAGACCAAGGAAAAACGGAGAAACTCTTCCGAGTAGGTACTCGGAACGTCCAGCAAATACCGACTGACAATCTGCCAGCACGTCATGGCGACCATGGCCAATAACCAAGCACTACACACCGCCACGATTGTTCGGTCGAGCATTTTTCGAACCAGATTAATCATAGGTTACTCCGATCTACTACCAAGCTATGCCACAGACTGAGCCAGAGCTCAGTCGCCCATCGCCCGTACGTCAAGGTAGAGTTGATGTTGTTTGGGATAGGGCTTTAAGCCTTCATAGATGGGCTGAACCGCCTCGACAAAAGGCTTGCGATCAACCTTATAGAAAGTCACCCCGAATTCATCCACAGCCATTTTGCGAGTCGCTTCGATTGACTCGCCCCAGGCCCGCTTTTGAAATTCAATAGACTCCTCCATGGCCTCATAAACCGCGGCCACCTGATCATCGGTCAGTTTTTCCAGCGTTTTATTGCTGATCAAAACCACGTCCGGGATACGAGTGTGCATGGTATAAGTATAGTGTTTAGCAATTTCAGCGTGGCGGGCGATGGTCAAAGCGAATTCGTTATTCTCGGCCCCGTCCAAAATACCCTGCTGCATAGCGGTGTACACCTCCGCCTGGCCCATGGCCACCGGCGTAGCACCGAGAAGACGCATCATTTCGATTGCCGCCTCACTTTGCATGACCCTGAGCTTCCGCCCGGCCAAATCCTCCACCGAACGAACAGGACGATCCTTGACATAAACACTGCGTGAACCTGAGTCGTAATAGCCCATGCCCACAAATCCGTTTTGCTGAGTAGACTCATAGATCGGCGCCATGATTTTGGGGCTGTCCATGACACGGTAGAAGTGCTCGGTATCGTCAAAAAGAAACGGCATCGAGAAGACACCGTATATAGGCGAAAAACTTTCCATTAAGCCGGCTGACACTTTGGTAATGTCGATGGCGCCAACTTGCAACAGCTCTACCAGTTCGCGCTCACCGCCGAGCTGGCTGTCTGGAAAAAAACGGACAGTCACCGCCCCGTCAGTTTTCTTTTCTATTCTCTCACCAAGTAATTGCAACGCATCGATGACGGGCTGACTGTTTTGCGCGTAGGCGACAAAAAGAGTCGTTCCCCGATTGGTACTCGAAACCACCGCAGTGTAAACAATGTATGCGACCGTCACTGCAATGACAGCGCCTGCGCTCAGCACTTTCAGTGCATGGGGCCACTTCGGAAAAGCCCTCATTATTATTCTCCTACCATTGCAAGCCGGCGAACCCACTTAAGTGAACGGGAACATTTTTATCATGTTACGTCATGTACGATCATTTTCAGCCAAGTATAACCCACGGAATAATCAAATGAAATACAAAAGGATGGGAGCTTATTTAAATTAAGCATCAAATAACGTAAAGGCAAAACGACACTTGCTTAGTGACCGGAAGCAAAGAAAATACTGCACTAGGCGCAAAGGGTTTTTCCGGACTTATAAAAGATGAAATCGTATTTTAAAAGCCTATAGAAAATTACCGGCGGTCTGTCTCGCAAGCCTTTTGCGCTGCCCCTCTACGCAATTGAATATTATCGTACAGACAAAAAAGCCAGGCGTAAGCCTGGCTTTTTTGTCTAACAGGTTGGGGTTCATTCACCCCGCAACCCAATGCTTACGGTGTGCAAGCAATCCCCTGCGGAGCACCGTCTGTTGTCAAGGCATCGATAAACAGGTAGTCGACGTTACCCAAACCACCGCCAGAACCGGCACGCAGTTTGATGTCCGTTTCGCCCGATTCAAGCTCAACATCAACGTGCGTTTCCATCCAAACATCCCAACCACTGGTGCTTTCCATATCGATTGTCGCAGCCCCTATCTGACTGTTGATATCGACAAGAGCGAAGCGGTTGTCACCAGCGCCATTGGCGTAGCGCAGCAGTAAGCGATAAGTACCGGCTTCCTGAATATTTACCTTGTAGGAAACAAACTCACCTTCGGCATTATCCGTGTTAGAGAAACCATCGCCCTCATAGCCTGCCCAGTTGCTTTCAATGGCACCGTTCGATATCTCGCAATAGCCATCCTCGTTTTCGTTAATGGTCAAACTGGTCGAGGTTGGGTTCGCTTCATACACGATCTCACCCAGAGGCTGGCCGGTTATAACCTCGCCATCCGCCATAGTAACGCGCATCATGTACCAGTAGGTTTGCCCTTCTACAAGGCCGTCGTACTCGCCGAACACACCGCGAGGCTCGAGCCCTTCAGAAGCAACCACGATAGCGCCCATATCCGAGGCTTCAGTGTTACGAAGAAGCTCGATTTGGCTAAGCTCACCCTGGAAATTTTCCAGATTCCAGTCGATGCGAATCCCACCATCTTCCAGACGGGTAATCAGATTGGTTTCCGGCTCAGGTAACTCAAACAACACTTCACCCTCTGGATCGGTATTGATCACAGTGCTATCAGCTAGCGTCACCTCAAACGAATACCAGTAAGTTTCGCCCTCGATGAAACCGTTGTCGCCGCCCGTGTCACGCAGACGACCATCGCTGCTGCGCACGTCCGCGCTCACCAGAGTTCTGCCGCTTAACGAGTCACTGGTGTTACGGTACAGGTCAACGCTGACAATACTCTGTCCAAAATTCCAAAGCTCCCATGTCAGATTAATTGTACCCAGTTCAGTATCTAGCCCGGCAGAAAGGTTGGTCAAGTTGCTCTCGAGCCCGTTACCGAATGGCCCTACGATCTCATTGCTAGCGACCTGCTTGAACATATACCAGTAGCCTTGCCCCTCTGCGAAACCACCCTCGGGCCCGACATCGTCAAAACAGCCATTATAGATGGTTGCCGGATCACTGTTGGGAAAGATCCGAGAGCGGCCACCGGCCTGATTTCGGTCATTGCGGTAGAGTTCGTTATAGGTAGCGCCCGGCTCGACGTTTTCGAGATTCCAGCAAACGGTAAGAATGCCGTTTTGATAGGTGGCATCAAGATTTGTCTTGGCAACAATCAAATTCTCGCCAAACACCGGATCGGCCACAATGGAGTCCCCCGCAGCCGTAACCAGTTCAACCCAGTAATAGTACTTATGCCCCTCCTCGGTACCGGCATCACTCCAAGTTCTGGCTTTGCCATTCACTCGCGCATAAGAAGACGCAGGCTTATTGGGCACCATGCCGAACTCTTCGGTCTGAGCTCGATAAATATAGACATCACTCAGATTGAGACTTGTGACCCAGGTCAGATCCACATAGTTATCCAGACTCGCTACGGCAACCCGTGGAATAAGCGTGGAGGTCATTCGGGCGGCATAGGCACCATCCAACCCGGCAACGTCGGCCTCAACCCAATAGTAATAGGTCACATCCGGAACGGCAGACTCGTCGACAAAAGACGTCTGACCACCTTCGAGCATGCCCACTTGTGCCGCGGCGTCGCGATCATTGACTTCAGCCCGGAAAATAGTAGCCGAGCCAAGTTCGGCGCTACCAGGGAAAACTTTGACCAGAATATTGTCGTTATTACCTTGTGCGGTAACTCCGGTTGCCATCTGACCGTTAACGGCCTGTGTTTTAAATTGAGGCAACTCTTTGATGACATGATCATACAACTCCATGTCCGAACCCATATAAAAGCTTGGGTGCGGCGGCTGGTTGTAGCCAACATTCTGCCAGGCGATAGCCGTACGATACTGCCGATCGTGCATCAGTGTCGGCAACCTAACGTCGGTAGGAATGTTACTTGAGTAGACCATCAAGCGGGTACTGGCCTCATTGGCGAACACCATTTCCTCGCGCCAGTCTCCAAGAATATCCGCAGACAATGAAGGCGTGGCCTTTGTACCATTATTAGACACAGCCAAACCATTGGAGAAGGTGCCGGCGTTAAACAAAGCGTCTTTTTCAACCAGAAGCGATTCCGAATTCCACTTAGTCACTTCGGTTCCGTCCAACATTTCCCGATTAAGATCACCGTCCCACCACACCATAAAATTCATGGCGGGCTTGTTTTCAGAAATGATCGAGCCGTCGGCCGCCATCAAACCACCGCGCGAGCCCCAGCTTTCGAGACCCGGATAGTTTGGATCGATATCGCCGGTAACACCACGACCGACATCGTCACCTTCGCCGTTACTCGGCTGCGAGATCAGAATTTCACCGGTTGCGGCATCATGCACTTCAACACCAAAATTACCTTCTTCGGTAATGTAGGACGTAGAACTTTCGTGCACCATAAAAATTTCCAGGCCTGCATTGCCCGGAATAATATCGGCCACATGAAGCGCATCGCCGTGACCCAGCCCAGTGCTATAAAGCGCCGTACCGTCATTATCCAACGTGGCGGCACCAAAGATAATTTCGTCTTTACCATCGCTGTCAACATCGGCAATACTCAGGCTATGCGCTCCCTGACCGGCCAAGCTGGCCGCTGAGTCATCCTCATTAGAATCGTAAACCCAATTTTGGATAAGGTTGTTGCCGTCAAAATTATAGGTCGCCACAACCGAACGCGTGTAGTAGCCGCGCGACATTACCAGACTTGGTGTTTTGCCGTCTAAATAAGCAACACCCGCCAAAAAGCGATCGACTCGGTTGCCGTAATCGTCACCCCAAATAGCATTAATGTCGTCGCCGCGCGGTGGATTGTAATCCACAGTGCTTAACGCCTCACCAGAAATACCTTCAAATATGGTTAGGAATTCGGGGCCGTCCAGCACGTACCCGCTATCATTGCGATAGTCAGCCTCGGCATCACCAATGACGGTACCTCGACCATCAACGGTGCCGTCCGCCGTTTTCATAGCAACTTCCGCCTGGCCGTCCTGGTTAAAGTCGTAGGCGATAAACTGAGTGTAGTGAGCGCCCGCGCGAATATTGGGGCCTAGATTGATGCGCCACAGAAGTTCACCTTCCAGGGTATACGCGTCGATAAGCACGTCACCGGTCTTGCCGCCCTGAGAGTTGTCTTTAGCGTTATCCGGCTCCCACTTTAGAATGAGCTCGTACTGACCATCACCGTTTAAGTCAGCTGCAGAAGCGTCATTGGCGATATAGCTGTACTCGACGCCATCGACAAAACCGTTTGCCGGCTTATTCAATGGTATGTCCAGATAAGGACCTTCTTGGACCTGAACTATATCTGAAGAGTCCTTCTCTTCGCCGTCAACCAGAGCGACCACACGGTAGCTGTCTCCAGCCTCGCCGTTAATATCTTCTAAGAAAGTCGGCTCACCGGGCCGAACTGTCCTGAAGAACTCATCGTTCTTATAAACTTCAAACCGAATTCGTTGCTCATCGAGACCCGACCAGCGCCAGCTGAGAACATTGCCTCCATCTTCGGCGGGCATAGCGACCAGCCCCCGGTCTAAATACTGAACGTTAGAGCCGCCACTGGTATCGCGCTCGGCATCCTCCGCGGGAGGCGCCTGATACGGCTCGGCGGGTGTGTAATCGTCACTACCGCAGCCGGCGAGCACGGCGGTGAACGCCAGTGTCACAAACGGTGCTGCCGAAGTGTAACGTTTGCCTTTGAAATACCTTCCGTCTTTTCTCATTATGCTGTCTCCGAAAGTGATTCTAAGAAAGTGATGTTAGAGCTAAGCCTGAAAACCATGTGGCGATGAATCCGATTTATTTTTATAAATGGTAAATAGCAACGATCTTAATCATTTATAATTATTTTCGCACTAAGAATTAGCCACCAACAATCACATTACATCAGGTTCGATCACGATTCTAGTGTTTTTTGGCTGTAGTTTCCAACACTCTTCAGCAAAATCAATCTATAGGCTCTCTTTAACCCGCACCATCTGGCAATTGCGGAGCACTACAAGCAAAGCGATATCCGGGCATATCCCACGACTGCAAGCTCTAACGCAATGTGACCAAGTGCCCGCCAACTTCGACCTCCGTTAAGCCTCAATACACCAGCAATACCAGGTCAAAGGCTCTACAGGGCATGAATTCACTAGCGCGCGCACTTATGGTCAATACAACCTTTTGAAAATATCGTTCTCCATGATTACCACTCATACCTTTTTCGACGAACAATGCGTGCATTGTTTCCCCACGACCACAAAACTGTTACCAATCGTTACCGATCATCGCGCACCGTTACCCTTGAAGCTTCGCGTTCATTTATGGCTGCATTTTATTGAATTTGACATTTTTTGGTTATAACATGGCCTCTGTTAGAAAAGTCACTATTCAATAAAATTTCCACTTACTAACAATTAGGGCGGGACTTCATAATGAATAATTACAATCAGTCTAATAACCTTGACTGCATCAACTCAGAGTTTTCTCTGTTTAAAAAGAATTCGTTGGCCAAACGTATAACGTCCATATTGGCGGGCGCCGCAATTGGCACACTTGCTGCCACCCATGCATATGCGCAAGAAGATCAGGCCCAACCTCAAGCAGAGGAGAGTGAAAACTTCCAACTCGAAGAAGTAATTATCACCGGGATTCGCCATAGTTATACCAGCGCCCTGGATCGAAAAAGAGAAGCCGGCACTATGATGGATTCCATCGTTGCCGAAGATATTAGTGAGTTCCCCGATAAAAATATTGGTGAAGCACTGCAACGGATATCGGGCATCCAACTTGAACGCGACATGGGTGAAGGTACCTCTGTAAGCGTTCGCGGTGTCGAATCTGGTTTGGTACGCGTTGAATTAAATGGTGTAACCGCCATGGGTATGGGCGGCAGCCGCAGCGTCGATTTCCGGGATATGGCCTCAGAGCTGGTCAAATCCATCGATGTCTATAAAGGTTCCGAGGCCCGCCTCACCGAGGGTGGCGTGGGTGGTACCATCCAAATTAACACTCGCAAGCCCAATGAATTCGACGAAAACTTTCTGTCAATCAATGGGGAAGCCCAGTACAACACGATGATTGATGAGGTAATGCCCAAGTATAATTTGACGGGCGTCTATAAAGTTACCGATAAGTTTGGCGTATTAGTCAACATTACCGGATCCGAAGTACACACCATGCTAAACGGCCTGCGCAATACCAACTGGCAGAAGTATCACGACGTTGACATGGACCCCAATAAAACCTCCATAGATCAACTGTACGCAGACTACTCTAGCCAACAAGAGTGTATGAACGCCGGACTCGATGCAGCGGGGGAAACAGCGTGTCTGGAGCAGTGGTACGAGTACAGCCCAAGCACACCTCGCTACAGCATCTGGGGCCGCGAAGAGGATCGCTTATCCGCAAACATTGAGTTGCAATATCAACTTACCGACCACTGGTCTTTCGACGTATCTTACACCGACAGTAGCCGTCATAAGGTTGCCACCGACCGCAATTTTCAAGTTGAAGTGGGCTCAGCATTCAATTTAGACAGCGCCGTGGTCGATGGGGACAAAAACGTTGTGCAGTTCGTCACCAATGGCGTAAACGCGGCGGGAACACCGATTGGTGCCACAATTAGAAATCGGACGTTGAACTTTGATTGGGACCAAGAACGTGAGGTAATGCACGCTGGCTTTGATTACATCAATGACAATTGGAAAATTGATGGTTATATCGCGCGATCATCAACCTTTGAGGACATTGATTCTCGCGACACCCAATCGGCACAGAACAATGTCGGCGGTATTGTGGTCACCCAAGTCGGCGAACTGCCGGAAATTGATTTCACAGATGCTTACATCATCAATCAAAACGATGAAAACGACACGTTCGACACCTTCAATTACAACGATGGTACGCAGTACACCTCTCTGGATCGCTTTAAGTACTCGCCATATCAGAACGAGGCCTCCGAAAACATTGCTCAGGTTGATTTGATCTACAGCCCCGAAGACTCATTCTTTAAGGCATACCGCACCGGTTTTATCGCCACCGACCAAGATTTTGCCAACAATTCTTGGGGCTACAACCTCATGCAGACCGTTGGCAATCCATATACAGTCGATGGGGAAACCAGAGTCTGGACCCAGGACGATCATGAAGCCGTATTAGTCGACAACCGCTTCGCTACCGATATGTTTTTCCGCGACTACGACCTGGACGTAGACGTTATCGAAAGCTATATGGCGATTGATACTGACCCCTATTTAAACACCCTGCTTGAGCGCAGTGGTTACAGCTCCGCCGAGGCTGCACGCGGCAACTTGCAACCCATTGACAGCCGCTACAATATCAACGTTCAGACTCAGTCCGCTTACGTTCAGGCAGATTTTGAAACCGACATCGGCAGCATGATTCTGCGCGGTAATTTTGGTGTTCGCGTAGCGCGCACTGAGACGGCTTCGGAAGGCTTCACCCGCATCCGCGTGCTGGTGGAACAGACCGACGAAAGTGGCAACCCCATCTACGGACCCAACGGCGAAGACCTAGCGGGGGTTGAAGATCCCGATGATCCGCGCGCGTTTGAGGGGCGTCAAACCGTCGAAGAGGACTTTGTTGACGTTCTTCCCAGCCTGAACCTGACACTGGAAATGATGGAAGGGCTTGAGGCATACGTAGGTGTGGCGAAGGTAATGGCCCGTCCAAATATTAACGACCTTAACATCAACGCCGATTGTACCTTGCGCGACTATCCGCTCGCCGTAGATCAGATGACCCCCAACACCTGCACCGCAGGCAACCCGGATCTGGACCCTTACCGAGCCACTCAGGGCGAAGTCGCACTGACCTGGTATCCGAATGACGCGTCAATTTTGTCCGCCGCCTACTTCGTCAAAGATATCACCAGTTATATCTTTGGCGCGGAAACGCAGCAAGATGTTGACTTCTTTAACGATGGCACTGTTTGGGATGTTCGGCAGCAAGTGAACAAAGAAGGTATCACGACCAAAGGCTTTGAGATTCAGGCCTCTACTTTCTTTGACTTTTTGCCCGGCTTTCTCAGCAACACCGGTGCAAAAGCAAACTACACCTATATAACGGCTGATAACGTTGACGACTTCAACCCGCTGACAGGCGAACAAATGCCACTACGCGGTCAGTCAGAGAACTCCTATAACCTGGAAGCTTTCTACGAGGATGAATCCTGGAGCATCAAACTGGCCTATAACTATCGTGATGAATTCTATTCACGAGTATTTGATGGCCTACCCGTTTTTGTTGATGCCAGCGGTTACATCGACGGTAAGATTGCCTACACATTAAACGAAAATCTGAAATTCTACGTGGATGCCCGAAACCTGGGCCGCGAAGTTAAACTGGAAACCTCAGGCCCCGGACGGACCAATGACCTGCAGTGGTCTGGCCGTGCATTCTCGCTAGGTTTCACCTATAGAATGTAATTATCGCAGCCTCACAAAGGCGCCGCGAGGTGCCTTTGACTACCGAAAAAGCCTCGGCACTCATACCGGGGCTTTTTCATAGAGGGAGACTAGCCGTCTGCAAAAACCTAATAGGTTTTATTCAAACTGCTTAATTTTTATATCCCGGAACTCAACGCCCTGCCCCTCAGACTGCAGCGCAATATAGCCTTCTTTTAACGGCTGTCCCTCAACCCAAACTTTTGGATCAAACCCGCTCACGACGCCGCCACCGATCTGGGGATTGGTATATTCCAGGACTTGTTTTCCATTCACTTTATGTACGACCCGGGAGTCGCCATAAACAATAAGCTCACCCATAACCCACTCGCCCGGCGGGTAGGTAGCAGAAGACGAATTGATACAGTGGCGCTCATCAAGCCTGCCCTTATAAAACACATCAGTGCCGGGGGAGCACATATTCCCGGTGGGCCGGGGTTTTCCGTCGCCCCTCTCTGCCAGCATTTGATATTCAATGGAGATTGGCCAGTCTTGCTCTTTCAGAATTGTATCGGGCCCCTGTGAATGAAACATAACCCCACTGTTGCGATAAGCATAGCTCGGTGCATCGTCAAGCCACTGTTCGGTAAAACGATACTCGAATTTCAGATGATAAGATGAAAAAGGCTGTTGATAAAAAATGTGACCAAAACGGTCGCCGAATCCGTCGTAGTCATCGTAATTGACCTGGATAACACCATCGACAACCCGAAACGTATTCGCATAATTTTCGCCAACTTCGTGACGGTGAATTTTTACGACCCAACCATCAAGATCCTCGCCGTTAAACAGGGACTTCCAATCGTCACTCTCAGAGGAGATATCATTAGAGCTGTATGAAATCATACTCGCACAACACATCAACCCTACAGAAAAACTCGTCGCCCATCGCACCGGGCCTTTAGTTTTTAATCGCGGCATATAGCCTCCACTGTTGCGTAATACCAAAATTGAACAATCGATCAACTGCCCGCCCGGCTTCTATCAACACCCATCTATCACCCCCCATCTATCGCTACTCGGCCCGCGACTGCGATATAGCATCGCTATACGCACGTTTTGCTGTTAGAAGCCCTACAGGCCGAGCTGGTGCGCAGCCCGTGCCCCATAATTGGATTCTAATGCTTGAGTTTACGCCACTATTTCCGAGGGCCGGTTTTTCTCTTGATCAACACCATACCAGCTTCTCAAGCAATTGATGCATAGCTTGTCCAGACATGCAAAAACCGGCTCCAATGGAGCCGGTTATTTAATGGAGGCTCTTTGATCGAACCGGTAGCAAACACTAATGTTTTAGGCTATCCACCTTCGCGCCAACATCATAATCCAAATGCGGAGGCTGATTGTAGGAAGTATTCTGCCAGGCCACCGACAAACGATACTGAGCGTTATGCATCAGCGTTGTCAGGCTGATATCGCTGGCAGTGGGCGTGGAGTAGATGCGTAGAGCCTGGTTATCCTCGGTGCGGAAGATGACCTCTTCGCGCCAGTCGCCCAAAATATCGGCGGCCAATGCGGGATTAGCCTTAGTACCATTGTTGGACTTGGTGCCTTCGGTCTGCAAAATAGGTTCGGATGAGCCGGTGTTCCAATTCCACTTGTAAATAGTGGTACCGTCTAACAGTTCGCGCAGTGAATCGCCGTCCCACCAAATGGCGAAGTTAACCTGAGGCGGCCTTTGGGCAGAGACGGCTTCACCTTTTATATTAAACAACTCCGGCGCGTTTAAGGCCCAGACTTCCGCCCCCGGATACCGGGGGTCAATGTCGGCGGCCAGGCCCCTGCCATTGTCTTTCTCGGCGCTCATGCTCCACAGCACAGTACCATCTTCCGCATCGATCAGTGCAGAACCAATACCGCCATTACGACGAACCGATTCGTACACACCGAACAATTCCAGCCCGGGCCGCGTTGGGTCCAGATCGGAGACATGCATGGCGTCACCGTGCCCCAGTGCCGCTGTCCACTTGGGCGAGCCGTCATGATCGAGGGTCATGGCGCCGTAGACAATTTCATCTTTACCGTCACGATCAACATCGGCGACCGACAACTGATGGTTACCCTGGCCCCCGAAATTTTCCGGTACACCTTCGACCGCTGAGTCAAACACCCAACGGGGCGAAATGGCGCCATCACTGAAGTCGTAGGCGGCGATCACACTGCGTTCGTAGTAGCCTCGGGCCATCACCGCACTGGGACGCTCGCCATCCAGATAAGCGACGCCGGCCAGGTAGCGCTCGGAGCGGTTGGCATAGCCATCGCCCCAGATTTTTTTCATCTGTTCGGGGCTGGGGTTGTCATTACCGGGCGCTCTTTGGGGAATGTAGGCAACGGTATCCAACTCGCGGCCCGTGGCGCCTTCAAATACCGAGAAGTACTCAGGCCCATTCAGAATGCGCCCCTTAAGATTGCCAATGTAGCGTCCATCTGAAGTCACCTCTGAGCCTGTGCGATCGCGAACCTGCTGCTTTTTCTCACCCGATACCCAGTTGGCCTCGGGATCGCCGATGATACCGCCCTGGCCGTCTACTGTGCCGTCGGCGGTTTTCATGGCGATTTCCGAGCGACCGTCGCCGTCAAAGTCGTACACCATAAACTGGGTATAGTGAGCGCCCGCGCGAATATTGCGCCCCATATCAATGCGCCATAGTCTCTCCCCCTCAAGGGTGTATGCATCAATCAGAGCATTGCCGGTGTAACCGCTCTGAGAGTTGTCTTTGGCATTGGTGGGGTCCCACTTAAGAATAATCTCGTAACGCCCATCGCCGTCCAAATCGCCGACACTCGCATCATTGGCGGTATAGGAGTAACGCTCGCCGTCGGGAGTCACTCCGCCCTGCGGCTGATCAAGGGGCAGAGTGAGATAGGGAGTGTCCCACGCAGTTACACTGGCCAACACCCGCTCGCCCGAGCGCAGCTCATACTCGGCGCCAGTGTCGCCCTGTCGATCCAAAAAATTGGTTCTTTGCGAAACGAACTGATTGGATAAGAGCTCACCGTTACGGTACAAAACAAGCGATAACTGATCCGAATCACGTTGTAGCTTTCGCCAGGAGACCAAAACGCCCTCTTCGGCCGGAACGGCGATCAACCCGCGATCCAGTTGTTCAAGTTGACGGGCGCCGGCGTCAGTCTTCTTTATATTACTTTGGTTTTCTGCCGGCTCGGGCTCCGAGCTGCAAGCGGCTATCGCCAGTGACAAAGCGCAGAGCAGAGCACTCGCCCCTTTACGTTTTATCACCGTTTGCAAAGACAGATGTTCGCGGATTCTCATTATGTTTATACCTCATTGTTTACAAAGACTGGCAGCGATCTCTCCACCGCTCGCGATAAGACAAGAGGCCGGGCAACGACAGTGGTTCACACCTTGCTCTGTCCTCTGCGAGCGGCGCCTCAGGGTCGGCCAACGCGGCCGCACCTCTGACCGTGCCCGTGGAATCACTGGAAAGAAATAGTCGCTGCTCACCACGCAAAGTGGCCAACAACTGGCAAAGCAGCGCGTTTTTCAAAAACGCACCCTCAAGAAAAACATCACCCTCGGCCTTGAGCAGATCCAATTCAAAATCCAACATAAGGGCGCAGTATAAGGACGCCAGAGCGGCCCCGTTTATTAGCTTTGCGTCCGCATGCAATGCACCGACTTTTCCGGAAAACGGGCCCGATCCCTGGCAAAATGCCGGCAATGCGTAGGAATCGGTTTCTAGAATCAACTCAATCTCACGCAGACTAAAGAGCTGACTGGGGAAAGACCCCATTTTATGGCAGATAGTCTCGTATTCCCGGCCGGCCATAAACCGGGCACACGCCACAGGTGCGCGCTGAAAGTCGACGTTCATCAACATATCCCGGGATTCGTCTAAAACGACATCCTTACCACCATTGGTCATAGTGATTGCCCAGGTACCGGTAGAGATGACCGAAAAAGGTTCCCCCTTGCTCGCTTTGACATACCTCAGGTAACTGGCGTTGCTATCGTGAATACCCACCGTCACCAGGCAGGACTCGGGCAAACCGGTTTTCTGACTCACCTCGGCCGACACCGCTCCCGCCATACTGGCCGCAGGCTTGATCTCAGCAAACAGCGAACGCCAGCCCATGCGATCGACCATCTGGGAGTAGCCCCCTTTCGCTGGCGCCCACAAGTCGGTGTGACACCCCAGAGACGTTACTTCCGAACAACAACGGCCCGTTAGACGCCAAACCCAATACTGAGGGTAAAGCAAAATATCCGTCGCTTGTCCGAACTGATCCGGGAAGCGATTTTGCTGCCAATAAAGCTGGCGCCCCAGATTCATACCGGCTGGCAGCGAGGGAGAGCTGGTCTCAGCAAACGGGGAGCGAACCTCGGCGTAATCATGACTCACACTGTCAGGACCTGTGAATTCGTAATCCAGTATGGGAAGCACCAGACCATTGCCACCACTCAATCGGTCGATCAGGGCGGCCGTCGCGCCATGTGTAGTCACACTGATGGCACGAACCGTGAACTGCTCAGCCACATCTTGCAAAACCGAGAGAAACCAATCCCAGATTGCATCCACATCAAAGTGCGGATACGGATCGGCGTCCATCACTATATTTGGCTTT
This sequence comes from Gilvimarinus gilvus, assembly GCF_030518155.1. Taxonomy (GTDB): domain Bacteria; phylum Pseudomonadota; class Gammaproteobacteria; order Pseudomonadales; family Cellvibrionaceae; genus Gilvimarinus; species Gilvimarinus gilvus. Next base: position 68,952 of record NZ_JAULRU010000570.1, on the reverse strand, counting down.
GCCTGCTCAAAGACGCTTTCCATATGCTTATCCAGCACATGCACTTTGATATTGGTTTTGCCAATATCCAGTACCACAACACAACTCATACTGCTTACTAACCTCAGATACGCCGACGGCAACTATCAAACATGGATCTAACGACCTGATCGTCTCACGGCAACGATCAGAATCTGCGATTCAAACACGACTCTCTAATCACTACCAAAAGAACGCCCCTGCTGCTCTTTCAAAAACGACCAGAGCGTTGCTGTAACCATATAGAGTACCGTAGGAATCAGCAGCCAGTCTTTTACCAACTCGATACTGCCGGTGCGCAGCCCCTGTACTCCAAGAGCCAGACACCACACCAGAGAAAGCGCGGCGACACTGATCGCAACCGTCTGTATAACAGGGCGATGGTCGCTAGCGGCAGTCGACTTCTTGCCTCGCTGGCGCATCAGGTATTCACGTTCACGTTGACGCCGATCGGCTTCATTTAGCTCGTACCTGGCGGCCTGTTCAGTAAAAAGCTCGCGCGCGCCGCTCAGTGTCGCCAGGGCGATATAGATCAGGGTGGCCGTAATCCAGGTAGGCAGTAACAGGAAAAACAGGTGTAGCCCCAGGGCGTTAAAGCCCCAGGCGGCCAACAGTGATAACCCCCATGCGAGACAGGCGGGCCAGTTCAGGTAACCACCCCGGTAGAGATTCCAATAACGGGTCAACCCCATGCGAGGGAACAGCCAGTGCTCAGTCACAATCACGGCCCCCACCGGTGCGAGAATTAATCCCATCAAACCAACAAAATCCATCAGTTGGGTAAATACAAACGGAAAACAGGCAATCACCGTAGTCACCACGCCGGTGACGACTGTTACAACTGAACGGTTCCAGCGCGGGTGCAGGGACTGAAACGCGAGTCCTGCGCGATATATGGTGGGGTTTGAAGTGGTCCACCCAGCAATAATCACCACCAGAATGCCCGTAGCCCCCAGAGCCTGATAGGCCACGGCACCCGCGTCAAGTTGCTGAATTGATGTCTTAAGTAAAAAGGCCGCGCCCGCCCCCATAACACCGGCGCACAACCACGCCGCGTAGTGACCGATGAACATTCCCAACACAGAGAAAAAGCCATAGGACGAGCGCCGCGCGTAGCGCAACAAGGTCATATCAGACAGCCCACCGTGCATCGCCAGGTTGGCGACCCAGGCGAAAGCGGCAACGTGCCACAGACTGAATTCACTGTCCTTTTCACCTTGCCATATATGGGAGTCGGCTATGCTCAGCAATCGTTGCCCAACACCCTGTCCGGGGACCTCGGGCGTCTGGGCTGCGAGTATAGATAACATGGTCAAGGCTCCGACCAGAAACATCAGAATCATCCAGGGTGCGCAGATTTGAGAAAAGATCGCCACCCGACGGAATCCCTTGGCAGCAACAAAGGTAACCAGGACGCCGACCAGCACAGCGACGACCACAAACCCGGGGCTGGTGGGATACCAATCGACTTGAGGGGGAATATCAAACAGGATTCGGGCGGCGGAAGCGGACACCGTAATCATTGTGCCCGCCAACACGCAGAAAAGGATGCCGTTGACGATACTATAAAGATTGATAATGCCCTTGCCACCGATTCGCTCAAGGTACGCATACAACGTCAGGCGCGTACTGACGGCAATGGGCGCACAGATCAGCCCCCAACTCAGAACGGCCAGCAGGTTACCCCACAAAAGCCCCCACAATATGTCCTGAACGCCCACACCCCAAACTACGAATAGGGCGCCAATCACAAACTCGGTTCCCGCCACATGCTCGCCCGAGTAACTGGCCGCAAAATGGCGGGCCGGCTGGAGGCATTCGGGGCGTACCGGAGTACACTCGAATTCATTATTATTCGTCATTATTATCTCGTAAGCGTTAAATCTCCGACATCATCGAAGAACAATGCATGCAAAATGAACGCATTTGATTATTAATGAACACTAACGTTAAAAATGAATTTAAACAACCTTAAAAAAGCACATTAGACACAAATATCTTCCTTGACCGCCCACTTTCAATCACATACAATCATTGCCAATCAGAAAGGCGGCCCCGTGACGCCGCCCACCGTTCACCTATAACGAGAGCCAATGATTATGTCCTCTAAACTCCAGAACCTATGGGATGATCAGAAAGCCGCCAACATGAGCGAGCCGGAACTGCTGCAGTACCGATCAAATCTGCTTGGTTCCGACTTACGCATCACTAATTTCGGCGGTGGCAACACCTCTGCCAAGATCAGTATGATCGACCCCCTCACCGGCGGTGACACTGAGGTCTTGTGGGTCAAGGGCTCCGGCGGCGATTTGGGCTCCATTGCGCTGAACGGCTTCTCCACGCTCTATATGGAAAAACTGCAGCAGCTGAAGTCTCTGTACCGGGGCCTTGAGCATGAAGACGAAATGGTGGGCTATCTGCCCCACTGCACCTTCAACCTAAACCCCCGGGCTGCGAGCATCGACACGCCTTTGCACGCCTATATTCCGCACAAGCATGTGGATCACATGCACCCCGATGCGGCCATTGCTATCGCCTGCACTAAAAACAGCAAAGAGCTGACCGAAACCATTTTCGAAGGCCAGATGGGCTGGCTGCCCTGGCAGCGCCCGGGCTATGACCTGGGCCTGAAATTAGAGGAAGTAGCCCGTAGCAACCCGAACCTCAAAGGCATCATGCTGGAAGGCCACGGTATTTTCACCTGGAGTGAGAACGCCAAAGAGTGCTACTTGACCACGCTGGATATTATTCAAAAAGCACAGGACTGGCTGGAAACCAACAACACGAGCGACGCTTTTGGCGGGCCCAAATACCAGGAGCCGCTGAAAACAGATCAACGCAAAACCGTGGCCAGTCAGCTAATGCCGTTGATTCGCGGCAAGATTACCAACGAACAATATAAAGTAGGTCACTTTAACGATTCGGACACCGTGATCGAGTTCGTTAACTCGGCAGAGTTGGAACCTTTGGCCGCGCTCGGCACGTCTTGCCCGGACCACTTTCTGCGGACCAAGATCCGTCCACTGGTGGTGGATTTTGACCCCACAGCCAGCAACTTAGACGACGAGCTGGCGCGCTGCACCGAAGGTCTCGATCAACAGCTGGAGGCCTATCGCCAGAGCTATGCCGAATACTACGACCGCTGCAAACGCGATAACAGCCCGGCCATGCGCGACCCCAATGCCGTGGTTTACCTGGTACCCGGTGTGGGCATGGTCACTTTTGCCAAAGACAAGGCCACCGCGCGCATCGCAGGAGAATTCTACGTCAACGCCATTAATGTGATGCGCGAGGCCAGCGCTGTCAGCGAATACGTTGGCTTGCCGGAGCAAGAGGCGTTCGATATCGAGTACTGGCTGCTTGAAGAGGCCAAACTGCAGCGCATGCCCAAACCCAAATCTCTGGCCGGCCGGGTGGCGTTTATTACCGGCGGCGCGGGCGGCATTGGCAAGGCCACCGCCGCTCGCATGCTGAGCGAAGGCGCCTGCGTTATGCTGGCAGACATCGACACCAAAGCGCTGGAAAACGCCAGCGGTGAGCTGATCAGTGTCTTTGGCAAAGATGCCGTGCGGCAGGTTCAGTGTGACGTCACCAAAGAAGAAACCGTCATTGACGCCATGGCGAGCGTTGCGCGCGAATACGGCGGTATCGATATTCTGGTCTCCAACGCCGGCATAGCCAGTTCGGCGCCATTGGACGAAACCGGGCTGGATCTTTGGAACAAAAACATCGATATTCTGGCCACCGGCTATTTTCTGGTGGGACGCGAAGGCTTTAAATTGCTCAAGCGCCAAGACACCGGCGGTTCGGTGGTCTTCGTGGTGAGCAAGAACGGCTTGGTCGCCTCACCTGGCGCGTCGGCCTACTGCACAGCCAAGGCAGCGGAGATCCAACTGGCCCGCTGTATTGCACTAGAAGGCGCCCCCGTAGGTATTCGCTGCAATGTGGTCAACCCCGACGCCGTGCTGCGCGGCTCCAAAATCTGGGACGGCGACTGGCGCAAAGAACGTGCAGCAGCGTACGCCATCAGCAATGACGAGCTGGAAGAACACTACCGTCAGCGCAGCATGCTCAAGCGCTCCGTTCTGCCCGAAGACATCGCCGAGGCCACCTACTTTTTTGCCGCGGATTTGTCAGCCAAGTCTACCGGCAATATTATCAACGTTGACGCGGGCCATGCCCCATCGTTTACCCGCTAACTAAGCGAGTGTAAGCACAACTATTGAACAGTGCCCCGCATCACTGCGGGGGCGCTCACAGAATAACCACCGGAAACAACGGGACTATAATATGAAATACCCAATTTCCCCCGACTTGGTCGCCGAGAAGAACGATCAGCTGACCCCCGACCTGCAAAAAGATTACGACGCCTTGGGCGAGCAACTTGAGCGCCGCGGCCTGGACATCAAGGCGCTGATCCGCCAGGCCGAAGACTTTGACATCGCCGTTCCCTCATGGGGCACAGGCACCGGTGGTACACGTTTCGCGCGTTTTCCCGGCGAGGGCGAGCCGCGCAACATTTTTGAAAAAGTAGAAGATTGCGCGGTCATTAATCAAATGTCCGGCTGCGCCAGCGAGATTTCCCCTCATTTTCCCTGGGACAAAGTAGACGACTTCAGCGAACTGAAAGCGCACTCTTCGCAATACGGGCTGGGCTGGAGTTCGGTTAATTCCAACACGTTTCAGGACCAACCCGATCAGGAATGCTCATACAAATACGGCAGCCTGAGTCACGCGGACGCCGCCGTGCGCGAGCAGGCAATCGCCCATAACCTTCAGGTGATTGAATGGGGCAAGCAACTGGGCTCCAAGGTCATCACCGTTTGGGTGGGTGACGGTTCCAACCACCCGGGTCAGCAGCATTTCCAGCGCGCTTTCGAGCGCTACCTCGCCAGCGCCAAAGCCATCTATCAAGGCCTGCCAGAGGACTGGGAAATGCACATCGAACACAAGATGTTTGAGCCCGCTTTCTATTCCACCGTCATACAAGATTGGGGCTCAAACATTCTCGCCGCTATGGAAACCGGCGAGCGCTGTAAATCTCTGGTGGACTTGGGACACCACGCGCCCAACGTCAATATTGAGATGATCGTCTCGCGCTTAATTCAGTTTAAAAAGCTGGGCGGCTTCCACTTCAATGACAGCAAATACGGCGATGACGATCTGGACAGCGGCTCACTGCACCCCTACCAGCAGTTTCTGATCTTCAACGAGCTGGTGGATGCGGAGTATCGCAAGCAACCGGGTTTCGCCCCCGCTTATATGCTGGATCAATCTCACAACGTCACCGACCCGATCGAAAGTCTGATCAACTCTGCCACGGAAGTTCAGCGTTCCTTTATCAAGGCGCTGTTAGTGGATCGCAAGGCGCTTGAGCGCTATCAGAGCGATAACGACGCCATCATGGCGAGCAACACCCTGAAGGCGGCCTTCAACACCGATGTCTCTCCCATCCTGGCCATGGCCCGTAAAAACAAGGGCGCCGCCATTGATTCTCTGGCGACATACCGCGCCTCTGGCTACCGCCAGCAGGCCGCCAAAGCACGCCCGGATACTGGCGGCAACCGGTCTGGCATTGTGTAACTCTCGCTTTGGTGTCGACTCTCTCTTCGGTCGGCACTTTTTTCTTACCTCTGTTTCTGCACAACGCGATCGAGCCCTATGACCGAGACGCCCCCAAAACAATCAGAACGCACACTTCAGGTCGGGCTATTTGTCACCTGCCCGGTTGATCTTATTCGCCCCAGTATTGGCTTCGCCACCGCCAGCCTGCTTGAACAGGCCGGGTGTGATGTCCACGCACCGCCACAAAGCTGCTGTGGCCAGGTGGCCTTTAACAACGGCCAGCCGGAAGAAACCCGCGCGCTGGCTTGGAATATTGTCGAGCAGTTCGGAGAGTACGATTACGTTGTGATCCCGTCCGGCTCCTGCGGCGGCACAATCAAAACCCACTACCCGGAGTTATTTAATAAACAGGATGAACGACACCGGGCGGTAGTAGAGTTTTGCGAAAAGGTCTATGAACTAACCACATTTTTAACCCAGGTACTGGACTACTCCCCCGCTCAGGCCGGAGTTGATCTCAGTTCGCAAACCGTGACTTATCATGACAGCTGCGCCGGCTTACGGGAGCTAGGCATTAAGCAACAGCCACGCACTTTGCTAAAGCGTTGCGCCAATTTAGATGTGACCGAAATGCAGGAAACCGACGTTTGCTGCGGCTTTGGCGGCACCTTTTGCGTCAAGTACTCCGATGTATCCAACCGAATGGTTGGCAATAAGGTGAACAACATCCGCCAGTCGGGCGCCAGCATGGTATTGGGGGGCGACCTCTCCTGCCTGCTCAATATCGCGGGCAAGCTACAACGCCTGGAGCCAGACAACCCGAACCGGGTTCAGGTGCGTCATATTGCAGAAGTGCTGGCGGGCGAACTCAATACACCCGCCATTGGTGAATCCTCTTCCCCTGTCGAGAAAGGAGAGTGACATGAGCCAGGTCCAGATTCAGGAAACACAACCCGACTTTATTATTCGCTCCCGCGCAGCGCTGGAAGACAATCATCTGCAAGAAGCGCTGGAAAAAGCCGGTTCGGGTTTTGTGTACAAGCGACAAGCCGCCACCGAGAGAATCGGTAACTTTGAACAGTTGCGCGATCAGGCCCGGCGTGTGCGTGCTCGCGCATTGCAACACCTAGACCTTTACCTGCTGCACTTTGAGAAAAAAGTTCAGCAGGCAGGCGGCCAAGTGCATTGGGCCGAGACCCCGGCACAGATGCGCGAGCTTGTGATCGGGCTTTGCCAAGAACAGAACGCCAAGACCGCCACCAAAGGCAAGTCCATGGTGGGCGAGGAAGTGGACCTTAACGAGGCGCTGGAAGCGGCGGGCGTGGAACCCCAGGAAACCGACTTGGGCGAGTATGTGTTGCAGTTAGCCCATGAGCGGCCCAGCCACATCGTGGCACCGGCGCTGCACAAAACCAAGGCCCAGGTGCAGTCACTGTTTCGCGATAATCATGCGCTCGGTGAGCGCGCCCTGGATGAAGTTGCCGATATCGTCAACGAAGCCCGCGCGGTGATTCGCGATCGCTTTTTACAGGCAGACGTAGGCATCACCGGCGCCAACATGCTGATTGCCGAAACTGGCACCGCTGCCATTGTGACTAACGAGGGCAACGGCGATTTGACCGCAACGCTCCCGCGCACTCACATTATTACCACCTCTATTGATAAAATCGTCCCGACCTGGGAAGACGCCAGTGCTATTTTGCGAGTACTGGGCCGAAGCGCCACCGGTCAGGACATTACCACCTACACCTCCTTTTTTACCGGCGCGCGCTCGCAGCGCGATAAAGACGGACCCGATCAGTTTCATATTGTATTGCTGGACAACCGCCGCTCCGAATTGCTGGGCAGCGAGTACGAGGAAATGCTGCACTGCATCCGCTGCGGTGCCTGCATGAACCACTGCCCGGTGTATCAAGCCGTGGGCGGGCACAGTTACAACAGCGTGTACCCCGGTCCCATGGGTGCAGTGCTAACACCCCTTCTACGCAACGAAGAACAAGACAATCAACTGCCCAACGCCAGCACCTTTTGCGGTCGCTGCGAATCGGTGTGTCCCGTGCGTATTCCCCTGCCCGGCCTGATGCGTAAACTGCGTGACCGAGAGCAGCGCGAAGCCAAACATGCTAACGCCTCTACGCTGGCGGTGAAGTTATTCTGCCGTCTAAGCCGGCACCCAGCGCTGTATCGAAAGCTCACTCAGTTCAGTCTGAAGCTGGTATCCATGGTCCGCGGCCAAAAGCCCCGCTTTAAAAAACTGCCGCTGATGTCCGACTGGACTCAACACAGAGATTTTCCCGCACCGGACAAAGGCAGCTTTCAATCGCAGTGGCAGCAACGGCAAAAGGGGAAAAAATAATGACGGACAGTCGCAGCCGAATTCTCGATCGCATCGCCCGCCACACCGGTGGCGAGTATGACGCGGACAGCATCGAGGCAAGCTTTCAAGCACTCGCCCAAAGTCAGACCGTGAATTCCGTACAGCCCGAAATGGGACTGACCGACCCGATCGCCACCTTCATCGAAGAGGCCCGCCGCAACGGTGCCCGGGTCGCCAATCTTAAAAGCATGGATCAAGTCACCCAGTGGCTGCGAGACAATGCCCGTCACACAAGCACTGAGGTCCGCTTTCACCTAGCCCCGAATATTATCGACCGCTCGCTGGACTGGAGTGGCTTGAACACCACCGAGCAAACACCGGCCGCAGCCGGAAGTTGGGGCGTGGTGCAGGCGCATACCGGCATCGCCGAAACCGGGACCGTGATGTCTCTGAGCAATGAGTGCCCCAGCGGGCTGTTGTTTTTGGTAGAGCGACTGGTGATTGTCATTGCCAGAAAAGATATCGTCGGCTATCAGGAAGATGCCTGGCAAAGACTCAGAGCCTGCAGCGCCCTCCCTCGCACGGTCAACTGGATTACCGGGCCCTCGCGCACGGCGGATATTGAGCAGCAAATTCAGATAGGCGCACACGGCCCCCGGGAAGCGGACTATCTAATTATTGACAGCCCTTAACGACAATAACCATCAACCCGGACTGCGCCGGGGACACAGGCGGGACGCATGACCCGGCGCATACTGACTTAATTACAAGGCCCTTTAGCCACATCAGGCAAAACCATTTGCAGTACCGGGAAGCTCTGGGCAAACAGCTCATACTCTCCTGTGGAGTAATCATGCAACCACTTGTATGATTATTAACGACTGATTTTGCTTGTTAACAACCGTCTTACATGATAAATTTTGATCAAACTTACGTTCAGTGATTGCACTTACAGCGAACCGACTCCTTATGCTCGAAAAACAACGCCACCAGTTACTTCTGGATATCCTCGACGAACAACAGTTCGCCAGCGTGAACGACCTGTCCACTCAGCTCAATGCCTCAGAAGCGACCATCCGCCGCGACATAACCAAACTGGCTAAGCACGAGCAGCTGCGAAAAATCCGCGGCGGAGCCGAAGTCCTTCACGGCTCGGAAAGGCGCTCGCGTCGCCCGCAATTATCGGGCACAGCGTTTCTAGCCGCTAAAGAACAGCGAGCCGATGTTAAGCGTCTTCTGGCTAAAGAAGCGGTAAAATTTTGCGAAGACGGAGAGTTCATTATTATCAATGGCGGCAGCTCCACCTATATGATGCGAGAATTTCTCGCCGAGCGGCACCTGAATGTACTGACCAACTCTTTCGTATTGGCGCAGGAGCTAGTCGAGACCAGCGACAACCAAATCACACTGCCCGGCGGTGAACTCTACCGCAAGCAGGGTATTATTTTGAGCGCTTTCGAAAATGACACCATTCAGTATTACCAAGCTAGTAAGATGTTTATGGGAACCCCCGGTATTGGTAAGTTCGGGGTCATGGAATCCGACCCACTGCTCATTCAGACTGAACAAAAACTAAAAAAACAGGCTGATCAGTTAATCGTACTGGCCGACAGTACCAAGCTTGGCAAGCGCAGTAACTTTATCCTCTGCCCCCTCTCGGAAGTCGATGTTTTAATAACCGACAGCGAAGCAGATCCGGCATTGGTGAAGTACTTCGAAAATGAAAACATTCAGGTTATCCTGGTAGATGTTAACCAGGCCGACTGATTAAAGCGCTAGACACATTGCACTTATGTTTCAGCTCAGGTGGGAGAATGAAACATAGCGATTGCCATTCACAGCTCGATCGCTATGGGGACGGATGACTACCATTTTCCTGCTTTTTGAGAAAGCGATTTATTTCTGAAAACACTTCTTTTTGATGACCGCTTAGCAAGTGATCGCCATCTTTGTATCTAATGTGAGCGCAACCTGAACTCTCGAAACTATTAATCTCTGAGCACACTTTCTGCGCCATTTCGGAAGCAGGCCAAACTTTATCCTTATCTCCAGATATTAATAGCACATCCGCCTCAATGGCATGCACGTCAATTTTTGCTCTTGTTACAGCTGCTTCATTTGTTAAAGACGCCTTATGGCGATTTTCGAATCCAAGTCTTTTCTTTTCTTCATTGGAAACGTAAGGCAAGAATGGTACGCCTTCTCCACTTTGACTCCAGCTAGATGGCGCACTTGTAAGATTAGAAAAATTCTTCGGAATACCTTGCCAAACTACATGACTTGGAGCAATGGCTACGATTGCTTTATAGGTGTCATCAAGGGACCCCAGAAGCAACGACAACTCGGCACCTTTAGAGAGTCCAATCAGAATAACACCGCTATCTTTCGTCTCCTCTCGCGAAAGCAGCCAGTTTTTTGCCTTGTCAAAATACTCAACGGGGATAAGTTCTAAAGTTTCCGGAAATTCGTTCTCTCCACTTCTATCAAAGTAAGACAATGATAAGACGCTGTATCCCATTTTCCTTATTTGGATCGCCTCCTTATTTGGCTTTCCTCCGGACGATCCCCCTAAGACTATGACCCCATACCTGTTCGAATTTTCCGATGCGAAGTAAGTCGCCTTAAAGCCTGCGCCATCAGTATCCAATAAGACTTTCCCATATGTTGTCGTTGCAGCAAACAAATAGAACACCAAAAAAAGCGCCAATTTCAATTTTTTACTCTGCATACCCATAACCAGGCTCTCTATGTTAAAACGAAATCATCGGACTGAAACATCTTTCACTCAATTTTTGACACTGCAAGTGTAAGCTCACATGCCGTAAATCATGCTTCTCTCGGCGGGTATTTACCTAGTTTAGCAACCTACCTGACTGTGGCAACACAGCTTGTACATCCCTGAGCGGGCCAACGTTACGCTCCTGTCGATTTACTAGCTTGCCAAGCCACCGAACAGATTCGCACGCCCACTGAACAGCGTCTTCGGTCATTCTTACTACCTTTTTTCGCTTCCAATTTGTCTGCGAATCTACTCGTCTACGTTATCGCGCCTTTGCGGCGCCCTCGAGCAAGGATTCTTCGTTCAGTTGACCTATCACGCACTTCAGAACATCTTCCTTGCGAAAAACATAAACTAAGTTATCCCGCGGTTCAGTATGTGCTACTTCCGCTCCCATGCCCTTTAGTACAAAGGAAATATACTGATCATCCGGCAGAGACTTTAGCGCCGCACCGAAACGGCACAGGGTATAGGCCACTTCGCCTTCAAAGGCTTTGACAAAGCTTTGCATTCGAAGCTGTACTTGTTGATTGCGCTGTTGCATCTGGGAGTTTTGCTGTTTCTGTGCTTTCTGAAATTCTCGCTCCGCCTGCTCCATCGCTTTTTTACCTTCTTCGACAGCAGCTTGCAGCTCCTCCAGGTGCTTTTCTATTTCGTCGCGGTTTTTTCCTTTTGCAGACTCCAGCTCAAATGTCATATCCTTTAGTTCGCGTTCATATTCTTTCATTTCCATCTGAAACTCCAAACGCTCCTGATGCATCCTCGATTGCATTTCCCAGTAATGTCGCTGCTCTTCCTCCATGTGCCCGACCACGTCCTCAGCGCTGATAACAGGAGCATCGGATCCTACATTAAAGTCAAAATTGAAATGCAAGGCTCCGTTGATTAGATGTGCATAGGGATTGCTGAGTGTATAAACCACACCCTGCTTGGGCAGATACAACGAGTCCAGATTATGAGCGCCAATGTGGACTGTTTTATCAATTCCGGCAATAGATGCCTGTAAGGCACCTTCCAGCAAATCTATGTCTTTGTTCATTCCCGTATCAGCATTGGCGGCGGAGCTAATTAACAACAACCCCAGTAATTTTAAAGATACTCGTGACATCATTTTTCACCTCTTTGGCTCGCGGCCAACTAACCCCTAATAATTTCGATACTGTGCGCTTATAATTTTGCTGTCGAGGTACTCAATATCGGCCTGGCGCTGTTTTTGTAGATGCTCTAGTAACAGCTTCATATCGTGCTCTCGGCTCTGCCTCGAACTGGTTAACACATAGTCCACTAGCTGAGCATTTGCCTGCTGCTGTTGCTGCTGTAAGCGAGACAATAGCGTCATATACGCATCCGTGTGCGCCAAATCCTCGGCCTGGATACTGCCTTGTTCAACCACTTCTGCCGTGACTGTATTGAGGTTTAGCGACTTCACATAGGTAATGCTAACAACGGATAGAGATACAGCAATTAACGACACCGCAATCGCGCCATAGGTTAGCCAGCGCGGCAGCTGCACGTAAGACTGTTGTGTGCGAGCAAAAGCACCCGCGCGATCCCACTCGGGCACCGGCACAGTCTCGAAACTCTGCGCATCAACCAGCAACTTACTCGCCGCCGTCACCATAGACTGAAAATCCGGGTCTGATTCTAGAAGTTCATCAAACCTATTTCGCTCACTGCCACTCAAGGAGTTATCAAGCCACGCCTCGATCAGCTGCTGATGCTGCTTATTCATACTCGTCACCTACTAAGCGTTGCCCTAGTTTCTGCAGAGCAGTGTAAAACCGTGTTTTAACAGTGTTACTTGAAACCCCGCACTGCAGGCCAATTTCATCAAAAGTAAACTGTTGGTAAAACTTCAATTCTACGACCTCGCGCTGAGCAGGCGGCAGCTCATTTAGCGCCCGGGTGAGCTGCCCTCCCTGCCTGACGCTTGCCAACAATCCCTCGGGGCCGTCGAGGCTGCAGATCAGGTCGTCGGTGTCTACTGACTCGCTCACCAAGGGTTGCTTGCGCAGATGATCAATACAGCGGTGATGTACTATCCGGTACAGCCACGTCTTAAAACTCGAATCTGCGCGAAAGCTGTCGAGCCCCCGAAACACAGAGAGAAAGGTCTCCTGCATAACGTCGAGAGCATCCGACTGGTTACGGGTCATCCGCAAGGCGTGATTGAATACGCCGGCTTCATAGCGCTTGATTAACGCCAGCCACGCCCTCTTGCTGCCTTTACGAGCCCTTTCTATTAGTACTTGATCGGTCGCTTGAAACACTGGGTGCTCATCATTTTCATTATTAGTACTGCTATAGTCGCAGACACCCACCAAAAAGTTTGGGTTTATTTGAATTATTTTTATAATAATTCAAATAAACCCAATAGGCAGGGTAGCGCCCAAGAAGCAATCAATAATAAGGTACCTAAGAGGAGCGGCAGCCCCTGTAGTATTTGATCTCGCGACTGCTCAGGTAGGTGTTGGACAATAAAAGCAAAATCCGAGCAAAGACGGTGAACTGAAAGCGTGCAGGCCGCATGGTGAGGTGAGTCAACACAGAAATCGGAAAACTATGCAAGTCCCGATGGGCGCGGCCAAAACACTCCTTATGTCGCGTTGTTTTTCTTTCCACGCGCTACGGCCATTACCTGCGAAAAGCGTCTTACGTACCGAGCGTTGTGGACCCGCGCAGAGACGACCGGAGACTTAATCAGGTTCCTTAGCTCCCCCACTGGATTGCCACGTTAGACATTAATGCATGCAGATGAAAACACCGCCAATTTCATCGACATGCAGGCATAATGCTCACGTAAATACATATGCGAGCGCGTACGCTATCCAAACTATGAGTTTGCCGTTTTGTCTCGCGTAAACAAGCCTTAGCAACCGCTGATTCGATTATATTTTTTGCCTGAATGATGCTTGGTCCGCTGCTCGAACGGGCCGCTGATCGTGCCCTTGCGGCTTCTCAGCGTGAGTTTTGTCGCGAACGGCTTTATACTCGAACACAAGCGGGCCTACAAATTTGACCACGATATTGAAGAGCCAACACAGCAGAAGCACTTTTAGAAAAAAAATGACGGCTTCGACCAAAGGAATGAATACGATCCAAACACCCAGCATTGTCCCGCTTATAGCGAGCCACGGAAACGAAACGGAAAATTGGCTCGACAGGCCAAACATAAATGCCAGCGCCGCCAGCGCCAATAGAATGACAGCGTAGATAAATGTGACAATGGCCCCGATTATGGCGGCCTTGAGAGGGGGGACTTTGTAGACTTTTAAACGCATAGTAGCAGCTCCTTGCTGTTAGTTGATCTTCCTTGAATATAGCGACACACCGATTTTGGCAAATTTTGACTCAATATGCGAGCCAAACATAGAACAATTGCATATTCAGTGCCGGCGCTTCCAACGTTTACTCGCGCCGCTGGCCCACAGCCAAATACCAGACAGTGACAACAAAATAAGACCAATCGCCGCGAAATCCATGACCCAAACGCCACCAAGCAAACGGCCGCTGTGCAAATCCAACACCACTCGCTCCCAGGTAATGCCAACAGCAGACTGTAAACTTTGCAGGTGGGCCTGCAATGCTTTGGGAGGCTCCGCTACTGGCAATGCACTAACCAAGCCTGAGAATTCATCTTCGAGGGCTAGGGTATTGAGATCAAAGCCATACCAGCGATTGTCACTTTTTAGGCAAAATTGCCCCTCGCACGTGGCAATAGCCTGAATTTTATCAGGTGCACCTGCGCTATGGCCAATGCGCTCGATAAGTTGCCCCTCGTTCGTCACCAGCAGCAGCTCGGATGTACAGGCAACGACTTGCCAACTTTGCGCAGGTGCTACGCCAACCATGCCACCTGCACAGCTCGCCAACCGCTCCCCATTGCGATACACCGCTCCATCATCGATATCGCTGTACCAGACATCCTGACTTTGAATACTTTTAATCGGGGGACGCACCACACCGTATAGCTGTAAAAGCCACTCGCTCTGCACGGGCCTGTTATCCCAGTTAAGCGTTTCAATGTGATTGAGCTGAATGCCTGTAACGGCCACAAGCAACAACAATATAGCCGCGAGTAAGCCGAGCCGCCGATGCCAGCGCCAGAGAAAAAGACGTAATTTGAAGGGTTTGTGTGCGGTCATAGCCACTCTAACTAAGGAAGACTGCCCTCAGCCAGCGTATCAGAGTAAGCCACCGGTGTAAGGCTGTGAAAATAGAGCGCCAGTGTAGCGACTTTTTTCACAGCGCGCACGGACAAGGTAGCACCGGTAATGCCATCGATTGTCGCATCCAACTTAGGTTCAGGCTGCTTTTCAATCAAACTGCCACCGATAAACTGACGGGTAAAGCTATCGTAGCGAACTTCACCACCGCGAGATTCCCGATACTCTAGAATTTTTACCTGGACAATTTCGGATGCTTCAACCACCACTCCAATAGTAATCGGATGGGTTTTGCCAATTTCATCGAAAATCCACGCGGTGCGAGTACCGCCTGCCACGTATCGCGTTCTAATACCCGGAAATCTATGCCCTAAAATCCGTTGAGCTTGCTGCAGCTGATCACCATCTAACCACAAGATTTGGTTTTCACCCTGCCCGGCAAAGGCTTGCTGATGGAATTGTTCAGGCGTCAGAAATACCCCGCGCTGAGCCCTGCACGGCACAGAGAGTGTTACCAAACAAACCAACAAACCGATAAATACTGTTTTACGCATCCGCAAGCCTTAAACACAAAAGCAGCAATAGGGCATTACCTATTGCTGCACGCTCAAGCATTTACTGTATCGTTCCCGCGCTTGGCTTAGAAAGAGTAACCTACGCCGAGATTCAAACCATCCATTTCTGCTTTGGCATCTGGTGCTGTTTGATCCTGGTAATCGGCTTTAAACACAACTTGTGGGGTCAGCCAATAGTTCACACCGACATCAATTTGCGAGTAACCACTGTCAACCAGACCTGTGCCGGCTTGATTGTCCCACTCACTATATCGCGCAAACACACCAAAGTTATCAAAGAATTTATAACTAGGCTCTACATACCAACCTTCTTGCTTATCGGCACCGAGCTTTCCGGTGGCCTCTTCGTAGTAACCATCAATATCCCAGGCCGCGTATAAAGCGCGAATACCGAAACCACCAGCTTCATAAATGGCGTGCGCCTCAAATAAGGTCGCCGCGGCGCCCTGCTCTAACTCACCTTGGAGCAAATCGCTTTGGTACTGCAAGGTAGTCGCCAATTCCAGCCCCGGAATCGCCGTGTATTTAATACGGCCGGTGTATGCGGCATTGTTGGCGTTGGCTTCGGCTACTTTTTGACGACCATCGCGCACTTTATACTTGCCCTCAAAGGCGTCGACATTTAGGCCTGACGTCACGCCCAGATCATAGCGTAAACCGTCCACCAAATAACCTTGCAGATTTACACCCGCTTCCCACCATGTAGTGGGGATAATGTTCTTTTCCACGTTGTTGCGCTCAACCCCAAAAAAGGTATCGGGCTCGTGGGTTTCGTTCAAAATACCAACGGGCGTCAGGAACAAACCTGACTTAATCGTGTGATTCTGCGCGTAATCGTATTCGATATACGCCTGCTCTAGCTCCACTTCGCCGGGCTTGCCGTCACCGGCGAGAGAGTGCTCAATTTCGACTTCTGAGAAAAAGCGTACTTTCTCGTTAAAATCGTGCCCCAAAAACAACACAAAACGGTGAAAATCTATCTCGCTTTCATTGGCATCGGAATGGCTGTCTTCTAAATTGTTGTAGTGCAGCTCACCGTAACCACCAAGGCTAGTGTTCTCTGTCCAGTTGGCCGCAGAGCTTTGCGAACCGCCGCTCTGGCTAATTACATCCAGTGCACTGGCCGTGGTTTCTACGCGAACATCAGTTTCTTCGATCTTGTGCTCGGCCTCATCCAGCTCGCTTTTTAGCGCTTCGATCTCCGCTTTTTGCTGCTGTATGACTTCCCACATTTGTTCCAGTGTCGGCGTTTCCTGCGCCTCGGCTGAAACACCAATGGCCGCCAGGGCCACTACCAATGTCGCTTTTTTAAACATAACCAATCCCCAAGGTTTGAACTCGATCAACTGCTTGATCACACAAGTTGCGCGCATACTAATGCAACTAAGAACGGTTATCAATAGCATTCCTGTTAATCTTGTATTTCAGCAGAAAAATATGCGCATAATCAGACACTTATGGTACTTTTCTACATTGATACCTATTCGCCCGCGTTAAAATATATCGAAGGCAAAGGTCTGCATTACCAAACTGATGCTCCGCACAAGACTCCTCGGGTATACTTTGCTCGCATTACCTACCCAATTGCGAAGGGCTCGTTAACCCATGCCAAAACTGGTTTTAGTAATCTTATTGTTATGCTGCTATTCAACGGCCATTGCCAATAGCTACACCGCCGAGAACACTCTCAAAAAACTGATCAGCGACTACCCTTTTATCTCAATAGCGAGCGCCAAACCGCCCACCAGCGTGGCTGTACACAAAGATCTCACTTATGTGACCTACGGTGATCGCTCGTTACAGCTGGACTTATATCAGCCAAGCTCTCTAAACGAAGCCAGGCCTTTGGTCATCTTGGTGCACGGCGGCGGCTGGCAGGCGGGCTATCGCACCCACCTAACCCCCATTGCCATTGAGCTGGCAAAGGCCGGCTATAACGCGGCCACGATCAGCTATCGTCTGGCGACAGAGGCGCTTTACCCGGCCGCCATACACGATGCGAAGGCGGCGATTCGTTGGCTGCGTGCTCACGCCGTCGACTTTCATTTGGATGAACAAAAATTTGCGATTGCTGGTAGCTCCGCCGGCGGACAGATTGCCAGCCTTACCGGCGCAACCAACGGACTGGACAAATTTGACCCTCAAGCACAGCAAAGCTCGGTGTCGAGTGACGTGCAGCTCATTATAAATATTGACGGCCTGTCTGATTTCACCTCAGCAAAAGCGCGTAAGTACGAAGACGCCCCTAGAGATAAGCCAACGTCTGCCGTGTTGTGGCTCGGCGGGCACTACGCCGAACAGACCGAAAACTGGCACGAGGCTTCACCAATTTTTTACGCCAACGAATATACGCCACCCATGTTATTTATAGCCAGTGGGCGCACACGATTTTACGTCGGACGAGAGGAAATGATTAGGCGGCTTAACCAGTACAACATTCATACCGAAGTGGTTACCTTTGCTGAGACACCCCACAGTTTTTGGCTGTTCGACCCGTGGATGAAACCAGCAGCTGACGTCATTGTTGAGTTTTTAGATAAGGAGCTTGAGTGACGGGTGACGGGTGACGGGAAGCTTAAGTGTGCCCTTAGCTCAACACCAGGAGCACACTATTTAGAGCAACTTTTTGTTTGGCGACTGAGCCCGATCGGGACGGGTTGCGGAATCATTATAACCGTAACCCGCAACTCGCAACCCGGCCAATCAATGTACCGGTATCCGCTGCACGCTGCCATCTGGCATAACTTCAATCAGAGCAATTTAAACGAACAGGAAATTCCTGAGTAAGTCTTTCCCACCTTCAGTGGCGAAGGATTCGGGGTGAAACTGAATGCCCTGAATAGGGTAGTCCTTGTGACGCACACCCATGATTTCCATGGGCGCGCCGCTGGCGGCCGCATCGGCAAAGTTTTCGATGCCCATCTCGGCCACCACGGCTGTTAACTCCAGGCAACCTGGCAGTGTGAGCGGGTCGGCCACCAGCGAATGATAGCGCATAATCTCAAGCGACTGAGGGGTATCCTGAAACACGCCTTCGCCATTGTGATAAATAGGACTGGTTTTACCGTGAACGGGTAAACCGGCTTTGACCACTTTACCACCAAATACGTGGGTAATGCCCTGCATACCAAGGCACACGCCTAATAGTGGAATAGTTTTCCCCAGCTCCAAAATAACCTCGGCACATACACCAAAATAGGCTTTGTCATCCGGTGAGCCTGGGCCCGGAGAAATAATAATCCGGTCCGGCGCCATTGCTCTGGCCTCTTCCAGGGTAATTTCGTTATTGCGTTTTACCGCAATCGTAAACTCTCCTACAGCGCCCTTAGCCTTTTCCGCAGTAAGTATTTCGCCTATATATTGATACAGGTTGTAGGTAAAGGAGTCGTAGTTATCAATGATTAGAACCTTCATGACTCTGCTCCTTTTGCCTGTGAGTTGAGCGCCGCTGGCTTAAAACTGTCCAACACTTTTTTGGTACCGGCAAATTTGCGCTGAATTTCCTGATACTCGTCATCGGCATTGGAATCGTACACATTACCTCCGCATGTTTGCACATAGCCGTTCTCGCCATTAACAAAAAGCGTGCGGATTGGTATCGCGAAGGTACAATCGCCATTAAACGAAAAGTGCCCTACTGCGCCACCGTATGGGCCGCGACCATCGGGCTCGAGGTCGTCAATAATCTTCATGGCTTCGATTTTGGGTGCGCCGGTAAGTGTACCGGCGGGGAAGTTGCTGGCCAGCGACGAAAACATATCTTCCGAGTCCGCCATAATACCCACGATTTCGCTGGATATATGTTGCACATGGCTAAAGCGCTTAATATCCATAAGGCTGCGAACTTTAACCGTGCCAAACTGAGCAACCCTACCAATATCATTGCGGTGCAGATCCACAATCATATTGTGCTCGGCAATTTCTTTCGGGTCATTCAACAGATTGCGTGCCAGGGTTTTGTCTTCACTTTCGGTCGCACCACGTTTAGTGGTACCTGCCAGCGGGTATGTTTCCATTTCCCCCTGACGCAAACGAAACAGCAGCTCTGGGCTTGCGCCAATCACCTTTTCTTCGCCAAATTTAATGTAATACATTTGCGGCGACGGGTTGATTTCACGCAGGGATTCGTAGGCGCGAATGGTGTCGCCCTCGACTTTAAATAAAGTTTTAAAGCCGACCTCACACTGAAATATTTTTCCTTCAACGATATCTTGTTTAACTTTTTCGACCGCCGCGGCATGCCCTGCCCGGTCCATGGTGTCGCCTAAAGGCGTAATAACCAAGTCGCCATCCCCGGCATAGGTTTCGCTCAGCAGAGACTCAACCAGAGGCTGACGGTTTTCATCGTAATAAAAGTAAAAAACTTCGTTGGTCATTTTGTCGAGTATCAAGCCATCTTTGTATAACCCGAACTTAAAGGCATCGAAATATTCACTCGACTGAATATTCATCGTGGGCTCAAAATAATTCATGCAATCGTAGCCAATATAGCCGGTCAAACCACCTGCGTAACCACGCGAAATAATGTCCTGAGGCACAATCTCGCGCAATAGGTAATAAGGGTTGTCACTGGGGTAGCGTTCGGCACGGCCATCACGCTCGGTAATGGTCAAAGCCTTATCGCGCGCCGAGAGGATTTTCTCGGGGTCAAAGCCAATCAACGAGTAGCGCGATATATGGCTCTCTTCCCCTAAAGATTCAAGAAAAAAGCAATTATCGAAGCGCTTTTCGATCTTTTTAAAGACTTCGAAAAAATCACAGTCTGTGGTCAGTGTGACGTACCTCGGTTTGCGAGGGATTTTTATAGGGTCGGGCTTGGTCATATTTTGGCCTATAACAGCAGTATTTAGGTAGCGGCTACATATCGTCCAGCTTACCGGCCTGAAGAGCACGTGAACCGCGCGTTACCGTTGCGATACCTACGCCCAGCTGCTTGGCCACTTCACGCTGCGATACGCCCGCTTTGAGCATGCGAGTAATCTGCAAACGCTGAGAAATGGCGTGCAGCTCCGCTGGCGTCAGCAACCCTTCAAGCACGCGGCGCATACTTTCGGGGCTGTCGAACTGCAGCAGATACTGAACCAGCTCTTGGAGGTGTTGCTCTTCTGTACTCATGTACTAGTACATTAACACCTGCATGCGAACAAAGCAACAGCACATTCCTATTCGCCGACACGAGGTGGGATATTAGCGGGGCAACGGCAGTTCGATTTTTACCTGCAAGCCACCCTGCGCGCGATTCGCCAGGGTTAGAGAACCGCCGTGAGACTCGACAATCTCACGACACAGGGGCAACCCAGTGCCACTGCCACCGGGCTTGGTGGAGTAAAAGGGCAAGAGCGCTTTTTTGAGCTTGGACTCATTCATACCCGGCCCTTGATCAAGGATTAGAATGGTACTGGTGGTACCCTTTTGCGACACACAGAGCTCAATCGCGCTTGCCGGTGCACCCGATTCGGCCGCATTTTTCAGGAGATTTTGCACCACCTGAAACATCTGTGACTCATCAAAATAGCCGGCAGTCACCGGCAGCTCTTGAGTACATTGATAGGGTGAACCTTTAAGCACCGAGCCTACGAATTCTCTCCAGTTAACGTCGGTTTTATGCGGCGCGGGCAATTTAGCAATCGCCGCATAGCTTCCGACAAAATCGGCCAGGTAGCGCGAGCGCGCGACCAAAGTGGTAAAAACATCATCCAGATCTTCATAGATGCCCTGCTCCAGCATAAGCTTACCGGAGTGCGCCAGTGACGATATAGGGGCCAGCGAGTTATTGAGTTCATGACTCACAACCCGAATCACTTTTTTCCAGGCTTGCGCTTCCTGACGACTGAGTGTTTCGGTCATATCGCGCAACATAATTAAGGTGTGCTGCTGAGCATTAAGCACAAACTGACCGCAGGATAAGAGGCATATTGCATCGCTATCACAGGCCAGCGGAAATATACCCGACTGCTTTGCCAATACCGCCGTCAGCAACTCCGGAGAATCCGCCAACACAGTCTGCACGGTTAAGCCATTCATTGCGCCTGCGCCGCGCAACCAACGCCTGGCAATACGATTGGAGTAAACGATGCGATTGCGCTGATCGACAAGTACCACGCAGAGTTCGGAGTTTTCGATGATGGTGTCCAGCAATAGCTCGCGCTGGTATATGCTTTGCCGCTCTTCACGCAGCACCGATAGCAATTGATTGATTCTAGCTTGGCTACCTTGCAGCTCCCGAATTCCGGACGCACTCAGGGTTGCGCTATAGTCGCTATCCAGTAAATTCATAATGCCCTGATCGACCGCATCTAGCCCCTGGCTCACTGTTGAGTTCAGGATCTTGGCAAACACACTAGCGGTAAGAGCACCCGCTATTATGCCAGCGCCAAGTGCTGCTGCTGTAAATCCAAGCCAGTACCAAACGAGGCCACCCACAACGAGAGCGGATGCGCTTGTTAACAACACCGTTAACAACAAACGCGCGTAGAGTGACGAAAAAGTTGACCCGAGTTCTGGCTTAATTTTCGATCCCATACTGCTCCATTCGGCGATATAACGCTTGCCGGGAGAGCCCCAACTGCCTGGCGGCTCTGGCAATAACGCCCTGATTAATTGTCAAAGCTTGTTCAATCATTGCCTTACTGGGCTCAATACTGGGTACGCTCTCACCCTCCGCAGCGACAGCCACATCAAGAGCAAAATCTTGCCACTGCAACTTGCCCGGCTCTGACAGTATAGCCGCACGCTTACAGGCATTTTCGAGTTCACGAATATTGCCCGGCCAGTGGTAGGCCTGTAGCGAACCCAATATTTCAGGTGAAAGCTCAACATCTTCGCCCAAAAAGTGTTGAGCCAGCAAAGGAATATCGTCCCGGCGTATAGATAACTCCGGCACCTGCAGTTCAATAACGTTAAGCCGATACAACAGGTCTTCCCTAAACCGACCTTCTCGCACCGCCTGCTTTAGATCCGCATTGGTGGCGCTAATGATACGCACATTCACCTTCTGCGTTTGACTGGAGCCCAAGCGTTCAAATTCACCGGTTTGCAAAACACGCAACAACTTGGCCTGCCCTTCCATGGATAAATTACCCAGCTCATCGAGAAACAGAGTTCCGCCATCGGCAGACTCAAACCGCCCCTTGCGAAGTTTTTGACTGCCCGTGTAAGCGCCGGGCTCTGCGCCAAATAATTCCGCCTCCATTAAATCAGCGGGCAATGCGCCGACATTGACACAGACAAACGGCTCATGGCGACGCTGCGAGTTGCGCTGAATGATGTTTGCCACCTTCTCTTTACCGGCACCATTGGCCCCGGTAATAAGCACTGGCACCTCGGTGGGTGCAATTTTGACAGCCAGACTGGCCAACTCATGCATTCGGTCACTTTGGTAAACTAAACCACACAGATCCGCAGCACTGGCTAGCTCAGTACGCCGGGCCAGACGATCTTGTTCACGCAGTGCATCGCGCTGACGCAAGCCTTGCAGCTCTAGCAAATTACTGACACTCGCCATTAATTTATGGTCGTCCCAGGGTTTGGCCATATAGTCAGCCGCACCGGCTTTTATTAAAGACACCGCCGACTCTAACTGTGTCCATGCCGTCAGCAAAATAATCGGTATATTGGGCCGCTCCGCCCGCAGCGAACGAAATAAAGCCGCGCCTTCGTCGCCAGAGGTGGTATCTACCGAAAAATTCATATCCTGAATCACCAACGCAACATCTCCGTTGCCGCGCAGAGCATCTAACCCCGCCTGTGGTGTCAGCACACTGGTACTCGGCACACCGTGCAGCTTAAGTAAAACGCCCAGTGCTTTGCCCACATCGGGGTTATCATCAATGATTAAAACGTGTTGCACTTAAGTTCCTTTAAGCTGAAACAGCTTCTCTAGGTTGCACCCGGGTCGCACCATGAGCAGGCACCCAAGCCGCTGCGATGGTGACCAGCAACATCATAGTTGCCGCCGCCAACATGTACCACCCCGGCAGCAGCTCCATTGCGTATTGCACAACGAAATAGTAGCTCGCAGCGGCCGCCGCAGCTGCTCCTAGCACTGAGGCCAGCACAACCAACACGACATTCTCCAGCAAGAAGTAGCGCTGTATAGCAAACCGGGTAGCCCCCAGAGCGCGACGTACGCCAATTTGACGTCGACGTTGATTAACCCAATAAGTGGTGATCCCCACAACCCCAAGAACATTGACAAATATAAGCCCGGCATTGACCACCAATAGGAGTATGACCATGGCATAGTCATCCTGATAGACGTGACTTTTCATGCTCGCCATGGTTTTGTCGTCGCGAACAATGCGACGCGGATCAGCCCCCTGCAATGCCCGGCGAACCTCGGGCAATACCGAAGCGGGCGTGAGGTTATCGGAGCGCAGAATATAATTCATCGACGCAGACAACTCCAAAGCGCCGACCAGCACATTACTGTAGGAATAATCTGAGTGTGGGAAATAGCCGATGAAATCTTCCACCACTCCGATTACCGTCAACGGCCAAACCCCCGCCAAATACAGCGTTTGATTAATAGGGTCCTGCTGACCGTAAATGTCGCTCGCCAATGACGCGGTAATAATGGCATTGGCCGATTGCGGCTCTTGATTCGGCGCATAATATTTAATCTCTTCGGCACGAAAATTTCGACCTTGCCGCAAGCTTACGCCCAGCGTGTCGATGACACGGTGATCCACCTGTAAGAACGCTGCCGGCCGATTGACCCGGTCCGGATCACTATCGGGTAATATTGAAAAGCCCGAGGTACCGCCACTTTGAGAAAAGGGTATGCCTTGACCGATTGCCGCAGCCTGCGCTACGCCGGCAACGCTTTGCAGCGATGCAATATCCTCTGCCAGGACACTTTCACTGAATGTGGCACCCGGGCGTTGTTTTACCTTGGCCATAGCGACCTCGGTGTCCGCTAACCCAGTTGGGCGTGCGATGGTTTCAAGCTTGCCACTTAAGAAGAACACCGAATTACTGACAATAGCCACCGTTAAAGCCATTTGGCAAATAATGAGAAACGGTCCGATCTTACTGCGCCAAAGACTTTTTAAAATAGGCATTACATCCAACATAACTCACTCCCGCTTATTGTGCTTTTAGATATCGAGCCGGTTGCGTACGCGCCACCTGCCAGGCTGGTAAGGCGCCACTTATTACCGTTGCCATCACCGCGAAGACTACAGCTCCCACGAATGTATAAATGCCCATAACAGCCACATTCTCATAGTTTGAGTAAAGTACGCGCACACCCATAAGTCCGAGCCAGGCTAGCACCAAACCGAGCATGCTCCCCAGAACACCGATAACCGAAGCCTCGACTAAATGCTGCACAAACAATGACATCCGGGTCGCCCCCAAGGCCCGGCGCAGCCCTGCCTCTGGAGATTTGCGCAGAAATTTTGCCAGCAGTAAAACAATGGCGTTGACCAAGCACACGAGCATAAATCCCACCGACAAATACACCAGCACGTAATTGTCCCTTGTTACCACGTCATTAATGGCTAGCCACTGCTCTGGGGTATTGAGAAGGTATTTAAGCGGACGCTGAAAGCGGCCACGTTGTTTTTGCTCTTGAATATAATTGACAAGGTATTGCTCAAACTCTGATTTTTGCTCCGGCGTTGCCAGCTCAACCCAAGCCTGCACCCACACCACCTCAGAAGCCAGAAAGTCCTGGTGTGATCTATTGCTTTCACTTTTCCACCCTTCCATATTGCCCCAGTTTGAATAAGCACGCTGCTCTACACTAAAAAACGGTATATACACATGCGAAGGCCATTTAAATGCCCCCATGTTCAAGTCGTAGACCGAGGGCGTCATAAGCCAGCTGTCGGAAACTACACCGGCAACCGTAAAGCTCTCGCCTTCAAGCAACAACGATTGGCCGACGGAATTAACACCATCGAAAAACCTGTTATTCAAAGATTCCGATATCACCGTTTGACGCTCGGCGTTAGTATCTGCCTCGGTACTCCAGGCGCTTCCGTAAATAAAGGGAATATCAAACAGGCGAAAGAAATCACGAGTTACTAATCTACTGTCACTCACCTCTGGCGTTTTAGCATAGCTCGAATCTTCAACGGTCAAGCCCACTCTTGACGACAAAGCCACTTGTTCCGCGACTCCCGCTTCGTAAATAGCCTTCGCATCTTGAAACGTTGTCTGTACCGGAACACCATTAGCGCCCCAGTAGTCTTCATCGGACGCCCAAGTGTCTAACTGAACCGCAAAGGTCGTTTCATTTTTGTGCGCCAGTGGGTTACTGGAAACCACATTAAACAGAGTTAGCGTTGTTAGACAGGCCGCGATACCCATACCGATAGCCAACACCATTAACATGGAAAGCACCGGAGTTTTTTTGACACTGATCCAGGCTAAATGAATATAGTAGCGCCACATGATTACACCTCCAGCGCCGTTTCATGCTCGTGACGATTCGCAGGCTCGTACAACCTGAAGTCTGTCACCTGACCGTCGACTATTTGAATATTGCGTGATGCGCGGCGCGCAAGATCCGGATCATGAGTGACCATAACAATAGTCATACCTTGCTCATTGATTTCACTGAGCATATCCATAACTTGACGGGCCATCAGTGAATCCAGATTACCGGTAGGTTCGTCGGCCAACAAGAATGCGGGTTTGCCAGCCAACGCTCGCGCAATGGCTACGCGCTGCTGCTGGCCGCCAGAAAGCTGCGATGGCATATGTTTTTGTCGCGAAGCCAATCCCACCCGCTCCAGAGCGTACTCAATGCGCGCACGCCGATCTTGCTTACCGAGCCCCCGGTACCGCAGGGGAACATCGACGTTATCAAATAGATTCAGATCGGATATCAGATTGAAGCCCTGAAAGATAAAACCAATTTTTTCGTTTCTAAGACGCGAGCGCTCCGTGTCATTTAGGGCACTGACATCGTCACCATCGAGCACGTAGCGACCACCATCAAAGCTTTCCAGTAGTCCCGCAATACTCAGGAATGTCGTTTTCCCAGAGCCCGATGGACCGGTAACCGCGACAAATTCACCGGGTTCAACCTCAAGGCTAAAATCGCGCAATGCATGGGTTTCAACCATATCGGTACGGTACGCCTTGCCTATAGACTGCATCGATAACATGTAACTCTCCTTAATTTGTAACGAGTATTTTTTTAATATCACCCAGATTGCTAAGGGCAGAAACAATAATCTTATCGCCCTCTTGCAAGCCGGATGTCACCTGTACTGCACGTAAACTTTTGGCACCGAGCTGAACGGGCGTCTTTATCGCGTCTTCCCCGTTCACCTTAAAGACTGACCCGGCATAGTTATCAAAGAACGGGCCGCGCTGCACCATGAGTACATCTGTTATATTTTCCAGTAAAATTTTTGCGCTCAAACGCTGGTTCTGCCTAAGCCCTGGCGGGCGGCTGCCGCTAAAACCAATACGAACCGTTACCTCGCCCTGCACCACTTCCGGAGAAATTGCCGTAACTACAGCGGCAAATATTTCGCCACTTACACTGACGGCTGCATCCATGCCGACTCCGATTTCCGCAGCCAGACCTTCGGCCACTCGCGCTTCAACTTCAAACGAAGACAAGTCAACAACGCTAATCAAGGGCTGGTTGGCCGCTACCATCTGACTTTGATTGACCTCGACATTTCCGACCATACCGTCAACCGGTGATGTTATCGTTAGTTCGTCAAGCTGGCGTTGCAACGCGTCAATGATTAGCTGTTGACTTTGCACCTGTAGCTGCAAAGACTGACCGACAAATGCTTGTGTGTCTTTTGACAATCCCAGGTTTTGCTCGGCTTGTCGAAACTCAAGTTTCGCGCGCGCCAGATTGTCTTGCACCTCTTCGTAATCAAAGGCACTGATCAAGTTAAGACCAAAGGATTGCTCTGACCGACGCTGTTCACGATCAGCCGCTGCAAGTGCGACCTGTGCCAACGCGAGCAATTGCTGTCGCTCAACAGATATTTGACGAGCGGTCACCTTCTGTTGTTCAAGCGCAATCTTTAAGCGCGTCAGCTCCGATCCCTCGCGCGCCAACCGCTCACCGAGTTCAGGACTACTAACCCGTGCCAGTATTTGGCCTTTTTGCACATCATCTCCGGCCTTAACCAGCAACTCTACCTTACCCTGGGCGGTGCTAAACAGCGTTGGGCTGTTGGCAACCACCACCCGAGCTTGCGCTGCTACTTCGCGAACCAAATCGCCACGCTCAACAACGGCAAAACGCAAATCCTGCCCGGAAATAATCTCATCGGCGACCAACACCTTACTAAAACCTGCTATTGCGTAGGTCAAAGCAGCGATAAGAATGACCACCCCTGCTATGGCGGCCTGAATATGCCACGCCCGTCTAGGTGATTTAATGGTCACATCCTGTGAAGAGGTATCCTTAATTTTGTTAAAAGCAACCGTGGTCATTCGGCTTTACCACCCATAAAATGTGTCATACATGAATCCGTGAACTGTCTACTTGCGGAGTTATATCAATGACATATCAATGACCGTGCCAACTCAAACGTAACTTGTATGCCGCTGTTTTATAAGGATATATTTATAACTATAGAAACCTGCCGAGCACACAAGTGTCCGCCCAATGTGTCCGATCAAGGGCGGCGGACACTTCTGCTAAAATGCACGAGAGCTAACTGTAAGCCGAGCTAACCAATGCCAGATAGAATCAGCGCGACCGAGCATATGCGCCAAGCCATGAGCCAGTATCACGCGATCAGTGACAAATCCTGGTCTCTGCTGGCTCCATTTCGCAAGGAAATTGAACTTAGCAAAAACGCAAGCCTGTACTTGACCGGGGACTATCCTGCGTCTTTTTGTTTCGTACATGAAGGGTTGTTGCGGCTGCTTATTACCGACGAAAAGGGTACTGAATATAATAAGAACTTCTTCGCCGAGGGAAGCTTTGTTGGCTGTATGACGGCTCTGCTGACAAATCAACCGTCGCGCTACAGTGTTACCGCAGTAGAGGATTGCACGCTGGTTGAAATTGACCACCGGGGCTTTCGGCAAGTATTAAAAACCGAAGTTGATCTTATGCAGTACCAAATTTCTTACCTGGAAAAAAACTGGCTGTTGCACAAAGACGCAAGAGAAATCGCCTTGGTGCAAGCCGATGCGACCGAGCGCTACCTTAGTTTTTGTCAGAAGCACGCCGATCTCAGTCAGCGTTTACCGCAGTATCACATTGCCTCCCACCTCGGCATTACCCCTACCCAACTGAGCCGCATACGAAAAAATTTAGCGTCTGATCAACCTATGTAAATGAATCAACCGTAAGGCGTCGATACACTGCGGCTTATGAACTGGTTATCTTTACTTGCATTTGTTTCGGGCGCGGCCATAGCGGTACAAATGGCACTCAATGCCAAGTTGGGCACCCTGCTGGGCAGCCCTATTCTGGCGAGTATTTGTGCCTTTACCGCGGCGGCTTGCTTTAGTACGTTCGCACTGTTGATCACTTTGCGCGAAGGACCTAGCCTGGACCAAATAAAGGCTGTGCCCTTTCACCTTTGGTATATCGGTGGGTTGCTGAGCGCTCTGGCAATTGCCAGTTTCTATTTTCTCATTCCTAAAATGGGCCTGGGAGCCATGGTGTCTTTTGCCTTGAGCGGGCAGCTGGTCGCCGCAGTTGTATGCGGGCATTTTGGCTGGGCGGACGTGCCGTCAAACCCCATTAATTTACAGCGCATAGGTGGCTTAATTTGCCTTATTGCGGGACTGATGCTGATTCACTATGAGCGATAACATGTACGAATTTAACGGAACAAACTTCACGAACCTGCGCCTGTACTGGCAAGCGATGGGCACTACTGAGCTGACACACCCATTTAAAATGTCGACAGACTGGCCAAACAGGCTATGGAGCCATGAACCTGATTACAGCCTGTCCGAGGCAGTATCGATTTTGGCCAGAGAACCACGGTCACTGATATTTCCCGTAGCCGGCAGCCAGTTCAATGACGAGCTTAGCAACAAGGGGGCGATCGAGGTTCGCCTCGAGCAAGTGGCAATGAATCTCGATCTTAAGGACCGAGCGCCCTCAGAACCTGCGATTTATAGCAGACACTTACAGGTAATAGAATCGCCGCAAATGCTAGCCACCTGGATTGAAATTTGTTCATCGGCTTTCGCCTATACAATTGACGCAGTCTCCATTCAAAAGTTAATGCGCAATGACGACGCCAGGGTGTACCTCCTCACAGACCAAGGTGTCGCGAAAGCCACCGCCATTACCTTTCGAACCGGCAATACGCTAGGCGTACACCAGGTTGGCGTACCAGAACAATTTCGTCGCCAAGGCCTGGCTCAGTCACTCATGCAACACATTATTGCTCAAGCCTACGACAACGATATTGAAACTGTAGTTTTGCAGGCATCAAAAATGGGGCAACCCCTTTATCAGTCGTTCGGGTTTACCGATCAGTTTCACATTAACTACATTGCAGTTGATTAAAGGAGATACCATGAACACACTCGACGCTATCTATCAGCGCCGCTCCGTTCGCCACTTTGACCCCAAGGTAAAACTGGCCGTCGGCGAGGAAAGAACTCTATTAGAGGCGGCCATTCAGTCACCCACCTGCTATAACATTCAACATTGGCGCTTTGTGATTATTCGTGACACGCAAGTACGCAAGCAGCTGCGGGAAAATTTTGGCTACAATCAATCTCAGTTCACCGACGCCTCACTCTTGATACTCCTCACCGCCGATACCAAAGCGTGGCAAAAACAACCCGAACGCTATTATGCGAATGTACCTGCACAGGTTCGCCCCGCGCTGGTCGGGATGATTGCGCCCTACTTCGATAGCAAACCATGGCTTGAGCGCGACGAGGCACATCGCTCATTGGGCATTGCCGCGCAGACCCTGATGCTTGCCGCCAAAGAGCTGGATTACGACTCCTGTGCAATGATGGGTTTTGATCACGACAAAGTCGCAGAACTTGTGCAGTTGCCAGCGGATCATGTGGTAGGGCCCTTCATCGCTATCGGTAAAGCACTTGCAGCGGCGCACGCCAAACCCGGGCAACTTCCGCTGAAGGAGCTTGTGTTTGAAAACACCTTTGCCCCAGAGCTCGCTTAGACATGGGTGCAGTGGCTACAAATAAATGGCAAAATACGGCCCCCGCTGCACAGGATTTATAATGCGACCCGTCATACTGCACTACCATTTGTTTAAGAATGCAGGCACATCTATTGATACGTGCCTGCAGCAGTCCTTTGGCGATCGCTGGTGCAATTTCGACAGTCCCGTTGGGCATACCATCAGTGCCGACGACATCGTTGCTCGTCTGCACCAACAGCCAGAGCTCTGCGCTATCTCCTCACACGATGCCGCCCCACCTTTACCCAGCGGCGATTTTCGCGTGTACCCAATTGTGATGTTGCGTCACCCGGTACTTCGGGCCAAATCCGCCTACCTGTTTGAGTGCGGGGTACAGAACAGCCTGTCCACCACAGCTGCCGGTTTTCAAGCCTATATAGACGAACGCACCAAGGATCTAAACGGCGGCGTTATCACCAACTTTCAAGCTTGTCGGCTGGCTAACCGATCACCCAGCGGGCCCGAACAAGTGGCTCCGGCAACGGAACACGAATACGCCCGGCGAGCGATCAACTTTATCGACTCGCTGGCGTTTTTTGGCCTTGTTGAGCGGTTTCACGAGTCTCTCGTCCGGCTCAACTTTTATCTGGTGGGTGAATTTCCCGATATTCAACTGCGGCATCATTGGCAAAACGCTACTCAGCGAAATGCAACCTCAGTGGATGAGCAACTAGCGTCCATTGCCGGGGAACTTGGGCCGGACCTGTATCAGAGACTCATCGACCGCAACCAGCAGGATCTGACGCTCTATCAATACGCATGCGAGCGATTCGCCACCCCTCTCACTCAACTCAATTAAATTCCGGCCTTGTATGGGCCCAACCTGAGCTCCCACCCTCCACTCAGTTAGCGTCTGTGCTTATAACCATGCACACCCGTCTTAGAACAAAGGATTCTCATGGTCGTTTAATGCAACCCTTGACCCAACATACCGATCGGTCTTATATTTGACGCACATGCTTAGAAAAGCTAAATCCATTGATACGACACGGCTATATTCGCCGTAAGCACCCGATAAACCCAACCAAAATCTCCTAATTTCAGCCTGCGGGCTGGATAGGCGTACTTGTTTTTAACTTTGCACATACCGACCGGTTTGATTGAGAATACCACACATGGACACAATAGCAAGACTGATCATCACTCTCACAGCGGCCGCCATTTTGACAACCCCGATAACGGGCCTGGCCGCTGGAGGTAACGCCCAACTTCTGGCGGGCACCGAGGAAAAACGCCCACCAGATTCACGCTCGAGCGTCGCCCTTGCCTTCGAAAACGACATTCTGGCCGTCGGCGCCGGTGACCGAGACTACACCTACGGCCTGAACATAACCGTCAGTGGCGGGGCCGCCCGCAGTGGCTGGCTTAATCCGAGCAGAGTCGAACAACCACTGAACCGCGTCCTCGGTTTGTCCTTTAGCCACGAGCCTGCCGATAAATACAGTCTGGAACTAGGCGTATACGGCTTTACACCCGACAACATTACCTCCTTCGTACCGGTACCAGACGATCGCCCGTATGCCAGTCTGGTCTACGCCGCGAGCTACAGCGAGTGGGTCAATCCTGAGCACAACAGCAGCTGGCAAACCAGCCTAAGCCTGGGCGTACTAGGTCTCGACCTGGTGGGAGAGGCACAAAATACAATTCACGACTGGACCGACAGCAGCGAGGCTAATGGCTGGCACAATCAAATTTCTGATGGCGGAGAAGTGACCGCCCGCTACACACTTGCTCACCAAAAATTGCTGCACTTAAGCGACAGTGTAGAAATTAAGCAAACCGTACAAGG
This sequence comes from Gilvimarinus gilvus, assembly GCF_030518155.1. Classification (GTDB taxonomy): domain Bacteria; phylum Pseudomonadota; class Gammaproteobacteria; order Pseudomonadales; family Cellvibrionaceae; genus Gilvimarinus; species Gilvimarinus gilvus. The sequence continues at coordinate 36,624 of NZ_JAULRU010000570.1, read as the reverse complement.
CTCGGTCGGTTATTTAACCGAGGCCAGTTACGCACTAGGCTTTCGCGCCGGTAAGATCCACTCAAATTGGTGGTCATTTGACCCAGAGCTAACCAGCTATGGCGAAAAGTCGGTCGTCAACGACGACAGAAGCCTTATGAGCGAGCACTATTTTTGGGGGGGTGTTGCCCTAAAAGCACGTGGCTACAATGCATTTTTGCAAGGGCAGTTTCGCCACAGCGCTTTAACTTACGGCCACGACGAGCTAAATCATTGGGTAGCCGAGGCATGGATCGGCTATACCTTAGCGCTGAGGAACGGGTACCGTTTAAGTTATGTCGTTCGGGGCCACAGCTCAGAAGTTAAATCCGGCACAGCGAATCGGAATTTACTGTGGGGTGGAATTATCATCGCCAGAAGCTTCTAACCCCCAATACCGGCCTGACCAACCCAGCCAATCAAATATCATACGAACTACCTTACACCCCTAGCCAGCGAGGCTATGACAGCGGTGTCACAAATGCCTGACCAATACTTGTCATACAAACGAGACATAGTGCAGACCAATTAACATTTGCTGGTAAGGCCAATTAGTGGTTAGAATGTTGGCTTCATTGACAGAGGAGTTAACAAAATGGCGAATGCATTCTACGGTCAGTCTGGTGGCGTTAGCGCGGTTATCAACGCGACGGCCGCTGGAATCATTGAGGGCGCCAAAGCCTATCCCGAACTGATCGATAAGGTATTTGCGGGCAGAGACGGCATCTTGGGAGCACTTTACGAAAACCTCGTTGATATCAGTGAAGAGTCTGAAGAGACACTGGCCGGCCTCGTACACACCCCGGGCGGCGCATTCGGTTCATGCCGGCACAAGTTACAGAACCCAAATGTGAATCACGACGAGTATCAACGCTTGATAGACGTCTTTCGCGCCCACGACATACGCTACTTTTTCTATAACGGTGGCGGCGACTCGCAGGACACCACCCGCAAGCTCGCCGACGCCGCCCACTATGTAGGCTACGACTTAACCTGTATCGGTGTTCCCAAAACTATCGACAATGACCTGCCGGAAACCGACTGCTGCCCGGGCTTTGGCTCTGTTGCTAAATACGTGGCGGTATCCGCCCTAGAGGCCTCTCTCGATGTCGCCTCTATGCATAAAACATCCACCAAAGTATTTGTGATGGAGGTAATGGGCCGCCACACCGGCTGGATTGCCGCAGCCGCAGGCCTTGCCTGCGACAACCGCGAACTGGGGCCCGACGTTATTCTGGTGCCTGAGATTACATTTGACCGCGACGCTTTTGTCCGCCGCGTACAACAAACCGTAGCCAAAAAAGGCTTCTGCATTGTCGTAGCCGCCGAGGGCATTCGAGATGACAGTGGCAACTTTGTCTCACAAATGGAAACCACTGACGCGTTTGGCCACGCGCAACTTGGCGGCGTGGCGCCGCGATTGGTCGACTACATCAAGCAATCTTTGAACTACAAGTGCCACTGGAGCGTTTGCGACTATTTACAGCGCGCAGCGCGGCACATTGCCTCCAAAACCGATGTTGATCAGGCCTACGCGGTGGGTAAAGCTGCGGTGGATTATGCCGCTCAGGGCTTGCAAGCGGTTATGCCCGGCATCGTACGCGAGCAATCTGTGCCCTACCAATGGCATATCGAACCCATCCATATCTCCAAAGTAGCCGGCGGCGAAAAGCATATGCCGCGCCACTACATGAGCAAAGACGGCTTTAGCCTGACCCAGGCCGGCCGCGACTATTTTGCCCCTTTAATTGAGGGCGAGGCCTACCCCCCCTATCGCAACGGTTTGCCCGATTACCAAAAGTGTCGCAACCGGCTACTCGAGCGCAAGCTTCCCGAGTACTTCGGCAAGACGACACAAAAGCCGACGCCCGAAACGGCATAAATATTAGCAGCTTACGCGACAAATATAAGTGCGCGAAGATGCGGCCAGAGAGCCACAGGTAGAGACAACACCTGTTAACAAGGAACAACTCATGATAGACATACAAGCGTTATTGGGTGAGCAGGCGGAAAGCTTGCTCACCCATAAGTGCCAAGGCATACCGACAGAAACGTTAACCCTGCCTGGCCCCGACTACATTCGCGACAGCTTTGCAGCCACCGACCGCAGCATTCCGGTCATGCGCAGCTTTCAGCAGCTGCTCGACGCCGGTCGCCTTGGAGGCACCGGCTACGTATCAATTTTACCGGTGGACCAAGGTATTGAACACTCGGCAGGTGCAAGCTTTGCGCCCAACCCCATGTACTTCGACCCGGAACACATTGTGCGTCTGGCCATAGAGGGCGGCTGTAATGGCGTCGCCTCCACTTTGGGCGTACTCGGCTCGGTGGCGCGACGTTACGCTCACAAAATTCCGTTTATCGTAAAAATTAATCACAACGATGCACTGGTGTACCCCAACCAGTATGACCAACGTCTGTTTGCCAGCGTCCGCCAGGCCTACGATATGGGGGCGGTCGGCATTGGCGCCACAATATACTTTGGCTCAGACACCTCTAGGCGGCAACTGGAAGAGGTCTCCGAAGCGTTTGCCGAGGCGCACCGTCTGGGCATGGTCACTATTTTGTGGTGCTACCTGCGCAACTCTGCCTTCAAAACGGACAATGATGACCATCACGTCTCCGCGGACCTGTCAGGCCAGGCCAACTACCTTGGCGTCACCATCGAGGCAGACATCATCAAACAGAAAATGGCCGAGACCAATGGCGGTTTCAATGCCGTCAACGTCGGTAAAACCCATGCCGATGTCTACCAAAAGCTGACCACTGAACACCCCATAGACCTAACCCGCTATCAGGTGGCTAATTGCTACATGGGGCGCATTGGCTTAATAAACTCCGGTGGTGCGTCGGGTGAAAACGACCTTGAGCAAGCCATAAAAACGGCGGTCATTAACAAACGCGCCGGCGGCATGGGATTAATCAGTGGGCGCAAGGCGTTTCAAAAACCCTTCGCCGAAGGTGTTGAGCTTCTTCAGGCAATCCAGGACGTCTATCTGGATAAATCTGTGACTTTGGCTTAACCGCTATCGTCTTACCAAAAAATCTTACTCGCCAGAACAATACGGGGAATGAAGGTTCCTCTTCTGGCGAGCCAAGAAGACCTAGGCTCAACATGCACAATATCTTCTAAAACATTAATTTTTATACATTTATTATTTGCACCCGCGCTTCTTTTGGTCGCGCTGATACTCGATTCACTTAGGTATGACCAAACCACCTCTTGGTAAAACCAGTTCTTGAATTTTAGTGATTTTTGTGCAACCATCACATTAAATTGGTATTACCAAACCGTTGAACGACTAATAATAGATAAAACGGAGACAAATCATGTCGAAGTACCGCCTGCTTCCTTTGATGATCGCGATGGCCTCATCGGGCCACCTTTATGCTCAGGATGCTCCCCCGTCAGCCGACTCTGGCCAGACCGAAAACCTTGAAGAAGTGATTGTTAAAGGTGTACGTCAGGCCGAACTCAACGCACGTGAACGCGAGCGCAACAAAGACGCTTTCAGCTCCATCATTGCGACCGATGACGTCGGTGACTTCGCCGATCAGAACGTCGCTGAGTCCCTGCAACGTTTGCCGGGTATAACACTGCAGAAGTCTGAAGGTGAAGGTAAGTTTGTCACCGTCCGCGGTTTGGGGCCAGGCTTTGTGTCTGTCAGCATGAACGGCAACGAACTAGCTTCGGCGGGCGCCGACAGTCGCGCCGTAGCGCTCGACTCACTGCCATCCGATATTTTGAGCTCAATTGAGGTGATCAAGGCACTAACACCCGATATGGACCTGAACTCCATTGGTGGTACCGTCAACGTAAACACGATTTCAGCGTTTGACCGCAAAAAGGACACCGTAAGCCTCAAGGTACAAGGTAACTATCAATCCTACAAAGAAGAGATTAACCCTAAAGTCTCATTGAGCGGCTCACACCTGTTTGCCGATGACACCATCGGTGTGGGTTACTCGCTCTCGCACGAAGACCGCTCATCGGTGGTTTACCAGGTACAGCACCACTCTGACTCTCTACCTCGTTATGTAACGCCGGACGTCTCTACTCTGCCGGAAGATTATCAGGGTGATACCTTGTTAATTCCATTTCGCTATGAAGCGCGCCAGGAAGACGCCGAACGCACCCGCTCCTCCGGCTCGCTGGACTTAGGCTTCCGCCCAAACGAAAACAGCGAATACTACGCAAAGTTCAGTTACACAAAGTACGACGATCTCGACACCGCCTTGCGTGAATATTACCGTTTTGGCCAGGCGGGCTCCGGAGACATTGTCCATACCGATTCTGCAAGTGGATTATTTGGTTTAGTCGATACCGACTTGCAGCAACAATTCTTTATTCAAGACGGCACGTCTGAAACAACGGCGATGTCGTTTGGCGGTGAAAACAACTTTGGCGATGGCTGGACGGTGGACTACTCTTATGCCTACTCGTTGGGTGAGTGGACTAAGCCCGACGGTCGCCGCGTGCAGTTCCGCGCCCGCGACTTACCCATGTTGGGCGTTGCCGGGCCTGGCTATATTCAGGGCCAAGTGGTTGCACCCGATGTGCTAGAAGCGTTAACCGGCTCCTCAAGCTTGCCGCAATCCGGCGGTTATGGTGGCCTTAATGGCTATCAGGACGGACAGCGCCTGCAGGAAAACTTACTGTACGACAACATCTTTATCGAAGACAGCTTCCGGGAAGATGAACTCAACCAAGTTAAGCTCGACTTGAAAAAAGAGTTCGCAGACAGCGATTTTCTCAATTACATCAAGTTTGGTGTTACCGCCAAAGAGCGCCAGCGTGACCGCAACAAAGACCGCTGGAGCGTTGTACCCGGTGATTTCACCAATGGCTGTGAAGGTGACGAAGAGTGCTTGCAGTTTGCCGGCGGTCGGCTCGGTGATTTTGCAACTTTCACCCCGGCCCACCCGGACATTCAGCACGATTTTATTACTCTGGATGCCGCCGAATACCTGCTGGACGTTACCACGCCTATCGCTAAGTATACCGATCCGCTGCGCACCGGCCAGGACAGTGTGAAAGACGATTACACCTTGTCTGAAGATACGGCCGCCGCCTACTTTATGGGCGAGTTCCAAATTTCGGACAACTCCAGCTTGATTGCCGGTGTACGTTGGGCGCAAACCGAGTTTTCATCTACGGGGAATCTGTCGATTCGCAACGATCGCTTCGAAGTTGCCAACGAAGCTACCGTACTAGATATTGCCGTCCCTATGGAAGGTGCTTCGAGTAAGTACGACGATTTCTTCCCAAGCTTGCACTACCGCTACGAGCCCCGAGAGGACATATTGGTTCGCGCCTCTTTGTGGACCAGCTTTACACGCCCTTCGTTTAATCAGGCCCGAGCTTATGCATCATTCGATGGTCGGGTTGAGGTGTGTAACGACATCGTCGACAGTCCCAACTACGGTGAGTGTAGTGACAGCCCCACCGATATCGGTGCGCAATCTCTGGATGACTTGTCCGCAAGCAGTCAGAATTTCTACGTCAGCCCCGACAATGTCATCAACTTGGGTAACCCTACCCTCACCGCCATGACATCGACAAACTTTGATACATCGATCTCCTGGTACGCCAGCGAAGATTTATACGTGCAGGCGGCCTTTTTCTATAAAGATATTGCCGACTTTATCGTCGATGTTTCCGGCGTTCAAAGCTCCTTTGAAGACATGCCGGTAACAATACCGGTGGATCAAATCAGCGAATTTTATTTCGCCCCCAATCAGGTTTACAACGACGTCAACCTGACAACCAACGGTGAAAACGCCAAAGTTTACGGTATTGAGTTGTCGTACTCGCAATATTTCCCTCTCGGGTTATTTGTACAAAGCAACATGACATTGATCGACAGTGAAGCCAATGTCGGTGACACCATCCGTGCCGAAGAGATTCAACTGCCGAATCAAGCTGACACCACGGTTAACCTTACGGTTGGTTGGGAGAATGACGACTTCTCACTGCGTTTAATCAGCAACTATCGCAGCAAAGTACTCGAGCGTATCGGTTCGTGCTCAAAGGCTGACATTGCCGCTGACACGGGTGCCGCCTACCCCGAGAACTGTGCGGACTGGGCTGATGTATACGACGACGACACTTTCGGTCTCGACTTCAAGGCCACGTATCAAGTCACCGACGACATTAAGCTGTACTTTGACGCGATCAACCTGACCGAGGACAAAAGCTTTAAGTACTTCCGTGGCAACCAATACTCGCGCGGCAACATGCTGTTCGAATCGGAAGACTACGGCACCTCTTATCAAGTGGGCATCAACGTTAAATTCATGTAACTCATCAGCAACCGGCGCCTGGCGCCGGTCAAGACTCACAATAATGAAAAGGTAATTGTTATGAACAAGCTAGGACTTCTGAGCTCTCTGATCATCTCCAGCTCAATTCTGGCCGGCTGTGGAAGCGAACCAGACTCCAGCGCGCCAGATATTATCATTAATATCGAAAACCCAGATCCCGGCACCGGTGGTGGCGACGGCGGTGACGGTGGCAGCGATCTACCCACGATCACCAACACTGCCCTGCCCATTCTGGAAGATTTCAGTGCGGCGGATACGCAAACCTTTTTTACCTCGGGCTATCGCGCTCTCGCCAGCGACGCTGAGGACGGTGAAAATGGTTTTTACTACTCCATGGCCGGTGTTTTTATGGAAGATGGTACTGTCGACATGGATGGCGGTAACTGGATTACCGCTGATAACGATCAAAAAATGCGTTTGGGCGATTCGCGCTTTACCATTGGCCAAACCGTTTCACCACTGGCAGGTGACGTCGCCGACCCACGGAAAGATTCCACGCCGGGCGATGGCATTGATGAGGGCTTAAGTTGGGGCGAGCTGGACTTAACCCAGGACTACAGAATTTCGTTCTGTGTTGTAGCTGTGCCAGACACCGCTAGCTCAAGTGACTTCCAAATTTACGTTGATAACAACACCACCAGCGAAGCGAGCTCTATTCACGGCGGCGGTAACGTCGGCTCACGTATCTTCAACCAGCCGGTAAACAATCTGGTACCGGGTCAGCGTGTTGAGATCAATATTCCGGGCGATACCACCTTGCAGGCAGGCGGTGAATTAGTTGGCTCTAAACCTGATCTCGTGGGCACCGAGAACTCTTTCTTCTCATTCCGCGTTTCCAGCGGTGGCTGGGCAGTGTTTGACGACCTGGTCATTGAATACCAAAGCGAATCGAACGGTGACTCGCAGCCCGATTGTTCAACCAAAGACTCCATCTATAAACTGGTTAACCCAATCACCGGCGGCGACGACAACAATGCCCCTGTAGAACCCAACGAAGGTACGCCCTTTACTGGCCTGCCACTGACATTGGATTTCTCGGCAGATGCCGAAACCTTCTTCGGTGAAAATGACGAAGCCGACTTCCTGTCGATTTCAAGCAACCGTGAAGATCCTTTCTACAAGGTCACCAGCGGCAGCAGTCGTATCACCATTGAAAACAATCAGCTAAGTCTGAACAACGCTCGCTTCACCATCGGGGATACCGGTGTGGCTACGGCCGATGGCGTAACACCATCGGGCAACATGGACCTGTCGCGTCCGTACCGCATTAAGATGATGATTGAAGATTTCACCAGCGCGGATCCAGCCGACCCCGGTAAGTTCCAGGTGTACATTGACAACAACACCACAAGCTCTGGCAACTCTATTCACGGTGGCGACTCTAAGTTCTCTGAAATTACTCCAGACGACGTAACATCCCTGCCCTATGAGCTGGTGTTGGAGCCTGATCTTGGAACCACAACGTCATTCCTGCAAGTTCGAGCGGACAGCCGTGTAGGCAACCTGTCATTCTCCGAGTTTACCATCGAGTATCTCGATGCTGACGGCGAAGGCTGGACTCCTTACACGCTGAATCTTGCTGGCAGCTCCGATATCGCGCCTGCAGGTGAGGTAACCGAAAACACCGATACCGCGGTAACGTTAAGCGCGACGGGCGGCAATATGTCATCGTCCAATCACAACCTTTACTTCGCAGGCAAAATGGTTGAGATGAGTGACTTTATGTTCACCGCACAGATCTCCAACATCACCGGAGCTGATGTCGGTGCCGGTAACGCCTATCGTTTCGGCATTATGATCATGGAAAACATGGACCCTGTCGCCGACTATGCTGATCTGGCAGGTTGGGCTGATGCGGGCTTCTATGTCGATGGCGACCCAGCGGAGCTGATTGGTTCACGCGCACAAATGAAACCAAGTGGTAGCCGCTCGCGCTCGAACATTAGTGAGCTAGAAGTGGGCGATTATGTGCGTATCGAAATCTACGACGATGGCGACGGCAAACGTCTGAAGCGCTACTACTCGAAAAACGGTGTTGATTTCGAGCAAGCCAACAGCACTTCTGACTTCAAAGCCACACCGGAAAGCGACAGCTGGTACGTAGGTCTTTATGCGGCGCCTGGTGAAAACAATATCACCATCGAATTCGACAACATACTTGTTGAAGAAATTGCCCCTTAAGACTTAGGCGCGGCTGTGCAGCAGCCGCGCTCTTTATCGCTGATTAGTCAGCGTTAGCAAGAGAGTAGACGTTATGAAAGCAGTATCTCTTTCCAGCGCACTGGTAATCAGTGCTCTTCTCAGTGCCTGCGGTGGCGGTGGTGGCCCTACCGGCTCCAGCAACGGCAGCAACAATTCAAGCAGTAGCGAAAGTAGCTCATCGAGCTCGTCCAGCTCTTCGGAGTCCTCATCCAGTGAATCGAGCTCCAGCAGCTCGCAAATGAGTCACTGCGATATGATGAATACGGTGGTGGGTTTTGCCAGCCTTGGCGACGGTACCACCGGTGGCGCCGGTGGCGACATCGTCACTGTCACAACCGGTGAAGAATTGGCCCAGGCGATTAGCCAAAAAGGCAGCAACCCGCTCACTATTTTTGTTGACGGCACTATCACGCCGGAGAACTCCCCGGGCGATAATTTTGACATCAAGGACGTCGACGACGTTTCCATTATCGGTGTTGGCGACAACGCCCTACTTGACGGCATTGGCCTGTATGTTCGCCGCGCGTCAAATATTATTATTCGCAACCTAACCATTCGCTATGTCACTATTGGTGCGAAAGATGGCATTAGCCTGGAAGGCCCGGCCAACAATATATGGATCGACCACAACGAAATTTACAACGACCTTGATAGCGACAAGGACTTTTACGATGAATTAATCAGCGGCAAACGTGATGTCGACAACATCACACTGTCTTACAACTATTTGCACGACAGCTGGAAAACCTCACTGTGGGGCAGCAGCGATACCGACTCTAGCCACCGCCGCGTCACCTTCTATGCCAACCACTGGGAAAACGCCAGTTCGCGTATGCCCCTGTTTCGCTTTGGCGAAGGCCATATATTAAATAACCTCTACCAAGGCGTTACCTCTACCGCTATCAACTCGCGCATGGGCGCCAATATTCGAATAGAGGGTACCGTTTTTGAAGATGTAAAAAACCCCATCGTCAGCTTCTACTCGGAAGAGATTGGTTACTGGGATGTGGCAGACAACCTCTACACTGACATCAGCTGGAGCAACCCGTCAGGTGGCGATATTATCGCCGGGCCCGGCACCGATCTGGAATCAACGGTAAGTTACACCCCACCTTACGACTACACCGCAATGCCTGTTGATGAGGTCAAACAGCACCTTCTCGACTACGCAGGCAGCGGCAAAATCACTGAATGCTTACCCTCACCTTAGTTCTCCTCGCAAGGCTGTAATATTTCGGCGGGCATGTCCCGCCGCTTTTTTCTGTACAGCACGTCCTCGGCAAATTACACTGGCTTGAAATACTAAGCAGGATTATGCCGCCCAATGGACTCTCAACGCGTACACTTTTTAATCATTTCAGATCAGCCCAGCCCCAATCTCTGCCCCCTACTCGATTCACGTCTAAAGCCCGACGAAATTGTACTAATCACCCCGCCCGGCGCCGATTATTACGAGTATCAACAGTGGCTGATTCAAGTCTGCCAGCCCATGGGCATCAAGTGTACCGGCGTTGAACTGAATAACATCTGGGATGTTGATAGCATCAGGCGTGACATTGAAGCCCTGGTGGATAAGCGGGTAGAAAAAGGGGAAAAATTAGTTCTTAATAACACCTGCGGCTTTAAACCCATCAGCATCGTCGCGCATGAGGTTTTTTTCTACCGCAACCTGCCCGCCTTTTATTTACACAACGACTGGGTACGTTGGCTCAGCAACCCAACACAAGAGCCAGACTTTAATCTGCAAGACAAAATTAAGTTACCCGCATTTTTACACAGCCACGGGCTTAAAGTCTCAGAGTTAGAGCGTCAGGGCATTCCCGCGAGCTACCGGGCCTTGGCGGAGCATTGGATTGCCTCGGCAGACACCTACAGTAAAGCCATGGGAATTCTAAACTACTATGCGGCCAAGGCTGAAAGCTCGCTTGCCTGCACGCTTGACGACGCTCATCTATCCGGTCACACGGCATTCAGTCAGTTGCTCGACCAACTCATAGACTGCGGGCTCGCCACACTGTCAGGCAACAGGCTGACGTTTACCGATGCTACAGCAAGATTCTTTGCCAACGGTGGCTGGTTGGAGGAGCTGGTGTTCAGCGAGTTACTTAAATTGCGATCTGAACTGCCGCAAATTCAGGACATTGCCCGCAGCGTGGAGATAAATTGGCTCGAGAGTCAGAAGCGCCGACCCGTGCGCAATGAACTGGACGTAATGGTACTTTACGATAATCGCCTTGTGGTTATAGAGTGTAAAACCAGTAGGTTTGATAATCAATCTGCGAACGACGTGGTATATAAACTCGGCTCACTAATTAAACATTTGGGGGGCATTAAAACCACAGGCATTTTAGTAAGCTTCCATAGCATTGCGTCACACTCTAAAGAGCGCGCAAAACTGTTTGATGTCGCCGTATGCGAACGAACCAGCCTTAGCTCTTTGAATCAACACCTGCGCAATTGTTTGTTGGGTTAACCTAGTAAAGCGCGCCAGTAGAAAGACACTACAAACGTACTTTACTGGCTCAAGCTCGCGTCACCACATGCTGTGCGTGATAGGCATTGCCAACACTGTTGGCAACTTTGCCCTACACCCTCTCGCCTCAGGAGCATATGCACAGTATTACCAGAAAAATGAGAATAACACTCATGAACCGTCTCGCAATGTCGCTGAAGATGGTGGCCGTAAATCATCGATAGACCAACTTTCGCCCTCACCTGATTCTACTATTGGCACCTGACTAAGCTTTTGGGTGTTGCGGCCGCCGGTAAAGGCAGCGCGAAAGGAGTCGGCAGAAGGAAAATCAATAGCCCACTGAATAAGCGATTGGGCAAAGTCTTCATCGCTGGTGGAGCTTTCAGCAAGAACTTGAAAAAACCCCACCAACTTTTTGCCAATTGAAGGCGTTCTGGCGAACGCCGTTTTTTTTGACAGATCTACATTGTAACGTCGTGCGAATCGCATAAAACAATCAGCGTAAGCTTCGTTGCGAAACACAAAGGCGCCGTAGTAGCTCCCGGTGATTTTCTCCAGGGTTTCTTTAGAGAACTCTTGCAACCGTTCTACTCTGGCCGTTTCGTGATAACTGATGGTTAGTCCGGGAGTTTCTTGTTGTATATTTTGGCTAAGACCCTTCACGCCTAGGTGCAACACGTGACGAACGCCATAGAACGGCAGTACAGATAATAAAGCGTTAAGGGATTGTTTGCCGTGGTCAACCACCCGTGGCCAGTCTGCTTCTTTCAGCCATTGCCGATCCTCCTCGTGCAGCGTAAATATCGGCAACCGGCACCGTCTCACTAGGTTTCGGCTGCCCTTCTCTGTCAGAAGAAGCGCATCGACACACTCAAAAACATTTCCCGATTCAGTATCAAAATCTGCCGACTGCAAAGCACCATTGGCACCCACAGTGTGCTTAATACAACCTATTGAGTCGCAAACCGTAAGCTTATCGATTGGCAACATCTCACTACTGGCACCGGCATTATCTATCGCCAACATTAAGTGTCGGGCCCGAGGGAAATGATCCACCAAAAGTACCGGGGCAAGGCTCATAGCAAGTCACCTTCTAAAGCGTCAATTTCGTTGTTCTGGGTGTGCCCTGTGTAGAATGGATTGGGGCTATAACGGCCTTGGTAGGGTGCATCGAGTAAATAATTAACTCGCCGGCAAAGGTATGCGGGCTTACCCGCAATTTGCACAAGTTGTTCGTCGGCGTTAAGTGTAAGTAGCGAACCCGAAAAACCGGTCAACTCCTCGGCTTGGCGCACACTGACGGCATTAGAGAAACCAAACATCTGCAGCACCTTACAGTTGTTCACCAGTGTCGGCCAACTACCCGGATACGTTGCCTTTAACTGGGCAACGTCTTGCCAGAAGGTCCAGACCCGTACACCGTAGCCCCGCAGTAACGTAATCGCCGTTTCTAACTGTGGCATCTGACCGAGCTGGGCGGCCTCATCCAAAATAAACAAGGTCTCTAATGCCGGGGACGCTTTGCGCTGAACAATAAGGCTGCACAGTGACCCCAGCACACTGCGCAGTAAACCACTGTGTGATTGTAATTTGTGTGGTGGCACCACCAGGTACAAGGTCAATGGTTGGCCTTGTCGCAATGCCGTAAGGTCAAACCCGGTAACATCCAGGCTGCGCAACACGCTCGGGCTTTGCAGATAGCCAACGCCCGTACGGGCAACCTCAACAATGCAACTCGCTGTTTTCTCGGCCACATCCAAATGCATTAAACAATGGGCAAAATCCCGGCCCGGCGCTGTGCCAATAAACTGCTGAATACGCATACGCAGTTGCTCCAGCGGTAGGGCCAAAAGGGTGAGCACTTGCTTAAGGTTGCGGCACGCCGGTGCCTCTTCATACACCACCTGTACGATCAAAGTGGTCAGCAAACGAATAGCCGCCCGATCCCAAAAAGGATCCGCGGTGGTCGAAGTGTCGCCGAATAGATTGAGCGCCAGTGAACGGGCCTCGTCCAGTAGATTGGCAGAACCTGGGTCCAGCACGGACATCGGGTTAAACCCACAGCTTTCGGCCCCCGTTAGGGCAAATGGGTCATACAGTACTACGGTGTGCCCCATTGCCTCGCGAGCCTTATGTGTTACTGCGTAGTTTTCCCCCTTAGGGTCAATAACCACGGCAGTGCCGGAGTAGCTAAGCAGTGTCGGGATAACACTGCTCACGCCCTTGCCGCTCCCGGTGGCGGCAATGGTCATTAAGTGGCCACTACTGGCGCAGACTGCGTCGGCATCAGCAATACCTTGCGCCGCATGAAAGCCTATAACCTGCTGCGCTGGGCGCGCCCAGCCCAACATAATCTCCGCACTGTTTGAATCCGACATAAATACCTCCTGTGTTGCTAAGTACTATACCGACCAACACGATCGCTCAGGGGGCTGGCAAGCTTGTGGGGCTGGAACGGGGTGCGGGGTGCGGGGTGCAGGCCATAAGAAATAGCGGGAGAATAGAAATAAAAAATGGCGCCCAAACTTCAGGCGCCTAAAGTGGGGTGAAACTTTCACACGAGGCGTATTCTTGCCTCCATAAGACAAACCTATCCTCTTCAGGTATAAACAGACTAACAGTGGTTAGAACAAACAAGTCGGCTCACAAGCTTGTTGGTGACGAACATTCTAATTACATATTCCCACTATTAACCCAATTTATTTTCGCAATAAAAGAAACTAACTATACTTCGTTGGCGGCTCTTGCTAGGCTAGACTCCGAATTTCGTCACAAAAAATGATTTATCGGCAAATTATAATGCGTAGAATACTAATCCTTCCTGTAGGTCTTATACCCCAAGTCGTTACAGAAGCTATATATGCGTTGGCAATGGAAACTCCACAATGGATTCCAACCGATGTCGTTCTCATCACAACGGCTACTGGCCTTGAAAGAATTGAAACCCAGCTTTTACCGGAAGGAGACAACTGGCTAGGGAAGTTAGTTGAAGAATACGAACTTCCTGAAATCACAATAAATCGAAAAGAGATTAAAGTTCTTGAAGACAGTACCTGCACGCCAATAAAGGATACCCGTAGCGAGCGAGAACTGATGATAGCGGCAAATACTATTACCGAGTTGCTACGAGAATATTGCAATGATGAAAGCACGGAGGTTCACACTGTCATCAGCGGAGCAAGGACAGCTCTTGGCTTTTACTTGGGATACGCTATGTCGTTGTATGGACGCATGGATGATCGTTTATCCCACGTGTGGGTACACCCAGAATTCGAAAAGCACCCCAGCTTTTTTTATCCACACCGCGACTCTAGAACAATCTACTCACTGAGTAGCCCTGAAAAAGCACTTGAAGCCAGTCAAGCCGCCGTAGAGCTAGTAGACATTCCTTTCGTACGGCTAAGGTACGGGCTAACAAACCAACAAATTGAGGCGCCTTTAAGCTTTACCGACCTAATTCAAACGGTTCAAAAACGTGTCAAGACGCCCGAGCTTGTGTTTGCCACCAAATCCAACAAGGTGTTTGCAGACGGTCATGAGGTACCCATGCCCCCCTCTACTTTTTCATGGTTTTTGTGGCTTGCACTGCGCCATGTCGACTATCCCCATCCCGACAACCTTATAAAGGCAAACGATGCGACCCTTGCTCTCGAATATCTGGATGTATATAAAAGTATTGTCGGTGAGATGTCATATGAGTATGAAACCGCAAGCGAAATTCTATCGCAGGGAATAGAGCGTGAATACATCTGGGAAAAAAATAGCCGAATCAAGAAAAATCTCAAATGCGTATTGGGAGAACGGGCTGATATTTATGATGTTGCCAGCTTTTCTAGCAGACCCAATACTCTTTACGGCTTAGACATCAAAAGAAGCCACATTAGAATTTCAAATTAGTTTGTTCACCCAGTATAGATGGTCGTGCCATATAATATAATACATACGCCCTACCAGTTTAGACTTTCCTCGTCAAAATAATCAAGTACAATTTTTTCATCGTAAACCTTTCTAAATATCGACAAAAACGTTCGCATTTTTCGACAATCAAGATTGGCCGAGAAATGATTAGTAATATGAACCACCCCATCCTCCGTATCAATAAACACCTCAAGGTCGGAAAACCAGTCATTGACAAAACTACGTATCTCTTTTTCCCTATCTTCTGGCTTCGGGTAACTACTGGAAATTACAATCCTATGAAGACAAAGTAACTCCTTAACAATTTGCGTATATATACCTCCACACGACAAGTATACTGATTTTAGTTGGCGCGGGAGGCTAATTGCACAGGCCGAATTACTGGCACCAGACCAAACCTTTCCCTCCCAAAACATTTTGCGCCGCTCATCCACGCCGGGGGCTCCGTAAGGCATAAAAACCTGCAACGCTCTAGCAATGTACTCTAGCCCTCTAGCCGAAGCATTGATACTCCCATCGACATCCTTAATTCGAACAAATAAAAGCCTCGTGCCAGAAATTTCATCTTGATACAAAGAAAAACTATTCTCATAGTCCATTGTACGCTCAGCGTACTCACTCAATACAGCCTCTTTTGAAAAACTGTGCGCTCGACTTCCGGAATACTTATTATACACTCTGGAAGGTTGAAGCATTTCAGAGATGAAGACTGCCCCATCAAGACCTTTAGCCTCTAACTCAATACCTTTCGGTCCGTAGCGTAAACAATGCCCTACAAAATATGAACCTACTGAATCGCCAACTAGTGGGAATGACTCTATGACGTCAAATATAGTATCTACCATATATGAAAGCGAAAAGTTATTGCTCCCCACAAAACGAGAAACCAACTCTTCACTAAGCCAGCCCTTCTCGCGCGGGGCAACACGAGCATCAGCACTCCCGAGACAGTACGTTGAATACATAGCAAAAAAGCTATCAGCCCACTGCCTAAATATTGTTTCTTTCTCCTCTTTGGAGAAACAATAGCCACCTACCGAAAAGATAAACGCTTGGACATTTAATCTATGCTTGGCTATCGGGATGTCGTTCAGGCAGTCGTGATATATAGCATAAAGTTTGTAATAATACTTTCGGCAGAATAAAGCGATCCCATTGGCACCCTCCCGACCAGACTCCTCTTTTCTTTCCCCACAAATATAGCAGAAAGCAGAGCACACATAATCCGCTAGCCTAGAAATATCGGAATCCAGAACCCCTTCCGAACGCATCATTTGCAAGCGACTCGACAAGCCCTCTTCCTCGAACAAAAATCTTGAGTAGTTACCTTGATCAAAAAAGCGGTCAAACATTCCCAGCAGACTTTCATCAAAATCGAGTGCATCCACCTCTCTGAAGAAATCTTCCTTTGTTAAAACCAAGTCCAATATCGGCAGAAACTCTACGCTTTGAAGTCGCTTTAAATTGTCTTCTTTGAAATGCCCCAAAATAGGGGATCGTAGATCCTGTAGAACTTGAGCTTCCTGGGAAAACGAAAACACACTAGAAGATATATCGGCCATAAATATTTTATGGCGCCTATAAACCTCATCACCTAGTGATGTTTCTAATACCTGACCACTCCAGAGTGCCGCACCGACAAAGTAAAGCATTTTATACAATGTGGCCCGCTCACTCTCTGCAGCTTCAGTAACTGCCAATTCCACGACGTCTCGATAGAGAACAATGAACCTCTTAGATTTCTCGTAGACAGCAAACAATTCAACATCATCCAACTCACCAGATCTGGAATAGCCTTTAAAAATATTGGACGCCAAGGAATTCGCACATTTTCTCAACAAAGAAAAGTAACCATAAACCTCTAAATCATTATCGCGATTTAAGCCTTCTGGAACACCTTCCTTTGTAAAGAGATAACACTCTTCCTCAAACCTTCGCCTTAAATCAATACGATCGTCTACCTCATACCTTGCCTCATAGAGATTTAGCAACTGTCGATAATGTCGCTCTCGCCCATCAATAGCACTAAATGCAGCAACTTTTCCATTGTCAGCATGATTTTCTCCATCGCCGTCAACATTGCTTTCTTTACCCTGATAAACGCCACAGACAAAATCTTGAACAACACTAAAAACGCCTAAAACAACATCACCGCAAGAAGAGTAATATTGACGAATGGCTTGATTTGCGGCCCCGCCTAATAAAACGGAAATACTTAGTGCGGCAGCTCTCGACTCACCGACCATCCTTGAGGTCCTTTCCCCGCTAAAAGCATAATGTAAAATTTCGCATAAATTATCCAGATACTTTTGTCCACCAACCTCCAAAACATCAGCATAACTTTGAAAATTTTTCTTAGAACAGACACCCGATAGAATGACCTCAACAACTTTCACCACCGTCACATCAAAATCACTAGTCCCTTTAAACTCAGAAATTCCATTCGCGACAATCTGAACCACTACAATCCACTCTTCTAAACTAAACACACCATCTTCACAAACCCGAAGATAGTCGCTGCCTAGACTACTCGATGTTTCCGCCTGAACTCCACAAAGGATACCGCACGAGAAAAGAATAAACCCTAGGGAGGACCATCTATTACCTCCATTTAGCTTAAAGATGTACTGACGCTCAAAACCATCAAAATAAAAAACATCAGAAAAATCTTTTTTTAAATACTCTACAATTGAGACAGAGGAGTACATCGCCTTACCATCAATGCGACCTAGCGCATAGCGAACTGACGATTGAATTCCGCCAGCTACATCTTCCGACATAACATTGACATCAGCGAATAAATCTCTCCACTCCGAATCAACAACACTACTAAAGACAAACTCCCTATTCCTATTAATCCGAGAGAAATAGTACTCGGGAAACAAAGTGGAAATGTAGATAAATTTAACAATATCATCACTGTACTCAGTATCCAGATAGTGCTTAAACCCACTAACTTTTGCTAAGGAGACATCTTTTAAAAATTTATGGACTTGAAAATTACCGGAATCTTCATAACTCTTCGGAAAATTCCTCTCTAATATCCACTCTAGCTGCTCTGGATAATACCCCCTGAGAGCCTCCAGCAACTCAAAGTCATCAACTTGACTGATTGGGTCATCTATAAATCCAGCCTCAACTAAATGACCATCACCCAACGCCTTTCTCGATAGCCAATCACCGATATATGCAGCCGTATCTAAACGATCCAAAAGATCCACACGGAGAAAATTCACTCCAGACTCCAGCACCTGATCGCCACTGATCTCTTCAATAAGAGGATATGATTTGGACATAAAGACGAGCTTAATCTTAGATGAATACTTTGAATTCACAACAAATGCCAAAGTAGAAAGAAAGCTCCTCAGACCAGATCTTTTTTCATAATTTGACATAGGATAACCTACACCAACGTCACCCAGGTTAATAATAATCCAGGGCTTATATTTTTTCGAGGCTACAATATTGAAGAATTTTTCAAGGATAACACGATCAAGCTTGCTATCCTCACCGGAAAATCCAACCCAAGAACTAGTTGTTTTCTCTATATATATCAACACCCCAAACACGATAGAAGCTATAAACACTGCATGCTTTATTAGATTAAACCAGAGGAAACCAAGCGCTTCGAGCTCCGACCAACCCTGAAAGGACCCACTTAGAATAGCATCATAATCGTAAAAATTTGCTTCAAGAAAATCTACAAGCGCTTTGGAATTACTGTATTTTTCAGGAATATATTGAATTAAGCCACTTATAGACCAATCCAAAAATATTCGCGTAATACGAACGGCAGCGACAAGGGAAATCAGAACTAATACAGACGAAAGAGCACTTATAGCTGCACGGCGAAGCCATCTTCCAAATACACCTCGATTGCATTCGCGTACAAGATGGTTATCTTTGTTCCTTTTCCATTTTGAACCACACTCTACCCTCAGAGCACCCTCATCCGAAGAGATCGCACACTTTTCAACACCTGCCATCGCACACAGGACGTCTTGCTTCTTCCAGCAATGCTCATTGCTGCCATCAAACTCTATATAAACATATCGACCGAGGCTTAATTTCGATAAAGTATCACGAACACATGCTTTCAAAAAAGTACTCTTACCAACACCCCTCAAACCGGTTATGAATAACAATGGAGAGACATCACACGAGCTCTCTCTTATTTTCTGAAAGCTTTCTTCCAATCTAAAGCGCCTAGAGTATACTGCTTCCGGCTCGACTTTAGCCTTAAACCGATCATGAGCAACTTTCTTTATAAACTTATTCACCAACACTATCACGCCCTTTATACGTTTCATGAGACGCGAACACTCTCAATCCAATCAACCCAAGGCCCTACCATATCTTCAATCTTCACCTCGGAAAGATTCATTCTACTACATGATGAGTTGCCATTTACGAAGCCCTCAAAATAGGTCATGAAGTCAGAAACACTCTTATCCTTTGAGGCTTTCATTAGATTCATATCAGCAATTACACAAAGCGGCCCCTTGAGACTTCTAGTCATCATGACAAGCAGCATTTCGATAGAAATATACCCTGTACTGGAATCTGCAGAAGCTGTAGATGACTGCCTCACGAGGTCAACAATAGTTATATAGCGCTCCCCCCCCTGGAACGGATAAACGGTATTAACCATATCATCGAAGTTCTCGAGGTAAATACTAGATTCTCCATCTGGAAAGCCACTTGAAAGTCTACGCTTTAGCTCTCTAATTTGCTTCTTATAGGGAATTATTATGGCTACATTATCCTGATGATAAGTCACTGACTCAGACAGATGAAGAACAACACTGACCAGAAAATCGAGATGACTGTCATTCAAATTTTTGTCTTTTAGGTATTCTTGACCATTTCCATCATTAGAGCTATCTACTAGAACAACTGTATTGTCCCCCTTATAGTCAACCAAACCCATATTAACCACCGAAGTCAAACTAGAATAATCTGAATCTTGATAATGATAGTTTGTTAACTCAGTTATAGTCTC
This sequence comes from Gilvimarinus gilvus, assembly GCF_030518155.1. GTDB lineage: Bacteria > Pseudomonadota > Gammaproteobacteria > Pseudomonadales > Cellvibrionaceae > Gilvimarinus > Gilvimarinus gilvus. The sequence goes on along the minus strand of NZ_JAULRU010000570.1, from coordinate 16,687 downwards.
ATTCAGCCTATATACCCTAGACAATCTACAAACACTCCAATATCTAGTAGACTCAATGAGCTTAAAATGACTCATGAAGACTAAACGCTCATCCTTACTATACAAAGGAAACTCTATTCCAGACAGAGAATTCAAGAGAGAAAAACTTTGTTTATTTTCAAACAGCCCTAACTGCCTTGGATCACCGATTAAAAATGCTTTTTCGTTTACAAAAGACATTACGGATAGCGACTCTGCAAGAGAGACCACTCCAAATTCATCGAAGACGAGCCAGACTGGAAAATCTTTAGGAACAGACATACCGCTCGTAATTAGGGAGTCAATAGTCGCCGAAACCACACACCCTTCCTGTCGATTTTTTCTACTAACCTTCGAATTATTGGAGAAGTACGCCTCTAGCTTTTTGCTTGTCTTTTCCTTAGACCCAATCCTCATCAGGCGGCCATTGAACCTAGTTAGCGCACAGCCATCAACATAATGTTTAATAAATTTTTCCGTTAGAGCGTCGACCGCTGCATTTGTCTTTGCCACCACCAAAACAACCCCACAGTTTCGTTCCGCCTCTTTTGCGTACTGATATATTACTTCAGCAGCTGCAGTTGACTTTCCCGTACCAACGGGCCCCCATCCAACAGTGACCCCCTCATCATTCAGCGCTTGATCGACCATTCTCTTCTGAGATCTATCACTTCCAATTAGAGAATTACACAGCACCGGCTCAAACAAAGAGCAATCTGTATAGGCAGACCTGACCCCGATAAGTTGGCCAAACAAAGAATATGGTAAACTTTTAATTTTGTCATTTTTGATTACTCCCAATCGTTTTTTAATTGGACTAAATTGCGAAGGCGGCTTAACAATTGTGAACATTTTTAGTCCGTCACTTTCATTGATAATTCTATCCATCATACATAGGGCTTTACCCTCAACACTTTCAATGTTAAATGTTAGCACCCTTCTCTGGACATGGACCACTTCATAGAGCCCAATTGAAAGTTTTGGTCGATTGAAATAATTTAAAAAAACTTCAAAGACATCTCCCGCAACTGCGACTGAAGAAACTGCTGGCCTTTCTTCTCCCATCCAACATATTTCCAAGTCGGAAAATGACACTAAATTACCATCAATACTTGGCGGGCTCTTACACAAACAAAATGAACGCTGAACACACTCATCGATACTCATATACCTTATGGACGAGTCTATTATTTCGCTCGCTCGCTCATGATAGTCTAATCTACTCAAGCCATCTGACGACCAATTATCAGAACAACCCTCTAATTCTCTAAACTTTTTCCGTGGAGCGATGAACGAGAAAATGAAATCAACCAAATCATAGCCATGAAACATAACGCTTGATACTATTGATTGCGTTACGGAACATTTCACACCCTTATCAGAATCCCATTTTCTACTATTATGCCATGACTTTAGTATTCCAGATGATGGACTCCACGTGAAAGCAGTACCTCCCGCCAATACAAAATCAATAATTCTATTGGAAATAACTCTATTCAAAACGACGCCATTACCAAGTATCACAACAAGCACTTGACACGCCAAGCAACCTTCATATGACGAACTATCGTACAATACATAATCAGCCTCTCGATCACTAAGCCTCTCTATTATTGAGTCACCCCTATTCACACTTTCAACAGGCATTATCCCTAAAAAATGACTTGACTTGTTCGACTGGCATTCAATCTTAAGATCATTTAAAAAAATTCCATTTAGAAAAGACCTCCCACCTTCTACACACCATTTAGTCAAGTATGAAGAGATCCAAATTAATCTAAAAGACACTTCTCTATGATTGCTACAGTTGGACAGATCTACACTTACTTCTTCCCCTGAAAAACCGAATGAAATAGAGTTACCCCTGAGATTTTTGCACTCGAATTCATTGATCATTGAGCATTCAAAGCCTTCCTTGTCGCAATGCAATACTGTTAGTATTTCCTCATCTTGGTCACCAGAAATATTTATATATATGCGGCCCCCATAATAATCGAAACCAAACTCTTGAGTGAGATGATTTGCTTTTACATACCTGTAAGATCTGATATCATTCAGGCTCGTTATCCAACCTAAAATATCACCATAGAGTTCATCATAGGTCTTACATTCCCTAGATATTTTGGATAGGGATTGAGCGAGAACATTCAAATCATTAACTTGAAACTCCATTTTGCTTAAGTTCTCATAACTATTTCTGTAGCAATTATTCATTAGAGTACGAATATACAGCAAGGATTGCTGCACTATATTTTTCTTCAATTTCCTCGCAAAGAAAACCTGATTGTCATCACAGCTATCTAAACTATACTTGTCAGCCATAGCGCATGCTGCATCTACGATACTAGAGAACTCATGAAAATTAACTAGATTGTCTGTCATCCCTCTTAGCTTTAAGGTTATTTCTCCAACACAATTAATACTAGAGCAATCGGTAGATGATAGTGGCCCTTTCAATTTCCCTCCTAAATTTTCATTAAAACTATACATATCAACAAATTAATTTGATTTTAACAACATGACTGCGATATCAACCCATTTGGGGAAATCAATGTAAACTTTCGATATTACTATTAATAGGCCAGCCCATTTTTTATATTCTATGTCGACTCAATAGAAGTGTGCCCAACAACAAGCTTGTCGATACTGGAGCGCCAACCCATTCCATTTCAGTAACGTACCTAATACTGTATTTTGCTTTCCCTGCCGAACAATGGCAACTAAAAGCATTTACCACATTAAAATATCTGAATTTCTACACCGACATTGTGTGCTGCCCTGCTGGCTCTCCCTGTGCTACTTTAGATATACGACCCTAGCCTTTCAGAAACATCTTGTCACGATCGTTTTATACATAACAGTGCGTTCAAATTATTTACCCTATGTAGATAGTTAGATCGCTAAAATTATTCCTAACAACTATGTGTCAGTAAATATCCATTGCGAATCTGAAAATTATAAATTGTCAAATTCTATTACATCAGCACCACTTATGCGCACAATTTATAATTTTGCTTTATAGAACCACAAAGGTTTAGCTCAAACACGATTTTCTTATCCATTGAGACTCTGTACTCACTCCCCTTGAATATTGCTGTCCTGCAGCGAGCGCCTATGGATGCATTTGAATTTTCTACAAATACCGCATGTAAAAATTTCCTCACAACGGACGATCAGCCCATTGATTGCACTCTGACGGTTACCCTAAAATCATAACTTTTTGATTTTGCGATATTTTTTATAGTTGGCATACACTTAGCTAAATACAATTCAAGACTAGAAAGCAGGCTGCCCAGCCTTGCGTTGGACAAATCGGAGCACAGGTGATGGATGACAAAAAGCACAATGTACAGCTCTCATACAAACATCAGAAGTGTCTGAATTTTGCTCGCTTTGGTATTAATAACCCCCACTTGGGCCGCGCGACTCTCCGAATGGCGGCCTCTTTTTATTCACCCGAGCTGGTGACCTTTTCACCCTCGTTAGGTCGTACTCCCCCTCAAGAGGCGGCCGTTTTTTATTCCCTTCGATGACTGCGACACCCGTCGCAACATCACCCTCCCCCTTGAGCCGCTTTTGCGGCTCTTTTTTTATCTGTCCCGTCACCCTTCAATCTCACCGGCGCAAATCATCCAGGTGACAATTCAGCCAGGTTACAACATGCGCCATATTGAGGGCCTCTCGTCGTATAAATTTACCTTACTAGGTATTCCATAACTTTTTACCTGAGTTTGTGACAGATGCCCGATAGACAAATCTATGCGGCAGTGCTAATTTGGCCTGAGAGGTAATGTCTGATTCACATGGAGATGTCAGCAATGAAAGCACGCCTTACCCCACTCGCCCTACTTATAACAGCTTTATCCTTTACCAGTCTGGCTCATGCGGGGTCAGAAAGCGGTATCTATATTGGTGGTTCACTTGGCAATGCCGAACTGAATTATGGAGATGATTTGGCGGAAATTGGCAGTATCGACTTTAAGGATGATGACACGGCTTATAAAATTTTTGCCGGCTATAATTTTGGCATACTGCCGTTATTGGATTTGGCGGTTGAGGGGTCCTACATGGATTTCGGTTCGCAAAATGACCTGGACACCCAAATCGATGTCAACGGCTGGAATGTATCGGGCCTGGCCGGAATCAACTTAGGCCCTATTGGCTTATTCGGCAAAGCCGGTGTTATTGATTGGGACAGTAATATCGAGCACGTTTCGCTTGATCAATCACGCTCCGGCACCGACCCCATCTATGGCCTTGGCGCAAAAGTGCATTTGGGTTCATTCAGTATTCGGGCTGAGTATGAAATTGTAGAGGCGGATAAAGCCGATATCGATTTCTACTCTGTCGGTGCTGCAATCACCTTTTGACAAGTGACATACGCACTCGGTAGTGGCCACATGCGCGACTACCGAATGCTGCACTCTTAATTGCCTGTCACCAACCCACACTGTACTACGCGCATAAAACCCCAAGGCTCTACGACAGTTTTTGCGCTTGTATCCCCCCTGCCCCTACTGAACTCGATAGATTCGGCTACTGTTTGTCGGCCTTGGCTTGAGGGTTCGCTGCCCTCCGTTAACCGAGCGGCACATGCAGTACTCACGGCGCTCGCAATGTCTTTAATAACGGGTATCGCCAAGAGGGCGGAGCCTGTGGGTTAACGCCCGCAGGTTTAAATTCTCTATAACAATGGACCTGATAGCCTGTAAATATTGGGATGCAACCTTTCATTGAATTACTTTTCTTTCCCGGCCGTAAGAAACCCGCTTGCGCGGCGACTAATCCTTTAAATCGTTGGAGAAGCCGTGAACATCGACATTGAAGCCTTGCTACGCAGCCAGTCTGGCCGTATTCGGGCCATTGCCAATCGCTATGCCCGAGGGCCAGATTGCGAAGACTTGTATCAGGAGATACTCGAACAGCTTTGGCGCGCCAGAGACAGTTTTCGGGCTGAGAGTAAAGTCGAGACATGGGTTTATCGAATTGCGCTGAATACCGCCATCACGGGGGTGCGCAAGCAATGTCGGCAGCGGGAGGTTAACAATCACCCCAAGGCGCACAGTGTCGTCAGCGAGGCGGCACCGGCGGAGCGTTGCCAGGCGGACATATTGGAGCGCTTTGCCGCGAGCCTGGACGAAGTTGATCGCTCAATTTTGTTGATGTACCTGGACGGTTTAAGTGGTGCGGAAATGGCCGCTGTATTGGGCATGCAGCGCAGCGCCATCCAAACCCGTATCAGCCGGCTCAAGACCGACTTCTCCCACCAGTTTGTAGAGGAAGCATCATGAAACTCGACGACCTAAAACAGACCTTTCGGGAGGAAACCCAGATGATTGACACACAACTAAACTTTGCGACATTAAGAGAAGAAACCGATAAATTTGAACGTCAGGCAAAGCGTGGCTGGATTTTAGAAGTGATGGTGGCGGTAGCGGTTATTGTCTTTGTCATTGTGGGTTGGGCCAGCGTTGACAGCCCCAATCCGCTGTTTCAATTGGGCATGGCCAGCATGATTGCCAGCTGCGTATTTGTCGCCGGTAAAATCATCGTCACCAAGCGCCAATCAGCCCAGGTGGACGACTGGACGTTGGCGAACCGTATTACCCGGCAGATTGAAAAACTGGAACAGGACGCCAGACTACTGCAGTCGGTAGCCAGCTGGTACTTAACCCCGCTCGCCATCGCGGTATTTCTGTGCTCCTGGGGTGGCTTTTCGCAGCGCACCGGTCAGTACACACCCGATGCGGGCCTACTGATCTACTGGGCGGGCGCAATAATCTTGTATTTAGGCGTTTATGCATTAAACGTAAAACGAGCTAAGACAAAGATTCGCCCTATGATTGATCAATTAAAACAGCTTAAACAAAGCCTGAACAACCCCGATTAAAGCCTCTAACACAGTTGCGGTGATCCTGTTTCACAGCAACGAGTTCCCCTCGTTAATCTGGCAGACATCGCCACGCTGTAGTAATCTAAAGGCTCAACAGCATAAGGATGAGCGTGCGTGTGAGTCTAATCTACAAGGTGTTGTTAGGGTTATTTGTCAGTGCCGTAATAGCGCTTAGCGCACAGGCACTCGAACTTAAGGCCGCTTTGGCCGATAAAGACTACCCCCCTTTTTACTTTTACGATGAAGTCAAACAAGAGTACGCGGGTATTTCTATTGATATATGTCGTGCCGTCGCCCAATCACTTGGCTACGATTTAACCTTTGTACGCATGCCTTTCGTCCGCCTCTTACATGACTTGAGCGAAGGCAAAGCCGATATCGCCTGCACCCTATTTAACACCAGCTCACGCGCGCCCGGCATTACCTTTACCGGCGTCCCCCATACGTTCGAGAACATTTCCGTTTTTGCCCGCAACGATCGTCAAGCCCAAGCTCAAAAGCTGGATATTGAAAACATTAAACGCTACAAAATTGGCGGCGTCCGGGCGTACTTTTACGGCAAGAAATTTGAGGATAAAGGAAACTTTAAAAAGCTCGAAGTGAATGACGAGGCACAGCTGATTAAGGTTCTGCTGGCAAAACGTATCGACTACGCGCTGGGCAACAAAGCCAGTATTTTGCATCAAGCCCGCGAATTCGGTGTGGCGGATAAACTTATGTTTATTGAAGGTTCCGTTTACAGTGGCCCTATATACATTGGTTTTTCACGTTCGCGCGACGATGCCCACAAGCTTTCGGCTGAGTTCACCAAGGCGATTGTACGCTTGCGCGGCAGTGACGAATATCAAGCCATATTGGAGCACTACCAAGCCAGCACCCCGCTTTTTTAACTCACACGCTGTGCCTTAACCTCTGGCACAACTCGCAACCAATGGCCGTTGCTGTGATACACCTGACAATGCGCCCACTGTTTAAAATCTCTTACCCGGCACAATTGGGTTTGCTCCGAAGTAGTTCCCGCCACGTTGCGATAAATCAATTTTGAGTTGTCGTCAGTTAAATCGTCATCCGCATCGAAAATTTGCCGTACGCACCACTGGCTACCCACCTCACCGTTACTGTAATACGCTCCTTTAACCAACGTAAGGCTCGCCCCTTGCTGGGCGCGCGCGTGGCTCCAGGCACGGGCAAAAATATCGGACAGCTCGTCGGGGGCAACATCTACAAATGTATTGAGTTCGTGCATAGCCGCGGCAAAGTCTTCATGGGTCAAGGTGGGCACAGATGCACCCGCCATATTCAGCCTTGCCTTACCCAAAGCAGCCAATGATCTTGGGTACCGCCGCCAGGCAAATAATCCATTAAATGCACACGCGGCGACAAAAATGACCAGCACATTAATGCCAATGGGATACAGCAAATAGGTAAAACCTAAATCGTGAATAGCAGGCCCACCAATAACCGCCGCCAGGGCCGTAGCACCACCGGGAGGATGAATACAGCGCAAATAGCTCATCAACAAAACCGCCATACCGACCGCAAGTGCTGGGGTGAGCGCGTGCGAGGGCAGCCATAGCTGGCAGCTTACCCCCGCTGCCGCTGACACCAAATGCCCCCCCACCAAGGCCCAAGGCTGTGACAGCGGCCCATGAGGTACCGCGAATAAAAGCACGGCAGACGCGCCCATGGACGCTAATATCCAAGGTGTAACATCTGGCAACAGCCAATGGCAAAGGTGATACACCATGCCGATTCCCACCAACGCGCCGAGGCCCGAGATCACTTTCTCCCAGTGGCTCGTTGTGTTCTCGTCAATTCCGAGAAATGTCCTGACTGATAACATTGACCATCCACTCATCGCACCATTTCGGGGCATGGTAGACAAATCCCCCTGAGGGAACAAGAAAAATTAAGCGCTGTCTCTTTATTAACTAGCAACTTGCCCAGAGATTAGAGCATTCAAAGCGGGGAAACGTGACTGGCTTGCTTGAAGGCGCGCGACAAACCATGCAACCTAGCGCTCTAATATATTGAGTTGAGGAGTTTTAACGAGTGTTCAACCGATTAAGCAGGTTTTACAAGCTTTTGCCGCTTGCCTTTGCGAGCGGCATTCTCTTGTTCACTCAAGATCTAGCCGCACAAGACTATGAACTGAACTATCACGCTGACTTTACCGTCAGCGACCAATACGTTCGGGTTACCATTAGCTTGCCCGACGCACGCCCAGTGAAAAGCATCGACTTTAATCTCGACTCCGATTTCCACAGTGAAATAGAAGCCAATGGCGAGCTAGAACTCAATGATGGCCGCGCGTTGTGGCAACCGCCAACGCAAAACGCCAAGCTTGAGCTCCACGTCGCGCTAAACCACGAGCGCGACCCGGGCGAATACGACTCCATCCGCCGGGACGACTTCGCCATTTTTCGCGGTGATGATCTGATACCGCCCGCCCGGGTACGCACGATCAAGGGCGCGACCAGCAAAGCACAACTGAGCTTTACCATTCCCGACGCCTGGAACAGTGTCAACAGCGGATGGCCCAAGCAAGCGGACGACAGTTTTGTTATCGACGATCCAGACCGTCGCTTCGACCGCCCCACGGGCTGGTTTATTGCCGGCGAACTCGGCACCCGGCGCGAGCGCTTAAGCGATACCCACATCGCTGTCAGTGCGCCGCAAAGTCAGGGGGTACGGCGTATGGACGTTATGAGCTTTGTACTCATGAACTGGCCTCAGTTCAGAGAGCTGCTAGGCAAACTACCCGAGAAAGTACTGATTGTCAGCGCGGCGGACCCTATGTGGCGCGGTGGCCTGTCCGGCCCCAACTCCCTGTTCTTTCACGCAGACCGGCCCATGGTCAGTGAAAACGGCACCAGCACCCTGCTCCACGAATTGTTCCACACCCTGACCAGCATGACCGATAAAGGTAACGATGACTGGATTGTCGAGGGGCTGGCTGAATACTACTCCGTCGAAATACTCTATCGCAGCGCCGGCCTGAGCGATGCAAGGCGTCAACGGGTATTCAATTGGCTCGCCGACTGGGGTAAAGATATTGAACAGTTACGGGGTCGATCTTCCAGCGGAGAGCAAACCGCGCGTGCCGTTGTATTACTGGAGGCGCTCGCCCTGGAAATTGAGCAGAAAACCGATGGCAACAAATCACTTGATGACGTCACCCGGGCGCTGGTTAAAAAGCGCAAAGTCGACCTCGACGATTTACGCAGATCCGTCACCGAGCTGCTTGGCGAGCCCTCAGATACACTTCAATCAGATCTATTGAAATAACCCCACAGGGTGTTTGTTGACATAGACTCTACAGGCCCTATATTAACAGTCGACCGGGACAACCACCAACATCGGAGCAGTGTATGAAGTACGACAATATTCTCGAGACAATCGGCAACACACCTTGTATAAGAATCAACCACTTATTCCGACCCGATATTGAAGTGTGGATGAAAGCCGAGCGCTTTAACCCAGGCGCCAGCATCAAAGACCGTATTGCTCTGGCCATGATCGAAGACGCGGAAGAGCGCGGCCTACTCAAGCAAGACTCGGTCATTATTGAACCGACCAGTGGCAATACCGGTATAGGCCTTGCCATGGTTGCCGCCGCGCGCGGTTATCGGTTGATTCTGACCATGCCGGAGTCAATGTCCATCGAGCGCCGCAAAATCATGAAAGCGCTGGGTGCTGAGCTAGTACTAACCCCTAAAGAGCAAGGTATGGGCGGCGCCATCAACAAGGCCACCGAACTGCGCGATGATTACCCCAACAGCTGGATGCCACAGCAGTTCACCAATCAGGCCAACGTTGAAGTACACCGCCAAACTACGGCCAAAGAAATTCTCGCCGACTTCCCGGAAGGACTCGATTACCTGATTACGGGCGTCGGCACCGGCGGCCACATCACCGGTTGCAGCGAAGTGCTGAAGGCCTCCTTCCCGCAGATGAAAACCTTCGCTGTTGAGCCGGAAAAGTCCCAGGTGATTGCCGGCAAAGAAAAAGGCCTGCACCGCCTGCAAGGCATTGGCGCAGGCTTCGTACCGCAAATCCTCAACACCGAAACCCTCGACGGTACCATTGCCGTGAGCGAGGAGGACAGCTTCGACATGACCCGCCAGTGCGCCAGTAAGGAAGCTATATTTGTCGGTATCTCCTCCGGTGCCAGCCTCGCGGCGGTAAAACAACGCGAAGCCGAGTTCGCCCCAGGCAGCCGGATATTAGTGTTTAGCTACGACACCGGCGAGCGCTACCTGTCCATTGACGATTTATTTGCTGGCGAATAGGTTTTATCCAGCAATAAAACCGGCCACAATTGAGCGACGCTTAAAACACAAATTAAAGCTCTGTTAAGAATCGTCAGGGCCGACCCCTCGGGGTCGGCTTTTTCGTAGAATAGCCGCCTACTATTTATGCATTCCCAGCGAATATAAGAAGAGACCACAGCATGATTACTCACGAAGTTAACCCCCGCTACCTGGCAAGCTCAGAACGCTATGAGAAAATGCCCTATCAGCGCTGCGGTAAAAGCGGCTTGCGCCTGCCTCGCCTGTCACTCGGCCTTTGGCAAAATTTTGGCGCGGTCGACTCTTTAGCCAATGCCCGCGCCATGGTGCATCGCGCTTTTGATCTGGGCATCACCCACTTTGACCTCGCCAATAACTACGGCCCCAATTACGGCTCAGCTGAGTCTACCTTTGGCCAGATTATGGCCGAAGGCTTTGACCACTACCGCGATGAAATGATCATTTCCAGCAAAGCCGGTTATGATATGTGGCCTGGCCCCTACGGCATTGGCGGTTCGCGTAAGTACTTGGTAGCCAGCTGTGACCAAAGCCTAAAGCGTTGCGGAGTAGAATATTTCGATATTTTTTACTCGCACTGTTTCGACCCGGAAACACCGCTGGAAGAAACCATGATGGCGCTGGATTATATCGTCCGCTCTGGCCGCGCCCTCTACGCCGGTATTTCCAGTTACTCACCGGAACAGACGCGCGAAGCCGCTGCCATATTAAAAGACTTGGGCACCCCGCTGTTAATTCACCAACCGCGCTACAACATGATGGATCGCTGGATTGAGGACGGCCTAACCGACGTGCTCGACGACGAAGGCGTGGGCGCCATTGTATTTTCGCCACTAAATCAGGGAATCCTTACCAACAAATACCTAGGTGGCATTCCCGAGAACTCCCGCGCCAGCCGTGGCGAGCAAATCTACCTCAACGAGAGCGACCTTAGCGATGAGGTAATCGCCAAGGTAAACGCGCTCAATAACATCGCAGAGCAACGCGGCCAAACACTTGCGCAGTTGGCTATTGCCTGGGTGCTTAACAACAAAACCGTTACCAGTGCCATCATCGGCGCCAGCCGCGTAGAGCAAATTAACGACTCAGTAGCGGCGTTAAATAACCTGGACTTTACCGATAAAGAATTAACGGCCATTGACACTATATTAAAATAGAGTCGAATGTTAAGCGACACCTGAGAGGCAGCTTTATAGCTGCCTTTTTTGTGAAAGGACTGTTAAGGACAAAGGGTGGCCCTCATTTTCCTACCGCAACCGATTAATCCAATCCGCTACGGTCGAAAACGTTTGCTCCATATTGTTATGACCTAAGCTTGAGAAAAGTACATACTCGTACGAATGGCCCTTTTTGATAAGACTGCGGAGCCGTTGAACAGACAGGTCCACCGGTATGCTTCCGTCCTGTTCACCGAATACCCAAAGCCCTGGTATCGATAACTGCTCAAGACTGGTTGTTGGGTCAGTATCGGTGCCCAGAAATTCTGGCCACACGTACTCGCGTGTTCTTGCCTTAAGCGCCTCGCTATAACTAGGTACTCGCTCGCCGTCCAGATCCGAGGTGTACTTACTGTAAATATCCTCCTCACTGACCTTAGTCACAGGCCCACTCCACAGCACCATAAAGTCTACGGCCCGACTTTGCTCCGCCGCTAACGGAACAATCCAGCCCGCCTGACTAATACCGGTTAAGCCATGGGCAATATCTTTTGTTCTCGCATGCTTGCGCAACACATTCAACGCGGCGATTGCGTCATCCGTGAGCAAGCTAATATTCTGCCCGCTAACGCTTTGGTTACCTTCGTAGGCTCCGCCCGACTTTCCCGCACCGCGCTTGTCGTAAACCAGCGCGGCCACGCCCGCCTTCGCAAATCGCTCCGCCCAGTGCATATTGCGAGCTTGCTTGCCCGAACCGTGCACAAACACTACAGCCGCGCTCGGCGCTGTCGAAGGCAGCGCTAGCGAACCCCGTAATGTCACGCCGTGACTGTCGAACGCAACATGCTCAACAATGACTTCACTGCCATACGACAACGAACTCAGCAGTACCAGAAAAAATGCAACCCATAGCTTCATACTGTATCCAGCCCGATAATATTGAACGGCACCAAACTGAAAAATTTACATCAGCTTTTCAAGATAAATAAACCGTTGCCCGTGCTGCTAAATCTATCCTATTTATAGCTGGAAACGGCTTAACGAGTACATCTCTGCGCTCTTAGTTTTTAGGCGCATACATATCAAAGACTTGCTGCCCTGTCATTTTGTGGGTGTCGTTCTTCAACTCGTAATAGGATGGCTTCTCGTCAATAAATATTTCACTGGCAAGGGTAAAGTCCTGATCCTGAAACAAACCCGCCGGAAGTATGTACTCATCATTAGGTAGCAAATGATAAAACAGGTGCGTGCCGCAGGCTGAACAAAACCCGCGCTCAGCCCAGTCGGATGATTGGTAACGAACAGGCTCCGCCCCGGTAAAGCTCACATCAGAGCCACAGTGAACAGCAAACATCGGCCCACCCGTCCAACGTCTGCACATTGAACAATGGCAGAGCCCAACATCTTTATGATCGGGGGCATTTACTTCAATAGAACCACATAGAAATTTCGCTTTCATAGCTATTCCTTAATCAAAGTAATTGGGGTGGCTTATTTGCACTACGCACCCGCGAGAGCCGCCTGAATAAAAGGCCACTTGTGTTGTGTATATGCTTCGCGATCGTCTTTATACACAGCGGCAAGGTCACGCTTTAAATTAGCATACTGCGCTGCTACTTGTTTATTATTTCGTAAAAGCTCTCTGAATTCTATCCTCTCCATCCATAGTGGGCCTTCAAAAGGCACTAAATGAAGGTGGTGCGTTCGATAAGCATCAGATGGCTTACAAAACCAGTGCATAACTTCAGATTTATACGGCCAGTATTCGTACCCATTTTTCACCAGCTTATCGATTGCCGGGCTAGATTCATTCAGGCCTTTAACACCAAACATTACGTCGATAACGGGCTTTGCCACCATTCCTGGTACAGCCGTAATGCCAACGTGCTCAATGCCTCCGTGATTCCACTCTCCCGCTATTGATTGTAAAAGAGCCTTCTCTTTCTCAAATTCCGAAATTCAGGAACCATCATATTCCTGAAGTATGACAGATGCTCGATTCATAAGATGAAATCCCCAGCAATGCTAACAGGAAAACTCACACGTTAGGCCCACTGGCCGCACGCAATTGATGGTTAGCTGACATTGTCGCAATAATCCACTGCGCCGCTTTCTCACTTACCATACCATCCAAGGGTCTACCTAAGAGTCTCGCAGAGCCCAAGAGTGAGGCCGGGCGCTCATCGATTCGTAGCAAATGCGTCATGCCGTTAATCATCACGGTTTCCGTGGGCCCCTGCGCTACGTCAGCTATTCGATATATGTCATTCGGCCTACACTGTAGATCCTTATTTCCGGCAACCAGTAGTATCGGCACGTGCGTCGATGCAAACACGTTTTCCGTATTCAATTGCAGTATCTCCCGCAACCATTTTGCAGGCTGTCGAGACAGGCCATGGCGCACAACCGGTAAGTCACTTTCACGAACTTTACGTAGTAAACTTTTCTGCATACGCACAGGGCGCCCCATAATCTTGAAAAAAATACGATAAAAATAACCTGACATTCCCGGTAGCGACCCTATTTCTTTTTCAAGCTGCTCTGCTTGCCTGATCAACAAGGGCTCGACCTGCTCTATAGACGGGCACAACAACACAAGCCCTGAGACTGACTCACAGCTTTGGGAAAGCTTAGAGGCAATACTGCAACCCTCACTATGCCCGAGGATATAAAGATGATCACAGGAGACCAATTTTGACTGCGCCAAAGCCTCTAGGCATCGCTCTGCATCCTGTACAAGATCAGAATACCCAGCCGTTAAGAAATCGCCCGAGCTATTGCCACAGCCGCGTTTATCGTATCTAAGACTGGCAATACCATGGCGGTCGAATGCGTGGGCCAGCTCACTGAAAATGTTGAGATTCTGCCCCTTCATATTCCCATTGCGGTCCAATGGCCCGCTACCGTGCACCATCAGAACCGCGGAAAACTTCCCGGCAGCGTGAGGTATGCAAAGCGTACCTGCGAGCGTCACCTCCCCCGACTGAATGTTGACTTCCTGTTCTTGCATTTAAATACCTAGTACGCGCCTAAAGCCCTAAGAAAGAAACCCGCTTTCTCAACCATACTTTCATCCACATAGTTACGAGAACTTTTCCGATGAATATTCGCCTTTCGTATATACTGCGCTGCGGAATCGATAAACTCTTGCTCACAACACTCTTTAATCAACAAGGTAAAACCTTCGGCACCCTTGGCACCAAATTTTGCGAACGATATCACGCCCCAAATAAATTTGAGCCGATCATCTCCCCCCAACTCAGCAATGCTACCCCTGTACTCGTTGATGGCTATTTCCGGAAGGTAATAATGACCAAGACCTACATTGCCAACTTCATATCGGTATTAATGTCTTGATAAAGCAAAATTCTCCCGACAGACGCGGCGACAGCGTCATCCACTCTATTCTCTCCCGCCAATGCCGACAGAGAACAAAACAAGAGAGCGAGATAATTTAAATACTTCATTGCTTGACCTGCCATACCTACCACCACGATGGTGCCGTTAATGACGCTGTAAAACCTGCACTTTGAATTTTAAACAGCAGCCTTTCATTTTTAACTAGGCACACACCTTCATGACCTACCGAACAGGCGCTCCAATCTTTTTCTCCTGCGGGATACAATGCAATACTATCGCTGTTGCGCTCAAGCTTCGAGATGAATGTCTTTAGTGCCAATATAGAATTAGAGTGTGCCGGTAAAGAGCTTGTACACCTAGGTTCAGTCCTATCCTCATACGTTGTGATTGGCACAAAATTAACGTGATTTTTTGAAACAAGCGCCCCGGCCAAATGCCTTATCCTGGACTCTGGGTATAGCCAAATAACTAGCTCACAAGATTCCATCTTGGATATAAGCGCGAGAAGTTCAAGCTGCCTTTTAAGTCCATTCGCTTCGATATAAATCATAATCCTACGCCTTGGAAACATAACGTCGCCAGCATGGCCACAAAAACCCGAGCGAAGCGGCGGCTTTTTCGTTCCTCTGCCTGGCCTTAGGTGACATATTTTGATTCCTGAGCTTCGAGTTCAGGTGGCAACGAACCCCATTGCTCTCTACCCCGCACAAACATTACTCTTTGTGAGTAGCCTCCAAAAATGTCACCTGATTCAGAAACTACGACCCAATCTTCTATTTCCTGAATTGGATGATCGTGAATACGCTCCAATTTTCCAGTATGCGTTACCGGCGGAGTGAGGTACCTTACCTTCACCTCACTGTCATTTAACCCTAATACTTCTGCCCATAGGTGTTCAGTAACATCGCTACTTGAAAGGAATGGAATTTTAATTTGCACATCACTAAAACCCCCTGCCTTATACAATTTCTGAAATTTTCCAATTGAACTTTTAGCCTTTTCAATAGCTTCAAGCATTAAAGGGTCATCGTCTTTTATATCTAATGGTGGATATTTTGGAATATTCTTACCAATAAACCACCACCAAAGTACAAGAAGGGCCACTATTATTAAAATTATTATCACAACATTCATAGTTACTTACCCCTTGACGTGCGGTAAACGGCAGAATTTAACTAGTTTTTTTTGGAAAACTTTCACGAAGTAAAACCACAAAAAAACTACTTAAATTCTGTCTAGTGGAGCGAAGCGGAACGATGTTTGACCGCCTCATTAAGTTTCTGACCATTCAGAAAATAGCTCTTTTTCGTTTTCTGTTACGTACCTGACAAAAAAGGCCATTTTTTCAGTAGGAACACCAACTGCACGGGAGTAATTTACATATGCTCTTTGAAGCATTTGGGTGCAATAAGCTAATGAAACCTCAACTTCATGATTGATATCAGGGTAGCTATGCCCATGTTTCAGTTCGTCTCGTATTTCGTTGGCACCTTTTGCCAATTCTGAAAAGGAAATTTCAGTGTTATAACGCTCGTTAAACCATGGAAGCAGCTCGCCAAGAATATTTTCTTCACCATTCTGTCTTAAGATATTACCAAGCATTTCTTCGGAAGCACCTGCAAGCGTAATTGAGCACGGAAAATCATTCTCATAAAAAAAGATCAATTGCTTTTTCTATTTGCAGTTTCGCAAGTTCAGATTTCTTCATAGACACTCCAACTTAACGCCCGGCACAGCGGGCTATTTGGAGCGACGCAGGAGCGTAAAATGGCTCCGTTTGATGCCGCTTGTATGGTTGGTTTAACACGATTTCCTTTCCTGTTAAAAAGCGATAAGGTGAGGCTCATGTCTGCAGCAACAGACATTCGGCATAGTAGCTCGATTGATGCCAGGCACCGGTACAACCGAGTCCGTTAACAAGCCAGAGCACTATGCCGATCCTACTTTTA
>NZ_JAULRU010000547.1 GCF_030518155.1 Gilvimarinus gilvus | reverse complement strand
CACCGTCGATGGTATCGGCACCTGGCAAAGTGGCTTCGGTATGACCGAGAATCGCCTTCGCCAGGTCGGACGGGTCGATGTTGGTCTGCGGCTTGCCTGCGCTGTCGTAAGGC
Source organism: Gilvimarinus gilvus (assembly GCF_030518155.1). Classification (GTDB taxonomy): domain Bacteria; phylum Pseudomonadota; class Gammaproteobacteria; order Pseudomonadales; family Cellvibrionaceae; genus Gilvimarinus; species Gilvimarinus gilvus. Next base: position 217 of record NZ_JAULRU010000547.1, on the reverse strand, counting down.
TTCAGATCATTGAGGCTGATGTCGTCGTTCAAGCCAATAGCGTAGACCTTGCTCAAACCGGGAACTGTAGAACTGCCTCCCAACAGCACGAAGCTGTCGGTCGTATTCGAGGCTGAATCATTCCAGTTCGAGGTCGTGCCCTTACCAGTGCCGCCCTGGCTGGAAAACTCGTAAGTACCATCGCCTTGAGCATGAATCGTACCCAGCGTGTCGCTGG
>NZ_JAULRU010000546.1 GCF_030518155.1 Gilvimarinus gilvus | reverse complement strand
CCAGTTCCCGGGCGCAACTGGCCTCGTTGCAGGCCGATGCCGAGACCATTCGCTCGCGGGTGCACATCAACGATGGTGATCTTAATGCGGCCAAGGACCAGGTGTACCTGGACCCCGAGCAATTGCGCATGTTCGACCTCAAGTCGCAGATGACCACGCTGAAACTTAGCCTGGATAATCTGGAGCGCAACCGGGTAACCCTCGAAGAGGAACTTTCCCACCTCGACCAGTTGATAGAAAGTGAGCAAAACCGGGTGCAGATGATGGCGGCTTATAATGTGGTGGCGTATGCATCCGGCACCGTGC
>NZ_JAULRU010000545.1 GCF_030518155.1 Gilvimarinus gilvus | reverse complement strand
AAAGTTTTAATCGCAGTTCCTACGAATAAAAAAATAAGTGAAGTGAACGAATTATTTAAAGAATACAATATTCGTCATATACCTGTAACTGAAGGAGCTAAATTAGCAGGAGTTATTAGTAAGAATGATGTTACTAAATTAGGATATGGAGCTGGAGAAATGGATCAAAATGCTTTAAATGCAATTTATGATACATACGAATTAAAAGATGTAATGGTAAAAAAACCGTTAACTGTTTCTCCTGATACAAATATTAAAGATGTTGCAGAAATCCTATCAGAACAGAGTTTTCACTCTTTGCCAGTAGTTGATGA
>NZ_JAULRU010000544.1 GCF_030518155.1 Gilvimarinus gilvus | reverse complement strand
CTAAATCCAATAAAGGTTGATGATAAATTTTTTCGATTTCTTCTTTCGTCCAATCATGACGTGTTTTGTTTGATATTTTCATTGTATTTTAAATATTAAATTGATGCTTAATTGTTTCTGCAATATTTCTCACTTCGCTTGAGTTTATTGAATTGAGTTTTGGTGTAATGATGATAGAAATATCCGAAGGCAAATGATTTTTTATAACACGAGAAGTGTCTTCATCAAATTCACCATTAAACACAAAATATTCGATAGTGATATTTCTTAATTTCAGTATTTCAATCGTTAATAATGTATGATTAATACAACCCAAATAATTCGTTGCAACCACAACTGTTGGAAGATTAAATTGCTGAACAAGATCAATCATAAAATCTTCTTCATTAATAGGAACAAATAATCCGCCCGCTCCTTCAATAATAAGAGAATTGGTTGTTTTGGGAATTTCAAAATCATTTAAATTGATATCAATTGCTTCTTCTTTTGCAGATTGATGTGGTGAAGCGGCTTTTTGTAAAGCATAACGTTCTTGATGAATCTTCAGTTTTGGAGAAGTTAACGATTCAACCAACAAACTATCT
>NZ_JAULRU010000444.1 GCF_030518155.1 Gilvimarinus gilvus | reverse complement strand
AAACCACGCAAACTGAAATCAAATCCATTCTTGACAATTTTGACTTGATTGACGATTATATTGCAAAAGGCACAAGAAATTCTATCAAAAAAAAGACATTAGAATCAGGTAAAATTGCTACGATTAAATCATTCAAAATTCCGAATATTGTCAATAAATTTGTATATCGATTTTTCAGAAAATCAAAAGCTGAACGATCTTATGAATATGCAAAACGATTGATTGGTTTAGGATTTTTGACACCATATCCAATTGCTTTTGTAGAAAATAAAACCCTTATAAATTTTAATGATAGTTACTATTTCTGTGAATTAGTTGAAGCTGATTTGACTTATCGTGAATT
>NZ_JAULRU010000543.1 GCF_030518155.1 Gilvimarinus gilvus | reverse complement strand
CTAAGTAGCATCGCAACATGAAAAACGCGGCTTCGGCCGCGTTTTTTCGTTCTGGCAGTCAGCATCTGGTATAAAGCAGACCAGTGGCCTGCCGTCAGAACCTGTTTCGCGGGCCCGTGTCGAACATTTTCCATCCTGTTGCAAGGTACCCTCCATGAGCGAACGTCCCGAAGAGCCGAACAAGCCCTCCGACGCCGAAAGCCTGCTACCGGTCGATGAGCACGTTGAAGAAGGCCATGACGCCGAAGGTCGCAAGGTGCGCCACCGCGGCATCTACCTGCTGCCCAACCTGTTCACCACCGCCAACCTGTTTGCCGGCTTTTATTCCATCATCAGCTCGATGA
>NZ_JAULRU010000542.1 GCF_030518155.1 Gilvimarinus gilvus | reverse complement strand
CGATCAAGTTTTCTGGGATACCACAAAGGCCAAAACCGCCGGCGATGACAGTCATGCCATCTTCAAGGCCCTCCATCGCTTCTTCATAGCTGTTTACAACTTTATTGAAACCTGACATCGGTGTAACTCCGCATTTTTGGTTTTTGTTATCTTAGATCTGCACTTATTTAGACGCTTATAGATTGGTATCCGGCTGGGACTATTCCGTTCCCGGAATACCGGATACCTGTTTCGCGAATAGGTTTAGTCTCTTATAGGTTGTATTATTTAGCAAATTTAATGATTTAAACTATTTATAAATTTTGTTTATATATAGCTTGAATATAACGAGTTGGATGATGCGTAATGGCCAATATTACCCTGAAGCAGTTAAGAGCTTTTGTTGCGGTTGCTCGTACACAGAGCTTTACGGAAGCCTGTGCTCAGGTACATCTGTCTCAACCGGCATTGAGTATTACGATTAAAAATCTCGAAGAAGAGGCCGGTGGTGCATTATTCAGCCGGACTACCCGAGCGATTG
>NZ_JAULRU010000541.1 GCF_030518155.1 Gilvimarinus gilvus | reverse complement strand
CGATCACTTCCGACGTGCCGGTAGAGTAGCTGTTGGCAGTGTCGAAGAAGTTGATGCCTTGCTCGACGGCATGGCGAATGATCGGCCGGCTGGCCTCTTCGCCCAAGGTCCAGGGGTGGGTGCCGGCATCCGGATCGCCGAACGTCATGCAACCCAGACACAGCCTGGAAATATCCAGGCCGGTGCTACCCAGCTTTACGTATTGCATCGTGATCTCCTTGGAAGGGGAAGGGATGAACCCAGCCTGCGGCTGGTGCTGATGGTAGTGAGTTCAGCAATGGGGGGAGGTTCATCGAGCGCCGTGTG
>NZ_JAULRU010000540.1 GCF_030518155.1 Gilvimarinus gilvus | reverse complement strand
CACTGATCGCCCGGATAACGCTCATGTCCCCAACACTGTCCTGTTTGACGGAACAGCCATTGTACCGGGTCTGCGCCGAGGCGTTTACGTGCCTCGGTTATACCGCTGCGAGCCAGAAGTTCTTGTGACGCCAATCCTTGGGCACAAATGTTCAGACGCCGAGCCACTTCATGTACGGGCTCATCACGAAAGACCGCCATGCCTAAGACAAGCCATAGTACCTGATCGGCAGGCAATCGACGCCTACGGATACTGGCTGAGTGTGTTAAACGCAATGCAGACTCAACCCACTCAACGGGGATGTTGTGCGTAAAGGTACTAAGGTCGGAGAAGTTAAAGAGATCACTTAGGTCGAGAAGGTCTTGTTGAAAAGCCATAAAAAAATCCGATTCCATGC
>NZ_JAULRU010000539.1 GCF_030518155.1 Gilvimarinus gilvus | reverse complement strand
TGATCTCAGGACTATTCACGACTGCGATCGTATCCACTTTTCTTTTAATTGATTCTGAATCCAGAAACTTTTTAAGCGCGATCGCTTCATCGAATCTGATTCTTTATAGCTCTATTTTAGTTGCCGTCGGAGGCATAGCCTACATCAGCCTGAATGCTTATATGTCTTATAGTCACATTAAGATTTTGATCAGAAGCACCAAAATACCTTTTGAGTATGCAAACCAATTAAGAGCAGCTACAACGCTCTTGTTATCAATTATTGCCACTCACAGCGTCCTTATTACTGGGTTCCAGTTATTTCCCGCAACTGATTGGGAAATAAAGCTCCCGCTAGGAATCATGG
>NZ_JAULRU010000538.1 GCF_030518155.1 Gilvimarinus gilvus | reverse complement strand
CGACAGGCGGTGGGCGATGATCAGCGTGGTGCGGCCACTGAGGAAGCGCGCCAAGGCCTGGTGCAGGTTGTATTCGGTGGCCGCGTCCAGCGCCGACGTGGCCTCGTCGAGGATCACCACCTTGGGCTCGGCCAGCACCATGCGGGCGATGGCCAGGCGCTGGCGCTGGCCGCCGGACAGGCGCACACCCGACCGCCCCACCACGCTGTCCAGGCCCTGCGGCAAGGCGGCGATGGTGGCGTCCAGCTGGGCGATGCGCAGCGCCTGCCAACAGGCCTCGTCACTGCAGTCACGGCCCATGGTGAGGTTGGCACGCACGGTGTCATTGAACAGCGATGGGTGCTGCAACACCACCGCCACGTTTTCGCGCAGGGTTTCCAGGCCGATTTCCTGCAAGCTGGCCCCGCCAAAGCGGATAGTCCCGGCCTGGGCGCTGTACAAGCCCAGCAGCAGTTGCACCAGGGTGCTCTTGCCGCCGCCGCTGGCACCGACAATGGCCACCTTCTCACCCGGCGCGATCGACAGGTCGAGGTGGTCGAGCACGGGCTCATCG
>NZ_JAULRU010000537.1 GCF_030518155.1 Gilvimarinus gilvus | reverse complement strand
TGATGCCGCTTTAGCGTTGGAACATGATTTTGATGTGAGTGATGTTTTTTCAGCCTGCTTGCAAAATGAAATATTAGAAATTGATATGGCTAAATACAATCATAATAGTTAAGGACTTGATATGGGCATGGTAGGAAAGCTACGTGAACTTTATGTACAACTGGGCGTGCAGCTATCACGGTTTTTAGAGCCACTGGCATTGTTCTTTCTCCGTTTCATGGTGGCGAAGGTCTTTTTAGATTCCGGGCTGAGTAAATGGGATGGTTTTTTAAAGTTTAATGTCGATAAATATGACCTGTTTAT
>NZ_JAULRU010000536.1 GCF_030518155.1 Gilvimarinus gilvus | reverse complement strand
GAAGAAAGGCATGCGCGATGTGCCGGCTGACCCGGTGTTCATCAAGTCGGCCAAACGTATCGACTGACCGCAGGCTGCACAGGGACGTGCAACCGCCTGAAGGCAGGCTGGAACAGGAGTGTCGCTACCCATGCTGTACCGTCGTTTCGAGCAACTGATCGACATCTTCCGCGAAGCACCCAGCGAATCGCCGCCGAGCACCGTGTGGGCGTTCTACCTGTATTACCTGCGCCAGGTCTGGCCCAGCTTCCTGGCGCTGTTGGTAGTCGGCCTGTTCGCCTCGCTGATCGAGGTAGCGATGTTCAGCTACCTCAGCCGCATCA
>NZ_JAULRU010000535.1 GCF_030518155.1 Gilvimarinus gilvus | reverse complement strand
CGATGGCCAGGCCACCAGCATGACCACCAACCTGCCAGCGTCGGTGACCAGCGTGACCATGGGTACCAACGGATCGGAAATGATGCTCAACCTGGCCGGGCTGGGCAGTGTTGCGCTTTCCAAAATTCAAAGCATCGGCATCTAGGGCCTGAGCAAAACGACAGGAGTTACACATGTCTTTCAACATCGGCCTTAGCGGCCTCTATGCAGCGAACAAGGCCCTTAACGTTACCGGCAACAACATTGCCAACGTCGCCACCACCGGTTTCAAATCGTCGCGTGCCGAGTTCGCCGACCAGTACTCCAACTCCATTCGGGGTACCAGTGCCGGCAAGAGCGTGATCGGCACCGGCGTCAAGACCGCCGCGGTTTCCCAGCTGTTCACCCCGGGCAACATCAATGCCACCGGCCAGGCGCTGGACATGGCCATCGATGGCAACGGTTTCTTCGCCCTGAA
>NZ_JAULRU010000534.1 GCF_030518155.1 Gilvimarinus gilvus | reverse complement strand
AGATGTATTGAAATAAAATCCTTGTCAAGGTTGAAAACCTTGACAAGGATTATTCGTTAATCTAAAATCGTAATATTAAAACACAATATTATCGCTGTCTTTCGTTGAATGAGCTTTTATTGCTTATATATTTTTGATTCTTTTTTCTTTAAAATCAATTTCAAAATGATTTGAAGGTTCACCATTCGATAAATGTGAAAGTATTTTAAACAACATTTTCAATTGTAAGATAAATTGATCTTTCGATTGATTCTCTGCAAATAATTCTACCAGCACTTTATATTGTTCCAATCGCTCTCTTGGAATATCT
>NZ_JAULRU010000443.1 GCF_030518155.1 Gilvimarinus gilvus | reverse complement strand
CAGAGTGGTGATCTTGTGGGTCGTCCAGGATTACTTACTCCCTTTAAAACCCCCCTCTATGATGAAGAAGGTGATTGGGAAGGTATTCGCAATTTTCGACGCTTGAGGTTCGAAGTAGCCGCAAATAATGGCAATACATCACTATACATCACTTTAGCTACTTTAGCTACTTTAGCTACTTTAGCTAAAGGGGTCAGGCCTTACACTTGACACGCTGGTGAAGTGTGCTAGGTTGGAAGGGGTGTTCTGATTAATTTGGTGACTTTATGGCTCGCCCTCTACGTATTGAGTTTTCCGGCGCACCGAAACCCCCAATTTTGGCGACCCGCAGAGTGGTGATCTTGTGG
>NZ_JAULRU010000533.1 GCF_030518155.1 Gilvimarinus gilvus | reverse complement strand
CACGGTCGGGTCCATGTTGCCCTGCAAGGCCACCTTGTCGCCCACACGGCGACGGGCGTCGCCAATGTCACAGGTCCAGTCCAGGCCCAGAGCATCGGCACCGGCCTCGGCGATGCTTTCAAGCCACAGGCCACCGTTCTTGGTGAACAGGATGACCGGCACCTTGCGCCCTTCATGCTCGCGGATCAGGCCGCTGACGATCTTGCGCATGTAGGCGAGGGAGAACTCCTGGTAGGCCGCCGCTGACAGGTTGCCGCCCCAGGTGTCGAAGATCTGCACGGCCTGGGCACCGGCAAGGATCTGCCCGTTGAGGTAGCTGGTCACCGACTGGGCCAGCTTGTCCAGCAGCAGGTGCAGCGCTTGCGGGTTGTCATAGGCCATGGCCTTGGTCTTGCGGAAGTCCTTCGACGACCCGCCTTCGACCATGTAGGTGGCCAGGGTCCAGGGGCTACCGGAAAAACCGATGAGCGGAACGCGGCCGTTGAGTTCGCGGCGGATGGTGCTGACCGCATCCATCACGTAGCCCAGGTCTTTTTGCGGGTCGGGAACCGGCAGGGCTTCGATATCGGCCGGGGTACTGACGACCTTCCTGAAACGCGGGCCTTCGCCGGTTTCGAAGTACATGCCCAGGCCCATGGCATCGGGGATGGTGAGGAT
>NZ_JAULRU010000532.1 GCF_030518155.1 Gilvimarinus gilvus | reverse complement strand
ATACTATTGCCTCTACAATTGCGGTTGCAATGTCACAAGAAAATGAAGTAGAGTTAAATTTCTGTTTTGATAAAATTGGTGTACTTCATGATGTAAATGATGACACAACATTGATCCCAAAAATTAACGAAACTTTATATTTGCAGTTAAAAGAAGAAGGTGTAATTTTCGAAGGAATGATTCCGAAATTAGACAATTCATTCAAAGTAATCAATGCGGGTGTAAAAAATGTATGTTTGGTACACGCGCGCAACATTAACTCAGAGATTAAAACAATTTTATGTTAGAATTAGCTGTTCTCAAAAAGAAAGCTGTCGATTTGTTGTGTCAATTAATCG
>NZ_JAULRU010000531.1 GCF_030518155.1 Gilvimarinus gilvus | reverse complement strand
AACGTGTGCTGGAAGTGGGCATGTCCATCTGCGCCAAGCCGACCCTGCTGATGCTCGACGAACCCACCTCGGGCATGGGCATTGATGACATCCCGGTCATGACCGACCTGATCAGCGACCTGGGCCGTGACCATACCGTGCTGTTGATCGAGCACAACATGAGCATCGTCATGTCGATCAGCCAGCGCATCACGGTAATGAGCCACGGCCAGATCCTGGTCGAGGGTACCCCTGAACAGGTGCGCAACGACGAACGCGTGCGCACTGCATACCTTGGTGAGGCCGCCTGATGCTCAACGTCGATTCGATCCATTCCTACTACGACAAGAGCCATGTGCTCGAAGGCGTCTCGCTCAAGGTCGAGGCAGGCGAACTGGTCACACTGCTTGGGCGCAACGGTGCCGGCAAGACCACCACCTTGCGCAGCATTCTTGGCATCGTTCGCCCTCGGCAGGGGCAGATCAGCTTCAACGGCCAACAGTTG
>NZ_JAULRU010000530.1 GCF_030518155.1 Gilvimarinus gilvus | reverse complement strand
ACAGATCCTTGGAAGAATGCCGTAAAATCATCTTTAGCATATTCTACTTGAGCAAATAATCCTCCGTAGTTAATTCTTTCGCTATAATCCCAACCTAATTTTTGAGAGTAGTTATCAGCGAAATCATTCAATGCTTTCCATGGATTTCTTGAATAAGTTTGATTAACTTGGTATGAAGGATGTTGTTTATTATATTTTTCTGTATAATAATCAGCACCTAATGTATTGTTTAATTGACGGAAGTGTTCTCCTTTGTATGTTCTCAAATCAAAACCTACATTTAAACTTAAGTTTTCTGTAAATTTATGGTTTAAGTTAGATACCATTCCGTACCATTGGTGATTATTAACAGAAGACAAAATACGTCCTGAAGCTTCACCACCAGCTACTGATTGTAAATCATAAACTTCTTGTAAGTTTCTTTGACCATCTGTACCAATTTTAGTT
>NZ_JAULRU010000529.1 GCF_030518155.1 Gilvimarinus gilvus | reverse complement strand
TGATTTACGAACGTGTAAAAGAAGAATTAAGAAAAGGAAAATCATTACGTCAAGCAGTAGATTTCGCTTATTCATGGAAAGGTGCTTTCTCTGCAATTATCGATGCTAACTCAACATCATTTATCACGGCATTAATTTTATTCTTCTTTGGTAAAGGTCCTGTTGTAGGTTTCGCAACAACGTTTATGATTGGTATTTTTACATCAACATTTACAGCGATTTTCATTACACGCTACTTTGTAGAAGGACGTTTAGCAAAAGGAAAATCTGTTCCTTTCTATACACATTTTACAGCGCACTGGTTACAAAATATTAAAGTTGACTTATTGAAAACAAGAAAAATCTCTTATGCGATTTCAATTGTTTTAACAGTAGTTGCTTTAATCTCTATCTTCACAAAAGGATTTGAT
>NZ_JAULRU010000528.1 GCF_030518155.1 Gilvimarinus gilvus | reverse complement strand
AACTACATTGAAATTTGGATATTCTGTCGTAATTGCTTTTACCCATTTTGCCATTCCTTCTTTGTCATTATATGGATATGTATCGACACGCATTCCGCCTAATTCTGCATATTCTATCCACCAAATTGCATTTTGCGTCAGATAATTTAGCACCAACGGATTTGATTGATTCATATCTGGCATTGTATAATCAAACCAACCATTCAACGCTTCTTTTTTGTCTACTTCTGCCGCGTTTTTATCAAATTGGGTTGTTGTACGATAATTGGAACGACGGAAACCATCTTTTCCTCCAGGAAATTTGTG
>NZ_JAULRU010000527.1 GCF_030518155.1 Gilvimarinus gilvus | reverse complement strand
GACAGTGCCGAGCCGCCGCCGGTGAACAGGTTTTTGCGGTCAGCATGGAACAGCGCTTTCTTGTCGCTCATCGGCTTGTTGTCGATCAGCACCGCATAGACCAGGTCGCCGATGGTGCCGCGCGCAGCCAGGCCCATGTTGTAGGGCACGCTGCTCAGCATATCGAGATCGTCGTTGATGATGGCCTGACGGGTGATCGAGAACAGTTCACCGTAGGTCGCCAGGCTGATGGTTTCGCCACGGTCGCCGGTGGTGATGTACTTGTACTCAGCGCCTGGGCGCACTTCACGCAGGCTTGGGAACGAGCCCATACCAACACGCTTGGCGGTACGGAAGTCACTCAGGCGGCCGCGCTTGGT
>NZ_JAULRU010000526.1 GCF_030518155.1 Gilvimarinus gilvus | reverse complement strand
AACTATTATTTTCAATTTTGTCTATTTTAAATTTAGTCAAGCAATTAAATTCCCTGTAATAATTAGCTCTAATTTTAGACTAAAATCTTTACATGGTAAAGTGAATATTCCAATTGATTCTCCTTTTGGATTAATAAAACTTGGTTTTGGAGATGTTTTGATTTTTGATCGAAAATTATCAAAAGGTATATGGGAAAACAAGGGAATAATAAATTTTATTGGTCGATCAAATATTGGTCACGGCTCTAAAATTTCAGTGAGCAAAAGTGGTAGTTTAACATTTGGTCAAAATTTTAACATAACTGCTGAATCTTCTATTGTATGTTACAATAACATTAGTTTTGGCAATAACTGTTTATTATCATGGGATATTCTTATTATGGATACAGATTTTCATAAAATTTATAATCAAGATAAGTCACTTATTAATCCTAATAAAGCAGTAAACGTTGGTGATAACGTTTGGATATGTAATAAAGTACAAATTTTGAAAGGTTTATCT
>NZ_JAULRU010000525.1 GCF_030518155.1 Gilvimarinus gilvus | reverse complement strand
AACTATTTTAATGACAACTTCGCTAAGTGTAGTAATGTTTTCGTTCAATGTAAATGAAATTTCGCTTACTTCATTTATGTGAACTTCAATAGATTTTGTTTGTTTTTTTAGTCCTTCCCCTTCTAAAGTTATAGAATGTTGACCCTCTGGAAATTTCTCGAAACGAAATTCTCCATTTTCATCTGTAATTGTAGTATTTGTGGATTTCCCAATTTTGATTGTAATTCCGGAAACTGGATATCCATCAGATGAAACAATTTTTCCTTCTACGATTCCGTAGTTTTGCGCAAATGTGCAAATAGAAGTTAGCAGAAAAAGTAACAGTAGTTTTAATTTAATTTTCATTCTATATTTTATTTAGATTAGATAAAAATAATTTCGACAAATGTAA
>NZ_JAULRU010000524.1 GCF_030518155.1 Gilvimarinus gilvus | reverse complement strand
CAATTTACCATCTTCCATCCCATTGATTGGTTGTCCGTTTAATAAATAAGCTGTATTTTGGCTACTAAAACCACGTAAAAACATTTGAGAATCACCAAATCCTGAAGATTGCCCAGATACATAAACAGAAGGAGTTGTAGTAAAAATTTCTGGGAAATCTACATTCCCTATTGCTTTATCTTCAAGAGTAGCTTTTGTAATTGTAGAAACAGCTACAGGAGTTTTACGATCCTCTGCAATATCAATCACCCCTTTACCAATGATTAATGTTTCTCCTAAAGATACGTTTTCGCCCTGTTCAACCTTTGTAGAATCTGTTGGTTCAACAACTTGGGCGAAAGATAATGATGCCATTAAGGCAAAAGCTCCTACTAGTAAAAGCTTAGTTGAGTT
>NZ_JAULRU010000442.1 GCF_030518155.1 Gilvimarinus gilvus | reverse complement strand
AACCCCCCTCTATGATGAAGAAGGTGATTGGGAAGGTATTCGCAATTTTCGACGCTTGAGGTTCGAAGTAGCCGCAAATAATGGCAATACATCACTATACATCACTTTAGCTACTTTAGCTACTTTAGCTACTTTAGCTACTTTAGCTACTTTAGCTACTTTAGCTACTTTAGCTACTTTAGCTAAAGGGGTCAGGCCTTACACTTGACACGCTGGTGAAGTGTGCTAGGTTGGAAGGGGTGTTCTGATTAATTTGGTGACTTTATGGCTCGCCCTCTACGTATTGAG
>NZ_JAULRU010000523.1 GCF_030518155.1 Gilvimarinus gilvus | reverse complement strand
TGAAGTGAGCCGGCTTGCGGTGCATACATGCCAGCGATCATTTTAATCAGGGTAGATTTGCCAGAGCCCGTATTGCCACTAATGGCAACCATTTCGCCGGGCTTAATTTGGAATGACACGCCCAGTAGTGCCGGGTCTCTGTCGGGGCCGTAGCGAAAGCTGACTCGTTCTATACGAATATCTCCTTTGAGCTTTTCCAGAATAAGTCCGGATTTGCCGTTGGAACATTCATTTCTTAGTTTCATCAGTTGGTTGATCTGCCGGATCGCTTTAATGGTTTGTTGAAATTTTGAAAATGAAAGGAAAGCGCTTTGCA
>NZ_JAULRU010000522.1 GCF_030518155.1 Gilvimarinus gilvus | reverse complement strand
AACTCAGACCAATTAAATTTCCTTCTTCCGAATTATGCAATTGATTAGTGAAGAATTTCTTCGCAAAATCAGTCAAGATATATAAACTTTCTCGGTCTTTTTCTTCTTGTTGTTGCTCAAAAGTATATTCACCATCTTCTTCAATCTCGATGTTATAACGTTTTGCCAGCCATCGCAACGCTTCTGGATAAGTAAATTGTTCAACTTCCATCAAAAAAGTCACAACATTTCCACCTCTTCCAGAAGAAAAATCTTTCCAGATTTGTTTGGCAGGCGAAACAACAAAAGAAGGTGTCTTTTCATTACCAAAAGGCGAGAGTCCTTTTAAGCTAGAACCTGCACGTTTTAAGGTAACAAAATCACCAACAACTTCTTCTACACGAGCTGTTTCGAAAATTATATCTATCGTTCTTTGAGAAATCAAATTGAATTATTTTTTGAGAATTGTGTAAACAAATTATTTC
>NZ_JAULRU010000521.1 GCF_030518155.1 Gilvimarinus gilvus | reverse complement strand
AGCAACACCAGTGGATAAATTATACTTGGCAAATGGTAAACCTCGTATTCCGAAAACTATTTCTGAAGAAGATATTGTACAATTAGAAGAATGGATTGATGATTTGGAAGGACAATTGGAACAATTGACTCATTTTATTCTTCCAGGTGGAAATCAACCAGCTTCTCATGCACATGTTGCGCGTTGTATTTGTCGTCGTGCCGAACGTTTGACAGTTGGTTTGGCCGAAGAAGAAGAAATTCGTCCAGAATTACAAAAATATTTGAATCGTCTTTCTGATTATTTATTTGTTTTAGGTCGAAAAATTGCCACAGACAATAATCAAGAAGAAGTAAAATGGATTCCAGGTGAATAAAAAAGCACTTT
>NZ_JAULRU010000520.1 GCF_030518155.1 Gilvimarinus gilvus | reverse complement strand
GTAATCGACCTAGGCGTATAGAGCCCCGAGCCGTCAAGAGAAGGCCAAAACCGTTCCCACTACTGTTAAAACCAAGAGATCAAGCACGCGAAGAAGTCAGAAAGAGTGGTCATCCGAAAAAGCTTAAGTAAGTGCCATTCTCATCTGACCCCACTTACTTAGTAGAGGATTCGGCCTGGCTAAATACAGCATCTTAATCGGTTTACCGATCGACTTATGCAAGCTATAGTGGGCGTAGAAATAAAGATTGACTTTCTGAAAGCTAAGTTAAAAGCCAGTCAGAATCAGCCGGAGCGCAATAGGGCGAATGTTAAAGCGGGCCCTAACTCTGAAGAGCAAGCCCATAGTAATGCAATGATTAGATTTATCAAAGACCACTGCCGAAGATATACTTTTAAGAAAATATATGGATATCTATATAGTCTATATCGACGTTGTTCGGCTGCTATTTTATTACAACAGATTAGCATTGCGGAATTAATAAGGTATCAATATGAAATTTCACATGATTATTATTTTAGCTTTTATGGCAGCCTATACTTGTCAGGCTTCGGAGAATTCCCCACCTTTGGAAATTGCAAAATCGGTTTTTCTTATTGAAGGAGGTAACGGGAAGGGGTCGAATGTAGGTGTAATTCTGGATGAAGGCTCAATAACTCTGGTTGATACTATGATTGCCGAGTCAAGAGACTATTTGTTGAATAATTTAAAGACTTTGTCAAATAATCCCGTTGAGTATGTGCTGATGACTCATGATCATTTTGATCACACCGGAAGTAATGAAGAGTTTTTAAATTCGAACTCAGTATTGATAGCGAGCGACAAGGCTGAATTAGAAAAGAATGCTAACTTTATCAGTTTTTCAGATGCGATCCGCGTGAATATACACAGCAGGCTTATTGAAGGTTATGCGGTTAATTCGCATGATAAAAGTGATGTTATTTATCGTCTTGCTGAAGAGAATGTAATTTTTCTTGGTGATATTTATACTATTGGATGGTACCCATCTTTTTTCTCTGGAGGTCTGGCAGGTCAGGTTGATTCTCTAAATTTGGCGATTTCACTTGGCAACGCGGAAACTAAATATGTGCCTGGACATGGTGAAGTGTCTAGCATCGATGATTTGAAGACTTATCGACAACTATGTGAAGCTTGGGTTGAAAGAATAATGGAGCTAAGCGATAAAGGAATGATGCCTGAGAAAATTAAAAATGATTCCAGATTGCTTGAGATTCGAGAAAGGTTTTCGAATGAATCCACCAATCGTGAGGGTTTTGATAGGTGGTTAGAGCAGCTTATTATTAATACTATCGAAATTCAAAGGAAGTCAACCTAATAGGAGAGTTCGGCCTGTGGGGTGAGCCGGCCCTGTTTTTGAGGACTTTATGGACATGCGCGAAAGGAAAAACGCGTGGACAAGGTGAATGCTGCTTAGCGGCAGAGAAGGTAGCCTGGGCTGCCGCGATTTTTTCCGACCTCCAGAATCAGCTGGAGCGAGGAAGCCCGTAGGGCAGTATCTCAGGGAGGCGCGCTGACGTGAAGGGACTCACTAAGACCCAAGACACTCGCTACGCTCATGGGGCCAGCCTTGCCGCGGACGCATGGATGCGTGGTAGCGGCCTTGGTTACTTCTGTCGCGTAACAGAAGTCACTCGCCCGTTGAGGGTGAAACATCCAACTCCAACCTGTTAGGGCAATCTAGCTAGCAACTCTTACAGTTGCCCTGTGATTATCAGCGACGCGGGTTTTTGGGTTGTGGGGTCGGGTGGGGCTTGAATCGCTCTTAGCGTGAAGCCTGCATTTATAAAAAAGGTTAGCCAGGTTTCCAGTGTGCGGAAGTACCAGGGGGCTGGGTTTTTGAAGTCTTTGTTGAAGCCCGCCCAGTTGCCTTGGCGCCAGCCATCAACGTAGGGCTCGGTTTGTGATGCGGTTATGGGGTGTAGGGTTTGCACTACGAAGTAGCCGTTGTTGTTGAGTAGGTGCGGTACGGCTCTGAATACCTGCTCGACGGATTCTTTGCCCAGTAGGGAGAAGTTGCATACGGCAAGGTCGTAGCGCCGGGCAATACGTGCGGCGGTGAGTTGCTGGTAGGTGAGCAGTGTGTAGTCTTCCGGGCCCAGTTCTTGGGCCTTTGCGATTAACCCTTGTGAGCCATCAATGCCCGCCGCCTGAATGCCGCGCTGGGTCAGCTCCCGCACCAGCCAGCCCTCGCCACAGCCAATGTCTAGCAGGCTGTTGACCTTTAACGGTTCTATTGCATTGATAATCGCGCCGTTGGTGATGCGCGTGCGGCTTGCAATCTCGCCGTTGTTTATGGCCTTTACCCAGGGCGCGGTGTTGTCGCTCCAGCAGGTAAGGATTTGCTGCTCGGTAGAGTCGTCCATGCTGAGCCTTTATAAAAGGGTTAGGATTTAACGATCTTCCTACAATGTCTTTGTGCAATTGTTTTCTATACTGAGAGAATAGTACCGTTTTTGGAGGGCTAAAACGATTCGTCAGCCGCTTTTGAACTCACTTACCGTTTATACCCGGTAACGCCTAAGCGCTGCGGCTACTGAGCCATGTATGAACACAAAACCAACAACGTCCATTCAAAGTATGCGCGAGGCGGCCACCACGCCTTTTCGCAAGCCAGATCTGCCGCTATTTCGGCGATTGCAGGCCATTGCGCTGGCAGTAGCGCTGGTGTGGTTGGTTGTTGGTTGGCGGTTGGGCCAGTCATTTGCTGGTAGAGCGGTTTGCGGCGTCTGAGCTAACCCGGCAACAAAACACGGTAAAGCGCCAGGCCAATATATTCGCTCAGCTGGCAGAGAAGGAGCTGCTGGCAGCCGACAAGCTGGCGGTCGCCTTGTCGCAGGATACGGCGATTATCAATCACCAGCGCACCATGAACGAGTATGCCAGCCGGTTTGCCGATATGACGTTTGGCGAACGCAAAGCCTTTTTGGAAGCCAACCCTACGGCGGCCTCCGCCAACGATCTTGTCACCCGCCTGCTGCAAAATTTGGATTTAATGTCGTTGTTCGTGCTCGATGCCTCGGGCAACTGCATTGCTACGGCCTACACCCAAATTGATGGTGAGGCGCAACCGGTGGGTTGCCTGGGTGAGAACTATCAGTCGCGGGAGTATTTCAGCCAGGCCCGCCTTAACGGCTCGGGCCACCAGTTTGCGGTAGGCAAACGGGTGCCTCTGCCCTCATTGTTCTTTTCCTACGCATCTTATGCCAACGGTGAGTTTTTAGGAGCTGCCGTCGTGCGCCTGGATGCGCCCAATTTACTCAGCCAACTGCCCCTGTCAACGACAAGAACCTGGATTACCGACCGCAACGGTATGGTGATCAGTAGCACGACCCCCTCTGATGTGATGCAGCAATTGGGAGCGCGGCTGTATGCCCCGGTAAGCGAGGCAATCTTAGAAGCCACCTATCGCCTGGATCAGCACCGCCAGGTGGCCCTGGTAGAAGACCTACATTACCCTGAGGACTGGGACGTTTGGCAACTCGAAAGCGAGCGGTTATTCATTGCGAGCGCACCCATCGGCCAGCTGGAGTTGACCGTATGGCACAGCGCCAGTATCGCCAACTTCCTACAACTGTATCACCGCAGTGGGATTCTGGCTCTAACGGTACTGGTACTGGGCGTATTGCTGATCCTGATTGTCGAGCGCGTCATCGATGCCCATCAGCGCAGAATGACGCATTTACGCGCCCTTGCCGACGCTCACCAATCCTTAGAGCAGGTTTCCAGCCGGCTATTAAACATTGCGATCAGTGACAACTTAACCCAACTGTCTTCGCGGGTTTACTTTTTCCAACGGCTGGAGGAGGAAATCGCCCGCGTTCATCGGGAGTCAGAGCAGCTGGTGTTGCTGCAATTGGATATCGATAATTTTAAAATTATTAATGACACTCATGGTCACCCCGCCGGCGACGAAGTCATCCGCACCATGGCGGCCATTTGCCGGGAGCAAACCCGCAAAGCGGACCTGCTCGGTCGGGTGGGCGGAGAGGAGTTCGCCATAGGGCTGATCGAGTGCCGCATTAATACCGCCCAAACCATAGCGCAAAATATCTGCGATGCCTGTGCTAACAAAGCCGTCGAATACGAAGGCAAAGTTTTGCATTTCACCTGTTCGATAGGCTTGGCTGAGCTTCAGCCCAAGCAAAATATCGGGGAACTGATTCGCCAGGCAGATAAAGCGCTTTACGTCGCGAAAGAGGCGGGCAGAAACTGCGTTCGGGTGTCAGGTGTCGATACTGATTAGTGGGGGGTCATTAATGAGTGGCGTCAGATAAATCTATTGAGGCAATAGACACCTGCGCCAACCGACAAATTCCGCTGATACGAAAACGCCGACCGTTTTGCTTAAAGCCAGCAAAGCTGGCTTTGCGACGCGGCTATGGGGCGCTGGTGAGTACCGAGAGTATTTTGTGTACTTGTTCGGTGATTTCACTGCCCAGCGGCGTGAGATAGCCACCATCGGGCTGGGTCACCAGGCCTCGTTGGTGCAAGCGCTCGGCGGCAGCCACGGTGGCTGGGTCGGCAGAGTGTTTGTGGACTTTGATGCCTTCTTGCGAAGACGACGATTCGAATAAGGCTAACAGGTTAAGTTCGCTGAGTTGTTCTTGGGAAAAAGGCATGTCGTATCTCTTATTGTTGTATTGGTAAGCATCCGACTGGCAGGCAGAACGATACTGTTGTCCGTTAAGGATATACCTACTTTACCCAATGTTGCCATCGATTTTATGGCTGTATTTTGTGAAACAGTTGCCTCATTTGCCGATGGCTTAAATGTTTGCAGCAGGGTAACTCCCCCAGCGATCTGCCTGTGCTTTAACCGGCTTGCGGGCAATAAAAAAGTGGGCCACGGCTTTTTCCGGCAACCATGAGTGCTCAATGGTAAAGCCCGCGCGCGTTATCGCCGTTTGCAGTTCCTCGGAGCTGAAAAAGTAGACTGGCGGCCAAAAGCCCAGTAAGCACATGGGTTTGGCAATCAACTTGAGCCATTTCAGCTTGTTGCCGAGGCAAGCGGTACTGCTAACGAAGATGCCGCCCGGCTTAAGTGCCTCGTAAATGGTATGCAGTGTGGCCTCTTTGTCATCGAGCAGATGCAACACACTGTGAGCCATTGCCAAGTCGTAGCTTGCTTTGGGCAAGGTCATGGCGCTGATCTGACCGCAGTGAAAGGTCACGTTGCTGATTTGCTGCTGCGCTTGTTTTTGCCGGGCAATCTCGAGCATTTTAGGGGAGATATCCCAGGCGTCTATCTGTTGGGCGTAGGGCGCGTGCTTAAGGGCGGTGGTACCGGTGCCGCAACCGAGCTCAAGAACTTTGCTCTCGGGGTTTAGGTGCTCCCGCGTGAGTGCCAACTTCTTCTCGTAGGTAACTTCATCCGCTATCGGGCTTTTCGCGTATTTCGCGGCGGTACGGTCCCAGAAAGACGCGCTGCTCATAGTGCTCTCCATGTGTGCTCAACAAGGCCGGTGATTGTTCAGGGGCATCGCGGATACCCGGATGTTTGTCAGTATAAAGCTACAAAAACGAATAGGAATTACCTATTATTGCCTATCAGATCAACATATATGCATAGGTGAGGCATCTGCCTAGACCGCTAACCGCATACTTTGGGCGAGGGAATCATGGATTGGCGCGGCGTAAACTTTGATTGGAACCATGCACGGGCATTTTTAGTCACCGCGCAAGAGGGGTCCCTGTCGGCAGCGGCTCGGGTTTTGGGTGTAGCCCAGCCAACCCTGGGGCGTCAGGTACGCGCGCTGGAACAAGAGTTGGACGTGGCTCTGTTCGAGCGCTACGGCCGAGGCTTAGAACTCACCCCTACCGGTATCAGCCTGTTGGACCATGTGCGCAGCATGGCGGACGCGGCCAATCAGTTATCCCTGCAGGCCGCCGGGCAGAACGAGGCGGTTGCAGGGCGCGTTCGTGTATCCGCCACCGATTCTATGGCCGCCTATTTACTGCCATCGATACTGCGCGATTTGCGTGCAGCCTACCCCAAAATTACCGTAGAACTCTTGGCCACCAACACCTTGAGCGACTTGCGTCGACGCGAGGCGGACATCGCCTTGCGGGCGGCCGAACCCACCCAACCGGATTTAATAGCCCGGCGCTTAAAAGACTTTCACGCGTATTTGTATGCAACCCCTGAGTACTTGCGACAGCGCCGGACGGGCAATAGCATTGCGGATTTGGTCGACTGCGAGTTTATTGGCTTTGACGACAACACCGAACTGCTAAAACAGTTTAACGCCCGAGGGCTGGCGATCGGGTCAGATCACTTCTGCGTCGCGACAGAAAACCATACGGTGCACTGGGAACTGGTTAAAGCCGGTATGGGCGTGGGCATTACCATGAGCGCTATCGGCGACGCCGAACCGGGTGTGGTCCGCGCCTGTGATGACTTTCAACCTTACGTGGGCTCACTGTGGTTAGTGTCACATCGCGAGCTAAGACACACCCGCCGGGTTAAAGCGGTTTTCGGCTTTCTGGCAGGTCGGCTGACAGCATAAATGCCCAATAACCCTATGCCTGCCTCTGCACTCTTTACCGGTTTTCAAGCTCAAGCTCAAGCTCAAGCTAGAAAATAATAATATGGCCGTAACACATTAAGCCACTGCGCTCTTCATACCAGAGCGCACCTTTGCCATACCTGCACACTTCGCCTCTAAAGCACTTGTCCATCCACGAGGGCGCACTAAATTCAAGCCCACCAATATGGTCACCGTGTACATTCCTTGAGTAAGGTTCTAAATTGCAGTTTTGTTGCGATAGTATTTGCTCAACTTCCTGGTCCGACGGTTTAAACGATAAATAGGTTGTATCGCAATCAAGGCAACCAAATAGTCTTCCCCGCATCTGCACAATATTGCCCAACGAATAAAAGCCAAATATTTTGTTAAAAGCGTTCTGATTTAACGCTTGATTCAGACAGAAAACAAAAAGAATTAAGCCCAACAAAAGGGGTATTTTTCTTTTATTCATAGCCGCCTAATAAATTTTTAGCGAATTCTAAACTAAATTAATCGTTAAAGTGATTGTTTGTACCTTCCGCATCTACTTTAGATTCGTCAATAATTAAATGGTATGACAAAGAAAGCGCCACCACTTCATACACGATAAAGAGTAAATATAGAGGAATAGACAAGAAGTAGCCGTAAGGCATGAACTGAAATATATAGACTGTTGCCCCAAATAAAATTGGCAGTAAAACAATGACTGTCATCATCAGTACAAAATGATTCTTAGTCAATCGCCACGACTCAATAAACGACATCCGTTTGTCTATTGCTATGGCGGGAAACACAAGGCTGAGTCTAGATGCCAATAACAGAGCTAGTAGAGCACCAACAATAATGCCTGGAATTGTAGAAACAAGTAAGATAATCGGGATGAATATAGCAAATGACAGAACAACGAAACGGATCAGAAATTTGGTTTCTATCCAGGTCCACCGAACAATCCCCCACCTTGATAAAGATGCAGGACCAAGCAGAACCAGCCTATGTATTGTTATAGCAAATATGACCTGAATGATAAAACTTATAAGCTCGAAAACGAATGAATATATGAACCCGAGTTCAAGATAGAATGTCAAATCAATCAAAGTTAGCACTATAGTTGGCCACAATAGAGCCATGATTAATGTTCGTACGTTATCTTTTATAAAAAATAGTGCACCCGCCAAAACCTTGCTTGTATCTTTAGCCATACGACTTCCATCTATCCTAACGACGCACTACTCTAAAAATTGGGTAACGCTTTATGTAACCAGCAATCGAGTATTTTACGCAACTCTGTTTCCAATGATTCGTCCATACACTCGATCTGCTTTACTTTATTTTCGATCGAATTATAAATTGCAAATAGAACCATCGTGGCGATATATATAATAAAAACAACTATTTTTACCCCTATCCCATTATTGATTAAAGCCATAATTCCGGAGAGTGAACCAACACCGAGAAAAAAGAACGCCAGAAGCGCAGCGTGCATATTAGTTCTCGCTACGGGCTTCAGCGCTTGCAAAGATTCTACACTGTCAATTACAGGATACCTGTAGAGAAAGGTTTTAAGCTCTCTAGCCGTTAGAATAACGAGCACACACAGGCCTATTTGACTCAGTGCAAAAAGCGGTAGTGATATTGGCTCAAACGACTCCAATATACCTATATCTGCTCTCAGTATCTTTAGAAGCGGATAGCCCAGCACCAAAACGGAAACCATGGCAATACTTAAGGGTACAACTACGGGTGTTTTCAGTCGGCGACGCTGAGAATTTTCTACTGGCGTTTCAATAACGGTTTTGTCACTGTCTTCATGAGATTCATCCGAAAAAGAGAGCTTACTTTTTACAATTACATCGGGTAAATCTCGCATTGAGAGAGACAGCCTTTTCTGTACCTCATCAAGTGTGTAGCGCGAATCTAGTATCGATAAAGACGATTCATTTAGGTATTGCCAAGGATACTCTAAGAACTTGCCATTCAAGGTGGTGATGGCTTCTTTTGCCGACTCGTTTAATCCCCCCAAATAGAAGCACATTGCAAAGTTGTTAAACGCCTTCACCAAACTAAAAGACGTTGGTGTTAGGCACTGAATTTTTCTGTAAGCATCAGTCAAATCTTGTCTAATTTGAGGCTCTCTGAAATATATCTCTGCTTCGTCTTCGCGGTCCGTCATATGCAGATAAAGCCAATGTTCGATATGGGCCTCGGCTAGCAACCCGGCTAAAGGGCTACCCTCGGGGGCATTTCCGCTGGCCTTATACGCCACCGTGAACATCTCACCCGGTTCACCACCCCACTTCTCGGCGAGGGCATGAATCATTTGGCTGTGTGCTGCATAAAAATTTTTATCTCTAACTAAAGCCTTGGCAAAATAGTCCCATAGCCTCTCTCTTTCAAAGCTAGCACCCATTGAGACTACCATTAAACCCACATAGGGATCACCCAAGTGGTAATCCCCCCATTTTTAACCGAAGCTAAAAGTAGAAGGCTATGCGGCTAACGCCAGTTTTTGTACTGGCGTTATGCCACCCAAGGCCATGTTCGGCCTTTCGTTGTTGTAAGTCCATAACCAGTTGGTAGCGTGTTGCT
>NZ_JAULRU010000519.1 GCF_030518155.1 Gilvimarinus gilvus | reverse complement strand
GACTGAGATCTGTTTACCGAGAGAACCGTTTTGTTGTGCAGTGCCGGTCATTCGAACCGACATTGAGCCTTTTTTTGCTTCAATATAGACTAGGTCGCCTTTGCGGATCAGTAATTTTTTTTCAACGAGGGATGGAGGAATTATTTGATTTGATGAAATAGCTCGTTTTATCTCTCTGCCTATTAACTCGGCGGGATTACTGAAGTAGGACGAGGATAGTCGCTTTACATCGAACTCTTTCAGGTAAACGTCTGAATCCCCCAAAATGGTGCCTTTGCTTAAGGCGCGGCTAGAAACAACGATCTGTTGCCATTGTTCGATTGTAGCTGA
>NZ_JAULRU010000518.1 GCF_030518155.1 Gilvimarinus gilvus | reverse complement strand
CTCGATAAGTGGGTCATAGAGAACGCATTCATCCGCATTGCCGAGAAACTCAAAGAGCAGCAGCGCAGCCGGGTATTTATAAACCTAACGGCTCGCTTCTACCAAGATTCAGATGTGCTCAACTGGGTTTCCGATCAACTTAAAGCCTATCGAATCCCTGCAGACCTAATCGTTTTTCAGGCCAGCGAGTCAGATCTTAGTACCAGACAGGTCCAGGCAGAAGCCTTCCGGGCGGGACTAAAAAAGCTCGGCTGTAAATTCTGCATCAAGCATTTCGGCGTTTCTACCAACCGGGAATTGCTACGCAAGAAGCTTAAACCAGACCTGATAAAACTGGACGGTTCCTTTATACAAGATCTGAATAATTC
>NZ_JAULRU010000517.1 GCF_030518155.1 Gilvimarinus gilvus | reverse complement strand
CGATCAGGCGGAAGGCATTGATGCTGTGGTACTGCGTGCTGGCGAAGCTGTCACTGGGCTTGTAACTGGCCGCCCATTGACGAAACGCTGCGCTTTCCGGGTGCGCGGCGAAGAACGCCTGCAGCTTGGCCGGGTCGGGTTTGCCGGTGGCCTTGACCGGTGCGCTGGCCAGCACCTGCTCGTAGAACCCTTGGGGGTTGCTGACGGCAAGCACCGGCGGGTTGTTCATGCCGGTGCGCCAGACCTGGCCGTCATCGGTGCTCAACTCAATTGCCAGGCTGCGGACCGGTATGCTGGTGTCCGGGGCGAACGGGTTGGCCCCGCCGATGGCGAAACGGCCGATGACCGGCACCCGCGGCTGGCTGAATGCGCGTGCCGTGGA
>NZ_JAULRU010000516.1 GCF_030518155.1 Gilvimarinus gilvus | reverse complement strand
GACTGAGTTCATGAAGCGCCTCGACTGACATAAAACGACGTTCAAGGGCCGCCGGAGACAGCGCCTGCCCCCGATTGCGACGCGTCTGTCGGATCTCCTTGCACTCGGCGACGTAATTTGCACAGATCATGGGCGTTACAGCGCCGAAGTGACCGAGCTTAAGCGCGCTTAGATACCGTAGAAAGGGCAATACATTTTCAAAAACATTGCGCAAAGTACTTGCCACGGGACGCTTCTGCCCTGCGCGACCGCGCCGTAGGTAGCGGTACAAGAGGGACTTCATCACCGTTACAAACGCAGCGGGTACTCGATTGAAGTCCAAATTCCTCATGTTGTCCGGTACATTGCTAGTCAACCCTTCGAGCTGCCAAATGTTG
>NZ_JAULRU010000515.1 GCF_030518155.1 Gilvimarinus gilvus | reverse complement strand
TGCAACACCACAGGCTTGTTCTTTACATTTTTTCACACTCGCCCTACAGGTATTAACAGCCGCCCAGCAATGCCTGCCGTAGCATATACCCCGTCATCATCGGAAGATCCGCATGCCTACTACCCTCTCCCTTCGCCTGCGCCCAGTGGCGCTTCTGGCGTTTCTGAGCCTGTCCCTGGCCGGCTGCGGCAACAGCGCCGAGCAAGACGAACAGGCGCCCACCCCGCAAGTACGGGTGGAAACCCTGCAACTGCAGCCCTTGGCCATCAGCAGCGAACTCAGTGGCCGCATCCTGGCCCCGCGTACCGCAGAAGTGCGCGCGCGGGTCGCCGGCGTGGTGCTCAAGCGGGTGTACCGCGAAGGCAGTGACGTCAAGCAAGGCGATGTGCTGTTCCTGATCGAC
>NZ_JAULRU010000514.1 GCF_030518155.1 Gilvimarinus gilvus | reverse complement strand
GCCACTTTGACGGTGTGTGCCCACCCATCGAAAAGTGGCAACGACGAGTACGGGCCAGCCTGGAAGTGGTAAGCGAGGCTATGGTAGCCATTTCGGAAGGTTAATCAAGCCCACGGCGACTGCCGCAGGCTGATTAAAAGCACAATGTGAACAAAATGTTAAGACTTACTTACCTCAATGCCTTTACCCGCCAAGTACTTTTGCACTTGAACAAAAGAAAACCGCAAATCCAGGGTGCCTTCAGTTACCAGTGTAAAGGGCTCTAGAATTCGATAGAAAAACTCTTCTGGCGGCAGCACCAAACCAAAATCAGAACCTACGTCCGGAAACAAGTTTAAGGGTACAGTTACCCGCATCCAGTCTTTGCCCACCAGATCCTTGATCGTGTCGGTAATATTGAGATCCGAATTACTGTTGGGCCCGCAGCCCAAGCGTAGAACAACCTCTGCCGACGGCGCACTATCGACTTTGAGATCGAAAATCAACGCACCGTCGTTTTCCAGGTAGTCCAACATTACCTGCCGATCCCGGGTACTCAAGGCCACAAAACCCTCACCCAGGCCGTTCCACACGGCGCGACGAGCGTCCTCCTGCACTTCGCGATCCACCGCCGAAACCGTGATGCTGGTGGTCTCAACGACATTTCCAACCATGGTAGCGCGGTCGTTTTTGCAGCCCTCAACAATAATTTCGAATGGGTCGATGGGGCGGCGATTAAACACCGGCATTTCATCCATGGCCTCGAAGCTGGCGTCGAACTCTTCCGGCAAGTTATCATCCAGCGTATCCGGTTCGCCATAGGACAGGCCAAAGCCATAAGCAAACAGAGGGGCGTATTCTGCATCACCGCGGTTTAAAGGCCCCTGATCAGGACTACCTGGCCAAGAGAAGGTCAATTTACCTTTCATTGGGTGAGCCACCTCACCGCTCGCGCTGGTAAAAATCACATCGCCTACACCGGCACCTTCGGTACCTGGCGTCCAGATGACCACGAACGCGTCAGATGCATTCAATTCGCGGTTGACCCACAGTGGGCGACCGGTGAGGAACAGGGAGACCACTGGAATACCCTGCGCCTTGAGTTTTTTCAAAAGCTCCCAGTCACGCCCGGCGGACTCTTTGTACAGTAGATTTTGCACATCGCCCTGCATCTCGGCGTAGGGCGCCTCGCCCCACACTACAATGGCCACATCGGGCTTTTCCGTATACTCGCCGTCAGCGCTGTACTCAACCTGACCACCGCCGCTACCAACCACGTTTTGAATACCTTCGAGAATTGACGTAGAACCTGGAAAGTCTTTGCGCGTGGTACCTGTACCTTGCCAGGTTACCGACCAACCACCGGCCTGTTTTGACAGGTTATCCGCGCCCTCGCCTGCCACCAGTACGCGTTGATTGGGTTTAAGAGGTAATAGGTTATTTTTATTTTTAAGCATAACCAGTGATTCGCGCACCGCTTGACGCGCGACAGCGCGATGCTCAGGTGCGCCGATCAATTCGTCGCGGCCTGCCAGTGGGCGCTGGGAAGGTTTCTCCCGTTCAAATAAGCCCGCCCGCAATTTGACGCGCAATATCCGGCGCACGGCATCATTCGCCCGCTGCAGGGGAATAACACCTGAATTGATTTGCGCCACGGTATTATCGAACAATACCTTCCAGTCTGGATCTGGCACCATAAAAATGTCGAGGCCGGCATTAATTGCCTGCGGACAATCCAGTACGCTGGCTCCCTCAATAAAGCCATGGCCATTCCAGTCACCTACCACCAGGCCATCGAAGCCCATGGACTCTTTCAACACTGTGGTTAATAAGTGTTTGTGACCGTGTAATTTTTCGCCGTGCCAGCTGTTAAACGAAGCCATAACACTTTGCACACCGGCCTCAATCGCGCTGATGTAACCGGCACCGTGAATACGACACAAGTCTTCTTCGTTGTCCATGCAGTCGCCACGGTCAATACCATTAATGGTGCCGCCATCGCCAATAAAATGTTTAGCGGTGGCAATGACATGCTGCTCGTTTAAAAATTCGTCAGTATTACCGGCGCCTTGCAGGCCTTCAACCATTTTTCCGGCGTAAGCACGAACGATTTCAGGGTCTTCGGAATAAGATTCATAGGTACGCCCCCAACGGTCGTCGCGGGCGACTGCAACCGTGGGTGAGAAATCCCAATCAATCCCAATAGCCGCGATTTCGCGGGCAGTGACTTCGCCAATCTGACGGATAAGGTCCGGGTTGCCAGTAGCACCAAGTGCAATGTTATGGGGAAATAAGGTGGCGCCGACCACGTTACCAACACCGTGCACGGCATCAGTGCCCCACATCATGGGTACGTATACCTTGCCGTCAGAGCAGTCGGCAGCGGCCTCAAAAAATGTGTCCGCTAAAGCCACCCACTCGGCCGCCTTAGCGTAGCGGTCATTGTTGGGTACCGAGCCACCACCGTTCAGCACAGAGCCAATGTGGTATTGCTTGATATCTTGCGCCGTCACCTGTTTGATTTCAGGTTGTATCATCTGGCCCACTTTTTCTTCGACGCTCATTTGCGCCAGAATCTCATCTATGCGAGTTTCAATCTCGGCATCGGTACTTACCACACTTGTGACTTTAGGCCAGGCCACGCTTTCCTCCGGGGTCATTCGTCGTAGGGGTTTTCTGTTTACAAAGCTTGCATCTCGTACTCACAAGCATAGCGAATTGCAGGGCAAACTACACCATTATTGACAGCGCTGTCAATTCAAACTAGACTCCTCCGCGTTTTGTATCGATAACATGGTGGTTGCTGTGCACCGCTTGCAGGAAAGCGCTAAGCTACCGTCATCATCAGCCTATTTAGGAGAAGAGCCAAACATGAGCATTATTTTGGTTGCGGACATCGGCGGCACCAACGGTCGCTTTGGCCTGGTTAACGCGTGTACCCACGGCAAGGGCTACAACGCCGAGAAACAAATCAGTCTGGCCAGCGGTGACTACCCTACCCTGGCCGACATGATTCGTGATTACGTCAAACAAGCCGATGTGCCCATGCCCAAATTTGCATGTCTGGCCATTGCCGGCCCAATTCAAGACGGCCACGTCAAAGTGACCAATCTTAATTGGGAGTTCTCAATATCGAAACTGCGCGATGAACTCAACATGCAAGCTCTGGATGTCATCAACGATTATTCTGCACTTGCCTATGCGGCCCCTCATCTCCAGGCAAACGACAAAAAAACGCTCTACAGTAAAGATGCCAACCCCTACGCCCCAATTGGCGTGATGGGCCCGGGCACAGGTTTTGGCGCAGCCTTGCTCGCTCCAGTCAGTAACGGTTGGAAAATTATCCCAACCGAAGGCGGACACTGTAGCTTTGCTCCGACAACGGATACCGAAATTGCTATTTTGCAAGAAATGCGCAAACAGCATGACCACGTTTCCATCGAACATTTGCTGTCTGGCCAAGGTTTGGTGTCCATCTATCGCTCAATTGCGGTTATTGAAGGTGCGGAAGCTGAGGATTTATCTCCTGCGGATGTCAGCGCACGTGGCATGAAACACCAAGATCCTTTGTGTGAGCAGGCGCTGCAATCATTTTGCAACATTTTAGGCAGCGTAGCGGGTGATAAAGCATTGAGCTGGGGCGCCATGGGTGGGATTTATTTAGGCGGCGGCATCGTCCCCAAGATTGCCGACTATCTCCCCCAAACTGACTTTATCAAACGCTACCTAAACAAAGGTATTATGCGCGGCTATGTTGAAGACATACCGGTGCACATGGTTACTAACGACAAAGCGGCCTTAATTGGTTCCGCCGCCTGGCTTGTAGACACGACGCAAGCGCTGCAATCGTAAGACCCTAAAAAATGCGCCACAACACTTTTGTTGCTGGCGCCTTTTTTTTGCAATAATTTTTTTCTGCTCGTACGTTCCGGTCAATTTTCTGAAATAATAAATCTGACAATTAAGTCGTCAAACTACTCTTACTAAATTTTAGCGACAAAAATTAACCCCAACACCCCGCCAATTTATTTTCTTTGCTTTTCACTTCTTTAACTATTCTCCATAAAGCGCCAACAACCCGGCAATAAATTGCATTCGGTTTTCGATATCGAATTTTTAAGAATACATTAAACTAAAAATCACTTTGCATAAAAACCAAGTGCTTCCTAATCTCTAACTTAGTTCGTCTCGGCAGGCCTTCACAGAGCCGCAAGTGACGAGGTTTGACATTAGGGAGACGGTATTCTTGGACAAGCGAATTGCCTGCCTTTGCACGATAAAACCTTCGGACACAAACACAAGTCATTCCGAACAGGTATTCAGTATATTTGATTCGGCACGAATTCATAATAAGGAAAACGGAATTGTTGGCGCATTTTTGGTAGCTGACGATACCTTAATGCAGATCCTGGAAGGTGAATCGTCAGCCCTTGCCAATGTCCTATACCGTGTCAATCGCGACCCAAGAATTGCCGATGTCAGCGTCATCGTCAATATCAATATTGAAAAGCGCGCGTTCTCTCGATGGAGCCTAAAGTTACTCAGTGAACAGTGCGCGCCCCACGTAGAATATTTGCAGAAAGTTCATCAATTAATTCACGAAGACGCATCTTTTACTTCTAATCTAGACACCATTCGCTACCACAAAATATTCTTTCATACTGATAACACGCGCTCAACCGCCCCTCTGGAAAATACTGAGAAGTCAGGATTCGAAGGAACCCTACTGAGCATGACCAGTTGGCCTCGACCGACCCAGCTTAGGCTAACAGCCGAGCTGATGAAGGTGTGCCAACTGCTCATTGGCCATACAGTGGAATACCAACGACTGGTAACCCTGGCAATATTCAACTCCAGAGGTGAACTCGACTCATGTCTTGAAAAGCTGCAAGAAGTAAACGCAGTAAGTGTCATTAAGGCAAAAGAGCCCAACAACCTTCACTCAATTGAAACTCACCAAAAAAGAAAACAAACCAGTACAGGGGGCAGCCGTTTTAGCCAGGCACTAAAGCAATTCATCAGTGGCCAGGGAATAAAGGGGGGGCATCGTCAATGACTAAGATCTATCAAAAGCTTGCCATCGTCGGCGAAGTGGGCGCCGGCAAGACCCAATTTATTCGAACCATCAGTGAAATATCTCCCTTTGCAACAGAAGCGAAGTCCAGTGTAGACATAGGAAAGGAGTTTACAACGGTGGGCATCGATTACGGTCGCCTTACACTGAGCGAAGACATTGCCTTAGGTCTATATGGATTGCCGGGACAAAAACGCTTTCAGCTGCTATGGGATATGGTAAAAAAAGGGCTATGGGGGCTGTTGGTATTGGTTAAGTTCAATGATGAGCTCAATGTGAAGGCGCTGGATGATGTACTTGATCACTTCGACCCCACAAAAAACCAGATTCCATTGGTGATTGGTCTTACTCACAGCGATTTGGCGGACACGGCCGGCGATGTTGACTTATTTATTGACGTGGTTAACTACGCACTCGATCAAAACAATATACATGCTCCAATAGTTTCACTTGACCCGCGAGAGGTTGAGTCATCTCTGATGATCCTTCAGCTATTTGATGCGCTCGACCATTCAATGGGTATAGCAATGGAGGAACACCGAAGTGTCGTTTAACCAAGCGCTGTCCGTCCCCTTACAGAGTTTGTTTTCCAAATATGCACAGAACGATGCACTTGAGGTCATTTCTCTGGCTACGACAGATGGCTTTCCCGTGCAAACACTTACGACAATGACTCGTTCACTGGAGGAGGATAGCCTCAGCGCCGCCGCCAGCACATTACATTCAGTAAGCAATGCAGTGGCGCAGCAGATTCTGGGAAAAAACTTCAAAGTCGCCTTTATTGAAGCCGAACAGGGAAATGTTGCCTTTGTTGACCTGGATATAGATGAAAGCAACTACGTTTTGGTTATGTCCGCTAACGAATCTCTCAACATTGCCAGCCTGCGGCTATTAATTACACGTCTCGCCACAGAAATTGAACAGCTTTCACCGCAAACCGTTGTTGCCTCGGCATAGGCAACTTATAAAACACTCAGGAGATAACCATGAGCAATCTCAATGAAGTAAAAGTAGGCTTGATGGAAGTAGAAGGAGCACTCGGCTGCGCTATTGTCGATTACACCACCGGAATGTTATTGGCTTCTGAAGGTGCCGGTGTCGACCTTGAATTGGCCGCCGCCGGCAATAGCGAAGTGGTCAAGGCCAAAATGAAGACCATGAAAAGTTTAGGCATTGACGGTGGCATTGAGGATATATTGATCACCCTCGATACCCAGCTTCATATCATACGCCCCAGCACCTCCAACGAAGGCTTGTTTATTTATTTAGTATTGGACAAAGCTAAAGCGAATCTGGCCCTGGCGCGGCGCAAGACCGCAGACCTGGAAAAAAGCATGTTGCGCGTATAGTACCCTTCACTCGTTAGTTGAGACGGCCTCAACTAACGAGTGAACGTTTTACCACACGGCGAATAATCCATAAGAGCCAAATCAATCCAAATGTATACAGTATGATCTTCGACCGAGGGCCCAACCACAAAGCTAGCCTTATCATCCCCACGTGCTGTTTTATACCGCTTACTCAAATTAAGTGTGCCTTACTTATTCGCTTTAAACTCCTGAATTAATTGTATTTTCATCAAAACCATAGCGATAAAAACAACTATGGATGATACCCCGAGCACTGGCCCTAGCACTTTCTCTGCCGCCCACTGCTGGTACATTAAAAACAACCCCACTAAAAGTATCAGCGACCCCACGGCATGGCAATAATACTGTACTTTGGCTAATCTTAGCTGAATGTCTACGACCCACATTTTATAGCACCCGGCATAGATAAAGGAGACCACAAACCCGAGCAGCATAATATGAGCGTGGGTCACCAACTGAGTATGATTCTTCGAAGCAGCCATATATATCCCCAACACTAATCCTAACAAGCCATAACCAAAACTCATTATCAGATACTTTTTATCCATCGCCTTATCCTCTGAATATAGGGTTTAAGAAGCTCACGAATACGCCTCACCACAAAGATCTAACTCTGGCCTTTTCCCTGTCGATTTCAGACCCCTGCAAACTTCCCCAAAGCAAAATCCCTGCGCGCCTTTCAATATAGTCTGCGGGCACAAGGTAATCTTCTAACTCACCGTCAAGCTCGGTATTGGGCAGCTCAAACGCCCATAATTTTAGACTTCCGTTCATTTCTTCAGTCAAAATACACTTGTAGAAATGGCTTGGCACCGGAATGCTAACTCCGTTGCTATCGGACTCTCCAATCAACACAATGGGTTCGAAAAAATCAAAGATTGGGCCGGTAATAACGTAGGTTTCCAAAACACTGTCGCGAGCGTTTAAATCCCGTACCTTTGCCTCAAGCTTGCGCCAAATTTGCCGATTAAACGTAGGAGCCTGAGGGGACATATTGGAAAGGAGAAAGGTTTCACTATTTTGCAGATTTTCGTCAATTTGATTGGCGCTTGCCACCAGATGGCCACGATCGTAGCCCTGCCCTCGGTAATCGGACAGATCCGCTCTAAATCGCTCAGGAATCCGATAATCTGGTCTGAAATTGTTCAACCGCTCAACGGGCTCCAGATCTTTCTTGTCCGGGTCAACAATCTCGAGAGCCCACTTCGCCTGGCGAAAGTAGTAAGAGTAACCGACAACAAAATACCGGTTAAACAACACCTGATCGGCAGCCGGACAACCGTATCGAACTTCCCGGCGCATGGTATACACATCCAACATGGTCATCTCTCCCTATCAATCACGACGCTTAAAGCAAGAAAACCCTCCCAACACCAACGCGTTTCCCGTAACGACCAAACCGTACCTAAGACAAAGCAAACGGGGCGAGAACCTCGCCCGCTTTATTCAGTCAAATCGACCAAACGGCTTGGTCATAAGCACCAATTTAGGTAACAACGTCAATGAACCTAGAATGGCGGCGAACATAGCCAGCGCTGTCAACACACCAAAATAGATGGAAGGTATAAATTCTGACAAGGTTAAAATAAGAAAGCCGACGATAATAATAACGGCCGTGTAATACATAGCCCTGCCAATTGACGCATGCGAGTTATGCATTGCCTCCACATAGTTGTGTGTCTCTGCCAATTCCAGACGGAATCGGTACAAATAATGAATCGCATGATCCACACCCACGCCGACTGTTATTGCGGCTATGGTTATCGTCATCATATCCAACGGAATGCCGTATAGGCCCATCCCCCCCAACACAACGGATGCCGCTAACAGATTCGGCAATAGGGAAATAATAGCAATGGTGAGTGAGCGAAATAACACCAAAAACATCAACATGATACCGAGAAAAACTGCGCCTAAAGTAACAATCTGCGAGGTAAATAAACTTTGCAGCATATTGTTATACAGCACTAGCATACCGGTAAACTGCACCTGCTCTGACGCCAGCCCAACGTCATCGATAGCAAAGTTACGTATTTTCTCAACCAGTTCAGAGCGCTTAAGATCTGGACTGGTTTCTTTTACCCGCAACGTAATTCTCGTTTGACCATCGGAGTCGGACAAGTACGGAGCAACCAAAAAGTCACGAATATCATCGGACAACATATTGCGTACAACAGTGAGCTCAAAATTATTGAGAGCCCCACCATTAATGTCTTCCGTCACTTGGTATAAGGTGTACAGCGACTGAACCTTACCCACTTCGGGCAGAGATTCTAAATATTGGTGAATTTCTCCAATTGTTTGCAACCCCACAGGGTTAAACCAGGGGCTGTCCGACTGAGCGCCAGCGGGTTCCGAGCCCTCTGCGCCAAAAGGGTCTCCACCAAAAGGATCGTCGAAGGAATCACTTGCACTATTCGAGGCAGAGTTGTCCGCTGAGAAAGGTTCATCAAAGCCAAATTCGTCCTCTTCAGCTGGCACAGCCTCAGCAGCAGACGACGCCTGAGGTTGATTCTCCGGTGCATTAAGAACAATGTCGAGACTCACTGTGCCGCCGAGCTGACGATCGATCAAGCTCATACCCTGATAGATTTCAGTGTCTTTGTGGAAGTAATCAATAAACCGGTTTTCTACTTTGAGCTGAGTAATGCCGTAGCCACTTACCCCAGCCGCGACTAACGCGGCAATGACAACGGCAGTGCCGTGTTTTTCAGCAATCCTCGAAAAGCGCAGAGTGGTCGCTGCAGATTTGTCTCCTTTATCTTTTGGCTCACCTTTAGGTAAAACCATAAGTGAAGCAGGCAACAGTAGAAAAGCCAAAATCAGTGCGTACGACAACCCTATTGTCATCATCCAGCCAAAATCTATAACAGGGCGAATATCACTGACCACCAGCGAGACAAAAGCCACAATCGTGGTCAGCGCGGTATACAGGCAGGGTTTAATCATCTGGGAAGCCGTTGCCATCACCAACTGCTCTTGGCTCCATTCACTGTGGCGCGCATGTAACTCGCGGTAGCGCACCACCAAATGAATTGTAATCGCTAAGGTCATAATTAATAACAGTGCGACAAAGTTGGATGAAATAACCGTAAGGCGCCAATCTACCCAGCTTAGCAACCCCAGCACGGAAACAACCGACATAATGCAAACAGCCAAGGGCAGAATCACGAACCGCCACTGCCGGAAAATCAACGCTAACATCAGAATGATAAACACCACGATAGCGCCGCCAAACACCACCAAATCACTGCGAATAAAATCAATCATATCGGCAGTAATCATGCTGACACCACCGAGAAACACCTGCGCTTGCGACTGGTACCGGGTTAGTATCTGGCGAATGGTTTCTACGCGCTGATGATCCTGTGCCTGTACTTTGGTGCGATAGGCGAGAAACTCAGCGCTGATGGTTGCAAGTCGCTCAGTCTCTTCGCTACTAAGCCCTTCTTGCTGACGCTTCATGCGCAGGGCATCGCGCGCCCTAACCATTTCGATATATTGGTTATTTACAGCCAGGCTAAGCTGCAACGCTGTGGTTTGACCGTCACTGGATAGCAATGTGTCTCGATAAATCGGGCTATTGAGAAACTCGTCTCTGGCCTGTTCTTTATTCACACCAGGAGTCAACAAGGTGCGCGTCGATTTTTGTTGCTCCGCCAAAGATCGCATCGGGCTGTACAAAAGCGGGACCGACAATATGGAGTTGATACCACTTACCCCATCGACAGCCGCCAACTCATTTTGTAGCTTCTGTAAGGTTTCCAGTGAGGCATCAGAAAACATCGGTGCTTCGGGTGTGTAAGTCACCACCAGAAAATCGCCAGATTGGTAGCGCTGATTCACTTGCCGGAAGAAGTCCAGAGAATTGTCACTCTCAAGCGTCAACGAATCCGCCGAGGCGTCCAATTTAAAATTAGGCAGGCCAAGTGCGGCAACAGCGGTAAGGGCAACCAAACCCGCCAAGACCCATTTGGCGTGATTAGTAATAAGACGACGATAAATCGATTTAAGATGTTCGGACATAAGCTGAAACTGACTCCTTGAAGTTGCGCCTATTATGTAAGAAAGTACTGAAATTAGCGATCACTATGGCCAAGATCTCACTCTGGATTGTTTAAACCACGCGAGCGCTGCTAGCTTCTCAGGCTTTGCAAATTCGCCACTACTCTGGCGCCCCCAGCCCGCTTCTTCGCAGAACCATACCGCATCGGCACCGTTCTCAGCCGGCAGCAAGCAGATCTCGCCGACATCACCGGCACAGCCTCACAAGCACCCTGAGCTTTAATTGATTCCGTCTAGCGGAAATCGGCGCGGTTTCGTATCAGGCGCCGAGAGCATATTATGGGCTTATGGCAAACAAGCGAGCGACAACGACCTCGTCAGCCTTTGCGCCTCAATTGGCGAATTTTTAACCACACCAGAGCGAACGCAATGAGCGCGAACGCGCCTCCCTGTTCGGGTTAGGCGGCGCTTAACGCTCAGCGGCATACCTCACCGCAATGAAAGACCCGGCCGTTTCTCTGCGCCGGCATAGGCCGCAAGAACGGTAAATGGCACGAATCGCCTCTTTTTTAATCGAAGTAGAGACAGGCGACCAGCTTATTAATTCCATCGCTCAAACTGTGCGCAACTAAGAGTAAAAGTGTTACTATTGGTAAATATGCTTCACTCGGGACTGCTAGCGAATCATGCTGAAAATAAAACGTCAGGACAAGCCTCACCCCCCCGTTCTGATCGTTGAAAAGCTTTATAGTATCGGCACGGCGGCTGACAACAATCTTGTATTGAAAGAGCCGGACATTGATTCTGTGCACGCCCGTCTGGTCAACACGAACGGCCAAATCACCCTAAAAGACAATACGAGCAGCAGTGGCTGTTTTGTCAACGGTCAGCGTATTACGCAGAAGCTCCTGCAGCCGGGCGATTTTATTAAGATCGGCTGTGCAGAATTCGAAGTATTGCCTCTTACTCAAACCGACAGGCAGGCGCAAGCAGATGATTGCTGGCACCTGGTTGCCGACAGCAGCTGGCTAGCCGGGCAGTCGTTTATTATCGCCAAAGACAGTCGCTGTATTATTGGACGCTCGAGCGAATGCGATATCACCATTGCCGGCACACACCTCTCACGCCGTCATACTGAGGTATCCGTGGTGGGCAGTTCTCTGCGGGTGCGCGATCTCGGCTCGGCCAATGGCACCTTTGTCAACGAAAGGCCGGTAAAGGATGACCTTGCCCACAATGGTGACCAATTGCGGGTGGACGTTTACAGTTTTCGTATTGTGGGGCCAGATGACGGCGCCGACAAAACCCAAATACGCAACTCGCCCCTGCCCGAATTTACCAAAACGGTTGAACGCAAAACCACCAGCGCTGAGCCCAAGCGCTGGAAGACGCGCCCCACCTCGCCCGGCAATCGTATGGAGCCCACCTACCGGGAATCCCGTGGTATCCGCCTGTGGCCCTGGGTTGCCCTGTGCGCCGCTGCCCTATCTATACTTCTGTTTCTGCTGTTACGCTGAGCTGAGCCTTCGGCAAGGTTGTGATAGAATCGCGCCGGTTTAAACCTTTAACACTGTGTAAATCACCTTCGGAAGGCAATTATGAGCTTTGACAAAGTTCCCGCAGGCAAGAGTCTGCCAGACGACATGAACGTCATTATTGAAATCCCAATGAATGGCGAACCCATTAAATATGAAGTAGACAAGGACAGCGATGCCGTATTTGTGGATCGCATTCTGGGCACTTCTATGCACTACCCCTGCAACTACGGTTACGTGCCAAGCACCTTGTGCGGCGACGGCGATCCGGTAGACGTTTTGGTACTGTTACCACACGCGCTAATGCCCGGCTCAGTTATCCGCTGCCGCCCTGTAGGCGTATTGAAGATGACTGACGAATCCGGTGAAGATGCCAAGGTGCTGGCCGTACCCGTCGACAAAATCACCCCGCTCTACAGCAAGGTTAAGTCTGTCGATGATGTGCCGGAAATCACCCTCAAGTCTATCGAGCACTTTTTTGAGCACTACAAAGACCTCGAAGCGGGCAAGTGGGTTAAAATTGACGGCTGGGAAGGCGTTGAAGCGGCCCGTGAAGAAATTCAAGACTCGGTCGAACGCTACAACAAAGGCTAAGGGTATATCCCGTTTACAGTTGTGAGGAGGGTCGCCCGCATTCAGCGATCCTCCAGCTTTAGCTGACTCGTATCCGGGTTCACCGCAGGCTTATCCTCTTTAAGCTCCCCCATATCGCTGCCTACAGGCGCGAGTTCAACGGCCAACTCTTTCACCACTACAACATCGGGTTGCTCGGTCTCTTCTGGCCGGAGTAAGTCCTCCCCCACCTCAGACAAGCCCCATGATTCAGGCTCTATAGTGGGCAACGGTATAGTCTGGCGCTCATTTTCGCTCACCAAATCGGCGCCAACCTCTGCCAGGTCAAATTCTGGCGTCACCACAGCGGCTACCGGTTCGGGCGCCACCTCAGTTTGATCCAGCAAGTTACCCTCAACAGCGCGCAAAGTTAACGTCGATGTGTCGATCTCGACAGCATCCGCTTTTTGGCGCTCACTGCGCCTGAGTAAGTTTTCGCCCGCCGGCGCCAGACTCAATTGTCTTTTGCGCGGCACTGGCTCGGGCCTTGAGGCGGGGCTTTGGGTAGCCCCCGCGACTTTAACACTGACCTCGGCCCCGGCTTTTTGTAAAACGGCCTGATACTTGCGGGCTGTAGCCTCGTCGAGGTTGCGTTTGAGCGGCACAGGACGACCGGTAAATAAGGCCTCTATTTTGGCTGCATCGGCCTTAAAGAGTTGCTGCAAGCGCTGTTTGACGTCATTCAGCGAATGCCCGAGAACAATGTCGCCACGAAATATGATGTCGTACGTTGTTTTTTCTTGTTCCATTTCACATCCTCAGTGCCACACACAGCCCAATTACGACCGACACCTCCTATCGTAGCACGATCCCTGCCGCGGAAAACCCTGTGTCAGAGTGCGCAGGCTCTGGCTCATGCAAAAACAAACGGCGTGGCTTTACTTTATGTGAAAAATTGTTCTGGAAGGCGACTGGAGCCTACCAGATAAAGCGACCATAATTCACTAACCGCCAAAATGGACGTCGTGGGGTGAATATGAACAAAGCCGTAAGTCAGTTCGATAACATTACCGCTAAAGACTCTGTCAAACACAGGGTAGAGAGGGATATTGCGTCAATCAACCAGAAAATTATATCTCTGGAAAGTGAGCCCAGAAGTAACGACCAACTGTTAGCGGCCTATCGGCTTATGCTGAAAACCCGTACCGAGGTACTCAGGTGTCTCACCGACACCTACAACAAGGGCGGCTCTTACCGGCACTAATGTTAGAAATCGCCCACAGACGCGCCGTGCCGGGTCATCACTGGTCAAATTCGTGATTCATATCTTGCGCAGGGTTGTCGGAAGCCGGGCGGCCAACAATTTTGGCAGGCACCCCCACTGCCGTCGAGTGCGGAGGAACTGAGTTTAAAACAACACTGCCTGCGCCTATTTTCGCCCCTTCACCGATACTGATATCCCCGAGAATCTTGGCTCCCGCCGCTATTAACACGCCCTTACCAATTTTCGGATGGCGATTGCCCTTGGCATTACCGCTGCCGCCTAAGGTTACAGCGTGTAGCATAGAGACGTCGTCACCTACGACCGTCGTTTCTCCAATGACCACCCCCGTAGCATGGTCAATCATAATGCCACTGCCGATTACAGCGGCCGGATGTATGTCGACACCAAAAGCCTGAGAGATGCGATTTTGCAAATAAAGGGCTAAGCATTTACGCCCCTGCCCCCACAGCCAGTGTGCAACACGATAGGCGACTAACGACTGAAAGCCTTTAAAATACAACAAAGGCATCAGGTACTGATTACAGGCCGGATCACGTGCGCAATATGCTTCTATATCGCGACACAGCGAGACTTCAATCTGTTGGTCGCCGGCCATGGCTTCAAAAAATACTTCACGCAAAGAAATTGCGGGCAGCGCCTGGCTGTCGAGAAGGTTCGCAATGTGGTAACTCACCGTATCAACCAGTGTGGCATGATTGAGAATACTGGCGTGATAAAAACTGGCGAGGCTTGGCTCCACCTGAGCCAACTCTTGCGCTTCAGATCGGATTTGTTGCCAGATATCGGTCGGATTTAAGACAGGCCGCAGCACATTCATCTCCCTGGTGAAAGGCCACATTGTCAGGCCGGGTAACATGCTCTCATATTTGGTCGATGACTTCATCCATAGAGGTTATCATCGTCGCTCCCAGCTGCCGCATACTGCATGCTGTAGCACTGTGGGGATCGTGTGAATTATAACCCAACACACGTATGCCAGCCCGAACAGCAGCTTCCACCCCGGAGGGCGAGTCTTCCACCACCACACACTCCCGAACATCAACGCCCTTGGTGCGGGCGGCCAGCAAAAATAGATCTGGGGCTGGCTTGCCAACGGCAACATCGGTTGCGCTAAAACGGTTTTCCCGGGGGAAAAACTCTATCAGCTCTGCTTGTGTCAACGATAACTGCATTTTTTCGTGACGCCCGTTCGAGGCCACACAAAACGGAATCTGCTTTAACTTCAATGCGTCGAGCAACGGCTTTATTCCTGCAATTGGTTTCACCCCTGAGTCAAAAGCCAGCAACGTTTCTTGCTGAACACGGCACCAAAAATCTGCGGTGAAGGACTCCAGCCTGGCCTTTGACCAGCTCTTATAAGGTTCCATTTCCCGCAACAAATTTGACACTTGTTCAGCACAAACCGAGATTGATTTTCCGCAAAATAAAGCCAGCACGTCGGCGACGGACATTTCCACCCCCAACGGGGTGAGACAACCGCGCAGAACATTTGCACTCAAGGTTTCGGTGTCGACCAGCACACCGTCACAATCGAAAATTACCATCAGGAAGTAGGCCGTATTATTAATTCATTCACACGCAATTTTACCCGCTGAAAAAATACCGGTTCACGCCACAACAGCAACAACAGCACAGTCAAATGCAGAGCGACCGTGAGCATAAAAAAGTGAGGAATTGTAAAGTCTAGCTGCCCCAAAAATACAACCGCCGAGATAGATGAGGCAATCATAAACAACGCATTAAACACATTATTTGCCGCGATAATTTGGCCGCGACGCTCATTTCTGGCGTGGTGTTGCATAAGAGCCTGCAAAGGCACTGAATAAAGCCCCCCCGCTATCCCGAGCAGAAGAACATCCATAGCGACCCGCCAGAATTCCAACTTAGTGAGCAACTGCCCAAGAGTAAACAGTTGCTCAGTGGTATCGAGCTGATAGCGTGCGTAAAAGCTCTGCCCAGCCAGCGCGATGTCGAAACCCAACACGGCAATTAATATGCCCCCCAAAGGAACCAAGGCAGGCTCTAATTGCTTACGACTCAGTTTTTCACACAAGAGAGCGCCACCACAAACCCCGAACAGAAACGCTACCAGTAAAAAAGTGACACTGGATGCCTGCCCCATTAATACCGTACGGGCGAAGTTAGGCAGCTGAGTTAAATACACCGACCCCAAAAACCAATACCAGGAGAAACCCACAATACTCCAAAACACCGTTTTATTTTCACTGGCATACCCAACAGTTCGCTGCATCAAGCGCAGTGGATTGCGAACCACCGGGGATGCATCCGAGCTTGCTGGCGCTGCGGGAATATGCCGACTGAAGCGCCAGCCCGCCCAAGCCACCAACACTCCCCCAACCGCGACAACCAGTTGCCCGCCGGAAACTTGTAGAATCAGTGTGCCGCATATCAAACCCGCAAATACGGCCAGCGACGTGCCTGAATGCAATACACCGTTGGCTCCGGTCAGCTGCTTAGCCTCCACGTGCTGCGGCAAAATTGCATACTTTACCGGACTAAAACACGCTGACTGCACGCCCGTTGCAAAAATAACCAACAACAGCAATGCCGAGCTCCCCAGCCACATCGCGACCGCCCCCAAAAGCATCACCGCCACTTCGCCCAGTTTAATAACCCGCGCGACGCGCGCTTTATCAAGACTATCTACATACTGACCGGCTATGGGTGCAAACAACAAAAATGGAATAATCAATGCCGCTGCCACTAAATTATTCAGCACATCAACACTTAACCCCCAGCGCTCAATCGCACCGTAGGTAAACAGCATCATCAATGCACTTTTGTAGAAGTTGTCGTTAAAAGCGCCCCCAAATTGCGTCCAGAATAGCGGGTAAAATTTACGCTGTTTTAGCAACGCAAACTGGTTGGCATGCAGGGCCGGATCGGACGGCATTTACGAAGCTCCCACGGCGACAAAACGCCGATATATTTCATCGATATTATTTAATATTTCACTTTTGAGCAGTATGTCAGTTTGCGCCAACTGCTCACTCAAAAGCTCCTTCGTTAATGCTTTTGCAAACGGTTCGGCCAGTTCGCTACAACTTAAATGCCAAGGCTCTGGTGCTACACCATTTTTATCCTGCGTATAGGGCCGATAAAACCCACAGTTTTCCAGACATGCGGGCAATGCCCGTCCCAACACCCGAAAAACACCATGGCAGTCGTACTCGGAAGCGACCAACTGCAATCGGTACCCCTCGCTCACTGCCGCTTTGTCGTAGACATCAATGTCTGTCCCCCAGTGGTGCCGGGAGGCGCCAGGCAGTGCGCTAAAGCGCAAAATCGCCCACAGAGTTTCACGCTTAGATAACAGTCTAATGTCTATCACATTGCCCAGATCATCGAGTATTGCACGCTCACCGCTTGCTTTGGCATTAAATATTGCCAATTGACGCTCAAAGCTTCGAAAGCCACTGGCTACCGCCAATTTGCAACCAAATGGGCGTAAGCCTTCGTATAGGTCAGACAGGGGCTGCACGAGGTCGCGATGTACCTTTGCCGTAGCGCAAAACTCCACAAGGTGAGTGTCATCCAAGCCCAGCGCTTGGCGTTCGATTAGGGAATAGCACATGACAAAGGACCAGAAATTTATAAATTGCGCCAACTTTAACGCGAATGCAAATCGATAGCGAGCGGGCCACTTGCAGTTGAAACATAAGTATGTAATATAACCTGTAGCTATATATGCGAACAGCTGGCTATTGGAATTATAATGAAAAAAGGGAGCGCTGTAGTTATGGCAAATGAACAATGTGAGCTACTCAAATTAAAAAATCTGGGTATGGCTTCGGTCAACATTCTCCGGGCCGTTGGCATTTCCAGTTACCAAGACCTACAAGCAATGGGCGCCGTGAACGCCTACCTAAAAATTAAAGAACGCGATATCAGTGTCTCCAAAGTCATGCTCTATGCGTTGCAAGGGGCTTTAATGGATGTTCACTGGAATGACTTGTCCCCGGAATTGAAGCAGCAGCTCGTGACAGAATCAGAGAACCAAAGCACAGAAAACGCTTAATTTTAGTTGTCAGGCCAGGTGCATGACCTGCTATAGTAAAGTCGGCAAACAAGACAGAGGCATACAGTACAGGCTATGCAATTACCGGCGCATGAACTCGACGAATTGACCAACCTCGGTCAAAAAATTCACAGTATCACCCGTAGTCTAATGGATGATCTGCGCCCGGCCTCGACTTCGGTCTCCATACCCGCAGCAGACCGGCTTTTTGCCGACGCCAGCCCGGCGACGGTTTACTTGATCGAACAAGGCCAGGTCAATTGCGAGCTCAATGGCAAACGTGTGGTCATTTTTGAGCCGGGAGATCTTATTGGCCTGCAGCGCATGCTGAACCTCCCCGCCGGTCAGCTCTCATCGGCAGAAGCAATCACGGTTTTGCCCATTGAACGTGACGAGCTTATTCACCACGTCAACTCCACAGACAGCTTACAAAAACTCTGGAGCTATTATCTGGTCGCCCTCAGCGGTTGGTACCAACTCGCCTTAAGTCAGGAAATTCGCAAAGAGTTCCAGCCCAGTGCCGGATTTTTGCACTTCAGCGCCGGAGAAACCATTATTCGTCAGGGCGACGAGGCAGACTTGGTTTACACTCTGCTCGAAGGTAATGCCGAGGCCTACTGCGACGAGGTCAGAGTTGGACAAATTCATAACGACGAAATATTTGGCGCTCTGGCCGTATTTACCGGACAAAAACGTATCGCCAGCGTAGTCGCTACCAGCGACTGCACGGTACTTACCGTGCGCAAGGAAGAGTTTATTGAACTGGTTGAACACCAGCCCCACATCTGCATAGGCTTAATTGAAGAAATGGCGGATAAAATCAAGCAGTTGAACCACCAAATATCCAATCTTCAAGACGCTTAGATCGCCATCACTCTAAGCTTTATCGCCGGCAACCAATTTATTGCCCTAATAAGCAATCCAGCCTATTAGGGTTGACAACCTTAATGATAATGATTATCGTTACATAACTGTCAGCTTAGCA
The DNA here is from genome assembly GCF_030518155.1 of Gilvimarinus gilvus. Classification (GTDB taxonomy): domain Bacteria; phylum Pseudomonadota; class Gammaproteobacteria; order Pseudomonadales; family Cellvibrionaceae; genus Gilvimarinus; species Gilvimarinus gilvus. The sequence continues at coordinate 124,042 of NZ_JAULRU010000514.1, read as the reverse complement.
CTGACAGTGATCGGCCAATATTCCTGCAAGTCTATTGTCTGATCTTCTCCTCTGATTTGCCGTTTTAGGTGGCAAATCAACGGGTACTGCTACAGTACCCAGGCTAATCACGGTTGCTTGGGCCGCCTGCGGGCGGCCACTTTTCTCCACCCCCAACGTCCCAGTCTAATTCTCACACTATTGAAAACCTCCAAATCGACGTCATATACCCCTTTGACTAACGGTTTTCGAGGAGTAATCACCGTGTTGCGAATTGGTTTGTTTTTGTTAACCAACATTGGCGTCTTGGTTGTCGCCAGTATCACCCTAAACCTACTTGGGGTTAACCATATTCTGGATGAGTCCGGAAGCGGGCTTAACCTTAAATCGTTGCTGATATTTTGCGCGGTATTTGGCTTTAGCGGCTCATTTATATCCCTATTCTTGTCTAAATTTATCGCTAAAAAAACCACAGGTACTCAGATCATTGATACCCCCAGAACAGCCGAGCAAAAGTGGCTACTGGACACTGTCGCCGAGCTGTCGCAAAAAGCCGGCATCGGTATGCCCGAAGTGGGTATTTTCCCCGCCCCGGAAGCCAATGCCTTTGCCACCGGCTGGAACCGTAACAAGTCACTGGTGGCGGTCAGCGCCGGCTTGTTACAGCGCTTCGATCGCGAAGAGGCCCGGGCTGTGCTGGCTCACGAAATTGGCCATGTGGCGAATGGCGATATGGTTACCTTGACACTGATACAGGGCGTCGTGAACACGTTCGTTATGTTCTTTGCCCGGATTATCGGACATACGGTTGACCGCGTCGTGTTTAAGACCGAGCGTGGGCTAGGTATTGGCTACTATGTCGTGACCTTTGTCGCTGAAATTGTTCTGGCGTTTTTGGCCTCCATGATCGTTATGGCCTTCTCGCGCTATCGCGAATACCGCGCCGACCAAGCCGGTGCCAACCTTGCCAGCCGGGCCGGTATGATTCGGGCGCTACAGCGCCTGCAGGCGGAAACGCAAGCCGGGGCACAAAGTTCTATGCCCTCAAGCATGAAGGCCTTTGGCATTTCCAGCGGCTTTTCGCAAAACATGGCGAAACTGTTCGCCAGCCACCCACCGCTGGAAGAGCGCATTCGAGCGCTGCAGCAGGGAGGGTAATCATGTCAGCTCTCATTCAAAGCCGTAGGCTCGGGTATGTACTGGCTTGGCTGATAGCGGTTTTCATTGCCAGCGCCGCCATGGCGGCGCCAGAATTTGCCACGGATGACGAGCGCAACACCATTGAAATTTTCGAATTTGCCAGCCCTTCTGTGGTGTACGTTAACCGCCTACAAGTAGTGCGAGATCGCCGTTCCTACGATTTGCTGTCCATCCCCCGCGGAGCGGGTACAGGCTTTGTCTGGAGTGAGGAAGGTTACATAGTTACCAACTACCATGTGGTGGAGGGAGCCCTGCAAGTTTCTATTACGTTACCCGATCAATCCAGCTGGCCGGCAAAGGTAGTGGGCCTGGCGGCCGATAAAGATCTCGCCGTGCTTAAAATTGACGCGCCCAAAGACAAATTGCGGGCACTGCCCGTGGGTGATTCCAACGAGTTGGTCGTAGGCCGCAAGGTACTTGCCATTGGCAACCCCTTTGGCCTCGACGCCACCTTAACCACCGGTATAGTCAGCGCCCTGGGGCGCGAGATTGAAGCCCCCAATCAACGCAAAATACGCAACGTTATTCAAACGGACGCCGCCATTAACCCCGGCAACTCAGGTGGCCCTCTGCTCAACTCTGAGGGTGAGCTGATTGGCGTTAACACCATGATCTACAGCCCCAGTGGCGCGTCTGCGGGTATTGGCTTTGCAATACCTGTCAATATCGTCAAAGAGATTGTGCCGCAGCTCATTGAATTTGGGCGCCTGGTGCGGCCAGTGTTTGGCGTTGAGTTTGCCCCGGCTTACTGGTCCCGCAAGGCGGGCGTCGAGGGTGTCGCCTTACTCCATGTAGCTCCGGGCTATCCTGCGGCGCTGGCCGGTTTGCGCGGTGCCAGGCGCGGTAGCTGGGGGCGGGTCGAATTAGGTGATATCGTTATTGCACTTGACGACACCCCCACGCGCAATCAGGATGAATTTCTTACCGTCTTAGAGGCGCGCCAACCAGGCGATGAAATCGTTGTTCACTTCGTCAGAGATGGGCGCCTGGAGCAGACATCGGTAACACTTGCCGAACCGCAGTTGGATTGATTTATGACAGAACTGATCGCGCTATGCGCGAGTGACGCGCTGGCAGAGGGCGCAAGCCGCGGATTTGCACCGCAAATAAATGGCGCCCCCTACCCTGTATTTGCCGTGCGCAAAGGGGGGCACGTATTTGCTTACCGCAACCTCTGCCCGCACGCGTTTATTCCCCTGGAGTGGGTGCCAGACCAGTTTTTGACCAGCGACAAAAGCCTGATTCAGTGCGCCAATCATGGCGCTTTATTTACCCTTGATACGGGCCAATGTATCGCTGGCCCCTGCAATGGCCAATCATTAATTGCAGTGGCCACAGTCGAGCGCGATGGCGCCCTCTACCTTGAGCCGCCGCGGCCTTAGTACCAGAAAAAGTCATTCGAGCTCTACCGGCACTTCGTGCGTCAACTCGATACGGCTTTGGGCTGGACACAATTCGGCGCTATAAGCTAACAGCTCAACACCCGCCGTCTGAGCTTCGCGCAACACGGCACCGTAAGTGGAATCAATATGATCCGCCGGCTTCACCCTATCGATGCCACTGTGCTGTACACAAAACAGTAAAACCGCGCGATGACCAAGCGCCTTAACGTGCATCAATTCCCGCAAGTGCTTTACGCCACGGGTACTGACTGCATCGGGAAAATAGCCACACCCCTGTTCTTTGAGGGTGACGTTTTTGACCTCAACATAGCAATCGCCGTGCGCACCGGTCAGGAGAAAATCGATCCGCGAATTCTCGTTGCCGTACTTTACTTCGCTGCGCAATTGCTCAAACCCAGCGAGCGGCTTAACGACACCCGCCACAAGCGCTTCGCGCACCAGATGATTGGCGCGATTGGTGTTGATACCGGCCAAATCGCCCTCCGGGGTGGTGGCTACCTCCCAGGTGTGCGGGTACTTGCGGGTTTTGCTGTCAGACTCGGAATACCAGCAAGCGCTGCCCTCGGCAATGCAGTTACGCATCGAGCCGGTATTGGGGCAGTGAATGGTTATTTGATTGCCATCGCTGGTTTCTACGTCGGCCAAAAATCGTTTGTAACGCTTTATTAAGCGCCCTTTGGCCCAAGGTTTCATATCTTGCATAGCCGTCTCAACCGGGAAATCAAATATTATACGCCAACCGGACCCGCTCCCGGGTTAAGCAACGGAGGCTAAAAATGTAAAAAAAACTGGCGCAGTTCCGATGAATCTGGTAGCTTCGCTGTCCTTCCGCGGTTGTCTCCCCAAATGGGGCCCAAATTAGGGGCGGAATGTTGGCGAAGTGTCGAGTGGCACAACAAGTAACCATTCACTGGTCGCGTATACAGCGCACCGGCTACAGGAGATCGAGAGGCGTTGCACTATGCCCAATAATTCAGCTCAAGCAGAAAGTTACACGCTGCGTACTTTTTCGCCTTACAAGGAGAAGAAAGGCGAAGAATATATGAATGAGAAGCAGCTGGAGCATTTCCAAAACCTGCTGCTGGCCTGGCGAAGAGAGTTGATGGAAGAAGTCGACCGCACCATGAGCCACATGAAAGACGAAGCCGCTAATTTCCCCGACCCGGCAGATCGTGCCAGTCAGGAAGAAGAGTTTAGTCTGGAACTTCGCACCCGCGATCGCGAGCGCAAGTTGATCAAGAAAATCGACTCGACCTTAGAGCTGATTGAAAACGAAGATTACGGATTCTGCGACGCTTGCGGCGTAGAGATCGGTATTCGTCGCCTCGAAGCTCGTCCTACAGCGACCTTGTGTGTTGACTGTAAAACACTGGACGAGATCAAAGAAAAGCAAATAGGCGGCTAATTTTAGCCCTCTAGCACCGGGCGCTGCGCGCCCGGGATTGCCCAGTGCCTGATCAAACCTCCCCATACACCGGACGCTTTGCCCCCTCACCGTCTGGGCCGCTACATTTCGGCTCGCTAGTCGCGGCTCTGGCCAGCTTCCTGGATGCACGCAAATCGGGCGGCCGCTGGTTAATTCGTATTGATGACATTGACCCTCCCCGAGAAATGCCCGGCGCGGGCGACCTTATTCTGCACACCCTTGAGCAGCACGGCCTCACCTGGGATGGCGACGTGCTATGGCAGAGCAGCCGCAGCGAAGCCTATCTGGCGCACCTCGAAGAGCTCACCCAACTGGGACTGATATACCCCTGCAGCTGCACCCGGCAACACATTAAAGCCATGGGCGGAATCTACAACGGTCAATGCCGCCAGGGTGCTGAGAATAAGGCAGAGCTTGCACTGCGACTAAAGCTTTATGACTTGCCTGGCTCACTGACAAGCCTGCCCCACCAGGTGCGCTTTATCGATAGCATCCAGGGCGAGCAAGTTCAGGATTTAGCACTAGAAGTTGGCGACGCCGTAGTGCGCCGCAAAGACGGTTTGTTTGGCTATCAGCTCGCCGTGGTTCTGGACGATTTGCACCAAGGGGTTACCCATATTGTGCGGGGAGCCGATCTACTGCCAGTCACCGCCCGTCAAATTCGCTTTTTTGAAATCTTGCACAAGTCCATACCGGCTTATTCTCACGTCCCTGTAGCCGCCATTAACGGACTAAAACTCAGCAAACAGAATCACGCGCCCGCCCTCAATAATGCCGATGCAACAATAAACATCTGGCGAGCACTGGTGTTTCTGAGGCAAAATCCCCCACAGGAGTTGCAAAGGACGTCGCTCACCACTTTGTTGACGTGGGCACAAACGCACTGGGATAAAGAGGTACTCAAGGGCGCAGGACAAATCTTGCCGCTAACACCATCATGAATAACCAACGACTGGTCATACTGCTGCTGCTGATCGCCTACATATTTTCGCCCACGCTATTTACGTGGATCGTCAATCCCGAGGGCGCCTGGTATCGCCCCTACATAATGTGGGTGATCGTGATCATTATTGCCTACGCCGTACAGGCCCGTAAAAAGCCCTCATGACTTTCGAACTGACGCACGTTGCCCTGCTGTGCCTGCTTTACCTTCTGGTTATCTTCGGCATAGCCACTCTCACTGAGCGCGACTGGATCCCCCGCAAGATAACCGAGCACCCCATTACCTACGTTATGTCGCTCGGTATTTTTGCCAGCGCCTGGGCATTTTACGGCGTCATCGACCTCGCCTTTCAGTTTGGCTACGGCGCGCTGGCCTATTATCTGGGCACTGGCGCTCTGTTTTTGTTTGCCCCGGTGCTGCTGGAGCCCATTACCGAATTGGCGCGACGCCACCAGGTTCACTCGCTAGCGGATTTATTGGTATTTCGCTATCACAGCCACGGTATCGGCGCGCTCACCACCCTGTGCATGCTATTGGGTATATTGCCATTAATGGCCCTGCAAATTCAGGCCATTGCCGACACCATGCATATTCTGACCGTGAGCCGGGACCCGGCGATTCCGGTTGTCGGTACGGGCCTCACCTTCAAAGACCTGATGGCACTAACCTACTGCGGTATTCTGGCGCTGTTCACGGTGCTATTTGGTTCCAATCGGGAGCGTCATCGCGGCCTGATAACCGCCATGGCATTTGAATCGCTGATTAAAGTCTTCTCGTTGATGGCCATTGGCCTGTTGGCTGTATACGGCGTCTTTGACGGCTTTGGCGGGCTGGAAAACTGGCTGGAACGCAACCCGGAAAATTTAGCGCTATTGCACTCACCCATTCGCGAAGGTGCCTCGCACACGCTATTGCTGGTGTTTGTCGCCACCGCTGTCACCATGCCGCATATTTTTCATATGGGCGTGGCTGAAAATCCTATCTTGCGCAACACCCGCACCGTGACCTGGGCCTTCCCCTTATTCTTACTGTTCCTGGCGCTGCCGATATTCCCTATTCTCTGGGCTGGGTTTGAATTATCGGTGCCGTTGCCGGCCCAGTATTTCACCATTGGCGTTCCCATATTGGCGGAATCTCCCGTTTTAACGATTATCGCCTTTATCGGTGGCCTATCCGCATCCACAGGCGCTGTGGTGGTAATCACCCTGGCGCTGTCCACGATGGTTATGAATCACTGGCTGTTGCCGTTTTTGCGGTTGCGCCGACGTCAGGACATCTACAGCCAGCTAGTTTGGCTACGGCGCGCCGTTATTACCTCACTGTTTGTGGGCGGCTACCTGTTTTACTGGATGCTGGACAACCGCCAGAGTTTATTTCATCTGGCGCTGGTGGCCTTTATTGAAACGCTGCAATTTTTGCCCGGTATTTTTGCCATAGTTTTTTGGATGCGAGGCAATCGTCGTGGTGTTATCGCGGGCTTAACCGCCGGCACCATTGTATGGGCCGTGGGCATGCTGGTGCCAATGTTGACCGGAATCGAAGACATTGCAGTTCCCTTCGGCGACGGCAGCCTCAGCGTTGGTATGAGCCACTGGAGTGAAATCACCCTAATTTCTCTCGGCCTCAATACCTTGATATTTGTCGGGGTGTCGATGTTAACCCGCCAGACCGAAGAAGAGGCCTACAGTGCCGAACTGTGCGCCGCCGACGAGTTATCCCACCCGGTACGCCAGGCACTGGATGTACACTCGGCCGGTGACTTTAAAAGCCGGCTGGCTAAACCACTGGGTAAGGTAACCGCCAGTCGCGAGGTAGATTTAGCACTGCGCCAGCTCGGCCTGTCCATTTCCGAGCGACGCCCGTACGCGCTGCGTCGCCTGCGCGACCAACTGGAGGCCAACTTGTCGGGCCTTATCGGTATTCACGTTGCCGGCGAGATTATGGACAACCACCTGCCCTATAAACTGGCCGAGGCGCGCGATACCGTCGATATTAACCTGATCGAAAACCGCTTATCCCAGTACCGCAGCCACTTAACGGGTATGGCCGCGGAGTTAAACAATTTGCGACTGTATCATCGCAAAACGCTGCAAGAGCTGCCTATGGCGGTGTGCTCGCTGGGCCGCGACAAAGAAATTCTGATGTGGAACCGGGCAATGGCTGTGCTCACAGGCATTACTTCAGATGACGTTATTGGCTCCCACCTTGACGATTTGGCGCAACCTTGGTGTGAGCTGTTGGGGAACTTTAGCCAGGGCGAGGACGCACACTTATATCGCCATGAAATTAATCTGGGGGGGCGCCCGCACTGGATCAGTCTGCACAAAGCCGCGATTGAAGGCCCCTCTTCCAGCCGCCGCGTGCCTCAGCCTGGCTATGCCAAGGTGGAAGATGACCAGGTAATATTGTTAGAGGACGTTACCGAAACCCAACTGCTTGAGCAGGAGCTGATTCACTCTGAGCGTCTGGCCTCAGTGGGGCGACTCGCCGCCGGTGTCGCGCATGAAATTGGCAACCCCATTACGGGCATTGCCTGTCTCTGCCAGAACCTTCGCTACGACACCGACAACCCCGAGGTGCTGGACACCGCGGATCAGATTCTGAGCCAAACGGACCGCGTCACCCGTATTGTACAGTCGCTGGTCAGCTATTCGCACAGCGGACAGAACAAGAAAAGTGCCTTTGAAGCCGTCATTCTCAGAGAGTGCGCGGCCGAGGCCATCTCCCTCCTGTCGCTGCAAAAAGACAAAAAATACGTTTACTATGACAATGAAATCGCGGTCAATGCCATTATCGCCGGCGACCAGCAGAAGATGATCCAGGTCTTTATCAACCTTTTGTCCAACGCCCGGGATGCCAGCGAGGTGGAAGGACGTGTTATCCTAGAAAGCTCTGAAGATGATGACAATATCACCATCACCGTTACGGACGACGGCGAAGGTATTGCCGAGGAGCATATTGACCAGATCCTCGAACCGTTTTTCACCACAAAAGACCCCGGAGAGGGTACCGGCCTTGGCTTGGCCTTGGTATACAGCATCGTCGATGATCACGGGGGCACACTGGATATTGTCAGCCCGGTAGATCGCGACAGAAATCGCGGGGCACAGATATTGATCAAGCTGCCCCGACATCTTAATTCTCTGCTAACCGGTACTCCCGTCGTATCGGAAGCGAGCTATGAAGGTGGCACAGAGCAATAGAGTCCGAGACGTACTATGAGCAAAATCCTGGTAGTAGAAGACGAAGCGATTATCCGTAACGCATTGCGCAAGCTGCTCGAACGCAACAAGTATGAGGTCAGCGAGGCGCCCTCGGTACGCGAGGCCACAGCCAAATTTACGATTACGGATTTTGACCTAATCATCAGCGATTTGCGCCTTCCCGGCGCTCCGGGTACCGACCTAATCAAGTTGGCGGGCGACGTGCCCGTACTGATCATGACCAGTTACGCCAGTCTGCGCTCGGCGGTCGACTCTATGCGCATGGGGGCGGTGGACTACATCGCCAAGCCCTTTGATCACGACGAGATGGTCAGCGCGGTTAAACGGGTGATCGGCAAGGCTCAGGCCAGCATCAAAGCCAATCAGCCCGGCAACACCGGCGACAACAAAGTCAGCGGTATGATTGGCTCCTCGGACGTCATGAAAAGCCTGTATTCGCGTATCGCCAAGGTCGCCCCTACTGACGCGACCGTACTGGTACACGGTGAAACCGGCACCGGCAAAGAGCTGGTTGCCCGCTCGCTGCACGAACAAAGTAAGCGCCAGAAGGAGTTGATGATTTCGGTCAACTGCGCCGCGATCCCCGAAACCCTGATTGAATCAGAGCTATTTGGTCACGAAAAAGGGGCTTTTACCGGCGCTGCGAGTACTCGCGAAGGGCTGGTCGCGGCCGCCGATGGTGGCACGCTATTTCTCGACGAAATTGGCGAGCTTCCTCTCGAAGCTCAAGCCCGCCTGCTCCGAGTACTGCAAGAGGGCGAAGTGCGTCCGCTGGGCTCGGTAGAGTCTCGCAAAGTAGATGTGCGTCTGGTTGCAGCAACTCACCGGGATTTGCGTGCGCTTGCCAAAGAGGGGCTATTTCGGGAAGATTTATACTTTAGGATCAACGTCGTACAGCTAGAGCTGCCCCCGCTTCGCGAGCGCGGCCGCGACATCCTAAAGCTCGCCGAAGCCCTGCTGATTCGCTACTGCCATCAATTTAACAAATCGAGCCTGAAACTCTCACCTGAAGCCATTCAGGCCATAACCACTTACACCTGGCCCGGCAATGTGCGTGAACTCGAAAATGCCATGCAGCGCGCCGTTATCTTGTGTGAAGACGAGCGAGAGATCGGCCACGAACTGCTCGACATAGACCTTGACCTCGTCCACCTTGACGAGCATGACGAAGGTGATGATCCCTATGCTGCAGGTATTAAGCGCCTGTCTACTGCGCCCAGACATCAGGACCCTAGCGAAGACCTGTCACTGGAAGAGTATTTCCAACGCTTCGTATTGGAACATCAAGACACTATGAGTGAGACTGAACTGGCGAAAAAGCTGGGCGTAAGTCGAAAATGCCTGTGGGAGAGGCGCCAACGATTTGGTATTCCGCGTCAGAAGTCCACCGCGAAATAAGCTTCTCTTACCTTCAGGGCGGGCTCTATCTGGAGCCTGCCTTATACTCGCAAGCCCAATAATCGGCGGCCAATGGCACTTCACTTACGCTACAACCGCGTAACCTCCAGCGTTACGCTGTACGCCTTATTGGCACAAAATACCTTCCCCTACAACACACCTTGGTAACGCCCACCACTAATGCAGGCGCACTATTGTGCCAAAGCGTTACCACACCACACACAAAACCCGATGGGTGATTTGTTACCCCAACACCAGAAACGTAACAACAAAGGGAAAATGGTGTAACCGTTCGAAATAACCAAAGTGAATAAGGGCAACACTCAAAAAGTTATGTCATTGATTTTATTGATAAAATCAACATTGGCACAGCAAGTGCTTTATTGGGCGTGCATAACAACAACAAACAATAAAAAAGCTTACTTAATAACAACAACAAATAATAAGAAAAGTTCAACAATTTAATAACAACAATAAACAATTAGAAAAGTAATTAAGAACATAATAACAACAACAAACAATAAGAAACGGAAACACAACAAAAACAACAAATAATAAGAAACTGAACATTAGTAAAAATAACGAAAAATAATAAGAACAAAGATAATAAGAAGACAAGCTTTAGACTGACTAGGCACCTAGGGATCGCAATTGATCGGAATGGGCAGGGATGCAGGATTTGTAAAAATCCATTAGCTGTTCAAATTTGGAACAGTGCACACAGCCGAGATCCTCGGCCACAAAAAAGAAGTGCCGCCCATTCTCACGGGAAAGCCAAGGCTTTCCCGTTTTGCTGTCTGGCCCATACGTATTTGTGATACTCAACCGAACTTCCGCCTGCCGGCAGGCCATGCTAGAATCCTGACTCAGTGGCAGCGTATCCGGCAATTTCTGCGCCTGGGGCACATAGCCAATAACAACTAATTTTTTCTACTCTACTAATACAGAACCCTACATGTTAAAACGGCTGTTCAAACTGATTTCCAACCGCAACGATTCGGACCACCAACAGCCACTCATCATCCCTCGCGATCAACATAATGTATCGCGTAAGCTGATCAGTCAGGCCGCCGTACGGGTAATGAAACAGCTGAATCAACATGGCTACGAGGCCTACCTGGTAGGCGGCGGCGTACGCGACCTGCTGCTTGGAGGCCACCCTAAAGACTTTGACGTGGCGACCAATGCCAAACCCGAACAAGTAAAAAGCCTATTCCGCAGCGCCCGCATTATTGGCCGGCGCTTTAAGATCGTTCACGTGCGTTTTGGCCGCGAGATTATTGAGGTAACCACGTTCCGGGGCCATCACGAAACGGCTCGCAGCGAGCACGGCATGGTATTGCGTGACAACGTCTTTGGCACAGTGCATTCAGACGCTGTGCGCCGCGACTTTACCGTCAATGCCCTGTACTACTCACTCGATGGCTTTGCCGTGCATGATTACACCGGCGGCATCAAAGACTTAGAAAAACGCACCCTACGCATGATTGGCGATCCGACGACTCGGTATCAGGAAGACCCTGTACGCATGCTGCGGGCGGTTCGGTTTGCCGCCAAATTAGGCTTTACGCTGGAAAAAGGCACCGAAGCACCGATTCGCTCTACGGCCCCCCTATTGGCCAACATACCGCCGGCACGACTTTTTGAGGAAGTACTTAAGTTGTTTCTCAATGGCTCGGCCACGGCGAGCTTTTCTCTACTGCGTGAATACAAGTTACTGGGTCAGTTATTCCCCGGCATAGACGCCTTAATTGAGCAGGGCAATGAACAGGCCTTAGCCATGGCCGAGTATTGCATGAGCAACACCGACAAACGCATCCGCTCTGGCAAATCTATTACCCCGGCGTTTATTTTTGCCGCGCTGTTGTGGCCGCCACAGCAGGCCATAATGAGAGAAACTCAGGGCTTACCCAAAGGTCAGGCGTTTGCTCAGGCGGCTTCCGATGCCGTTAGCCAGCAATTGGCAAGAACCTCCATTCCCAAACGATTTTTAATCCCCATGCGGGAAATTTGGGATTTGCAGCATCGACTCACACTGAGGTCCGGCAACCGCGCCTTTAAGATGTTGGAGCATCCCAGGTTCCGGGCCGCCTACGACTTCTTATTGCTACGAGAGGACTCTGGTGAATCCCTCGGCGGTTTGGGCGCCTGGTGGACACAATTTCAGGTGGCCGATGAGCAAGAGCGCCAAAGTATGATGGCATCTGTCAAAGGGGGCACCAAAAAGCGCGGCTCGAAAGGCAACTACCGCAAGAAACGGGACCCGGAGTGAGCGATCCGGTTTATACCTACCTAGGGCTCGGCAGTAACCTACAGGAACCGCTAGCGCAACTTAACCGCGCTCTTGAAGAACTCAGCCGCATCCCGGGCTCGCGCCTCGTTAACGTATCGCCATTTTATCGCAGCAAGCCAGTTGGACCGCAGGATCAACCCGACTTCATCAACGCCGCGGCCTGCATGGAGACCAACCTCGAAGCCCACGCACTGCTCGATCAACTGCAAGCGATTGAGCAGCTGCACGGACGCCAGCGCAAACAGCACTGGGGGCCCCGTACGCTTGATCTGGACATACTGTTGTACGGCAATCAAACCATAGACACTCAGCGCTTGCAGGTGCCTCACCCCTACCTTACCGAGCGAAACTTTGTACTGGTGCCTTTGGCAAACATAGCACCGGGCCTCACACTGCCTGGCGGCCAATCACTAGATAGGTTGGTGACTCAGCGCGATATCGATGACTTAGTCGCACTCGACCCGCTCGGGCAATCAGACTAGTAGTGAACACTAAGTATCGCTAGAATGTGATCCCGGCTAAATAGGAGATCAATGTGTCGGATATTTTCGAAAAGCTATCGCTGGATTTAACCGGTGTCGATTTACCCGGCTATATTGCTATTGAAGGGCCCATTGGGGTTGGCAAAACCACTTTGAGCCAAAACCTCGCCAAATTATTCAATTACGATTTACTCCTCGAGGCACCCCAAGAAAACCCATTCCTTGAGCGCTTTTACCAAGAACCCAAATCGGTAGCGCTTCAGACGCAGCTTTTTTTCCTGTTTCAGCGTGCCGGCCAGATACAACAACTGCGCCAGGATGATATGTTCAGCCCCACCCGTATTGCTGACTTTATGATTGAAAAAGACCAGCTGTTTGCGCAAGTGACGCTGGACGATGATGAACTGAGCATCTACCAGCAAGTGTACGACAAGTTAACTCTCGACGCGCCGCGGCCTGACTTGGTGATCTACCTGCAAGCACCTTTAGACGTTTTACAAACGCGTGTGCGGCAACGCGGCGTGCGCTTTGAGCAAAGCATTAGCAATGAGTATCTGGAAATTCTCAACAACGCCTATACTGAATTCTTCCACTACTATGATCAGGCGCCTTTACTCATTGTTAACGCTCAGGATTTGAATTTAGCCGACAATCGCGATCACTTTCGCCAACTTGTTGAGTATATTGTTACCATTAAAAATGGCCGACATTACTACAACCCTATCCCTGCGCTATAAACCTAGGAAAATACACCATGCCTTATGTTCAAGCAGACAATACCGGGGGTCTGGAAAAGAAAGTGACCCTGCAAACACTGCACAAAATGCGCGGGCAGGAAAAATTCGTAATGGTCTCGCTATACGACGCGCCGATGGCGGCTATGGCACAAAAATGCTCCGTAGAAGCCGTTTTGATCGGCGACTCACTGGGAATGACCGTACTCGGGTACGACAGTGTTATTCCGGTTACGATGGAGCAGATGATTTACCATGTTGAAGCGGTAGCTCGCGGCAACAATAAATCACTGATTATTGGCGACCTGCCCTTTATGACCTATGCCACCCCGCAGCAGGCACTGGAAAATGCCGCTCGCATCATGCGCTCTGGCGCCCACATGGTAAAAATTGAAGGTGGAGCCTGGCTCGCCGAAACCATTCAAATGCTCACTGACCGCGGTATTCCCGTATGCGCGCATATTGGTTTAACCCCGCAATCGGTGCATAAATTTGGCGGCTTCCGGGTACAGGGACGGCAAACTGACCGGGCTCAAACCCTACTAGAAGATACCAAAATATTGAATGAAGCCGGAGCCGATTTGCTGTTAGTGGAATGCGTACCGTCAGCCCTCGGTACGGAGATCACCAAAGCCTCAGAGATACCTGTTATTGGCATTGGCGCCGGTGATCAAACCGACGCTCAGGTTTTAGTGATTAACGATATTTTAGGCTTAACGCCACAACCACCCAAGTTTTCCAAGAATTTTTTACAAGAAGCAGGCGATATTCCCAGCGCACTTAAGCTGTACCGCGACCATGTCAAAGCCGGAACATTTCCCGCGCAAGAACATCAGTTCACATAGCAAAAGCACATTAAAGGCTTCTGACCAGCTTGGCTAAGGCTTTCGCCTCTGGCGCCGACGGGTACGTCTTCATTGTATACGCCGCAACCGCCTTAGCTTTGGCTGGCTCGTTTAATGGCCCCGCTAGTGCCTGAGCGACCAGCTTATACACTCCAGCCACCTCATTGCAGGTCGGCACTCGCTTATGCAAATTTGCAGTGACTTGCACCAACAATTTGTATTCTTTCTTTTTACTCAATAGCTGAGCAAGCGCCAGGGCAGTCGTTGCATTGCGCAGGCGATAACCGAGGTAGTGAGCGTGCACGTCTTGTACCAGCTTCAAGGCATCCGATGTTTTTCGGGCTTTAAACAGCAAACCTAACAGGTAGTCGGTATGCTTCGCCAGGGCGTCGTGATCATCCAGCCGCATCAGCAACGATTGATACCTTTTGTGTACCTCAATGTCATCGCGAAAGACATCAAGTAAATCGCGCATTGGCTCTCGCAACCGATTGTCATCGCCCTTGCGCTCGAAAACCGTTATTGCCCCCAACAAACGAGCTTTTCGAAACTCATCCCCTTCTAGCTTTGGCGCATTGGATTCGTAAGAACTATCCAACACATCGCGATACTGGAACAGAACATAGCCCAGCAAGGCATGCAGCACTAACGTAAAATAAATTCCTATGGCGGTCAAAGCCGGCAACAACCATTGGTCACTTACCCTTAATTCTACCCAGTAACTCAATGCACCCGACGCCACCCCCAGCAACGCCGTCATAATCCACATTGCCATATAAGGGCCAAAACCTATTTCGAACATCATGCCGAATAGGCGTAGCGGATTAACCGCTTTGAATAGATTTTTATCTGTTGCCAATACCATCATACTGGCCGGTAACGCTAGCGTAACAAACGCTGCCGCCGCCCACCCGATCCATATCGTCATCTGCGGTGGCGCCCAAACAATAGCAGCGTAAACCACGGCTACGATTTCGACCGCAAAAAGAACATAAATACCCAACATCTGAAAAAACAGAAAATGCGGGTCTGGCTTAGCGAGCTCAATAAGGCTTGGCGCCCACTGTCCCCCATCTGCGCGCCTCAGCACAACAGCAAGCCAATATTTAATGGACAGGATCGAGAATATGACACTATAAATATACCCTGGAATGCCGCCGCCGACAGCGTACACACCACCCGCACCTATCAACAGCAGCAATAGCGCGTTGTAATGCAGTGGATACACCAAAAAGTAGGGCACCACCTGCCAAAAGGGTAGCTGCTCGCTGGGGTCGGCTAAATCTCTTAGCGGGGAATGGCAAAAGAGACAAATAGGGCCTTGTTTACCCCATTGCGAATTGTAACCATCGGGAATGCATTGCTCGCTGTAGTTGGTGTCGCAATTATCACAACGCCATGCGGCCTTGGCACCTTTCACATAATCACACTTGTTTCGCGCCATAGCTCTTTTTGTCGAATCCTTTGAGTAAATTGTTATTAGACTGTTGGTCGGAGCGAGAGGATTCGAACCTCCGACCCCCTCGTCCCGAACGAGGTGCGCTACCAGGCTGCGCCACGCTCCGCTTGCGTTTTAAGGCCGCAATTTACCTTGACCAAGGCCACCTTAAAAAGAGCTGGGGGAATTATAGCGTAGAGGAAAAAACAGTGTAAATGACAAGCACCAAACGGCGACAGATAAAAAAACCGACGCCTTGGGGGAAGCGTCGGTAAAGAAGACCATTCTAGGAGTAACTTAAAGGAAAGATCCTGTTGACCCACTGGGTCTACCGGAGGAGAAACAGGGTTAATGTGCAACCTCCAGTAACTTAAGTATTGACCAGATGGGCCAAACTTCCACCAATTCCGCGCCTGTTATTAAACCGAATAGAGATAGCGGACCTCCTGAGCAGATGATATAGCTATAAGTTTGCATTCAACCCACTATTGGTAATGCCAATCATCATACAAACCTGAAACCGGTTACCAAAACTAGGGTAATTATCTTTTGCCACACAGGTGGAACGACGACTTATTCCCAGTTTAAGCCGGAACACGCACGCAGAAATCACATAAATAGCCACAAAATAGGATAATTGTCACATAAAGCCACGAAACTGGCTTTACAAATATATCCATCAGGCCTAACCTGTCTTACCAATAAGGCCATACCAATAATAAGCCTTAGCCTGAACATAGATGTTCGGCCCAGAACCACACGCAACGAAGGTTAGTCATTTCGCCGACGATACAGCGGATTGTAAAAGGATGTATCGGCGCGCCTATCACCTTCACTGGATCCGTAGGAATTGCGATTGGTCGGCATACTTCATGCCAGCTGGTAACTGATTGCGACATTCAAATAAAACCAACAATGGTAATGTCCAATGAAATTAACAACATCAAAGGTTCTGTGGCCCAGCGCTATCGCTATGGCCATGTGGGCAAGCGCTCCGGCGTTTGCGGTTGACGGTTTTGCGACCGGTAACGGCGGCACTACCGGTGGCGCAGGCGGCAACGTTGTGTATGCAACCAGCGGTACTGAAATTCACGCCGCACTGTGCAACCGGGCGTCCAGCGATACCCCTATTATTATTCATGTTGAAGGCACCATTAACCACGGCAACACCAGCAAAGTCTCTGGCGATAGCTGTAACACCGCCGATGACAAAATTGAGCTTAAAGAAGTGAGTAATATTTCACTGATCGGTGTAGGCAGTGGCGCACTGTTCGATGAACTGGGTATTCACCTGCGCAGCGCATCTAACGTTATTTTGCAGAACTTGCACGTGCGCAATGTGAAGAAATCAGGCTCACCCACCTCTAACGGCGGCGACGCCATCGGCATGGAAAGCGACGTTTACAATGTGTGGGCAGACCACTTAACACTCGAAGCCCAGGGCGGCGAAAGCGCCGGCTACGATGCCTTGTTCGATATGAAAGCGGACACCAAGTACGTCACTCTGTCTTACAGTATTCTTCGCAATTCTGGCCGCGGTGGCCTGGTGGGCTCCAGCGACGGCGACACCAACAATGGTCCTGTAACGTTCCACCATAACCTTTACGAAAACATAGACTCTCGCACACCATTGCTGCGCGGAGCCACGGCGCACGCCTACAACAACTACTACGTAGGTTTACAAAAATCGGGAATGAACCCTCGTATCGGGGGAGAAATTAAGGCCGAACATAACTACTTCCAAGACTCCAAAAACCCACTGGGAACCTTCTACACCAACGATATCGGTTACTGGGAAGTCAATGGCAACATATGGGACAACATAACCTGGACCGCAGAAGGCGATGACAATCATCCCGCCGGCCCCAATCCGGTATCAACCACGTCCATCAACATTCCCTACTCTTACACTCTGGATGACGCATCCTGTGTACCGCAGATCATTCTCGAAACGGCTGGCGCAAACACCGGCCTTGCTCAATCAAACGGCAGCTGTGAAGTTTCAAGCAGTTCAAGTTCATCTAGCAGCGTGCCCTCTTCGAGCAGTTCGAGCTCGTCGGAAGCGTCCAGTTCCTCCAGCGACTCGTCCGAACCGGGTGAGCTGGGCAGCAACCTCGCCATCGGCGCCGGGTCCGACGGCTCAAGTAAAGGTTCCGGCAGCTATGGCAGCGTTCGCGATGGTGATTTAGGCACCTACTGGCAACCCTCGGGCACCAGTGGCGAGCGTATTGCAATTAAATGGAGTAGCGACACCACGTTTAACACCGTTATTATTCGCGAGCTCAACAATGCCACCAACTCCTGGCAGCTGGAAGACCACAACACCGGCGACATTCTCGCCTCTGGCAGTGGTTTAGGCAGTGAGGCCGTCATTACCTTTGCCGACACCACGACGGATAAAGTTAACCTCTACATAGACGGCGCCAGCAGTGCTCCGCAAATTGCCGAGTTCGAAGTTTACAACGCCAGCGGTGTGATCAGCAGCTCGTCATCGAGCGAGGCATCCAGCAGTTCGTCGTCTAGCGAGCAAAGCTCTTCCGATGACACTGTCGGCCTGGACTACTTCTACCCTCTTGATGAGGAAGAAACAGGTTTTTGCGGGGTAGACGGCACCATCGACAATGAGCATGCAGGCTTTGGTGGCGTGGGCTATGCCAATACCGAAAACCAAACCGGTACCGGCGTTACCTGGTCTGTTGGCGCCCAAACGGCCGGGCAATACGACATCTGGTGGCGTTATGCCAACGGCAGCAGTAATCGACCTGCCGCTGTTCTGGTCAATGGCAACTCGCAAGCGTCGCTTGACATGAGTGGCACCGGTGGCTGGGCTGACTATGCTGAAACTGGTTTGATATCCGTCTACTTAGAGACCGGATACAATGAGATACGCCTGGAAGCAACCGCAAGCTCCGGCCTAGCTAATATCGACAACATGGTGGTGCGCAACACACTTCAGCCTGCTAACTGTGACGGCAGCTACGACGCGTCTAGTTCGTCGAGCTCCGAAGCAAGCTCCAGCAGCTCCTCCGAACAGTCGAGTTCAGCCAGCAGTGAGCCCTTGGTTCTCGGTGGCAACATAGCCTTGGATAGCGGCGCCGATGGCAGCAGTAAAGGTGGTGGCACCAGCTATGGAAGCGTGCAAGATGGCGACTCCAGCTCTTACTGGCAACCGGCGTCAGACAGCGACGAGCGGATTTCGGTAAAAGGTTTATCCGGTAGTTTTAACACCGTTATTATTCGCGAGTTAAACAATGCCGTTACCTCGTGGTCACTGGTCGAGCACGATTCAGGCACCACACTGGCAAGCGGCAGCACTCTGGGCGCCGAGGCTATTATCGGTGGTTTTACCAGCGACGCGGATAAACTCAACCTAGTGATCCACAGCGCCAGTAGCGCGCCGCAAATCGCCGAGTTCGAAGTGTACAACGCTACCGGTTCTGCCAGCAGCTCAAGTGCGGACTCATCGAACTCGTCATCTACCAGCTCCAGTACGTCCAGCGCCAGCAGCTCGACAGACACCGGCTCAAGCAGTTCTGCGCAAAACAGCAGTTCCAGCAGTACGTCGAGCAGCAACTCCAGCAGCTCATCGTCGCTGGATTACTCAGGTCCAATCAGCGATGACTGTGTGGATTTGGTGAATGATCCGTACGTTAACTGGCGCGATACCTCACTGCAATCCGATCAGGAAATTGTCGCGTGCTTATCGCAAACACTGGGACAACCAGTTGGCTATGGTGAAAACGCCCGCGGCGGTTATGACCCCGCCGGCAACAGCAAGCTGACGATTATTACCAAGAATAGCTCGACCTCTGTTGAACAACAGCTGCTCGATGCGGTAACCGGTGATGATCACAACTGGATTGTATTCGACAAGTTCGACTTCGCGAATGAGACGGAAATCTCAATGCACCGCAATCACTGCTCAAACCCAGATGTATTGAGTGCTATTGATGGCAGTGAGGCTCAGTGTATCGATTATCGTCAATGGTGTGCGGACAAAGGCATTTCATCCAATAGTTGCGCGGTAGAGTTTTATAATGACCGCCTAAACGATAAAGACTTGCCGATTCGCAATACCAAAATAGGTTCTAACAAAACCTTGGACGGGCGCATGTCGAACGGCTACTTCCGCTTTAATGGTTTTGCCATTGGTAGCGACAGCTCCGGTCAACCTGTGCAAACCGCCGAGAGTGTGATCCTGACTCACCTAGATTTCCGCGGCGCGGGCCACACCGAAGACCACGGCCTGGACCCGGACATGATTCGCAACACTGGTGCGTCACACGACATCTGGATTCACAAAAACACCTTCGACACCACCGGTGACGCGGCGTTTGATGTGAAAGTCGGGGCTTACGACATCACCATCTCGTTCAACAAGTTGATTAACGTCAAGCGCGCCGCGCTGCATGGTTCCAGTGACAGCCGTGAAATTAATTCGCAGATCACGACCACCATGCACCACAATGCGTTTATCACCACCGACGATCAGTACGACAACCTGGGCAACACGCTGCGTCGTATTCCGCTGATTCGTCGTGGTACGTCGCACATGTTCGAAAACTTCTTTATGAACTATCGCAAAGACATTCTAAGCGTTCGTGTCGGCGCCACCGTTCTGTGGGAAGACAACATGGTGTTGATGAACCGTATACATCAAGAAAAAGATGATGTGTATCGCGCATTGGAAGAGCGCGGCGAAGAACTGGCGCGTGATGTCGACGGCGGCAGCTTCCGCTCCGAGAACACGTTGGTTTGGTTCTCAGATGCACAGTGCAATCTGGACCCATCACTTTGGTACGAGATTACAGACGCATCAGGCAGCGTGAGCGACTTGTCGCAAAACTATTCGCAAGCGTCTCGCGACGCAATCTCAGAAAACTATTTGGGATCTGGTCAGGAACTTGCGGATTATGTGACCGCTACAGCGGGCAAGAGTGGTAAAAGACCATTCAACTCACCGTTAGGTTACGAGCCCTACTACGTACTTGGGCAGGGCAAGGTTCCCTGCCAATAAGTCACAAATCTTCGAACGAGGCTTAGCCGGCTCTCGAGCCGGCTTTTTTATGCGCGTAAAAAAGTGCGGCTCAAAGCGAAATATCCACCCATACCAAACGATGGTCTGAGCTCGCCCGCCGGCTTTTCACCAACTCATGCTGGGCGTCATCAAGCGCTGGCCAAAACACACCGCTGCCAACAATCGACAAATCACTGGAGGGCAATACGTAATCCGCTCGCATTCCCCAGGCTGCAGTATGATACTCGCTACCTTGTTGATCCGGTCGCGCCTGCTCGCCTCCGACACTGGTCGGTGCCGGATCTTGAATTTTTGGGTGACTCAGCAGTTGCTGCATAATCACTCGATGACCATCGCCTTCGGTTGCCGATGCATTGAGGTCACCCGCAATCACGAAAGATTGCCCTTCGGTCAAACTGCCCCGCTCCCCCACATCGTCATAAAGATAATCAGCTTGCCCCGATATGTAATCGAACCATAGGCGAATTTCGTCGTGGTTGCGGCGCCCATTGCGATCCTCAGCACCATCAAATACCGGAGGCGTCGGGTGGCTCGCCAGAAGATGAATTTCCCTGTCGCCAATTAGCACTGGCACATCCCAGTGAGACTTTGATGAGAGACGCATTTCCTGCCATTGCGCCGCCGAATAAAAAGGCTTGCCATTAATCTTCGGTGCTAAAGCAGCAGGCATATCCTTCCACTTGAATTTCGCAAAGGTGCGAACCCGGTCGAGCGCAATCGGGTATCGACTCAGTATCAACATTCCATAGTGGCCGGGAAAGAAGCCAAATCCATAGGTGTCGGCAGGCCTACTAATGTTCCCGTCGCCATTTAAATCCATTGGGAAAAGCTCGCCGGTATTCACCGGGGCGCTATAACGATAGGGGAACTCAATCGGATTGAGACCGGCATTAAGATAGTGTTGCTGGAACAATTCAATTGTTTGTTCAGGGTTAGCCGTGCGATCAAACTCATTCAACAGCAGGATATCCGGCCGAACTTGCTGAATGATGGCCGCGATATTTGCAATCTGTGCACTATCACTTTGCAGCTGCTGATCCAATACAGCAGCGTTTAACTGAGCGGAATCAGACTGGTAATTTCTCGCCTCCATGCTGACATTGAAAGTTGCAATCCTCACGCTAAGGTTTTCCATAGGGCTTTCCTGTTGATTTTGACAACCAGCCAATACAATGAAAATGCTCGCCAACCCAACCCTCAACTTGCGAATTAAGGGCATTTGGCCTACCACTGCTAAATTACCTACCATCACGGATTAAAACCTCTACCCATATTTCGTTGAATCAAACAAGCATAGTCATCATTAATGACATGTAAATGAATCAAGTTTGTCATATTTATGTCAAGCGAATGTCATTTTTTGGTCACCGAAAGTTCGCATTCATGGGTTAGTGTTTTCCAGCCAACACGCAAACAATTCTAATAAATTCCGTAATAACAAAATCAACTCTGGTGCTATTAGCCCCGGCGGGATGACTTTTTGCGTGAGTTTGGCCAACGACCATGGAGCAACCAAACGAGATCTTACTGCCATGAAAAAAACGTTTTTAAAGAATGCATTACCAGTCGCCATTGCCGCCACTATGGGTCTTGCTGTTCCCACCATGGCGCAGCAAACCAGCTCAGCCATTCAGGGGCTGGTAACCGATTCATCAGGAAACCCTCTCAATGATGCTACCGTGACTGTTGTACACGAGCCATCAAACAGCCAAAGCAATGTCACTTTAGGTGAATCTGGACGCTTTAATGTCAGAGGTTTACGGGTAGGTGGTCCCTACTCAGTGACCGTAGAATCTGCCAACGGTACCCGCACAGTCCAGGATCTATACCTGACGTTGGGCGATGCTTATCAACTGCAAGTCGTTGTTGGCGCCGCCACCGAGGAAATGATCGTCGTTGGCAACCTGCAAGAACAGAACTACGCGGCAGTGGGTCCAAACTCAACCTTCAGCCTCGAAGATCTCACATCCGCACCCGCCATAAACCGCGATCTTAAAGACTTAGTTCGTATTGACCCACGTATTTACGTGGACGAAGCGTTTGTTGATTCTATCCAGTGTGCCGGTGCCAACCCCCGCTATAACAGTTTAACCGTAGACGGCGTTCGCATGAACGACAACTTCGGCTTAAACAGCAACGGGTATCCCACCGAACGCATGCCATTTTCCTATGATGCCATTGAGCAAGTTGCGGTGGAGCTGGCGCCTTTTGATGTTCAGTATGGTGGTTTCAGCGCCTGTAATATCAACGCCGTCACCAAGTCGGGGGAGAACGAATTCCACGGTGGCATTTTCTATGACTACACCGATGATTCATTAGGGGGCGATTCACTTGAGGGCGACCCCATTGATATAGCCCCTTTCGACGAACAGCGCTACGGCTTCAACCTAAGCGGTCCTATCATTAAAGACAAGTTGTTCTTCTTCGCAGCCTACGAGAAACTTGAAGGCGTGGACACCTTTGATCGAGGCACAGCGGATGCCAATGTGGCCACCCCGGTAGAGGGCGTATCCGCCGCGCAGCTGGCAGAAATTGAACGTATCGCTAACGACGTCTATAACTACGACCCAGGCACTTTGCCCTCGAGTTTACCGGTTGAAGATGAAAAGCTACTAATCAAGTTGGATTGGAACATTACAGACTCGCAACGGGCCTCGTTTACCTACAACTACAATGACGGTTTTTCCATTGCGCAATCTGATGGCGACTCCAATGAGCTGGAATTTTCCAATCACTACTATGAGCGTGGCGCCGAGCTGAACTCGTACGTAGCACAACTGTTCTCGGATTGGAGCGATAACTTCTCAACTGAAGTAAAGATTGGCTATCAGGAATTAGACAATCGTCAACTGTCACTGGGTGGCACCGAATTTGGTGAAGTTCAAATCACCACCTACAACGACCATGACAACGATGGCAGCGATTCCCGAGCCACAGTCTACATGGGCTCTGACGATTCTCGCCACGCCAACAAACTGACCTATGAGAACCTCAACCTCAAGATTGCCGGTAGCTACCGCCTGGATCATCAAACTTGGACACTTGGCTACGAGCGCGAATCTTTCGATATCTTCAACATGTTTATTCAAGAAGCCGAAGGTGAGTACCGGTTCGATTCGATTGAAGACTTTGCCGCCGGCACGCCCAGCCGCATTACCTACGAGAATGCCGCGGGCAGTAACATGAAAGCCGACGCGGCCGCCGAGTTTGCGTATGCTATCAACACGCTGTACTTGCAAGATGAAATATTCTTAGACAGTGGTAATCTGCGTATCGTCGCTGGTTTACGCTACGACTGGTACGAAAGCGACGACGTTCCTACGCAAAACCTCGACATTCTGGAAAGCTACTTTATTGACACCCGCCAAAACCTGGATGAAGCGGACCTCCTTCAACCTCGCCTGGGCTTTAACTGGAATATCAGCGAAGCCTTTGAAATACACGGTGGTGTCGGGCTTTACTCAGGTGGTAACCCCAACGTTTGGATATCTAATAGCTACTCCAATGATGGCGTCACCCAAATCGAAGTTCAGGATCGCAGTGGCGACTCCGTACTCGACATGGACTTCTCCGGTGAAGGCCGCCCCATCTACGACATTCCCCAAAATCTGTACGATGCCGTAGCCAATAATGAAGGCAGCAACGGCGGTGTTAACCTCCTCGACCCAAATTTCGAGATTCCATCGGTTTGGAAACTGGCATTTGGTACCAGTTACGAATTTGGCGGTGATCTGGTACTGTCCGCAGACATTTTATTTAGCCAATACGAAGATGCGGCAATTGTCTCAGATATATCGCGTGTGCAAACAGGCTCTTCTTTTGACGGACGTCCTATTTACGGCAGTATTGATGGCCGCAGCCAGGACTTTATGCTGACCAATGTTAAAGGCGACTCAGGTGAAGCGATTACGCTATCCATGGGGGTCAGTAAATACTGGGACTTCGGACTAGAAACCGCATTCGGTTACGCTTACACCGACTCAGAAGACGTTAACCCCATGACCAGCTCAGTGGCGTTTTCTAACTACGTTAACTTGGCCACAGCCGATCCGGAAAACCCTGGCACGGCAACGTCGAATTACAACATTCCGCACCGTTTCACCACTAAGATTGCGTTTGATCACGACTTTTTCGGTGACTACGCCACGCGCATTACACTGTTTGGTTCGGCTAACGAGGGTCGCCCCTACAGCTACACCATGGACGATGGTTTCGTATTCGGCGACTCTACAGGATTCATTGAAAGGCACCTACTCTACGTCCCAACCGACGTAAACGACCCGAACGTGGTCTATGGTGAAAACTTTGACGTCGATGCATTCTACAACCTTGTTGACGATGAGGGGCTAACCCGTGGTCAGGTCATGGAGCGCAACGAAATCTACAGTGACTGGTGGATTAAGTTTGACCTTAAAGTAGA
This sequence comes from Gilvimarinus gilvus, assembly GCF_030518155.1. GTDB lineage: Bacteria > Pseudomonadota > Gammaproteobacteria > Pseudomonadales > Cellvibrionaceae > Gilvimarinus > Gilvimarinus gilvus. The sequence continues at coordinate 99,219 of NZ_JAULRU010000514.1, read as the reverse complement.
GCAAGAGCTGCCCGGAATTATGGATGGCCACCGCTCATCGATCTTTATGGTGATTGAGAACTTCGGCAACATGCTCAACGACGACTGGGGCGTACAATACGAAACCAGCTTCCCGCGTGCACAAACCGCCGTTGATTTCAGCATGGACGACCAAGGCCGCTACGTTTACGAGGAGTTCCGCGACCCAGCCGGACCCACCCGTGTAGGTCGCTCAAGCCTTTGGGAGCTTCGTATTGGGATTAAGTACGACTTCTAAAGACGGGAAACGGTAGACACGGAAAACGGTTTACGGGGGACGGAGAACGGGGTTGATTCCGTTCTCCGCTTTTCTTTTCGCGAAGCAATTTCGGTTAATGAATCAATGGGTACGAATCTCCGGTTTTACTGTGCAATGGCCATCTTTAACGATGCCCCTATTGATCAAAAATATGTCTAACCTTGCATATTGATAAACATATTCCCGAAACTATCGCAAACTGCCCCAAAAGCATTAACGCGACTTTTGCCACCAAGTCGATCTCTTCGGTGAATAGTGGCTGCCATAGGTACAGAAGTGTTAGTCGCCCTGGGAACACCAGCAATTCATAGCCCGGCATGGGCCCACCCCAAACATCCCAAAGGTTCCAATGCATCAGCGTGGCAATAAAACCGACGCCCCCTGCAATCAGCCCGAATATTAACGAATTTTTAAAACAGCCCACAATGCTCGCCTTGTCAAGTAACAGGGATTCTAAAGTCAGCTTCCTACAAGGCTAAAAGCCTCGATAATAAACTAAAACGTCTTAGGGCTTCCGCAGGAGCACCCGCTCGAAACAGGCTTATTAGATGCGCCCTGCACCTCAACCACCATATGACTCAATCCGCTTGACTCGATTACACTTCGTCGATGTAAATTCGATGATATGGCAAAATCGCTGTTCACCCCTGCCGTGTTCGGAAAAGCCATTCACAGCACCAATTTTTCCGTGGGATATTACGTGATCGATGGTCAATGCAACCGGCTTATCCAAGCTATTAAGAGTAGCCAGAATTTTCTCCGCCGCGTTCGTAATACTGCTTGTATAACTCCATACAGCTTCAGAATCGAGGATAGAAGAAACATACTCAGCGTCACGCATTTCTAGCGCGATACCTATGTCTTCCACCATCTTGTTCTTGGGTGAATTACCACAATCCGCACTTCGATTTAATCTTGTCATCTGCGTTGCTCCCTAGCGCTCGGACAGAATAGGAAAACCGCCGGTTCTTGTTTCGTTGATACTCCATGCGGTGCAATTTTCATTGCCCGCGAGACCTGACAATTCGATACAAATTGACCCCCAATAGTCCCCATAAATAGCTATGCAGTAATGCTAATAAAATATTGAAAATCACATTGTCTCCCAACACAGGGGCAATTAAGCGGAGAGGCCAGTCAATTACCATACTTACTCGGTCCATAGGACAGTACTGCTCATAGTAATTCTCTAGGCAATACACAGCGACAAGAAGCATCGTTATAAAATGAAGAAACGCCACTATAACTATCCACTTCGAGCGATAAACGATCACTTTGAACAGCTCACCCTTCGACCAAAATCAGGGGCAGCCAAACAGTTGTCCGGTCGAGCGAGCCGTTTGGGCATACCATGGATTTTTCTGTTAAAGCTTTTTTCCCGCCCAACGAACTCGTGTGCACAAACCATGGGCTTCATAAAACTGGCGTGCTTTCTCATTGAACTCCCAAATTTCAACGAACACGTCGGTTGCATTGCGCTGCTTGCACTCACTCTCTAGCTCAGCAAGTAACTTGGAGCCAATACCTTCTCTCCTGTGGCTTGCAGCAACAAACAACTCGTCGATTGACCCCATGGACCTACTTTTCGTTATTGGCGAAAGCAGCTCTTTTACGTGACCAGCAATAAAGCCAATCGGCTCACCTGCTTTTTCAGCGACGTATGCAAAGCAAGAATCTTCAGTGATGTATCTAGTTAAGCTTTTGCTAGCATCAACTTCTTCTGGTGGCTTAAACTCACTAGGAACTGCTTCATGGTGCATCTTGTTCAGTTCAAACAGCGCATTATTCATAAAGTCGAGATCACGTTGTTCAGCTTTTCTGACTGTATACACTCAATCTCCTAAGCTCCTACGTCACCATATGCGGTAAATTTGGAGTTGACTGTGTTGTGCAAGCGTAGCGAATATGCACAAAACGAGCAACAGAATATTTGTCCAGCCCGCTTTCAGACGAGCATGATGGCTTGCTAAGTGGGATTACAGGAAGGCAGCTCTCTTGGAATAGGACTTATACGCCTGGTCCGGCCGCCTTTAGCACAAACGAGGAAAAAGTTGCCATTAAGAGCAGAGCTGGTACTTTGATCCGTAACCAGCCTGACCTCACCAGCGGGACTCATTAACACAGTAGATATACCCTCAGTCGAGCTAGCCACTTCTAGCGAATACCCACCATCAAGCTCCACCGTCTCCATAAACTCTGCATTGATAGCTACACTGTACGTTTTTGTCGAGGCGAGCTCTTCACCATCGTATGCGACCAAATAAGTGATACTTTGATCGGTTGAAAAAGCGGAAAAGCTAGTAAGTAACGCCACTACGGATATGAGATATTTATACATAAAAAAGCTCCTTTTTAAAATTTGATATTATCCCTATGAAGAATGAACCTCTGCTGAACAGGGCGCTTAACGCCGTTATAACCTTGCTTACACCCGGTATGGGCATCAACTAATGAGGTGACAGTCCTCGGTAGGAATATCACCATCGACAACAAAGTAGTAATTAAACGATAACTACTAGCGCATAGCAAGGTCCAGCCCGCGAGGGTAGGTCTGAAGGAAGCCGGACGCAAAGCTGCGAGCTGATGAGCAAGAACATCCATGAGGCTTGGGCTGGAGGCAAGTTGGCAGGATCGGCCCCACGAAGCGCTTTGGGTCTAAGACAACGAAGCAACGTGATCTAACGGCCACCGTAAATGACGAGTAAAAATGTGGGTGGCCTTTTTCTACTTGCTAGAAGCGATAGCGGTCAGCAGGGGGGCTGCTGACCTCCACCGTATTTGGTGTAATTAGTTGTTTTTCTGCTGTTCGCTTATCAGTGTGAGGGTCTTGCCCAGGCTTTCTTGAGCTGTGACTGAATAATGTGGCAGGACACCTTTAAGTTCCCAGTCTGACTTTGTGATGGGGTTGTAGGGTCTAACCATAGAAAATCGGCCGTCGAACATATCGTTAATTCGTTCCGAGCCAACCAGATAAGCAATACCGAAGGTTTTTTCTCCGACCACCGTTGCTCGTTTTAAATGCTTGAGAGTATAGGTAAATACCTCTGCGGCACTGGCAGTACCACTGCTCGTGAGTATGTAGAGTGGGGTATCTTTTTTTAACACGGGTCTGCCTTCCGTTTTTGACGACTTCGCCTGATACGTCTCGGTACCGTGCTTGTCGATAATGCTCCAAAGGTGGATATCTTCTTCTACAAAAAAGCTTACAATGTAGCGCACTAGTTCGGGCGAGCCGCCTATACATTCTCTGAGGTCAATAATAATGGCGTCTGAGCGCTCCAGGAAAGTGAAGGCGGCGTCTACGACCGGTCTTGCTTCTTCATCACTATAAAACTTATTTAGTTTGATATAGCCAACATTCCCCTTCAAAATTTCAAGGCGTTCTAGCGCAAAATTATTTTTTAAATAGTCTTCTTCATGCGTGCCGATATGGGTGGGTGTTTTACTTGTATCTTCTACGAGGTTTACGCTTAGGTGGCGATCTGTGGTGAGAATTTTCAATTCCTGCGTGAAGGTTTCAGCGAATTCCTTCCTCGTTTTTATGCCTTTGTATTTTCCTTTTTCCAAATTCATGAGCATGGTATCGCTGACCTGCTTTGCTTTGTCGGGAAAAACATACACCTGTTGAAATGTTTTGAGCGTTTGCGTTAACGATTGACGCACTTGCGTTTCGCTCATAGGTAGCTTGGCTACGTCCTGTTGTGGTGTTTTGGCGAACGCATTAGGTATGGTGAATATAAAGCAAAAGATGATAAATAGCGGTATTAATACTACCGTATTAATAGGAAATATTTTCTGTTGTCTGTTTAACATGGTGTTACCTTTTTCTATTCAATATAAAACTTGCACGTAGGGCCAATAAAGGACGTGCAATGTAATTATCTATAACGAAACGGCAACTAAACGATGTCTGGGATACAGCTTTTGTAGAGTAGGTTACTATCTTTCCAACCAGAAATGCGGTGTTTTTTGCTATTAGAATTTTTCTGAAACCAGGGAAGCTGGCATGCTGTGGAATCTACCGGGGACGGTGACTCTAAGAGTTCCAGAAAACTTAGTAATTTCAGTGGTTTATCGAGGTTTATTGAGCTGTTGGTATGTTTGAGTTGTGATGAGTGGCTATAACCCGCTGCTTGGTCAGCACTGATTTTTCCGCCAAGATCGCCGAGCCGTAAGTACTCAGTATCTTGCTGTACTGAAACTTGAGAGAAATCTTGTATTTGTTCGCCAGTATTTATGCTTGCAGCAGGTGAAAATATCTGCGTGCAAATAATGACGGAAAACAACAGTGAGGTACAGGCGTTAAGACCTGCCGAGATAAACTCTCGTACAGCGATTGTTTGGCTGATGTGGTTGAATATAGGCTGCATACTGTACAGTATATACTTTAAAGAGGTGTTTACGAAAGCGATTCTATTCGTGAGCGAACAAACGGAAATTTAGAGGACGCTTACCCAGAAACCTTTTTTTGTCGGCTGCAAAATTGCAGGACAGGCACTCAACCATTATTCTCAGTGCATACCATCAACACATAGTCTAAAGCCCGATGGGAATGGAAAGCCTGAAGTCGGACGTCTGATGTCTGATGTCTGACGTAAAAAAAGCCTTGCTACGAAGCGCCATGCGCCTCTCCCGCCGTATCCAGCCGAATTCAAGCAAATTTTGTGGGTTAATTGCAAATGGACGTGCAATTAAGGAAAAGCACTGGGACAAGGTGAATGCCTAGCAGAGGAAGAGAGAGCAGCCTGGGCTGACGCGATCTTTTCCGACCCTCAAAATTAGCTCGAATTTGGGAACCCGAATAGCTACATGGATGTCGTGTATTAGTGCAACGCAGGAGCAGTTGCCGAGGGCCAGTTGCGGGGCGCGCCTTGACGTGAATGGATTCACTAAGACCCACTACACTCGCTTTGCTCGCGGGGCCAGCTTTCTCGCGAGCGCATGGAGAAGGTGAATATTGCGGAGCAATAGAGAAGCCAGCCTGGGCTGCGCGCAGGAGCGACGGGTTCCTTTTCGTCGCGTCACGAAAAGGGACTCGCCCGCCCCGGGCGAAATCCGGGCAAAAATAAAAATAGTCTGATGTCTGGTGGAGGCCCGCAGGGCCGAAACGAACTGCCTCGCTTTGTTAAATGTTTTACCAGGACGACCAGTGGTACTTATACAGAAGCTTACCATCAGCGTCGAAGCAAAATGAAAATTTACTTGGTAGTTTTAGAAGACTTTGGTACCAAGCCTCTTTAACACAGCCAGAAATTAACTGATTTTTTGATTTCCTGAAACTCCTTTCCGGCCCTTCCGTACCATCTGTTAGGTAATCTGGCTTGCCCGCAACCTGGATTAATTCATTATAGGAACTTCCCAGAATCAATGATTCCATGGCCTGTGCCGGATCGCCTTTTCTGCCCACCTGCACGTAGCTGAATATACATCCAAGAATCAGACTCAGGCTAACTATCAGAAACCATTTTTTCTTGATTATGAGCATGACATTTAACTCTGAACGAAGCGGCGCGTCTCAAGCGTCCGCCGTCCGTGGTTAGTTAGAACTACTTGGCTATTTTCACGCGTTCAGTCGCATTCACCAAACCTTTCAAAAACCTAATGGCTTTCTAAGTCATCTCGCTTCACAATATGTGCTGAATAGGGGCTAGTGATAGCTTTATGTGCGGCATCTCCTCGCTTCGAAATCAGCTCATTTAGAGCCTTCTTCGCTTGATGAGGCTGATAATTATCCCACTTCCAATGCTCAGTGATATCAATGTCGAAATAGGTTTTGAAGAGATTTTTGGTACGATCATGATTTGGGCTGAAGAAACGCTTGAGTTCTTCTTCGACTTTTTTCAATACAAAATTCGATATCTGACTTCCCTTTACGGAGCACAGCCAAACATCAATTTCTTCACGAAACCGATCTTTGACATAAGTTTCCCAAGCGGCCAACGCAATGACCATACCAGCCCGCTTTAAAGCCTCTGATCCATTGGTAGGATCCTGTTTATCTGAATCAAATCGCGCTAATAATTTTTCTGCATCTCTTATCGAGTATTCAAATAGCTTCCCGGCTTCAGACCACTTCGTTTACTCCTGTGAAATTCTAACGCCCGCCATAAGCAGCCGGGGGAAACGAGGTCCGGTGACCGCAGGGAGCGAATTTTATGGCTTGGTTACGCTGCATCTAGTGGTTTAATTCTGGCGACATCATCTTTGGCCGACTGAGATGCTTCCCATAAATCGAGCGCTCTCTGCGCATTCAACCAAAACTCAGGTGAGTTACCAAACAGGCGACCCAGCCGCAGTGCCATCTCCGGACTGAGTGAGCGACGTTCACGCAGCAATTCATTCACTGACTGGCGAGAAACCCCAAGCAATTCAGCAAGCTTCGCGACGCTCAGACCGTAATCCGGGATAAAGTCTTCCCTTAGCATCTCGCCAGGATGAGTTGGTTTACGCTGAATGCCAGTAGTATTGGAAATAGTCATAGTTGTTACCTCACTTCAATGGTAATCACAAACTTCAACGTCGTATGCGTCACCATTCTCAAAACGGAAGCAGATGCGCCACTGCGCATTAATCGAAATAGCATGCTGGCCCTGCCTGTCGCCCGAAAGGGGATGGAGCCTATTGCCAGGGGGCACCCTCTATCATCCAAACTCTCAGCCAAATGCACATATTCGAGCTTCCGAGCGGCTCTTTGCGCCACATCAGGCGGGAACTTCTTGGCTCGTCCTTTGGAGTAAAGCTCCTGGGTACGCTTATCGGCGAAAGTCTTAATCATGGGCCAAATGTATCGTGTCACGTGACATATGTCAAGACGCTGATTCAATGCCCGCGTAGCGTCGTGCTCTGGGGAAAAACAGAGCGCAGCGGCAGAGAGAGTGCCCTGAGGCAGGGCCTGTGGATACAACTCTACAAATTCAATCGGAGCGAGGGGTGAGATCTAGCGCTTATGAAGCATTGCTTTGTGCGTAATCGAACGACAGTACGCTCTGCGTACTAGCCGGGCACTTAGCGTCGAAGGGCCAGTTGCGGGGCGCGCCTTGACGTGAATGGATTCACTAAGACCCACTGCACTCGCTTTGCTCGCGGGGCCAGCTTTCTCGCGAGCGCATGGAGAAGGTGAATATTGCGGAGCAATAGAGAGGCCAGCCTGGGCTGCGCGCAGGAGCGACGGGTTCCTTTTCGTCGCGTCACGAAAAGGGACTCGCCCCGCCCGGGCGAAATCCGGGCAAAAATAAAAATAGCCTGATGTCTGATGGGAATGGAAAGTCTGATGTCTGAGGTCCGAGGTCGGACGTAAAACAAAGCTTTGCTACGAAGTACTCACCGCCCCATTACAGCTGAGCCGAACGCAAGTCTATTTGAGAGGGTAAGCAAACAGGAGGTTTGCGCAAGCATCTTCTCGCCATGGACAAGGTGAATGACGAGCAGCGGCAGAGAGGGTGCCCTGGGGCAAGGCGAGTAGATGCGGCCCTCTCAAATAGGCTGGAGAGAGGGAACCCCGCAGGGGCCAGTTGTGGGGCACGTTTTTGGTTACTTTTTGCAGTAAAAAGTAACTCGACCCGGCGAAATCCGGGCAAAAATAAAAATAGCTTGATGTCAGACATCAAGCGTCCGACGCCGCCACAACAAATAAACCGCTGGCAACACCAGCAACGTCAACAATAAAGTACTTATTGTCCCCCCAATCATCGGTGCGGCTATGCGCTGCATAATTTGTGCGCCTGAGCCGGTGCTGACCAAGATGGGCAGAAGGCCCGCAAATAGGGTGGCCGCTGTCATCACAATGGGCCGCAAGCGGCGCAGAGCGCCCTCCCGCACCGCTTCCATTACCTGTTGCGGCGTTAACGACCCGGATTTTTGGCAAGCATCGCGGTATGACAAGTCCAGATACACCAGCATCAACACTCCAATTTCAACGGCCACGCCTGCGAGCGCTATAAAGCCCATGGCAACGGCAACCGACCAGTTAAATCCGAGCAGGCTCATCAGCGCAATTCCGCCAATTAATGAGAACGGCAAGGTCACCAAAATAATCAGTACCGGAGTAAACTGCCGGAAATTTAAGTAGAGCAACAAAACAATGACCGCTAAGGTAATCGGCACGACCAGCGTTAAACGCTCGGCCGCACGCTGCATATATTCGAACTGCCCGCCCCAATTTAGCGAGTAGCCCGGGGGCAGCTCCAGCTGTTGCTCAACGTGCGCTTGTGCCCGCGCAACGAACCCACCAATGTCTGAGGTGTTCGTATCGACAAAGACCCAGCCATTTAAACGCGCGTTTTCACTTTTGATCATCGGCGGGCCATCTTCCACGGCTACATCCGCGATATCCTCCAGTGCCAGGGTGACACCGGTAGGCGTTACGATGGGCAGGCCCGCGATCTGCTCGGGCGAGTCACGGTAGCTTTGCGGAAAGCGCATACTGACCGGGTAACGGGCTTCGCCCTGCACCGTTTGCGTAATCATTTCACCACCGATGGCAGCGCGCACTACCGCCTGCACATCGGCGATATTCAAACCATAGCGAGCGGCTTGGTCACGCTGAATATCAATGTTGATATAGCGGCCACCGGCAACCCGTTCCGCATAAGCCGATGCGGTTCCCTCAACGTCTTGCAGCAAAGACTCCAGCTCGGTTCCCAGGCGATTGATTACGCTTAAATCAGGCCCCGCTATTTTGATCCCTACCGGAGTTTTAATACCGGTGGAGAGCATATCAATCCGCGTTTTGATGGGCATAACCCAGGCATTGGTTAAACCCGGAAAATTAATCCGCTGATTAAGCTCGCGCTTGATCTGTTTCATATCCACACCCGCCCGCCACTGGTCCTGCGGTTTAAACTGAATGACCGTTTCAATCATAGTCAGCGGTGCCGGGTCTGTGGCGGTATCGGCCCGGCCGATTTTGCCAAACACCGTAGCCACTTCAGGAATGGTTTTAATCAGCTTGTCGGTTTGCTGCAGTATTTGCCGCGCCTCGCCAATGGACAAGCCCGCGTAGGTGGTAGGCATATACATTAAATCGCCTTCATCCAGCGGGGGCATAAACTCACTGCCTAACTTGGTGGCCGGATACAAACCCACGGCCATTATGATCACTGTGGCAAGCAGGGTAAGTTTGGGAAAGCGCAGCACCAAGCTAAGCAGCGGCCGGTAGCTGGCGATTAACAAACGGTTAATCGGGTTGCGCCGCTCGGGCACAATTTTACCGCGCACAAAATAACCTAAGAGTACCGGCACCAACGTAATAGCCAACCCCGCCGCACAGGCCATGGCGTAGGTTTTAGTGTAAGCCAATGGGCTAAAGAGTTTGCCTTCCTGCGCGCCCAAAGCAAATACCGGCAAGAAACTCGCGGTAATGATCAACAGCGAGAAGAACAGCGCCGGCCCTACCTCCACGGCGGAGTTTGCCACCAAACGCCAGCGCGCCTCCCCGGTGAGTTTTTCACCCGAGTGCTCTTCAAGGTGGCGGTGCAGATTTTCAATCATCACCACGGCGCCATCGACCATGGCACCGATGGCAATGGCAACACCACCGAGTGACATGATATTGGCATTGATACCCTGCCCTTTCATAATGATAAAGCTGGCGAGAATGCCCAGCGGCAAACTTACCAACACCACCAAGGCCGAGCGCAAGTGAAACAAAAACAGGGCGCACACCAATACTACCACCAGAAACTCTTCACCCAGCTTCTGATAAAGGTTCTTTACCGCCGCATAAATCAGCCGCGAGCGATCGTAGGTAGTAACGATTTCTACGCCCTCCGGCAAGCTGGCCTCAAGGTCACTGATTTTATCTTTAACCCGCGCTATAACACCGGCGGCATTCTCGCCACTGCGCATGACAACGATACCGCCGACTACTTCACCCTCGCCATTGAGTTCCGCTATACCACGACGCATAGTCGGCACCAACTTAATATCGGCAATATCATCTAAGCTAAGCGCTGTCCCATCATCACTGACACCCAGCGGTACCGCTTGCAAGTCCGCGAGCGTTTCGATGTAACCGGTTGTGCGAACCATATATTCTGCTTCAGCCATTTCAACCACTGAGGCGCCCGCCTCAGCGTTGGCTCGACGAATGGCCGTAACCACCTGTGCCAAAGGTACGCCGTAAGCGCGCAAACGATTTGGGTCTACCTCCACTTGATACTGTCTGTCCATGCCGCCAATAGTAGCCACTTCAGACACGCCAGCAACAGCCTGTAATTCGTATTTTAAAAACCAGTTTTGTAAGCGGGTTAACGCCTCCAGGTCATGCTTACCGGTGCGATCCACCAGGGCGTAGTTGAACACCCAGCCTACACCTGTGGCGTCAGGCCCTAACTCGGTTCGCGCGGTCTCCGGCAATTGCCCACTGACTTGATTGAGATACTCCAACACCCGCGAGCGGGCCCAGTACAAATCGGTGCCCTCCTCAAACAAGACATAAACGAAAGAGTCACCAAAAAAAGAAAAACCGCGCACAGTTTTCGCACCGGGCACAGCCAACATGGCGGAGGTCAACGGGTAGGTCACCTGATCCTGTACGACTTGCGGCGCCTGACCGGGGTAACGGGTTTTGACAATCACCTGCACATCGGACAAATCTGGAATCGCATCCACCGGCGTTTTTTGCAGTGAATACACGCCGACCATCAGCAGGACCACACTCGCCAACAAAATAAGCGGCCGATTGTTTACCGACCAAAATATTATTCGGCCAATCACAGCTCGCCTCCATTATCTTCTTTATGTTGCGAGTGATTCATCTGGCTGTGGTCCATCGCCGCGTGATCTATTTCAGAGCGATTCATTTGCGAATGATTCATTGTCTTATCAGCCGGCTGCGAAAGACGCTCTAGTTCAATATGAATGCTGGATTCGGAATCAATCAAAAACTGGGCGTTGGTTACCACTGTATCGCCATTGCCTAACCCTGCAATGACTTCGGTGTAGCCGTTGGCGCTAATACCTGTGGCGACCACTGTGGAGCGAAACACACCGGGCGCCACTTCGCGCACAACTCTATCTCCGCGCCCCGTTCGTATAACGGCGTTTTCCGGCACACTTAAATGAACGTCTTGACGGTCCGTGTCGATAAACACTTCGGCCAACATATTCGGTCGCAAGCTTAAATCTGTATTGGTCACCACTATTCGAGCTCGCGTCGTGCGATTGGCTGGGTTAATAACGGGGTATACATAATCAATGGTCCCTTGCCAGCTTCGCCCGGGGTACGCTCTCGATCGAATCTCCACGTTAAGCCCTCCGGACAAAAGCCCCGCTTGGCGCTCAAACACTTCGGCAATCACCCACACATTACTCAATGGTCCAATTGACAGCGTATTTTGCTCTAAGGAAACATAACTACCGTTGGCCACATTAAGCTCCGCAACGACTCCGGAGCTTTGCGCGTAATAAGCAATTGCCGATTTTATTTGGCGCGTTTTGGCAAGATCTGCTATTTCCGAAGCCGGTACCCCTTGCGCAACGAGCTTAGCTTTGGAAGCCCGGATTAAACCGTTATTGCCACTGGACAGAGCTTGTAGGAATTCCTGCTGAGTATTGCGAATATCCGGCGAATAGAAGTCAAACAGTTTCTGCCCTGGCGCGACTGGATCACCCACGGCATTGACCGATAGGTTGGAAATCCAACCCGTCGCACGCAAGTGAAAATGTGCCAGTGTTTGCTTATTAAAACTGACAAAACCTGCCGCTTTAATTTGGGGGTTAAGGGCGCGGGCGCGAGCTTGTGCGGTGGTCACCCCCAATTGCTGCACCACCGAAGGTGATATTTGAACATCGGCTTCATCGGCAGCAACATCGTCCGCGTAAACCGGCACCAAATCCATACCCATCGGCGACTGACCGGGAGCGTCCCGGCGAAAAGTCGCATCCATGGGCGCAACCCAATACAGTGGTTCAGCCGACGCACGAGTCGGTGCTGTCGATGGATTCTCTTTTGAAGCGTCCAGCTGCGCGGCGAAAAAGTAACCACCACACAACCCAATAACGCTCGCGATGAACGCTACCGAAAAGTATTTCCCAAACATAATACCTGCTCACAGTTTGTAAATTTTTGACCCAAATAGGGTTTCTGCCAAATCGATGCCCTTAAACGCAAGGCGCACCTATCCTGTGTCAGATTAAATTGGGGGGACGATAAAGGCTGGAGGGGCGAGCAATAACCGCTTGAGCGGTTACTAACTCAAAACCGCGGCGATTTACATGAGGAAAAATGAATACTTCTAAAGTTAATATCGGGGCCGAGCTGCACATACCAGGGCAACAACAAACACCGGCACACTGTTCGGAATCTGTTTGCGTTGCGATTGCTGGCGACGAGTCCGGGCTGAGCCCGCCGTGACAATTGGCCATAGCGTGCTCGGCCTTAGCATTCGTGGCCATAGCATTTTCGGCGATGGCTGCTTGCGACTTACTGACCACGGGCATAGCAAAGGCTGAACTGAACAGCCCCTGCAGAATAAAAATTGTAATGAATAACCCGCGTGCCAACATTTGTTTGATTCAACGTTATGTGTTTATTGGAAAACTTCGAGGCTTCACCGTTCACCGTTCACCGTTCACCGTTCACCGTTCACCGTTCACCGTTCACCGTTCACCGTTCACCGTTCACCGTTCACCGTTCACCGTTGCAAGTATAACCCTCAGAGCGTCTTTTTGAAAAAAGGTTCACACCACCTCGTTATCCATCGACTTTCGCCAACAGACGCTCTAACTGCCAGGTAAGCGTGCGGTCGTCACTGCTATAGCGCAACCCCTGACGGGCAAATTGTGCCGCCTGTTGTGGATTGCCAAGGCGATGGTAGTTTTGAGCCAGCAACAAATAGACCTCGCCACTGCGTCGGTCAATACGCAAAGCCCTTTCTGCGGTTGCCACAGAGCGCTGGTAATCGCCGCGCTGATACTCATCACTTGAACGCTCCAACAGTGCGTCAACCGCAGACGGACGGCCGCGCTCCTGGGGCAGGACAAAGGGCTCCTCTGCTTTTGTCACTGGCGGAACCGGCCCTGCAGTAACGGGCTGATTCGCTGAGCCGCCTGCGTCATCTATCGCCGGATTATCTACCTGGGTATCCAAAACTTGACCACGCGAAGCGTCACTGACGGGCGCCGGAGCGTGCGTAGCGCACCCTGTCACCAGAAACGCAGATATCACCCATAAAAACGTAGTTTGCCTACTTAAACACTTCATTAAATCTACCAATACCGTCAAACGCATGACTGTCTGCACGTAAAATCAAACATTAATTCCAGAATCTATGCCACCAGCTTCGCTCTTGTTGCTTTTGCTGTAAGCGACAGGGTTCCGCTGCACTGGGAGTGTAGCGGGTCACCATGGGCAACCACAAAGCCCCTTCGCAGCCCTCAGCGCTAAGCAAACCGGTGCGGGCATCAATCCAGTCAAAGGACACCGATTCGGGTGGCGTTAAGTTTACCCCACGAGTCGGTAACTGACTCATTAAATCGGCCCACACCTTAAGAGCGCCACCACTGCCGGTCAGTGGCATGGGGCTATTATCGTCCCGCCCAACCCAGCTTACCGCGAGATGTTGCCCGCTAAAACCTGCAAACCAGCTATCGCGCTGATCGTTGGTGGTGCCCGTTTTACCGGCCAGTGGTAAATCCGCCGGAAAACGATGATACACAGCGCGACCGGTACCCTCGCGCAGCACGGCTTGCAAAGCGTACTGAATTTGAAAGGCGGCCGCTTCGCTAAAACGCTGTTCAATGGTTAGCGGGTAGCGCTTTAAAGGTTCCCCGGTTGCGGTGAGCACATCGCGAATAGCCCGCAAGGGCGTATAGGTGCCTTCGGCCGCGAGCGTATGATAAATACCGGCCACTTCAATCGGTGACATGTCTACGGCGCCCAAGGTCATGGCCGGCACCGCAGGAATATGCCCGCTAAAGCCCGCTCGTTCCAAACTGTAAGCCACCTGTTGCAAGCCCAGCTGCATACCGAGCCGCGCGGTCGCTTGATTGTAAGAGCGCACCAAGGCCTCCAGCAAAGGCACCTCGCCATGGCTTTGCCGCGAATAGTTCTGTGGCTGCCATAACTGCCCGTCGTCGCTGGTGACCGTTACCGGATCATCTGAAATCAGAGTGCCTAAGTGATAACGAGCGGGCTGCTCCAGTGCCGACAAATACACCAGTGGCTTCATCAGCGAGCCAATTTGCCGATGCGCATCCAGAGCGCGGTTGAAACCCGCGTAGCGCGGATTTTTATCGCCCACAACGGCCAGGACTTCGCCCGCACCCACCGAGGTAACCACCATGGCCGCTTGCAAATTTTCGGTGTTGTAGGCCTGCTCCAGATTGGCCAAACGCTTGGCTACGGCATCCTCGGCCTGGCGTTGTACCATCGGTGAGAGAGTCGTGAAAATACGCAGGCCTTCACTCTGCAGATCTTCGGTTTTATAGTCCCGGGCGAGCTGACGTTTTACCAGGTCCACAAAGGCCGGGTAGGTGGTCTGGGAACGACTACCAGATTTGACCACTCCCAATGGCGCCGCCTGTGCCCGGTTGAGCTCAGCGCTACTGATCAAACCCTCGCGATGCATAACGCCCAGAACCAGATTGCGGCGTTTTTTTGCCCGCTCCGGGTTGCGCCAGGGGTTGTAATAGGACGCACCTTTAACCAGCCCAACCAACAGGGCCACTTTCGGGGTATCGAGCTCCGATACCGGCACCTGAAAGTAATGTTGCGCGGCAAGACCAAAGCCGTGAATGGCCCTGGCACCGCTCTGGCCTAAAAACACTTCATTGATGTAGGTTTCAAGAATTTCGGCTTTGCTGTAATGCAGCTCCAGCAATACCGACATAGCCGCTTCCTGGGCCTTGCGGGCCAGGCTGCGTTCGTGGCTTAAATAGAAATTTTTCACCAGCTGTTGGGTCAGCGTACTGCCGCCCTGCACCACCTGACCGGAGCGAAAATTAACCCAGGCCGCGCGGGCGATCGCGGTTGGTGAAACGCCCCAATGCCTCAGAAAGTTCTTGTCTTCGACAGCGAGCAGAGTTTCGCCCAGTAGCGGCGGTAAATCCTTCAACTGCACTAACAGACGATCTTCTTTTTGCGTAGGGTATATACCACCGATTTGTTCGGGCTCCAGCCGGGCCAGAGGTAGCGCGCTGCCATCGCTCAGTAACCGCGCCACCCCGACGGGGCCAAGCACCACTTCGAACTTCTGCGGTCGGTCGCGCCCATCCCAAAAGTCAAACCCACGGGTGTACACCTGATAGCGAGTGTATTCGCCGGCCCCATGGCGGCTAGATTGGCCGGGTTTACTGACAGCGTCGACCCAGCGATAGCCGAGCGCATTGAGCTCGCGCTCAAGCAGATTCGGCGTAATTGGCAGGCCTTCGTATAGCTCCAGAGGCCGCGCATACACACGAGCGGGCAGCGCCCATTTTTTCCCGTCGAACTTATCGCGCACCACATGATCGAGATACAACACCCACAATCCAACGGCCACAAACGCTATACAGAAGCTGTAGAGAATCAGAAGCTTGAACAGTGAGCGGCTGTGTTTACTGCGGCTGGTGTTCTTATTGCGGCTGCGCTTGGTTGGGCGGGTACGGCGTTTGGTCATAGGGGTCAGAATACCAGCTTTGATTAGGGCGCGGTTATTTTGCATAATGTGCGCCCAATTACAAGGAACCTGTGAGCGAGATTCCAACCCACTCGCACCGTTCCGTTCACGAGGCAATCTATGGCACAGCAATACGACATTTACGGCATTGGCGCGGCATTGGTCGACACCGAGATAACCGTCACCGATGAAGACTTAACAGCCATGGGCGTGGATAAAGGCGTAATGACCTTGGTCGATGAGGAGCGTCAACATCAGTTGATTGACTATCTGAAGGATCATTTGGTGGCGTCACAGCGCGCCAGCGGCGGTTCAGGTGCCAACACTATTATTGCCGCCGGTTACTTCGGCTGTCACAACTTCTACTCCTGTAAAGTCGCCAATGACGACAACGGCGAGTTTTATCTCAACGATATCGAAGACGCTAAAGTATGCTATCCCAAGCATGTGGGTAGCGATGAGGGTATAACCGGCAAGTGTCTGGTGATGATTACCCCAGACGCCGAGCGAACCATGAACACTTACCTCGGTATCAGTGCCACTGTCTCCACGGCTGAGTTGGACGAGAGCGCTATCGCCGCCTCTAAGTGGGCTTATATCGAAGGCTATTTGGTCAGCTCCGACACTGGCCGCGCGGCGGCCATTAAGTTGCGAGAACTGGCGCAGAGCCGCGATACCAAAGTCGCCCTGAGCCTGTCAGACCCTGCCATGGTGCAATTTTTCAAAGATGGATTAGCCGAAATGCTCGGCGATGGCGTTGACCTACTGTTCTGCAATCGCGATGAAGCGCTGGGTTTCACCCAAACCGAAAACATTGAAGCGGCCATTGCGGCCCTAAAGCCTATTGCCAAAACCTTCGCTATTACAATGGGCGCGGCCGGTTCATTGGTGTTTGACGGGGAAAACCTGATGGAAATTCCTACCGCTAAGGCCACCGCGATAGACACTAACGGTGCCGGCGATATGTACGCAGGCGCATTCCTCTATGCGCTAAGCCAAGGCGAAACAATGGAGCGCGCCGGCAGGTTTGCCAATCTGGCCGCGACTAAAGTCGTCACCCAGTACGGACCTCGCCTAAAAGCGGCGCAACACGACGAGCTGAAAACATCCTTTTTCGGTCAGTAATGCGCTTGAACCTCTGAGCCAGCCCCCGGAGCCCTTGGTTTGCAGAGAATTGGGGGCCGGGGCTCGCCCCTGACGGGCGAAGCGCAGAGTGCCCGGGATACTGGCTCAGAGACGCCTACTGTTGAGCACGGAACGCTTCAAGGCGCTCTTCCAGATCGGGATGCGTGGATAAATACCCCAACCACATACTGGCGCTATCATCGGAATGATCGCTCGCCAAGGCCTCACACACCTCCAACCTTTCGTCGTCGTTCAAAGATTCCAGGTCGTACTCTTTGGAGTCTTCGATCAGGCGTGTGCAGGCAGCAGTTTCTCCAAGCCTGTGCATAAGGTCAATGAATCGTGTGCGATCTATATTGGAGCGATCCAGGTAGGCGGCGGAGAACTCGTCGGCCTCAGTCTCATGGCTGCGAGAATAAGAAAAGGTCGTCAGCGCCACTGGTAAACCGATCATCAAATCACTTAACGCCGTACCGTCACCGACTAGTGTCACATAAACAAACCCCAGTATTGTATTGGCAATGGCTGCGCGCATACTGTGGCGCAAGGCAACGTGGCCAATTTCATGGGCGAGCACAGCCACGAGCTCATCGTCAGAGTGCGCCAGCTCAACCATTTCGTCGGTAAAAATCATGGTGCCATTGGGCAAGGCAAAAGCATTGGCCCCAATTTCACCACCATGGCGAAAAATGACGGTTAAAGGTAACTGCGGATACTCGGCTAACACTGGTGCAAAATGTTTATGCAACTCGGCTTTGCGCACATCGCTAAGTTCACTGGGGGCAAAATGTATTCTATCCAGAATGGCCAGGGTTTCTTCGGCAACCGTGTCCAGCGAGTCTTGCGGCAACTTATACGCAATGGCTTTAGAGGCAGCGGGAACCCCCCAAATCGCGCCACCCCACATGAGCGCAGCCACAATGACCGCAGACGCCACAACCAGCCCCATGTGCGACTCCAGTGCGTGCAGAAGGCCTTTGCGTCCGCCCTGCCACTGCTTTTGTATCGCATCGACTTGCTCATTGTCACGGGTTTCAAACGAAGCGCCACTGTCAAACTTGATAAAGCGTGCGGTATTGCCCAAACGCGACGAAATTGCGGCGACAGCAGCCAGCTCTTGCGCCAACACACGCCCATCAGACTGCGCCGTGACACGCAGCTGGCCATCATCCGAGACACTGAGCAGGGCCTCGGTCGGCTGTGCACTCGAGCCGCTATACCACTTACCGTGAATAGACACCACTGACTCCGTTAAAAGCCGATTTCAATATCGAACAGATCACCCACAGATTCCGCCAAAGCGTTAACCGCCTCCTTCTCATGCTCAACCATGGTATCGAAATTACCGACAAACACCGCCTGCGTGAAGCGAGCTTTATACCGGGCCGTGCGCACCTTGGCCCAGGGAATAAACAATCCCAAAGTCAGCACCGTTAACAGGGAATTGACCGCGACGAGAATTAAATACTCTTTGGCATCCCAATTGGCACTGAGCGCGTGATTGCCAAGCGTTATCGCATTGTAGTTAATATTTGCCAATGCGGTAACGATGTAAGCGAAACCATACAAGTAAATTACCAGGGCAATGAGCGGGCCGATAAAAGGGATTAGCAATGTAATAGCGGCTCCCACATAGATCGCAATCGCCAGCAAAATGGCGACATAATATTGGCCCGCTGTGGCACTAAACTCGAATTGTTGTGTGCCATAGCCATGATTGGCATAAATAAACTTTTTTTGCTGAAATATCGCATAGGGAATCAATATACCGATGGTCAGCATGCCCAGAATCGGCCAGAGGATAAACGCCAGCGCCGCATCGCCCAAGCGACCGTTAAACGTGAAGCGTACATTGCGATAACTAGAGTAGCGAGCGTTGAACCGCATAGACTTACAAATAACCCAGGGCACCGCCACCATAAACAATAAGCCCGTTATTAAACCAACCACAATGGAGATTTGCCCGCTAACGGTGTAAAAAACCAAAAACACAAAAGCGATAGCACGACCAATTAAAATTTTAATTGGGTCCGCACTGTATTCAAAGCTGGCGTCATCCAAATACGTATTGCCATAAAAATACTGTTTGTTGCGCACTTTGGCCCAGGCCGAATAAATACCCAATGTCACAATGGATAGCAAAATATTGACGATCCAGATCTTAAAATACTCAAAGCCATCACCGGTAAATTCGAACGCGACCTCGCGCGCTTCGCCATCGTCCTGTGCATCGTGCGCATTAGTTTGCGGTGGGGGCGGCGTACCTTCCGCGTCGGTTTCAATCGCACTGGCTGCCGTTTCAGGCGGCGCAACCGGCTCTGGCACTTCCTCTACTATTTCACAGGCGACACCGACCTCAGATAATCGCTCCACGTATTTATTGGCCTGATCCTGGCTTAGGCCCGTTTTTAATACCCGGCGCCGTTCCGAGAAGATTTTTTCAACTTTATCAGGGGGAAGTTTGAAAAGCTTGGCGAAGCCCGCCTGCGCCTGCACGTCGATCACGCCGGCGCGAGCGCCAAGCAACACAATTTTGTAGGTTGGTTGTTCTTGCATGTTTATCCCTGCTTAATTTTAATTTTTGTTATTTGTCCTTTTGTGCGCAATCCATCTAACTCGCGCTGTCGCCACAAACCGGACACTGTGGATCTTTGGGTAGCCGCATTTCGCGCCAGCTACTGCTTAGTGCATCATAAAACTGGACGCGCCCCACCAAGGGCTGCCCTATACCTGTCAGTAACTTTACCGCTTCCAGCGCCTGAACGGAACCGATTGTGCCCACCAGTGGTGCCAAAACACCACTGGCTGAACAACTGAGGCTTTCATCCGGCTGTGGCTGATATAAACAGCGATAGCATGGTGCCTCGGGTTGGCGTGAATCAAAAACACTGACCTGCCCCTCCAGCCGAATCGCCGCGCCCGACACCAGTGGGGTAAGCGCTGTAACGCAGCATTCATTGAGCTGAAAGCGAGTACTGAAATTATCCGAGCAATCCACGACGACATCAGCGCTATCGACCAGCTGCTGTAGTTTCGCCGCTGACGGCCGCTCACCGATTAATTCTAACTGCACGTCTGGATTGAGCCTATGCACACTTGCCGCGGCGGACTCAACTTTAGGCTGACCAATAGCTGCACAGGAATGCGCAATTTGCCGCTGCAAATTGGAAAGTTCGACATCATCGTCATCCACCAAAATCAGCCGGCCAACCCCGGCACTGGCTAAATACAGCGCGACCGGCGAGCCTAGCCCACCCACCCCCAATACCAGTGCGGTGGCATTGAGCAATCTCTCCTGCCCTACCACATCCATCTGCGGCAGCATAATCTGGCGGGAATAGCGCAACAGTTGTGAATCGGTTAATTCTTTCACAACGCTTTTTGCCCCATGGTCATTCGTTCAATGCCAGCCAAATCATTTACACTGCGCACATCCAAATACCCTAAACATTGCATTAATTCACGTACCGCGGCGGCTTGTTGCCATCCGTGCTCAAACATTAAGAACCCACCCGGCTGTAAATAAGCCAGCGCCTGCTCGCTGATTCGGCGAATATCCGCCAACCCTTGTTCGCTGGCCACCAACGCCGATTTTGGCTCAAAGCGTACATCGCCCTGCGCCAGATGTTCGTCAGTTGCGTCAATGTATGGCGGGTTACTGACAATCAATCCGAACTGGCTCGCATTAGGCACGCAGTCAAACCAGTCGCTTTGATAAACGTTGATGTTCAGCTTTAGGTGCGCCGCATTCTCGCGCGCAAGCGCAACGCTTTCAGCAATACGATCCACCGCACTGATCTGCCAGTCGGGACGCTCAGCGGCAAGTGCCAGGGCAATAGCGCCCGTGCCTGTACCCAAATCAAGCACGTGCGCGGTTCTACCTAAAGGTAGCAGCAGCGCCTGCTCCACCAGCAGCTCGGTTTCAGGTCGTGGGATCAAGGTGTAACGATGAGTTTTTAGCGGCAAAGACCAAAACTCTTGCACTTGAGTTATATAGGCAACCGGCTCACCCTCAGCGCGACGGGCAATCAGCTTATCAAACAATTCTGCGTCGCGCCCCGAGAGCTCACGCTCAGGCCAGGTGTATAAATACGCGCGGTTTTTATCGAGCACGTCACTTAGCAGTACTTCGGCATCCAGGCGCGCGCTGTCACTGTCTCGCAGTGTTTGCACGGCCTGTTTGAGCGCTTGATCGATACGCACGAATTAATCTGCCAAAGCCGCCAATTGATCGGCTTGATACTCTTGCGTCAAGGGCCCAATGACTTCATTGAGTGCACCCTGCATTACTTCATCGAGCTTATACAAAGTCAAATTAATGCGATGATCGGTCACACGCCCTTGCGGGTAGTTGTAAGTGCGAATACGCTCAGAGCGGTCACCGCTGCCCACCAGTGAGCGCCGCTCTTCGGCAATGCTGGCGGCGGCGGACTCTTCCTGCGAGCTTTTTAGTTTAGCGGCCAAGAGCGACATAGCCCGAGCCCGGTTCTTATGCTGCGAGCGCTCGTCCTGACACTCCACGACAACACCAGATGGGATGTGCGTAATGCGAATAGCCGAGTCGGTTTTGTTAACGTGCTGACCACCGGCCCCCGAGGCGCGAAAAGTATCGACACGAATATCATTCTTGTTGATATTCACCTCTTCCAGCTCATCCGCCTCGGGCATTACTGCAACGGTACACGCCGATGTGTGGATGCGCCCCTGCGACTCAGTCTCGGGGACACGCTGCACACGGTGAGCGCCCGATTCAAACTTAAGCTGAGAATACACATTGGTGCCACTGATACGGGTAATCAGTTCTTTATAGCCGCCGTGTTCACCGGCATTTTCACTGAGCACTTCAATATTCCAGCCGCGCTGCTCACAGTAGCGTGAATACATACGAAACAAATCGCCGGAGAAGATGGCGGCTTCATCGCCTCCCGTGCCCGCGCGAATTTCCAGAAACACGTTTTTATCATCGTTGGGATCTTTCGGTAGCAATAGCTTCTGTAGTTCTACCTCCAACGCCTCTTTTTCGGCCTCACCACTGTCGATTTCTTCGCGGGCCATTTCAACCATTTCGGCATCGCCTTCGTCGAGCATAGAGCGCGCTTCTTCAACATCCTCGAGCACAGTACGATAGCGCTGATAAGTCGCCATAACCGGCTCAAGCTCAGCGTATTCCTTTGACAACTCACGAAACTTGTCCTGATTGGTAATAACGTCGCCATCGGACAAAAGTGCACTGACTTCTTCGTTGCGCTCACTAAGCTTGTCGAGTTTTTCTAAAATAGAAGCTTTCATTCGTTCTCGCTGCGTTCAATATCGTCTTGGGTGATGGCAAACAGATCGTGCGCCAATCGCAGCGTGTCGTATTCGCCTTTAGCACTGGCTTCGCGCAATGCGGTAGTCGGTGCGTGTAACAATTTATTGGTTAAGTTGCGAGCCAATTGGTTTAATACCTTTTCCGGTTCCGCTCCGCCTTGCAGCTGATTCAGCGCTTTTAGTAGCTCTTGTTCTCGCAACTGTTCGGCCTTAGCGCGGTAAGCCCGAATGGTGTCTACCGCATCCAGCGCACGCTGTTCACGGCGGAAGTTTTCCACCCCGCCTTCAATAATATTTAAGGCGCGGTCTGCCGCTTCCTGCCGGCTTTTAAGGTTTTGGTCAATGACCACTTGCAAGTCATCAACGGTATAGAGATAAACATCGGCCAGATCACCCACCTCGGCCTCAATATCGCGCGGCACCGCAATATCCAGCATAAACATGGGCTTGTGTTTGCGCACTTTTAGCGCTGACTCCACCGCGCCCTTACCCAGTAGTGGCAGCTGACTCGCCGTGGAGGAAATCACAATATCGGCCCGGTGCAAATGCTCCGGTATCTCCGACAACAAAATCGCTTCGCCGCGATGGCGGCCGGCCAAAGCCTGGGCCCGATCCAGCGTGCGGTTAGCGACAACAATGTGCTGAATGCCCTGCTCGCTCAAATGCTGCGCCACCAGCTCAATTGTCTCGCCAGCACCCACCAATAACGCTGTATCCTGCTTGAGATCAGAAAAGATCTGCTGCGCCAACGTCACGGCGGTATAGGCAACGGATACCGGATTCTCACCAATACCGGTTTGACTGCGCACCTGTTTGGCCACGGCAAACACTTGCTGAAAAGCCGCATGCAGACTAGCGCCGACGGTTCCGGCCTCGCGCGCCATGGCGTACGCAGACTTCATCTGCCCCAGAATTTGCGGTTCGCCTAACACCAGAGAATCGAGACCGCCGGCGACTTTCATCATGTGTCGCAAAGCGTCGTCGCCGCGTAAAAGGTAGTGACAATCCACTAATTCAGCTTCCGAAACATCGGAATGAGCCACCAGCCAACTCAGTACCTGCTCGGCTTGCTGCTCTGACTCCAGGTATATTTCGGTGCGGTTACAGGTTGATAATATGGCCGCCTCGCTGGCACCGGTTTGACCGCGGGCCCCCTGCAGGGCGGCATTCATGGCGTCGGGGGCAAAGGCTACCCGCTCTCGAATTGCGAGAGGAGCGGTTGTATGATTGATCCCAAAAGCCAATAATGTCATGCAAGAGTGTACTAGTACCGTTAATAGGGGCGTCATTGTCCAGCTAGGCAAGGCCGCTGACAAGTGGCATTTTACTATGACTGACATTCCCCCGCAGGGTACCTGATTTAGGATCGCCAAATGAAAGCAGTTTTAAAGGTCGGTGCGGCCTTAGTCGCCATTGCACTGACCGGTTGTGTACAGCAGGCCATTATTGAACCTCCTGTCGAAGAACCTGTGGTTAAAGCGGAGCCTGTCGAGCCGCCAGAGCTGCCGCCTCGCCCGTTTACCAGCGACACTTTCTACGCGCTATTGAGTGCCGAGATAGCCGGCAGCCGCGGCCGCTTCGATGTCGCCCTGGCCAATTACGCCCAGCAAGCGGAGCAAACCCGAGACCCGAAAGTCGCAGAGCGCGCCTTTCGCATTGCCCGTTATTTAGGCGATAAAGAGACGGCCCAGCGCACGGCAGCCATTTGGGCCGAAGCCGCACCCGACAATCAGGATGCACAGGCCTCCGCCATCTTGGCGCTCATAGAGGCCGACCGATTAATGGAGGCCTTTAACATTACCAAGCGGGGCACCACCCGCGATAGCGGCAGTTTGTATCAAAGCATTGCTGCCAACGCCCAGCAGGTAACCGATACCCAACGCGAACAACTGCTCGAGCAATACCAGTTGTTGCTCACCGAGGAACCCACAAATATTTCGCTGCTCATCGGCACAGGACTATTATTGCAACAGCAACAGCGCCCCGAACAAGCGTTGGCGCTGGCAAATCAGGCGCTGGCGCTGGAGCCAAACAACACTCATGCGCTGGTATTGGCCTCGGGACTGATGCACCAACAAAAACGCAACGCAGAGGCCTTAGCGCTCATCGAAGGCAAGCTGGCCAGTGATCCCGACAACACCCGGCTGCGCCTGCAGTACGCGCGCCTGCTCACCTTCACCGACCTAGAAACCGCCCAGAGCGAGTTTCAGCAGTTGGTCGATACCAACCCGCAAGATGCCGATATGCTGCATGCACTGGCGCTGGTCGCCGAGCAACGTGGTGACTTACTCACCGCCGAGCGCAGCTATTACGCGCTTCTTGAGTTGGGCAAAGACAGCAATGCGGCGCACTTCTTCCTCGGTAAGTTAGCCGAAAGTCGCGACCAGCCCGATGAAGCGCTTAAACAGTATTCGCGGGTCAGACTCGGCGACGAGTTTGCCGCCGCCAACGCGCAAATACTGGCAATCTACCTGGCTCAGGGTCAAGCCGCGAGCGCAGCCAACCACTACCAACGCATGTTGAACTATGTTCCGGACGAACAGCGCGACCAACTCACTCTGATTTACCAGCAACGACTTATAGAGGCTGAGCGGCCCGACGAAGCACTGAAGGTGTTAAACGAGCCCTTGACCGCGGAGCCGCAAAACAGCGACCTACTCTACTCGCGCGCTATGTTGCATGAGCAACTTGGCAATCACGAGCTGGCAGAACAAGACTTGCGCACCATTGTTGAATACGATCCGAACAACGCTACCGCGCTCAATGCACTGGGCTATATTCTGACCGAAAATACCGAGCGTTACAGCGAGGCCTACGAGCTTATAAAACAAGCCCTGGAGCTGCAGCCTGACGACCCCGCAACAATCGACAGTCTGGGCTGGGTGCACTATCGTTTGGGCAATCTGGAAATTGCCATCCGCTATTTGCGCAAGGCCATTCATATTTACCCGGACCATGAAATAGCGGCGCACTTAGGCGAAGCCCTGTGGGTCAACAGTCAACGTGATGAGGCCAAAAGCATTTGGAGTCAGGGGCTCGAACTGCACCCTGAAAGCCCTTATATTTTGGAAACTCTGGAGCGTCTCGATGTACCGCGTGACGCGCTGGCAGAGCCGGACCCGCAATAATTCATGACAATCAGTAAAGCCCACCGCTATATATCGCCCGGCATTAATTGGCGCCTGGTCAGTTTTGCGCTCGCACTGCTGGCGCTCACTCACTGCGCCCAGGTCCCACCTAAGCTTTTAGACGTCGACTACAGCGAGCAGCTGCCGCGCCTGCAACAACTGGATAACTGGCAACTAGAGGGCAAGCTCGGTATACGTCTGCCCGATGATAACGGCTCGGCGCGGCTTAGCTGGCGCCAACATGGGTCGGAGTTTCATCTGAGCCTGGCCGGACCACTGGGCACGGGCCGGGTGGTCATAGAGGGCAGCGAGCAGCAAGTCACACTCACCCAAAGCGGTGAACCGCCCCTTATCGCACGCGATGCCGAAACCCTATTGTATCAAGCCACCGGTTGGCAACTGCCGGTTGGATTACTCAGTTACTGGGTGCGTGGTGTTCCCGCGCCCGACCATGCCGTCGACCAGCAAAGTTATACCGCCGCAGGAGCACTTGAGCAGTTTCAACAAGCGGGCTGGACACTGCAGATCAAGCGCCATCAATGGGTCGACGGCCTGCTCTTGCCGGGTTACGTTCGCGCCGAGCGCCCAGTAAATACCGATGACGGCATCCGTGTTGTCCTCGCGATTCATCAGTGGGAGTTGGATCGTGACTGACCCTCTGGTGTTGCTCGCACCCGCCAAACTGAACTTATTTTTGCATATCACAGGGCGTCGCAATGACGGCTACCACCAATTGCAAACGATCTTTCAGTTACTCGATTACGGCGACACGCTAACTTTCCGAGCGCGCGCAGACGGTCAGCTAAATTTATCCAGCAATCTAACGGGTGTGAACTACAGCGATAACCTTATTGTTCGTGCCGCCCGCGCACTGCAGGCAGCCGCCCAGGCAAGCGGTAATAGCCGTCGACTCGGTGCCGATATTCAGCTCGACAAGGTACTGCCGATGGGCGGCGGCATTGGCGGTGGCAGCAGCGACGCGGCAACGACCTTGGTCGCCCTCAACCAACTGTGGCAGCTTAATATAGACAAACCCTCGCTCATGAGCCTTGGACTTAGCCTCGGCGCCGATGTACCGGTGTTTATCAACGCATGTTCGGCCTGGGCCGAAGGCGTCGGAGAGCAATTAACCGCGCTGGATTTGCCGCCAAAGTGGTTTACCGTTGTCCAACCTGACTGTCATGTAAGCACTGCAACAGTTTTTTCACATAAAGATTTGACAAGAGACACACGCCCCATTAAAGTAGCGGCCTTCTCGCAGGGGGGTACACGAAATGACTGTGAACCTCTGGTCAGAAAGCTTTATCCAGAAGTTGATAACGCACTGATTTGGTTGAAGAAATTTAACGACAATGCGAGAATGACAGGAACAGGGGCCTGTGTGTTTGCTCCGTTCAACAGTGAAGGCGAAGCCCGCGCCGTGTTAGCGCAGGCACCGGACAACTTACCCGGATTTGTCGCCAAGGGCGTTTCCCGCTCCGCACTGTTTGAACATCTTCCTGAATGATACTACTGGGGTGTAGCCAAGCGGTAAGGCAGCGGGTTTTGATCCCGTCATGCGAAGGTTCGAATCCTTCCACCCCAGCCATTTTCCTCGGTACCCCGACGGCTAGCTTGCCACGCTAGAGCTTGAGGACTTAAACCTCTGCGTTGAGGGCCCTCCTCCCAAAGAGGATTTTCCCTTCGCGAATTCGCTCTGGCCCCAGCGCCGGGTTATCATACGCAGCACTGTGCGAACGCGCAGTGCTGTTGTTTTATCTGCGTTTGGCGGATAAAAACGAAAGAACATGAACAAACAGAAGGGTACCTGACGTGACGGACTTGATGGTCTTTACCGGCAATGCCAACCCAGAGCTCGCACAAAAAGTTGTCGATCATCTGGGCATGACGCTGGGCGACGTTTCCGTCTCCCAATTCAGTGACGGCGAGGTCGCGGTAGAGCTAAACGTTAACGTTCGAGGTCGTGACGTCTTCGTTGTGCAGCCCACTTGCGCTCCGACCAACGACAACCTGATTGAGTTGATCGTTATGGTCGACGCCTTAAGGCGCGCATCGGCCGGCCGTATTACCGCGGTGGTGCCCTACTTCGGTTACGCGCGGCAAGACCGCCGGGTGCGTTCGGCCCGGGTGCCTATTACCGCGAAGGTCGTTGCAGACATGATGGTAGGCGCCGGCATTGACCGCTTGCTTACGGTCGATCTGCACGCAGAGCAGATTCAGGGCTTCTTCGATGTACCCGTGGACAACGTCTACGGCTCACCAGTATTGCTGGAGGACATCGAGTCGCAACAGTTTGAAGATCTGGTGGTGGTATCGCCGGACATCGGCGGTGTGGTTCGCGCCCGCGCCGTGGCCAAACAACTGGGTGTTGATCTGGCCATCATCGATAAACGTCGCCCCACCGCCAATGTGGCCGAAGTGATGAATATTATCGGTGAAATCGAAGACCGCACCTGCTTGCTGGTGGACGACATGGTCGATACCGCCGGCACCTTGTGTAACGCCGCGGCGGCACTTAAAGCGCAAGGCGCTAAAAAAGTGGTGGCCTACGCTACCCACCCGGTGCTGTCGGGCAAGGCGATCGAGAATTTAAACAACTCAGTATTGGATGAACTGGTCATTACCGACTCCATCCCCCTGAGCGAAGCGGCGTCAAACTGCGAACGTGTTCGTGTGTTGACCCTGTCAAGAATGTTAGCTGAAGCGGTGCGCCGTTTGAGCAACGAAGAATCTCTGAGTGCGATGTTCCGCTAGGCGGAGGCTCAGGATAAACCTGCAACATAGGGTTGCAGTGTTAACTATCCCATATAGTGTTCTGGTCGCGGACCTGTATGGTTTACACAGAGGAATTTCACAATGAGTGAAGATTTTGTATTGAATGCAACAAGCCGTGAGGACACAGGGAAAGGTGCGAGCCGCCGCCTGCGTCGTCTGGCTGGCGAAGTACCTGCCATTGTTTACGGCGGCAACAAAAAGCCTGTAAACATCAGCCTGGTTCAAAAAGACCTGCTGAAGCAACTGGAAAACGAAGCGTTTTACTCACACATCATCTCTTTGAAGATTGGTGAGAAATCTGAAGACGTTATCCTGAAAGACTTGCAGCGTCACCCAGCCAAGCCACAAATCATTCACGCAGACTTTATGCGTGTATTGAAAACTAAGAAACTGAACACCAGCGTACCGCTGCACTTCTTAAACGAAGAAGCCTGTAAAGGCGTTAAAATGCAAGGCGGTAAGATTGTTCACAACATGGTACAGCTGGAAGTTAGCTGTCTGCCAGCCGACTTGCCTGAGTTCATCGAAGTAGATTTACTCGACGTTGAACTGGGTCAAGTGGTGCACATCTCTGATCTGAAACTGCCTAAAGGTGTCTCCTCTGTTGAGTTGGCTCTCGGTTCCGATCACGACCAGCCCGTTGTGACTGTGAACAAGCCTAAAGGCGTTAGCGAAGACTCTGAGTCTGAAGCAGAAGAAGGCGAAGGCGACAGCGAATAAGCTGTTCGTTCCCAAGCTTACAGGCGCGGCGTTATGGATACACCGGTTCAGCTTATCGTTGGCCTCGGCAACCCCGGAGCAGAATACGATAGAACCCGCCATAACGCCGGCGCCGATCTGGTGTCTGAACTGGCTCGCCAGGCGGGCACCAGCCTCTCCCCCGACAAGAAATTCTTTGGCGAAACCGCGCGCATACTGCTCGGCAACCGTCAGGTTCATCTGCTCAACCCCACCACCTTTATGAATCGCAGCGGTCAGGCTGTAGCTGCCCTGGCACAGTTTTATAAAATCGAACCCGAAGCCATACTGCTCGCTCACGATGAGCTCGATCTTGAGCCCGGCGTCGCTCGTTTAAAAATTGGCGGCGGTCACGGTGGACACAATGGGCTGCGCGATACCATCGCACGACTAGGCAACAACAAAAACTTCGCGCGCCTGCGCATTGGCATTGGCCACCCGGGCCACGCCTCAAAAGTAACCGGCCACGTACTCAAACGCGCCGGCCGCGACGAACAACAACTGATTGATGAAGCCATCGACAAAGCCATAAGCGCCCTGCCACTAGCCGTTAAAGGCGAGTGGAACCAGGCCATGCACCAGCTGCATACGAAATAGAGTTGGATGTCGGATGTCGGATGTCGGATGTCGGATGTCGGATGTCGGATGTCGGATGTCGGATGTCGGATGGTATGAAAAGCATTTAAAACCATAGAGTCAACACGCTTATCTGCATTCTTCGGCACAATACTTCCGAGTGTTGCTTTTTACATCAGACGTCAGACCTCCGACATCAGACTTTCCCCCCTTCCCCCAACCTGTCCCACTCTTTATACTGCGCTATTCAGACTGCACACCGGGAGAAAACAATAATGGCGGCAGCACTTAAGGACTTTTTGAGTTCATCGACCCTCGACACTACGCCATCACTGGCGGCAAAATTTGAGTCAGCCGCGCCTTTCTCGCACCTCGTTGTAGACAACTTTTTTGACCCAGACTTTTGTCAGTCGCTACTGGATGAGTTTCCCGTGTTCGATGACGAAAAGGCACGCAACGAGAACGGCACCATTGGCCGTAAGGCGGTGTACACCGAGCTGCGCGATATTGGCAACCAGTATCAAAAACTGGATGAAATGATCCGCTCCGAGGCATTTTTGCAGTGGGTGAGCCAGGCCACAGGCATTCCCGACTTAATTTACGACCCCGACTACTTTGGTGGTGGCACCCATGAAAACTGCCACGGGCAAGACCTGGACCCGCACGTCGACTTTAATCGCCACCCCGTTACCAATTACCACCGCCGGCTAAACTTGATTGTCTACCTCAACAAAGAGTGGCAAGACGATTGGGGCGGGCTGATAGAGTTTCACCAAGACCCGCGCAAGCCTCCTGAGGAAAACAAGATCACAAAAGTAGCGCCGCTGTTTAATCGCTGCGTGATTTTTGCCACCCACGACCACTCCTGGCATGGCTTTGAGCGCATCAATTTACCCGATGGCGACCAAGACTCGCACTCGCGTAAATCCATCGCCCTGTATTTCTACAGCAAAACCCGCCCGGCCCACGAATACAAAGGCCGCCACTCCACCATCTACGTGGAGCGCCCACTGCCCGAGCACATCCAGCCCGGCCAGGTGTTAAGTGATGAAGACTATCAACGCATTCAGGTACTCTTGGCGCGGCGCGATCAACATCTGCAGCGCCTGTACCGCGACAACCACCGCCTGCAAGACATGCTCGACAAGCTCACCAACCACAAGGCATTCTGGCTGGCTCGTAAAACGCTGAATTTTGCCTCAAAAGTAAAGCGGACGGTGTTGGGGAGTGAGAAGGTCTGAGGTCTGAGGTCTGAGGTCTGAGGTCTGAGGTCTGAGGTCATCATTGAGCATCGGACGTCAGACATCCAACGTCTAGCGATTTTCCGCTTTACCCCTCTATTCATGTATAATTCCGCGCTTTGTTAAACCCTCAAATCAAGAGACAGTTTCATGGGCTTTAATTGCGGTATTGTCGGTCTTCCCAACGTGGGTAAATCCACCCTGTTTAACGCGCTGACCAAAGCGGGCATTGGCGCCGAGAACTTCCCGTTCTGTACCATTGAGCCCAATGCCGGTGTGGTCGCCGTACCCGATCCGCGCCAGGACAAGATTGCCGCGATTGTAAAGCCGGAAAAGGTGATTGCCACCACCATGGAATTTGTCGACATTGCGGGTCTGGTTGCCGGCGCCTCGAAAGGTGAAGGCTTGGGCAACAAGTTTCTGGCCAATATCCGCGAAACCGACGCCATCGCTCATGTTGTGCGCTGCTTTGAAGACGAAAACGTGATTCACGTAGACGGCACCATCAACCCCGCCTCGGACATTGACGTAATCAATACTGAACTGGCACTGGCCGATTTAGAAACCGTGGAAAAAGCCATTCAACGTTTTGCAAAAGCCGCCAAAGGCCAAGACAAGCACGCCATGGCGATGAAAGCATTGCTGGAAAAGGTTCAGCCGCACCTGGACGAAGCCAAGCCACTGCGCTCCTATGACCTCACCGATGATGAACGCGCGCAATTGCGTGAGCTGAGCCTGATGACTTTAAAGCCGACCATGTACATTGCCAATGTCGCCGAAGATGGTTTTGAGGACAATCCGCACCTGGACCAGGTTCGCGAAATCGCCGCCTCAGAAAATGCGGTGGTTGTGCCTATTTGCAACAAAATTGAAGCCGAAATCAGCGAACTGGACGACGACGAAAAAGCCGAATTTTTAGAGGCCTTGGGCATGGAAGAGCCCGGCCTGAACCGCGTTATTCGCGGCGGCTACGATCTGCTAGGGCTACACACTTACTTTACCGCCGGCGTTAAAGAAGTCCGCGCCTGGACCATCCCCGTCGGCGCCACCGCACCGCAAGCGGCCGGTAAAATTCACACCGACTTTGAAAAAGGCTTTATCCGCGCTGAAGTGGTTGGCTATAACGACTTTGTCGAACTCGGCGGCGAGCAAGGCGCCAAAGACGCCGGAAAATGGCGCCTGGAAGGTAAAGAGTACATTGTGAAAGAC
The DNA here is from genome assembly GCF_030518155.1 of Gilvimarinus gilvus. Lineage (GTDB taxonomy): Bacteria > Pseudomonadota > Gammaproteobacteria > Pseudomonadales > Cellvibrionaceae > Gilvimarinus > Gilvimarinus gilvus. The sequence continues at coordinate 67,241 of NZ_JAULRU010000514.1, read as the reverse complement.
GGGGATATTGTGCACTTTAGGTTTAATGTTTAGGTGATAAAAAGTCGGACGTCTGACGATTTCTTCTGCTAGGAAGAGGGGGACGCAGGCGGACACGGGACGCCTCAACCGAGGCAAGCGGGGTTTATCACTCGATTAAGCGGCGCCCTTACTATGGCGAAGTTGGTACAAATCGTAGTTAGCCTGCATGGAAAGCCAGAACTCGGCCCCGCCGGCACCCACCTGTTCCAGCGCCAGTGCCATTTCCGGCGAGACAGACGCGCTGCCATTGATTACCCGGTTCAGCGTATTGCGGTGGCAGCCGAGTCGGTCGGCGACAATCGCGATGCTGTCGATTTTGCGACCATCTTCGTCCTCGATCAGTCGTTGCCGGATAATACGCCCGGGGTGCGAAGGGTTATGCATGGCCATGGTGGCGCCTCCCGTCAGTGGTAATCATCGTAATCCAGCAGGTGGATATTGCCGTCGTGAAACTCAAAAAATAACCGCCAGTTACCCGATACGTTGATAGCGTGCTGGCCTTTAAGCTTGCCGCTTAACGGGTGCAAGCCCCAGTTGCCAGTGGCAATATCATCAAGGCTGGTGGCAACATCCAGCACGGTTAGGCGGTCGCGAAGCCGGTCAGCATGATCGGCGCGGATACCTTTCGTGCTTCCCTTGTCAAAAAACGCCTTCAAGCCCTTGTGCTTAATGCTTTTGATCATCCCTAATCAGCCCACCTTTTTACGGCAACTTTAATCGATTGTAACGCGTCTCGCGACACGGCTCAATGCCGCTTTACCTCGTCTCCCTCGCACCCAAAACGATAAGTGGTAACGACTGATAAGCGTTTAGCAACAACGTATCAAACTGAACTTATCCCCTGCCAAACCCTTTGCGGGGTTAAACACACTCAATCCTTCGCTATTTTTTGCACCACAGTAATGTTATCTCTCTTTTTGGCATCGGACATTAGACCTCCGAGATTTCCCCCAGCTTTTCAAACCCCGCCACCAGAGGCGCGCCATTTAATTCCCGGCCTAACAATGCCCAGTTACGACACAGCGTTCCGTCGATGACTGCCTTTTTTATCTGACATCAGACCTCCGACGTCAGACCTTTTTTATCCTACTCCGCCGACAAATAGCCCCGATAGCGATCGCGAATATTGCGCACGTATTGCACCGGCTCTTCACCGCGTACGTAGCCAAACCGGGCCTTGCTGTAGTATTCCTTTTTCGATAACAGCAGCATGGCGCGCTCGACATTGTAAAACCAAACGTCGGGGTTCCAACCTTGCTGGCGCGCCAGGCGGCGGGCGTCTTGTACGTGGCCAAAGCCCGCGTTGTAGGCGGCCAGGGCAAACCACAAACGCTCTTCCAGCGGCAAATACTCTTCGAACCGATCTCGCGTCCAGTCCAAATAGGCGATACCGGCTTCAATGCCGGAGCGCTCATCGAATGGCATGGCGAATCCCAATTCTTCCGCTGTGCGCGGCATAACTTGCAGCAACCCGGTGGCACCGGCGTGCGACTTCGCCTCTGGGTAAAAGCGGCTCTCCTGGTACATTTGCGCCACAATCAACCGCCAGTCAAACTGATACCCCTCACCAAGCGGCTTCACAATATCATCGTAGGGCGACAGGCTATCGGCAAAGGTCAGGCGCTGGCCTTGATATTTGCCAATACGCGACTCGTTTTTGAAGTACTTGTTATACACCACATTGAAAAACAGGCCCCGGTATTTCGCATTCAAAAACGCGTTGAGTTCGGCCAGCAATTGCGGATTGGATTGTCGAACCGCCCAGGCGTGCTCTTTTTCTTCAAAGCGGTGACCCGGCGCAAGGTTGGTGGCAAAACGTTTTTCAATATCCACCAAATGGCTGTCGGCAATGGTCGCATCAAAGGTGCCGTCGGCGACCGCCATCAGCAACTCGGTGGTGGAGGCATCCTGCTTCACCAATTCGAACTCGACCCCCTGGGCTCTAAGCGCCTGTGCACGCTCCCAATACGAGGTTTGCGGGTCAATCACCAGAGTTCTGCCTGCCAGGGCATCCACAGTCGGCAATGGCGGCTGCTCGGCTCGCGTGACCAACTGCTCCGCCACCTTGTTGTAGTACCGGGTAAAAGCGACGCGCTCGGCCCGCTCAGGGGTAACTGTCATGGCCGCCGCAATCACATCGCCCCGGCCGGCATTAAGCCAATCAATGGGGTCTACCCCGGGTGGCGCCACCTCCACCTCAAGGCGCAAGCCCTGCTCCTTGGCAAACTCCCTCAGCAATTCGTATTCGAACCCCATCAATTCGCCCCGCCACATAAAGTAACTGGCGGGGTTGTTGCGGGTAATCATGCGTAAAGTGCGGCGCTCTTTAATCGCCGGCAAGTCGTCTTTGTGATACTGAATACTGGAAAAGTGAATGGTATGACTGGTCAGATAACGGTTGAGCTCCACCAATAGCTTGCTCGACTGCGGTCGCACCGCCCAGGCCACCGCGCGGGTTTGCGATACCGCTACACCCTGCGCAAAATCGTCGCGGTACTGGCTTAGGGTTTCAGCCAGGGTGTCATCAAGCACGGTCGCATCAAATTCACCACTTACCACCTTATCTACAACCACATCGGGGTTACCCGACAGGGCCAGCGGCACCACATCAAACGTAAGCCCCTCGTTTTCGGCCTGAAGGCGTTTTAAACTCCCCACATAGGACGAGCCCTTAGGTACCACCACACGCTTGCCAGCTAAATCCTGCACGGCCTCCAGTGGCCCGGCACTGGCAGGGGTAATTAACCGTTCGGTAGCATTCGACAGGGGCAACGAAAAGGCCACCCTCTCATCGCGCTCTTTGGTCTGAGTCAAATGGTCAACAATTAAGTCACCCTCGCCCGCCAATAGCGCCGGCATCAGCTCCTGCATAGATTCTTTGATAATCCATACTGGCTTTAGCCCCAGCGCCTGCACAAAGTCCTCGGCGAGCTCACGGTACCCCTCAGAAGGCATACCCGAACGCGGCAAACCCTGATATTCCCGAAGTGGCGCCAACAGCCGAACCACACCGCGCTGACGCAGTGCATCGAGATCACCCTGCTCGACGAAATTGACAAAGCCCGGCTTCTTTTCAGCCTTCTCAGCCGGCGCTACGGAGGCGACCGAACTGCTCGCCTGCGCCTCGGCCGCTGGCGGTTTATCACCCTGACCACAAGCAGCCAACAGCACAATAAACAGCCAGCAAAAAACCGCCAACCCCCCTTGACCTAACCTGATTTCAATACGCTTATCCATAAACATCAATATACCACGGCACCAAGAGTTACCGCCCCATTCTAAACCCAAGATTAATTGTAATTAAACCTTGACTTTACCCTGCCCGATAGAGAAAATACGCGCCCTCAGATATGGCTAGGTAGCTCAGCTGGTTAGAGCACAGCACTCATAATGCTGGGGTCGGCGGTTCAAGTCCGCCCCTAGCTACCATTTTCTAAGTGGTAGTAAGCCCACTTCTTTGGACCATGAGTTCTTAATCGTTGCGTTAAATCAACGGTTGGAGGGCTCTATGGCCAAAGTCTATTCTTTAGTTTCCACCAAAGGTGGAGTCGGTAAAACTTCTATCTCAGTGAACCTAGCTGCAATCTTTGCAGACTTAGGGCAACGCACACTTCTTATTGATACTGACTTCGCTCAAAACTTGAGCAAGTATTTCAATATCCCCTTCCCGGCCGACTCTGGCCTGACTCAATTGATTACCACGACAGACCCCGAGGGCTGTATCAGCCACACCGGATTTACGAACTTAGATATCATCGTCAACGATGACTCCAAGGGCGACAAAGGCGGTCCGATCCTGCCCTTTCTTCGCGAGTCCAGCAGTCATGTCTTGTATTTCCACATGGCCCTCCAGAAGCTGGCGACCGAGTACGATTACATCATTGTCGATACTCAGGGGGCCATTGGTCTGCTTCAGGAGGCCGTAATTCTGGCCTCGGACGAGGTAATCAGCCCTGTTGTGCCCAATTATCTGGACTCGACCGAGTTTGTGACAGGCACAGTCAATATGCTGCGCTCCTTTCTCCCGGCGCCAGGCATGAAAACCACCATTGCCGGCCGACCCCTCCCTACCTGTAACGCACTGATCAACCGTATGGGGCGAACCAACGACTCACGTGAGATGGCTGAATGGCTTAGCAGGGAGTTCGATGAAGTTGGCGATGGCATGGTCCGAGTGCTTAAGACCATCGTTCCCGATATTGCTGCCTACAACAAAGCTGCAGGACGCTCTGAACCGGCGCATCGCTTTGAACCGAAGCGCCGGGGAAAGACCCCGAGCGCGCAGGAAACCATGTTGGAGCTCGCTTACGAGCTACAGCCTAAATTGACTGGCCGTAAGCCCCACGATGTCTTATCGGCAGTGGAGGCCTAGTCATGATCTATCGAGCCGTAGTGGAAAGTTTCGATCCATCAGGCCAGTTCGACCAAAGTGGCTATGTCTTTTTGGTCGCTAGCAGCAAGGATGAGGCACAAGAGCGTCTGGCAGCGGCCTGCACGCTCTGGTGTGATGGGCGCGAGCATGATGCTTACAACTTGAATTCCGAACACGAGCTGATGCGAGATTGTATCGAATCTGCCTTTGAGGATTCCCACCTGGTTGGGGCTGGCTGTCGAGGCCAAAAGATTACCTTTGCCTACCCTGGACGCAGTGACAGTGAGCAGCTGGGTATCTTTTTGCCACCGTATCACCAGCAGAGGCTGGAGGCGGCTTTTAAGAAAGCTCAAGCCTACGACCGAGACTGGACTGAAAACACTGAGAATGGAGAGGGTTAAGTCATGGCCTCTAAGAACAAACCTGTAGATTTGTCTGAGCGGCTGACACGACAGTCGCGCACTGTCGAGGCAATACGCAAAGACCCCGCGATTCCAACGGAAATCACGGTCACCTTGGATGAGCTGGTACCCAGTGAATTCAATCCGCGTCAGTCGGTGAACCCAAAGTTCGATGATATTAAGGCCTCGATCAAGGCCCGAGGCCTCGATCATCGTTTTAATGTCACTCGTAAAAGTGTTGATGATCCGTATCAAATTGCCGACGGCGGTAATACACGTCTTCAAGCTCTGCAGGAGCTTTGGGAAGAGACCGGCGACGAAAAATTCTTTCGGCACCAGGTCACTTTCAAGCCGTGGGTGGATGATGAGGAGTCGTTAGCCGGACACTTGGTAGAGAACGATTTGCGCGGGGATATGAAGCTCATCGAGCGTGCCTTAGCCGCAAAGCGTTGGATTGGCTTGATTGAGGAGAAGGAAGGCAAAATATCCATGCGCAAAGCGGCCGATCGGATGAAGGCTAAAGGCTGGGGTATAGATTCCGGAAACCTTTCCGTATTGATGTACGCCGTGGACTCCTTGGTCGAGCACCTGCCAGATTTACTTTGGGCGGGAGCTGGTGTTTCGATTGTTAAGAAAATTCGAAGCTATGAAAAAGCGTTCAAAGCGTACTGGGATTCACTAATTGAAAACGGTGAAGAGCCAAAAGAGGATTGGGATTCGCTTTGGCAAAACACTTTAAATGAGTTCGATGACGTCGCATTTGATTTTGATGGTTTCTTTCAGTTGATGAGCATCAAATTTTCGGACGCGGTAGACGAGCCATTCAGTGCGGTAAGTTCGGAAATATTTAACATTATGAAAGGTGGCAAGCCTTCAGGTGTTAAATCACCTCAACCCAACCATCCGAACGCTCAGCCAGAACCTTCGACTCAACCAGCTACAGCTGCACCTGAGGCCAGCAATTCGACACCGTCACAGCGCCCCATCCAGGAGCCTAGCAGCGCGCCTGGCGCTTTGACGCAACAAGTTGCAACACCAAATGAGGCACAAGCGCCAGCTGTAACTGCCGCCAGGACACCGCCAGGTACTACACAAGATGACACTCCCGCCGAGAGCGATCAACTTTCAAATGCGGGGCAAGCAGGAAACTTCCAGCCGAAGACGCTGGACGATCTTCTACAAGAATCGTATCTCGCCAGTTGTATGGTCGCTGAGGTTCACGACATCGATCACCTCTTAATGCCTACCTACGGTGAATACGACACCGCACCTGGTATCGGGTGGCATATCGCGGCTGATCTGTTTGGTGGCTTCGAGACGATGTTATCCGAGCTAAGGCCTATTCAGAAATTGTGGGCTTACGGGCTCATGATTCCGTTCATCGGTATTGCGCATGATTGTGCCGAGAAAGGTCAGAACGACGTGGTTGAAGCAATCAATGCCATGTTGCCTTTTCCGTTTATGCGGCTATTCGAGATTGTGGGCGTTCAGCAAGCCTATATACACACCAATATGCTGAGAACCCTGCCGGATTACGAGGGCGCATCCGCCCAGCATAAAAAGAGCCAGCAAGGGTTACTCGCTTTTGACAAAACGTTAGCAGCCATTAGGCAACATTGTGCCGACGACTACACGAGTCTGTTTTTGGAATCGAAGTAAACAACGATGCGCACGATCACGCAAGGAGGTATCGCTGTGGGGCGAGACAACAAAACCATCAATTCAAAGCAGCTGGCTTCTCTGAATAGAGAGGCACTGTATACCGCGGCTACAGCCGCTCAAACCTCTAACTTCGCCCTCTTGAAAAAGATGGGCGTTGAGGAGACCTGCTACGACTTATTGCGATCTGTCACGCTACGAGCGTTGGATCGTATGACCGACTTCCCAGCACCTCTCGTAGATGTGTCGTTTAACGGGAAGGCGCTCAGTAATTTTTTAAATCACCAAGAACTAGAGCACTCCGAAGAGACCGACACTGACCGAGCGATTCGATTGGGAATAAGACAACCTATGCTGAACGCGCTGACGGGGATCAGTCGAAGAGACTATGACCAGCGTAAGCAAGCTCTGGGGCTACCACCCCAGGAGCGAGGCCGAATCGAGTCACTGACAGAAGCTGAAGAGCTGGATGCTCTTCGCCAATGGGAACAGTTAAAAAACTCCAACCTATCTGAATTACGCAAGTTGTGCTCTCTTTCAGAGTCGACAGGCATAGGAATCGACAGGTTGTGGAACACGATCATGGAGGGCATTTGATGTCCGACCTGTCCCCCATCATTAAGCAGATTTCTTTTGCCGAGCAAAGCCTGCTTCAGCAACGACGAATTGACAGCGGTGGCGCCAACTCCACCGGCAGCTCCGGTACCAGCATGGGCGTCATCTTTACCGGTAACTTTCATCATAGTGTGCCCAATCACTTAATCTTTGATGGTCAGCTGAGGCCGGCGGATAAACTTCTATGGCAGGTTCTGAGGGCATTTATCTCAAACCCACAGATGCCTGGCTATGTTCCCTCTCGCGAGGAGTTAAGTGCAGCCATGGTGTGTTCAGCACCTACCGTAGCGAACTCTCGGGCAACATTGCGTATCAATCGCTGGATGACCTTCTGCCGCACGGTCCGCGATGAGCTTCAGCGGTTTGTGGGCGATGTGTATTTGCTTCATGAGGAGCCGTTGAGTTTGGCAGACACGCTGGAACTGGATTCTGGGTATGTACAGTTCCTAGAAGCCCAGGTAAGTGGCGCTAGTGCGGGTAAAGCCAATCGCAACCTAGCCAGCCAGGTTCTTGCTCAAATAAGTGCGCTGGAGTCGACCCCAAGAAGCCCCACTCAATTGGAGTCCATGGAAGACAGACTGAGAGAAGCCGTTTTTGGGAAACGTACTTTGATCACGACGAGTGAAGAATTCGATAGCCATGTTAAAAATTTTAACACGGCTCTGACTGACGCTGAGGATGAGAAAATCGCTTTAAACGAAGTAATGCGGGCTTCAGAGGAGCCTTTGGAAAGCCATGATAAGAATTTTAACGCGGGTCAAAATAGCCATGTTAAAAATCTTAACACGGCTTTTGATAAAAATTTGGCCGATAAAGAAAATTCTTTACACGGCTCCGAAAAAAATATTTTTTATCCCCGCAGTATTGGTAGTAGTAGTATTAATATTAATAAATATATTACTACGCGCGCACGTAAGGGAATTCACCCATCCACTGAGCCAGCACGACGGCACGACGCAGACCTGGATAAACCCTTGGCTGAGTGCCTGACCGCCTCCCATCTCGGCTGGCTGGTCGCCGACACCACGCAACCCATGCTGTTCCTCTGGGAAGTCTATCGAACCAACATCCCGGTCATTGGTCGCGTATTGCTGGGTCTTGGCGAGGAGGCCCGACGTGATGTCATGTGTCAGCTCTTCGGTCGCATGATCTTCAACGTCAAACATCCCGGCACTGAGCCCATCCGCAACATCGTTAGCTTCACGAAAGCCTTGGTAGACCGCCGTCGAGACAACGTCATGATGCTGGATGAATGGGGGCAGATGGTGAAGGAAGCCATTGAAGATGGTGAGCCGCATTTCTTGATTGGCCATGGGGATTTGCCATGAGAATGCCTGCGACAAGTGTTGCACCCTACAACACTCCGAAGCTGAATCCGATGAAAATCCAAAGTGCTGTAGGGTACAGCACTCTGAAAGTTCGATTGGAGGTGGTCAATGGCTAGGATCGAATTTGTTTGGTATGGCGGCGTAGGCGAAGGCCACATTCCCATTCCAGGGCTGACTTCTGAAATCTACGGCGGTGAAAACCAACCTCCCGTTAAGGTTGTCGTCGTACAAGTGTCTCGATTAGATCGCAGGCGCCATCGCTATTTTCTTTACACCAGCGACTCACGCATGAAAGCCTGCAAAGAACGATGCAATCATTCCCTATGGCCCGACGGTCAACATGGTCCCGATGCGTGCGTGAAGTGCAACATACGAATTCCTGAAAAATCCAAAGAAACTGGAAGCTGAAGATTCCACGTGAAACACATAGTTCGCTTGGGGCAAGTGGATTAGAAAAACCCATACGGTTGGAGATTGAGAATGGAACAATTAAACCCGAGAACACTGCGAGACATCGCCGTAGACCTATCGTCGATGGCATCGACCGCTGACGGTGAATACATCGAAGCATACATTCGCGGTGGAGCAATATCGCTGATGCTTTTAGCCACGAGTCTGGAACAGGGTCAACTGGAGATATCCGAAATTGAAGGTCACTTTGTGGAAATGATCAGTGACCGAGAAATGCAAAAGAAAATGCGCGGGTCTCGTTGGTGAGACTGGTACAAGTTTACAACCTTAGGGGGATCAATCATGGAACATGAGACAAACGAAACGATTCTGGATTTGGAAGAGAAAGCGGAGCTGCGTGCTGAGGCTAAACGGAATCTGAACCGGTCGCACCCAGACGGTGCCGACAGCATTGTCAAACCTGCGTCAGTTCAGGGGCGACCTGGAAGGCTTGAGACTGGCGGTGGCAAGATCACATTAGAGACACGGCAAGCACACGCCCTGTTCTATGGCCGTCGTGGTGATAAAGACAAGAACATTTATCCAATCGTTGGCCTGGTACGGTTCGCCAAGAATGTGGCGGAGATATGGCATGCCAGTGAGAATGATGATCCCTATGCGGATCAGGCATTGTTGGAAATTGAAACAAAGTTTGAGGATGCGACTGCTTTTATTCGGGCACAGAAGAAACACATTGAGGAAATGCTGGAGACTGAACTTCAAGGTATCGACATGCCGGACACCCACAGTGTCGATCCGGCTACGATGGATATTCAGTTCTATTCTCCCTGGGCCTACCGCTCAGCTATCTTGCTGACACAATTTGACCGAGTGGTGTTATCGGCGATGACCGCGAAGAAGATGGGCCTCATGTTTGAGGATGATTGGACTGCCAGCATCGTGAAGTGTTCATCATTGATTCGATCAGTATTTGAGGCGAGTCGTCTTTGGGTGAATACATCAGTTAAGCGTGATGATTTGGCCGCGAACAACAAAGTGGCTCAACGTGCGGCAAAAGTATACGAGTCACACAAGCCGACTATGCCCTCATTGTCTGAGGATGTTCGTAAAGGTGAGCGTCGAGCAAAATTAGCGCCGCGTATTAAGACCGGTGAGTCTGCGGACGACCGACAAGAATCACTATCGGATATCTGACAGAGAGGAATATCGGTCATATGGCGGTCATTACTTTAAAAGGCCTTTTAATGGATAAGGGCGGTCACTCCGTTGATCGCTGGAAAGATCAGATTGTCCGGCAGCTACAGGCAGCCGATCAGACAGCTCGCAATACAGTGCAGGACTGGAATCGTTTTTATGGCCCTGAGTGTGAGTATGTCACTCTGTGTTACAGCCCAAGGGCTGGTAGTCATGTGAAGCGTTTCGATGTACCAGAAGTGCGCATAGGCGATCTACGATGGAGGGTGTTAGCCAATGGACAAGAATTTGGTTTCAGTCTTCACTCGTTTGTTCGGTTAACCTCTGGTGTCCGAGAGCGAGTAGATAATCGCGCAAAGGTCGCCGCAATGATGAGCTGCATTCAAGACGAGTCACCAAAATTTGCTGAGAGCATGTATTCCTACGATGCTGTTGGCATGAGACTGCGTGTAGAAATAGATTCGTATCTAGCGATATTCAAATCTTTGGTAGCCGCACAAGTCTGGAAAGACAATATTGCTGGTGAAGTTAGCCCCTATTCGAGTGGTAAAGAAATTCTCGTTCGATCATCTGTTGATGGCTTTGAAGTCTGAATCGTTTAGAAATGTATTTGTACGAAGTGAGATCAATTTAATAGTTGTCTGCCCCTACACTAGGGTTATACTAAAGCCACTTGCCTACAGTCCGACCGACTAAGCGAGTGCGCAATTATTCACGGGGGCTTGCCCCCGTTTCTTTTTCCTTCCTAATTTGCACACCTCTTGTTCAGTTAAAAGCTCTAACCCGTTCACAATTTTAAGTATCCTCAATCCTCCAAAATTTTATATTGAGAGGATGTCCCATGGCGCTCAGCATTTTTTCCCACGAGGGTAATGTCGGTTCATTTGAGTACAAAACCGTTCCGGTCAAAGGCGAAGATAAATCCGTTTTGAACATCTCATTTCGTGCCGATGTGAAAGCGCGTGACGAATCGGGAGAATGGAGCAAAGACAACGGGTTCTGGGTGGATGTGGAGTTCTGGGGCAAACGCTCGAAGGCTGTGGCTGAATTGCTAAAAGTGGGCGCTCGTATTGTCGTGATTGGCGAGCAGAGAATGGAGTCCTTTCAATCCAATGACCCAGCGACGCCAGGTCAAGAAATCTATCGTTTAAAAGTCCGTGCTGACTCAATCTCGTTCGCCCCAATGGGCATTGAATCCATTCAATACAAGCCAAAGGCCGGGCCGGCGAATCAAGGCTATCCAGCCGAGGATCAATCACAAGGCTAATTTTTCCATGTACTACATCGCGGGGGCAGGCGATGGAGAAGAAGACATTCCTGCAGAGACTGCGGGTACTTGAACGTGAGCTATTGAAGCTGCAGCAGTGCTCTCTGGATCAAAGCGTGAAGATCATTGACCCAGATGAAATGCTGTTCAATCGAATTGGGGTTGTGAGATCCCTAAAGCTAACGAACACATGTATCTACCTGAACATTGAAGTTGGAACAAACATCGGGTTGTACAGGTTGGAGCAACTGGGCGCGATGAACACGCCCCTACATTAAACCGGCGATGATTATGAGATATTTATTACTGATAGCACTGACATTTTCCGTAACGGCCAGCTGGGCGGGCCAAGATCCTATAGCCATCAAGACCGACCGGTATACGCTGGCTGTGATGGAGCCGACTCAAAGTTCGGTTAATCCACTCTACACGGCCGTGACCGCCGCCTTTGCGACTGATGTTATTACGATCGGTGAGGCTGTCGATGAGGTCCTTGACGGTACCGGATATCGCGTTCGGCGCAATGCCGACCAAACCCATCGAGGTATCTATCTCGATTCAATCCTGCTAAACCAGCCACTGCCTGCAGCGCATCGTGAGCTAGGTCCTCTCCCTTTGATTGAAATACTCCAAGTAATCGCGGGAAGCTCCTGGACAGTGAAAGGTTCTGACTTATCCCGCACAGTCACGTTCACCCTGAATGATGCCGCTGCACCTTCAAGTGCCTTGCTGGACATTCTGGTCGATGAGGTGGATGGACTGGCCTATACCCGGAAAGCGCCAACAGAAGTGATGGGGTCGACTGGAATGGCTGCCGGACAGTTCGAGCCAAATGCCGCGATTGGGGGCTCGACTACGAACGTGCAATCCAATGTGGCCGTCCACAGCAATACTGGGGGGCCTTCCCAACATTCTGTATCACCCCGCTCGGTAACAGCAGCAATACCTACTGGAACACCCATAGAGACGTCTACTGGGGCCTCCCTTGAGCTGCCTGATACAGCTGTCATATCCACACCCGGACTAACCCTGGCCGAAGGCGAGAGTCTGGTATCGGCGATCATGAAACTCCAGTCCCGGTTTGACTTGGATGGTGTGGTCTACAGCGTTCGAGATAAATCCTTTGATATTAACCGTCTGAATATTGGAGACGATATCGAAGTATCAGAGGATCTGATGAGCACCGAATCAATAGCGCTCAATGATGTGCTGAGTGGTTTCATCGTATCAGGCCAAGGTGATCGATCACTGATCATTACCGACAACTCTTCACTGAATGCATCCAACACCGTGGTATTTGATGTGAAGCCCGGTAGCGTGCAAAGCAATGCTAAGCGGCTGCTATCTGAATTTGGCTGGGAGATGCCTTTCAAGGATGGCTGGCAGGCTCAGGACTACCCCATTACGTCCTCCTTCCCAATCGCAATCTCGCGCGATGATCCCCGCCAGGCCTTCAGTGAACTTCTAGCCGAGTATCCCATTCAAGCGCGACTTAACCCGAGTACGACCACGGCGTATTTCGTACATCGCAATCCGATTCAATAGGGGCAGACATGCAATTCAGACAATATATTCAGCGAACTTTGGTGATGCTTGCCGCCTGCAGCGTTTCGGGCTGTGGAGTGATGGGATCATTCAATGACAGTAAACAAGGCCTGGAGTCGGCCGAAGAAAAGATTTCCGCAGCCGCTACCGATACCAGCCAGGATGCGGCGATCTATGTACAGCGTCCGGCCGCCAATCTAACGCCAATCAAAGAGCCCGAAGGTCCCGCTTGGGTAAACCAGCCCTTAGCGCATGACGTTGATGTGGCAGGTTTACCGATTGACCAGGTGTTGGATCTAGTTTTAACCGAGACCGGCATCGTGGCCCAACTCGATTACAACGTCGATCCATCCTTCCGGCTGTCTATGACCCATCGTGGCAGTGTACGTGGTGCCCTGGACAAGATTGCTTCGCTGTCCAATTACTCATATGAGGTCAGCGACACCTCTGTACATTGGAGTGCCTACGAAACCGAGACATTCACCTTACCAATCCTTGGTGGCAACTACAGCTACATGGTGGGGAAGAAAAAGCCCCGCGACGATAACGCCAATAACGGTGGATCGAGTGAAATGACACCGATTGATTCGTCGGCTTTTGATGTTGACCGCGATCAGTTCAGCAACACTCAGGCAGAAGGGTTAAATCCATTCACTGATGCTAAGACTACAGTCGAAAGCATTGTAGGCGATTACGGTGTGGTGATTCCCTCCGAGTCATCGTCGACCATTTTAGTAAAAACCACACCTGATTTGATGCGCACCGTGCGCTCCTATATGGAACCGTTAATTCAAGAGCTTTCCACTCAGGTTGTACTAGAAATTAGAGTCCTTCAGGTGACCACGGAAAACAATGCCGAGGTTGGTTTGGATTGGACGGCCGTGAAAAACACCGCCAGCAGTCAACTGAACTTTTTTGGCGAATCCCCCTTTGGTGTTTTCACTAATGATGCGCCGATTGCCTTTTCCGGTAGCCGTCAAACCGGATCAAGCTCTATTGATGTTCTGGTAAAAGCGCTTGAGCAGCAAGGTCAAGTGTCGTTTGTGACTGAACAGCGCGTCATGACACGCAGCGGTAGTGTTGCCGAAGTCGAGCTTGCCGATATCGAGGGCTATCTGGCCGCGTCTCGCACAACGAATACGACAGACGTGGGTAGTACGACAGAGCTTATACCTGGAATTCTCCAGGGTGGTTACACACTCTATTCGATGGCCAAAGTCTTTGACGAAAACCGAGTGTCGGTTGTACTAAGTAACAGTGGGTCCGAGCTGCAGCCCACCGAGACCATTGGTACTGAAACCGACTTCATCCAACTGCCTCGAATGAAACGTAATCGTTTCAACATTCAGCAAGTAGTAAGCGATGGCACAACAGTGGTAGCGGCCGCGGTTCGTCGTGAAGAAAACATGAGCAAGCAGGATTCCCCTATACGTACTGGCTGGGCTTCTACATCAGCTGGAGCCAGACACCGGGTGACCGATATCTACTTGCTGGTGACGCCCCGAATCATTCGGAATATCTGAGGTCGTCATGGGAATCATCATCGGTAATACCCGTTATGTGGTTGGCGCTCAACGTGAGCGTATTCCAGCGGCTCAACAACCCTCCAAGATTCAGATCAAGGTACAGCAGTTTAAGCAAGTTTATGAAAGTACCTATCCCTATGCGTCCATGTATGAGCGTCAGGGCTATTGGAACCTGGTGTTCAGCACCGAACAAGGTGTAGCACTGGGTGATCTGGTCAGAAGCAATATCGACGACAATAACTTTGTGTGGATTAACCAGGTAGACGATGGCTCACACCTGGTGGTCGTTGGTCATGGATCGGATGTTGACGAAAAACACGTAAAGCCTGGCGAGTCCGACAAGCTCTTTTGGAACAGCATTGTTAGGGATCTGGATCAGTACAAGGTATATCTATACGGAGAGTTGCCTGAGGATCTTAAGGGGTTTACGCAGTTTGACATCGATGAACGCTCGAATGCGGTTATCAGAGATTCCCCACTGATCAATAAACTGTCGTCTTTCACCGGCGCGACGCTAATGCCGCTGGAAGAGGCCTTGAAGAAACATACGAGTGCCGGCAACAAGCCTCTGCTTGTGGCAGGCCTGATAGCCATCGTGGCGATTGGTGGTGTGTTGTTCTTTACGCTGGGTGATAACGAGAAAGAGCAGGAGGTGGTCGATAACTTTGCTGACTACCGACAGCAGTTTCAAACCCCCTCCGCGACCGCTGTCTTCAATGACGTTTGGTCCATTACTGAGGGCATCCAGTTTATCGCGGGCTGGAACTTACGCAGCTGTTCTTTAAGTGGAAGCCATCTCAGTTGTGAATTTTCTCCCACGCTTTCCGCCTACGTCAGTGACCTGGAAAATCGGTTAACTCAGATCGGTCGAGACTTTACCGTTGATCTGGCGAAGGAGAACGCGGTAGCCAATATCGCGCTTCAATTGGAAGACAACTCAAGGCCTTACCTGATCACGCCCGTCTCTGAGTCGGAGCGAGAAGTTCGATTCAATCTGTTCTCGAACAAGGTGGTGGACAGTGTCGACTTTGATACCACCGTTCCAGGCAATCACTGGAGTTCTCGCCATGTCCTAGTCAAGAAATCCGGCGCGGGCTCTCACACCTTACTGCAGTTGGCTAAGGCCACTCGTCATCTGCCTGTGTTTATCGATTCTCTGACAGTGGATCGCGCGGGCGTTGCATACAACATTGAAGCAAATTTAAAAATCGTGGGTGCTAATTAAATTATGAAAACTTCAGAGAAGGTCCTTATTGGCATATTGGTGGTGGCCGGTGCAGCCATCGGTTACTCAGAGCTCTCTGGCGACTCGGACAGTGTAGCTGACAAAGAAATCGTCAAAGTGCCCGATCCGGTCCTGGTACCTGTTCAAGAGTACAAAGACCAATCCGTAGACCCAGTCATCCGACTTCCAGGCAATGCTGAAACCTTGATAACCAAAGAACATCAGCTGCTGGTCGCCGGTTACGACGCCAAGATCGCTGAGCATAAGAAAACCGCAGACATAGCGGAAGTCGATGTCGATAAAGCCAAGGCTGAGCTGGCTAATCGCCGTAAAGAGGGCGAAAGCCTGGCTAGTCATAACACAATGTACAACCCACAACAGCCCACAACGATTGATACAGCGGCAAGCAAATCTGAGCACGTGCCTTCACAGGTGGCCATCAACACGTTTCTCCCCGACGGCCGGGCGATCACCTCAATCAACGGTGTCTCTACCGTTGTCTCTGAAGGCCAGACCTATGCTGGCATCACGATCAAAAACATTGATCGATCTGGCCAACGGCTGACCTACACCGACGGCGGAGTGAGCAAGTCCATTGCCTATTCGAAATTGGTCGGACGTTCCCACCCGACAGTAAAACCTATGAAGTCGAGCACCAAGTAATCACCGAGAGCGCCTTATGACATCAGATATGCAGAGCATTGCGGATATGTGTGGCACCAGCCCTGTGCTGGACATGCGAGACATTGCCGGCACACCGGTTCAGGACGAACGCTTACGTTCCTATTTGGCTGACATGCAATCTTGTGTGCTCCTGGATACAGATGAGTTATTGACTGCAGACATATCCCACAAAGGCTTACAGACGGCCAGGAGAGCCAAGGATTTTTTAAAGACATCACACGGTCTGGACGTCACGATTCGCCCAGCGGAGCAACAAATCGTCTCGATGTTGCGCTCGAATAATACCGTTCCTCAAGGCACCGCCGAAGAACCTACTCAAAGTGAGTTAAACACCGTTGAGCGTTCCGCTATTCAAAGGCTCCTGGATATTCTGGTTCAGTCGGCCTACCAGGCCGGATCTTCCGATGTGCATATTGAGACCGATGAGATCCTGGGACGCTCGATCGTCAAGTTTAGGGTGCTGGGAAAGCTGGTCGAGCAAACGGGTACCAGTTTTCGCCTGACGGCAGAACAGGGCCGAAAATTAGGGGCTCTGATTGTGAACTTCGAGTCCTACCGCACCGGAGGGACGTCACCAAAGCCCTTTGACGTCAACATTCCGGTGGACGCCAGCGTCACGGTAGAGATCAGCGTGGGCGGCCGTCTGCGCAAGGTGAAGATCCGCTACGCCCACCAGCCCATGGATGATCCCAAGGGTATCAGCATTGTTCTACGGTTACTGTCCGCCGATGGCGAAGGTAAGAACCCAACATTCGTGGAGCTAGGCTACAGCTCAGGCCAAGTGGCGCTGCAGGAAAAAGCTTTTGCGTTCCCTCACGGGATTGTGCTTTACGTTGGCCCTACCGGTTCGGGCAAGTCCACAGCGCTGTCGGCCGGGGTTACCATCCTTGCAAAGGGCGGAACCCGGAAGATCATTACCTACGAGGACCCGGTAGAGAACCGAATCCCCGGTGTTTGCCAAACACAGGTCAATGAAAAGCGTCCTGAGACCTCCTGGGCAAGCTATTCAAAATCGACGATGCGTCAGGACCCGGATGTCATTGTCTACGGTGAGATCCGTGACCCTGAAGTACAGTCCAGCGCATTCCAGCAGGCGAATACCGGTCACTTGGTGTTATCTACACTCCACGCCAACAGCGGCGTTGTGGCCATTGAGCGAATGGTGGATCTTGGCGCTCAGCCGAGCCGGCTGGCCTCCCCAGGGTTAATCCGGGCCATCATCGCCCAGCGTCTGGTACCCGAGCTCTGTCCTGCGTGCAGTCAACGCTTGGAGGATGTCGTAGATAACCCCAGGGCTACGGATGATCACCGCCGTGTCTGGGATCACTTTAAGAAAATGACAGCGGAGAACAATTCAGGAGCTTTGAAACGTATTCGTACCAAAGCGGTTGGTGAGAACCACTGCCAGCATTGTGATGGCCATGGGATTAGCGGTCGCGTCCCGATTGCTGAAATCATTTTCCTGGACAAACTAGGACGCGGATACATCCGCAATGGCGACCTGAATGGCTGGCTGGATTACTTGAAGTCTACCGGCTGGAAGTCGATGGAAGACAATGCCGCCGATAAGATCCTCGCGGGGCGACTGTGTCCAATCATCGTTGAGAAGTCACTGGAATCTCCTTACGGGATCAATGCGGACAGCTTTGATTACGCGCAGTTTGATCGTGATATTGAGTCACGAAGAATCGCAGAAATTGAGTCACGCCAGGCAGCGATTGCCAACAGGTCGTTGGAGGTCGTTGAGAATGGATAATTACTTTACTGAGCTCGTTAATCTAAACTCTTTGAGCGAGTCGTTTAACGATTCACTACAAGGTTTAAAGCGGTCTTTTCGGTTTAGTCGTGCGAAGCAGGCTGATTTTCTTCGCGCGTTTGCTGGCCCCATGACAGTGGGGAAGCAACCGATTGAAATCTGTGAACACATACGCAAACACGGCTCGACCATTCAGAAGGAAGTCGCCACACTGATTCTTGCGTCGCTCGAAGAAGGTGGTGGTATTGCATCGGCTATGGAAGGATGGATCGATCCGGTTTCTTTGTCTGCACTTAAGGCGACCGAGGAAGCGGGTTCAGAAGTGTTTGTACGTGCCTTGGAGCGCATTGCGGATGCACTGGAAGTGTCGTCACAGGGGCGCGCCAAAATCATCAAGCTTGCCATCTATCCCTCGATTATCTTGATTGCGACGATCGCTATTATGATTTACCCCGTTGGGCCGGTGATTGAAAGTCTTAAGTTGATGATTCACGGTAAATCCGATCCAACACTCGACAGTATGACCTCTCTCATCGAGTTTTATGTTCATTGGTTATGGCTGGCGGCACTGATCGGTATCGGGCTGTTCATTGGATATCGCTGGTATATGGCGAACAGTATCTCCAGCTTCAGACACAGAATCGATCAAATACCGATTTTTTCTGGGTACCGGCTTTCAATTGCGAGCAAGTTTATCTCGACGTTCGCGCTCCTCAAAGAGTTCGGCATGCCTGCCTCACGAATTTTTAACATCCTGAAAGATTCTGGAAATAACTATCAACGGTATCACGCTACCTTAGCTCAATTTAACTTGGGTGAAGGTGCCATAAGCGAAGTGGACGCCATGGATACAGGTTTGTTGGATGACTCGCAAATTGCGACGCTGCATCTTTACGCCAGTGCCGATGACGACCAGCTGATCGCTGCAATGAACAAGGCCGCAGATGTAGTCGGAAAATCCATATCGAAACGTTCCACCTACGCTGCTTATCTTGTAGCTCTTCTCATTGGGGGATGGGCTTTTTATAACGTCATCATGATCGTATCCGTACTCGTAGGGTTTAACCCTAAGGATCACATGCAAATTGGAGTCTAACCATGAAAAAACCATTCTTACCCAAACGCCAGGCGGGCATAACCGCAGTAGAAATAATTGTCGGCTTGGCCGTACTTGCGCTAGTCCTCCTCTACGCGGTTCCCAAAGTGAACAGCATGTACGAAAGCAAGCAAGAAGAATCGCTCATCAGCGATATATCCATGCTTGTTGCTGGTGCCAAAAAAATGCGTGGTATTCGGAGCAGCTACTCCGGCGTTAGCTGTAATACCATCGTTTCTGAGAAGTACGCCAGCATGCCGTTCACCAGTTGTACCGGTGCTAACCCTCAAGGTGGTGACTACACGGTCAGTGCCAGTGGGTCGACAGTCACTATCACAGCAACAGGATTGGAGGCTAATTTCTGTTCGCGTGTCGAAAACGCGATCGCACCATCCTCAACAACTGCAGCGTGTTCCGGTGGAACACTGACGACGACGTTCAGAGGATAATCGTGAATCCACGACAGCAAGGTTTTACCTTACTTGAGATAGTGACCGTTCTTGCGGTCCTATCTCTTGTGGCTATTGGAGGGATCAGAGCGGCTGAAAGCTATTATCGCGATGCCGATTATAGACTCCTTGAAAGAAATGCCGCGCTTGTCATGAGCGCTCTCAACGGATACTACGACATGCATTGCAGTAGTGCATCGTTCAGTCCGACACCGTCGATAAGTCATTTGGTCGGTCTTGGTCTGCTTGATCAATCATCTTTCGCTGATAATCCATTCGGGTCTGATCTGACCGTTGAAATTGACCAAACGTTGATGGTTAAAGCCCGTGTTTCTGGAGTGTCGGCATCTAGGCTTTACGCTACTGTGGGTGGAACGCGATATAGCGGCAGCGAAGTGATTTGGGAGTCTGCGCCGACGGTTCTAACCGCCCAAGAAAATGTCTACAACATGCAGCTTAAACACATGTACGAACCAGGAGTGTGCCAATGATTCAGTATTTTAGGTCTAAAGGCTTTACCATGATTGAGCTGACCGCTGCGTTGGCTGTCCTTGGTTTGATTGCGTTGTTCGCGATTCCGAAAATCGAAGAAGAATGGGCTGAGCGCATTGTGAATAATGCGGCTAGCCAGGTGCATGACGTGCTGACGGCCGCCAGACGCCATCGTCTGGACACTCAAGCTTGGCCAAACAATGTTGGCGCTTTAGTGACTGGTGGTTACTTAAGTTCCGGCATGGCAGCGGCGCCATTGGGTGGCAGCTATACCTTCAACCAGGTTGGAGATGATTTTGAAGTCCAGTTCAGTGCGGCGCAAAGCGTCTATGCGAACAGATTATTGGCAAGACTTCCCTACGCGCGTCGAATTGGTGTAGCCAATGTGGCCACTGTGATTCCGATTCCAGGGCACGAAGTTTCCTATGCAGCACTTGATGATAAGTACTACCACCGTGACGGTTCCCGCGAACTTACTGGAACCTTTGCCGGTGGTGACCAGGACGCCGTGAATTTGCGCAATATTGAAATGACGATGCTTACAGACAGGGATGACATTACCAAGGTGCTTGATCCTTCTGACCTATCAATTATCCATAACATGGAGGCGAACCGAGTAGATGCTAACAATGTGGTAGCGGATCACACAGAAACCGGAGCACTTAACCTTTTGCAAATGGCCGGAGATGGCGATAGGTGCAATTCTTTAAGCGGTAATATCGCTATCAATGAGGATGATCGTAGATCGCTTCTTGTTTGCTATATGGGAAGGTGGATGGCCAAGGAGGAGAGCCGCTTGATTGCGCTGAGCCCTAGAATCCTTGTTCAGAGAAGAGGATATCAATCTGGGCAGCTAAACAGTACGTACGGGGGGAGCTATTTGGATGATGCTAGAGTGGCATTAGTAACGGCTCGCTGCGAGTTGGCGGGATCCCATAATTCTGTATTTACTATTCACGCTGCTGGCAGCCTACTTCTATCGGTTAAACATGCAGGCGATAGCGGTCACTCTGATAGTGCGTTTGGGATGACTCTCGCCAATGTGACTAATGGCCGTATTCGACTGACTTCCAATACCTCACACGACCACCCTTGTGAAGACGGATTTATTGTCCATGTAGTTGGGTATTCGACTTAGATTGTTTACGCTTCTGCGCGGGAAGGATGCGACTTAAAAGAAATCATTCGATAAATCGTATGAGACTGAATATCAGATTGACAGATATTTTGCAACCCCCAAACTGTAGGAACGTCATACAAGAAAGGATGTGTTCGATGAAAATTTCAAAAGCTCTTCTAGCAATTTCTGCAATCACCCTGGCTGGATGTGGGTCCGGTTCTGGCTCTTCTGGAGGGGATACGGGTGGATCCACTGGCGGTCAGCGAGGCAATATTGAGGATCGCCCAATTAGTATTAGTGAAAGCGATCGAGAGATGACCATAATTGAGATTGTTGGTGACTCTATCATGAAGCAAACGATACCTGCCTATCGTGGATTTCCCATGGAGTTCACGCTTAACGGGTTAATGAATGAACGTTTTGAGTTAACCGATATTGAAGGTTGCGGCGGTGTTCGCTCGATGAATCCCGACGCTCCTTTAGTAAGCCAATACGAAACCGTTCATAACGTACCTGGTGATTGCACGGTTACCGCTACATATTCTCTCGCTAGTGAGACACCGCATCTCATATCCGTAGATCTGGAAGGCTATGGAACATCAATTTCCCCTATGGACCTATCTGTTCCTAGTGGTGAGAGTGCTTATTTATTTGTAAGTCGCGAACCTGGCTATGATTTGAATATTACTGGCTGTAACGGCTTTCTAAATGAAGGCACCTATGTCATTGAGTCGGTGACTGAGAATTGCAAGATCACGGCAGAATCCACGCCCACCAGCGCTGAGCAGGTCATCATTACTACATCAGCAACGCTTGGCGCTCGTATAGTGCCATCGACAGCTACAGTAAATAGCGGCGACCAAGTGACTTTCGATATCGAGTCAGGCTATGGTTTCACAACAGAGGTTACAGGCTGCGATGGCACCTTTTCTGAGGGATCATATCAGTTTACGGCAACAGCTGATTGTACGATTGACGTTGTATCTCTGCCTGACAGCGATAATCCAATTTTGACGATTGAAACCTCAAACAACGAACCAGTTTTTCTTCAGATCGTAGATGAGAATGGCTGGGAAAACCCTGTTCTCGCTACGATCCCTTATGTCGTCCTTAGGGATTCTATTGAATCTATGGACATCCAGCTTGAAAGGCCATCAGGATCAATATTGTATTCAGCCGATGGCTGCCATAGAGATCCCTATCATAATGATATAATTCATGACGGTATCATCCATTTATACGACGAGCTCCCACTGGTTCAAAATGATTGTGTGCTTACCCTCGAAACTCGCGTTTCGGACTATACGCCAGTCGGCACCGCGTCATTATCCAAGTTTTTCACTGACACAATGGAAAACGAAGAAATTTCAAAAATTGCATTTGTCGGCACTGCCTCACAGTTTACGATTGACGAACCAAACAAGTCAGTGGATGAGCTTAATGGTCACTACCTTTGTGAGTATCGACGCGATGAGAACCTAGTTACTGTTTATCATAATCAAACGTATACAAAATGGAACTCCCCAGATATTGGATTATCGGAATTGTGCTGGTCAACCATAGACCTTCAGTGAAGTGATCTTGTCAAATGAACACAGTCCAATATGCGTTGGGCTGTGTTCTTCAGGCTTCACGCCTTACGACGACTATAGTATGAAGCGATCCTACAGTAGGCTTGTTTTAGCAACCCACTGAAGGGAGCTTTATATGGACAGGCAGACAGTAATATACCTTCCGAAAGCCTTTACCAAGGCAACTGAAACCGTACTTTGGATTGGTGGCGGATTCACGTTAATCATCGCATTCGTATACGTTATTCGCAATGGGGTGGTGATTCTGGGAAGCGGGCGAGATGCTGCATTAACACCCTGTGTCGTTTGGCTATCTCTAGCCTTTGCTGAAGCTATTTATAAACGCATTCCATTTGATTTTAAAGTCCGCATTTGAGGCTGCTTTTGAGCCCATCGGAAAGCTTTCAAAATCCCCTTGTTACGAATTTTCCACCCCAATACTTTGAAGCAGCGCCGAATACTGGTCTGGATCTTTTTCTTGAATTTTTCGCAATATAAAATTTGCTGTTGTCTTCATTTCAGGCACATCAACAGGCAAAACACTTCTCTCAAACACACCCTCCAAATGGGAAAACTCATTGTTTATGCGATCCGTTAGTGACGATGCCAATGCATCATCCCCGAAAAAACGCGCCAACTTATTATCTCTTTCTACGGCATTGGGGTATTTGTAGTATAAGAATGCTTCAAGAAACTTTCGGGCATTGTTTCCAAAATTGTAGTAGCAATCATGATTTTCATCACTCTCGATCTGTGCATGAGCGCATTTATAAATTTGATGAAACAGGAAGTTAAATTCTGTGACGTAGTCTTTGAGGTATCGAGGCATCAATGTAATTTTACTGACTTGATTCGTTCTAGTAATTATAAAGTATTGAGACTTATTTTTATTAAAAGCGCCGGGTAGTCTCTTCAGATACTTTAGAAAATCCAAATTGTGAGTCGAAATAAATAGTTGCTTAAAACGGTCACGCTCCTTAATCTCATCGCCATCTTCATATTTCTCTGGGGTTACAATCTCTGCATTAATAAGGCTGTAAACAAAAAATATATGATTTGCATCCAAGCTGGAAATGGGATCATCGATCCAAATGATTGGCTGATTACCTTTAGTCTCTATGTCTTCAAGCTTGGCCATGAAGTAACAGAAAGCTATCAGACTGCATTCTCCTTCGCTGAGATGGAATGCTTTATTGTCGTTTCGAATTACCTCAAACCGGTATCCAGATGACGCGTCCCCTAGCTTTTCCTCAATGGCTTTTAGTGAGAGATACTGGTGGCCGAAAAAGTTGTTCAGATAATCGTTTACCCTATCAGCCCCCTTGCTTTCATCTTTTAGCTGGGCCTTCAGTACTGCGATCTTTTCTCGTTTTACATCAACTTTTTCTTTTACAATGCTTTTAGCTTTCTTCGCTTCACCCATCGCCATATTAAATGACTCAATGGCCGTACACTCGTCTTCATACTTAATGTCGTTCGTGAATGTGTAAACCTCATGAAGGCGAAGAGCCGCACGAGCTTCAGATTGGTCGGCGCTTAGCGAAGCTGTAAGCTGGTTAGATGCGCTTCTGAGCTCCTCATAGGATTCCCTGACCGCATTCAAAGCACCTTCAACAGTCTCAGACACTTCAAACTCAAGAGGCGTAAAAATGTCATCTCTTCGCTTTTCGACCTGTTCTTCTATCGAGTCCAGACTCTCACTGTAAGACTCTGATAAGGTCGACAACTGTTCTGACAACAAATCCAAGTCGACTGTAAAGTTAGAGTAGAAATCCGAGTTTTTTATTTTCAGTAGATTAGGAGCTCGGGATCGCTCACGTTCAATCAATCCAAGCAGGGTTTCCAATGCTTGACGAAGCTCTTCAGATTCCTTATTAAAATGCTTGTCCAGCTTCTCCCACAAATCTTCAGGAAGGTCTTCGCCACAAAATGCGCACTTATCTCTTTTCTCTTGATGGTGGTCCCGACCACTCCTCACCCACAAGGCCAAGGCCGCATCGTTTAGCAATTCCTGAATTGGATCAGATGCCTGAATCTTTTTTTCAATGAGCTCCTTAGCCTTTGAAGATATAGCAGAGTATTGAAGATTGAAAGTCGGTGATTCAAGGATTTCCGATTTGGGTTCTTCTCTCAGGAGGTCGTGAAACCTGACCACCTGCTCATCAGTAAGCGGAGAGTATGTGTCTTTAGTAACAGTCGAGATGTCTGCCTTTATTCTCGTAACATTGTAGTTGGCATCACCAAACGTTTTATTATGCTTGATTCCAGTGCCTGCCTGATTGGCTTTATCACGTAACTTCCCCTCCAGTTCGGACGACTTATCGTCATGGTCTTTTTGGGCTCCGTTGAATTTTTCTTCAGCCCCTAGGAGTTCTCCCAGTAGCCCATACTTCTCCTCTTCGCTCCCAAGTTCGGCTTCATGCTTCTCAATTTCTTCCTCAAGCTTTGTGTTGTCTTCCCCCAAGATGGCGAATGAATTGATCGTCCGCTCGTCATCAACAATGAACCGAAGATTGTCCCGAACAAAGTCCTCATTGAAAACCCGAACTATTTGACCATGATTGCTTAATGAGCTTTGCGTGGCAGTGCTGCCGCCATCAAAAGACAATTGAAACTTAGGTGAACCATATTTGTCTGATATCGTGCCGGTTTCGAGAGCTCTGATTATCCGCGAGAGTGTTGTTTTACCAGAGTAGTTCCGGCCATATAGGATGTTTAGTTTTTTAAATTCTGAGATGTTGTTACCTGCACCTCGCATAGATGATGACCACTGAAAATCATCATAGACCGCCATCCCTTTAATTGAGTCTATTTTTTTAATCTGTCCACTCATGCGTGTCCTTTTTGGCTATACTTAACGCCCCAAAGCAAAAATATGTCCCGCTGACTTGGATTGTTATTTTCCTAGTTCGCGCCTGACTGCAATAGCTTCAGTATTTGCCAACTCATAAAATTTGCGTTTTGCGACTGCTGTGACTGGATTGGCTAACTTTCTGACGTTGCACAGCTTCCATGCTAGCCAACCTTCTTCAAAATCTGACTCATCACAACCCGAGAATTTGCAGTCCTCGATTTCCCAAGGTTTGCATGAAATAATATCGACTATTGCCACAACATGCCCATCCGCATCCTCTTCCCCGCACTTCGTCAGACGCTTTCTGTTTTGTACTAAAGCAACATCTCGAATCGGTAGCACTTCTGGCTGCCAGGACCTAATTTCCAAAGACTTACTTTTGTTAGCAATCATCGCCCCCCAAGGAGCAACTACGGATAAAGCTTTCAATTTATCCTCCAAAAAACATAACGCCACGTTAAAGGGCTCGCGTTTTTTTGCGCGCCCAAGCCGAAGGCGAATCAAACGCCTTGTTGGCTTTGTCATGACAAGAAATCAGATATTGACTTCCAGTTATGATAGAAATCACTATATCTTGGACTCTTAACATAGCCGTAAAACTTCATATCACTAACGATATGATTTTTATCTATAATCCAAATAGGCCAGCTTGGTATAGGCCTATAAATTTCTTTGGTCTTAAAACTATTATTCTCCGCTGAAACGTTTAGCTTCTTGTGTTCATGGAAGGACTTATCTACTAAAACCAAAAAGTCAAAATCATCACTTGAAACTTTAAAGGTTGAATTTCTATTGCTTCGAAATTTAACCTGTAGCTTACAAGAAGCTTTAGATTTTGGGTTTACAACATGAATATCGTAACCTGGCATATTTGGGCTAGCTAGGGAAGCTAGATATCCAAATTCTAGCATGAGGTATGCAGCGATTAGATATTCAGAGCCTTCCCCCTTAATTGAAGCATCTCTTTTTAAGTCTAGTAGGTCTAATTCACCAAAAACTTTCGGCTGGCCATCAAGGTTTTTGCTTGCCCATCTGAGTACGGTTACAAGACTGTTTTTGAAGTCGATTGATAATAACTCATCATAATTATTGTTTTTTCGTACAATCTTGGCGGAGTACTCTTCTCTACCGCTGCCTTCAGTCCAGCGTGTCACCCACAACTCTACAGGTTCGGATTTATAAGTATACCCAGTTAATTCTCGGTCTGCGATGAAGCCATCTCCATCACTATATGAGCTTGTAAAAATCATTCCAATTACTTCATGAAGCTAACAGTCTATTAGACGGAATTTCGATTACCAAACACAGAAATCCACCCCTTTTCCGAGTTTATTTTCAAAAAATCATACCAAGCTCAACAGGTTAGCGCATCTCTTTCTGCGTTTTGTTCCTGCGAAAACCAAGCCATTATGTTCAACGAGACCTCAGCGAGGTCTACTATGTACTTACGAGGTTAGCAAATATACCCATATTTCAATGGGTTAGAGTGCAGACTGTGGAGAAACTATGACTAATGAGTTTGTTACTCATAGGACACTGCCTTCGAGTTTATCGACAAAGCCATTATATCCGCATACACAAACAGTAAAGTGTTGAGATGTTTGTGAAACCTGCTCCTTTGCCGAGAGGTCGCGCGACCCGGGCTTCATATTGGCCACCATTCGATTTGAAGACGGGGTTTACAAGCGTCTAAACTTTGCTAGAATCAGAGGTGCATAGTGGCCACTGCTACCAGTGGTACCTTTGTTAGAGCTTTCGTGACGCGGCAGCAAGCTCAGGGTTCATCCCGGCGTTCATATCTAGCCTTCGGGCCAAATCAGTTATACCAACCCAATGGGGAGCATCTTCCCGTTGGGGACAGGTGTCTCCCCTTTTTTTGTTCCTAAATTCAGGAGAGATATCATGTCTTACAACCAATCAAACGATCAACGTTACTTCAATCTTCACCTGGAAGGCTTTGCCAACCTGTACGATGCACGGATGGTTACCCCCAAGCCGGGGCAGTCATTTGAGCCATTCCTGCAAGTTCGCGCCACCTTCCTTCAGGGTAAGGCCGAAGACGCTCAGCCGGTATTTGTCGACCTGAAGGTCACTGGCAAAACCGCTAAAAAGATCATTGAGAAGTTCCAATCCGAAATCGCTGACCGTGACAAGAAGGTCAATGCCGTCCTTAAAGCCGGCGATCTTCGATTCACAGCCAGCTCTCCCGGCCAAGGCCAGGAGGTTCGGGTGTTCACCAGTGCTCGTCTACTGTCCATCAAATATTTGAAGGTAGATGGCCAACAAGTGAACCTGGAGCAATTCAATGATGCTGGTGCTCAAGCAACCGCTGGCGGTTCTTATCAGCCACAAGCGCAGCAAGCCAATCCGGCCGCGGCAAATGCCAACTTACCGGATTCTGTGACGCTGGATCCAGAGGCACCTGATTTCAAGCAGCGTAAAGCTGAATTGAAAGCGGCAGGCTACTCTTGGAACCGCGATCAGGGCGCTTGGGTCGCTCCTCAGAGCCGTCAAGCTCCGGAGAACCAAGCTGCTCCTGCACAGGGCGATGTAGTAAGGCTGGATAAAGGTCAGCCTGATTTTGCTGCTCGTAAAGCTGAGCTGAAGAGCCAGGGCTACCGCTGGGATCGTGATCAACAAGCATGGGTTCGTCCCGCGGCTTGAAAGTCCATTCCCATCCAAGTGGCCAAAGGCACCTGGCTGGCAGCATCGCTGTCAGTCCGGGTCGCCTGGATCTTCTACAGTGCTCTGACGCGCTGATTTGCCCCTCTGGGCGATTTAGCGCTTATGTGGAGTCCCGCTTAGCGGGTTCCCTAGAAGGTTTTCTGAGCCTTTTAGGGAGCCCGTTGGGCGTAACAAAGCATAGGAGCACAGTATGAGCACAGCTACGGCATCCATTGGTAACTCTCAGTCCACCGTTTACCCCAACTACCAACGAGCCGTTGGGGAATGCATTACCCAGTATGCCTCTGGTGGCTTAGCACGGTTTGTCGTGCGCTCAATCAGGGGTATCCAGGTATTCAGTGATTTCGATATGACGGTCCGGTCATCCGAGGTCATCGCTACGCTATTCGATATTGAATCAGGTAGCGCGATCCACGCTCCCAAGGAGGCGGCATAGCCGGCGGTGCCGGCATGCCCCATATTTCACCAGGTTCCGCTGGTGGGCTGATTTTGGTAACATGCTGCGCCTTCGGACAAGAGCCGCTGTATTACTCAAGACGTGCGATCACCACGGTTTCAGTAATCCAGTTCTCCCGTCCCACTACGGATTTAGTGGACCTTAGCCGCTTATGCGGTTTGATTCAGTCGTACCGGTGAGATACTGAACAAGGCTCTGTTCTGCCCCACAGCCAGGCCTTTCCGGTTGACAGTCAGCAGGTACCCTCCAACCGTCCTGACTGGCTGGTTAAACTCGACGATGTGAGAATCGTCCCTTCCAATGTCAACCGAGGTCACACCCGTGGCCTCGGCCTAAAATCGCTTCTGGCAAGGCCTTTGTGATGAGCATACCGGGCAACAACTGGTGTTTTTATCACAGAGGCCATGCCAGCTTGCCAGGTCAACGTACCGCGACACGTACAGGCGCGGGCCATAGCACAATATTGTGCGCTGATATCCAAAGGGTCCGTCACCAGGCGGACCACTTAAGGGCCTTGAATCAGGGTCTTTACGTGGTCTGATTGTGCTGCCGGCGAGCCTAAACGCCGACCCTTTTAGCTGTTCGTGGATCTGAGCAGGCATTGCCTGTGATAGCAGCAATACGATCCTTTTTTCAAACTGTCCGCCCACTGGGGAATACTCCCCATGGGGTGTTCCCTGTCTTAACCAGGAGCATTCCCATGGCAACTTCCCCACGTTTCAACATTGGCTTCTTTCGAGTCGCCGAATCTCACATTGACGGTGAGTATCACATAAAGGTTTCTGACACCCGTACAGGTGGCACGTCGACCTTTGGTGAGCTTTCACTACTGGAGTATGACGAGCTCTTATCGGGGCTTGAGTCTGACCCATCAATTCACTGTTTGGCCAATCTCACTGATCAATTTCAGGAGGTGGCCAATGGTTAACTTGTTGGATCTTCGATACCTCATTGACTGCAAGAAGAAAGTCAAAGAACTGGCACAGGATTCAGAGTATGCCCAGCAAATCCTGGACTGGCTCAACGCCAATCCAGAGATGCGCGATGAGCTCTCTGAGGTGTATGTGACAGCCATCAAGACCGTAGAGGTTCAGACGAAGCCTTAGGGCTTCTCTGACCTCTACATCCCGTTAGGAGTGTTTATGTCTAAGGAACATATCAGCCTGGCGTCCCGTCACCGCCATGCGATGACAGTGGCTTCCAGGCCAAAAGATCGTGAAACCCACACTCGCAACATGTGGTACCGGACCTACCGGTGTTGGAGAGTGGTCTTCCAGGCGGGCATTATGCCGCCCTCGTCGGATGAGCAGTACTATGCCGGGGATAAGATTGGATTTTCTGCGGCTAGAGTATTGGAAACCAGGGCGTAGTCAGAGTGCGGTGTGGAGCTATTCGTTCACACCGCCGCCCTTTTTAAGGTTGATGTCGATGAGATGCCGTAGCAGCGCTTCGGCGGCCGAATCACCGGAGAATTGTTGTTTGCTGAGCTCCACGTTCTGTTGATATTGGTCGTGGCTCAAGAACCGCTTACGATTGAGACCGGCCAAGTCTTTTAAAGCCTTTTGCTCTCGTTTGTCGAGATATACAGTGCCAGCTGGTTTTGCTTCGGTGGTTGCGATAGTAAGCATCAATTTGGCTCGGTTTCATGCGTGAAAATTAAGTCTAGCAGAATCAGGTAGCAACTCAATATGAGGCTGTAGCCTCAGGCTTGTAGAGTACTTCAGGCGATTCTATACTGACCCTACCGATAGAATGGAGGTCACCAATGAGCATTGATCAGGACAGTTTGAGTATTCCAAACGATCATCTCGGCAACGTCATCCAAGGGATGATTGATCGAGGCAGCCTTAAAGCTGAGCAAGTAAGGACGTGGACGTTTGTGGAACTGTACCAAGCGGACCCGGCCGATTTAACACCCCTGGAGCGTCAAACCCAGGTTGAGTATAAAAATTCAGCCGTATGGGCTGAGCTTAGAACCAAACATGGATTGCAGTAATGGAATTTGATTCTGTGCCTCACAGTAAAGCGTTTCTAGCCAGTGTTAACTTAGACTTGGCTCTGCGGGGAAAGTCGAGAGAAACGCCCATCCACTGGACTTTTTTAGGGCTGTGCAAGGCACCGCCAGCGGAGCTCACGCCAACCGAGCGCAGGCTACAACTACAGTATTTGAATTCACCAGATTTTAAAGATCTGCGCGAAAAATATAATATTCCTCGCGCGTTAGTTCCTGGTGGCAACTGCCTTTAGTTGCACCTTGAAATGCGGTTGTGATGCCTGAAATACCGCACCCTTAAACGGGGCATCTTCCTTTCAAATAGTTTTTCAACCATCCCACCATGGGCACAACTTGCCCATTGGGATAAGTGCGTGCCCTTTTTCATTTTAGGAGCACTCACTATGTCACTATCAGCTTTTAAAGTAGCCGACAAAGAAGGTACTTACATCACTAATGAGCCTGTCTCTGAGGCAGAAATCATTGAGATGGCAAGCTTTATCGCA
Organism: Gilvimarinus gilvus; assembly: GCF_030518155.1. Classification (GTDB taxonomy): domain Bacteria; phylum Pseudomonadota; class Gammaproteobacteria; order Pseudomonadales; family Cellvibrionaceae; genus Gilvimarinus; species Gilvimarinus gilvus. Next base: position 36,014 of record NZ_JAULRU010000514.1, on the reverse strand, counting down.
ACTCAAAGAGTTGTTGGTCTAGATGCCCTCACCTCTCCTGATTTAACCCGAAAGTATTTGCGAGCGAGAATGCTTCCATTAGAGCATGAAGTGTTTGCGGTACTTTTCCTCAACAATCAGCATCGTGTTATTAAATACGAAGAAGTGTTCAGAGGAACTTTAGATGGTGCGTCTGTGTACCCTCGCGAGATTGTGAAGCTGGCACTGCAATACAATGCCGCTGCTGTAATTTTTGCTCACAATCACCCGTCAGGTGTCTCAGAGCCAAGCCAAGCAGATCGAAAAATCACCGAGAAACTGTGCTCTGCATTGGATCTCGTCGATATTCGTGCTTTGGATCATCTTATCGTTGGGGCTTATGAGGTTACATCATTCGCAGAGCGAGGGCTCATGTAGAGCCAATACCAACTTATCCTTTCAATAATAAATTCTGCTACTAACCAACTTATGTAATTGCAGAATACTCTCACCACTTCCTCTGCAGGGAATCCCCCCTGCAGAGGTGGATTCCCTCAGCGGTCATTTCCTGGAGGAATCATGTCGTTTAATACCTCGAACTTCGTTCGTTTGTTCAAGACCATTGCGCCACACCAGCACCGATACGAAGTCTTCCGCGACTTTGTGATCCTATCCGCATGCACGTTACAAAATGCGGTTCGTTTCGATCAGGCCATTGAGGATGAGTATCTGCAGGTGGTGGGCAAGTACCAAAAATCTGACCTTGAGGCTATCTCACATCTCTTTGCTGAGGTGGTCATGGGGCTGGAAAAGCAAGTCGGTGACTACCTGGGGGCAACCTACATGTCGCTTGAACTGGGCTCTGATCACATCGGGCAGTTTTTCACGCCCTACGAGGTTAGCCGGATGATGGCCAAGGTAACGGCCGGTGATGATATCGCTCTTCCTGAAGGACAAGATTTCATTACCGTCTCTGAGCCGGCCGCTGGCGCTGGAGGTATGGCCATCGCCTTTAGTGAGGCATTCATGGAGGCCGGATTCAACCCGCAAACCCAACTTTGGGCGTCTTGTTGGGACATCGATCCAGTGGCGGCCAGGATGTGTTTCATCCAGCTGTCGCTATTGCATATTCCAGCGGAGGTGGTTGTTGGCAACACGCTGAGCGGGAAGGTGTACCAGGTAATGTATACGCCAGCCCACCATTTAGGCCTTTGGGATCTGAAGCTTCGCGGCCGCAAGAATACGGCAGCCAATTCAGCCGGAACGCAGGACGCTACCTTGCGCACTGCCGTTTAATATTAACGCCCCTCGATGAGGGGCACACCCTAAGCGCATCACTAGGTGTTTTTAGGATGTGAATCACGGTGGCAACTGCCTTTAGTTGCACCTTGATAGCGGTTCGTTTGCCTGAAAAACCGCACGGGAAACCGAGGCATATCTTGGGCGTTACGCCTACAACCCAACTGGGGGACATTCCCCCAGAGGGGGGAAGTCTTCCTATCTTAGGAGGCTTTATGCAATCCAATGCAGCTGAAGTACAACCGGTAACGGCCGAGGCCGTACCCGCTGAGGAACGAATCGACACCTTACCGTCGTTCTTTCCATCGTGTTATCTGGAGTTCGAGCTGATGGTGTTTGATGTGGCTCGCACTATTTCGAAGACCTACCAGGGAGCCTCCGGGTACTGGCAGTTCTATCGCTTATCCAACGGAGGCTTTTACATGGCCCCTCATTGCGATGGTGAATTCGAGGTAACCATACCCTTCGGTAATGGCTTCCGGGGATCACTCAGTGCAGATGCTTTTGGCGTGGCCGTGACTCTGTATGCGTACTGTTTCATTGCTGAGAAGTTCCCGGATGCAGATCTGGCGGATCATTATGCTCGGTTATATGACTACATGTCCGACCACAAAGAAGCCGGCACCATCTGGCAGGCCATTGACTGATTTCATCATCGTTTTATTCAAATCCTGAGCCCTCATCGAGGGCTCTATCTTTTTCATTTAGGAGTACTTCTATGTCTTACGATCGTTACAAGAAAATTGATAAGCGTCGCGTGATCGACTCGCCAAAAAAAGCCATTGCGTATGTGAAGGCACACTCGATAAAGACAAGAGAGCGCATGCTGTTCTGTCTATACCTGGATGACAACCTGCAGCCATGCTTTTTTGATGCTTATCCTGATGAGATGCAGATGGAAACTGCTACGGCTCAGCGCGATATTTTGCGCAAGGCCATTCAGCTGGGTATCGAGAAAGTGGTGATCGTCACCATGCTTGATTTGGAAAACAGCCAGGTGGGTGATCCGCTCCAGGATCAGTACGAGCTGGTAGAGGCATTGAATGTCGCCGGCATCGAGGCCTTGGATCATGTCATCATGACCCCAGTGGGCTTTATGGAGGCTACCCGGTCAGTTATCACCAGCGTAAAACGCAGCTGGCGAAAGGTTCGGCGTCTTCCAGCGCCAGCCGCTGCTTAGCCTAGTCTATAGCCGCCCCTCGGGGCGGCTTCATTCCACAGGTCTATACTCGCATAGACTTGACCAGCAAACCTCTCAGAACTCGAACATCTATGCGTCACTTAAATGATTATTCCGAAATATCTTTTAGGGTATTTATATTGCAGTGTCGAGAGATATAGGGCACACGTTTTGGTGATTCTCGAATTCAACTTGTGATGCTAAGGGTACTTCCCTTATAGCTATTGGCTTGTCTCTCGGGACCGCTATCGACGCGTAGATTAGTAGCCAATTACTCTTTCCCCAGTACCATGAATTCACATGTGGAGATATAATTCCATAAATTTCAAAGTGTTACGATGCTTTTCTTACCTTTCTTCAAAGAGCGGGATCGCGTTATTCACTACAAAAATGTTATGAAAAATAATCAAATAGGGGGGGAGAGATGCCTAGAAGAATGACTCCATCACAGATTCGTAGTGCAATCCGACAAGCTCAAAGCAAGCGGAAGCAGGCCATTGACAGGTATAATCGCGAGGTCCGTCGGCACAACCAGAACGTGAAACAGGCAGTCAACAATTACAACAATGAAGTAAGAAGGTACAACGCCAGGGTTCGGGCGAATCGCCAGAAAATAGCATCGGAGCTTAGGCGTCTCCAGTCCTCCAGCACAGCTCGATATCAGATCGTAAAAACATCCGCAATAGCCTTAAACAGCTACTATGAACGACTAGACGCAGGTGGAAGTGCACTGGAAAACGTACATCATGGCGGAGAGTTCTTAGATTTATCTGAGCGTGAGAACGCGAATAGCTTAGCTCTATCGAATGCCCTTGAGTCTGAAGCTGATGAGTCAAGCATTGACCCGTCGGAACTTCTACGCACCGAAATTGATGGGATGCTTCAAAAGTTATCATCAGACCTTAGTAATCGATGGAAAGGTGCTCTTTTCTCGTTGAATCCACAGAACCCTGATGCCGCACGTCATTTCTGCACAAGCGCCCGGGAAGTGTTTGTTCAGATACTGGATATGAATGCACCTGATGAAAAAGTATTGGCGTCGTATCCCGACTGTGATACGACGCCAAGCGGATGCCCCACGAGAAAAGAAAAAGTACGCTATTTGTTAGGCCGCTGCGATCTTTTGACTACTGAAGCAGTTGATTTTGTTGACGAGGATGTAAAGAACGTCTTAGCACTTTTTCGTGTGTTTAATGATGGCACTCACGGCTCTTCAGGTAAGTTTGGGTTAAATAAACTTTTGTCAATTAAAACTAGGGTTGAGGATGGTATTACTTACTTGTTCTCTATTTGCCAGAATACATAGCGAAATTGTTAATGTTCTGACATTACCACCACTAAATTTTAGCTTTTCGCGTCGCTTAAGTTGTAATTTTTAGAATAAAAATCTGAGGAAAAACAAATGAAAGATTATTCAATAAGGGTCGTATACAAAATGGACTCGGGAAGCGAAAAAATTATAGATCTTAAGTGCGACAAATTTCCAGCTGCATATTTAGTGGATAGCTTTGTCTTGGAATCAATTGTTTCCCAAGAAAACCCAGATGTGGAGATCTATCCTTTGCTTAAAGATTATCCACGTGGTTCTACGGCAAGAAATAAAATGCCATCTAATAAGGAGCTTATGAGAAATAATGGCATAATCTCTCTTCACTATGAGATAGAGGGCGTTACTTTTGAGATTTCAACATAACGTTTTTTCCTTATGACGTCTGTTTGGTTAGATTACCCCGTTATCATGTTTCGGAGCCGGTTACCGGGTGATAATATCATTGATATATTGATGTTGTGCGGCGCCTAGATGTTAAAGGTTTTGTGAGTTGATCTTTAGATCTAAGGAATCAAAGGTGTCTTGAGGCTAATCAAGACAGAGGATCTATGAAGAATGTCGAACTGGATAGATTTTTAGAAAATACAATATCCCAACTTCGTTCCGATATTAAGACATGGGCAAAGGATCGAGATCTTTGGCACGACACCAGCTTCTCCGATCACCTTTCGCACACTGATAGGGAGCCAGGGTATGAGCCTGTTATCACTCTACTTCTCACCGATGGACCTCTATGTGATATTTTAGCGGGCGAAGATTCATTAATGCTCCAGCCTGAGTTTGACGATTTCCTTCACTCCAAAGGGTTTTGGTATGATTGCGCCAATCCCAATACTTATGAAATATACGTTTTAGATGAAGCGCTAAACTCTAAATTTGCAAACTACTTTCATTGGCGGTGGGTCTGCAGTCTCATTCAAGAAGATACAGCGGATGTTTACGAGGAAATTTATTCTCATTTTAAAAAAACGCCTAACGACTTGAATAGACTTGATTGGCGACGTTTTGAAATATTACTCTTCCGTATTTTCCAGAATCACGGCTTTCGCGCTGTTTTGGGGCCTGGGCGCAATGATGGGGGTATCGATTTACAGCTTTTTCAAACCGACCCGTTAGGCGACATCATGACGATCGTCCAAGCTAAGCGATACGCCATGAAAAACAAGATTGATCAAACACAAGTGGCAGCGCTGTACGGGATAAGTGTTGTAGAAGAGGCTGAAAAAGCTCTATTCGTGACAAGTTCAGAGTTTTCGCCAGTCGCGAAAAGGTTTGCAGCAAGAACCTCTGGGGTCCTAGAGTTAGCAGATCGCAATAGTATCGTCGAATGGTGTAACCGCGCAGAAAAAGGTGTGATACAGAATAAATCACTCTTGGTAGAGCCCGATCATATCTCAAAGTTAATTGGAGAAGTGGCCGGTGTGAGAGATGGCAGAGTCGTTCATGGGCACACTGGTTACTCAACCATTATGAATAGTTTCGCTTTGGTTGTTAAAGAAACCAATCACGCGGCTCTATTGATGAGGCTTCCCGCAAAGATTGTCAGTCATGACGGATATCGACAGGTAGGTTTAGAGGTGCCTGATTTAACAGGCAAGTCGCCTCTGGAGTTATTAACAAAGAACAGTGTCTGGCGAGCGAAACGTTCGTCCGATGACGGAAAGGTTAGATATTGGGATGGCAGAGTTCTCTATTCCCAATGGGACGGCCAACCACAGAATTTCGACCATTTAGATTGACCTGAGTACTTCAGTGTAGCAGTCACCAAAAGATATTGCCTACCAAGTTACTATTAACACTGGATCTGAGGAAGCTGGGACCATGAGTTCAAATAATTGGGAGAACGAAAGAATTGTCGCATCGCCCACTTTTTCTGAACACCTTCCGCAGCCGAAAAGGCGGTCCCGCTTCCAAACCGTTTATTGATCGAATCCAGTGTCGCCATGATTTTTGTCGATCGGAGTGGCTGTGCTACCTGAAATAAGTCTCCCTGGCCATAAGCCGGATCGATGAGGTCGATCAGTCCAACACCTGATTTAAGGTATTGATACCCCTCTTTGTAGAGAGATTGAATTGCTTGCTTGGCGGCACGTGTAATTAGGCGTGTGTCGTCGGTCGGGTAAGGCAATTTCACCGTCACAGACTTGGAGTAGCGTTTTTCCGCAAAGGGCGAGGTTTGCAGGAACACCAAGATCTCACGCACCAGGTGTTTTTGCTTTCGGAGCTTTTCGCAGGCACGCCTGGCATAGAGTGATGTCGCCTGCAGGATGGGCTCTATCGAACTCGCTTTCTCGCCAAAGGATCGCGTACAGTAGATTTCGCGTTTTTTCGGCGGCGCATCCTCAAGGGGGAGACAGGAAACTCCGTTCAGCTCCTCGATCGTGCGCTCCAGGCAGACGCTGAAGTGCTGACGGGCCCGCTTGGGGCTCATGTTGGCCAATTCCCAGCCTGTGGAGACACCGAGAGTATTCAGTCGCGCCGTGAGGCGCCGGCCGACACCCCAGATGTCATCCACTTTGGCCCGCCTAAGTAGCCATTCACGCTGTTCCTCCCGCTCCAAAATACACACGTAGTCCAGGGCGGGAATTTTTTCGCGGCTCGGTTAGCCAGTTTGGCGAGCGTTTTGGTTGAAGCCATGCCGACGCCCACTGGAATTCTGACATCGCGCCAGACGGTTTCACGCACACGGTCGCCGAATTGCTTCAGGTTGCCATCTGGACACCATGGACGAATGAACACCTCATCAATGCTGTAGACCTCAAGGTCCTTGGCAAACTCCTGCAGTGTGGCCACCACCCGGCCAGACAGGTCGCCATAGAGTGCATAATTGGAACTGAAGATTGCTACGTTGTGCCGCTGTAACAGCGGCTCAATTTTGAAGAATGGCTCTAGGTCGGGAATGCCAAGGGCTTTGGCCTCCCGGCTTCTGGCCACCACAAACCCGTCGTTGTTCGACAGTACGACGACGGGTTTTCCCCTGAGGTCGGGCCTGAACACCTGTTCACAGCTGGCGTAGAACGAGTTGCAGTCAACCAGGCAAAACATGGTGATACCTCACGGATGCCACAACCACACCCTCTGAAACCCAATCCATATCGGCGCTACACTCAATGGGCGGATAGAGATCATTACCAGAGAGAAGCCGGCGATATTTGGTATTCAGAACTTTGCAGGTCAGCTCGCCCTCGACGGCCGCGATAATCACGTTACCGTGGGCAGCCTCGATGGAACGATCGACAATCAGTAGATCACCGTCGTAGATACCAAGTTGCTGCATGGAGTCGCCCAGGGCTCGCACAAAGTATGTCGCGGCCGGTCGTTTGATCAGGTGTTCGTTGAGGTCAAGAGGCCTCTCCAGGTAGTCGTCTGCTGGCGATGGAAAGCCAGCGCGAACCCGGCACCCATACAGCGGGATTTCAATAGCAAGCCTGTCTATCGCGAGGGGGATAATCTTCATCGCATACCAATACTGTAAATATGTACAGCATAGTGACAGATTTGCTAAACTCGTCAAGGCTATTTAATCAGCTAAAGGGGTAGATTTATGTGTGGACGTGTTTTCGTCGCGCCCTCAGCCGCCTCTGAGCGGCTTTTGGCCGACTACGGGCTGGACGGGGCCCAACTGCCTACATTGGCTAATGTGGCGCCCACAGAAGCTGTTCCGGTACTCCACAGAGCTGAGCAAGGTTATGCTCTAGGACCAATGCGATGGTGGCTGCACCCGCACTGGTCGCCAGACCCGCCTAATCAGGCATTTAGCATGTTCAATGCGAAAATTGAGACCATAATGACCAGCAGAGCCTTCCAGGAACCGATACGACACCGAAGGGGTGCAGTATTGGCTGCCGGTTTTGTGGAGTGGGAAACCCGATCGGCTGGCAAGCAGCCGTATTACATCGCCACCGACGGCGTCCTGAAGCTCGCCGCTATCTGGGATTGCTGCCAGAGTGTCCTCGGTATCGCGGGAAGTCCACCATCAGTAACTATGCATGAATGCACCGAGGCCCTCTATTGATTCGGTTTCTAGTATCAATTACAAAATTTGAGGATTTCTCAATAAGATCATAATCAAATACATCATGATCGGTAGCAATAACTATACAATCGAACGACCTCAATGTACGACTGCATAGATCTACTGAAGTAAGAGAATAACTATAGCGTCTTTTCTTTGGAAACTTGGGAACATAAGGATCAGAATAAGAAATCAATGCACCCATTTTACTCAGCTGATCAATTAGTTCAATTGCAGGGGATTCACGCGTATCATTAATATTTTTTTTATATGCAATGCCAAGTACCAATATGCTACTTCCTTTAATCGCTTTTCCATAATTATTCAGAACACTAGAAACCTTTTCGATTACCCACATAGGCATATAGTGGTTAATCTCCCCAGCCAATTCTATAAAGCGTGTATTTACCCCATACTCCCGTGCTTTCCACGCCAAGTAAAATGGATCGATCGGAAGGCAGTGCCCTCCAAGTCCCGGGCCCGGTCGATATGGTACAAAGCCGAACGGTTTCGTTGAAGCAGCGTCAATAACTTCATTTATATTGATACCCATCTTATCTGATACAATTTTCATTTCGTTAACTAGTCCAATATTAACTGCTCTATGGATGTTTTCTAGCAACTTACTCATTTCTGCCACTTTCAATGAACTTACTTCAACCATCTCCTGAACGCCTATTTCATAAAGGGCCTTTCCCACTCTCAAACACCTTGACGTTGCACCACCAATTATTTTCGGTATATTAGCAGTTGAGTATTCTTGATTACCTGGGTCTTCGCGTTCTGGTGAGTAGACTACTGCAATATCACTCCCTACAGACAACCCGGTGGACTCGACCGCAGGTACAACTACCTCTTCTGTGGTACCTGGCCAAGTAGTACTCTCTAAACCTAGCACTTGTCCTTTCCTAATATAAGGACGAAGAGCGTCAAGCGTCTTCTCAACAAAACTCAAATCGGGTTGTCGATACTGATTAAGAGGCGTTGGAACGCAAATTAAAATGGAATCTAGCTCTGATGCAGCCTTGTAATCACTAGTGGCAGAAAAACCTAGATTTAACGCTTCAGCAACTTGAAGATCTGAGACAGTACTAATATAGCTTTTCCCACCAGACAAAATTGATATCTTCTTTGGATCTATGTCAAATCCGACCACCTTCACCCCAGCATAAGTAAAACACATCGCTAGTGGAAGCCCCACGTAACCTAGTCCAAAAATGCCAACAACGCACTCTCGCTTACGAATACGATCTTCTAGCACTTCCAAGCAATCAACGCTGTTTTTAAGACTCATAAACCAATCCAACTTGAAACCAAGGACACGAAAAACATACATTTTAAAAATGGCACGTCAACATATAGAATAGCAGTGGGCAAAACCATCTAACGAAACATTCAAACATTTCCGGAATTTACATATGAAATTAAGACAAACACAGTAAACCCACCGACAGAGTTCGACACTACGACTAAACTACACTGCAGGCCATTCACGCGCGGAGAAAATTTACATTACTAACATAAAAATATAACTTAAACACCTCAAAATATATTGTTCAATGCATAGCTTCTATTCTTAAACATCTCAGAAGAGAGCGAATCTGAATAATAGGAGTCACGAAAATCTAGCGCTACGGAATCAATGGGACACCTTTACTCAGCACAGCCTCCATTTCTAGTTGAGACAACAATCCAAGTTGACATACAGCCATCGCATCATCTGATATCGACCTACCAAACACCAAATAATCGTCCGTTGACAATCTAAAACTCAAGTCTTTATCCAACATGCGCCTGAACGGGTAACTCTCGAAAGAATAAACGACTCCAAGAGCAATATTACTCGACAATGAAAGATTTAGAGGTATACGTTTTTTACTCAGAATGGAAAATCCGACGGGCGAATTAAGTATTGATACACCATGCTGAATTTCGTCCAAAGCAACAAACTTTAGAAACTCAAGTGAGCTTCCGCAATCATTAAACTCTCCCAAATGAGCTTTTTTCTTTAGGTTTGATCTTTCCGCAAAAGTAAAAAACGACTTAAATTCAAGCGCCCTATCAATATTAACATTTCCATACAGGTCAACAGAATGAAAAACCCCAGACTCACAAGCAGCAACAAACCAAGGTCTATAGAATTCAGATCCATGCCTTGCATTCAATCCAATTTCGGGTTTAATTAAAATGGACTCTCCGTGAGATTGACATTCCCGAAAAATCAACTCGAGCCAACAATCGAACTCAATCCCAAGAGTCAGGTGATCCGACAGATCGAACGAGAGCTCAGCGTAACATACATTATCTAAAACTAAATTTGATATAGCACTTTTTATATAATAACAATAGTTCGAGACACACCAAGCCGACGACAGTAGATTTCGAACTGAATCTTCAAATTCATCCCAGCCTAAAAATCTTGATTTAACTTCAAGTACGCCAGGATTGATCTTGAAAATATCAGACCTTGAAGCACTTAGTATTCCATGCGCGTGATACTCAGCCTTTTTACATCGAACAAATGGATTGCCAATCACGTTAATAACTCATCTAACAAAACACCAAAATCATAGTTGTGACGATATTCCAAACTTCGACCCACTTGCCCCACGTGATCAAAGGTATAATGATCTATAACATCTAACCGGCAATTCTTGGCCTTCTTTAAATTTACTACAGTGTCAACGCTACACGCATTAACAAACGTGACTTCGAAAATACTGCAAATAATGCGTGGCTTATAGTGACTCCTAGTTTCCCCTCGCGTTACAATATCCTCGCCAATATTAGAAATATTAAATTTTTGTTTAGTGTTATATCGAACACCGATAGATGTGGGTAATGATGTAACAAAACTTGTACCAGGATAACAATAAACAAGATCATTTCCGACAAGCTTTACCCCCCCCTCCTTCAGCAAATTAAACACTAGCTCAGTCTTGCCGGACTTAGAAGCACCCAAAAGTAATACACCTTTACCAAGTAGCTCAACGCATGCTGCCGGAAACTCGATGAAACCAAATTTTAAAAGCCGCAATCTTACTATACTTCGAATAAGACGATAGACAGCCATATCAATATTTCTACAATATTTTATGGATAGAGTCTCTTCTCCATCAGTTACCACAACCCCTTCTGATTCCCGCCTAACAAGCACAACTAATTGTGTTAAATATTTTCCCGTATAAATCGAATAGTCTCCAATCGTTTCCAATGGAATACACGAAATCACATCAACCTTAAACATGGCCATAAGTAAACTATACTGATAACTCATAATCACAGATCTAAATAAATTTCCTTATACACAAGAATCAATCTATCTAAAACATCAATCTTTTTTTGTTCAAACTCAAAACTATTCGAATAGAATCTGAAATTTTGCTTGTAGATTCTTATATCTTGCGCTTGAACATTTAGATAGACCTTCATCATAGTCAGAAAGTCATCTCCCTCAATACCATACTCACTCAACAAAACACGGAGTTTAGCGCATGTGAATGTATTGGAAAGAACAAACGGAAGAAAGATCTTGAACTTTTCATAATCAGTAAAAAATTTCCTAGAGTTATCCCAATCAATAAACAATAGAGAGCTTCCAAACAGTACATTTTCCATCCTAAGATCCCCATGCACCATACCAACTCGTACGAACTCACCTTCCGCCAACATCCCCATAGAAGACAATCTACATAGAAAATCTTTTCGCTTATTGAGCAATCCTTCGGCACGACCATCCAAACGCAAACAACTTCTCGCCTCAGCTAATTTATTCGATGGAAATCGAGCATAATTGGAGTCTACAGAGTGAATAAGAGAAACTTTTGATATCAAATCTCGATGAAAAAGCGATCTAATTGGTGGGTATGGACAATACTCGTAAATTGAAAAATATGAAAACCCTAACGTTTCTACAACTTTTCCTGTTAAACTTTCAATAGGCTTTACAACTCCGACTCCAGCTTGCGACGCTCTTTCCATATTTGCGAAAGAAGCATGCAGCCTATCCAAAATGACGTGCCTAGAATATATTTTAATTATATAAGTACCAGAAGCACCTTTTGCCTTATAAATTATATTCCAATCATATCCTGAAGATAAATAATACAGATCATTTATCAATATCCCGTACAGCCTCTTAATACAACCCTGAATATTCCACTTATCCAACTATCGTTTCCTTATTAGATAGTTTTCCACCACCAATATGTCTATGCCAGAAGTGAAAAAGCTTTTTAGCGCATCCTCCAAAGTCGCCACGATGGGCTCGCCATTTAAATTAAACGAGGTATTGAGCAAAACTCCGTGACCAGTCAATTCTCTAACCCTCTCAAGGAGATCATAAAAAACACTATTGGAATTGGAGTCAACTGTTTGAACCCTGCACGTACCATCTACGTGAACACCAGCTGGAAATTTTTCCTTGAACTCGTCTGTCGCCATGGTAGTCTTTTCCATAAAATAACACGGCGCGCGATTAGGAAAGAATTTACTGTAATCCTGATCTAGTACCGAAGGAGCGAAAGGTCGAAAGGATTCTCTATATTTAATCTTCCTATTCAATCGGTCTTTATTTTTTACATCTCTCGCATCCGCCAATATTGATCTAGAGCCTAACGCTCTTTGACCAAATTCCATACCCCCCTGAAACCAACCGACCACCTTACCCGCGCAGACTTCCTTGGCGGTAACAAGGGAAATGTCATCATAGTAAGAATAATCAAGTCCATACTTTTCTAATTTTCTTTCGACTTGAGCATTCGTAACAGAAGGCCCAAATAGATTGTTCTTAATACTGACCTTCGATTGCAAAACATGAAGAGCCGCTCCGAGACACGTCCCCGTATCATCCGGAAACGCGTTAACATATAGATTTTCGAATATCTTAGATTCCGCTAATTTCCCTACCAAGACTGAATTCATAAAAACCCCACCAGCCAAGCAAATGTTGTTTACTTGAGGGCTAGCATCTTTAAGTCGCCTGATTATCTTGAAGACATACTCTTCAACAACAGCCTGCACGGCAAACGCCAGATTTTTATGTGCACTCGTAATAGGATCGTTTGGCTCTCTTCGACACTGAAACAGCTCATCAAAAATATCTGTATATGGTGCACTAGAAGCCTTGTTGAAATAATCAAAATAGTTTCTATCCACAAGGAAAGTATCGTTTACAAAATAGGCAACCTTCTTCACTAAACTAATAAAATAGGACTCAGAGCCGTATGAGGCGAGCCCCATAACCTTCCATTCATCTTTATCAATTTGATAGCCCAAATATGATGTAAATGTTCCATATAGCAACCCTATTGAATTTGGATACTGAAATGTTTCCAAATTCTCAAATTTTCTCCCCGAAGCCCGTACTACAAGACCGCTATCTTTTTCGCCACGCCCGTCCAAGCTAAGACAAATAGATGTATCAAAATCACTGAGGTAAAAACTACTTGCAATATGACAGTAATGATGTTGAACGAAGATCAAATTGACACTCTTACCATCAATATCAAATGTCACTTTAAGGTGGTCTGACGAAAAATTTGTTTTTGCGAGCTTGTGAATCGAAGAAATAGTGTTGACCAGCATTTCTGGAAACCATGATGGAGAGTTTCCAGCCACCCTATTCCAATTAGTCATATCAATATTAGGATTTGCATTAAGCGCAATAACATCTAAATCAGAGAATTTCAAGCCTGCGCGCAATAGACAATACTCAATAGCGAGAAATGGAAAGCTATTACAATACTTAATGCGATTAAGACGTTCTTCAGTAACTGACGCTACGACTTCGCCATCAACTATTAGCGAAGCTCCAGCATTGTAGGACAAATATGAAACTCCAAGAATCTTCACCGCTTACCCTCAATACACCCTGAAGAAATACTGTTAACGAAACTTCTAGTCGAATACTCAACAAAGTTCTTGAATTTTCCATCAACTCCGACTTTTTTTAAAATTGACATATCGAAAAGGCTAGCTTCAAGATACCCTACCCCTTCTGAATCCAATAGATGTTGAGCCTCGTGATAATCAGACGCACAGTTAAGAGTAAACACATAAGAATAATTGGAATCGAAGGCTCGATTAGAATCCTTGACAAAAAGATCACCCCTATGATGCTTGATTGGTCTAAGATATTCATCTATAAATCGACTACGCTCTTTCATCACTTGAATGCCCCCAACAAGTCGTGTTAGCAGTAATATTTCCTGGAGGTAGCTAAGACGATCAGATTTACTATGCTCGTAGTTTTCCATTCCACTTTTCCTACTTTCGTAATCCATAAAGGGACCACTGCCTGAATATGAGTGTAAACCGCCCCCCTCACCCGCAGAAAGCAGCTTAGTGCCTGAAAAACTAAATAAATTGTAGAGACGGGAATGCATCTTAAGCGAGTCATACTCGTTAAACGGATAAGACTGACACAGATCCCTAACAACATAAACGGAACTATCGATACCAGAAAGAAGAGGAAGAACATCCGCGTACTCCCCTCCCATATGAGGGAAAACTATTAACTTGGTTCGGTCAGACACCCGCTCAAGAATCGACTTCGTACATGGAAGCTGTGAACTAGTCATTGTATCAACTAAAATTATTTGACAGCCTTTTTTCTCCACTGCCAAGTAAATAGAATAGAATACATTTATCGGTAGAATAACCTCATCTAGAGCGCATAGCCCGATTTTTTCTAATAATAGTTCAAAGGCCCTTGTTGCACTGCAGAAAAAACCAACGCGCCCTCCACCCAGTTTTCCAACGAACTCATCAACCAATTGTTCTCTAAGCTCATAGATTTGGATTCGTTTAGAATGATAATCATCTAAATAGCCTTTAAATGTATTATACTCAGTATCACTTAAACTTGGCCAAAAGGTACTCATCCTCCCCTCCGTATGCATGCCCCCACTCCTAAACATTGCCATCCGAATACCCCATCATTGACTCTACTAAATCTACAAATATTGAACTTGTATTGTCTCTCTGAATGACCCTATAAGAAGGCAACTTTGAAAAATCTTCATAGAACTTATTAACAAATCGCTGGTTAAGGCCACTACAAAATTTCCAAAAATCATGATCACCGTAAATATTACTTAATCGATTAGATTTGAGCTGACGCAACCTTTCCTGCTTAGATTCAATCCTGTAGACTTCTAGCTCCCCACTTCCAGGCTCATAAGTGGTATAGATAAAACCCTGTAAGAATGTTTTAAAGGTAGGCCTTACCCCAAATGTATTACACAACTCCAAAGTAGACATATTTAATCGATAATAGTGGTCAGCTCTATCTTTCATGGAAAACAAATTGGCCGTTCCTGGCCTAACATTTACAGAAATTGGTAGAGAAAAACAAAAATATTCGGAATTATCGGACCGAAGTAGAACTTTATCATTAGCCTGCATGTCGAACTTTTTCGTTTTCAATAGATTCAGCATAGATGTAGTTTTTCCTGAGTGCTTATTTCCGGAAACACAAACAGACCTACCACCTCTAGACACTGACGCAGCATGAAATGGGACACATCCACGCGCCATTAACTCCCAAAACACAACACATCGAATAATTCTATTTACAGAAAGCAATAAGGATTGGCTTACGGAACTTTCTCTCACCAACAGCTTTTTGTTCTTAAGGTCTACTTGATAACGAATATTCGCACTAGCATTATGAACCTCATGCACATCATCACTAGAGAACCAATTTTCATTACTAAATATTTTACCGATCATTAATGGTTCTTTGTTATTCTCACCGAAACAAACTTGCCAATGCTCAGACATATTCTGATGCGCATCGTCTAACCAACCTCTAAAAAATTCTCTCGTAGAGCGAAGCATATTTTTATTATCGATTGAAAAAACGATTCCATGAATCGACACATAGGCTTTCATCCTTTCACCATACACCTATTGATTAAGACGGGTATGTAGTTCCCAGAGTGCATTGACATTACTATCCCACTTAAGCTTATCAACTGCTTCCTCATATGAGCTCCAAGTATACTCCGTGTGTTCAATCGAAAGGCATACATCCATAGTTTTGGACTCCACACCGAATGCATACTCTGGTATAACGAGGGAACCGTCCGTAGATGCTAATTCAGGAAAATACCTGATTGGAACGGTACACATGGAGTCGAGTGAAATATAATTAGCATTCATTGGGATCCCAGCCTCTTCAAAGGCCTCTCTCCTTGCGGCCTCTAGAGGTGACTCATTCATCTCGCCTCCTCCAGCAATTCCCTGCCAACACGAGTTATCGCTTCGCTTTAAAATTAAATAGCGCAGCCCGCTTTTTTTCTTAAAGTAGGAAAAAACTAATACTTGATATCTATCTCTCAATGTTCAATTCCTCCGATAGCGCTTTAACATACCCAAAAGCTTTTTCTTGGCCTACCTCATAGCTAATTGAATCGAAGCGCTCAAGTAATGCATTTGACCTCGTCTTAAAAGGATCGCATACATCTGGGCAAATTTTAGGCATTCCACACTTCATTGATAATCTCAACTCCCCCTCCCAAATATCGCTAAAACTATTTGCGACGGCACTGCCATAATTATGACCACCAGGCCTTGGGTGGTAATTACATGGATAAAGACAGCCATCTGACCCTACAGCCGCCATCATGTCTGTAATCCTACATTTTGAAAAGTTTCGATCGAAATCCACCCCCCTGTCAAAAGTATGAATTCGAATAAAATCAAAGTCTTCATCGACCAGATCTTGTTCAATTTTATCCAACAAGGCTTTACACTCTAAAACCTGACTTGGACTCAGTACACGACTTCCAGAGTTATCGGTTTTCACTCGGAAACAATCTACTCCAATTTCCTTTACAAGCTTGGCTGCGTCATACACTTGAGAATAATTTTCCGGATAAAGAATAAATGAGGTATTGACTCTAAGGCTTGATGAAGGATCTCCGTTTCTCTTACTCACAAGTTTAGATAGATTTTCAACAGCCTTGTGAAATCTATCCTCTCCCTTTTTTGCATCACCAAACTTTAACCAGCCATAAACATCTGCAGTAGAAGCATCTAAACTGAGATGGACATAGTCAATTCGCGAGAACACATCTATCACCCGCTGATCCATAAGCACTCCATTGGTAAAGATTCCAACTCGCTTTCCCGACTCAACCGCCATGTTCATTGCTTTCAAAACTGACGCTTTACTGGAAAGCGGCTCACCAATAAGTCCAGAAAATGAAATTGTATTGATACCAAACTCTCGCTCTACCATTTTTCCATTCTTCAAGAATGACACCTTCTTCTTATAGTCCAGAATCCCTTGAATTAGCGATTCCATATTCTGGACATTAGACAAGATATTTGGAAGGGTTTCCTCAGCTGTTTTCGAAGCGTCAACTAAGTTAATAAGGCTTCCGCTCTTAGCGATAATGGGAACATGATCGCCAATACACCAAGCACATGCTAAATTACATGCACTAGACGGATGTATTAGTACCTCATATGGTGGAATTATCTCCTCACTCTGAGCACTTGCTTGCAGCCAATCTTCCTGTCGCATCAATACATCCAACTCATTGAAACGACCCGGAATATCTGCTCTAACAAAATTAGAGAATGGATTCTCACCAGACAACTCTTTCTTTTTCCCGCTACGAATCATTTCCACCTTCCTTATAACTTGCATATTTTGTCACGCAATTCAGAAATTTTAATCCGAAAAACAAGACCCATTTTCAAAATTGTTACAGCTAATCTATCAATACCTAGCTAATAGAATATAGCGCCCCGCATATACTTAAACGCACTCGCGATAAAAGAACTTAAACCAAATAGAACTGTCACTATTACTAAGTTTTATCATCTTTGACTTTCTCTAATTCTTCTAATGTCCTGGAATACTTGATATCTTTCTTATTCCTTCAGAGCTCACTTAGCCTGCAGACTGATCAATTACAAGTAAAACTTCTTTAACGCATAATCATTTGTGGTTTCTACACCGCCTAACGAGGCCCGGAGTAGTCGTAAAAAGACATCATTCGAATCAGCCACGTACGCTTCACCATTAGTAATCAGTATGTAGTTTTTCAAACCGTTTAGTTGAACATAGAAATAATTGTTGGGAAAACTTCTGGCACCAGATAACTCAAGCTCTTCCTTTAGCAGGTCGTAAGAACTAAATGGAAACTTAAAATAGATAATCAGCTTGTAAGTCCATACTTCTATAAATAAATCAGATAGATATTGTTCTAAACTGGTGTAGCTCCCACTCCAACTACAATATAACTTTTCAAAATTGATCGCAGCGGACCCACAGAGTTTACCAACGGTATTAGCGAATCGATCCACAACCCACTTTCTCTTTTCGTACATATCACCCATAGAAAAAAGAAGTTGCTCCGCGCAAACCACTAAAAGCTCCCTGGCCCAAATTCCAGCACAATTCATCTTGCTCGACTTAATCGCCCCCTCGAAATCTTCATATATACTCGTACTATACGACTCATAAAAGGCAAATCTTTTTTCTAGAAAGCGATCTCGATCGAAACTTTTTAGTTCAACTTCATAATTTCTAGGATTGAGTATAGGTTTAGAACTAATTATCTTTCCCGTTCTCATGCCACCCTTTATTCGGGCTTTATCATTAATTTGTCTTACGTAATCACGAAACTCAAGCAGACTAAAAACAGTCATCTCCACGCGTCGATCATATAAATACTCTATAGCGTAGTTTTCTGAGCTTCTCTTGACATCGTCTTTGTAGTCAGTGACTAGAATAAGGTCCACATCAGAAGTTCTGTTAGAAAAACCCTCCGCAATGGATCCCGTCAACAACAGGAAACCATTTGGAGAGACAAATTTTTCGTATCTTGAAACTATCTTACCAATATCAAAACCTGAGGCTCTCATTTCAACCAATTCCACTTTTACGTCATCGTGCCATAAATTTTAATTGAAAATACCGAAAAATTATCAAAACAACTTCCATAAACGAACCTGCAATTAAACGTAAAAGAATATTCCTACCTATTCTGTAAACGTAACTACAACTGTATATACCCAATCTCAATTAAGCTACCGACTAATTGATACTATCCTATCAGCGCTTGATATTGTTTCCTGCCTATGCGCTACAATTATCCTAGTAATATCTAACTTTGCTATATTTTTGCTAATTTCCTTCTCTGTCTTTTCATCCAAATGACTTGTAGCCTCATCTAAGTACAATATTTTTGGTTTTTTGTACAACGCTCTTGCGAGAACAACTCGTTGTTTCTGCCCACCACTTAACGAATTTCCCATATCTCCAATTCGCGTCCTATATCCCATTGGCATCAACTTAATTTCATCATGTATCATTGCAACCCTAGCCACATGTTCAACAAGCTCCATATCAATTCTCGGAGAAAAATTCGCAATATTGTCGGCTATGGAACCACTGAGCAACTGATCATCCTGCATCACCGAAGAAACATATGAACGATATTTCGAGATACTACTGATAGATCTACCGCCCAATCGAACACTTCCTTTCTTAGGCTCAAGTAGTCCCAACATACATTTCAAAAGCGTGCTCTTTCCACTTCCGCTTGGCCCCACTATCGCTACCGACTCTCCCTCACCAACACTAAAGTTTAGATCCTCAATAACACACACATCCTTTTGGTAAGAATAGGTAAGACCGGAAACCTCAATTTCCCAAGTAGAAACTTCATTATTATCTAAACCCGTATCTTTCATTAAAGATACATCTGGCGCCTCTAAAACAATGTCGCCAAGCCGAGCGAAATGCAATCTCAGTGTTTTTATGTTCAACAACTCATTGAACATACGGTCTAATGCTTGTATCAAACGAGCTTTGTAAGCAAAAAACGCGAAGAACATCCCCAGGGACATCACCTCTTGAATTACAAATATTGCACCAATAGCTGCCACCAGAATATTCTCTGCGCCATATATCACCACCTTAATAGCATTAAAGAGCATACCCCATTGGTTAACTCTTATATCAGAGTTAACCAACATAGAAAGCTTTCCTCTCCATAGCTGGTTACGTAATGGCTCTAACTGATTAAGCTTAATAACCAAGGAAGCCCGAACCGATTCAATCAATGTAGAGTCTAATTGTGCCTTTGAAAGAATTCGCTTTTTACAGCATTCCAAATATCTATTGTGCAAAGAAAGCCTTATAATTACAAACAGTGAGAATGCAGACAACACCACTAAGGACAATTCAAAACTGTAAAGAAACATGGCAACAACTATCATTACTGCCATGACCCCATCCACAAGAGAGCTTACCAAACTTTTTGACAAAACTAGACGGACCTCATCCATTGAGGAAAACCTACTTATAATATCTCCTACTTTTCTCGACTCAAAGAATGAAAATGGAAGCTTCATTAAATGTTGAAATAAATTGGAAGCCATTTGCATATTGAGGTCTGATGACATTTTTAAAACACAGAAGTCCCGTATAGCCTCAACCGCCACCTGCAATAGAAGCAGCAAAAAGAAACCTACCGCAATGGACACGAGTAGCCCGCTATCACCCGATCCAATTCCCCCATCCACAACAAACTGGATCATCAAGGGTGATAGCAATGCCAGCAACTGGAAAACGATTGAGACAGAAAACACCTGAACCATCGAGCTACGCAAACCTACTAGCCCAGACCAAAAACTCTTCAACCCCACCTTCTTTCTATCATCTTTTTTCGCAAAGGAACTACTTGGAAGAACCTCGACTGCCACTCCGGTATAAGCTTTCGAGAAGCTATCAAAAGTACAACTTACTTCTCCGCTAGAAGGGTTATGTATGATAACTCGATTGCGCTGAACGGACTTAATTACGACAAAGTGCTCCATTCTCCAGTGAGCAATTGCCGGCAACTTTAGTGCCCGAATATCGTCTAAACCTGCCTTTACCGGTCGACAGTTTAGCCCCATACTTTCTCCTACGTCCATAAGCTCTACCAGGCTCATACCTTGACGTCCAATATTATGACTTTGCCGAAGGGATGCTAAATCATAGTGGCGTCCGTGAAACCCCGATATCATACACAGACAAATTAGACCACACTCTGCATACTCCTCCTGAAGAATAACTGGAAGGCTTTTCCCAACCGAAAAACTGATAAAGTTCATATTAATATTCTTATTTACCCAACTTTTTAAAGTACTGCTCAACCCATTTATAAAGTTTTTGCTTTCTTTGAACGACCTTCACATTAAGGAGCATCCCCAACTTGAGCTCCATCTTTTCATTTAGCTCTGGCACATCACTAAATGCCAAGGTAACTTTATATACTGGAATTCGACTGGAAACGGGCGCAAACAATGTATCACTCGGCAGGGTAGGCTTTTCTCCGATACTCACAACACTTGCCTTTAAGTACCCATATTTTTCGGCTGGATAGGTATCCATTTCTACTCGAGCTTCCTGACCCAAACTTAGATTCTCCAGTGCAGGCATAGGGGCCCATGCCTCAATAGTGTATTGGGAATTTCTCCTTGTAATAGACATCAGAACATTTTCATTTGTTAGAGAATCTCCCCTTTTTGCATCAAGGGCGATAACTTCTCCATCTAAAGGGCTAACTACTTTAATCCCCTCGCTGCTTCCCAATAATGAGTTTTGAGAGGCTAGATCAATCAAGCTAAAACTAATACTTAGCTTTTCTCTAAGCTCTAATCCATCAATCCTAGAAATCTCTACATTTAATGATGACAACTCTCTTCGCCGCTCAGATATCAAGCGCTGCTTATACAAAACTCTCTCATTAAGGCCAAGCTCCTCCCGCTTAACATTTGCCCATTGCAGCTCGGAAATCAACGATTTCTCGTAAAGAGAAGCGTTAGCCAACTTGACCGCCTCGTAGATCGTCACAGCCTCTGAAAGTTGACTCAACTCTTCAATCAACAAGTCTATTTCTTTTGCAATTTTTTTTCTTTGCTTCAGTAACTCCCCTCTATATTCATTAAACTCTTTATCATTCGCTCGCTGCTTTTCGCCAATCAAGACCTCTAACTGTTCCAATTGCTGATGCAGAAACTTGTCGTAGTCCGAATACTGATTCTTTTGTATTCTCGCTACAACCTCGCCCTTATTAACCAGATCTCCGTTGGCTACATACAACTGAACTAAATTGTAGCCATTGCGCCCATATATGTTACTCACGCCCTCTCCGGTCGTGATCCAGCCTTTTAAATTTGATGTGCTGGAATACGACAGCAAAAAAGCAGCAACAACAAACAATAAGATCAATATCAAAATTGCAAAAAGCACCGAGGTAACCGCACGAGAAGGAGATAAAACCACGCGGCCACTTAGTCGATCATTGAAGCTCTCAACGGCTTCCGATCTAAATAAGTCGTTAGGCATTGTTTTTACACTACAAAACTATGAAAAGGCTTAATCTCTGAAAAGTACTAGAGAATTTCTTTGAATGTTATTGTTAATATTTTCAATTTAATTACTAAGTTCGGACAAGAGCTGCAAAATGTAGCACCAGCAAGAAACAAAACGGATATAACAACGGCAAAAATACATAAGCAGTCCAGATCATTCCTTTATGTTAGCCTTCAATACTAGCGAAGGCGTTGCCCTTGATTTTCAAGCAAACACCACGGCGTGGAACTTAGTCCAAAACTAGTACATCTGTGTAGTACACTTCTCAACCTAACGCCCCTTAGAAGGAGATCTGCTTTAGCAGTCATTATGCAACTAGATCTCGGCAACTTGTGCAAGCGCGCCAAATGAAAAATTCACAAACAACCCAATTGATAGCGAAAGGGAGCAGGCATTAGAACACCCTCCCTTAAACACTACTTCGTATCGTCGCGTGACCATAACCCTTCGGGCCTGTAAGGATGTGCGAATCGTCAAAAAGGCTCGTATATAGGTGCAAATTGCAAACACACGCCATGAATTACCGACAGTGAGTCGAAGCTGAGCCACTAAGGACTGTAGATCGAAAAGGAAACCGGGGCGACCACCCCTCACTGTTTTCAGCGCCAGCCGCCAGGAGTTATTTGGGGCTGATAGACACCCTCACCGCGGCTCCCGGGACGCCGCCTGGATTAGCCCCTGAGTCGTCTTGAATTCTTGCCCACCAAACACGCCTGCTCGTAAGTTAGCTCGGCGGCTTGTCAATTAATGAACCTTGCTTGACTCTAAATGCACCAACGACTCTTATTAACCTCACATCAACCCTCCATGTATTTATATTATTTATTCTCTATTTAAACCAACCCCAAGAAAATACCAGCGCCCACGGTTTACGATACTAAGAACCATCAAACTTTGTCAACCATACAATACGACCCACTTCTTCAGTCTGCCAACAAAAGCTTCTCGACGGGATTGTAGGCGCGGGCATAATGAGGTTACAAGCAAACCTCCATAGAGTTGAATGCCGCCAAGTTACAAAGCTCCACCGACATATGGTCAAACAGTTATTGGTTGATCACATCCAATCGACCATTATGAAGATGAGCCAAATGAGTTCAGACTTTATTTATCTCAACACCGAGAATACAATAGAGCGTAAATGCACCAAATCAAATCCTCGAAGAGATTGACGTGATAAATATAATAAAGCGTAGACAGAAGCAACCGCAATTTTCGGTTATTATTCCTACTTACAATAGGCCACTACTGTTACTTAAATGCATTGAGAGCCTCCTAGCAGACGCTACTAAGTACGACTATCTAGCGGAATTAATCGTTATAAACGACGCCTCAACCAAAGACTACACAAGGGTAATTACTTCAATTAGGGCGCGCACACCCCTGCAGTACCAAGTAAACAAAACTAACACTGGCGTTTCACAATCAAGAAATATTGGAGCAAAATTAGCTTCAGGAAAGTGGTTATTGTTTTTGGATGACGATGACGAAGTCTACCCTGGCTACTTGGATGCACTTATTAATAAAATGGCGTCAAACCCATCGATATCATTATTTTGGGGTGGCATCTACTCCAAGAGAGCCGACGGCGAGTTCAATTATCTATATTGCGGAAGAGTCCTTTCTCAAGAAGAGAGTCTCAGAAGATTATTAACTGCAGGCATTTCCTTTGGAGTCACCATCAGAAGGAAAATATTTCTAAGCATCAACGGATTTGATGCAAGTCTTCCCGTTGGCGAGGACACAGACTTGTTTATCCGAATCATAGGAAATAGAGTAAAGGTTTGCTCCGTAGAGCATATAGCAATAGTGAAAAACGAAAAACATGAAACTAGACTATCGGCGAACTTTACTAGATACTCTGAGGACTCCATATATGAGAAGATAATTAACAAGAACCTGAATATTTTTAAAGCTCACCCATATGCCTATATAGACATAGTCTATTGGGCACTTAGGGTCCACCTACTAAACAATAATATAAGAAAAGCCAGACCGCTCATAGATCATCTTGAGAGGTTTGGGTATTCTATTGATTACATTTCTAAGAAACACAAAAAGAATATGAGATTAGAAACCCCGCAAAAAAAAGGTAAACATCTAAAGAAAATCATCACCAGCCATCAGACAGATGAATACTAGGAGAAACAATTTTTTGTCCAACCAGAGCCCTCCGAGTGTGGTACTTGTAGGCTCGGGAAGTCACGGTGACGTAAACCCCCTTATTGATATATCTTTGCAACTAAAGCAAAGCGAAATCACTCCTATAATACTTACCAATGATGTTTATCGAGATCAGATCAATGACCTATCAATAAAATTCATTTCCACAGGAAGTGCTTCTGAATATGAGAAATCACTTCGACTTGAAGAATCCAACCCTTCAAGTATAAGATATAGAAACCTATTTCAAGAATATATCGTCCCAACATATCTACGCGAATACGTTCGGACCCGCGATTTACTCAAGACTATACCCAAGCCTCTGGTTGCCTCTCCTGCCAGGGTTAACGGGGCAATGCTGGCCAGTTTAGAAACTAACACCAAATATTTGAAGCTTACGCTCTCACCTTGCAACTACGAATTTAATGACACAACAACAAAATGGTTATACAAAAAATTCCCTAATGAAAGCATTAATTCACGACTAAAGCGCAGCATCTTCGGTTACAAAACGAAATACCACATGTATAAGCAAGTAGAGTGGATGCTCAAAATTATTCATAACAATACGACATCACCAAATTTCAGCTATTTCAAAATCATGCGCTTCATGGCCAGCAATCTTTACGACGAGATCGGCTTGTTTCCAGAATGGCTTCTGAACTGTACCTCCTCAAACCCAGAGCCAACCTGTGGAGCGTTAGGCTTTACCAATGTAATGGACCCACCCATGGAGTCCACCCTGCCTAACAAAATACAAAATTTCTTAAAGAAGTTTCCTCACCCCATAATTTTCACATGCGGGACCAATGTCAAAGAAGCAAACAAATTTTTTTCGGACGCCGAAGTCATTTTAAAAAAACTCGAAAGACCAGGAATATTTTTATCCAAGCACCAAACCTCCTTTAGCACATCATTCGATCAGATCCTGAAATTAAACTACACCCCCCTAAGACCGTTACTTTTAGTGTCAGATGCCATTATTCACCATGGTGGAATCGGAACCTGCGCGGAAGCTCTTTACGCAGGAATTCCTCAATACATAAGGCCGGTAGAATTTGACCAATTCGATAATGCTAGACGGCTATCGGAAATCGGCGTTGCGATGAGTCAGCCAGCATCAAATTTTGACATCAACAAGGCGGTGAATGACATTACCTACATGCTCTCAAATACACCCACTAAAGATAGTATAAGTTGCTATTCAAAGAAGACAAGAGAATCGAATTCCTTAAATAACATCTGCAACCATATAGTAACAAGCCTCGAAAGATAAATACTCCGATATCCCTTCCACACCCTAAGGACCCAACTTTAATGAAACCAAACATCCGATCAATCCACCCGCTTTCGCATGACTATCTTCGGCACCGACCTTGCTTTCAAATATTCTCTCGTATAGATGGATTAGACGAAAGCGGTCGAACTATTCTTGAAGGTCGCTCCCCCTCCTTCAAGCCACCCAAGAAAGATTATGTCAGGTGTAGCTTTCGAGACTCTCGTCATCTGCACATAAACCCTATGAATAGAGGAGCACTTAAATCATACTCTCTGCAACAGAGGGAGATACACCGCGAAATACAAGAAATATGCGTATCCATCGAAAAAGACATGGACACATCATGGAACAGTTTAACGTCACTTGAAAAATTAAATATTTTTTCATACATTGGCTTTCGCTACTCCTCTTACTGGACAATATCAAAGAACAATACGCCCCAAAATAATGATTGTGTTCACTTAAAATCATCTTTAGCTACCATCGCAAAATTTTGTCACGGAATAATTACTCTAACTTGGCACATACTTAACAAAATCAACGAAAATGACGAAATTGAGGCTATGCTCGAATCTCTGACCGATTTATCAATTGATGACATGTTAGACATCGCCAATAGAGATAATTTGCTGATTGGGAGATTCGAAGTATGCGCAGCACCGCCAAGAATTATCCGGGATATACTTTCGATGGTAACAATAAACCATAAAATCATATCAGAAATTAACTCTGGCAATCATTTGGGCCTTGTAAGACATTCAAAAGTAGTAAATGAACTGGAGCTTTTGTTCTTACTATATTCAACTGCCAGACTAATTTGCTTAAAATTGAAACACAAATTTACCATAGAAGAAGTACTTTCTAACGAAAACATACTAACTATTCCTGGCATTTCATATTTCAATGTGTCTATAGAAATGGCAAACTACAACCGCCCACTAGATCATGCATTTTACAAGACACTTCATATGCGATATTGGTTTTCTTATAACCACTTACCTGTAGCAGAAAATATTTTCGCAAAGTTAATTTTAAATAAAGAAAGCTTCAACCCAGAAAGCTGGATCTCTTTCAGAAACACAACTCTTCAGATTACCAACAATCTCAACAAAAAACTTTGCAACAATACTAATAGGCACATCAATAGTGTCACCAAAATCACCACTCAAGATTTTGAAGTATTTTTTGGCACTGATCCAGCTTCCTCGATTGGCTGACTCCCCCAATCAAAAACATTCGTCAAGCGACCAATATAAACCTCAATAGTTACTTAGGATTTGTCTCAAACCTGACTGTCGACTTAGCCCACACCCCGCCAGAAAATTAGCATTAGGAGAATCGAAAGCGGACCCAATGACACAACTCCCTTTCATGGCAATATTGAGGTGACATATTGAATATTTGAAACTGTCAATGCAAAACCGCACATTCGCTCAAAATCCTTCCTCCAATTCTCTCACTCCTTTTAAGACACCTTGACTCTATAGCGCCAGGAAATCACAGCTACTAACCCGCGCTCGCCTCTCAGGTAGAAGCAGTTTGCGGATTATGATCGAAAATCTGAATATTCAAGCTCTTCCTCTCCTTGGTAGCAAACCACTCTCTCAGTGTACGTTATTGCGCGTTAACAATACCCCCTACAATTAAATGGCTTCCTGCTCTACAGGCTACCGAGCCGCAGTAAACATAAAGCGCCATGGCCCAAATTTCTCTTGGACACACCCACTGTACGCTTTAGCCGCCTGCGCCATTGCACTGTGACCCTCTAACGCGCCATAGTTAGATTTAGCGCAATCAAAGCTTCCATCAAGACTACATGTAGCCCTGAATCATAAGCTTCTAGCGATCACCGCGAGTAAAAGCATGTAGTGTACATAGGAAAACCAATCGTGGTTCCAAAGGGGAGCATTGTCGCCATCTACAAGGAGGGGGTAAACTGACTACGCGTGTCATATTTCTCAGACTGTTATATAGAGATATACTTAGTGAAGCGTCAAGGGTAATGCAGATTATCGTGCTCCCCCCCCCCTCCATCAGCCAATTAAGGATAAAGATGCGCCCACGAACCAAGCGAACGAGCCTGCAGGCGTGACTATCACTCAAAATCTCCGTCCAATTCCGCCGGATCGGCCACCCGGACGATGAAGCCGGAAAGTGTTACGTCTTATTGGCCAACAATATAAGCAATCAGCCAACACTATTATATAGATTTATTTGGTTCGCCGGGATGCTGAACTGTCGATTATCTAAATCAAGCAGAGTCTTAATACAAGTAGTTTGTCGGCAACAGCAAGAATGACACAGATTTGGATTCCGTTATGCACCCCAGTACTGCGCTCATCCTTTAAGCTTCAGTCAAGAGTGCATTGGAATCTGCATCAAATATTAAGGCTTTCACAGAGCAACCTGCTTGAAAAGTGAGATCTTTTGAATCTGGCTCAGAAATGATCCAGCAAGTCCATATGCACGCAATACAAACACCTTACATTGACATGAAAGTTAATGACCAGCAACGCTCTTGACAAGCAACCGCGAGACTTTGTATGGTACCAAGGCTCTACGATTAACTGGTGGAGCTTAGGAGACAAAACTAACAGTGAATAAATCTAATATCATGGAGAGTATTATATGAAGTTTTTGGATGCAATAGATACTTTTAAAAGTAAACTGGGCTCTAAGAGTGGTAACACTAGCCCCAAATTAGTGAGTTTAACAGACGACGAGTTGTCCTTGGTTTTTGGGGGGTCCAAGATGACCACTAGCGATCGTACAATTGGTGGAGGCACCCCCTCATATAACCCACAACCACCACAACCCCCTATAACTTCGGGTGGTTGGTATTAACTAGACTGTATGGGTGGGGTGGGCTGCCCTGCCCACCCATACATGAACAGATACAGCCTTATGCACGTTAGACAAGCTCTTCATGCTCTATGGATGCCTATCGCCCGCCCTGAAAGCTTGCTAAAACTCTACTTTTAACAACACCTGTAAGCCACATCGATTGCTGCACTCAATCACAAAGACCAATGGGATCGATAACTTTTTGGCAATTGCGGATTTGGTCTCACCGGCGTTCGCACGTTGCTTGTGCTCTGCTTTCGCATCTTTATTGAGAGCTGATTTCCTGCCGAGATATTTGCCGGCCGCTCGCGCTTGCTCAATGCCTTCGCGTTGACGCCCCAGAATTTAAACACGCTCGAATTCAGCAAAAACTCCCATCGTGCTGAGCAGTTGCATGACCACCGGTGAGTCATTACCCGTGAAAGCCAGGCGCACTTTAACAAACCCAATAGACACACCTCTACCGGTCACAGCGAAGGTCATCCAGGCTAGGCACGCTGGTAATACCGGCATCTCTCCACAATAGAGTCTCCAGAATGCGTGACCATCGGCCTAGAGGCGAAGTAATACGTACACTTTAGCAAGTTAATTCTTGGACACCCTGGGTTGCCGGAACTTCTCCACATTAGCAATAAATAGCCATTTTCTCTCGGTGCCGGAATTTCTCCACTATTACTCACAAGGACCAGAAAGGGTACGAGCCAAAGTAAAGCGCAAGCGAGCAAACAAGCGAAAGAGCGGCAACGGAAAGTAAGTGTAGCCCCAATGTTGGCATTGAGGCATTTTTTATGTTATCGAGTGCCAAAAGCTCCTATTAAAAAAACACCTTTGAAATCTATCACCGATCGCGGAATGCTATAACTGTCAAAGTAGCAAACCCAATATTTTATTGTTTTAACAGCGTAATCTGTTAAATCTTCAGTAGTGCCATCCGTAAATGTCACAACAAAGCTTGGATTTTCTTGGATTTTAGATTCTCGATATTCAAAGTCTCGCTGAACACTTTCCATTTCTTCCACTATGTCCTGACCGAGGTAAAACGGAACTCTTTTCGTTGTTGAAAGTGATGATTCTTTTACGTCAGGAGTGTATTTAGTAATCTTGAAATGCTTTACCGAATTGGCTACATCTTTCGCAATAACTAAATGCTTCTCGGCATCCCACATTTGATTAAGCTGCTTTCTTTTATCTTGCTGAGACAGATGTTCAATGCACCAATCTCGTAGCGAATGAGCAGTAACTGAAAAATTAAAGAAATGATCCATTATGTTTTCTAGATTCTCTTCGAAAGCGATCCTATTTCCTTCTCTGACCAGCTTAAGAAGCATATGTTTTGGTTCGCTAATCCCGGAAATAAATGAAATGTTAGGCCTGTTTCATAATGTAATTAATATGGCATTCTCAATGCTTTAGGTTCTTGTAAATGAAGTCAAATTCAGCCAGGAACTTCGCTTTTTCGTCCGGAATAGTTTTTAAAAAATATTTAAATAAATTGGTAGCCCTGGCTCCCCACGCACCGGAATCAAGCTGTTGGAGATACCACTTTTTGGCCGTAGTTCTACCTGATTTTATGTCGTTGAGATCGAATTCTGAAAAACACACTTGCTTAGAGTATCCGTCGCGCTTCTCTTCCCAGAAGGGGCTTTTGTCGGATAAGCCAGACAAAAATTCAGCCAAAATAATCTCTGGGGAGTGGTCTCCTGGCAAACAAATATAATTCTTCAGCTTTGATCTATTAACTTCCTTCTTTGCGTCACCATCAAGAATCACAATTGAATTTGGATGTGAGAAGCTCTCCACCTTTTTCTTTCCGAGTTGGATTAGGTTGCCACAACCTAGAGTGATGTCAGGAAAGTGTAAGTTTGGATACTTTCGCCCCAAAATTGCCTTGGCAAAGTGGGCGCATTCAGAATCTTCAGTATGGACAAAAAATTTACGTGCTTTATGAGTCTTTCCTATGCTGACATTTAAATTGTTAACAATAGAGTTGTAGTCAGGATTCTCATGGACCACAACCTCGCGATCGACTTTCTTTAAGTAAATTATGCCAAATTGAGGGCTTCTGCCATTAGCATTTTTTAATTTATAGACTTTATCAATAGTGTGTAGGGAGTGGGTTGTTGCAACAACTTGAACGTCAAGTTTTTTGCAGTGAGAACTCAAAAAATCTATCAGTTTAATCTGGCTGCCAGGGTACAGTGTTGCGTCTATCTCATCGATCGCAAGGATCCCGCCCTTGTAGTGGTCCTTAAAATTTTCCTTTAATCGCTGGAATGATATGAACGCGAGCAAAATTCTACTGATATTATCTTGGCCAGCTGAATTAGTGTTCCAGTCGTAGTAGTCGGTTGTGACGCCCAATGTGTTTTTTGAGTGGCTGTGCAGATAATCTATTTCCTGAAGCGAGTCCATGCCCAACAGAATTTTATTGTAATGTTTTGAAAACCAAAGTTTTTCTTGGTCCGTTAGAGAGATGTTGTTTTTTTTAAAAATTCCAGCTTCAGCAATGGGTATCAATCTTTTTAAGCTTAAAAAAATTACCGGAATTTGAACATAACCGCTACCTGCATCTCGCTTTCCTTTTTGCCAGAATCTGATGCCTTTCTTGGTACCTGAGGTTTTGGTGTTTCTAGGAATGCTTTCTATCGTAAAGCCCCCAGACTCATCAATGTCTGGGTGTATGCTGTTATCATGAAAAAACAAAGTCCATAGATGACTTCCCGCCGTGTCCAGAGTGGGGGATAGCCTGAATTTATCTTGAAACGCAGAACGAAAAGTTCCTCCTGTAAGTGGGCTTTCAGTTGAAAATTTATGCCCAGCGTTCGGGATAGTAAATGTTTGGGTTAGAATCCCCAGTAGCGTACTTTTTTGAGTTCCATTCTGGCCGGCAATTAGGGTGATGTACTCACCAAGAGAAAACCCAACATTTTTAAATCCTCTAAATTTGGCAATCTCGACCTTTTTAATAATCATGTAATTTAAACATCCTATTTGCAGTCAACGTTAATCCAAATATCGACACAGGATAAAGCATCATTTATCAGAAAAAATTTACATAGCACGAAAAATCTCATCCTTCTCAGCTTGGAAAGATATTTTCGAAACATTAAGGTCGTGAGGAATTGAAACCTTGTTGCTCGCGATTAATAATTCGGTGCCTACCCGCTTAACCCCCGCGCTGTAATTTAGATTAAACCTATATTGCCGCTTACTTTTATATAACTCCTGAATTTCAGGAGCATCATCATAAGTTAGTATCCACGGCTTGCCCAATCTATTTAGCAGGCTAGCGATTTTCTTGTGGTCCTCAGGATTATAATAATTTGTGTAGAGTGTGGAGCCTTTTACAAAATAAGGAGGGTCGATGCAATACAAGGTTTTGGCTGGCAATTCACCCCTAGTTGCCTTTATGAAATCAATTGCGTCCAGGTTATATAGATTTATCCTGTTCTTATATTTTTTGATTCTTAATATTTTATCAATTAAACCTTGCTTGTTAAATCTACAGTCCAGCTTATATTTCCCGCCTTGCTCGAGACCGCCAATAACGCCTGCTTTCAAAATAACACCAGACCTGTTAGTCCGATTTAGAAAGAATGTTGAAAATGCTACATCCAGGTTGTTCTGATTATCCCTATCCTTCTGGATTTTCCGTTGCCGATACCACTCATCAAGAGTGATATCTACTTTTTCTATTCTAGAGATAAATTCTTCCGTATTCTTAAGGATCGCATTCCAGAAGCACCAGATTGAACGGTCAAGATCGTTTAAGTGTATGTAATGTACATGTCCCTTAAAGAGCAAGGATAACGCTAGGCCTCCACCGCCTGCGTATGGCTCTGCATAATGTCCTCGGCACAATTTGTTATCTTTAATGATCTCAGAGACCATGCTAACAATATTTGCTTTGCCTCCGGGATACCTTAAAGGTGAAGGAGTTGATGCCATACTAGAATCCAAATAATTAACAGTTCTGGGCTATTCTACCATTATGTACACAGCATGGCCATGGCTCTACAGCTCACGAATCATGTACGCTACAATTTCACTAATGTTATCCCATTGAGTGTGTAGCTCCATTTTCGTTGGGTAATGACCTGCGTGAGCAAATGCGCCCAGTGTTTTAGGTGAGAGCACATTGTTTGGGTTAGAGTTAACTCTTCTTAGTGCTCCTAAGGCCTGCTTTTCTCTTCCATTTAGTTGATGCAAAACTCCTTCAATATATGGAATTATTTTGGTAAGTACATCATTTGTTTTGCTGGGCACATTTCGGTCAATTTTTGACTCATAAAAGCTTTTGTATACTTTCTCGAGAAAGGCTCTCGTAATCAATGAAACGGCTAATGCATAATGCTCCGTTTCAATGTTCTTCATCTCTCTGAATACACGTCTCAATATTTTATCCGAAATTGTTGGATTGAAATCGTAAGGTAGAATATATTTCCTCTTGTCTGGATCTTGAGTTTGCGAACCCCACTGTCTTGGTTTTCCATTATCTGCATAATTTTGATTTTCACCTGAGGTAGATATATCGGCTTCTTGATCCGCCTGTTCGATGGAACTAGAAATGTCTCCATTTCTTGTGGGCGATTGATTATCTGCGATGGACGGGACGGAAGACTTATCAAACGATTTTCGGTCTGACAGTTTGATTTTTTCTGCTCGACTTACTGGTGCATCCCCCTCGTTGATTAGCCTGCGAGCGTAACCTTCCCATGAGGCCTTGTTGGTCCTTGAGTTGACATCTGTAGTGTCATCAAGAATGTCTTTCAAAAAACGTTCGATAACCCTATCAAAATCATCGTAAGTTACATTTATAACCACGCTGGAATCTGATCTTCCAGAGACTACTCCTATTGTTTTCCTAAAATAAGGGTTTCCCAGATATCTGGACGCTGTTGTGAGGATTTTCTTCTCTCCATCTGGACGTGTAATTAAACCAAGCTTGAATGCATATTCAATAATCGACAATGCCAACGCGTTGGAATCTTTTTTCATACGACGCGTGTTGTGTCTAGTTTTTTGTGTTGAGTTCCACTGCCTAATTCCGACCCCGCCTTGTTCTCCTTCATGCCTACGCTCGATCCAGATATCAGCAGCATCTCGATTTTCCAGCTGTATGCAGGTTATGTCCGTAGGCACCAAAGTGCTGGCTTCAGAAAGCTGCTTAAAGTATTTTGATGCCCCAGCGGGAGCCGACTCTGGATCATTTAGTAACTTTAGAGAACACAGGCGTCTATTCCCTTCCACCGCTATATAGTTATTATCCTTATCTTTAATTACACCCAGTAATTCGAGGGGGTTTAGTCCGTTCGCAGCAATATCTCGAGCCAACTCCCGAACTTTGTCTGATTTAAGCAGCTGCTCAATAATTTTGTCTTGATCCTGAATAGGATCATGACGCGGATTTTCCGGATCTAGATAGATATCCAAAACATTAATAGTTATTATCTCTGGCATGCAACGCTCCATG
Organism: Gilvimarinus gilvus; assembly: GCF_030518155.1. Taxonomy (GTDB): domain Bacteria; phylum Pseudomonadota; class Gammaproteobacteria; order Pseudomonadales; family Cellvibrionaceae; genus Gilvimarinus; species Gilvimarinus gilvus. The sequence continues at coordinate 2,087 of NZ_JAULRU010000514.1, read as the reverse complement.
TATGGAATTAAAGATATCTTGGTGGATTCGTGGCGCTCAGGCCAAGGCCTCTCCTCGACGAAAATAAGGTATTTGAAGGTTCGAGAAGGCCATACCCCCCTTAGTGTAAGAAACCACCAACGAAATTATATATCCGTTTTCGTCAATGTAGATGACACCTCCTATAAGGAGGGAGCATCTAATAGCTTGTGTTAATTAGTTATATTCATGCCCAATTACGCGTTTAATTGATTATTCTACAATAAATGTCGCCTCCCATCACATTTCGGAAATCCACTACAACCCCAAAAGTCATAGCCGGACTTGCCGCCTTTCTTCCGGCGAACCAGCTCCTTCCCGCATTTCGGGCAAGGTGTATCAGACACTTCCTGTTCTTTAGGTTTACCTGGCTTACCATTTTGGTCTGGTAGGGTCACTTTACACTCAGGGTAGCCAGAGCAACCCCACCAGGCTTTCTTGCCAGATTTACCCGGGCGGCGAGTCAGCTACTCCCCGCACTCCGGGCACGGGTGATTCATTCCGGCCGGCACCTCGACTTGGACGTTATCCATATTGGTGAGCTCTGCGGTCAATCGATCATCCAGAGTCGCGATCACACCCTTGTAGCCGGCGCGGCCTTCCGCAACCTCGTCCAGCTGGGCCTCAATGGACTTGGTGAAATCCAGCTCGATAAAGCTAAAGCGACTGGCGACCAGGCAGTCCACCACCAGGTATCCGGTATCGGTCGGTACCAGGTACTTGCCGGCCGAGTCATAGGCGACGTAACCGCGGGACATGATGTTCTCCATGATCGCGGCGTAGGTCGATGGTCGGCCAATGCCTTGCTTCTCCAGCTCTTTGATCAGTTGCGCCTCCGTGAAGCGTGAGGGTGGCTTGGTGCGCTTATCCAGGACTTTGCCCTCAGCAATTTTGACCAACTGGCCCTCCTGCAGTCTGGGTACCGGATTGGCCGCTTCTTCAGGATCTTGCTTAGACGCCGGCGTATCATTGGCATAGACCGTCCTCCAACCTGGTGAGAACTCGGTCCGACCCTTGGCCACGCACTCGACGGGCTTACCCTGCAGCTGCTCGCCAGCCCGGAGTTTAACCGTGCGCACCGCGTATTTGGCCTCCTGCAGCTGCGAGGCCACGGTACGCTGCCAGATCAGCTTATACAGCTGTTGCTGATCCAAGGTCTCGCCAGCTTCGACCTGGTTAATGTGAGTCGGCCGGACGGCTTCGTGCGCCTCCTGGGCATCACCTTTGACTTTCCAAGTGCGTTAACGATCGACAACGGGCAACCCATTCGCTCGGCCGTAGTCCTGGATCTGCGCAAACGCTTCCTCAGATAAATTGGGAGTGTCAGTCCGCATGTAGGTGATGTGGCCTTGCTCGTAGAGCTTCTGAGCGGCGGCCATGGTGGCCTTCGGCTTCATCTTGAGGCGGCTGGAGGCTGCTTGCTGAAGCGTAGAGGTGATGAACGGTGCTGGAGGTGCCTTGGACTCCTGAGTCTCCTCACAAGCGATTACAGACGCCTCCGTGACATTTGCCACCCATTCGGCTAGGGAGCGATCAAGCAGGTATTCCTGCCCCTCCCGGAGGAACGGTTTGACGTCCCAGTCAGCAAACCAGCCACCGAGATCCCATCGGGCACCATAGTGATCTGTGGCGACAAAGGCCTGAATGGCCCGTTCACGATCAGCAACGATACGTACGGCCGGTGATTGCACTCTGCCGGCGGAGAGGCCTCGCTGCTTGGTCACATCTCCGAGCTTGGGTGATACCCGGTAACCCACGAGCCTATCTAGGACGCGACGCCCCTCTTGTGCGGCCACACGGCGGTAATTGATCTTTCCGGGCTTACTTATCGCTGCCTTGATGGCTTTAGCCGTAATCTCAGAGAACACAATCCGCTTGGGGTCCTTGAGTTTGAGAGCCTGCTGCAGATGCCAGGCAATGGCCTCCCCGGTAATCCCCCCATTTTTAACCGAAGCTAAAAGTAGAAGGCTATGCGGCTAACGCCAGTTTTTGTACTGGCGTTATGCCACCCAAGGCCATGTTCGGCCTTTCGTTGTTGTAAGTCCATAACCAGTTGGTAGCGTGTTGCT
>NZ_JAULRU010000441.1 GCF_030518155.1 Gilvimarinus gilvus | reverse complement strand
AACTCGACCGGGTCTACCCGGAAATGCACACCCGACCAGTGCAAGCCTGCCCCACCCACGCCCTTGCCAGGCAGGAAGGCGCCCAGTTGGCGGTTGGGCAGTGCCACGTCGTTCACGCTATGGCGAATGGTGACGGTTTCTTTCGACACGTCGACGAACAGCTTCTTGCGCACGCTGTAGGTGAGCTCGTCGATTACCTGCGGGTAGCTACCCTCCGGGTAGGTGTCCTGCATCGGCCCGCGCTCCAGGGCCACCACCTGCAGGCCGGCTTCGGTCAACTCCTTGGCCATGATCGCACCCGACCAGCCAAAACCGACAATGACGGCATCCACCTTTTTCAAAACAGTCGCCATGCCTCAGGCCCTCTCGCCGCGGATCGATACAGCCGGGAACGGGTACGGCTCGTTGCGCTCCACCCAGTCCATGAAGTCGGCGCGCGCGCCCGGGAAGCCGATCTGGGTCCAGCCGACCATGCCCTTGTTGCCGCCATGAATC
>NZ_JAULRU010000417.1 GCF_030518155.1 Gilvimarinus gilvus | reverse complement strand
TACTTAAGTGCTTTCTTTGGCCTGATAAGCACAGTAGACTTTCTTTGATTATTTTTAATAATGGATAGGATGACCCGCTCATGGATACGATTGGCCAGCTGATTGAAAACCTCTTTATAGTGCCTGTAGCACTGCTGATTTTTGCTCTGGTTCTCCTCAAGTCCTCGATTATTTTTGTGCCTCAGAACCGGGCTTACGTAATCGAGCGCTTTGGCAAGTTTCGCTCAACTAAAGAAGCCGGGTTGAATTTTTTAATCCCTTTTATTGATCGTATTTCAGCAAATCGTTCGCTGAAAGAGCAAGCCGTAGATGTGCCGCAACAGGGAGCTATTACAAAAGATAATATTTCCCTTCA
>NZ_JAULRU010000416.1 GCF_030518155.1 Gilvimarinus gilvus | reverse complement strand
CACGCAGGTTCCACAAAGACCCAGACGCCTTTGCTGACGCTTTCGCGCGTGCCTGGTTCAAACTGACGCACCGCGATATGGGACCGGTCAGCCGCTATGTCGGCAGCATGGTTCCCACCGAGCAATTGATCTGGCAAGACCCCGTTCCGGTGGCGGACTACGATCTGATCGAAGAGCAAGACATCACGGCGCTGAAGTCGCAAATACTGGCTTCTGGCCTGTCAGTCTCGCAACTCGTCTCAACCGCATGGGCCTCTGCGTCGACGTTCCGTGGCAGCGATAACCGTGGTGGAGCCAACGGCGCGCGTTTGCGGCTCGCACCGCAAAAAGACTGGGAGGTGAACACGCAATCGAACTCAGGCGAG
>NZ_JAULRU010000415.1 GCF_030518155.1 Gilvimarinus gilvus | reverse complement strand
CGAGTCCTCAACTATGGCGTCCTTGATGCGCTGCTCGATATCACTTGGCAGGTTGCCCTTTCGCTGCACCTCAACCGAAACGTAGATCGGCAGGGCCACTGCGCGCTGGAACGTCATCGTTTCGTTGTTGCCGGTGGAAGGCGACGTGATCTGCACCTTCACCCCGGTCGCCCCGGGCGGGTCTACCCATGTGTCTGTTTTGGTGCTGTAACGGGGGTACATCGGGGTGCCCGGGTTGTATTTCGAGTACATCGCCTGGCCAACGTCTTGATCTGACCCGCCATTCACGATGACCGCGATTGCGGTATAAGGGATGCCGTCAGGGTCAGCTGGCTCATCGCTGTTGTTCTCAAGGATCTTCACATCCGTCACGCCGCCTACGTTGGCGACAGCTGCCAGCATGTTGTCCTTCATGTTGCTGCCAGGCAGCGACACCGAATTGTTTCTCCTGGCGCGAA
>NZ_JAULRU010000414.1 GCF_030518155.1 Gilvimarinus gilvus | reverse complement strand
TGATGATTTCCGCCACGCCCTTGTGCTCGGTCTCGGGGTGGTACACCTCGTCGCGGTACACGAACATGATCACGTCGGCGTCCTGCTCGATTGCACCGGACTCACGCAAGTCGGAGTTCACCGGGCGCTTGTTCGGGCGTTGTTCCAGCGAGCGGTTCAGCTGCGACAGGGCGATGACGGGGCAGTTGAATTCCTTTGCCAAGGCTTTGAGCGAGCGGGAAATCTCGGAAATTTCGTTGGTGCGGTTATCACCGGCCGAACCCGGAATCTGCATCAGCTGCAGGTAATCGACCATGATCATGGCGATTTCGCCGTGTTCACGGGCCAGGCGGCGGGTGCGCGCGCGCATTTCCGAG
>NZ_JAULRU010000413.1 GCF_030518155.1 Gilvimarinus gilvus | reverse complement strand
GACTTTTATATTAATGTAGATAAAGCTTTGGCAATAAATTATCCAATTAAGAATGCGAGTAAATATTATGATCACAATGATCCGATAATAAAATTAGAAGCTAATAATGGTAAGATTTATTATTATTTTCAAAAAACTTCGTTAGGAGATATTGAGATACCGAATAATGAAGTTGAAAATATAAGACTTAAAAAAAGTATTTTTGATTCTGAAGTATTATACTATTATATTAAATAAAACCAAAAATCCGAACGAAACCGTTCGGATTTTTTTAGGACTGAACATTATTCGTTAAATTCGTTTTCTAAATCAGTTTATGGAACTTCTAAATCATATTTAC
>NZ_JAULRU010000412.1 GCF_030518155.1 Gilvimarinus gilvus | reverse complement strand
TACCATCACGGGTAATACCCGCATTATTAATCAGAATATCAACGCTACCACCGGCTACTTCTTCAACCGTTTTAATACATTCAGCGCATGATGCCTCGTCTGTCACATCACCGTAGGCTACCAAAATATCGTAACCATCGGCTTTCTGCTCTTCCTGCCAAGCTTTAGCCTTTTCATGGTTACCACCAGAGTTATAACCAGCAACGACTTTTACACCTGAATCAGCTAATGCGCGACAGATTGCAGAACCAATACCACCTGTACCGCCAGTAACCAGAGCAATTTTCTGTGTCATGCTCACTTCCTCTTTGCTTTTTGAGATTTGTTGTTTTGAATTGTTATTATTTTCTA
>NZ_JAULRU010000411.1 GCF_030518155.1 Gilvimarinus gilvus | reverse complement strand
CACGGCTTCGGCTGGCGGCGGCGGCGCCAAGGCTTGACCAATGCGCCGCCACAACGATTGCCGGCGGGCGGCGGTGGCAGGCTGCAGGCCTTCGCTGAAGCTGTTGAGAAAGTCTTGGTAAGCCTTGCCATGGGCCGCTGCGGGGCTGGCAAGCACTTCGCACAGGGCTTCGTGGGCCAGGCTGTTCAGGCCGCTGAGCACGACCACGTGGCCGAGCTGGCCCAGGCGATGCTGGTGGGTCAGGAACAACAGCAGCTCCTGGCTGGCATTGAGCCCGCAACCGGCCAGGCTCAGCCAGACTTCGCCGGTGAGCATCGACAGGTGCGAGGCCACGGTGTGCTCGTCGGAGCTGGCGCCGAT
>NZ_JAULRU010000410.1 GCF_030518155.1 Gilvimarinus gilvus | reverse complement strand
ACACGGCTGACCACGATTTCACCGCCGCGTACGTCGAATGCAATCTTGCCACCGGTGTCAATGCCTAGTAGCTGGCGGACGGATTTGGGCAATGTGACCTGTCCCTTCGAGGTCAGCGTGGCGATTTCGTGGATGGCAGGCATGAGCATTCTCCCGGATGTATTGACTGGATGGTAAGGAATAATCCTTACCTGGTCAATATTGATTCTTTGCTGATGAAGCATAGGTGGGGGAAGGGCGCTCAGTAGCAGGGCAGGACGATTTACACCACCTCTTAGGACATTAACCGGTATCGGGTGGGGCTCATTTCTC
>NZ_JAULRU010000409.1 GCF_030518155.1 Gilvimarinus gilvus | reverse complement strand
CTCGGCTTGCTGCTGCACGTTCAGGCTGTCACCGTCCAGCTGTTAATCGGCGGCCAGCAATTCCCTGTCATCCAGCGCGGCACGCAGCAACTCCAGCTGCTGTCCATCGAGCACCAGCGGCGGCAAGCCGGCACCGCGTGCCGGGTTGCGACGCATCACCAGCTGCGCGTGAACCAGGGTGTGGTCCTCGAACAGCTCGAAGGTCAGGTGCGTCTCGTCGATCAGGTACTCGGGCGCCTGGTAATCCTTCAGGTAGATCACTTGCGGTTGTTCGGTGCGCATGTGCAGGTCCTTTTGACTGGAGCACGGCCAACTGGTAGGCCGTGTACTTGCGAATATTGATCACACCGGTGTCGAAGATCAGGTACTGGCCCTTGATGCCCAGCAGCGTGCCTTCGGCGACCGGGTC
>NZ_JAULRU010000408.1 GCF_030518155.1 Gilvimarinus gilvus | reverse complement strand
TAGAACCTCCAAAAGCTTGGTATTCTGTTCCACGCGCAGATTCATTACCGATTAAATTTGGCCATGTACGCGCAACTCCTGTAGGACGAACCGCTTCGTGAGCATTAACCATAATTTTATATTCAGCCGCTTTTTCGATTGCATATTGATAATGATTAATCGTATTTTGGCTGTAATGATAATCTCCACGAGGAACGATATCACCTACATATCCACTTTTTACAGATGTATAACCGTTATCATTCATGAATTTATAGGCTTTATCCAAATGTCTTTCATAATTACGAATTGATCCAGACGTTTCGTGATGCATCATAATTTTT
>NZ_JAULRU010000440.1 GCF_030518155.1 Gilvimarinus gilvus | reverse complement strand
TGATCTTGCGCTTGTTGAAATTTCGCAATATTTGCATCTGTTAATTGACTTGGATCATCAATTTTAATTTGATTAGAAGTCGCTTTTGCACGTGCATCAATTACAGCTGTTAACGTTTCTTTTTCCATATTCGCTGCACCTTTAACCGTGTTCACTAAATTTGGAACTAAATCTGAACGTTTTTGATATGTATTTTCTACATTCGACCATTGTTTTTGCACACCTTGGTCTGTTGTTTTGATCGTATTCGAAACTCCAATTCCCCAGAAAACGATTCCTGCAAGAAGTAAAAGAATCACTCCACCAATAAGACATCCTTTGTTTTTCATAGTATTTTTAATTTATTATTACGTAAAAATAGTATTTTTTCAACAATATTTTATCAAAAATAAAGC
>NZ_JAULRU010000407.1 GCF_030518155.1 Gilvimarinus gilvus | reverse complement strand
TACATTACGTTGTAATCTAAACGTAATTTTTTCAAAATTTCTTTCGCTAATTCAGGTAAACCATCTTTTTTAACTAATGGTAAAACAGCCGCTTTAATTGGCGCTAATGCAGCTGGTAAAGACAATACTACACGTTCTGATCCATCTTCTAAAACTTCTTCTTTCAATGAATTTGAGAAAACTGCTAAGAACATACGATCCAAACCTACAGAAGTTTCTACCACGTAAGGTGTGTACGATTCGTTTGTTTCGTTATCGAAATATTGAATTTTTTTACCTGAATGTTGTTCGTGAGCTTTCAAATCGAAATCTGTACGAGAGTGAATTCCTTCTA
>NZ_JAULRU010000406.1 GCF_030518155.1 Gilvimarinus gilvus | reverse complement strand
ACACTTGCAACATCTCTTCCCTGAACGTTAAAGCCAACATATATACGACGTTTTCCGTCTTCACGGCTTATTTGTGCTGGACCTAATTTATAGTTGACATCAGCTACTTGAGAAAGCGGAATTTGTTCTCCACTAGGCGTTGGTATGAATAGATTACTTACATCTTCTATAGAGGTTCTGTGCTCATTGTCCAGACGAACTACCAGATCAAATTTTCGCTCATTTTCATATACTACACCTGCTGCTTTTCCTGCAAAGGCAGTACTCACAATGTCATTAATATCTTGAATTTTTAAACCATAGTTGGCAATTCTC
>NZ_JAULRU010000405.1 GCF_030518155.1 Gilvimarinus gilvus | reverse complement strand
AAGAATTTTATCAACCAAAGTAGTTTTACCGTGGTCAACGTGTGCGATAATCGCAATATTTCTAATGTTTTGCATCCTTGAAATTTATGGGTGCGAATTTACGATAAATTATTTTTAATTACTATAGATTTTATTTAATTTAATGAAATCGCAACAAACGTATGTTATTTATCGTTTTTTATTACCAAATGGGTTGTATGATATACCAAAGTTGAAATAGAAAGATGATTTTGGTTTATACTCGTATATATAGTCATTAAAAGATTCATTTTTTTCAAAGATTCTTCCAGTAGGAATGCTACGTAGTCCTGTTTTTACAGTACCAATAAAATCACCAATTCTATGTTCATACATTACACCACTATTAATTTCTGTTTGTCTAAATTCAAATGTTTTATTCGATTG
>NZ_JAULRU010000404.1 GCF_030518155.1 Gilvimarinus gilvus | reverse complement strand
ATCGTACTGCCACAGTTTCTTGCCGGTTCGCGCGTCCACGGCGAATACCCGCGAGTAGGAGCCGGTCAGGTACATCACCCCATCCTTGATCAGCGGCTGCGCCTGTTGGCCGCGCTGCTTCTCACCGCCGAAGGAAAACGCCCAGACCGGGCGCAGTTCCTTCACGTTGTTGGTGTTGAGCATGTCCAGCGGGCTGTAACGCTGGCCCTGCACGCCCAGGCCATTGGTCACGATCTGCTGGGAGTTCTTCGGGTCCTGGAGGATATCTTCAGTGCTGACGGCGGCGTGGGCAGCGCCGGCCAGCAACATGGCGCTGAGCACCAGGCTCACGGCGAACGCGGGACGACGTGGGGATCGGGTCATGTCGGCTACCTTTGGTTTTTTTGTTGTGCCCGGGAAATTTT
>NZ_JAULRU010000403.1 GCF_030518155.1 Gilvimarinus gilvus | reverse complement strand
ATCGTATGGCTACCGGCTTGCCTAAAGGGATACCCAGCACTTCGGAAGAGATTGCTGTCTCTGCCTGAAAAGGCACAGACTTTGTTGCTGTCTGCAACCGGTCCAACTGCCTGATAAAAGTATCAACTGGCCGGTATCCATCGATTCTTAGTTGTGGTGAGCCATCAGAATCAAGAAAGATCAGCGTTGGGGTATATTGCACTTTGAGCTTTACCGCTAAGGCTTTCTCTGTCAGCTCAGTATCATCGGGCAGCGTGATCGTACGGTCTCCCCAAAGATCCAGCGATACCAGATCATAGCGCTGCCGCATACGCGTATTTACATCAGGATGAGTGAACACCTGTGTGATCA
>NZ_JAULRU010000402.1 GCF_030518155.1 Gilvimarinus gilvus | reverse complement strand
AGACGGGCTTCAAAGCGGATGCGTGCATGGTCTGCCTTACGCTGTTCGGCATCCTCTTTGCGGATTTCTGCTTTGGCGAAGCGGTAGTACTGTACTAATGGAATGTTACTAGGACAGACATAGGAGCATGCACCGCACTCTATACAGTCAAACAGGTTGTGGTTACGGGCCTTATCGAATTCACGGCCTTTAGCAAACCAGTGTAGCTGTTGTGGCAGAAGTTCCACCGGGCAGACCTGTTCACACATACCACACCGGATGCAGGCTTGTGCCGGTGGTTGTGCCGGCATCTCCTGAATACTGCCGGCAATCAGACAGTTGGTGGTTTTTATCACCGGGATCTGCTCATCTTCGACCGTGATACCCATCATCGGTCCGCCGACGAT
>NZ_JAULRU010000401.1 GCF_030518155.1 Gilvimarinus gilvus | reverse complement strand
AGACCCGACAACGAGTGTCTCAGGGAGTGAAACGATTGGTCGCCCCCAGAGGCCAGCCCCAGAGGTTCCCTTAGAGCCTCATTGAGCGGCTTGTTGAAATAATGTTCCTTTGCCTTGAACAGACGGCCTTCGTTGGCATTGACCCACTCAAGGAAGGTCTGAAGGGAGAACCCATAGGCCCCATCAACCAGAGGGACTTGTCTCACAGAGAAGCTATTCTTCAGGGTCTTGCCACCGTTCTCATCTTTGTTGATGTCGATAACGGTGATTCCGTCCACCTGCTTGATGTCCTCTTTGTTCAACTGGTAGAT
>NZ_JAULRU010000400.1 GCF_030518155.1 Gilvimarinus gilvus | reverse complement strand
GGAGGCTCGAACTCCCGACCCCAACCTTGGCAAGGTTGTGCTCTACCAACTGAGCTATTTCCGCTTGGCGTCCCCTAGGGGAGTCGAACCCCTGTTACCGCCGTGAAAGGGCGGTGTCCTAGGCCTCTAGACGAAGGGGACTTAGGACTAACCTTAAAACGTGACACATGACCTATCCCAAAAGGGCTTACCCTAAGGAGAAAGTGGAGCGGAAAAGGAGGCTCGAACTCCCGACCCCAACCTTGGCAAGGTTGTGCTCTACCAACTGAGCTATTTCCGCTTGGCGTCCCCTAGGGGAGTCGAACCCCTGTTACCGCCGTGAAAGGGCGGTGTCCTAGGCCTCTA
>NZ_JAULRU010000399.1 GCF_030518155.1 Gilvimarinus gilvus | reverse complement strand
CGCAAGACAAGTCTTCTTTTTATATTTATCAAGTGATACAGCCTGATGGACGCGAAACAAAAGGACTTTTGGGCTTGGTGAATATTGATGATTATCGTCAAAATAAAATTAAAAAACACGAAGAAACATTGGAACGTCGTGTGGAATTATTTGCTGATTATTTGAAGGAATCTCACTTCCATGCGGAGCCTGTTTTATTGACTTATAAACCTGCTCAACGTGTAGATTTGTTAATTGATACAGAAATGAAACGCAAGCCGATTCTAAAAATAGAAGAAGAAAACGGAACGCAACATTTATTGTGGAGAGTTGATAATCGATTGAATTTAAAACAATTAAAAGATTCGATCGAGAAATTGGACGAATTGTACATTGCAGATGGACATCATCGTATGGAAAGTTCGGAACGATAC
>NZ_JAULRU010000398.1 GCF_030518155.1 Gilvimarinus gilvus | reverse complement strand
TGATGTGCACCCGGCCCTTGTAGCCGGTAATGCCCTTGGCGATGCTGTTGTCGTCCTCCCCTGGGGCCTTCTGGTAGCTGCCAGTGGTGGCGCGGATATACAGCTCGCGGGCTTTGGCCTGGTCGCACGGGTCGTACTCGTAGCTGATCGACACCGGTGTCAGGTTCAGGCTCTGGATGACGGCGCCAAACGCCTCGTCCTTGCGGCTCATGTGGAACATCTTGAGGATCGCCGAGTCGGTGCGGTCGTCACCGTCCTTGGCGCGGCCCTCGGCCTGGGCGATCCAGATCGAGGTGGCGTCGTTGCGGATCGAGTGGTTGATGTAGGCCGAGAGCAGCTGATAAGCCGCCAGCTTTTCACGGCGCCCGCTGATCGAACGGTGCACGATGAAACTCTT
>NZ_JAULRU010000439.1 GCF_030518155.1 Gilvimarinus gilvus | reverse complement strand
GCTTTCGACCCGGATTGGCGAGCGTTCGTCAGTGACAGCCGCTTGCGCCGGTTGATCGAGTTGGCCCTGGTCGACAACCGTGACTTGCAGCAAGCCGCAGCCAGCGTGGCGCAGGCCAGGGCAGGCTATCAGGGCGCCGCGGCAGCGCTGTACCCCAGCCTGGGCGTCGACACCTATGCCGGGCGCGCAAAGTTGCCGGCGCTGGAGCAAACCCCCGGGGGCGGCTCCAGCGCCGGCAGCGTGGCCAACACCTTCCAGGCCACCGTGGGGTTCACGGCCTATGAGCTGGACTTCTTCGGCCGGGCACGAAGCCAGGCCCATGCGGCCGAGGCGCGCTTTCATGCCACGCTGGCCGACTACCAGGCTGCACGCATGGCCTTGATCGGCGAAGTGGCCGGGACCTGGCTGACGCTCAAGGCCAATCAGAGCTTGCTTGGGCTG
>NZ_JAULRU010000397.1 GCF_030518155.1 Gilvimarinus gilvus | reverse complement strand
GTCTATTATTCTCCATCGATATTCTTTGGTTATTTGGCTTATAAAATAAAAACCGCTTCTCAATGTCATGCATACTTAATACTTAGAGATATGTTTCCGCAATGGGCTGTTGATGAAGGATTAATAGAACAAGGCTCGCTTATTGAAAAATACTTCAGATTTTTTGAGCGTCTGAATTACGCTTCAGCTGATTGTATTGGGTTAATGTCACCGAAGAATTTACAGCTCTTTGAAAAGTTTAATGGTAATCAATATAATACTGAAGTCTTATATAACTGGGCTGATGAAAATGCATATCCATGTAAATCTCATACTTTCGGTTTGAGAGATCAATTTAACCTGACAGATAAAGTTATCTTTTTTTATGGTGGTAATATTGGTCATGCACAAGATATGGGGAATTTGTTGCGTTTAGTTGAGGCCATGAAACCCATCGAAAATGCATATTTTATTTTTCTTGGTCAAGGTGATGAGGTTGCCCTAGTTAAGCAGACGATTGAAGATAAATCATTGCTTAACTGTTTGTTTTTGTCTTCTGTTTCGCAACAAGATTATAAGTTAATACTGAATGAAGTTGATGTTGGCTTATTC
>NZ_JAULRU010000396.1 GCF_030518155.1 Gilvimarinus gilvus | reverse complement strand
TGAAACGGTGGCTACAATTTCGCCATACTCAACTTCCTGTACGCGAGAAACCGCCGCCACCATAGGAATCGTCGCCTGGCCACCACAGGTCACCATATTGACGTTCATCTCAAGGTTCTTAGCATGATCAGCCAGGTTCACGGGAGGGACGCAAAACGGGCCAATAGCTGCAGGAGTCAGGTCGATCATGATCACACCTAACTCGTTGAGCTTCCGACTATTTTCTGCATGCACATATGCAGAGGTCGCATCAAACGCTACGCGGATATCATCCTCCAATACATGTGGAACCAGACCATCAACACCGGTCGTGGAAACTTTAATACCAAACTCTTGAGCACGCTTTAAACCTTCAGACTCTGGGTCTATGCCCACCATCCAGACCGGCTCGATCCAATCGGAGCGCATCATTTTCATCAATAGAT
>NZ_JAULRU010000395.1 GCF_030518155.1 Gilvimarinus gilvus | reverse complement strand
GAGATGGATAAAATGCGTCAATTGATTTCGAAACACATGAAAAAGAGTAAACAAACTTCGCCTCATGTGACGGCTTATGTAGAACCTGATGTTACTAATTTTGTGAAATGGCGCGAAGAAAATAAGGCTGCTTTTGAAGCAAAATATAAACAAAAATTAACGTTTACGCCGTTAATTGTAGATTGTGTTGTTCGTGCAATAAAAAATTTTCCAATGGTTAATGTATCGGTTGATGAAACTGAGACTAAAATCATCAAACACAATGAGATAAATATTGGAATTGCAACTGCTTTGCCAAGTAATAATTTGATTGTTCCTGTTATTCATCAAGCTAATGAATTGAATTTAGAAGGTTTAGCAAAAGCTGTAAATTCTATTGTAGATAAAGCGAGAAACAACAAACTTTCGCCAGATGATGTTCGTGGAGGAACGTTCACAATAAGTAACGTGGGAACTTT
>NZ_JAULRU010000394.1 GCF_030518155.1 Gilvimarinus gilvus | reverse complement strand
AACCTTGAATTTTCGTTTTTGATTAATAATTTATTTGATGTTAAATACGAATCGAATGGTTATTATTACGAAGGTGGATATTATTTCCCTCAAGCCGGAATTAATGTTTTGGGCGGAGTTGGAATTCGTTTATAAAAAGTTAAAAGCTCGAGATACTTCTCGAGCTTTTTTATTCTTCAATATAATCAAGAGGAATATGCCAAATTTCATTTTTATTTTTTTCTCGAAAGAAATCTAAATGTCCAATTTCATCCAATCCATATTCTTTAGGAATGATATTCAAACGTTTTTTCTTCGCATTCTTCAAAACTAATTGTGCAAATAAATCTA
>NZ_JAULRU010000393.1 GCF_030518155.1 Gilvimarinus gilvus | reverse complement strand
GTCTGAATTCCAACTCTACTTTCAACCGATTATCGATCTGCACAGTCAAAACGTTATAAAAGCTGAAGCACTTATTCGCTGGAACCATCCTGTTCAAGGGTTACTGCACCCGTCTCAGTTTATTCAGGAAGCCGAAGATAGCGGCCTGATAGTTGAGTTAGATGACTGGGGATTCAGAGCCGCTTTACAACAAGCTCTGCGGTGGCGCTCTTCACTGACTCCCGAGCTACAGCTTTGTGTCAATACATCAGCCACTCATTTCGAAAGCAATACTGGCAGCTCCATACCAGAACGCTGGATTCAACTCATTCGGGAATCCGAT
>NZ_JAULRU010000392.1 GCF_030518155.1 Gilvimarinus gilvus | reverse complement strand
AAATTCTTCTTGAGACGTATTTCGCTCACAGGACCGCACTCCCTCAGGCTCGTAAAGTCGAGTGCTGAGCAGCGTGTTGTCCACGTCAAGCACCAGAAGCCGTGGCCTGGCGTGCTCGCTTTCACTTCTACTTATCATTAGAGCAGCACCAATGTGCGAAATACCCCGCACAGGAGGCTAACCAGCGACTGGAGGCTTGAGGCCTACGCCCGAGCTGAGACAACCTCCTGCCAGGATACACTTGGCTACTTGCACCTATAGACGTATTCACATCAAAAATCATCATTCACATAACGCCCGTACGCCAACACATGATACCCATTGGCCAGCTGATTCAAAGAAATGGCCGCCAGCAATAAAGTATCGTCAGGGTCTACATTGAAGCCTAGAAAACCGCATAGCTCTACGGCGTCACTCCGCGCTGCTGAATGAAAATAAAGCGTTGCAGCGAGTTCTTTATCCGATATTATCGACTCGCCAGCAGGGTAATCACTCCAGACATCAGCGCATAGGTTGTTTAACGCATAACCTGTAGACTCAGCCGTAATAGTGCCTACCAAACCGAGGTCTTTGTAGACCAGGAACTTAGCAATAGATTGTACTGTTGAAAAATCAGGATAATACTCTGGATCTCTATTCTGCTTTGCAATACATTTAGGCACATATCGATAAGAACCTGATAAATACTTACTACTGCCAAAAACCTGCCTCACAAGCTCTGCAAGCAACGACTCTCGACAATGCTCCCTTCTTATTTCTGCCCTTAACGTTGGCAAAGAGCGCTTACCTAAGTACTCAAGCTTTTCGAGCATAACAAGAAGCTCTTTGTCTTCCCTGAAATCATCACGGCTGATATTAAAGGGCTTTATCGTTAAGAGGTTCTCCGTGTGTTGGTGTATATCCTCTCGGTCATCAATGGCAACCACATCATCCAAGCTATAACCAAATTCAGAAAAGCGGTGTA
>NZ_JAULRU010000391.1 GCF_030518155.1 Gilvimarinus gilvus | reverse complement strand
TGCACCATGAAGCTGAACGCAGCCAGCGAAATGATCCCGGTGACCTGGGCCGAGTTCGGCAACCTGCACCCCTTTGCGCCGGCCGAGCAAAGCCAGGGCTACCTGCAGATGACCACCGAGCTGGAAGCAATGTTGTGCGCTGCTACCGGCTATGATGCCGTGTCGCTGCAGCCCAACGCCGGCTCGCAGGGCGAGTACGCCGGGTTGCTGGCCATACGTGCCTACCACCGCAGCCGTGGCGAAAGCCACCGTGACATCTGCCTGATTCCCTCCTCTGCCCACGGCACCAACCCCGCTACCGCCAACATGGCCGGCATGCGTGTGGTGGTTACCGCCTGTGACGCCCGCGGCAACGTCGATGTC
>NZ_JAULRU010000390.1 GCF_030518155.1 Gilvimarinus gilvus | reverse complement strand
ATCCTCCTTGAACTGATCGATCACTTCCAGGCCGACCACGTGATGTCGTTCTCGTGGGGCGGTGCCAGCACGCTACTGGCACTGGCGCACCAGCCGCGGTATGTGAAGAAGGCCGTGGTGAGTTCGTTCTCGCCGGTGATCAATGAACCAATGCGCGACTACCTGGCGCGCGGTTGCCAGTACCTGGCCGCCTGCGACCGCTATCAAGTCGGCAACCTGATCAACGACACCATCGGCAAGTACCTGCCGTCGCTGTTCAAGCGGTTCAACTACCGGCACGTCAGCAGCCTGGACAGCCACGAATACGCGCAGAT
>NZ_JAULRU010000389.1 GCF_030518155.1 Gilvimarinus gilvus | reverse complement strand
CAACAGGAAGTTGCAGAAGCGCAAGTTGTTCTGCTGGTAGAGGTTGTCGACGCGTTGGCTTACCCCGAGCACTTCGACCAATACGATTTTCGCCACCAGCGGGTCCTGCATGGCCTCGAAAAACGTGGCGAGGAACTTGCGGCCTGCGTGGTGGTGTACCTGGTCGTGGTCCTGGTAGAGCTGGTTCAGGCGTTGTTCCAGGTCGTCCATGATCGATACGTACACCGCGCACAGCAGCTCTTCCGTGCCCTCGAAGGACTCGTAGAAGTACCGATCGGTGAGTTTCGCCTCGCTGCACAGGTCGCGCACGGTCGTGGCGCGGTAGCCCTGGGTGCC
>NZ_JAULRU010000388.1 GCF_030518155.1 Gilvimarinus gilvus | reverse complement strand
TTCTGGATTTCTTGGAAGCGGAAAAACAACACTTCTTAATCATATATTACACAACAAAAAAGGGCTAAAAGTAGCAGTTATCGTAAACGATATGGGTGCGGTAAATATTGATGCGCAAATGGTTTCACGTGAAAATGATTTAATTCAAACGGATGAAAAATTGGTTGAATTGAGTAATGGTTGCGTTTGTTGTGAATTACGAGAGGATTTGATTGTAGAAATCGAGAAGTTAGCACAATCAGGGAAATATGATTATTTGGTTATCGAAAGTTCTGGTATTTCTGATCCAGGTCCTATTGCGCAATCATTAGATTTTGTTTCG
>NZ_JAULRU010000438.1 GCF_030518155.1 Gilvimarinus gilvus | reverse complement strand
ATAATAGGGAAATTAATATCATTTTCCCGCCAGCGGCGTATCACTTCGACACCGGATAGCTTAGGTAAACCGATATCAACAATTGCCAGATCATAAGGAAACTCATTTCCCAGATAGAGCCCCTCTTCACCATCTTCCGCTTCTTCTACTGTATAACCACTATCGGTCAGCGCTGTCACCAGCTGACGTCGCAGATCCAGATCATCTTCAATAACCAGCAGTTTCATTCCTTACTCCATTCCGATGGGCCGCTATTGCTAACCCCTTAAGGGGAAACTTCCTGACCCGTGGTTGCATCAATCAGTACGGTCTTTACCCGGCCATTATTGATCAGCCGAATGTGATGTACTTGTCGCCCCCCACGAGTCCGTGTTTCCGCTTTGACAACTTTCCCACCATGACTCTGCTTAACACTCGCCGCAGCTTGTTGCAGCGACACCGTATTCCCGGCAAGCACCATGGGTTCACTTCCGAATT
>NZ_JAULRU010000387.1 GCF_030518155.1 Gilvimarinus gilvus | reverse complement strand
CAGCACCTTGGCCTTGAGCGCGGAAATGTCCTGCTCGCCCGCCAGCGGGTGGTCGACTGGCGGGATCGGGTCTTGCCACAGCAGCTCTTCATTGGGCATTTCCGGGCCCAAGTAGCGCGCCAGCGGGCCCATGTCGCGGTGGATCAGCTTGTACCAGGCGCGGGCGAAAGCATCTGCCAGTTGCTCAGGGTTGTCCTTGAAGCGCTTGGCGATAGGCCCATAGACCGGGTCGAAGCGCAGCGCCAGGTCGGACGTGAGCATCGACGGCGCGTGGCGTTTGGCCGGGTCGTGGGCATCCGGTAC
>NZ_JAULRU010000386.1 GCF_030518155.1 Gilvimarinus gilvus | reverse complement strand
GACCAACGGCTTCGACAACTTCGACAAGATCGCCTTCTGGAAAACCCCGCAGGCCCAGGGTGGCAAGTTCGTGCCCTACAGCCGCTGGACTCAAGATTACATTGCCATCATGGGTGGGCGCTGAGGGTTTCTCCGCCTGTTCCGGCCCTGTGGTGTGATCCCTGTGGGGCCGGCTTGCCGGGGACAGGGCCGATACAGGCAAGACAAGAACAACAGAGAACCGCGTATGCCCCTAGCCGTCCAGTTCACCCAGGTTTCCCGTAGCTTCGGCGAGGTCAAGGCCGTAGACCAGGTCAGCATCGACATCAGCGATGGGGAGTTCTTCTCCATGCTCGGCCCGTCCGGCTCCGGCAAGACCACCTGCCTGCGCCTGATCGCCGGCTTCGAGCAGCCAAGCAGCGGCTCGATCCGTATCCACGGCCTGGAAGCTGCCGGCGTGCC
>NZ_JAULRU010000385.1 GCF_030518155.1 Gilvimarinus gilvus | reverse complement strand
GTCTGTGGGTCGGCAATGGCAGCCTGGCGCAAGTGACCGAGCTGAAGCAGCAGATTGCTGAACAGCACGCCGAAAACGAGCGCCTGCTGGAGCGTAATCGCGTGCTCGATGCTGAAGTGCTGGAGCTGAAAAAAGGCATGGAGACCGTTGAAGAGCGGGCTCGCCATGAATTGGGGATGGTCAAGGAGGGTGAAACCCTCTTCCAGTTGCCACAGAAATGATCGATACCTTACCGGCCTTCTGGGCCGTGATTCCAGCGGCGGGCGTAGGCGCCCGCATGGCTGCCGACCGCCCCAAGCAGTATCTG
>NZ_JAULRU010000384.1 GCF_030518155.1 Gilvimarinus gilvus | reverse complement strand
GCACCTTGGGGGAAATCTTGCAGCCACAGCCGGCACCGTGGCTGTACTGGGTCAGGCGAATCGGCTCGCTCATACGTACCTCAGCAGGTCAATTTGTTGCGCGATTGTAGCAAAGCTGGCCTTTGCGCCTGTGCCTCTTATAATTCCTTGGGCCAGCTTCAAGCTTCAAGCTTCAAGCTTCAAGCAAAAGCAAAAGCAAAAGCCACATGCAGGCTGCTTTTGCTTTTGCTTTTGCTTTTGCTTTTGCTTTTGCTTTTGCTTTTGCTTTTGCTTTTGCTTTTGCTTTTGCTTGCAGCTTGCAGCTTGCAGCTTGCAGCTTGCAGCTTGCAGCTTGCAGCTTGCGACTTGCGACTTGCAGCCGCTTTTCCCCGCCACTGAACCGGAGAACCCCCCCTGCTCAAACGCCCCCTGGCGCTCGCCGCTGGCCTTGTGCTGTCCTGCTG
>NZ_JAULRU010000383.1 GCF_030518155.1 Gilvimarinus gilvus | reverse complement strand
GTCGCGGGTGCTGACGTCGAGCTTGGCCTGGATGGGCGCCAGGTTCACCTGGCCGGCGGCCTGCAGCTTGCCTTGCTTGCCTACGCCGGTATCGAGCTTGAGGGTAAAGGGGGCCTGGTTGAGGCTGTCGAAGCCTTGCAGGTCGACATTTAGCGGGCCGACATCGAGCGCTACCGGTTCTTTCTGGCTGCGATCTGCCAGGTGCACCAGGTAGTTGCGCAGTTGCACGTCCTTGAGCAATACCTGCCAAGGCTTGGCCGGTTCGTTGGCCGATTGCGGCTCAGGCGCAGGGCCGGCGGCAGCCGGTTCGGCCTTTTCTTTCGGCGTGGCTTTGGCCGGTTGGCTGGCGAACAGCTTCTGCCAGTCGAGCTGGCCGTCCTTTTCCAGTGCT
>NZ_JAULRU010000382.1 GCF_030518155.1 Gilvimarinus gilvus | reverse complement strand
CACCCAGGAAAGCTTTGCCCGCATCAGTGAGGATGCAGCGGGGCGCTTGCAGGCAATCAGTGGCAAGGTCGCTGCCAGCGAATCGTCGGTCAACACCGGCAGCGAGGCGCTCAAGCTGCAGATCCGCCAGTTGCAGGCCAGCCTGGCCGAGCAGAGCAAGCAGCAGCAAGGCGTGGCTGGCCAGGCCGGCGACCTGGGCAAGCGCCTGGAGCAGGTGCTGGCCGATACCCGTGAGCAGCAGAAAGCTGTGACCGAATTGCAGGGCCAACTGCAGGCGCAGTTGAAGGCGGTGAATGCCGAGCTGGCGGCGTTGAAGTCGGGCCAGGTAGACGGTGGCAAGCTTGATGGGCAGCTCAAAAACCTGAGCGAAGAGGTGGCTGCGCTGAAGAA
>NZ_JAULRU010000381.1 GCF_030518155.1 Gilvimarinus gilvus | reverse complement strand
TTCTTCGGCCACGCCGTCCAGGCGCTCGACCATTTCCATCGACCAGCTTGGCTCCAGCTCGTGCAGCCACACGGCCAGGGTGGAGCTCATGATGCCGCCGCCGACCAGCAGTACGTCGACTTTCTTGGTTTCTGCGGCGTGCGCTTGCATGCAGCTTGCAGCGACAGCCAGACCCAGCAAGGTCTTGCCAGCTTTCTTGAACATTGATCAATTCCAGTCATAAGAACAGAGGGAGGGCCTGTGGCTGGCCCAAGTAAAGCGTGTTCTTCAGCGCAGGCTTGGTATTGATCATTGTTCAGCAGCTAGAGAACGAGAAAACGACCCTGC
>NZ_JAULRU010000380.1 GCF_030518155.1 Gilvimarinus gilvus | reverse complement strand
AGCAGATAGTAGGCCGTGGGCTCAGGCTGGCAGAGCACAAACAAGACTGCCTGGTAATGGACTATGCTGGAAATGGCTTCGATCTTTTTGCTCCAGAAGTCGGACAACCCAAGCCTGACAGCAGCAGCGTACCGGTTCAGGTGTTCTGTCCAGCCTGTGAATTTGCAAATATTTTTTGGGGTAAGACCGACGAAGAGGGTAATGTTCTGGAGCATTTTGGGCGACGCTGCCAGGGCACTGTTATGTTAAACAGTTCTGTCGCAACTCCGGATACACAAACTCAGTGCGATTTTCGCTTTCGCTTTAAAGAGTGTCCACAGTGCAACGCTGAAAACGATATTGCCGCCCGAAACTGTCATCA
>NZ_JAULRU010000379.1 GCF_030518155.1 Gilvimarinus gilvus | reverse complement strand
CTCTTCTGGTGCGTTATCAATACCGTCAAAGGCAACAGCTGCGCCGCCCCAAACTTCTGCACACACGCGGGTCAAAGCCGCTGTCAGAGTGGTTTTACCGTGGTCAACGTGACCGATGGTGCCCACATTGACGTGGGGCTTATTACGTTCGAACTTTTCCTTCGCCATTGCGAGCGCCTCCTCAACTAGCCATCAAACAAGCCGTTTACTTACACACAAAAACAGCCGCGAAAGCACTTCTTTCGCAGCCAGAAAATGGAGCTCTTGAGCAGATTTGAACTGCCGACCTCACCCTTACCAAGGGTGTGCTCTACCAACTGAGCTACAAGAGCCTTAAACCACAGTAACTGGAGCGGGCAGCGGGAATCGAACCCGCATATTCAGCTTGGAAGGCTGACGTTCTACCACTGAACTATGCCCGCTGAGTTCTTGCTCCGCGAAACCGCTCCAACAAACCGGAGAGCTTCCAGCCGCAGCGACTTTTTGGCCGCCACCGCTATGCGGTGATATAAAATGGTGCAGGGGGGTGGATTCGAACCACCGAAGCTTGCGCGTCAGATTTACAGTCTGATCCCTTTGGCCACTCGGGAACCCCTGCGAATGAGCCGAGCATTGTCCGGCCCAAAGCAGCTTCTGTCAACCGGATTTCCTAGGAAATTCACTCAGTTACAGCAACTATCTAGAGAAAATGGAGCTGGCGAGAGGAGTCGAACCCCCGACCGGCTGATTACAAGTCAGCTGCTCTACCAACTGAGCTACGCCAGCATTTCTCAGACCACGTCTTAACGTGGAGGCGGGATTCTAGTGAAACTTTTACTCAGACGCAACACCTGAGCAGTAATTTTGTTGTTTCTCCACGTTATTTTCCCGAGACAGTAATTCCAACCAAGCCTCACTGCTCAATTTTTGCGCCTGCCCCGCGCCCAACACCACCCAGACCTCTTTGCGAGTTCGTGTTATTTCACGAATTTCAGCATCATAACCAAGCGACCGCATATCATCTCGGCGCGCGGCAGCAAGCTCAGCGCGAGTAAACATACCGAAAGAGATACCATTGGCCAGCTCACCCTTTGGAATGAGGTAGCTGTCAATTTGTTTTGCCTGCACCTCACGCAGCCGCTTTAGTGCTTCTTTCTTGCTCGCTTCCGGCGGCAAATGCACCCAATAGCCAGCCCCTTCCGGAACTTCAAGCTCATCGACACGCGCCACAACATCTAGCGCCTGCAGCGCTTCGACAAAGTATTCAGCACTCAACAGGCGCGGAAACGGCCCCACGGTATGACACAAACCAGACTCTGCAGCCGGTAAAGGCGCCGCCGCACTGGCGCGAGATGCCGACAAGCGACTCCCTTCAAGCTCAGACAGTAATCTCAACTTTTCACCACCTCTGGCAACATTCGATACAGACACCTCTCGCTCTGGCACAGACCAAACGGTCAACTGCAACACAAGCGCTGCCACATTCACGCCTAAAAGAGCAAAAAAGATTAATCTCATATCAGCCTCTGTAGCCACACCTTACGGAGCAGCGAAATAGTGTTCCAGTCCAATAAATACCAATTCCGCTTCCAGCCGAGCCTCTGGATAGAATTCTTGCCAAACAGAAGCATCGCCGCCGCTTAGTATTAACGTGCAATTCCCTGCCCGCCTCAAGGCGGCATCAATCAAGCCACACCCCATAACGGTTATCGCGCTGTCAATGGCCGACTGTGTCGTCACCCCCGGTGCGCATGAGGCGCAATAGGGCTTCGCGAGCGCCGCGGCCAAAACGCCCGACTTGCCCGCCAGAGATCGCCGCATCAAATGCACGCCCGGCCCAATCCAACCTCCCAGATGATCCCCGGCATCCGTAACCACGTCGGCGGTTATCGCGCTGCCGCTATCCACCACCACAACGGCCCCATCAATCAACGAACGGGCTGCAACCATAGCCAGCCAGCGGTCGACACCAAGCGTCTGGCAATCTGCGTAACCGCACCGCACCCCACCGGCATCGGGCGCAGGCTTGGCGTAGCGCGCCGCAGGTATTTGCAGCTCTGCGAGAGCAGCATTGAGTGAGCCCTCGCGCTCGGTGCCGGCCACACTGGCAACCCAAACATGCTCCACCTGGTGAACCGCACTGATTTCAACCAGCCACTGCCAACCCTCAGCATACTCCGCGCCACCCGCAGCCAGCTGCAAGTTACTCTGCCTAAGGCGCCATTTTACGCGACTATTCCCCATATCAATCAGTAAATTCATGACACAGCTCTCACGCTGACCTCGCCACCGTAAAAAAGACGCTCCTCACCACCAACTCTGAGCGTGAGAGCCCCACTGCCATCAACCCCAATCAGCTCACCCCGAATTTCGCTATTGGCAGTTTGTAGGCTCACCGCCTGCCCCATAAAGGCGGCGCGCTCGAGCCACGCCGCCCGCCACCGGGCAAACCCCACCCGCTCGAACTCAACCATTAAGCGGGACAATGCATCCACAAGACTGGCAACCATCTCATTGCGCCCGACCGACTCTAGCCCCTGCTCGCTCGACATACTCGCCAAATCCGTCCATGGCTGATCGATAGATTGAGCGGCACAACTGGGCATGCGAACATTCACCCCCACTCCGACCACAACCTGACAAACACCCGCCGGGTCCCCCGACATTTCGAGCAATATACCCGCCAGCTTGCGCCCGTCCACCAGCACATCATTGGGCCACTTTAATTGCACTCCACGAAAACCGAATGACTCCAACACCTGAGCAATACAAACACCCACGGCCAGACTCAGGCCTTCAAGTCGCGCCGCCCCGCCTTCGAATTGCCACACCCCGGACAAGTACAAGTTACTGCCAAACGGGCTAATCCATTGGCGACCGCGTCGCCCCCTGCCCGCGGTCTGCTGCTCGGCAATGCAAAAACTGCCCGAGCGCAACGTGCTGGAACGCGACAGCAACTGCGCGTTGGTCGAATCCGTTACCACCTCCAACTGAATTAGGGTCGGGTCAACACCCGCAAGATCCGCAATACGTGAAGCATTCAACAACTCTAGCGGTGCTGACAATCGATACCCTCGCCCCCGCACACTTTCACACTCAAGCCCCAGCTCACCGAGCTTCTGTAACTGCTTCCACACAGCGGTGCGGCTGACGGCGAGGGCTTCGCCCAGCTCCTCCCCGGAGTGGAACTCACCATCTCTGAGCAGGTGCAACAAAGTAAGCATTACCGAGTCCGTCATACCTCTCCCCGATACACGCGCGGACAGCGCGAACCACGCAAAGTGGTCAAAAGCTCGTAACCCAACAGATGACGCTCCTGAGTCAAACGATTCAATGTCAGCGAGCGGTTTATGATTTGGATGGCAGGCAGAGAGTCGACGCTATCGAGCCACTGCTCAACGTTCGGAACAGCGGTCACATCAAAGGTGGTGATATCCATCGAGATTCGCCCCGCCACAGGAACCTCAACCCCTGACAGCTCACCAACCCCCTGAGACTGCAAAATATTATGCACCCCATCAGCATAGCCGCCGGCGCAAACAGCCAAAATGGCTCCCTGTGGTTTATTGTAGGTTGCCCCATACCCCACTGAGCTATCCACCTCAAGTCGCTTAAATTGCAACGTTGGCAGCGCCAGAGTCAGCACCGGGCGAATTGACTCGGCCGGCGCCATCTCATTTTGCGGAGGCTGGAAGCCATACAGCGCGGCGCCCGGGCGCACCAAATCAAAGTGATACTCTTTACCCAGGTAAATGCCACAAGAATTGGCAAGACTGAGCCGGCAATTCGGTAACACTTGACGCAGAGCGGCTTCCCGCGCGCGAAATTCGGCCAACTGCCTTGAATTCTGCGGATGATGAGGCTCATCGGCGCACGCTAGATGACTCATCACAAGACTCGGGTTGAGCTCACGCAGCAGGGCGGGCGCTGCGAGCAAGTCATCCAACTCGGCGAGACCAAGCCCCTGCCGACTCATTCCGGTATCAATTTTTACAGCGCAATCGCGCCCCGCAAGACCGGCTGCTCGCCAGCGGCGAATCGCACTCAGCGAGCATAAAACGGGGGTAACGCCCAGGCTCGCACACTCGCGCTCAAGCCCCAGGGGGGCGCCGCCCAATACATAACACCTGATATCGGAGTCGAGGCAATGAGCAAGCTGTCTTGCCTCGTCCAGCGTCGCTACAAAATAATGCCGACAACCGGCGCTGTGCAGAGCTTTTGCGACCGGCTCCACACCCAAGCCATAAGCATCAGCCTTCACCACCGCAGAGGTCACCGCAGGAGCCGACAGCTCGGCAAGCGCGCGCCAGTTGGCAACCAGCGCAGAAAGATCAATAGACAAGCCCGGAGGGGTTACGCTCATAGACAATAACAGCCAGTGAAAGCTGGCATAGTTACAAAACTACGCCATAAAATCCAGCACCCGAGCACAGGGCGCGAAAAAACTACCAGCGTCTGAAAAGAAAAAAGCCCGGCAAAACCGGGCACTGAGGAGTCAAGCTAACCGGGATAGGGATCAAGCGTTACGATTTTACCGTCGGCGTCATATTGAATCTCCGCCATTTTGACGCAGCGTAGGTGCGTCGTCCCTTTTGACAAAGAGGAGTCGTGATAAAACAAATACCACTTGCCTTCAAACTCACAAATAGAGTGGTGCGTTGTCCAGCCAACGACGGGATTAAGAATCCGCCCCTGATACGTGAATGGGCCATAAGGAGTATCGCCTGTGGCATAACACAGATAGTGGGTATCGCCCGTTGAGTAAGAAAAGTAATACTTCCCTTGGTACTTATGCATCCACGGGCCTTCAAAGTAACGGCGGTCGTGATCACCAGCCTTCAGGAGCTCGCCATTTTCATCGAGGATCTGAATTTCTCTAGGCTCCTCCGCAAACGCCTTCATATCTTCGGAGAGCTTGGCCACAATCGGGCCTAACGCCGGCTCATCATCTGCCGGCTCTTCACTGGCTTCGCCATACTGATTACCGCGATACTTTTGCAGCTGCCCGCCCCACAGACCACCAAAGTACATGTAGTGAGAGCCATCACCATCCTCAAATACCGCCGGATCGATTGAGTAGCTGCCCGCAATAGCTTCTGGCTCAGCTACAAACGGCCCGACGGGACTGTCGCCAACGGCAACGCCAATCTGAAAAATCCCGTCGGCTTTTTTTGCCGGAAAATAGAGATAGTACTTGTCGCCTTTGCGCGCGGCATCTGGCGCCCACATTTGTCGTTCGGCCCAGGGCACATCTTTCACGTGCAAGGCAACACCATGATCGACCGCCTTACTCTCGACCGAATCCATAGAGTAGACGTGATAGTCCTCCATGCAAAAGTGATCGCCATTGTCATTAAAAGGCACTCCACCTTCGATATCGTGGGACGGATAAATATATAACTTGCCGTCAAACACGTGCGCTGAAGGGTCAGCGGTGTATACGTGATCCACCAGTGGCTTTGACAATGCCCTCGCATTTAGCTCGTCAAAATCGAGCTGTTGGTATTGTTCATCAGACATGCATAAACTCTCAATTTAAACGCGGTACCAACATTGAGTACCGCTATTACTGTTTTTACCTAAGCTATCCGCTAAATGCCGGGAGCTTCAATGGCCTCATTGCGCCGACCATCCAAGTCACTCTCAATTTGCTGCTCCATATTTTTATCGATCTTGTAGAAGACCAAAAGCCCGGCCGCCAAAAAGCCCGGCAGAGACGCAAACAGACTGACCGCCAGCAAAATACCGTCTATGGTCTCTTGGCTTTGCACAGCAGTTGCCGCTTGATAACCGTATACAGCCAATAGTGCAGACACCAAAGAGCCGCCCAAGGTCAAGCCCAGCTTTAATCCCAAAATCATGGCCGAAAATATAATACCGGTGGCGCGCCGGTTGTTTTTCCACTCGGAATAATCCGCCACATCCGCAATCATTGCCCATAACAGAGGAATGGTAATGCCGTAGGAGAAGCCATGCAGAACTTGCGACAGGAATACCAAACCAATTGACTCGGGGGATAGGAAGTACAAAACCAATATAAACAGCATGGACACGGCCAGCGCCCAACCGAACACATTGCGCTTGCCAAAGCGATTAGTTAAGGGTTTTGAGAAGCCAATACCAATGATCATTAATATAATGCCAATGCCATTGAACAAACTAAACGCCGAGGTGGGAGCATCTTCTGGCCAACGGAATTTTGTTAGCCCAACGTTCTGTAAGCCAGCGTTAAGGCTCGCGATAAATCCGTTAAAACCGGATTCATCAAGGAAACGAGCCAGCTCGGCCTCATTTAAATAGTTCTCAAAGTAATAAATTAATGTGCCGCTTTTAAGCGACAACATCATAAAGACCAGAATGGTTGCAAGCAGCATGATGACCCAGGGGATATTTTTAAAAAGATCACCAAGGTCTTCTTTGATTGTCGATTTCTGCTCTACGTTCGGTGTTACGCGCTCCTTAGTCGTGAGGAAGGTGATGATAAAACACACCACACCGATGACCGCAAATATTGTCATTACCTGCTTAAAGCCTTCTGCTTTGTCTCCATCACCGAGAATCAGCACCAGCGGCAGCAGCAGTACCTGAATAATAAACTGGGCAACCATGACCGCGACAAAACGGTACGAAGACAAACTAACGCGCTCGCCCATATTACCGGTAATAACGCCACTCAACGCTGAGTAAGGCAAATTATTCGCCGAGTACAACATCATCAACGCCAGGTAGGTGACAAACGCGTAAATGAGCTTACCTGAAGGGTCCAGGTCAGGCGTGGTAAACGAGAGCAAAGCGCCCAGGCCAAAAGGTATAGAGGTAAATAAAACCCAGGGCCGGAACTTACCCCAACGAGTATTGGTGCGATCTGCCAGCACCCCAACAACGGGCGCAAAGATAACCCCGCCGAGAATACCGCAGACACCGGTGACCATCGACGCCTGTGCAGGCGGCAGACCGTATACATCGGTATAGAAAAACGCGATAAACGTTACCAGAGTTTGAAATATAAGATTGGCAGCCAGATCACCCAGGCTGTAGCCGACCTTTTCCATCACCGAAATTTTTTCGACGCGTACATTCATATCGTTATCTTCTGTTGTTTTATTGTTATCGGCGCTCTGACCGGCGCCGCTTTAACCCGCACACCTACAATGGCCCATCTAGCATACTAGAATGGCGTATTGTGCTACAGCTTACGCACCCCATACCAGCACTATTTAGTCATTATGACTATATGATATATCTGTTGGTGCGCAGAATGCAAAGATTCTGCGACACAAGGTTTACTATAGCCCGTAAAACCACAACGCCGGGCAGGGCCCGGCGTTGTTTATGCAAATGAGCGCCACTGCGCTACCTGGCAAAGCGATACAGCGAATAGTAAGCCTTGAGCGGGGGGGTATTCGAATCCACCACGCCCTGCCCCAGCGTGACCTCATAAACTCTCGCCGTCTGCTGCGGATGCACATCTGGCACACTGATATCCGCTAGCTGTACCTGCAGGGCTTTCCCTCCATCAAGCCGAGTTACCTTCGCAACAAGCTCGTCGCGCTCCGCCATTTCGGGCGAGCCATAATCGGGCGCATCGCGATATGTCCAGGAGCGAACACTCACCAGATCAGCAAGGCTGTCAGTCGCTGCGGGCTGAGTCAGACGGACGAGGAAACCATCCGATGTCGCCTCGACTGTAGCAATCGCCGCCGCTACGGTTGTCCCGTCCCAACGGATACGTTGCAAGCTCGCAACATGGCCGCCTTTGGCCTGCCAACCGCGTCCGGTTTGGCCCACTAGCAAGCTGCCATCGGGCATAAATACGCCGCGCATCACGCCAGAAGCCAAGCCCGACATAAACGGAATAACAACGCCCTGATGGTGTTCACCAACTTTTTCGGTAACCACTCGCAGCAAGTTTGACTGCGTCTGATCACCCACCAACATTTGCCCGGCAAAGGGGCCAAACGCGCCCTCGGTAGTATCCCAAATGGGATTGCCCGGCGCGTTGGCAACAATGTTGTGAGGAAACAATACAACCGCCTCTTCGCGCCTATCGGCCACTTGCTCCCACTGAATTTCGGGGGACTCTGGGGTCATCCCGGGCAGATCCACTAAGCCACTTGGGTGACCGTAGAACTTACCCTCTTCGATAGTAAATAATTTGGAGGTGCCTACAAACTCACCCTGATTCTCGGTATACCACAGCTGACCATCCGGGCCGGTCGCGAGCCCTGCGGGGCTGCGCAAACCGCTGGCATAGAGGCTTCCCTCCCCCTCGGGAGTGACTCGAATATTCCAGCCGCTGTAACCGCCTTGCGAGCCCATATAAAGACCATCAGCCTTGTAGACCGCTTCATCCGTATGAGCCAGATTGAAATTGATGTGATAAGCGCCATCGGCCGCCCGCGCGGGGCCGTGCACGTAAGTATGGTAGTTGCCGTGATAACTGTGCTGATCGTAGAGCGTGTCAAATTTATCCCCCATACCATCGCCATCGGTATCGGTAATTCGGGTCAATTCCGCTTTTTGGCCGACCACGATTTGTAAACCATGCTCGTCCTCGATCTGTACACCCAAGCTGTCGAACAGCCCCTCTGCAAACAGCTGCCATTCGCCATCTTTAATACGCCAAATTCCCGCCGTACGCGTTGCCACCACTACAGTGCCATCTTGAGCAAGAGCGAGCCCCAAGGCTTCAAATAATTGATCGCGACCGTAATTATCCTGTGGCGGCAGATAGCTCTCAATCGAGTAGCCCGCCGGCAAATCAGCAGTAGCCTCCACCACTTTGAGAGGCTGGCGCAGATGATTAAACCCGGAAGCTTTCGGCTTCCACGCACTGGTCGCCAGGGCAATAGATGCGCTCAATTGGGCTTCGTCATTACCAGCGGGCAGCACCCAAACATCGCCTTGCAGCTTGCCGGAAGACACAGATATCGAACTTAGTGTCTGCGTATTGATTTTAAAGCTCTGGGACTGACCTCGCTGGCCGCCTACCGTAACGCTAACCTTACCGTTGTCTGCGATATCGGTGGTGACAGCCAAACTGTTCTTGCCAACGCGGTAGTGAAAATGCGGCGCTGCGGTTTTACTGCGAGACGGACGCGCATAACCCAAGAACTGTGCATTCTGCGCGGCAATCAGCTCTTGCTGGTCCAGCTCGGAGTTGAGCCCTGCATTTATTGCTGACGTATCCTGAAATACTGCCTCTTTGAATGAAAAATCTATGAGTTCACCCGAGGCATTGAGAGGCGCGAATAAAATACCCAGCTCACCCAAGTCAATCTCACGCGTTTCGAAGCCCGTTTTCAAGCCACTGCCACCGCGGTTGGTAAGCTCACCGGTCATATCCAGAAAGCCGCCCTGCCACACTTTAGCAATACCCAAAATACGCGGGTCGAAGCTGTAATTGACGGCATTGGGCTGGCCGATGTGAACTGCGCGCGCCGATACACCTTCGAGTGGCCCGCGCTGAATGCGCACACGATCATCAACCAAAAATTGCAAGTCATCCAACAAAGGATCGTATTTTTCAGGCCCGGAAGACTCCACTAGCTTCACCGCCGGCCCCTGCTCCCACGCATTGTTCAGCGTTTGCAGATAAAAACCAATAGCGTCGAGCTGTTTGTCAGTTAAGGTTTGCTTCATGTAGGGTGGCATAATGGGTAAATAGGCCTCGCCAGCCTTATCGCCACCTTCATGGATAGCCAGTTCTGCGGCAGGGCTTCGCACCGCGCGCTCCAAATAGCTAAAATCCGCCTTGACGGTAAATCTGTGGTTTTCGGCCGCCTCAACAATTTCACGATCCCGCGGTGTTTTTTTGAACAGGCCATACAAGTTGGGGCCTGTCTTCATGCTCGGGTCATTCGCTGCCACCGCATGGCATTCTTTGCAGCCCAGCGACATAAATGTGTCTTCCCCTAATGCCGCAAAATCAATCAACTCACTTTCGTTGGTGTCGCCACCACTCGCGCCTGGCAAAGCGATTTTATCAAAGTCAGCAGGTTTTACCTGCAGGCTGCGCACGGCGGCCTGGCCGCTGCGAACCCGTAACATTGCCGGCCCCGATGTCGTTTCCCAGACCTGAATAGGGTCAGCGGTAAAACCTTCCAGCAACACATTTTTCTGAACCACTTTGCCGTCAATTTTGGCGTCGAGAATAAATGCATTTTCAGACTTCGCTGACGCCTCGTCATAGCGCGGCGCGCGAAAACGCACCTCTAGAGTGTGCCAAGTACCGGGCTTAACGTCGACCTCACTCGTGGGAGCGATGCCCCCAGTCATCTTATTTTGCGAACCATCCCAGCGCTGCTGAATACCGCCTGCGTCTTGGTAAGTAAGGGAGGTGTCACCGTCTTTATCCGCCAGCGCAATCTCGTAGCGCCCCTGCAGGTAAACCCCAGCATCGGTGCCATCAGCGACCATATACTCAAGCTTTAGCAAGGTATCTCCCAAATACACATTCGAGAGCAACGGTTTATCGTCGCCCACGAGTACAACATTCTTGCCTTCGCCCTCAGCGGAAATCTTACCACCGCTCACGCTCACCGACTGCGCCGACACAAGCTGATCATTATCGGCAATGTATTGGAAAAAATCGGCATCGGCGTCAGCCGCTATACCGTAAGGAGTACTGGCTAACCCCAAGACCGCAACCCAAAGCGGCAAGCCTTTACGTATTCTTCGCATAATATGTTCTCGAACCAATATTCAGTAACGACGCGGAACTACAGCTCACGCACCCATATGTTTTTAAATTTCGTCGGATTGCCGTGGTCTTGCAGACGCAACGGTGCACAACCGTGTGCTTCATAGGGAGGGTGACCAATCCATGACGTTGGCCCTTGAATTTCAGCGTGGTTTTGTACCAACACGCCATTGTGTAGCACGGTGACAAATGCAGGGGAAACCAGGTCACCACTTTCGTCAAAGCGAGGCGCCCGATATATAATGTCGTAGACATTCCACTGTGTCAGCGGCTTGGTCGCATTTACCAAGGGTATATGTTGTTTGTAGATCGAACCGGCCTGACCATTTGGATAAGTCTCACCGCCGTGGGAATCCAATACCTGTACTTCATAGCGCTCCTGAAAGAAGACACCACTGTTACCACGCCCCTGCCCCTCAGGCCCCTCCATCAGATCTTCTGGTGGCGCCTGCCACTCGATATGTAACTGAACATCGCAAAAGTCCTGACGCGTCCTAATATCGCCCGTCTTAGGGTTAGTCTCCAATACATCACCTTTAATGTTCCAAGGTCCGGCACTGCTGTCCTTCGCAGACTCCCAAGCCTCCAGACCAGAGCCATCAAACAGCACAATCGCATCGGAGGGCACCCCAGCCTTATTGAACGAAACCTGAGCGGGCACCGGCTCCCACACCTCGGTCTCCTGAGCCAATTGCCAGGGTTCTTTTTCAGCGGCCACACAGGCTGCAGCCATAAAAGTGGTACTTAGGGCGAATAAACGGACACTTGAGTTCAACAGATACATGGGCTCTCTCTTATTAATATAGGTAATCCGGTTTGAATTGTAGCCTAAAACAAACTTTTCACATATGGAATTAAAAAGTACAAATGAAATTTGGCTCACTATAACAGGATAATGTCAATTTAACCTTAAGCAGTTATTAAAGATTGTTTAAGGAGTGTTGAATGGATGTCGGATGTCGGATGTCGGATGTCGGATGTCGGATGTCGGATGTCGGATGTCGGATGTCGGATGTCGGAAAAAGTATGTGTGCTGGTGGTGCTGGGATATTGGAATCGGTGAACGGTGAACGGTGAACGGTGAACGGTGAACGGTGAACAAAAATATAGCTCTTTGGTATTTTAAAGACGCTCATCTTCGCCACTTCTATGGGTATTTTTTAGGGTTTATAGACGAAGGCTTGCATAGTGGCACGCTTTCACATGGGGGCTTCACGGAGCGCTTTGACTGCGATAGCAGTCTGCTTCGTCAAGCGCGGCCAGCTGTGCTGGTCGCTGGGTGACGAGCGTTTG
>NZ_JAULRU010000378.1 GCF_030518155.1 Gilvimarinus gilvus | reverse complement strand
AGAGGCGCCGCTAGGCCAAAGGAGCAATCACGAAAGGCCTGGAAGATGGGGGAAATCTTTACTGATGGCATTCCTTATCGGCCATCATCAACTTGTGCTCTCGAATCATTTGACCCAGTACGTCGTCTACCAACTTGTCATGCTTTTCCATCCAGGCCAGATGCTCTTCGGCAGACATGTTCGGCGCGGGATGCTCGTTGTGCAGCTGGCTCATGATGTCTTCGAGCATGTTCATATGCGCCTTCATGTGCACATGCCGCTCGCCGACCGGGGCCTTCTCCGCCTGGTTCAGCACGACTTCTGCTTTGTCGCGCATCTGCT
>NZ_JAULRU010000437.1 GCF_030518155.1 Gilvimarinus gilvus | reverse complement strand
AATTCGTCCACTAAAGTAGACAAGTTCACCTTTTTCTTTTTTAGGTGAACAACTGTAAATTGTAATTAAAAGTAGTAGGAGAAATCTCCACAACGTCTTCATTTTCATTTTTCTCTCTGCCTCACAAAAGTAGAAAATTATTCTTCGTTTTGATGAATTTCGAAGTAAGAATCTATCTTAAAATTTTCTGGTTTATTTGCTGCCGCAACCGCTAATTTATCAGCTTCTTCGTTCCAATGATGTCCAGCATGACCTTTTATCCATTGAAATTTTACACGATGAATTTTATAAACTTCTAAAAATCTTTTCCACAAATCAGCATTCTTCTTTCCTTTGAAATTCTTTTGCACCCAACCAAAAACCCAACGTTTT
>NZ_JAULRU010000377.1 GCF_030518155.1 Gilvimarinus gilvus | reverse complement strand
GAGCCACTGACGCTGGTACCGTCTTCGGCAACCACCAGGTCGCTTGGGCTGAGCGGTACGGTTACCAGCGGCACGTCATAGTCCAGGGCCAGCGAGGCGTTGCCGCTCGGGTCGGTCTGGACCAGGCTCAGGCGTTCACCCGGCAACGCGGGCGGGTCGAGGTCGAGCAGGAAGGTGCCGTTCGCGGTCACCACGCCGCTGCCGATCAGGGTGCCGTTGGCGTCGCGCACCTGCACGGTAGCGCCGGCTTCGCCACGCCCGCTCAAGGCCAGGCCATCGGCGCCGACCACGATATCGCTGACCTGCGCCGGGGCAGTGGTGTCTGGCGCCTGGTACTGCAGTGGCGAGGAAATGTTGCCGGCAGCATCCACCAGGCGAATGTCCAGCACTTCGCCATTGGCCTGTGCTGGGGTCAGGGTCACGCTGAACGTGCCGTCGTCGTTGACCTGAGCGCTGCCCAGCAGGGTGCCCGCGGCATTGCGCACCTGCACGCTGGCGCCTGGCTCGCCGCTACCGCTGAG
>NZ_JAULRU010000376.1 GCF_030518155.1 Gilvimarinus gilvus | reverse complement strand
CAGCCCACGAAAACGTACTTTCACGTAACCAAACTGCCGCTTGATCACGCGAAACGGATGCTCGACCTTGGCCCGTGTCTGAGCCTTGCAGAACTCGATCTTGCGCTTGGCTTTGTACAGTACGCTGCGCTGGTTCAGCTTGGAATAGGTGCTGCGACGCGCTGCAATCTGCCAGATCACCCCCCGATTTTCATGCTCTTCGCGCCTTTCGACACCGGTGTAACCGGCATCTGCATACACGGCGTTTTCTTCGCCATGCAGCAGTTCAGCCACCTGCGTGACATCGGCCACATTGGCAGCGGTGCCATGGACGTGATGCACCAGGCCGGACTCGACATCGGCACCGATGTGCGCCTTCATCCCGAAGAAATACTGACCGCCTTTCTTGGTCTGGTGCATCTCGGGATCACGCTTGCCTTCTTTATTTTTGGTCGAGCTGGGGGCATGAATAATGGTGGCATCGACGATGGTGCCTTGGCGCAGCGACAGGCCTTTTTCCTGCAGATAACCATTGATGACCGCAAGGATTGCCGGTGCGAGCTGATGCTTCTCCAGCAAGTGCCGGAAGTTCATGATCGTGGTGTCT
>NZ_JAULRU010000375.1 GCF_030518155.1 Gilvimarinus gilvus | reverse complement strand
AGCAGCTAACGCGCATTTTAATGGCCGTTTTGATGGTAATAAAGCCTATCTTTGTGGCCCTCCGCCGATGATTGATGCCGCTATTACGACGCTGATGCAAGGGCGATTGTTTGAGCGTGATATCCATATGGAACGTTTCGTTACTGCTGCAGATGGTGCTGAAGAGCAAAATAGGTCGGCACTCTTTAAAAAGATATAACGCTTTAAAGAAATCTCCAGGGTGATATTTCTAGCTGCACCTCGCTCAATATTAATAGTAAAAGCCGCAATCGCGGCTTTTACTATTTCTTAGCCAGATAGTTTAT
>NZ_JAULRU010000374.1 GCF_030518155.1 Gilvimarinus gilvus | reverse complement strand
TGACGTGGCTCGGCCGGTGCGGCCGGCGGATTGGCTGCCTTCAGCTCGGCTTCGATAGCTGCGATATCGGTATCGAGCAGATCAACAAGCAGACTGCCTTGGTCGGGGCTCAGTTGCTCGCTGCGCTTGGCGAACTTGTGTCGCTTGAGGATGGCGATTTCATGAGCCAGTTGCTCGTTGACCGTTTCGAGGCGTTGGATTTTCTGGCTCATGGAGTCGACCTGGGACAGCAACTGCATAGCCTGTTCGGCCAAGCCGCGCAGCTGTTCCGGTGTCATCTGGTCGAGATTGGGCGAGGAAGTCATGCCGCTGATTGTGTCAGAGCAGGTCGTCAACAGCGATAAACCGATGGGCTA
>NZ_JAULRU010000373.1 GCF_030518155.1 Gilvimarinus gilvus | reverse complement strand
AAGCCCCACGTCAATGTGGGCACCATCGGTCACGTTGACCACGGTAAAACCACTCTGACAGCGGCTTTGACCCGCGTGTGTGCAGAAGTTTGGGGCGGCGCAGCTGTTGCCTTTGACGGTATTGATAACGCACCAGAAGAGCGTGAGCGCGGTATCACCATCGCGACCTCTCACGTTGAGTACGATTCACCTGATCGTCACTACGCTCACGTGGATTGCCCGGGTCACGCCGACTACGTTAAAAACATGATCACCGGTGCCGCGCAAATGGACGGTGCGATTCTGGTCTGTGGTGCGACCGACGGTCCTATGCCACAAACCCGTGAGCACATCCTGCTGTCACGTCAGGTGGGTGTACCTTACATCGTAGTATTCCTGAACAAAGCCGACCTGCTGGCTGAAGACTGTGGCGGCGTTGGTACTGAAGAGTACGACGAAATGCTGGAGCTGGTTGAGATGGAGCTGCGTGAGCTGCTGTCTGACTACGACTTCCCAGGCGACGACACTCCGATCATCCCGGGTTCTGCCCTGATGGCTCTGAACGGTGAAGACGACAACGAGCTGGGTACTACCGCTGTTAAGAAGCTGGTAGAAACTCTGGATTCTTACATCCCAGAGCCAGAGCGTGCGATTGATCAGCCGTTCCTGATGCCAGTAGAAGACGTGTTCTCAATCTCTGGTCGCGGTACCGTTGTAACCGGTCGTGTTGAGCGCGGTATTGTGACCGTTGGTGAAGAAATCGAAATCATCGGCATCAAAGACACCACCAAGACTACTTGTACCGGTGTTGAGATGTTCCGCAAGATGCTGGACGAAGGCCGTGCGGGCGAGAACGTTGGTGTTCTGCTGCGCGGTACTAAGCGCGACGAGATTGAGCGTGGTCAGGTTCTGGCCAAGCCAGGTTCTGTGACTCCACACACCAAATTCGAAGGCGAAGTATACGTACTGAGCAAAGAAGAAGGTGGTCGTCACACGCCATTCTTTAAAGGTTACCGTCCACAGTTCTACTTCCGTACTACGGACGTAACCGGTGCTTGTGAGCTTCCGGACGGGGTAGAAATGGTAATGCCTGGTGACAACGTACAAATGACTGTTACTTTGATCGCTCCGATTGCGATGGAAGACGGTCTGCGCTTCGCGGTTCGCGAAGGTGGTCGTACTGTTGGTGCTGGCGTAGTTGCCAAAATCCTCGACTAA
>NZ_JAULRU010000372.1 GCF_030518155.1 Gilvimarinus gilvus | reverse complement strand
CGCAGGCCTGCATGCTCGGCAGCGACCAGGTAACGGTCGATCAGGTTCGGGTGCGGTTCCGGGGCCGGGGCAAACACGATCACGATGAGGTCGACGTTGGCTGCGACCGGTTTCAACTGGCCATGGTTGTTTGGCCGGCACAGTTCGGTGCTGCGTGGCATCTGCGCCACGATCACGCCTATGCCCTGGTTGCCTGCACGCCATACCACGCGGTCGCCAGTGACCAGTGCTGGCAGGTTGGCGCGCAAGTGGCAGCGGAACACCTGGCCTGCAACGTCGCCATCCTGGGCCTCCACCTCGACCTGCACGCCAAAGTGGGCAATCACCAGGCCAAGTTGTTCCGGCCCCAGGTCGCCACCTTCCAGTTCCTGC
Source organism: Gilvimarinus gilvus (assembly GCF_030518155.1). Classification (GTDB taxonomy): domain Bacteria; phylum Pseudomonadota; class Gammaproteobacteria; order Pseudomonadales; family Cellvibrionaceae; genus Gilvimarinus; species Gilvimarinus gilvus. The sequence continues at coordinate 107 of NZ_JAULRU010000372.1, read as the reverse complement.
AGCACATGCTGCTCGCGTTTGGCCGCGCGAGCAGCACGCTCGCCCTGGATTTTTTCGATGCGCCAGTTCTGGCGGCGATTGAGCTGGCGTTTGGCCATGAACATTCC
>NZ_JAULRU010000371.1 GCF_030518155.1 Gilvimarinus gilvus | reverse complement strand
CGCAGGGCGTGACCTGAAGCGCACATCTGCTGCGCCTTGCCTCTAGCAAAGGGAACCACCCTGTGCGTCGAGACAAGACACAACATCTGCACGCGTCAGGCCACGCTGAGCATGCATGGGGTTTTTCAGCAGCCTGCTAGGCCGGGTCTATAGTCTTGGGAAGTGCTAATGATAACAGCGCTGCGCTGACAAGCAGCCCCGCCGATACCCACAGGCAAGGTATCAGGCCGTAAGCTTGAAATAGCCAGCCGGAAAGCACTGTGCCCAGCAATCGCCCGGCGGCATTAGCGCTGTAGTAAAAACCGACATCGAGTGAGACGCCATCGTCCCGCGCGTAGCTAACAATAAGGTAGCTGTGCAGCGATGAATTAACGGCGAAGGCTACGCCAAATATCATCAGTCCGATAACGAGTGTGGCCGCAGGTGGCAAGCCAATGCTCATGGCAGCCGCAAGAGTTGCGGTCACCAGGGTCAGTACGGTAGCGCAGGTGGTCGCGGCTGTACCGCCCGGGCCGGAATGACTTGACCGGTAGAACAGCTTTGGCGCCACCGTTTGCACTACGCCATAGCCAATAATCCAGGCAGCTAAAAAGCTGCCCACTTGCCAGTGTGGCCAGGCAAGCTTGCTCGCTAAATACACGGGCAGGGCCACGACAAACCACACGTCTCTGGCGGCAAATAAACATAAGCGGGCCGCGGCGAGTACGTTAATGGCTCGGCTTTTGGAAAACACAGCGGTAATTTTGCTTTTTTTTGTGCCACGCCCGAGATCATTTTTTAAGGTCAATATACTCAGTAGCCAGACGGCGCCGAGCATCAGCAGCATTGCACTGACGGCGCCTTGAAATTGCAGGGCACTTAACAGGGCGCCACCAAGAAAAAAGCCTGCGCCTTTCAAAGCATTTTTGGAGCCGGTTAACAATGCAACCCAACGAAACAACGCTGAGTTTTCCCCTTTGGGCACTAACAGCTTTATGGCGCTTTTCGCGCTCATTTTGTTTAAGTCTTTGGCAATGCCGGAAAGTGCCTGAGCGGCCATCACCCAGGCTAAGGTCAGTGCCGCACTGGGCACTAAAAGCATGGCCAGTGCCAGCACCTGCAACAGCAAGCCGAGATTCATGGTGCGGTTTAGGCCAACGCGGGCGCCTAGCCAGCCTCCGAACAGATTGGTAACCACGCCAAAAATTTCATAAAACAAAAACAGTAGGGCAATATCGAGCGCGGCATAGCCCAATTTATAGAAATGTAGCACCACCAGCATGCGCAGAGCGCCGTCGGTAAGCGTGAATACCCAGTAGTTGGCGGTAATCAACAAATATTGTCGAACCGACTCTGGCAGCGCGGCAAGTTTTTGCATAGCTTTATGAACCACTATTGAGCCGAATCTTGTTGGCCTACCCAACGCGCAAGCTCGGCCAGGCGATTGGCATAACCCCACTCGTTGTCGTACCAGGCGTAAATTTTTACCTGGGTACCATCGACAACCATGGTGGATAGCGCGTCGATAATGCTGGAGCGTGGGTCGGTGCGGTAATCAGACGAGACCAACGGCCGCTCTTCATAGCCGAGAATATTTTTAAGCTCTCCCGCGGCGGCTTCTTTTAATAGCGCGTTAACCTCCTCGGCTGTGGTGGGGCGTGCCACCTCGAAAACACAGTCGGTAATAGAGGCGTTGGTAATAGGCACGCGTATGGCGTGGCCGTTTAGCTTGCCCTTTAGCTCTGGGAAAATATGGGTAATGGCGGTGGCAGAGCCGGTGGTGGTTGGTATTAAGTTGCTGCCGCAGGAGCGGGCCCGGCGCAAATCTTTATGGGCCGCATCAATAATGGTTTGCGTGTTGGTAATATCATGGATGGTGGTGATGGCGCCGTGCACAATGCCTAATGACTCGTGAATTACTTTGACAACGGGGGCCAAACAGTTGGTGGTGCAGGAGGCTGCGGTAACAATACGGTGTGTATCCGGCTGGTACTCTCGCTGGTTAACGCCCATTACAATATTAACCGCGCCGGCCTCTTTTACCGGCGCACTGACGACGACGCGTTTGACGCCTTGTTCAATATAAGAGCGCAGCGCAGCGCAATTATTGTTTTTACCGCTGGCTTCAATTACCAGGTCACAGTCGGACCAATCCGTTGCACTAATATCGGTGTTTTGCGTGCAGCGAATACGCTTGCTACCGACCACAATAGAGTCGCCTTCGGCTGTCGCCTCGTGATGCCAGCGCCCGTGAACAGAGTCGAAGTTGAGAAGGTGGGCGAAGGTTTCGGCGCTCCCTGCGGGGTCGTTTACGGCAATGATCTCGAAATCATCCCAATCGAACGCTGCGCGCAATGCCAGTTTTCCCATTCGCCCTAAGCCGTTAATGCCTACTTTCATCGTTTATATTCCTGTTGTGGTATTGAAGTGTCTGGTGTTGCTCACGTGCATACCCTTCCTGCGCCGCTCGCCAGCAGCTGCAGTGACCGCTGAAAATCGGAACTGCCTTTTCGATAATCCTGCAAGGTGGTGTCGAGCACGTTGAGCATCCAGCCCGCCAAGTTGGGGTGGAGGTTGTAATACACCCACTTGCCTTTGCGCCTATCGGCGAGGAGCCCACACTGGCGCAGTACCGCTAAGTGCCGCGACACTTTGGGTTGGCTCAGTTGCAGTGCCTGCGTCAACTCACAAACACACAGCTCTCCGGCCTGCTGCATAAGGAGTAAACACTGCAGGCGCGTGTCATCGGCCAAACACTTAAAAAACTGGCTGTGATCCATAGTGATCTCTTGTGAGTCGTCCTCGTGGTGCTAATTGTAAAAATGAGCATTCTAATATACGGATATCCATATGTGTCAACGTATTTTGGGAACAGTATGCACCTAGTTGGGAAAGTTCCACTGCTTAACGCCACTGCAAGAAGATCGTCACAAATTGAAATGTTGGTACCCGCTTACGGTGTGGCCCAATTACACCGGCGCAAGGTCTGATCAAAAAACGATCTGAAATAAAACCTTCACATACTTGTCACGCAAATTTCATAAATCTAATCAAGTATAGGCGCCACATGAGCACTGAGCTTGTTTTAGGCAAGCGCCGAGAAATCAGTCAGCCATGGACTGGGCACGCAGAAGTGCTACGGATTATTGGCCGCAGGTTAGGCCTGCGGCCTTAAAATTTTTTTGCAAACTATCCATTCCGGGAGAGTTGGAACTTATGAAGATCAAGACCCTCATTAGCGTAAACACTTTGGCTGCCATGCTGGTTGCCTGTGGTGGTGGTGACATTAACCTGAATCCTTCGAGCAATGTTATCGATTCAAACAACACCACAAACAATGTTACCAACGAAGCCGGTGACGGCGGTGGCACTCCCGTTGACGAAAACCCATGCGCGTCTTACACCGAAAACGGTCAGACCCGCGAAGGTAGCTACGCCAATGGCAGCTGTACTTATAGCGCTGCATTCGTAAGCGATATAAACCCTTTAACTGTTGACTTGAACATTCCTGCTCTGGAAAACGGCGGCATCCATATTTTCCAGGACAGCCTGTGGGTAGGCGAAGATGTTGACGCCAGTGAAGCGGCTACCGGTGTTCGTATTCCTCAGGAAGGAGAAGGTCCGGTACTGTCGGTTGAAGCCGGTTCTTTGATCGCTTTCTCCGCCTCTACCGACTATGTTCGTGTTGCTCGCGGCTCTTCTATTTTGGCTGAAGGTACTGCCGATGCTCCGATTATTTTCTCTGCCGTAGCGGATCTGCGTGATGGCGCTGGCACTGAGTCTGATCGCGGCCTTTGGGGTGGTGTTCAAATTAACGGTAACGGTATTACCAATAAGTGTACTGACGAGCAGCGCGCAGCGACTGACAACAACGTACACAACTGTCACATTACTGCAGAGGGTCGCCCAGCAACTTACGGCGGCAACAACAACGCAGAAAGCAGCGGTATTCTTCGTTACGTTCAAATCAAGCACGCTGGTTTCGAAGTGGTTGATGGCAGCGAGTTGAACGGTTTGACCCTGAACGGTGTAGGTTCTGGCACTACTATCGAGTACGTGCAAACTTACACCACTCAGGATGATGGTTTTGAAATGTTCGGTGGTGCGGTTGACCTGAAAAACATTGTTGCGGTTAACGTTGGTGACGACTCTATCGACTTCTCTGAAGGTTGGGTGGGTAACATCCAGTTCGCACTGGTTACTCACACTTCTGGTTCGAATCGTTGTGTTGAGGCAGACAACACCGGTGAAGGTCGTGCCGATGACCTGGAGCCTTTCACTAAAGGTCGTATTTCTAACCTGACTTGTATCACCTCTAACGTGGATGAAGGTGACGGCACCGATCCATCTTCAAAAGGTAGCTCAGAAGGTCCTCTGTTCCGCGAAGGTGCGCACTTCGAGCTTTACAACTCAATCGTTACTTCAAACGCTTCGGGTATGGAGTCTAATGAGTGTCTTGAGCTGGATGACTCAGAAGGCCCACAAACCATTTTTGCCGCTACCGGTGGCTGGTCAGTGGTGAAGAGCACTGTTATCGCATGTACTGAGGCGACTAAAGCGGGTGTTGACCCTGCCAATGGCGCTTTCGATATTGATGCTTGGTTGGCTTCGGGTGAGAACACCGACAACTACATCTTTGATGAGAACACTGTCGGCGCATTGCCAGCGGTTGTTATTGAAGGTTTGGACAGTAACCCACGCGCTTACATGACCGCGGCTAATATGATGGACGGCAACAGCAACGTGATTGACGTGCCTGTTTACGACGTAACCATGCTGTTAAATGAGTTTGACGCTGGAGCAGCTCCTGCTTTGGGTGACTCAGGTTCCAGCACCTTTTTTGAAGCGGTTGACTTCATTGGTGCCGTTGGTTCCGACGACTGGGTAGCCGGTTGGACTGTTGGTTTGGACAACTAAGTTTAACGTCCAAAGCTAAGCGGCGAGGCGCCTTTCTTGGGCGCCTTGTTGCGATAAGGCCGCAAGGTCTGTCTCATCACGCTGACGTTAATCGCATTTCCTTTATTGCATTTCACGTTGGCGAACCGAACTCCAATCGAATAGAAAACCGCCTGAATGGGTTTTTAACATGCGCACAATGACTTCCAAGCGACGCCAGATAAGCCTGGCGATAATGGCAGCGTCCGTCGCGTTGTACAGTGGCCAACAGGCTGTTGCACAATCCTCTGACGCCGGTGAATTGTCTTCGACACCCCGTATTCAAGCACCGGTGATTGAAGAAGTCCTGACAATTGGCCGCCTGCAAAGCGCGTCCGACTCAATTATCGACGAGCGCATCGAGCAGCCATATGCCGCTGATGTACTCGGCTTTGATCAAATTTCTCGCGCGGGTGATTCTGATATAGCATCAGCACTGGCTCGTGTTACTGGTCTGACTGTTGTCGACGATCAGTATGTCTATGTTCGTTCACTGGGTGAGCGATATTCCAGTACTCAATTAAATGGCGCTGCAGTTCCCTCTCCAGAGTTGACGCGCAATGTTTTGCCGCTGGATTTATTGCCCTCAACTATCGTAAAAACATTGAAGGTGCAAAAGGCGTACTCGCCTGATTTGCCCGCTAGTTTCGGTGGCGGTAACGTCAATATCCGCACCAAAGGTATACCCGATGATGTCGTGTTTGACATCTCGCTGGGTACTGGCTGGAATTCTACCAGTAGCGACGATGGTATTTTTTATTCTGGTGGTGATGTCGACAACGCTATACCCGATGCAATCGGTAATGCCCTGGCTCAGTATCAGGGTGATCCTAGCTCGAACGGTATTCTGGAAGTTCTGCACACCTCCGGCGGTGCGGCAAGCGCCGAGCTTCGTCAGCAAGCTCAGCAATTGAACCGTGATCTGATGTTGACGCTGGACCGTGATGTTGAAATTACGCCCAAGTCGCTGGACCCGGATATGAGCGGCAAGTTGTCGCTGGGTAACTCTTGGTATGTGGCCGATGACTGGCGTATAGGTGCATTGGCCAACCTTTCTTACGACAAAGAGTGGCGCAACAAAAACCAAGAGAAAAAAGGTATAGGCAGCCCCGAGAGTGTGAACTCTGAGGTCACTCGCACCAGTGAAGAAATTCGCCAGCTGGCGGCACTGAGCGCGGGCGTTAGCTTTCAGGAAATGCACACCATTGAAGCCAGTGGTTTTTACATTACTAATACTGAAGATATGGCGAGTATTTCCGAAGGTTTTGATTCGAATAATACGCTGTCGGATGGCACTCAGGTGCTGGATTATCAGACACGCTTCGAAGAGCGCCGCCTGGAAATTTTACAGGTAACCGGTGACCACACGTTTGAGTTCGACCTGTTCGATGCCATGGATGAAATCAACGTCGACTGGTACTACTCTGACTCAAAAGCTGAAACCGCTGTGCCTAACGAGGCAAACGTTCAGGCTTCAAATACTCTAAACCCGGAAACCGGTGAGGTAATTACCTCGCGCCTATTGTCAACAACGTCGATGGCGACCTTCTCGTTTCTGCAGCTGGAAGATAATGTAGACAGTTATGGCTGGGACGTGGAGTTGCCTTTAAACTTTGGTGACAACCTGGTGACCTTAAGTGGCGGTTACGACTACCACGACAAGGCGCGTGCCTATTACGGCTATACGGCGAATATTGACGCGGCGGGCGTTTCCGGTGATGTCATGACGGGTACTCCGGGTGAGGTGTTGTCTGATGATAACCTCAGCAGCCTCGATAACAGTTTTGAGTTCACCATGGGGACTGGGCTGGGTAAAGAAAGTTACATTGCCGGGCAAATGACCGATGCGGCTTATGGCTCGATCGATATCAACTTCGACTACACCTGGCGTATCAACGCTGGCGTGCGCTACGAAGACTTCCGCCAGGCGGTACTGCCGGTTGATTTGTTGGACTATACCGGTGAATCAATTCGCGACCTGAACGATCAGTTGGCCAAGGAAGATCAAACTTACGCGATTAAAGATGATGGGTGGTATCCGTCGGTAGCCCTGACGTTTATGAACCAGGGCTTTATGAATGCCGATGACTTCCAGGTTCGTGCCTCGGTCAGTCAGACGGTCGTTCGTCCTGATTTGCGTGAAGTCTCTGACGTGGAATACATCGATCCTGAAATGGGTATTCGTGTACAGGGTAACCCGCTGTTGAAGTTTTCGGAGATTGATCACCTCGACTTGCGTACTGAGTGGTTCTACGGCGATGGCGATAATTTCACCGTATCTCTGTTCTACAAAGACATCACTGACCCAATCGAGCAGACGCGTGCGCCGGGCTCCGATGATGACATCTTGCTGCAATACTACAACGCCATTTCCGGTGAAATTTACGGTTTGGAGTTTGAAGGTAAAAAAGGCTTGGGTGCGGGGTTCTTCGTATCGGGTAACCTGACGTTGAGCGATTCGGAAATTGTATCGCCGGATGGTGAAGGCTTTACCAACACCACGCGTCGTATGACCGGTCAATCCGAGTATGTGATGAATGCGCAATTAGGTTTCGATTCGGAAGACGGTTATCACACGGCCTCGCTGTTGTATAACGTATTTGGTGATCGCGTTTATTATGCCGCGCGCGCCAACGGTCACGATGATGCCTTTGAGCAGCCTTATCACTCGCTTGATTTGGTCTACACCTTCTACCCAACGGAAACCCTGAGTATGAAGCTGAAGCTGAGCAATCTGCTGGGGCAGGACCGTGAGTTTGATCAGGTTAATTCAGGCGGCGAAAATGTCACGATATTAAAGCAGGAGCAAGGCACGGGCGTTGGTTTGGATTTTAAATATTCATTCTAACCGCCGAGCTACAATGGGACACCTATAACGCAAAGGATTGCGACAAAGCCGCTGATGGCATATCAGCGGCTTTTTTTATCTGTAAATCTACCCCAATGGCTTTTTGCATTAGTTTAGGTATCAGAATTGCCGTCGGCGCTTAGAATGTTTTGTTATAAATGTGACCAAAATGCACAAAAAATGCTCACCGCGCTCCGTTATTAAGCATCATTTTGAGCAAAATCGTAAGAAAAACAGTAATTTTCTGAAAAAAAGAGGCAAATAAGTCATTTCTGTCACAATAAATTAACAATCGTATGGTTAGGCGGGTGATATTCTTATAACAACAGCGCTACTTAAGCTCTTTTATTTAGCGCAATTTGTAGTTGGGGTACGCCCCAGTAAAGAGGATATGAGCATGAAAACTCGTCTAACCAAAAAAGTGCTCGGCTCACTGGCAATTTTGGCAGTTATACTGCCTTTTTCCAGCAGTGCGAGCTCCATGTATCAGCCTGCCCAGTTTGGTGATGTTGCCGAACAGGTTACTAGCAAAGTTGTTATACCCCAGTCTATGGCTACTGATAACCGAACCATCGCGGTTTATTGTCAGGCCGACATTGCGGCTTCAGGTGTCGCTAGCAATGTAAATTGTTTCGACAAAGCCGGTTACAATGACCTGCAAGGTCAAACTCAGCGCGCTTTGGACGGTTTGGCGTTTAGTCCCGCTCAGGTTGATGGCGAAGCGGTGCCGGTGCGTATGACTTTCCGTGTGGTTTACTCGCGCAATGAAACTCAGCCTAACGTGGTGATGTTGCCCAACCTAGGTACGTTACAGCGCGAGCACGGTGTTAGCTACTTTGCGCCCCAAGAGCGTCTGGACAATAGCGACTGGTACAGCAGCTATGCGGACCGGGGTGAAGGTAAGCCGTTCTTTAATAATGGCAAGCTGGCTCGTATTGTCGGCAATGTGAATGCTGATGGTGGCATCGATAGCGTGCAAACGGTAGAGGCCAGTGGCCGTGCCCGCCGCGACGCGCGTATCATCGAAAGTGCACTGAAAGGCTCCCGTTTTATCCCGGGTTTTGTTGGAGAAGAAGCGGTCAATATGCATTACATTGCCGTAGTGAATTACCCCTCAGACGACTGATACCCTACGGTTGAAGCTTCTGACCCCTGTCGTGAAGGCCGCCTTAACAGGTGGCCTTTTTTATGGTTGGCAGTACAATAGCGGCTTTAGCGGTCACTTAAGTAGGTTCTGTCAAACCCGTGAGTAAGCGAATTCTATTGCATATAGGCCGGCACAAGTCCGGCACCACTTCGCTCCAGACGTTCTTTAGCCTTAATCGTCGGGCCCTTATTGAGCGAGGCATTTATTACCCTGAGACGGGTGTGCGCAATTTTGGTCATCACCTCATTGCCGAGCCGTTCCCGATGCGTCGAATCGGTAAGCTGCGTGCGCGTTACAGCCCTTTGCAAAATTCTCTTGTGCAGGCGTTGCGCGATGAAATCGACAGTGCGCCAGTCGGTACTATTTTGATCAGCAGTGAAGCCTTTCAGAATATGGCCCCTGAAGTAGCGGCTAGCCTGTTCAGCGGTTATGACGTACACGTTATTGCCTATGTGCGGGACCAGCTTTCCTATTTGGTCTCCTCCTACGCTCAGGAGGTGCATGCAGACAACAACTTTACGTATACGTTAGAAGACTATTACCGAAAGGTGTTTTCTGGTGCGGTAGACTATATGAAATTTCTCAGTAAATGGGAGTTGCATTTTGCCGGTAATGTGAGCGTAAAACTTTTTGAAACTGCCACAATGAAAAATAATAGTGTAGTGGACGATTTTTGTTGGAACTTCCTGAATATTGATGTGAGTGAAGGGTTTCAATCTCCAGAGGCCAGCAATCCATCGATAAAGGGAGATTTGATCGAATACAAGCGCATATTGAATTATTTTTTGCCAACGGAGTTGGCAAGAAAAACCCGCAACAAGCTCTATAGCCGGCTTCCGGAATTCAATCAACGATTTACAGATTCCCAGCTTTTTGTAACGCCAACTTTAATGCGTTTGTTGCAAATTGATATCGGTACTAGCAATCAGAAGCTGGCGAAAAAATATTTGCAGGGTGTCGACTTAAGTGGCCGTATTCAACAAAACTCAAAGAAGCATTCGCACTGTGCGGAACTAAATGCGCCGGCCTTCTATAACCTAATTGATGAATTGCTGCCGCTAGTGCCGGGGCTTGACGATATTTTGCAAGCAAATTTATCGACGGCTGAGGCTGAGCGACGGATTGCTGAGCAAAACTCCTGGCGGAGGCATCGCTCTAGAATATCGCTGTGGCAAAGGTTTCGTTTATTTGCCCGACCCTTGCGCAGATTCGTTGGGATTTAGGGTCATTTTAGAGCTGGCTGGGCGGAATTGAAGCATAGGCCGCTCTATGAAATGCCACGAAGCCAACGCTAATGTCACGACAAGTGGGGTCGAGTAAAGCATGCCCAGCCAGGGCGAGGGCGTTAGAGTCTGCTCGATAAATTGCTGGACAGGCCAGGCATAAATATAAATGCCATAAGAGGCATCACTCAGTTTTTCCGATATCGACCCAGATGGCAATCCGTAAGCCAGATAAACAATTAAATAAGGCAGACTTATAGCGCTTAGATAGGTGTCGAGTCTTGTGCCCTTGGCAAATATAAAGGCGGCTAACATAACGATGGCAACGGCGCCATGCAAAGGGATAAATTTCCGGTTTGTATATATCGCGACGCCTATACAAAAATAGAGGCACGGCAATCTCCAGCGCAAGCTAATGCCGAGTTCGGCGCCCGGGTATGTCAAAAACACTCCGACACATAGAGCGATGAGTATTAAAAATACATTGGCTAGGCCCAAGGGTAGCCGCACTAAGGCGTAACCGAGCAGGGCCAAAAGTAGATAACAAAACCACTCAACCGGTAGTGTCCACAAGGAGCCATTGACCACATCAAGCCGGTTTTCAGTAAATAAACCTGGTAAATGCCACTGAATTGGTAAAAAACCTAAACCGTTACCCAGATATCGAAAGGTGTCAGTTTGGGTGAAATATTCGGACAGCGGCACGTTGGTTAACAAGGGGCCGAGTATCAAGACCGTAATGAGTGTACAAACGAGTAGCCCCGGAATTATGCGCAGAGCGCGAGCCTGTAAAAACTCGCTTAGTCGCCGGTGATTGAGGCTTTTACAGACTAGAAAGCCGCTGATACAAAAGAAGCCTAGTACCGCCAGCTCACCGGTCCATAGGCTGCCCTGCCAAAGGCTGTTTAGGGGGTCGCGATAACTTCCCTGACCGTGAATCGAAAAGCCGTGACCATATAGGACCATCCACGCAAAAAGTAGGCGCAACGCGGTAAAGTTGTTCTGACGACTCTCAGAAAAGTGATCAAGGGTTGCCATTTTGTAGAAGTTACCGTTTCTGGCGCTAAGGGTCTGGGTTGCAATCGAAACGCTAAGCTAGGCCGACCGTTGCCAGAGCATATTGGTGTTTGGGCGGGTATTGTAGCCCAGTTCGTTTTAGCTGGGGCATGCAAAAATGCGGGCGCTACCGAATCCGCATTATGTGGTCAAGTTTTAGCCAAGCATTGCCTATATAGGCCAAAGTTATATGTCTAGTCGAAATAACTATTTTTACCCCGTCTCAAGTTCCGGTATGCTCGCGGCCTTATTATCTATGATTGGGTCTGTAAGAAATGGAATGGCAAGGGATATTATCGCTGGGGCTCGCGGTTGGTGCGCTGTTGGTACTGATTTTTACGCGCGTGGCCGCTCACCTGGTGATGATGGGTGTCCTCGTTATTCTGAGTGTCTCCGGCGTATTAGAGGCCAGTGAGGCTTTTGCCGGATTCAGTAACCACGGTGTTTTGACCGTTGCCGCTATGTTTGTCGTGGCCGCCGGTATTCACGGCTCCGGTGGCGTGGATCTGCTCGTGAACCATGTATTAGGCAATCCGCGTTCAACTCGTCGCGCTCAAATGCGTATTGGTATGCCGGTCGCTCTGCTTAGTGCCTTCCTTAATAACACGCCTGTTGTCGCCACCATGATTCCAGCGGTGCGCTCTTGGGCGAAACGTATTGATATCGCCCCCTCCAAGCTGATGATTCCCCTTAGTTACTCGGCGATACTGGGAGGCACACTCACCATGATTGGTACCAGCACCAATTTGGTAGTCAACGGCCAGTATCAAGAGCTAACCGGAGGCGACAGTTTCTCTCTGTTCTCAATTACCGCGGTGGGTTTACCCGTGGTGATTGTGGGCATGGTGTTTATGTATTTCGTCTTTCCCAAAAGCCTGCCGGACCGACGTGAGAAAGGTATTTTTGGCAATTTACGGGAATTTACCTTAGAGGTGGCGATAGCCTCCGACGGCCCGCTGGTTGGCCGCACTGTAGAAGAGGCCGGACTGCGAAATTTAAAGCGCATTTATTTGGCAGAGATTGAGCGCCAGGGTACGATTATTCCGGCTGTGAGCTCTGAAGAACCCCTGCAGGCGGGTGACCGTCTGGTCTTCGCGGGCGATACCGAGGCTATCTCGGATCTGCTGCGCATTAAGGGTATTGTGCCGTCCACCGATGGCGAGCCGACGCTCGCCAGTGAGCGCCGTGAGCGGCGCCTGGTGGAGGCGGTCATTTCCCCCCACAGCCACTGCATTAACCAGACCGTGCGAGATTCACACTTTCGTGAGCGTTACGGCGCGGCCGTTTTGGCGGTAGCTCGCAACGGCGAGCGGGTGCCGGGTAACTTGGGTACGACCACATTAAAGCCGGGCGATTCTTTGTTGTTAGAGGCGCGTCCGGCATTTGTGAGCCGTCAGAAATACAACAAAGATTTTCTGTTGGTAAGTGATTTGGGTACTGAGCCACCGCGTCATCAACGCGCGTTTCTGTCTTGGGCCATTCTTGTGGGTATTGTGCTGGCCGCGGCATTTGGTGTGCTGTCTATGTTAAATGCGGCCTTGTTGGGCGCCGCCGCGATGATGGTAACCGGATGTTGCTCGGCTCAGCAGGCGCAAAAGAGTTTAGACCCTACCGTCTTACTGACCATTGCGTCGTCTTTTGCCTTGGGTAACGCCATGTACAAGACCGGCGTTGCTCAGTGGCTAGCCGATGGCCTGCTGACAATGGGGTTAGGGCATCCGCTGCTGATACTGTTTTCAACCTATGTGGTGGTGTGGTTATTAACAGAGTCCATTACCAATAATGCGGCTGCCATTTTAATGGTACCCGTGGTGCTGGAAATGACCGAGAAAGCGAGCTTGAACCCCGAGCCTTTTATGCTGGTGGTAATGATGGCGGCTTCAGCTAGCTTTAGTACCCCTTTGGGTTATCAGACTAACTTGATGGTATACGGCCCTGGCGGTTACAAGTTTACCGATTTTCTTAAGGCTGGCGTGCCGATGAGTATATTGGTGGGAACGACAACGGTCGCTGTATTATCACTGGGTTGGCCTCTGACCTTAGCGTAAACTAAAGCGGTGCTTAGGCACCGTTTTTTTTGTCTGCGCATTAGGGTAGCGGGTAGAGTTGCGCCCTACTGGCTGCACACTTAATACTAATAATGGAAAACAGGGAGTCGCTATGAGTGAGTACGAAACGGTCTATCTTTTCAGTGAATATATCAACCGTACCTGGGCGGTTATGCAATTCTGGGCAAGTGTATCGTTTGGCTTAATTGCATTGGCGCATTTTGCCAGTAAACATTTGAATGTATTTTTAACCCTTCTGGTAAGTGTGCTGTACGCTGCCTTCTCTGTCTATGTGATGGTGATTTTACGGGTGAGTGGCGTGGTAGCCGACGGCTTCTTAGCGCAATTACAGGTTATGGTTGATGCCAGTGATTCAGTAAATCTGGGTACTCAAGCAATTTTGGCGTCAGCTCCTACGGCCATGCAGAATGCCATCATTGTGAGCTCGTTTTTTGGCGTCTTTGTTGGCGCATTATTGTATCTGTGGGTGAGTGTGGTACGTACGCACAGAAAACAGCACGCTACCTGAGGTAGAGCGGATTACGGGTCGTACAACGACCCGTGATTTTTTTGCTTTAGACCGCAATAGAGTCGAAGACCACTACTCGCTCCCACAGGTGACTGCACTCGTCGACAAACTTTTTATGCAATGGGTGCACTTGATACGCATTCTGTCCCTCCACATTATCAAACAGCATGAGCTCTGACACCTGAAAGCTGTTGTCTACCACATCGCGTTTCTCTGTTGAGGCCGGTACACCGATCTGAATGGCCTTAACACTGGGGATAGCCTCCAGAGCTTTTAATCCCGCAATCAGGGTATCTCGGTCTTCGGTGGAGTCTGGGTTTTTCAACCAAAAGAACACCTTGTGCTCCAATGCGGGCAGTGCCATATCGCATTCTCCTGCTTGTGCGGTTGTCGGTAGGGCGGCCGTAGCGCCTAGTGCTGCGGCACCTGTAAGGAATTTTCGTCGGTTAGATGTGCTCATGGAGGCTCTCCTTTTCGTTACTCTTTACGATAGTCTACCGGTAAAATGGCTCAAATAGTCTACGTTAACGCTTCTTGATGTTATCTCGCGGCTGATTATCCTGGGTGTGGACTTAAGGAGGTGTAGTGACAGGAAAATTTGCGTAAATTCTTAAGGCACAGTAATTTGTCATTTTTAGTTAATACAATCACAACAAATAAATCAGCGGGAGTTACACGCAGATGCAAGCAATTCGCTTGATTTTTCTAGCGGCTTTATTGGCGTCTTGCCACGTGTTGGCGCAAGACAGTGACTTGGATGCTATTACAGAGTCTGGTAGTTTTACCGACGTTGATGCGACACTCGCTCAAGAGATGTATGCCTCCGTGGACATCTGGGGTATGCATCTGGTAACCATACGCAGCTATTATCGACATTTCTCCCCCAAGCAACGAGCCGATAACATTCTCCAGCGCCTCCAGGCAATTCCTACGGTAAAAAACTACGATGTCACCTTTCGCAAAGTTTCAGAAGAGGAATATAAAGGTGGGTGGATTTTAGTCAATGACCACAGGGTAGTAGGCCTGCTTGAGGCCGATGCTCCGCCTAATATGACGCTGGATGCGTATGCTCAAGTGGTAAACCACCGGTTAATTGAGTGGTTAAAACGTCGCGACGCTCAACAGCGCCCCAGATTGTTGCTGCTCGGGACCTTGTATACCGGCTTGGCAACCTTGGCTTTTGCGGCTGCCACATATTTATTAATGCGTGGCCGTCGCCGCATTCTGTCACGTCTGGAGCAGGCCAATAACCCCCGCTACGGTTTACAGATTCTGCATGTGGGCAATGTCTATCTAATGCCTTACATAATGATGCTGTTATCAGGCGTGGTTCGTTTGGTTATGCTGGCAACAATTGGTGTGATTAGCTATTTATGGCTGGCTTTTGTCATGCGCCAATTTCCCTATACCATTGGCTACGGTCAAAGGTTAACCGACTACATTGTTTCGGTAGTGGCCGATATTGGTTTAGGGGTGCTTCATGCCGTGCCCGATCTAACCATGGCGGTGATCATTTTCTGGCTTGCGAAAATGTGTAATAACGCGGTGCACAGTATCTTCTTGCGGATTGAGCAAGGTCGAATAAAGTCCACGGTGTTCGACCCGGAGACCGCAAAAGCGACTCGCCGGGTTATTGTTGTGTTGGTTTGGTTGTTCGCGATTGTCGTTGCCTATCCGTATATTCCCGGCTCAGACACCGAAGCGTTCAAGGGTGTGAGCGTTTTTATTGGTTTGATTGTTTCGCTTGGTTCTGCGGGGATTGTCAGTCAGCTGTTAGGCGGATTAATTGTTGTTTACAGTCGAGCTTTTCAGCCGGGGGAGTACGTGCGAATTGGCGAGTATGAAGGGGTTGTAACCACGGTAGGCGTTCTGTCTACTAAAGTGCGTACCGTTCGCAAGGAAGAGATCACAATTCCCAATGCCGTACTGTTGAATGCCAGCAGCACCAATTTCACACGCTTGAGTAAGCCCGACGGCGTTATTGTGAACACAACGGTTACCATAGGTTATGACACGCCGTGGCAACAAGTTCATCAGCTGTTGTTAAATGCAGGTGCCAAGACGCCCGGGGTTCGTGAACAGCCAGAGCCTCATGTGCGTCAAATTGCTTTGAGCGATTGGTATGTTGAATATCGCCTGCTTGTGCATATCGATACCCCGGAAGACCGGCTGATCGTTCTGTCGGATTTACATCAGCACATACAGGATGAATTTTCGGCAGCTGGCGTTCAAATCATGTCCCCACATTTCGTTGGTCAACCGGAGCACCCCGTAGTGCCGCCCGCTAAGATTGATCAGGTTAAAGGCGGGTCAGGCGAGTGACCTGAAAACCCTTGGCAGAATTTTAAAGCTGTGAGCCAGGTCAGATTGGCGGCCACTCCACATCCCAGATTTTTCTGCTACGCTTAAGCTACTTGCGTTAGATTTTTTGTAGCTCCAGATCGAGGGTTTTTATAATGAATAATAAAGTGAAAAAACTGTCAATAGTAGGTGCCTTAGTGGCCACAAGCAGTGTGGCCCACGGCGCGTCATTTCAGTTGCTTGAACAGAGCCCTGCCCAGCTGGGTAAGGCCTTTGCTGGCACCGCATCCGACATTACCGATGCCACTACGGTGTTTTTCAACCCCGCAGGCATGAGTAAGCTTAATGCAACCAGTGTTGCTGTGGGTTTCAATGTGGTTTCCACCGATGCCACATTCAATGACAACGGCTCAACCTTCAGCGGCGGCGACGGTACTACCGAAGAGTTCGGATTTATCCCCAATTTGTACGCCGCCATACCCCTAACGGAAACGCTGGCCGTTGGGGTTGGTATAAGCGCCCCGTTTGGTTTGGCCAGTCGTTTTGATGAAGAGTGGGCGGGGCGATATTCCGCGACCGACAGCGAGCTGGAAGTTGTTAACTTTAACGTAACCACCTCTTGGGCACCCAACGATAAGTTTGCCATTGGCTTGGGGTTGAACTATCAAACCGTAGAGGCCACCTTGGAGAATCAAGTGGATTCTACCTTGGGGGTGCTACCAGCGACCGCCACTGACAGCAGCGCTAAAATTAAGGGCGATGACGATGGTTTTGTTCTGGATGCCAGTGTACTTATTACACCTTCTGAAAATACCAGTATCGGCTTACTTTGGCGTGAGGGCGGCGACTATAAACTGCAGGGCGATGCCAGTTTTGATTTGAATGCGGCCTGTGCTCCGGGAGCAGGTTATCCTACCGGAGCCCCACCTGCGCCCACCACCGGCACACTGTGCGCCGGTGCGCTCGGCGCACTTGCCGGGGACATTGAGGCTGAGGTTGAGCTTCCCGATACTCTTACCTTGAGCTTAAGCCAACGGTTTACCCCCGCATTTGCAATGCACCTTGATGTTTCGCAAACCGACTGGAGCAGCATTAAGACAGTGGCCGTCGTTAAGGCCGATAACGGAGCTCCGGTTGATGCACTTAACCTTCAGTACGGAGACACAACGCGCTACGCATTGGGGGCTACTTTAGGAGTGCCTGGGCAGTTTAACTGGCGGTTTGGCGTCGCTCAGGATGAAACCCCTCAGGATAACCCTGAGTTTGTCAGTGCCCGTATCCCCGATGCCGATCGCACCTGGCTGGCTGCAGGCTTTCACTGGCCGTTATCAAACAGCATGTCGGTTGACGTGAGTTACGCTTACCTCATGGTGGACGATGCCGAGCTGCATGAAAGCGAAGTAACACCCGTCGGTAGTTCCGCTGTATTGTCGGGTTCTTTCGACAGTTCAGTGAATATTTTAGCGGCACAGTTTAATTGGAAATTCTAGGATAACGTCGGACGTCGGATGTCTGATGACGGATGCTAAAAAAGAACATTTAATGCTGAGCTTTAGAGCATCAATTGTTCGTTTCCGACATCAGACATCAGGCATCCAGCGCTATAGCTTCTTCTCCCAAAATAAAGCCTGCCCCTTGCCTGGGTCTAATTCGTAGCCGGCAAAGCCGAACGTTTGGTAGGCGGCTTTGGCTGTGGTGTTGCCACTTAATACTTCCAGGGTTAATTTGCAGCAGTCTCGCTCGCGGCCAATGATTTCAAGCTCTTGCATTAGCTGTCGGCTGAGGCCCATTCCCCGATACGGTTTGAGTACGGCCAGGTCATGAATGTTGATCAGCGGCCGGCAGGCGAAGCTGGAGAATCCCCAGAAACCATTGAGAATCCCTGCCGCCTGATCGTCTACAAAGGCCAGTAACGTTATGGCGTTGTGCTCCGCCAGTTTACCTACCAAATGTTCACGTGTGTATTGGGGCAGTGGCTGCCCTCCGCCCATAGGGTCTTCAGCGTAGGCATTCAGCAGCGTTATGATATTTTTGCCGTCATCGCTGCTTTGGTAATCGGCCAGTCGGATGTCGATCACCGTTTAAACTCCGTGCTTTTTTCCAGATCGTAGACGGCATCCGTAATACTGTCCATGCGCTCATGCAGTAGCGCGCCGGCATCGTAGAGTCCGCGATTGTAGAAGTACGGCCCGATTTCTTCGCTAAAAAAATCCAGTAAAAATTGCGCATCAAAATTGCCGATGGACTGCTCGAGCTCATCGCGAAAATAGCCCTGAATTTTTTGTACAATCAATTCCTTCTCTTGGTTTGAAAATTTCATTAAGTTTCTCCGTTGCTTGGTATGATTGCAATGTCAGGCAGATTATCAGCCACGCTGCGCCACGTTTTATGGCGCTCTAAACACTCTGTAATTACGGGTAGCGGCTCGGCCCAAATTTCAGGTAAGTCTACTTCGCCGCTACTGACAATTGGAAATGCCAACCGTTCTGTGGGTGGCGAAAATTCTGCATTTACCCCCTTTTTGTTGCCGCGAGCGTCCACTCGGTACCAACCATAATCTCGGAGATATACCGCATTCAACCCATGTAAGCAAAATGGCGGCTGATCGTTAGTTACCGTAAGCCTCTGATAGCAAACTCCAGCGGGAATATCGGCCGCCCGTAATAACGCAGCTAAAAGGTGGCTTTTGGCGTAGCAGTAACCTGTTGCGGAGGCTAATACATCAGAGGCGCGGCAGGTTGTGGGACTGCGCTGAAAGTCCCAGCTGTGTGCAATTTCATCGCGCACAAAGTGAAAGCAGGCGGCGGCTTTGTCTGTGTCGTTGGTCAGGTGCCCGGTAAGCTGTGCACTTTTATTCTGCACGCTGTTGTCGTCCCAGTTTATATAGTGTGAGACGGCCAGATACAGAGCCAAGTTCGAATCGGTCATGCTAATCCTTGAGCGGTAGATACAGGTCGGTAATCATAGCGTGTTCTGGCACTTCAGGGAAAAAGCGGATGCGCTCCGTAAACAGAGGGAAATCGCCCGGTTCTTCTTGGTTGCCGGGAAGCCAGTTTCGGTAAAGAAATTGCAGCTTCGTGTCTATTTTTGAGTCAGGGCCGATGTGGCGTACATAAGCGCATCGGCACGTGGGAAGTCTCTTCGCTGTGAGCGGGGCAATATCATCAACTGGGCGCTTTTTTTCTACGGCCAACCCCAATTCAAATTCGTCCGCTGCGACAGAGTTAGGGTCGCTGTAAAAAACATTGAATGTTCGACTGGTTTGAGGTGATAAGTGGCGAGCCTTACGCCAGCCAATAAACTGTTGAATTGTCTTTGTGAGTTGGCTTTCGGGGCCTCGATGGATTAGTTCGTATATATCCAGAGGCTGGAATTGCACCACCTTAATCTCTTGTGAGCTCATGCTTTGATCCTGCAAAGTAGGTAAGTTGGCGGCCATAACGGGAGATGCCTGTTGACGATACACACTCGGGGGGCAGCCAAATTTGCGTGTGAATGCCCGGCTAAAGGCTTCCGGACTTTGATAGGCGTTGTCGAGAGCGATGTCTGTTATGGATAACCAGGGGCGAAACAACAATTGATAAGCTGCTCGTTTAAGCTTGCTCATGGCGCAGAACTGACCAACGGCAATACCCGTTTGCGCGCGAAACAAGCGGTGGAAATGAAACGGCGAAATGCCCACAGTTTTACTGAGTTGTTGCAGAGTTAAGCGTACATCGGGGTTAGATTCAATCGCGGTGATGGCATTGAGTATATTTTGACTGTATGGCATGTATCCTCCAAGCGTGGTTATGCTAGAGGAATGAATAATGTTTTGCCTGACCGATCTTGCTTATCGGCGTAAACTGTTTTTCCACCGTCCACCGTCCACCGTCCACCGTACACCGTCCATCATTCACCATTCAATCTACTAAAGTAATTTCTAGCCGCCACCATTATTTTGGGGGCCAGCAGTAGAGCCGACACCATCGTCGGGATGGCCATAACCGCGTACATGCCAATTAAGAAATTAAACAGGGCGCCTACGGTACCAATGCTGCCCACAACAATGAGCAGGCAGTAGATCCAAACGTAGTGGTGCTGATAGCGAGCCCCAATTAAAAAGCCCAGACACTTGCTGCCGTAGTACCAAAAAGTAAGGATAGTACTCAGACTTAGAAAAATAACCATAACGGTCAATAAACTTGGGCCGAGGCTGCCGTAGGTTGAGGAAAAAGCAGCCGCGGTTAGCACTACACCATCGCCATTATCAGATTGCCAAACACCCGTTACCAGGATGGCTAAGGCCGTGCAGGTGCAGACAATCAGAGTGTCAATAATAGGGCCAACCATTGCAACCAGCCCCTCGCGCACCGGCTCGTTGGTCCGTGCGGCGCCGTGCGCCATAGACTCAGTGCCAATACCGGCCTCATTGGAAAAGGCGCCGCGACTCACACCAATGGCAATAACGCTACCCAAGGTGCCCCCGGCAACGGCAGTGGCCGAAAACGCATCCTGAAAAATGAGGGCAAAAGCATCTGGCACGGCACTGAGGTTGGTTAACAAGACGCCGCCGGTCATCACCAAATAGGCGAGCACCATAGTGGGAACAACTTTTGCCGTTACTTGAGCGACACGTTTCAAGTCGCCGCTGATAACAATCAATATGCACACTGCCGCCAGCGTACCCACTGCGGCGTCGAATACTAAGTGAGACTCCTCGCTGGCCAAATTGAGCGGGTAAGCAATGGAGGTCCGTAACATGGCCACCAATTGGTTTATTTGGAAGACTGGCTGTGTCCCGCACAAGCCGGCAAAGGCGAACAGCACGGCCAGCCATAGCCAGCCCCTACCTAGCCCCTCGCGAATAACGTACATGGGGCCGCCCTGAAGGTTACCTTTGGAGTCGTTGCCGCGATACATGACGGCGGCGGTGGCGGTAAAAAACTTGGTGGCAATGCCAACCACAGCTGTTACCCACATCCAAAATATGGCGCCCGGTCCGCCTGCGGTAATCGCCAGCGCAACACCGGCGATATTGCCCAGTCCCAGAGTGCCAGACAGGGCAGTACTGAGCGCTTGAAAATGACTCAGGGTGCCTTGATCGTTGCGGTTGTCATAACGGCCGGTAAGAATCGCCAGGCCATGGCCGAGGTATCGATAGGGTAGGGCGCGACTGAATACAACAAAAAATAACCCACCACCAACCAGCAATACGATCAGTGGCGTGCCCCACATAAAGGTAGCAAATTGCTGTAATAGACTTTCCACGTGTCCCCCTGAGTGTTGTTGTTATCAGAGGGTAACATTTGCGGCGTTGTGCGTCAGATGTCTGAGGTCGGATGTCTGACGCTACACATCAATCATGCCCATAACGCAGGCCTTGGAGTATCTCCTAGGTTGTGGTATTCGATTTAGTGCTCTGCGCCGGAGATTTACAATTTTGGGGCCGATACACCGCATTGCGATGCGGGGCATCGTTCCTAAAAGGGGTTTGACAGGTTCAGGCGTCACCCACTCATGATGACATCAGACATCAGACATCAGACATCAGACATCAGACATCAGACATCAGACATCAGACATCAGACATCAGACATCAGACATCAGACATCAGACATCAGACATCAGATTTAGCTGGCCTCGTCGCCGCCAGCCATATCCAGTTCCTTCAATTTACGGGTCAGGGTATTGCGGCCCCAGCCGAGTAAGTTGGCGGCATCGCGCTTGCGCCCGGCGGTATATTTGAGCGCGGTCTCTATCAGCGCGCGTTCAAAGGTGGGTACCGCTTCACTGAGCAGTTGGTGGTGGCCGCGCGCCAGCGCCTGGTCTGCCCAGTGGCGCAGGGCTTTCTCCCAGTCATCTGCCGGGGCATTGCCTTCTTTACTGTCCATCAGCTCTGGCGGTAAGTCTTCAATATGCACTTCACGCCCCGAAGCCATAACGGTAATCCAGCGGCAGGTGTTTTCGAGCTGACGCACATTGCCCGGCCAGGACAGGCTGCACATAAATTCTTCGGTTTCTTTCAGCAATATTTTGGTGTCGACGTTTAACTCGCCAGCCGCCTTTTGCAGAAAAAACTGAGACAGCTTGGGAATGTCCTCACGGCGATCGGCCAGCTTTGGAATGTGTATGCGTATCACATTCAAACGGTGGAACAAGTCTTCGCGAAAGCGATTGTCGGTAACCAAGTTCTCAAGATCCTGATGGGTGGCAGCAATGATGCGCACATCCACTTTTACCGGGGTATGGCCACCCACGCGGTAGAATTCGCCATCCGCGAGTACACGCAGCAACCGTGTCTGCGTCTCAGCGGGCATGTCACCAATTTCGTCCAAAAACAAGGTGCCACCATTGGCTTGCTCAAACCGGCCCTGACGCTGCGTCGCCGCTCCGGTAAAGGCGCCTTTCTCATGACCAAATAGTTCTGATTCCATTAAGTCTTTGGGGATGGCTGCCATGTTAAGTGCAATAAATGGTTCGCTGCGCCGCGGGCTGTGGCGGTGCAATGCGCGTGCGACCAGCTCCTTACCCGTACCCGACTCACCGTTAATCAGCACCGTAATGTTCGACTGAGACAATCGCCCAATAGCGCGAAAGACTTCTTGCATGGCCGGTGCTTCACCAATAATTTCGGTGTCAACTTCCACGGTGTCGGCATGGGTGCGATCGCTTTTTTGCTCCTCGGCGTGGGCGAGCGCGCGCTGTACGACGGCGACGGCTTCATCGACATCGAACGGTTTGGGCAGATACTCAAAGGCACCACCCTGATAGGCTGCGACAGCGCTGTCGAGGTCCGAGTGCGCGGTCATGATAATGACAGGCACCTCCGGATGGTTGGAGTGCATAGTAGAGAGCAGCCCCAGGCCGTCCATTCCCGGCATGCGAATATCGCTGACAATCGCATCGGGCACTTCACGGTTGAGTTGATTGAGTGCGGAGTCACCGGAATCGAAAGTGCGGGTTTCAATTCCGGCACCTTGCAGGGCCTTTTCCAGCACCCAGCGGATTGAACGATCGTCGTCAATAATCCATACGCAATTAGACTTCTGCATGGCGGTTTCTCGTAGATGAAGAGTGAGTGGAATTAGTTTCCATAGGGAGGAACAGCGAAAAGCGAGTCTCGCCCGGTTCGCTGTGGCATTCGATTAACCCTTTGTGCTGGTGCACCAAATGCTGTGAAATTGTCAGTCCCAGGCCCGTGCCTTCGGCGCGGCCAGAAATCATCGGGTAGAAAATCTGTTTGACCATATCCTCGGGAATCCCCGGGCCATTGTCGATAACGTCGACATGTATGACCAGGGGGTGATGTACGCCGGAAATCGTGAACTGGCGCCGAACACGTGAGCGCATGGTCAAGCTCGGGTTCGGTGTGTGGTTTTCATTCATCGCTTGCATGGCGTTGCGGGCGATATTGAGCAGGGCCTGAATGAGCTGTTCTTTATCGCCGTAAATATCTGGCAGGCTCGGATCGTAGTCGCGAATAATATTAATACTGTCATCGCTCTCCGCGCGAATCATAGTGGCAACGCGCTCCAGCACCTCGTGAATGTTCAAGACGCCTAGCTGCGGTAATTGATTGGGGCCAAGCATGCGGTCGACTAGGTTACGCAGGCGGTCGGCCTCGTCAATAATGATGCCTGTGTACTCTTTTAGTTCGGTTCCTGGCAGTTCGCGGGCCAGCAACTGTGCCGCACCGCGAATGCCACCGAGCGGGTTCTTAATTTCATGCGCCATACCGCGAATTAACACCCGGGTGGTTTCTTGCGATGAACTCAGCATTTCTTCCCGGGAGATCCGCAGCAGGCGATCCATGGGCAGTATTTCTATCACCAGTCCACTGTTGTGGCTAAAAGGCGTGACCGTATAATCCACAGTAATTTGTTCGCCGTTGAGCAGTTGCCACTCGGCATGCCGCTTGGTGTAGTGGTTACTATTTTCAGCCGCGTGTAGCAGCTCACCTGGTGTGTCTGAGGACTCATGAAAAAAATGCGTGATAGGCTCGCCCAGACAGCGTTCATTACTGATCGACAAAAGCGCCTCAGCTGCCGGGTTCATATGGCAAAGTTGTAGGTGCCCATCCAGCAAAATAATGGCGGTGCTGAGGCTGTCGAGCAGCTGTTTGTGTAGGTCTGGGGGTGTCACGATTGTTCCGTACTCCTGGACCGCCAGCCACAGGGCAGGCGGTGATTTATGAAGGTGCACTATGCAAGAAGTAAACCAATGCAAAAAAGTGCGAAAGATGGGCGTTTTCACACTGTACGTGGCTCGCCCTTTTCAATTTTTGCACAATATTCGGGCTTTTGCTCTAAATTGGGGCGGGCGTTTTGTTTGCGGTCAGTTTAGGGAGGGGCGGTGAACGTAAACGGTCACAGGTGTGCTGCTGGAGAGCACGCGATCGTTGCGGTCTATTACTTCAACATGCAGGTTGTGTTCGCCGCGGGTAATCTCGCGAATAGAGTAATTGTTTAGGTCGGTTTTACCGAGCAATGTGCCATCCATGTAGTAGGCAAACTGAGCGTTATGGCGCAGTGGGGCGGTTGTGGTGACAGCGATCACCAGGTCGCGCTGGCCGGGCGTCAGGGTATGCTGGTCGGTGGGGCTAATGACTTTTATTTGATAATCAGGGTGTTCTTCACCGGGCTCATCGTCTTCTTCACGCATCGGCTCTATGGCTTTGCCGCCCGGTACAATGTTGGTGGGGGGGACGTTAACTTTTTCGGTTTTCTCGCCGCGTTTTTGCGCGGAGCTGGGGTCGTCAGTAAAAGTGACGTTGCCGTATTTATCGACCGACTTGTAGACCTCGGCCGAAGCGCTAAGGGCGCAAAAAATTAATGTAGCGACAACTGTTCTCACCATAGTGATATTTCCATTGCTATAAGGGCGCTTCACTAAGATAGCGCTTTGCCGCTAAAAGAAAAAGGCCCGATCATCGCTGATCGGGCCTTTTGTGAGCTTTTACACGTGAACGTGTTTGGCTCGGGTGACTTACACGCTGTAGTAGAGTTCGAATTCTACTGGGTGTGGAGTCATTTGCAGGCGCTGAATGTCGGCTTGCTTCAGTTCGATGTATGAATCGATGAAGTCTTTAGTGAATACGCCGCCAGCTTGCAGGTACTCGTTGTCGTCTTGCAGAGCTTGCAGAGCTTGTTCCAGGCTAGAGCACACGGTTGGGATTTGTGCTTCTTCTTCTGGAGGTAGGTCGTACAAGTCTTTAGAAGCTGCTTCACCTGGGTGAATCTTGTTCTGAACACCGTCTAGACCAGCCATCAGCAGTGCCGCGAAGCACAAGTATGGGTTGGCCGTTGGGTCAGGGAAGCGAGTCTCAACGCGCTTGGCTTTAGGGCTGGTGACAAACGGAATGCGAATAGACGCAGAGCGGTTGCGCGCAGAATAGGCCAGCATTACTGGAGCTTCGAAGCCCGGAACCAAACGCTTGTACGAGTTGGTAGAGGCGTTACAGAACGCGTTCAGTGAGCGCGCGTGCTTAATGATGCCACCAATGTAGTACAGGGCGGTTTCAGACAAACCAGCGTACTCATCGCCAGCGAACTGATTGGTGCCGTCTTTAGAGAAAGACTGGTGCACGTGCATGCCTGAGCCGTTATCGCCAATCAGAGGCTTGGGCATAAAGGTAGCAGTTTTGCCGTAAGCGTGAGCTACGTTGTGAACGCAGTACTTCAGAATTTGCACTTCGTCGGCTTTTTTCACCAGGGTGTTGGCGCCAACACCGATTTCACACTGACCGGCTGTCGCAACTTCGTGGTGATGAACTTCAATCTCAAGACCCATGGCTTCCATGGCATTACACATTGCGCCACGCAGGTCGTTCAGTGAATCGACTGGAGGCACGGGGAAGTAGCCGCCCTTAACGGTTGGGCGGTGACCCGCGTTACCGTCTTCGAAATCGTCGCCTGAAGACCAAGCGCCTTCTTCGGATTTGATTTTGTAGAATGCGCCGCCCATTTCTGAGGCCCAGTGCACACTGTCAAACACGAAGAACTCTGGCTCTGGACCGAACAGAGCGGTGTCGCCCAGGCCGGTAGACTTCAGGTATTCTTCCGCGCGCAGGCCGATTGAGCGCGGGTCGCGATCGTAGCCTTGCATGGTGGTCGGCTCAACGATGTTACAGCGAATAATAACGGTAGAGTCTTCGGCGAAAGGGTCGAGGACTGAGGTGTCATCCGCTGGCATCAAAATCATGTCTGATTCGTTAATGCCTTTCCAGCCGTTGATGGATGAGCCATCAAACATTTTGCCTTCTTCGAAGAAATCTTCGTCTACGATGGCAGCAGGAATGGTTACGTGCTGTTCTTTACCGCGGGTGTCGGTAAAGCGCATGTCTACCCAGCGCGCTTCGTGTTCTTTGATCAATTCCAGTGTTTTGGACATCGAATGCCTCCAATTTGTAAAGCCTGTGGGCTACGTACGTTTAGAAAAATCGTCAGTAACAATATTGCTACTGATCGGGCGCCCCGCCTGTGGGGCTGGGCGACTTTGTGGTCGTCCTCGAAAGAAGGCAAGAACTGTACCATAAAGTATTCATAAAAGGGGGCCGAATTGTCAGGCTTGCAGCCGGCGCCAGTCGCCCCCTTCTTGCTGTTGTGCACCAAAACGGGTCATTGGTATTTGTGTGGGCACTATATTTGTGCGCCGGTGGTGGGGCGTTTCGTTAAACGCTCCCCATGCATTATAATCACGCGTTTTTCCCGCGCGCTAACAGTAGGCTTACATGCATTTCATCGTCAAGGTTTTCCCGGAAATAATTATCAAGAGCCCGCCGGTTCGCAAGCGGTTTATTCGTCAGTTGCGGGATAACTTACGTGCTCTAATTAGTGAGGTGGGGCCGGGTATTCGCATTGATCGCGACTGGGAAAAAGTAGAAATTACCGCCAGCAATGATGGCATGTCGGCTGAAGAGGTGGCTAATCGAGAGGCGCGTGTCACCGAGATTCTTGCCCATACCCCGGGAATTGGCAGCTTTTTGCGGGTGCTTGAGTTTCCGCTCGGTGATATGCAGCAGATTTTCGAACATGTGCTGGGCTGCTGGCAGGGTCGTTTAAAGGACAAAACGTTTTGTGTGCGGGCCAAGCGCGGTGGTCGTCACGATTTCACCTCGACCGATGTCGAGCGCTATGTCGGCGGAGGCCTGGCGCAGCATACTGAAAATGCCGGGGTTGCCCTGAAAAAGCCCGACGTGACGGTGCGTCTGGAAATTAAAGATGACCGTTTGTTTGTGGTATCCAGCCATCATCAGGGCTTGGGTGGCTATCCTTTGGGGTCGCAGGAGTCGGTGTTAACACTGATATCTGGCGGGTTTGATTCCACGGTATCGACTTACCTGACCATGAAACGCGGTATTCGGACGCACTTCTGCTTTTTTAACCTGGGTGGCCGTCAGCATGAAATGGGTGTTAAAGAGGTCTCCTACTACCTCTGGCATAAATTTGGCGCCTCACATCCGGTGAAATTTATCACTGTGCCCTTTGAGGATGTGGTCAGTGAGATTCTGCAAAACGTCAACAATGCCTATATGGGCGTGGTGTTAAAGCGTATGATGATGCGCGCTGCCAGCAGGGTCGCGGCAGAGCTTAAGTTGCCGGCCCTGGTGACCGGAGAAAGCGTTGCTCAGGTGTCGAGCCAGACTCTGCCCAATCTGAATGTCATAGATCGGGTGACGGAGGCCCTGGTGTTGCGTCCGCTTATTACCATGGATAAGGGCGAGATCATCGACATTTCCCGCAATATTGGCACAGAAACCTTTGCCGCCAGCATGCCAGAGTACTGCGGTGTCATTTCGGTGCGGCCCACAACCCGGGCTAAGCTCGATAGAGTTGTGGCGGCCGAGGACAAATTTGATTTTGCTGTGCTCGAAAAAGCTGTGCAAGACAAGGTTGTGGTTGACGTGCGGGATCTGGCCGAGTCGGTCGAGCCGGGTCAACCGGTGGCTGTGGTTGCCAGTTTACCTGTGGACGGCGTGGTAATTGATATTCGCCACCCGGACGAAGAGTGCCTCAAGCCATTGCTGCTTACCGATACTGTGGTGTTGAAAATCCCATTTTATACATTGAACAAGTCTCTGGCGCAGCTGGAGGAAGGGAAGCGCTATTATCTGTATTGTGAAAAAGGCATTATGAGTCAGCTCCACGCATCCCACCTGGTGGATGATGGTCGTACCAATATTGGCGTCTATCGCCCTGAGTAACGATTTATGCGTAAGAAGAAGTCTACGGTAGTGCAGGGTTTGATCGCATTGGTGGTCGTTGTTGGGCTGATCGCCGTTTCTATCGGTTCGACGCTGTACTTTACGGGGGTTCCCATTGGCGAGTTTGGACTCAAGCTGGGAGATGCTTTAGAGGGCAACTACAAGCACTCCACCATGACCGATGCGCGCATGAGCTGTGAAGAGCGTATGCGCAAATCGTTTAAAAATCGTATTCGAGTGATGCATGTCGATCAGTTGAGCAGTCGTCATGACGACAAAACCGGACAGTTCAAAATCTTTATTGAGGCCGATCTGTATGCCGACTCTGACCGGATTCCACCGGCCCGGGAAATGTTTATCTCCTGCTTCACTAATGCAGAGTCGGGCAAGATAGAGCAATTTGAGTTTGCCGGTGACTCTGAGGGCCAAATTGGTCCCGATGGTGAAGAGCCCACCAATTATTTGGGTCTTTAGGCGGCTTTGCGCTGGCTAAATTGGATTATTTTTCCGATAGTGCCTAAAAACTGATCTTTTCCATTCCTGTTGTAACCGTAGATCGTTATAATGCGCGCCTTTTCAGCGCTATCGCCCTTGCTAAGGGTGCGCTGCCATTTACTCCGCACCTGAGACCATTACAGTGACCAGCCAATCTAAAATCGCCAATTTGCGAAATATTGCCATTATCGCCCACGTTGACCACGGTAAAACGACCCTGGTAGACAAGCTGCTGTCGCAGTCCGGCACACTTGATCGACGTGACGAGGGCGCCGAGCGCATCATGGACTCGAATGATCAGGAGCGTGAACGCGGCATTACCATTCTGGCTAAAAACACTGCCATCCGTTGGAATGACTACCGTATTAATATCGTGGATACTCCGGGGCACGCCGACTTCGGCGGTGAAGTGGAGCGTGTTTTGTCGATGGTTGACTCTGTGCTGCTGTTGGTTGACGCGGTTGATGGCCCGATGCCGCAAACCCGTTTTGTGACCAGTAAGGCGTTTGAAAAAGGTTTGAACCCGATCGTGGTGATCAACAAGGTTGACCGTCCAGGTGCTCGTCCCGACTGGGTTGTGGATCAAGTGTTTGATTTGTTTGACCGTCTGGGCGCTACCGACGAGCAGCTCGATTTCCCGATTATTTATGCCTCTGCGCTTAACGGCGTGGCCGGTCCTGAGGCCGATGAGCTGGCCGAAGACATGACGCCGCTGTTTGAAATGATTACCAAGCACGTAAAAGCGCCAGATGTAGACATCGAAGGCGATTTCCAGATGCAGGTGTCGGCTCTGGATTACAACAGCTATACCGGTGTTATTGGTATTGGCCGAATTTCTCGCGGTAGTTTGTCACCCAATCAGCAAGTGGTCGTGGCGAAGCGTGAAGGCGGCACTAAAAAAGCTAAAGTATTGCAGGTGATGGGTTATCACGGTCTGGAGCGCGTCGAGACTGATAACGCCACCGCCGGTGACATTGTGTGTATCTCTGGTATTGATGGCTTGGATATCTCCGATACATTGTGTAGCCCGGAGGCTGTCGAGGCACTGCCGCCGCTGACGGTTGATGAGCCTACCGTGAGCATGACCTTTCAGGTGAACGATTCGCCGTTTGCCGGTAAAGAGGGTAAGTTTGTGACCAGCCGTAATATCAAAGATCGGCTGGACCAAGAGCTTATACACAATGTGGCACTGCGTGTTGTCCAGGGTGAAACCCCGGATAAGTTTGTTGTTTCAGGGCGCGGTGAGTTGCACTTGTCCGTGCTGATTGAAAATATGCGTCGTGAAGGCTTTGAGCTCGGTGTGTCCCGCCCAGAGGTTATTCAACGCGAAATAGACGGCGAAATCCAGGAGCCGTTTGAGCAAGTGGTGATCGACGTTGAAGATCAACATCAGGGCTCGGTCATGGAAGAGTTGGGTTTGCGTAAAGCTGAAATGACTAACATGGAGCCAGACGGCAAAGGTCGCGTTAAGCTGGAGTTTATCATTCCATCGCGCGGTTTGATTGGCTTCCGTGGCCAGTTCCTGACGTTGACTTCGGGCTCGGGCATTATGACCAGCGTGTTTGATCACTATGGCCCGGTCAAAGATGGTGAAGTAGCCAAGCGCCAAAATGGTGTATTGGTGTCGATGGTTAAGGGTAAAACTCTGGCCTATGGTCTGCACCCGCTGCAAGATCGTGGTCGCTTATTTCTGGGCCACGGTGTTGAAGTTTATGAAGGTCAGGTAATTGGTATTCACTCGCGCGCCAATGATTTGGTGGTTAACCCTACCAAGGCCAAGCAGCTGACCAACGTACGCGCTTCGGGTACCGATGATGCCCTAACCCTGTCGCCGCCAATTCGTCACACCCTTGAGCAAGCGCTGGAATTTATCGAAGACGATGAGCTGGTGGAAGTAACACCTGAGTCCATTCGCGTGCGTAAAAAGTTACTGACTGAAAACGAACGTAAACGCGCGAAGAATAAGTAGTGTGTATGCGTCGGATGTCTGAAGCCGGACGTCCGACGCGTATGCCTTAGGGGCTGCAAGTCGCAGTGCCTTATAACTTCGGCGGGCATGTGCCTGTAGTTGTGGAAAGCACGTAAGTTTCCTCTAACTTGCGTTGATCTTACTGATACCCTCACAATTGACTTCCGACTTCCGACTTCCGACTTCCGACTTTTCAGTTCCCACTTTCGCTATTATCCTCAGGTGGGGCGCTTGCCGATTTAGAATCTGCTCTGATACGACAAAATAATTAGAGGTAGATGTATGTATAAGTCAGCTAAGTTGGCCGCTGCGGCGGCACTCGCATTTTGTGTTAGCTCTGTTGTCGTTGCCGAAAGTGCAGGCCCTAAGCAGGTGGAGATCGTCAAAAACAGCGGGGTCTATCAGCTTCTGGTGAACGGTGAGCCGTTTGCGGTCAAAGGGGTGGGAGGCTCTAATATTGATACCATGGAGTTGTTGGTGTCGGTTGGCGGTAACAGTGTTCGCACCTGGAATGCTCACAGTGCTGATGCCCTTTTGGCGCAAGCGCAAAAGCATGGCGTTATGGTGGCGCTGGGGTTTGATACCGAGAAAGAGCTTCACGGTTTTGACTACAACGATACAGTGGCAGTCGCGGAGCAGTTTGAGCGCTTTAAGGCCACCGTGGATAAGTACAAAAACCACCCCAATCTTTTAGCCTGGGTGGTTGCCAATGAGCCCAACCTGTTGTTCAACGAAGACGGGTCACTGAAAGACGTTAACCCCCGTGTGTATCAGTCAATCAATGCAATGATCGAATACATACATCAGAATGACCCGTATCACCCCGTGACCTATACTTTTGCCGGAGCCTCGGAAAAGCATATTAAAACTGCATTAAAGTACACGCCTGACGTGGATTTTATTTCAGTGCAATTATACGGTGATGTTGGCGAGTTGCCTCGTATTATTGAAGGGCACAATATCGACAAACCCTACATGGTGACCGAGTACGGTGCCATAGGTCATTGGGAGCGTCCCACTACCGAGTGGGGGCGAGAAATTGAAGAACCTAGTGGTGTCAAAGCACGCACTTTAGCGCAGCGGATGAACGATGCTTTTGCCGGTAATCCTACGGGCAAAGTCATTGGTTCTTATGCCTTTTTGTGGGGGCAAAAACAGGAACGTACACCGACTTGGTATGGCATGTTTAACGCCGATGGTAAACCCAATGCCCGGGTCGATGAGTTGTCTAGGTTCTGGACCGGTGAATACCCACTAAACCGAGCTCCTCTGGCGTTTGCCATTCGCATGAACGAAAAGACGGCCACAGACAGCGTCTATGTGGCTCCGGGGGCAAAAGTCCGCGTTGAGGTGGACGTAAAGGACCCCGATAGCGACACTCTGGAGTATCAGTGGGTGTTGCTCAAAGAGGTTCAGATCCGCAGTCAGGGCGGCGCCTTTGAGCAAAAGCCTGATGCGATGGATATAGCTGTGGTTGAAGAGGCACCGGGCGTGTTGGTTTTTCAGGCACCAGAGGCGGAGGGTGACTACCGCATTTTCTCCTACACCTACGACGGGAAGGGCAAAGTGGGTAATGCGAACTTCCCTTTTTACGTAAAATCCAACTAAATACAATGTCGCCGCCCATAGAGATTTCTCATCGGGCGGCATTCTTACCATTCAGGTAATTCTTCTCAGTCAGAGAAATTGATTGTCGCTTTGCTTTAGGTTGCTCAAAAAGAGCGTTCCGACGAGCACTCCCCACAGTGCGCCATTCTCAATGAGTGCCTCTGACAAGCCCACTTTTTATTCCGCACTGCTTGATAGATAATTACGGCAGTGAATGCGCTGCCGGGTCTTCGTATTTACGTCAATTCAGACCTGAGGTTCAGATAAGGTGGCGGCCGGCCTGTAATGAGTAATTCCTATTCCCATTTGTTGCATATTCGCGATCACACTGAGTTGCGGCTCTATGAGTTGATACCCGATGTTGTATGGATATTCGACGTTGACGAGCATAGCTGGTGGTGGGGCAATCAGCCGGCGCTCGACTTCTGGGGGCTTGATAGTCTAGATGCGCTTATTAATAAAGATCTGTCTGGCGATACACAGGGCGCTCGCGAACGAACCTGGCAGACTTTTGAGCTGGCGCAGCAACAAGGCTTGACGATCGACCCGTGGACAACCTATCCCAATGGTAAGCCCCAAACTCTCTATATGCGCCACAGGGCGGTTCTTATCGGCCCGGATAAACACCGTGCTATTATTGCTTATATCAACGAGCAAGTGGATTTGGGCGAGACCCCGGAAAATCTGTTGTTGGTGGAAGCGATGCGCTACACCCGTGTATTGGTCACGAGTTTCGACGCACATGGGCACAGAGTTACTGAAAACCCTGCCGCAACGGCGGCTTACGCCAGAGTTGAGCGTCAGCACAATACCGATTGTGAATTTATCGCCCGTTTTGTGAGCCCTAAAAGTGGTGAGGCGTGTTTAAGGTTGGCGCTGGAGCAGCAGGGCGGGCGCTGGACCCACCAGATGCTTACGATGCAGGGCGTTAGACGGCATACCTTGGATATTCGCCGCACGCGTCACCCTTTAACAGGTGACTTTTTACTGTTAGTCGTTGAATACGATGTCACTGATTTGCAGCAAGCATTAGAGACTGCCGGTGAGGCCAAAGCTCAGTTGCAAAAGTTAGCTCATTACGATGTGCTCACAGGGCTGCCCAACCTGCGCTTGTTCGAAGAAAAGGCCGAGGCCTTGTTGGCGTCGGCCCGGCGGCTTAAAACGCAAGTTGCCATATTGTTTATTGACCTGGATGGGTTTAAGGCCGTCAATGATCAATACGGTCACCAGTGCGGTGATCAACTGCTAAAGCAAGTTGCTAAGCGCTTGATTGATCGCTCCCGGGACTCCGACTTGGTGGCGCGCATTGGCGGCGATGAGTTTGTCTTGTTACAGTCGAATGCGGTTAGCCGTCAAGGTATCGAACATTTATCGCAAAAACTCATACAGTTAGTGAGCGAACCCTATACGGTTGATGGTAATCAGGTGCAGGTGGGGGTGAGTATTGGTGTCGCGTGTTATCCTGAGCACGGTATTGAAATGACCCAATTGCTCGACAGGGCTGATAAAGCCATGTATCAGGTAAAGCAATCCGGTAAAAGTAACGTTAAGTTTTTCGATGAATCAAATATAAAGGGTAAGGAATGAGTGCCGTCAAACGATTGATTATTATAGTGGGCTGCTTCTTTGCAGCCGTCGCTTGCTATATGTATGGCGTTCCCGCCGGTGGTGCCATTTTTCTTGTGGCGGGTTTGATTTTTGAAGGCCTGTTCTGGATAGGAATCTTTGGTCCTCCTAAGAAAAAGCGCCGCAATCACGCCAGCAAACCTAAATCCGAAACGCCTTAGTGCTTGTTATGTCGCGAACACTGAAGCATTTATACAATAGTGTATTCATTAGTGTTCTGATGGTCATCGGCAGCGCCACGTTAGCCTCGGAGCCTTTATTGAAAGCTACCACCAGCTGGGACGGTGCCGCGATCTCTTATCCAGCAGGTGCGGCTGAAATCACCTCAATTTTGTTGTCGTTGCCAGCCGGCAAAGCGGCGCCATGGCACTGCCACCCGGTGCCCACTTTTGGCTTTGTCAAAAAGGGCAGAATCGAAGTGGAAACTCGGTCGGGGGATAAAACTGTATTACTGGAGGGAGAGTCTGCCGTAGAGGTTATGAAGAGTTTGCATCGAGGTACGGCCATTGATGGGCCGGCAGAAATTATTGTGTTCTATGCGGGCGCTGTCGGTATACCAACAACGGTTATGGCGGATGACCCGCTGGCAGAAAAGTATTGCCGGTAACTTCTTCGCTATGGTTACAGTAACTATATTTAGGAATCGTATGATGAAAATAAAATCACCTCTGGTAATCATTGGGCTGTTGTTTGTTTTAACGGCGTGTTCAACTGTTCACTACGACCACGGTTACGCTAAAGACGGTGTCCGTGAAGGTTTTGAGCCAGACTTGGAAGTTTGTAAAGCTGAGAATCCAGACTCGGCATCTGCCCGTGATGGTTGTATGAGCGATAAGGGATGGACGCGCTCCGATGCCATCAAAGTTGATCGTGGCGAATAGAATAGTTGCGAATAGGGGGCGGGACTGCCCCCGCCTATTACATTTTTTGGTAATAGTTGCTGATCGGCTCCTCCTGCAAATGTTCCTTGAGCGTATCCCGCGCGCCTGATTTCACGGCGTTGTCTAGAAATTGATGATGGTGTTCTGTGCTTTCCCACGTTTCAACCAATGTTGCCTCGAGAGGGTTGGAGGTTTTGTGGTAAATGTTCACTGATTGGCATCCATTAACTGTCGGTAAATCTTTTTTAGCTGAGGCCATTAATTTACGAAAACTGTCCTGTTTGTCTTCTTTCGCGCTTAGCTGAACAATCACTTGAATGCTCATAAATTCTCCTTTTTCTGGTGAGGTATTAGTCTTGATTCCTTGTCCCATATTTGCCTGGGAATTATTAAGAAAATTCCAATTGGCTTGAAGCTGTTTGCATAATACCGTCAACCTACGAGTTTTTTAGCACGATTCTGTAGTGAGCCTTACCCTCGCGCAGGCGTGCGATGGCGTCATTGATTTCGCTCATGGCAAACGTTTCAGTTTCCGGTTCAATGCCGTGCAGTGCGGCAAAGTCCAGCATGGTTTTGATGGTTGCAGGGCTACCTACGGGCGACCCGGATACTGAACGCTGTGCGCCTATTAAACCAAAGACACCCAAATCAAGCGGCTCCAGTGTGGCGCCAACCATGTGTAAACGCCCTTTCGGTGCCAAGGTGTTTAAGTAGGCGTTCCAGTCGAGCTTGACGTTGACGGTGGATAAAATTAAATCGAAATAACCGGCAGAAGCCTCTAATTCAGAGTCGCTGCGTGAGTTGAGCGTTTTGTGCGCCCCCATTTCTATGGCTTCGGCTCGCTTTGCTTCACTGCTGGTGAAAGCGGTAACTTCGCAGCCCCAGGCATTCAGGAATTTAACTGCCATATGGCCTAAGCCGCCAATACCGACTACGCCGACCTTTGCTGTAGGTGGAATATCAAATTGCACCAGCGGATTAAACACGGTGATGCCGCCACAAAAAAGTGGTCCGGCCGTATCGGGGTTGACCCCGTCGGGGATGGGAACAACCGCCTTGGCCTGTGCGCGTACCTTATCGGCAAACCCGCCTCGGTGGCCGGCAATCGTCGGTTGCGCGCTGGCGCATAGGTTGTGATCTCCGTTGTTACAGGTTTGGCATTCGTTGCAATATCCGCTATGCCAGCCTAGTCCCACCAGCTGTCCAACGTGTAAGTTCGTGACCTTGTCACCTGCAGCGGAAATTTTACCGATCACTTCGTGGCCGGGTACAAACGGGTACTGGGTAAAACCCCACTCGTTGTCCAGCATGCTGATGTCGCTATGGCATAGGCCACAGCTCTCCACATCTATTTCTACTTCATCACCAGCCAGGGGGCCGGGATCAAATTCAAAGGGTTCTAGTGGTGCGCCTGAGGATTGCGCGGCATAGGCCTTGATCATGGGATATCTCCTTTGGTGAGTGCAATGGTGCATCAATGCTTGGTTTGGCATGTAGCTGGGCGGATCAAAAAGCTTGAGTAGGGGCTTGATGCGCTCAGGTCGAGAATGAGGATCAGTATGCTGCTAGAATAATATTGAAACAATCCTGTATTTTGAAACGTAACGATATGAAAAACGAAACGATTGATTTAAAAGCTTTGCGGGTGTTTATGGCCGTGGCGGAGCACCTCAACTTTACCCACGCCGGCCATACACTCGGAATACCCAAGTCGCAAATCAGCAAAATCGTTGCGCAGCTGGAAGCCCGGCTGCAGACACCGCTATTCGCCCGCACATCCCGTGTGGTCCGCTTGACCGAGGCTGGGCGCATACTGGCACTGCGGGCGCGCGCTCTGCTAGAAGAGGCCGATTTGATGGTCGAGGATGTGAAGGGGCTGCAACACAGTGTAAACGGAGAGCTCAGGTTGGCCGCACCACCAGCGCTGGGGCGCTTTATTGCCCGCGACCTGGTGCCGCTGTTCTTGCAGCAATGGCCCGACGCCCGGGTCGCACTAAAGCTTTCTTACGACTATGAGGATCTGTTTAAAGAGGGACTCGATCTCGCATTTCGAATGGGCACAAATCGCGACGACAGTCTGATTGAAAAGCCGCTGGGGTATGCCAATAGGGTGGTTGTTGCTGCCCCCAAATATCTGCAGCAGCAACCACCCATCAATAGCCCTCAGGATTTGACGGGCCATCGTTGCTTGCAGGTTTTCGCGGCCGAAATGTCGACCTGGACAATGCGCAACGGAAATATCTCAAGCACGATTACCTTGCCCGCACTTTTCCAGTGCGATGATATGCAAGCTCTGTTAAACGTTCTGCTAGAGGGCGTGGGTGTCGCACAGATGCCTTGGCTAGTGGTCCGGGATCACGTGTACGAGGGCCGGCTGCAGGAGGTCTTACCAGGTTGGGTCAGTGAGGGCTTGTCGATATCGGCCGTGTATCGGCAAGGCCTCAACAAGCCAGCCAAACTGGCCGAGTTTATAGCCTTGGTTGATGAGCACATCCATTTGTTTGATTTGGCGCGACATTAAATCGAAAGGTTTGACTTTCTAGGTCGATTGTCCTAATCTGACTATAGGGCAAGCGACCTAAAGAGAGTTATGCACGTTACACAAGCCGCCATAATTGAGTGTGCCGATGAGCTGTTTTATCAGCAGGGTTTCACGCATACCTCGTTTGCACAAATTGCCGCGAAGGTGGGTATATCCCGCGGCAATTTCTACCACCATTTCAAAACCAAAGACGCGATTCTGGATGCCGTTATAGAGCGACGTCTGGAAAAAACCAGACACATGCTCAAAGCTTGGGAGGGTAAATCAAACACACCGGCCCAACGTGTTCGGTGCTTTATCAAAATACTCACTACCAATTGGTCCAGTATTCGACTTTACGGTTGCCCAGTCGGCACACTCAGTACGGAACTCGGCAAGCTTGACCACCCGCAACGCAAACATGCCGGCGAAGTATTTACGGTATTCAAGGATTGGTTGGTGCATCAGTTTGTCGCCATGGGCCAACAGACATTGGCTGAAGAACACGCCTTGCACGTGTTGGCGTTTAGCCAGGGCACCGCCACGCTTGCCAGTACTTATCGCGACAAAAGCTTTGTGGATCGGGAAATTGAACGTATGTGCCAGTGGTTGCAAAGTTTGGAGAAGTCGCCGGCCGGAAGTCATTCAACCAAAGGAGATCGGTAATGTTTATAGTGTTTTTGAATTTTACGGACAAACGCGAGCGAGCCCCCGCGTTGATGGCAGAGCACAATGAATGGCTGCAACAAGGTTTTGCCGATCAGGTTTTCGTTTTAGCTGGCAGTGTGGCGCCTGCGCGCGGTGGCGCTATAATTGCTCACAATGTAACGCGTGAGGATATTGAGAGCCGAGTGAGTGAAGATCCGCTTGTGACAGAAGGTATTGTCGCTGCGGAAATTATTGAGTTAACACCTACTAAGGTGGCACAGTCACTTGCCTTGCTGGATGCTGAGGTGGCTGCATGAGTGGCACCGTGGCAGGGCCAGATGGTAAACCCCGTTGTGGTTGGTGTGGCTCAGTGGATGAGTTTTTTCCCTACCACGATAAAGAGTGGGGGTTTCCGGTGGCGGATGATCGGGTTTTATTTGAGAAGCTCTGCCTGGAAGGTTTTCAGTCGGGCTTAAGTTGGCGGACTATTTTGGCCAAGCGGGAGAACTTTCGCGAGGCATTCAAACAGTTCGATATTAATACGGTTGCAAAGTTTACGGCAAAGGATGTCGATCGACTGCTGCAAAATGCAGGAATTGTTCGACATCGGGGAAAAATTGAGGCAGTGATTAATAATGCTAGGCGAGCGCAAGAGCTGATCGCGCGCGAAGGGTCGATTGCTGCCTATGTCTGGCAATATGAGCCGGCGGCAGAGGTTGCGCCACAATCGCAAACAACCTCTGCCGAATCCATCGCACTCTCTAAGGCACTGAAAAAACAGGGGTGGAAGTTCGTTGGCCCCACCACTGTATTTGCTTTTATGCAGGCAATGGGGCTGGTGAATGACCATCTGCAGGAGTGCGTCACACGGCCTCAAGTCGCGCGTGCCCGACGGGAATTTAAACGTCCAGGTTGAGTCTAAGGCAAACATTGGATGGTAGTATGTCGTATGCAATGCATAGGGGGCCTGACGCGGTTCGATGTCACTCTCAGTCAGAGTTACCGCACGCTTATTGATTAACACGATGATCCTGCCTTTAAGTCGTATATCAAGGCTTCGCAATAAGGTTGGGTTAAGGGGGTAATGTCTGCTGGAAAGAGACCAGTCAGTGCGCCGCTGTGTGGAGCAAATCTATCGCCAGCGTGCTCATAATCTGGATACGTTTGCACAACAGTTGAACGCGGTAAAGACGGTGGTGGTTGACTGTGCCCTCTTTGGAGTTGAACCTTGGGTGTTTCGGTTTTATCAAATGAGTCCCCAGGTGTTGACGGTAAATTCAATGGTGGCTTCGTATTCGTTATGTCTCGATTCATCCGCAAAACCTAGAACTTCTTAAGGCGCGAATACGACAGCGGTTGAGCAGGGTTTGAAGTATATTGTCGCTGTGCCTGAGCTAGGAGGTGAGCCAACACAGACACCGGAAAACTCTATAAGCCCCGAAGGGCGCGGCCAAAACATTCCCTACGTCGCGTTGTTTTTCTTGCCAAGGGTTACGGATATTACTTGCGAAAAACGCCTTAAGTACTGAGCTTTTGGGCTCGCGCAGAGGCGACCAGAGACTTAATCAGGTTCCTTTATTTTGGGGGCGTGGTTTTACATTTACTCGTTAAACAAAATGACTAAGCTGCCGCCGCTTAAGTTGCTGCCAATATTGAGCGCCAGACCAACTCCTATATTATTCAAAAATTTTATGTCGTTACTGGTGTCAATCAACCAACCTGCTCCAAGCTCGTAATAGTGATGCGAGCCCAGGGGGCTGACTGCATCGCCGCCAACGTCGATTCGGCTTGCCAGTACCCGAATTTGACTGCGTCGTTTCAGTACATCAGGGGTGTCATAGTGATACACCAGCGTGTTGCTAAGGCGTCCTGTTTCGATTGTAGTGTCCTGGGCATGGCTGTCCGTTGCCACCGTGTGCCCTATGGCATAGTTTTGTACTCCCATGTTTGTCCCCACGCTTCACCCCGAAAACTAGCCCCTATAGAGGGGTCAAGTAGCCATGCGCCAAAATCGGTGTTGAGTAATGTGTCGTCTAAAGTCGCGCGGATGTCCCTTAGGGGTGAGTCCGCATAATGAAAACTGTTGGTGTAATAGGCCAGCTGCCCGCCAAGGCCGGCATGAAATTTCCACTGGTGATTGAGTTGGTAGCGCCAGGAACTTTCGCCAAATAGCATGTACGTTTCTTCTTCGAGTGTGCTGGTGCGTCCAGAGTCGCTAAGAGATAAATCCTGATCAGCTGCGACGAAGGACGCCCGCAATAGTGAATGCCAGCTAATCTTGTCCGAAATCTTTTTGCTGGGAAGTGCCCATGGAAAGGAATATGTCGCTAATTGACTGCGTTGTTTTAACGTTTCTTCGTTGCCTACATCAATATTGCCGAAGTCGACGAATTCATTCGGATCAAAATCCATTACGCCCAATGTGACCAGATTAGAGTCGGCCAGAACCACGGCGCGTGCGATATTCTGGGCGGTAAAACTCTGAACAAGTGCGACATAGTCGGGCGGTAATTCTACCTCTTGCGCGTTTAGGTTGGTTGGGTTCAAGGTGCATATAATCGCACCTACTATGAGGCATAGATCTTTCTTCAATGAGTGGGTCAATGGCATTGGAGTCCCTTTACCGCCAGTAGATCGAAGCTTGTATAGTTGTTTTATAACAGAAAGTGTGAGCTGTGCAAATGACAGGCAAAAAAAAGCCCCGCAGTTTGCGGGGCCTTTTTTTTAGGCGTTGCAGCTATTACTTCTTCTCGGCTGCTTCGCGCTCTTTTACCTTAGCGATAACTTCTTCGGTAACGTTGGCCGGACATGGAGCGTACTTAGAAAACTCCATAGAGAACTGGCCGCGACCGGAGGTCATGGTACGCAGGTGGCCAATGTAGCCAAACATCTCTGACAGGGGAACTTCTGCCTTGATGCGAACGCCGGTAGCGTTTGGCTCTTGGCCATTGATCATACCGCGACGACGGTTCAGGTCACCTATAACATCACCCACGTGATCCTCTGGGGTGAATACGTCAACCTTCATAATAGGCTCCAGCAACTGTGGACCTGCCTTTGGCATAGACTGACGGAAAGCGCCCTTAGCGGCGATCTCAAAGGCTACCGCAGAGGAGTCAACGGCGTGGAACGCACCATCGTACAGTTCGATTTCAACGTCCAGTACAGGGAAGCCGGCCAGAGGGCCGCGGTCCATCATGCCTTTAAAGCCTTTCTCAATGGCAGGGAAGAATTCTTTCGGTACGTTACCGCCCACAACGCTAGAGCTAAAGGTGAAGCCAGTGTTTGCTTCGCCCGGCTTGATGCGATAGTCGATTTTACCGAATTGACCAGAACCACCAGACTGCTTCTTGTGGGTGTAAGAATCTTCGATGGCTTGAGTGATGGTTTCGCGGTAAGCAACCTGAGGTTGACCCACTTCCATCTCTACACCGTAGGTGCGCTTCAAGATATCGACTTTAATGTCCAGGTGCAGTTCACCCATACCTTTCAGAATGGTTTCGCCTGAGTCTTCATCGGTTTCAACACGGAACGATGGATCTTCAGCCACCATCTTACCAATGGCGATACCCATTTTTTCGGTAGAGCCTTTGTCTTTTGGCGCAACCGCGATGGAGATTACCGGATCCGGGAACACCATGGCTTCCAGCGTGCATGGGTTTTTCGGGTCACATAAAGTGTGACCGGTCTGTACGTTCTTCATGCCCACGATGGCAATAATGTCACCGGCCTGAGCGTGGCTCAGCTCGTTGCGTTCGTCCGCTTGCATTTCCACCATGCGGCCAACGCGCTCGGTCTTGCCGGTAAAGCTGTTAAGGATAGTGTCACC
Source organism: Gilvimarinus gilvus (assembly GCF_030518155.1). Lineage (GTDB taxonomy): Bacteria > Pseudomonadota > Gammaproteobacteria > Pseudomonadales > Cellvibrionaceae > Gilvimarinus > Gilvimarinus gilvus. The sequence continues at coordinate 14,556 of NZ_JAULRU010000371.1, read as the reverse complement.
CTTGTTCAGCTTGCCCGAGTAGATGCGTACGAAGGTCAGGGCGCCAAAGCGGTCGTCCATAATTTTAAACGCCAATGCACGCAAAGGCTCATCGGCAGAAACAATGGCTTTCTCGCCGGTTGGGTTACCTTCTTCGTCGGTCAGATCTTGTGGATCTACTTCGGCAGGGGCTGGCAGGTAGTCGACAACCGCATCCAGAACCAGCTGCATACCTTTGTTCTTAAAGGCCGAACCACAGAAGGTAGGGAAGAATTCCAGATCGCGGGTGCCCTTGCGGATGCAGCGCTTGAGGTCTTCTACAGAAGGCTCTTCGCCTTCCATGTAAGCCATCATCAGGTCGTCGTCCATTTCAACGGCCGTTTCAATCAGTTGCTCGCGGTACATGTCGACGTCGTCAGCCATGTCAGCAGGGATGTCCACGATGTCGTAGTTTTCTGGCTGGCCAGAATCGTCCCAAACATAGGCTTGTTTGGTCAGCAGATCAACCACACCACTAAAGGTGTCTTCGCGGCCGATAGGCAGGGTCATAACCAGTGGCTTGGCACCCAGCACGTTTTGTATCTGATCAACAACGTTCAGGAAGTCGGCGCCGATGCGATCCAGCTTGTTGACGAAGATGATACGAGCAACTTCAGATTCGTTAGCGTAGCGCCAGTTGGTTTCTGACTGAGGCTCAACACCACCAGAACCACAGAAAACGCCGATACCGCCGTCCAGTACTTTCAGTGAGCGGTAAACTTCAACGGTAAAGTCAACGTGCCCGGGGGTGTCGATGACGTTCAGGCGGTGACCTTTCCACTCACAGGTAACGGCAGCGGACTGAATGGTAATACCGCGCTCAGCTTCCTGTTCCATGAAGTCGGTGGTGGATTCACCCTCGTGTACCTCACCCAGCTTATGGATTTTACCGGTGAGCTTGAGGATACGTTCGGTGGTAGTGGTCTTACCCGCGTCAACGTGGGCAAAGATACCGATATTTCTGTATAAACTTAGGTCTGTCATTTCGATACTCGTATAATCAAGGCCAAAAATTGGACGGCATTGTACAGTGTTGCGGCACTCAATTGCCAATATCAATTAGCCCTAAACACCATCTGCTGGGTGTTTTTTTGGTAAATATTCTACTGATGCCCGAAAACCGGGAATTTATCGCTAAAATGACCGGCTTAGGGCTATTGGGCTGGGGTGGCTGATAGTTTTTGTCGGTTGTTGGTGCGACAGCCTTTATCGCAACATTTCGGGTTGTAGTTCGGGTTGCCGTCGCGCGGGTCTTGCGGTGACCATGTTCCTGCTCGCTCACGCGCAGAGGACAGGTTGCAACTGTGCGGATGAATATTTGCCTTAGGGGCGGGGGAGCTTGGCAATGCGTCGATTTGGGGCATCGCCGCAATCAGTTATGAGGCTGTTGCGTGATTGGGAGTCAATGACTCAATTGTCATCATCGTGCTCCAAATGGGTTCAAGCATGGCGGGTGGTGCACGATTCGTAACGGTGGCGGATATCAGGCGCGCAAGGAAATGGTGCTCAGGGAGTTAACGGGGGTGTATTTCGTTTACTTCCTCAGTGTTCGCGGTACTAACTATCAGATTGTACGGGTTCGCAAAGGTGGTATATATCCTGCTTACCCCTAGGGCCAGTGCACGGTTGCCTGGTCGTTCCTTTGTGGCTGGGAGTTGCACCTGGATAAAAGAGCGGTTCTGAACGAGAGATGTATTGTGAACATTCTAAGCTCTATGAAATATTCCCAGCCCGCGGGTACTACGCCAACGTCCATTGACCAGTACTTTCCTCACTTTCAGCCTCTCGTTGAGCTGAGCTCAGGTAAGGTTGCAGGCCATGAGGCGCTGGCTCGTCAAAGGGATAGCTCGGGGCGTGTCGTATCCGCAGCGGCATTATTTTTTGATGAGAGCTACTCGCAAGACTGGGTTTTGTCCGCTGACCGGGCTATTCGACGACAGGCGCTGGCAACCTATGCCACTTTGCCGACTAACCAATTCATTGCGCTCAATATTTCACCGCTATGGGTTGATCGTCTGGTCGATCTGAATGTGGTCCCCACCTTAAACATGATTGATCAGGTTGGAATTGACCCAAGGCGTGTGGTCATAGAGGTGACAGAGCGAAGTGGTAACCTGGAAAATCTAAGAAAATTAACCCGGGAGTATCAGCGTCACGGAATTCGGGTGGCGATCGACGACTTTGGCTCGGGTGCGTCACAGGTTGACAGAATTATTGCGCTTGAGCCCAATCTGATAAAACTCGACATGGATTTGTTTAAAGCGGCGTCGCGTGGAGGCAGCGCTGCCGATATTGCTTTGGCCATTACCTCAATGGCCATGCGGGCAGGTTGCCAGATCGTATGTGAGGGCGTTGAAACTCAGGATGAATTTGACTTTGCCGTAGAGTGTGGCGCTGATTTAGTGCAGGGCTGGATTTATGACCCGGCCAAAGTATCACCGTTCACGGGACTTGAGTATCAGCAGAAAACTCAAACGTTGAAAAAGCAATATCTATCGCGCAAGGCCGATACATTTGAACGTGCATATCGCCACCGTCTTGAAGTTGAAAGTCAGGCTCGCATTTTGAAAGAGTGGCTGCGGGCCAGTGACGATTTATCACATATTCATGCCACCATGTCGGCCGCCGCGTTTCAGAAACTAGGCATACTGCGCTTTTATATGTGCGATGTGGCGGGTACCCAAGTGTCGCCAAACTTTGAGTTAAGTGGCCGCGATGTTCAGTCTGACGCAGCAATGATCGGGAGTAACTGGAGTCACAGGCCTTATTTCCCGAGGCTAATCGGGATTCGGCAGCTACCCCTGGAGCAAATGGTTATTTCAGAAGCTTATCGCGACATTCGCAGTGGTGATATGTGCAAGACCTATGCTTTGGTACTCAATGAGCAATATGTGCTCATGCTGGATGTATTGGTAACTGATCAAGTGTTGTTTGCGCGCTGAATGCGCTGCTATGTCCCATAAATCCGCGTTTATTTGACCTCTCTGGCATTTCCTTCAGCGCTCCGCCATACTTAACCTGTCGACAAATTCAAGGAGACGCCCAATGCGTGTTGTAGTGTGTGCAGGCTATGGTGGGCCGGACAGACTGCAGCTAATGGAGCGTCCGGAGCCTGTCGTAAAAGACGATGAAATCAAAATAAGGATTTATGCTGCAACCGTCACTGCGGGCGACTGTGAAGCGCGCCGATTCGATTTCCCCGCATTTCTCTGGTTACCCATGCGATTGTTTTTGGGCGTTTTCAAGCCTCGCAAAGGAGTCTTAGGTCAAGAGGTGGCGGGTGAGATTGTGGCGATTGGCGATAAGGTTACGCGCTTTCAGCCCGGCGACAAGGTATACGCTGCCACCTTGTTTCGCTTTGGCGCTTACGCCGAGTATATCTGTTTGCCGCAAACATACCCGGTGTCTTTGATTCCGGACGGTCTTTCATTTGCACAGGCCGCCACCATCCCGACAGGGGGCGTGAATGCCCTACATTTTTTACGTCTGGCACAAGTGAAAAGCGGCGATAGAATATTAATTAACGGCGCCGGCGGCAGTATTGGTACCTATGCGGTACAGTTAGCAAAAATTCTAGGTGCCACCGTTGATTGTTCAGATAGCGCCAACAAGCTTGAGGGGCTGAAGCGATTGGGCGCAGAACGAGTTTTTGACTATCAGAGTGAGGATGTATTTACTCAGCGAGCAAGTTATGACGCCGTTATTGATGTAGTAGGAAAAAAAGCAACCGACGACGCGTTATCTGCCCTTAAGGTCGGTGGTTGCTATGTATTGGGTGCGCCCAGCTTAGGGGGGATGATCAGTGCGAGTCGTCGCAATAAAAAGGGCCCAGGAAAAATATTGTTTGAATTTGCCGATTACAAACCTGAGCTGTTAACCGCACTGAATCGCTGGTTAAGTGAGGGGAAACTAACCCCGTTGATTGATCGGGAGTATCCGCTGGCAGAGGTGCGTGCTGCCCACGCCTATGTGGACAGCGGTCAAAAATTCGGCAATCTTGTTATCAACGTTATTCCTGCTGATCAATAAACTGTGCAATGTCTACCATTGGGGCTATCCATAGATCGGATTGCTTGTTGCTAAGATAATTCAACAGTTTTAGGTGGGTCGGCTCATCGAGGTTAAGGCCATGTTCTCCGCCCACACCATGAAATAAAAACACCAGTAAACCTTGATTGGCAATGGCGTTATCCACCATTGTCTGCAACTGTCCGATACTTTGGCCATTAATCATGTGGGCCGCAATATTGTATTGAGCAACCTGATCGGGCGTTGGGTAGCTTGCATGTACACCGCGCGCGCCGACAAACAACGGTTTAATGGCGTCGACGTATGATTCTCCCCCCGCACTTGTATCGCCGCAGGGGAATGCCAGTGTACGTTCGGTTTTGCCATCTATTGCCTGCAAAGTTGTATTGGCAACCTTAATATTGTCAACCATTCGTTGCGCTGTCCACTGAGAAAGGTCGCGCTCAGCGGCTACCCACTCGCGCCCGGCCCCTTGGCCGTTGCAGGGGTGGAATAAGGTATGATTTCCCAACTCGTGCCCTTGCTCGGCAACTTGTCGCCATTCGTTCAGTCGCTCAGCGAGCGGAGGGACGTTAATTGTGAGATAAAACGTGCCCTTCATGTCATGCCGGTTGAGAGCGGGCACTACCTTGTCAAGGTGTACATTCAGGGAGTCGTCATAGGTGAGTGAAATTGCTGCCCGTTTTCCTTGCCAGAGATTTTCAGCATTACATACACCGCTAAGCACCACTAGACTGAGCGTCAGGCAGGCGTGTTTAAGCGTTCGGTGAGAGGCGCCCATGGTTCACTCCTTATTTTTGGTTGTTTGAAGGGGATAGGTTAACACCGTTCGAGCTAGCAGGCTGCTAGTCATGTCTATTTGTAAATGGCGTGTAGGTTTCCGGGCACTCGCGACGAATAGTCGCGGGATTCCATCTTTGCAAAAAATTAATGTGCGAGAAATTGGTATTAATGACGTCAATAGCGATATATAACACTGACACAATTCCCGAATCACTGGCGCGGCAGCATGGTCAGTATCCGGATATGTTTATGCGCGCATTTGCAGGGTTTGATTGTAGACTTACCTTTTCACGTTTTGATGTGAATGAGCTTGACTACCCGCGATCTATGAAAAATATTGATGGCGTACTCATAACCGGAAGTAAGTCAGCGGCTTATGATTCAGACCCTTGGATTCACATCTTACAGGAGCATATACGTGAACTGGTCGCGAGTCGCGTACCGGTGGTCGGGATTTGTTTTGGTCACCAAGTTATTCATCAGGCGCTGGGCGGTAGGGTGCAACTGGCGCAAGGCGGCTGGTGTGTCGGTACGCACGAAAATCAACTGGTAGGTGCCGATGCACTGTTTGGCGCTGAGGGTGAAATCTTCCGGTTGTTGTCCAGTCATCAAGATCAGGTTGTGAAAATGGCACCAGAGTTTGAGCTGCTTGCGCGAACGGCATACTGCCCTGTGGCGATGACTCGTTTAGGGCGCCAGGTGCTGACCTTTCAGGGGCATCCCGAATTTACCCGTGACTATGCGAAAGCACTGATGGGGCGGCGGGTAGAGGCAATTGGTGACATTAACGTTGCCCGGGCGTTAGAGTCGCTCCAGCAGCCGCTGGACGACCTGCTGGTGTTGAAGTGGATCGCGGCATTTCTTAGAGGCAGCCGTTAAATAGACAAGTTGGCTAAATATATTAGCACTCTCAGGTTTTGTAAATTGTGTTGTTGAGGCATTGTTATATTTACAAAAGGGTGTAAGTGCTAGCCTGAAAGTCGTATAAAAACATAGGCTTACAACCTCGGCATGGTTCCTGCCTTAGAACTGCTACCGATCACTTTAGTAACCTAAGGAGTAATTATGAAACCTGCTATGCAATCTCTTTGTGGAGCTTTGGTCGCAGCCACCCTCGCCTCGGGTGCCGTACACGCTGAAAAGGCCACAACGCAGTCACCTGATACCTCGGCCCTGCCGTCGGCTTCCGCCTCTGCAATGAAAGTCAGTGAGGGCCAGGTTGCAGAATTTGCCGATGCTTATGTGGCCGTGCAGTCACTCAGTCGTCAATATGGCTCGCAACTGCAGCAGATCACAGATCCCGAAAAAAAGCAGTCAATCCAACAGCAGGCGCAAAGCCAAATGCAAACCGCAATTAAAGATTCGGGCCTGAGTTTGAGTGAGTACAAAAATATTGCTAATGCTGCCAATCAAAGTGAGGCGCTGCGCCAGCGTATTACGGTGGCAGTGAACAATATTATTCAGCCTGAAAAAACCGAGGAATCAGGCAGTTAACAAAGCCGGCCGCGGTGCTCCCGCGGCCGTTGTTGTTGCCTCGAGATTAGCGCTGTCGTTTGCGCAAGCTCACAATGCTGAGCAGTAAAATACATACCACGCTCAGGGCAACTGTCCAGTTGCCATACACAGGCAGAGCAAATGCCCCGTTTCCGGCCGCCAGTATGGCTACGACCGCTGCTGCGTTGGCGGCAACGACGTCGCCATCGTTTGATACACCCTGTATTTGCGCTAAATTGAAGTGAGCTGAGTACGGATCTCCCGACACATATTCAGTAAAGCTGCAGCTGTACGTAATGCCTGCGGCAATAGTCGGCGGTAAACTGCAACTGCCGCGGCCATTAAGGTTGCCATATACCGAGTCTGTTAAGCTGGTTAAGTCGATGCTATTGGTGACCGATGTGTTGGTGACTTCAATGGTAAAGGTTACATCTTGCCCGGGCGCAATAATTATACGAGGCGAAGCTGTTTTGGTGAGGGCAAGCGTGGCTGGACGGTTGAGAATGGCGACCTGCGCAACATCGCTACCGAGCAATGTTCTCGATGTTTCATCTTCACCAAAGGCGACAATAACATTTGACTCTTGCTCACCGCCGCGCCCAACAACGGTAGCACTAAAACTACAGCGATAAACTGACCGCGTTGGAAGCACTACGGGTAAGGCGCAATCCCCTTGGCCGTCTAGATTGCCATGAACGCTATCTACCAGAGTGTTAATTGTGGCATCGGCGTTGTCGGAGGAATTAAATACGGTCACATTAAAAGTAATGATGCCGCCCGGTTCGTAAACACTGGTACTGGACGGAGTTTTAATGACACGAATGCTGCCTACCGGCGGCGTTGCCGCTTCAATTGATACGGTTGCTGCACCAATAGCTGATACGGTGTTGCCGTCATCATCAACGCCCGAAGCGGTAATAATATCAGTTTCCCTGTCGCCTGCAGAGCCGTTAATAGCTTGTGTAAATTCACATTGATAGGTGCCGCCATTAGCGGCGAGAACTTGCGGCACGCTACAGGTGCCAAGGCTATCGAGGTTACCGTAAATATTATCATTGAGAGTGTTCAACGTAACTTCATCCGCTGTCGATACGTTTTGTATCTGCACTTGATAAGTTACATTTCCTCCGGGCTCAGCGAGTAACGCAGGGAAGGGAGTTTTGGTGACCTCTAATTTGGAGTTCAAGTCGGTAATTGTCACACTGGCGCTGTCTGAGGCTGAAACCGGATTGTTATTGTCATCGCTACCGATAGCGGTAATAGTATCAGTGATAATAGCGCCAGGAACATCGTTTACAGGGGCAGAGAAGTGGCAAATATAAAAAGGTGTAGTGGTGGCATCAAGTCTTATCGGTACATTGCAAGAGCCCTGTCCGTTAAGGTCTCCGTAAAGGTCATCATCAAGTGTTGTGACCTCCACCCCCGTTGATGAGGCGTTGTAGAGTAAAACGCTGTAGCGAACTAAACCTCCGGGTTCAGGTAGGGTTGAGGGCATGGCTACTTTTCGCAATTGTAAATCGCCTACTGGGGAGGTGGAGTTTACAATGTCGACAGTGGCCGAGTCGGAGTCGGAAACCGAATCGCCTTCGTCATCGGTACCGCTGGCCGTAACGGTATCGGTAAACGAATCGCCAGGGCTGCCGCTAATAGGAATGGTAAATTCACATGCTTCGGTATGTTGTGGGGCGATAACTATTGGCGTGGTGCATGTGCCTTGACCGTTTAGATCCCCGTAGGGTGCATCGGTCAGTGACGTAATGGTGACCGGGTCGGTGGCGGATGAATCGTTGTGAATGGCGATAGAAAAGGTGACGTCTCCGCCGGGCGCTTCGAGTTCGGCTGGCAGCGCCACCTTAGTGACGCTAATCGAGGGCGCGGGCTCAACCTGCACCGGTAGGTCGAAGTCGGCGCTAGACAGGCACTTGGGTGGATTTGGTTCAAATAGAGTGGAATCGTTAGGGTCGGAACAATCGGCAGATGATCCGTTGTTATCCCAGGAGATGATAAAATCTACATCAACCTGGCCGTCGCCATCGTCGTCTTTGCAAAGTGTATTGGGAAGCACAATGTCGCGATAAGTTGGGTTGGAAGAGTCGAGGTCACCGCAACTGTCGCCGTCCAAATCCTGATAGGGACCAACACCGGACGTGAGGTCGATCGCACCGCCCTGTGGCGTTAACGATGCAAATGTGCAGCTTGCTCCGCCAATTGTAGAGTCGCCATTATCGCCGACAAAAAAGCCTAAGTCATAGCGATTGTTAGCACCGCCACCATTTTCAAACTCAACGCGTACTGTCAGGGAAACGGTATCTCCCTGTGTGCACGCTGATGGTCCGGCGATAATGCTAGTGCCGGTAGGCTGCAAATCTTTGGCGGTACAACGGTCACCATCTATTTGTGTGGGGCAGACGGCGCCTAGCACGGGTGCGCAAACTAATGATCCGAGAAGGAGGGCGAAACTGGCGGGTAGGGCGCGGAGGTTTTGAAAACACACAACAATATTGTCTCTAGGTAATTTAATACTCAAAACTATACCTATTGTCACAAGCCCACGCTAGTATCACCCCGTGCGGTTTCAACAGTTTTCTTGCTTACCGTAACTGCGGCTGGCGCATTAATTTGTACCATGCGTTCGGCTCAGTATTGTTACGACAAGGTTCACGTGTTCTGGTCTAAATCTATTGTTTTAGATAAGGCATGTGCCGTACAGTTTATGTCGCTCGCTTGATTTGATTTTTCATTATGCTGCTGGCCTACGGTTCCTCGCTTGATTAGGGCAAGGGGCAAGTTTGATGGAGCGGACTCAATGAGTTTACTCCATCACGGATGAAGCCATTAGCACGCCGATATAACCGTGAGAATATTGTTTTGCGCCCGCTTGGGGTACATCAATGGGTTTAATTGAGACATAGTCTAGGTAGTTAATCTTAGCACTCATGCCTGGAGCTATAGAGGTGATCTGTGGGCCGTCGTCATGGTAAGTCTTAATATAAGGCTGGATAGCATTCCACCCGCGCCGTGTTACCTCTGAGTATTTCGCGGGCAGTAATTCTAAGTCGACACCTTTTTGCAAGGCGTAGATGATCATGCCGCTACCACTAATTTCAGGGTAATTCCCTTCACTGCTGAATTTGTCCAGTACCTGGTACCAAAGCCCATCACTTGGATTTTGAGCATTCGCTAGCCCCTGCGCCAATCGTTGATACATATAGCGAATAGCGACGTAATCCGCGTGGTTTTGAGGCAGGAACTCTAGAATATCGATTAAAGCCATGGCGAACCAACCAGATGCTCGCGACCAGTGCTGGGTAGATTGGCCCGTAATTGAATCGGCCCAGGCTCTATCGCGTGAGTAACTCCAGGCGTGAAAGGCGAGATTACTGCGTATATTAAATGAGCGAGCCGCAATTAATTTTACCTGCTCGGTGGCAGCAGCAATGGTTTCTGGCTCGCCAAAAGTAACCCCGTACCGCACCAAAAAAGGGTCTTTCATATACAACCCATCGACAGAAGAGACATTCTTGTATTTCTCGTTATTTTTGTGCCAGTACAGGCCGTCGGGTGTCTTGGCAAAAACGGAGGGTTTGGCGTCGGTGCCCAGCAGGTGATCACGCATGGTCTTTGCTGCCAGCCGGTATTTTTCCTCGCCGGTTTGCTCATATAAAAACAAACAAATAACGCCGGGGTGCATGCCATCCAGCGTTGTCAGCAGCCCACTAATATTACCTTCGTCGTCAATGTATTCGTCTGCATACCGCTTGATATAGCGGAAATACGTCGGCTTGCGGTACTGGGCGTAAATCTTTTCTATGCCGTGTAGGACAATACTGTTTGAATGATCCCAGCCGTGGTGCGTGAGTGCATCGATAGTGGGCTGGTGACGCTCCACTATAGCGTCGGCAAGCCAAACTCCTACGCTTGGTTTAGGCGTCTCGGCGAGGCTAAGGTTTGCGTTCAATACGTGCAGCGCAACGAAAAAAGAGTAGGCGGTGATTGTTTTTAGCATTGTGTCCATATCCTTAGTTGAGGGTTATTCCTATGGCCTGTAACTGTTGCAACAACTCAGGGTGTAAAGGCACTCCTAGTTTTAGGTTTGCCTGATGGCATTTCCAGCCTCGCGCCCCGGGGTACTGGAATGCAGGCGCCGTGGTGTTGAGATGGTCGAACAGCTCGCAGATACGCCTCTGGTATTCATCAATAGGTAAAAAAGCGGCTACGTTAATGGCGATAAAAAATTTGGATGAACCTCCGTCAATTCCGCTTTGATCTTTCTGCTGTAGTTGGTGGGTAAAGTCGCCACCGGTTAAGCCTGCGCTGAGCATCTCCAGCATAAGGGACAGCCCTTCTCCCTTGTGGCCGCCAAATGCTGCGAGTGCGCCTGCGAGTAATTGCTGCGCGTCTGAGCTTGGATTTCCGGCAGCATCAAATCCCAGTCCGTCCGGTACCTTTGTGCCTTGTTGAAGCAGCGTCGCTACCTTGCCGACCGACGCTTGGCTCATGGCCATGTCTATCACGCAGGGCTCAGCCAAAGTCGGGGCCGGCACACCAATTGCCAGTGGGTTATTGCCAAATACTTTTGTGCGAGCCTGCCAGGCGGCCATAGAGGGAATGGCGTTAGTGCTGCATATCCCAATACAACCTTCGCGGGCTGCATAGGTAGCATACGCGTGCGCGCGCCCCCAATGACTGGTGTTTTTCGCCAGGCATAAGCCAATGCCACAAGTTTGCGCCTGAGCTACGGCGCGCTGCATAGCCCTTAACGCCGCCGCGCGCCCAGAACCGTAATCACAGTCAAGAATACTTACGGCCGCAAACTGAGAAGTGATGGTCTCGCTGGGTTTGGCATTGATGCGTCCATCATCCAGTGCGGCGATCAATTTAGGGAGCATCTTGATGCCGTGTGAAGGCACCTCGGCTAGATCTGCGGCGACCATCAGTTGTGCTTCGATATCGGCCCGCTCAGCGGATAGGTCGGCTTGCTGCAAGCGCAGGCTAACTTTGCGTTGCAACATCTGGTGATTAATTCGGAATGAGGTGTGCATGGTGTTCACTTGCGCCTATAGGGTTAGCCGGTCAAGCGCAAGCATAGGGAAGTTGATCAGATTATAAAACTAATATAAACAGAACGCAGTGTTTACGTCCCGTTGACGAAAGGCGAGCCAATCTCCTGTAGCATAAAGTCAATAAAACACTGAACCTTGCAAGGTATGTGCTGGCGGTGTGGATAAATCATAAAAATATCCATATTTACACAGGCCTGTTCGGGAAATAACTCAACTAATCTGCCGTTGGCAAGTTCGGTAACCACCGAGTGTTTTGCCATTAGGCCAATACCTCCTCCGGCTTTGACAAGGTTGACCAAGGCCTGAGGGTTGTTGGTTTTAATGTTGGAGTGTACGGGTACCGTGTAGTGGTCGCCGGTGACACTGTTAAATGTCCAGTTGCGCCCATCCCTTAGGTGGCTATCGAGAATACAGCGATGCTCGCTCAGCGCCTGAGGGGTTGCCGGTGTGCCATTGGCTTGTAGGTAGGAAGGGGCGGCACAAACAATAAGTGGCCAATCGCACAACCTCCTTGCAATCATGTCGGAGTCGTCAACGTGCCCGCTTTTAATACGGACATCGATGTTGTCTTTCAACATGTTAACGGGGGTGTTGCTGATTTGCAGCTCAACATCTATGTCTGGGAACAAATTGCTAAATTTAGGCAGAAGGCGGGCCAGAATGTGTTCACCAAAGGCAATGGGAGAGCTGACTCGCAATAAGCCGCGGGGCGAGGTCTGCTTAGTTATCACCTCGTCGACCATGGAGCTGTAAGCTTCCAGTAGCTGGCGCGCGTGACGGTAATACTGATGCCCGGCGTCGGTGAGTACCAGGCTTCGGCTGTTGCGATTGAACAAGCGTACGCCGAGATTGGACTCTACCTCTGTGACGTATTTACTCACCAGGCTTTTGGAGATACCAAGGTTGTTGGCCGCCGCGGTAAAAGAGCCGGCTTCAACGACGGCAACGACTGCTTTTAATCCGTCAAAAGTGTCCATAAGCTCTCTTGTGTCCTTATTAGTGTTTTACTGGTGTCGTTATTATTTCATATTGGTGGGATTTTCGCTTTGGCAGTACGAGCCTGAGTACTGGGTGCATGGGCTATTGCGGATATCTGGTTTCTCCGCTTACGGGAAGCCTTGATTGTAAACGCAGGGGTGGTAACCCCGTGCATTCAGGGGTAGCATTTGCCTCAATCGATTAAAAGCTAGGTACATTTCATGAAAACCCAATTCTTCTTTTGGCTTTTGGCCTGTGCTTTGACCCCTGTGGTTTTCGGCGCTTCGTCTACCCAGGGTGAAAGTGGCAAAGCAAAGGTGGCTACCGTGATGCCAGAATCTCAGGTAGAGAATTTTTCCAATTGGGATGATTCGAGCTTTAGTACGTTTTTCTATGACACCACGGTAAATTTTTCCCAGTACGATCAAGCCATTTTTTTCCCTATGACATTTGATCGCATGGAATTGGCGCAAACAACCAATGATGAATATTTAGAATCGTGGAGCAAATCATCTTTTAATGAAATGGATAAAATATGTCAGTTTTTTGATGATTTCTTAATGAAGAAATTTAAATCATCCCGCTACATAACGCCGACGCTGAAAGGCGGCCCGAACGTACTCGCCATTGAGTTCCGAATGAAGGATTTTATGCCAATGTCTATGCGGCGCGAGGATGCCTTGGGTACGGTTGGTAGCTCGACCAATGCTATGGGGGTGGGGATACTAACGTTTCAGGCGGTATTGGTGGAATCCCAAACGGGTCGTTTGGTGGCAGTGATTGAAGATGGTATGAATATAAGCTCTGGAACCAATTCAGTAGACGACCGCATTGGGCGTAATATGGCCTGGCGAAGATCTTTTCGCGACATAGTGGCAAAACTCCATCAAGACTTTAAAATGCTAGAAGAAAAAGGATAATTAACGTTTTGGTGTGGGGTTTTGCGAAGAGCTTTCTTGCTGAGCTTGCTGTTTTTCCACGATTTCCATGCGGTGTTTCATCCCGGGGTTAAAAAACGAGTCAGCCTCCATAAAGCCTCCGGATATGGATGTGGTGCCGCGGTCTTTTTTAGGCTTTTTGAACCAGCCCAATTTTCCAATCTTGTTAGCGAGTAGAAAGCCAATAAAGGGGGCCAGCCAAACTAACAACAGTAGGCCAATTTTCTTTTTAAACGAGGGAGTCCAGCAGTAAACATCCCAGCTTATCAGAGCATTGAAGACCGTTAGAACGATCAGTGCGATTATCAGTAACCCGTAAGCATGTACTTGTTCCACTCGCTTTAACTCCCACTGCCTGCTAGGAAGAAACGCCAGTCCGTTTCTCAATAATGCCACGCGCTATTTTGGATATGGGGGAATGTAGGGCGCGCTTTACGGCGTCGGGGTGCCACGCTTTTTGATGCCACTGGACGAAGACTTCCTTAACGCTTGCGTAATCCTGTTCGGTGGGACGCCATTCAATGGGTGCGCCTGCGCTTATGGTCCCTGCCCTGATTACCCGTGCGTATGCGCCAGGACGTTGGGCGGCTACAAATTGTTTGACAAATTTGGGGTCGCCCATCTTGGCGGCGAATTTAACGCAAGGCACCCTTGGCGCTGTGATTTCAAGTAGTACAGCATCACCTATTTTCAATTGGTCGCCAATGCGCAGCTCGCCTGCATGAAAGTCGGAAATCGTCAAATTCTCACCAAAAGTTCCCGGGGACAGTTGCCCGCCTAGCTGTTTACTCCACCAGGTGTAATCGGCAGCGCTATACAGGTAAAGCGCCTGATCTTCACCGCCGTGAACGTTGGTGTCGACAATGGTGTCACCTTCTACCCCAAACTCGCTAATCTGTACATCTCCGCTTAACGGTTCTTTAAAAATACCGGAAGTAACGGTTTTGTTGCCGATTTCCAACTCTGTGGCAACAGCAGAATTGATCGAAAGTAAATGCATGAGGTTTACCAGCGTCGGTGTGTGGTATGCGTAACACTAAGCCAAATCAGTGGGGCCGTCTAGCAGGGCGTTGAAAACCCCCTTACGTACTCAGACTCTCAGCCTGCTAGGTGCCACTTTGACGGTGTGTGCCCACCCATCGAAAAGTGGCAACGACGAGTACGGGCCAGCCTGGAAGTGGTAAGCGAGGCTATGGTAGCCATTTCGGAAGGTTAATCAAGCCCACGGCGACTGCCGCAGGCTGATTAAAAGC
>NZ_JAULRU010000361.1 GCF_030518155.1 Gilvimarinus gilvus | reverse complement strand
CAATGGCGCACCAGCATCAAGCGCTGCGCCGCGGGGAGGGTGAGGGGCGCCGCTTGACCATGAATGCTCGGAGGCGTAGCCTTTGCTCCTGAGGTTGTGCTGGTGCGCCGGTTGAGTTTCAAGTTATCCGGGCGAGTACATCCTTACCATTCAGGCCGCTCAAGCGGCCTTTATTTTTTGGGCTTGTTTCTATCCCCTTTAGGGATAATCGAATACAGCTCTGCCTTGGGCTTGCGAGCCGTCAGTTCAAAAATCGCCTCATCAAAAACTTCATTGCCATAGCCATCGTCACGACCAATCGTGCTGCGAAGAGCGGTCATGCGCGTGGCGTTTTTCCAGATTGATGTCGCCGCCAGTGCTGCCTCGATTTGCAAAACCATGTCATCAATGGTGTAGCCATCTCGAATCACCCGGCTT
>NZ_JAULRU010000360.1 GCF_030518155.1 Gilvimarinus gilvus | reverse complement strand
CTCTTCTGGTGCGTTATCAATACCGTCAAAGGCAACAGCTGCGCCGCCCCAAACTTCTGCACACACGCGGGTCAAAGCCGCTGTCAGAGTGGTTTTACCGTGGTCAACGTGACCGATGGTGCCCACATTGACGTGGGGCTTGTTCCGTTCGAACTTTTCTTTTGCCACTTTCGTGTCCTCTGATTTTCGTCAATAAGATGCGATTTACTCACTAATGATATTAATGTTTAGCCATAATTTCATCAGCAACATTTTTAGGTGCGGCAGCATAGTCTTTGAATTCCATGCTGTAAGTTGCACGACCTTGAGTGGCAGAACGCAAATCGGTTGCATAACCAAACATTTCTGCCAGAGGCACCTCAGCATTTACAATCTTGCCACCGGCACTCTCTTCCATACCCTGGATGGTACCGCGACGACGGTTGAGGTCACCAACCACGTCGCCCATGTTTTCCTCCGGAGTTACCACCTCGACTTTCATGATGGGCTCCAGAAGAACAGCACCGCCTTCCTGTGCGAGTTTTTTGGTCGCCATTGAGGCGGCTATTTTAAACGCCATTTCGTTAGAGTCCACATCGTGGAAAGAACCATCGTACAGCGTGGCCTTAAGCCCCAACAGCGGATAGCCAGCAAGAACACCATTTTGCATTTGCTCCTCAATGCCCTTGCTAACCGCAGGTATGTATTCTCTGGGTACAACGCCACCGGCAATTTCGTTGACAAAATCTAAACCTTCGGCGTTGTCGTCCTCGGCGGGCTCGAAACGTATCCATACATGACCGTACTGACCACGACCACCGGACTGGCGAACGAACTTGCCTTCAATTTCACAGGTGTTGCTAATGCGTTCGCGATAAGCGACCTGAGGCTTACCAATATTAGCTTCGACGCTAAATTCGCGCTTCATGCGATCAACGATAATGTCGAGGTGCAACTCTCCCATTCCACCGATAATTGTCTGGCCTGTTTCCTCGTCTGTCTTTACACGGAACGAGGGGTCTTCCTGGGCCAGCTTACCGAGGGCAACACCCATTTTTTCCTGATCGGCCTGGCTCTTAGGCTCGACTGCCACGTGAATAACAGGTTCAGGGAATTCCATTCGCTCCAGGGTGATAACACTTTTAGGTGAACACAAGGTCTCACCCGTGGTGACATCTTTAAAACCGATGCCGGCGGCGATGTCACCGGCCAAAACTTCTTTAATTTCCTGGCGGTCGTTGGCATGCATTTGTACCATGCGACCAATGCGCTCTTTTTTACTCTTAACGGGGTTAAACACCATGTCGCCAGTCGCCAATGTACCAGAATAGACGCGGAAAAACGTCAAGGTGCCAACAAACGGATCTGTTGCGATTTTAAAGGCCAGTGCGGCAAAAGGGGCGGAATCATCGGCCGCGCGGGTATCAACGGTTTCGCCATCTTCGAGCAGCCCTTCAATGGCTTTAACTTCGGTGGGTGCCGGTAGATACTCAATGACAGCATCCAGCACAGCCTGGACACCTTTATTTTTAAACGCAGAGCCACCCAGCACAGGAATAATTTCATTGGCCAGAGTGCGCTTGCGAAGCGCCGCTTTGATCTCTTCCTCAGAGAGATCTTCACCCTCGAGGTACTTGTTCATTAGGTCGTCGTCGGCCTCTGCCGCAGCTTCAACCAGATACTCGCGCATTTCATCGCAAGTCTCTTTTAATTCGTCTGGAATATCCTGATACTCAAAAGTCGTGCCCATGTCATCTTCATTCCAGATGACGGCCTGCATTTTGATCAGGTCAACCACGCCCCTAAACTCATCTTCTGAGCCGATAGTCATCTGCAGAGGGACGGCGTTGGCCCCTAGGCGCTCGCGCAGCTGTTCCACGACGCGAGTAAAGTCTGCGCCTGTGCGATCCATCTTATTAACGAACACCAAACGAGGGACTTCGTATTTGTTGGCTTGACGCCACACCGTTTCTGTTTGTGGTTGCACGCCAGAGGAGCCACACAACACCACAACTGCGCCATCCAGCACACGCAAAGAACGCTCGACCTCAATGGTGAAGTCTACGTGCCCTGGTGTATCGATAATATTGATTCTGTGTTGGTCGAATTGCTTGCGCATGCCTGACCAGAACGTAGTCACAGCCGCGGAGGTAATGGTGATACCGCGCTCTTGCTCCTGTTCCATCCAGTCGGTGGTAGCGGCACCGTCGTGTACCTCGCCAATCTTGTGCGAAAGGCCAGTGTAAAACAGTACGCGTTCTGTAGTGGTCGTTTTACCTGCATCTACGTGAGCGCAAATACCGATATTACGATAGCGAGCAATGGGCGTCTTACGTGCCACTAGGGTGTTCTCCCGTTACCAAAAGCAAATCATTAGATAGCCGGGCTAATTGTAATCGCTGCCCGGAAGGAGTCCAGCAAAAATGGGCAAATATGCTGGAGCATGGCTTGTCGCCTAAGAAGCTGAGGGAGGCCTCTTGTTACCGACCGAAAAAATGACCGGTTTAAATAGTAAAAGGCAGCCATAATAGCTGCCTTTTGTTTCTCAATGCTTACAATATTAGAAGCGGAAGTGAGAGAACGCTTTGTTGGCCTCAGCCATACGGTGCACGTCTTCACGCTTCTTCACTGCAGAACCTTTGTTCTGCGAAGCATCAATCAACTCGCCAGCCAAACGGGCAGGCATAGACTTCTCGCCGCGACCGCGCGAGTAATCTACCAACCAGCGCATAGCCAGTGCGGTACGACGAGCAGGACGAACTTCTACCGGTACTTGGTAGGTCGCGCCACCCACGCGGCGGGATTTAACTTCCACCAGCGGTGCGATGTTATCCAATGCTTCGTCGAAAACTTCAATCGGATCGCGATTGAGCTTTTCATTTACAATATCCAGCGCACCGTAGACAATTTTTTCTGCTACGGACTTCTTACCACTGATCATTACGTGGTTCATGAACTTTGCCAGAGTAACATTGCCGAATTTAGGATCCGGCAAAATTTCGCGTTTCGCGACAACTCTTCTTCTTGGCATGTTAATAGCCTCTCTTCAGGGGTTGTCCAGGACATAAAGCCTGGCCTTACTCGGTTCTACCCGAAAACGTAACAGCGCCTTACTTAGGACGCTTGGTACCGTACTTAGAGCGACCTTGCTTACGGTTGTTAACACCGGCAGTATCCAGTGAACCGCGAACAGTGTGGTAACGAACACCTGGCAAGTCTTTTACACGACCGCCACGAATCAGTACAACACTGTGCTCTTGCAAGTTATGCCCTTCACCACCAATGTATGAGGTAACCTCAAAACCGTTGGTCAGACGAACACGACATACTTTACGCAATGCAGAGTTCGGCTTCTTCGGTGTGGTAGTGTAAACGCGGGTGCAAACGCCACGTTTTTGTGGGTTGGCTTGCAGAGCAGGTACATCGCTCTTTTGAACCTTACGTTTTCTCGGCTTACGAACCAACTGGTTGATCGTTGCCATGAAAATAAACTCCAAAAATTATAAAACGCCTCAAATGAGGCCAGTTTAAAGAAGATAGCCGCAGCTACCTCCCACTTCTACAAAAAGTGGGTCGCGCATTGTAAAGACGCCACCCACCCTCGTCAAGGCCAATCGAACAAATATTGCCCGCCCCGGCACAATCATACCGGAGCAATTAGCCTCAATAGCCCCCGAAGGGGCTAATTTGCTTAGTTGCCGCTAGACTTCAATGCTTCGGTCAGAGCTGCTTCTACATCTTCTGCACTGACGCCTGTATCAGCGAATTCCAGCGCCTCTTCACGCTTGCGCTTGCGCTCGCTGTGATAAGCCAAACCAGTACCGGCCGGAATCAGGCGACCCACTACGACGTTCTCTTTCAAGCCGCGCAGTGAATCTTTCTTGCCGGTTACCGCCGCTTCGGTCAGTACGCGGGTAGTTTCCTGGAACGAGGCTGCCGAAATAAAGGATTCGGTTGCCAAAGATGCCTTGGTAATACCCAACAACAGGCGCTCAAACTTACCTGGCTGCTTGTCCTGTGAGCGCAGTTGCTCATTCTCTTGCAGCACATTGGTGTATTCGACTTGCTCGCCTTTCACGAAGCTGGAATCACCCATACCGGTGATTTCTACTTTGCGCAGCATCTGACGAACGATGGTCTCGATGTGCTTATCGTTGATCTTCACACCCTGCAAGCGGTAAACGTCTTGAATCTCGTTGGTGATGTAGCTCGCCAGAGCCTCAACACCTTTAAGTCGCAAGATATCGTGCGGGTTGCTTGGACCGTCGGATACAACCTCACCCTTCACAACTTGCTCACCCTCAAACACTGTCAATTGACGGTGCTTAGGAATCAACACTTCGTAATGGGTCGAGCCATCTTCCAGCGGCTGACCATCGCTAGGGGTAATCACCAGGCGACGCTTGCCTTTTGTCTCTTTACCGAAGGTAACGGTACCTGAAATCTCCGCCAAAATAGACGGCTCTTTCGGCTTGCGCGCCTCAAACAAGTCGGCTACACGTGGCAAACCACCGGTAATGTCACGAGTCTTAGAGCCTTCTTGTGGGATACGCGCAATTACGTCACCCACTTTAATGTCGGCTTTGTCCGAAATACTCAAAATAGCACTGGCCGGCAGCATGTAGTGCGCAGGCATTGTGGTATTAGGCAGACACAATTCGTTGTCGTTAGCGTCGGTCAAAGTCACCGCTGGGCGCATATCTTTACCCGCCGATGGGCGCTCAGACGGGTCCATCACCTCGATAGAGGAGAGACCGGTCAGCTCATCAGTGGTACGACGCACCGACAGGTTATCTTCCATGCCAGAGAAGTTTACCTTACCGGCCACTTCAGTCACGATGGGGTGAGTGTGTGGATCCCATTTAGCGATAACCTGACCACCATCGACTTTCTCACCGTCTTTTACGGTGATCACGGCGCCGTATGGAATTTTATAACGCTCACGTTCACTGCCCTGGGCATCGGCAACCGCCAACTCACCAGAACGCGAAACCGCAACCAGATTGCCGTCAGAGTTAGTCACAACCTTAACGTTAATCAGGCGAATCGTACCCTCTTGCTTAACTTGTACGTTATCAGCCGCTGACGCTCTCGATGCCGCACCACCAATGTGGAATGTACGCATGGTCAACTGAGTGCCTGGCTCACCGATTGACTGAGCAGCGATAACACCGACAGCCTCACCGACGTTAACGCGGTGACCACGGGCCAGGTCACGGCCGTAACACATAGAACAAATACCGGTACGGGCGTCACAGGTAATCGGCGAACGCACCAGCACTTCATCGATACCCATGCCTTCAACGCGCTCAACCCAGGCTTCGTCGATCATGGTGCCAGCGGGCACCAGGATTTCGTCCGAATTAGGGCGAACCACATCGCGGGCCACAATACGACCGAGAATTCGGTCACCCAGAGACTCAATAACGTCGCCGCCTTCGATCACTGGGGCCATTTCCAGACCTTCGTCGGTACCGCAATCGTTCAGCGTCACAACCAAGTCTTGGGCAACATCCACCAAACGACGAGTCAGGTAACCGGAGTTTGCTGTTTTCAGTGCGGTATCAGCCAAACCTTTACGCGCACCGTGTGTCGAAATAAAGTACTGACCAACATTCAGACCTTCACGGAAGTTCGCCGTAATAGGCGCTTCAATGATAGAGCCATCTGGCTTGGCCATCAGACCACGCATACCCGCCAACTGACGAATCTGCGCCGGGCTACCACGAGCACCGGAGTCGGCGTACATGTAAACCGAGTTAAAAGAAGTTTGCTGCTCTTCTTCACCATCACGGTTAATCACTGACTCAAAGCTAATGCCGTCCATCATCGACTTGGCAACCAAGTCGTTGGCGCGAGACCAGATATCAATTACCTTGTTGTACTTCTCACCAGCGGTTACCAGGCCGGAAGCAAACTGGCTTTCAATTTCTTTTACTTCCGCTTCAGCGCGGCCAACAATCTCGTGCTTGTCGTCGGGGATGGCAAAGTCGTTCACACCAATGGATGAGCCGGACTTGGTCGAGAAGTCGTAACCCATGTACATCAATTGGTCAGCGAAAATAACCGTCGCCTTCAAACCCACGACACGGTAACAATGGTTGATTACACCAGAGATGGCTTTCTTTACCATGGCGCGATCAATCATTTCGAAAGGAATACCTTCCGGTACAATTTCCCACAGCAGAACACGACCAACGGTCGATTCCACTAATCGTTTAGTGGCCTGTTTCTCGCCCTGACTGCCCACAATGGTTTCGTCAATACGAACTCGAACCTTGGCTTGCAGATCAACCTGACCGCCGTAGTAAGCGCGCGACACTTCCGCCACATCGGCGAAGGCCATACCCTCACCTTTGGCGTTAATGCGTTCGCGGGTCATCCAGTACAAACCCAATACAACGTCCTGCGACGGCACGATGATGGGCTCACCGGACGCTGGCGACAGGATGTTGTTGGTTGACATCATCAACGCACGCGCTTCGAGTTGAGCCTCAATAGTCAACGGCACGTGAACCGCCATCTGGTCACCGTCGAAGTCGGCGTTATAGGCCGCACACACCAACGGGTGCAGCTGAATCGCTTTACCTTCGATCAAAACGGGTTCGAACGCCTGAATACCCAAACGGTGAAGAGTCGGTGCACGGTTCAGCAATACCGGATGCTCGCGAATGACTTCGTCGAGAATATCCCATACCACTGGTTCTTCGCGCTCAACCATTTTCTTGGCTGCTTTAATGGTCGTGGCCAGGCCACGCAGCTCCAGTTTGCTAAAGATAAACGGCTTGAACAGCTCCAACGCCATTTTCTTGGGCAGACCGCACTGATGCAGTTTCAGGGCAGGACCGGTCACAATAACCGAGCGACCTGAGTAGTCCACACGCTTACCCAACAGGTTCTGACGGAAACGACCTTGTTTACCTTTGATCATGTCGGCCAAAGATTTCAGTGGGCGCTTATTAGAACCGGTAATGGCACGACCGCGACGACCGTTATCCAGCAGCGCATCCACAGACTCTTGCAACATACGCTTTTCGTTGCGCACGATGATGTCCGGAGCGTTGAGGTCCAACAATCGCTTCAGGCGGTTGTTACGGTTAATAACGCGGCGATACAGGTCATTCAGATCAGAGGTCGCAAAACGACCACCATCCAGCGGTACCAATGGACGAAGATCTGGCGGCAACACCGGCAGCACTTCCATGACCATCCACTCAGGGTTATTACCTGAATGAAAGAAAGCTTCCAAAAGCTTTAAGCGTTTGGAGAACTTTTTAATCTTAGTTTCCGAGTTAGTGTTCGGGATTTCTTCACGCAGACGCTGAATTTCTTCTTCGAGATTGATATCAGCCATCAGCGCTTTAATCGCCTCAGCACCCATCAGTGCTTCGAACTCATCGCCGAACTCTTCCATGGACTCGAAGTACTGCTCATCGGTCAGCAACTGGCCACGCTCAAGTGTGGTCATACCGGGATCAGTGACTACGTACGACTCGAAGTACAGTACACGCTCGATGTCGCGCAGAGTCATATCCAACAACAAGCCGATACGGCTTGGCAGAGATTTAAGGAACCAAATGTGAGCCACTGGACTGGCCAGTTCTATGTGCCCCATGCGCTCACGGCGAACTTTCGCCAGAGTCACTTCTACGCCACATTTCTCACAGATAATACCGCGGTGCTTCATGCGCTTATACTTGCCACATAAACACTCGTAGTCTTTTACCGGACCAAAAATCTTGGCACAAAACAAACCTTCGCGTTCAGGTTTGAATGTACGGTAGTTAATAGTCTCTGGCTTTTTCACTTCACCAAAAGACCAAGAGCGAATCATCTCTGGCGACGCTAGGCCAATACGAATCGCATCAAATTCTTCAGTCTGTCCCTGGGACTTGAGCAGATTAAGTAAGTCTTTCAAGGCACTTCCTCCAGTGGGCTCCAGTAGTGCAGTTCGCACACGATACGGGGCTTATTGCCCCGCACTTACCGATTAAGTTCGAAGACAATTAATTGTCTTCCTCCAGTTCCATATTGATGCCGAGGGCACGGATTTCTTTAACAAGTACGTTAAAGGATTCCGGCATGCCCGGCTCCATACGGTGGTCGCCATCGACAATGTTTTTGTACATTTTGGTACGGCCGGCAACGTCATCCGATTTCACGGTCAACATTTCCTGCAACGTGTACGCTGCGCCGTATGCTTCCAGTGCCCACACTTCCATCTCACCGAAGCGCTGACCACCGAACTGCGCCTTACCACCCAGCGGCTGCTGTGTAACAAGACTATAAGAACCGGTAGAACGCGCGTGCATCTTGTCGTCCACCAAGTGGTTCAGTTTCAACATGTACATATAGCCGACAGTGACCGGGCGCTGGAACTGAGTACCAGTTCGGCCGTCGAACAACTGCATCTGACCAGAATCAGGCAGATCAGCAAGGCGCAGCAGGGCTTTGATTTCGTGCTCTTTCGCACCGTCAAAGACCGCAGTGGCCATAGGCACACCGCCACGCAAGTTGTTGGCGAGGTCCATAATCTCTTTATCAGAGAAATTCACCAAATCTTCTTTGGCGTAAACGTCACCCGTCTCGTTGTAAACTTTCTCGAGGAAGCCGCGAACTTCATTCACTGCTTTTTGCTGACGGATCATGTCGTCAATCTTGACACCTAAACCTTTCGCGGCCAGCCCCAAGTGGGTTTCTAAGATCTGACCAACGTTCATCCGCGACGGCACACCCAGAGGGTTCAGTACGATATCGACCGGCTGACCGTTTTCGTCATAAGGCATATCTTCAACCGGCATAATGACCGAGATAACACCTTTGTTACCGTGACGACCGGCCATTTTGTCGCCGGGCTGGATGCGACGCTTAATTGCCAAATAAACCTTAACAATTTTCAGAACACCTGGCGCCAAATCGTCGCCAGTGGACAGCTTGCGTTTCTTATCATCGAAGCGCTCATCGAGATCTTTACGACAAGCCGCCAAACGCTCTTCCGCGCGATCGATTTGCTCGTTAAGAGCGTCATCGGCAACACGCAATTTAAACCACTGCTCAGTCTCGAAACTATCCAGCAATTCGTCAGTCAACTCTTCGCCTTTCTTGACGCCTTTACCCGCCGCCACTTTTTGGCCGCGAATAACAGAGCGCAAACGCTCCAGAGTGGCCGCCTCCATAATGCGGAATTCTTCGTTCAAGTCTTTGCGAACTTCGTCCAGCTGGGCTTTTTCAATTTCCTGCGAGCGCTGATCTTTTTCCAGACCATCGCGAGTAAACACCTGAACGTCAATGACGGTACCTTTGGTGCTCGAAGGCACACGCAGGGAAGTATCTTTAACGTCAGACGCTTTCTCACCGAAAATGGCGCGCAGCAGCTTTTCCTCTGGCGTCAGCTGGGTTTCACCTTTCGGTGTCACCTTACCAACCAGAATATCGCCACCACCGACTTCAGCACCGATATAAACAATACCGGACTCGTCCAACTTGTTCAGTGCATTCTCACCCACGTTAGGAATATCGGAGGTGATCTCCTCGCTGCCCAACTTGGTGTCACGAGCAATACAGGTCAGTTCCTGAATGTGAATCGTGGTGAAACGATCTTCCTGCACAACACGCTCAGAAACGAGGATTGAATCCTCAAAGTTGTAACCGTTCCAGGGCATAAACGCGATGCGCATGTTCTGCCCCAGAGCAAGCTCACCCATATCCACTGAGGGACCATCAGCCAAGATGTCACCGCGGTGGATTTCATCACCCACGTTCACAATAGAACGCTGGTTAATACAGGTGTTCTGGTTAGAACGTGTGTACTTAATCAGGTTGTAAATGTCGACACCAGCATCGCCCGCTTCAACTTCGTCATCGCGAACTTTAACCACGATACGACCGGCATCAACACGATCGATAACGCCGCCACGCTTAGCGACCACACACACACCGGAGTCTGCGGCAACATTGCGCTCCATGCCTGTACCTACTAGAGGCTTTTCAGCTTTTAGTGTGGGTACAGCCTGACGCTGCATGTTCGAACCCATCAAGGCGCGGTTAGCATCATCGTGTTCAAGGAACGGAATCAATGACGCGGCAACCGATACAACTTGGCGCGGAGACACATCCATCAACTGAACTTCAGAAGCATTTTTCAGGGTGAAGTCGTTGTAGTGACGAACCGACACCAGATCTTCGATCAAGCGGCCTTCTTCGTTCAACTTGGCAGATGCCTGAGCGATAACGAACTCAGCTTCGTTAATAGCTGACAGGAATTCGATATGATCGGTCACTTTACCGTCGACAACGCGGCGGTAAGGTGTTTCCAGGAACCCGTAGCTGTTGGTTCGCGAGTAAGTGGCCAAAGAGTTAATCAAACCAATGTTTGGACCTTCTGGCGTCTCGATTGGACAAACACGACCGTAGTGCGTCGGGTGTACATCGCGAACCTCAAAGCCCGCGCGTTCACGAGTCAGACCACCAGGCCCTAATGCAGAAACACGACGCTTGTGAGTGACCTCAGACAGCGGGTTGTTCTGATCCATAAACTGCGACAACTGCGAAGAGCCAAAGAACTCTTTAATGGCAGCGGCGACGGGCTTGGCGTTAATCAAATCTTGCGGCATCAAGCCTTCGCTTTCAGCCATCGACAAGCGCTCTTTAACCGCGCGCTCAACTCGAACCAAACCGACACGGAATTGGTTTTCTGCCATCTCACCCACAGAGCGAATACGACGGTTACCCAGATGGTCAATATCATCGACAACGCCTTTACCGTTGCGGATGGAGATCAGGGTTTTCATTACGTCGACAATATCGTCGTTAGACAGGATGCCTTCACCAAACTCGTCTTCACGTCCCAGACGACGATTGAATTTCATGCGGCCAACCGCAGACAAATCGTAGCGCTCTTGGGTAAAGAACAAGTTGTTGAACAGAGCTTCGGCAGACTCTTTGGTTGGCGGCTCACCAGGACGCATCATGCGATAGATCTCTACCAACGCTTCTAGCTGAGTGCGGGTAGGATCGTTGCGCAGGGTGTCTGACATGAACGGACCACAATCCAGTTCATTGGTGTAAAGCGTTTCTACGACCTGTACATTAGCTTTGGAGAGGATATCCAAGGCATCTGCAGTGATCTCGGCGTTACACTCAAGCAGAACTTCGCCGGTTTCCGGGTCAATAATGTCTTTCGCGAGTGCGCGACCCAATAGATACTCCGCCGGTACTGCCATTTCATCGACACCAGCTTTTTCCAACTGGCGGATGTGGCGAGCCGTAACACGGCGCCCCTCTTCAACGAGAAGCTTGCCTTTTTTGTCCTTGATGTCGAAAGTGGCTACATCACCGCGCAGGCGCGACGGCACCACTTTAAAGGTAAATTGGCCATCTTCGCCCAGTGTGAACGTACTGGTCTCGAAGAACATATCCAACATTTCTTGTGAGCTGAAGCCCAGCGCGCGCAACAGAATAGACGCTGGCAACTTACGACGACGGTCAATACGCACGAAGACCAAATCTTTCGGATCAAACTCAAAGTCCAACCAGCTGCCGCGATAAGGGATAATACGGGCGCTGTAAAGTAACTTGCCAGACGAGTGAGTTTTACCTTTGTCGTGGTCAAAGAACACACCTGGGGAGCGGTGCAACTGAGACACGATTACACGCTCGGTACCGTTGATGACAAAGGTACCGTTCTCGGTCATGAGTGGAATCTCACCCATGTACACTTCTTGTTCTTTAATGTCTTTAATTGCTTTGTTCGCTGAATCTTTATCATAGATAATCAGCCGAACTTTTACGCGCAGTGGTGCAGAATAAGTCACCCCACGCAAAATACATTCGTTTACATCAAATGCCGGCTTGCCCAGCATATAACTGACATATTCGAGAGCTGCGTTGCCAGAATAGCTGGCAATTGGGAACACAGAGCGGAAAGCGGCGTGTAAGCCGATATCTTGACGCTCTTCACCAGTTGCATCTGCCTGGGTAAATTTTCTGTAAGAATCCAGCTGAATCGCCAATAGATAAGGCACATCCATGACGTGTGGCAATTTGCCAAAGTCCTTGCGGATACGTTTTTTCTCAGTGTATGAGTAAGCCATCTGTATTCCCCAGCTTGTTCACGGAACGGGCCCTTAGGCCGCATATACGCGTTGCGTATGTTTTACTATCCCTTTGCGGCGCTGCCACGCCTTGCGCGTCTACGACAGCGAGCGCTGCCCGGCCAGATCAATTGACCGAAAACGGAAAAAGGCTGGCGGGTAAAACCCACCAGCCCAGGGAGGTTTCCCTCCCAAGCCCAACCAGTTCGTTAGACTTTTTTGAACTCAAGTAATTACTTAAGCTCAGCAGACGCACCTGCTTCTTCCAGCTTAGCCTTAGCAGCTTCAGCGTCTTCTTTAGAAACACCTTCTTTAACAGCTTTAGGTGCTTCTTCAACGATCGCTTTAGCTTCTTTCAGGCCAAGACCGGTGATTTCGCGAACAGCTTTAATCGCGTTCACTTTCTTCTCACCAGCGCCGGTGATGATTACGTCAAACTCGGTTTGCTCTTCAGCAGCACCGCCAGCATCGCCAGCAGGGCCAGCAGCAACAGCAGCTGCTGCAGATACGCCGAATTTTTCTTCCATCGCAGAAACCAGCTCTACAACATCTTTTACTGACATCTCAGCAATTGCTTCGATGATATCTTCTTTAGATACAGACATGTCTCAATTCCTATCTGTTTGAGCTATCGCTCAATGTGTCTTTAAGGTTAAGCCGCTATTAAATTAAGCAGCATCCTGTTCTTTGCTGTCGCCAATGGCTGCAATAGTGCGAACCAGTTTGCCAGCGGAAGCTTCTTTCATAACGCTCATCAGCTTGGCGATTGCTTCGTCGTAAGTAGGCAGTGATGCCAACATTGCGATATCAACCAATTCGCCTTCAAAAGCTGCTATTTTCAGCTCCAGATTGTCATCAGTCTTAGCATATTCTTTAAGAATACGCGCACCGGCACCTGGGTGGTCGGTGGAGAATGCAATCAGAGTAGGGCCGACGAAGCTCTCAACAAGACATTCGTATTCGGTACCCTCAACAGCGCGACGAGCCAAGGTGTTGCGAACGACTTTTAACCAAACGCCGCTCTCACGAGCCTCTTTACGCAGGGCAGTCATTTTGTCTACAGTTACGCCGCGTGAATCGGCAACAACCGCTGACAGAGCGCCCTTCGCAGCTTCCTGGACTTCAGCGACAATCGCTTTTTTACCTTCAAGTCCTAATGCCACGGGATTTCTCCTGGGTTTGACAGATAACTCTGTCGTTTTTCTTGCACCAGCCAGAACAAGCCCGACTGGCGATGATTCGGTGAATATCTTCGGCGTCTAGCCGAAGAGGGTCCACCGTCTGCGTAGGCTGGAGGATTAAGATTCACGCATTAATCGCCGTGAATCGCCTACGGTCTTTGACGGCCTGCCAAAGGCAGACCCCAAAGTTCGTTGCGACTGCTATTAAACAGTCAGTGAAGACTGATCAATCACCAAGCCTGGACCCATGGTCGTGCTCAGCGCGATCTTCTTCAGGTATATACCTTTGGCACTTGCTGGTTTGGCCTTTTTCAGGTCGACTACCAGCGCTTCCAAATTTTCTTTCAGCGCGTTCGCGTCAAAAGTCAGCTTGCCAATGCCGCCGTGAATAATGCCGCCTTTGTCCGCGCGATAACGCACCTGACCGGCTTTGGCATTTTTAACCGCAGTGGCGACGTCTGGTGTAACGGTGCCAGTCTTAGGGTTAGGCATCAGACCGCGAGGCCCCAGAACCTGACCCAACTGACCCACGACACGCATGGCGTCCGGGCTGGCCACAACAACATCAAAGTCCATCATGCCGCCTTTGATTTCTGCTGCCAGTTCGTCCATACCAATCAGGTCAGCACCAGCTTCTTTTGCAGCGTCGGCATTTGCGCCCTGAGCGAATACAGCAACACGCACATCTTTACCAGTGCCGTTTGGCAAGGTGGTAGCACCGCGCACAGACTGGTCAGACTTACGGGGATCGATACCCAGATTAATGGATACATCAACAGTCTCTGCAAACTTAACGCTAGAGAGCTTTTTCAGCAGAGCAACTGCGTCTTCCAGACTGTACTGCTTAGTAGCATCTACTTTCTCAGCGATTACGCGCTGACGCTTAGACAATTTAGCCATGTTATACGCCCTCCACATCAAGACCCATCGAACGGGCAGAGCCGGCGATGGTACGTACCGCAGCGTCCATATCAGCCGCAGTCAAATCGGGCTCTTTGGCAGTCGCGATTTCTTCCAGCTGTGCACGAGTAACCGTACCCACTTTCTTAGTGTTAGGGTTGCTCGAGCCAGACTTGATACCCGCTGCTTTTTTCAGCAAGTAAGACGCTGGAGGAGTCTTCATAGTGAAGGTAAAGCTGCGATCATTGTAAACACTGATCACAACCGGTACCGGAGCGCCTGGCTCCAGACCTTGAGTCTGTGCGTTAAACGCCTTACAGAACTCCATAATATTTACACCGTGCTGACCCAACGCTGGACCAACGGGTGGACTTGGATTTGCTTTGCCTGCACCAACTTGCAATTTGATGTAGGCTTGTACTTTCTTAGCCATATCACTTCTCCAATAATGGGTGATAACGCCTCAGGAAAGTAAACTCTCCGTCGCAGGCTCCCCGACAATCTCGCCGATCGCTACACAAGCGGCGAGGACGCAAAAACCTCCCTCTGCGACAAGCAAAGGAAGGTCATTAAAATCCAGTGTTGGAGCAATCAGGTTTTTTCGACCTGACCAAACTCCAGCTCTACTGGTGTAGAGCGACCGAAGATCAGCACCGCTACACGCAGGCGACTCTTCTCGTAATTAACCTCTTCAACCACACCATTAAAGTCGTTGAAGGGGCCATCAATAACGCGAACCATTTCACCCGGCTCAAACATAGTCTTGGGCTTGGGCTTCTCAATCGAGTCATCGACTCGCTGCAGAATAGCCTGAGCTTCTTTATCGGTAATCGGTGCCGGCTTGTCCGCCTTACCGCCGATAAATCCCATAACGCGTGGTGTATCTTTCACCAAATGCCAGGAGTCATCATTCAACTCCATCTGCACCAGCACGTACCCGGGGAAGAACTTACGCTCACTTTTGCGCTTCTGACCGCCACGCATCTCGACTACTTCTTCGGTAGGAACCAAGACATCGCCAAAACTGTCGTGCATCTGATGCAGTTCAATACGCTCGCGCAGGGAAGTGGCCACCTTTTTTTCGTAGCCAGAATACGCGTGAACGACGTACCAACGCTTCGCCATGAGTGCTTATCCTATTATCTTGGACGCTGCAAAACCAAAAATGGTATCCAGCCCCCAGAGAATCAATGCCATTACAATGACAACAGCAACAACCAACAAAGTAGTCTGATTGGTTTCTTGGCGAGTTGGCCAAACGACCTTACGCACCTCAACCACCGCCTCACGCATTAACTGTATGAGGGAGCTGCCTTTAGCCGTTTGCGAAGCAACCACCAACCCCACCAAACCCAGCGCCAGCAAAGCCAACACACGATAGAGTAATGGCTGGGCGGAGTACATTGAGTTACCCACAACCCCGACGGCCACAACAGCGATCACCAGCAGCCACTTTAAGGCATCAAGGCGATACTCTTTAGGCTCGTTTTTTGTACTCATGCAACAAACAACCTACTAATCAAGCAATGAAATGGCAGGCCAGGAGGGACTCGAACCCCCAACTTTCGGTTTTGGAGACCGACGCTCTACCAATTGAACTACTGGCCTAAAAATCAAACGGGGCGGCTAGCCACCCCGAGCCTCACCAACTCACAACAGAGTTAGTCGAGGATTTTGGCAACTACGCCAGCACCAACAGTACGACCACCTTCGCGAACCGCGAAGCGCAGACCGTCTTCCATCGCAATCGGAGCGATCAAAGTAACAGTCATTTGTACGTTGTCACCAGGCATTACCATTTC
>NZ_JAULRU010000326.1 GCF_030518155.1 Gilvimarinus gilvus | reverse complement strand
CAGCGACTTGGCAGCTTCGAGAATCGCCTCGCGCTTGGCCAGGTCCTTGGGCCGGCCTGGGCCGATGGGTGCGTCGTTGGACATTGTGGTCTGCATGTGGTTGATCAAGCTCCCATATTACCGGCTGGAGCGGTTTCCAGCAGTGATCGTAGCCATCGTCAGGCGATTTCTTATCGACTCTGGCTTCTCGGCAGCAGTTCCCTGACTTAATATACCCGCCAGTACAAATATTCGAAGTACCCTCTGCGAAAGGATTCATCATGTTGCGCCAGGCCTTGTCCATCGCGTTGCCCGCCGCCGTCGCCGTGCTTCTGGCGGCGTGCGAACAGGAAGCCGCCGCCCCCGCCGCCCCGCGCCCGGCGTTGGTGG
>NZ_JAULRU010000436.1 GCF_030518155.1 Gilvimarinus gilvus | reverse complement strand
CCTTTACAAAGCGAACTGAAATTGCTTTGCATACGCATTCTATTCTTAGTGGTCTTTGTCAGAAACAAATAGCAGTAATGGTTCAGGAATGGTCGTTCGTTGAAATGACGTTGGTAGGATTTTGACAGAAAGCTCTGGTCTTCCTGTACCAAATCGGGAGCGTAATTCTCTTTGATGTACCAATCCTGTTTGTGAATGACGGTAAAGTCTGGTAAGGTTTTGATTGCTTTGTGCCAAGCGGAATGAATAGCCTCGTATTCTGCCGATGCAACGGTAAATAGTTCCGGCAACCGTACTTCAAAACAGGCGGTAATATCTGCATCTTTAGAAAGAATGCAGTTGTTCTCTACTGCCAGCAAAGG
>NZ_JAULRU010000042.1 GCF_030518155.1 Gilvimarinus gilvus | reverse complement strand
CCAAAATCTTAATGTGTACTCACCAGCTTCTTTAGGTGTAAACTTCAAAGTTTTTGTTTCGTACGAAGTATTTTGCGTGCAGTTTCCATTACTTTGACTTGCATAAACACCAATGTTGTGTTTAAAAGTTGTACTTCCTTGTAAAGAGCTAAATTGAATAAAATTTTGACAAGAATTTGTTTTTTCGTACGTTACTCGAATATTTGTAGTTTTTCCTACTGGCTGAATAGAGTCTTCATGAACATTAATTGCCGTTGTTGCTAAAAAACCATAATTCATATAATCTGAGTCATCATTATTTAAACAACTAAATGTTGATAAACCTAAAATACCTACCAAAGCAAACATGCTTAAT
>NZ_JAULRU010000324.1 GCF_030518155.1 Gilvimarinus gilvus | reverse complement strand
AAGCGCCGTTTCTGCTCTCTGAGCGTGTAGCACAACGCGGCAGCAATATTGCCACCCGCGCTGTCGCCCGCCACGGCAATGAATTCGCCAGGCGTATTGGCCGCCTGCATGTCCTTCAGCACATGCTCATAGGCTGCCAGTGCGTCATCGATGGCGGCAGGAAATGGATGCTCGGGTGCCAGCCTGTAGTCCACCGACAGTACGTGCAGCCTGGCTTCGCGCGCCAGATACCGGCAGATACTTTCACAGCTTGCCAGGCTTCCGGATACCCAGGCGCCACCGTGGAAGTAAATGAGTACGCCCTGCGCGCAGTCGTTCGTTACGAACGTCTTGACTGGAACAGGCCCGCCCTGCCCGTCGATCGTGAAGCTTCGCTCCAGGTCGACAGGTGCATCACAGCCGCCAAACACCCAGGCGTCATGG
>NZ_JAULRU010000321.1 GCF_030518155.1 Gilvimarinus gilvus | reverse complement strand
AAGCGGATGATAGTTATTGTACAATTTTTACCGAAAAAGAGGCGTACATGGTAACTAAAACGCTGAAAGAGGTAGAAAACTTGATTGATCAAACCAATTTTTTTCGTGTTAATAGATCATATTTAGTCAATATTAATTTTGCTAAAAAATTTGATAAACGAAACAATTTATTGATTCTTAATTGTCATCCAAAAGACGGCGAATCAAATCTGCCTGTGACTTCTTTGGGGTATAAAATTTTATCGAATGTGGTTGCGTAACTTCATTTTTTTACTTCTTTTATTTCTTTGCTCTCATCAACTTTCTGCGCAATATGTTTTGACAAAACAATACACGTACGAAAATGGTTTGCCTGCCAATGAGATTTTGAGTGTCTACAAAGATTCTCGAAAAATTTTATGGGTTG
>NZ_JAULRU010000319.1 GCF_030518155.1 Gilvimarinus gilvus | reverse complement strand
TACCACCTTCACTGTGCAGTACACCCCGACTCTGGCCGGGGCGTTTAGTTTTGATCTGAGCTTTGTCAATGATGATGCGGATGAGAACCCGTTCAACTTCACCGTCTCGGGCACGGGCTCGGGTGCGCCTGAGATATCGGTTTCCTCCTCAGTGGGCGGCGCAGTCGCCGATGGCGGCACTGATGCACAGGGTTCAGTGTCTGCCGGCACGCCCCAGACCGTGACCTACACAGTGACCAACTCCGGCACCTCTGATCTCGTCATCACCACGGCCACCACCTCGGTCGCCAGTAACGTCACAGTCAATGCCGTCAGCGCACCGGCAAGCACCACGGTAGCTGACGGCGGTGGGAGCACCACCTTCACCGTGCAGTACACCCCGACTCTGGCCGGAGCCTTTAGTTTTGCTTTGAGCTTTGTGAACGACGATGCCGATGAGAATCCGTTCAACTTTACCGTCTCGGGCACTGCCACTGGTGTGCCTGAAATATCGGTCTCATCCTCTGTGGGCGGTGCAGTCGCCGATGGCGGCACTGATGCTCAGGGTTCAGTGTCTGCCGGCACGCCCCAGACCGTGACCTACACGGTCACCAACACCGGCACCGATGATCTCGTCATCACCACGGCCACCACCTCGGTCGCCAGTAACGTCACAATCAATGCCGTCAGCGCACCGGCAAGCACCACGGTAGCTGCCGGCGGTGGGAGCACCACCTTCACCGTGCAGTACACTCCGAGTGTGGCCGGAGCCTTTAGCTTTGCTCTGAGTTTCGTCAACGACGATGCCGATGAGAATCCGTTCAATATTACCGTTTCGGGCACCGCGAGTGCCGCCCAATTTACCGTCGGTGGCACCGTCTCCGGTCTGGCTGGCACCGGTTTGGTGCTTCAGAACAACGGTGGCGATCTTGCCATTGCGACCGACGGAGCCTTTACATTCCCGACCGCGATTGATGACGGAAGTACTTACAATGTCACTGTTGCCACTCAGCCGAGTGCTCCCTCCCAGAACTGCGTCGTAAACAACCCCACGGGCACTATGTCCGGAGCTGATGTAAGCAATGTCGAGGTTATTTGTACGACCGGTTTATCCGGTGTCAGCTTGTCGTCCGTCGGCCGTCTCGGGCAGCTGATTTTGGCACTTCTGATCGGACTAACCGGAGCTTGGTTCGTAAGCAATAGGGGACAGACCCTCATTAAATAGAACAACAAACAATAGAAGCAATAGGAGACAGACCTTAATACGCTACGCTGAGAAGGCTTAGTTCGGGTCTGTCCCGAATTTTATGAGAAGGTGAGCTGGATGCTTTAACCCGCTGAGCTAAAGGTTAATTAAAAAGCCGCTGCCTGAGAGGATGGCGGCTTTTTGTATGGTGGGCGAGCCACAAGGATGTGGCGAATGTCGATACTGCAGGAGCAAGTATCGACCTTCCCAAAATAGAAAGCACCATCCAATAAAAAAAACCGGACAGTTTGCTGTGTGCGGGGTACCATAGTTTGGCCACTGGTTGGTACCATAGTTTGGCCGAAAGTCTGAAGATGCCCCAAAAGAGGCATTAGCGCTAGCATAACCGCAGCATAATAACCTAGTGCATAAAGTAGCCAATAATAAGTAGTACTAGATCGGTTAGATGCTAACCTCAAAGCCCAAACGAAGCTGCTCGGCCAGAAAAAGGAAGCAGGAGGGGAACCGGCACGCCTACAAATATACGTTTTAGTAAATAAGGCAAGGTTGCCTCCTCTAACGGCATCGCCGCCAATCAGCCAGTTGTTTTGTTTGCAAATCGGAGATAGACCGCTGGAACTACCAGCATGTTGAGTACTGTCGAGCTCAGCAGTCCCCACAGTATCACGATGGCCATTGGTGCTTGAATCTCACTGCCGGGCTCGCCTGCGGCCATAGCCAGAGGAATTAATGCCAAAGCCGTCGCCAGTGCAGTCATCAGAATGGGAATCAGGCGCTCTTCCGCCCCGGTTACGATAGCCTGGCGGAAGTCCAAACCGCTATTGCTAAGCTGACGGATGTGGTCAATAAGAATGACACCGTTACGTGTTGCGATACCGAATAACGCAATAAAACCGATAACCGCCGCAATGGTAAGTGTACCGCCTAAGACCCACACACCAGCGACGCCTCCAATAACTGCGAGTGGCAGGTTTAACATAATGAGGCTTGCATCACGTAGGGAGTTAAAAGCGGTCACTAACAAAAAGAATATACCCAAAATGACGAGCATACCGAGCATCAGCAACCGTGTTCCCGTTGACTGGGCACTCTCGAATTGGCCGCCGTATTCGATAAAGTATCCCGTTGGCAGTTCAATACGTTGGTTTATCGCGGTTTGAATATCTTCCACCACACTGACTAGGTCCCGCTCAGAGACATTGGTCATTACCACCAGCTTGCGTTGAACATCTTCTCGGCTGATGGTATTGGCACCACGACGCTTTTCCACGTCCGCCAGTGCCTCAATGGGTACGGTGGCGCCGCTGGGTAAGGTAATCAGCGTTTCTTTTAGCGTTTCCATTGATTGTTTTGCCGAGTCAGGCAACCGCACCACAAGATCGAAGTTTGTCTGCCCCTGCGCAAGACGACCTACGGTTTTACCCGTAAAGGCTGTCTCCAGCAGATTAGCGGCTTCGACCATGCTAAGGCCGTAATTGGCCAGTGCCGCCCGGTTGAACCGCACCTGTACAAAGGGAATTTCACTTTGCTGCTCCATGGCCACATCAACAGCGCCTGGAACTTCGGTCACCAGAGCTTCAACTTGCCGGCCCAGTTTGCGCAACTCGACCAGATCATCACCAAAAATCTTAATAGCAATATTGGCACGTGTTCCCGACAACATGTGGTCAATGCGATGAGAGATAGGCTGGCCAATCACCACATTAGTGCCCGGTATGGCCGCAAAGTCACTACGAAGCGCCGTCAACAGCTCAGATTTACTTCGGTCGGCCATTTTAAGGGTCACCTCTATCTCCGATGCGAATACCTGTTGCGCGTGGGGGTCAAGCTCTGCGCGGCCAGTGCGTCGCGCTGTAGCGACGACTTCTGGCTGGGCCAATAGCA
Source organism: Gilvimarinus gilvus (assembly GCF_030518155.1). Classification (GTDB taxonomy): domain Bacteria; phylum Pseudomonadota; class Gammaproteobacteria; order Pseudomonadales; family Cellvibrionaceae; genus Gilvimarinus; species Gilvimarinus gilvus. Next base: position 138,707 of record NZ_JAULRU010000319.1, on the reverse strand, counting down.
TTTTCTCTACTCTACGCCCGATTTCGTCAGAGGTTTCTAGCGCTGTACCCGATAAGGTTACCGCACTCACCGTCAGGCTACCCTCATTAAATTCGGGCAAAAAGCCACGCCCTGTGAACGCCAAGCCAATTGCCGCGATGGCGAGAGCGGCGACCGACAAACCGATCACCCACCCACTTTTATCGAGGGCGGCTTGTAGGCAAGGGCGGTAAAGCTCTTTGAGCTTCCTGATCAGTTTAGAGTCGTGCTCCTGTGTGACGGCTTTACTTTTAGGCAAAAAATACAGACACAAAACCGGGGTAACGGTCAGGGCGACCAATAAAGAGGCCGCTAACGACACCACATAGGCCAAGCCCAGCGGTTGCAACAAGCGCCCCTCGACGCCCGAGAGAAAAAACAACGGTAAAAAAACCAGGATGATTATCAGCGTGGCGAAAACAATAGAGCCCTGTATTTCTCGTGTAGCTTGCAAAATAACAGCGGCAAAAGGCTGTCGTTGCTCGGGTCGCTGATCATTGTTTTCTCGTAACCGACGGACAATGTTCTCGACCACAATAATGGCATCATCGACCAATGCGCCCATCGCAATCGCAATACCACCAAGTGTCATGGTGTTCAGGCTTCCACCCAGCCAACTAATGGTTAGCGTCGCGGATAAAACGGACAGTGGGATTGCCATCAGCGCAATACCCGTGGCGCGAGCGCTGAGCAGAAATGCAAACATTATCGCAACAACTAACACCGCCCCATCGCGCAACGCTTCAACTAAGTTATCAATTGAACTCTGGATAAAATTGGATTGACGAAACACATTGGTGGCAATGACCATGCCTTCCGGCAACGTTTTTTGCAGCTCGGCAATGGTGTCATCCAGATCGCGGGTGACATCAAGAGTATTGATACCAGGTTGCTTTTGTATGCCTAATACAACTGATGACTCACCGTTATAAGCTGCGGTGCCACGTCGTTGAGCAGGCCCGATAAGCACATCAGCTATATCACGCACCAGTACTGGTACACCATTACGCTCAGTTACCACGGCCTGCTCGATATCGGCAATACTGTGTACGCGACCCAAGCCCTGAATCAGGTACTCCTGAAGGTTTTCAACAATAAACCCTGCGGCGGCATTGGCACTGGCGCCACTGACGGCTTCACTTAATTGCGATAGTGAAATGCTATAGGCCGAAAGTCGTTCGGGGGAAGCGATGACCTGGAACTGTTTGGTTTCACCACCATTGGGGATCACTTCAGCTATACCGGGTACGGCCAGTAAGCGTCTGCGAACGACCCAGTCTGCCGTGGTTTTCAGATCCATCTCTGAATGGCGATCTGAGGTCAGCGCGATAAACATGATCTCGCCCATAATAGACGACACTGGTGCCATCACCGGTGCGGGCAGATCAGGAGGTAGACTGGCCGAGAGTGTTTGCAGTTTCTCCGAAACGATTTGCCGCGCTCGATAAATATCCGTGCCCCATTCAAATTCGATACTGACCACGGCAATACCGACACCAGAATTGGAGCGCACCCGGCGCACACCACTGGCACCATTCATGGCTGTTTCGATAGGAAAGGTCACCATTCGTTCAACGTCTTCTGGTGGCATACCGTGAGCTTCAGCCACAACGGTAACCACAGGCGCGGTCAGGTCGGGGAATACATCAATAGGCGTCTGCCGGGCGGACCATCCACCCCACAATAGCAGTAATGCAGCGGCTGCCAACACCAACAAACGATTGCCGAGTGACCAACGGATAAAAGCTTCAATCATAGAAAATGTTTCCGAGTTTCTCTTTAGTGCGCATGACCATGCCCAATGGCATCACCACCGGTTGATGCTAGCTTGATATAGTAAGCGCCTTTGGAGACTACCCATTCTCCGGGTGCGACACCGGCAACCACTTCCACGAGATTACCGTCGCGCAAGCCTAGGGTTACGGTACGGCGGGCAAAGCTCTCACCTTCGGTCTGTACATAAACCGTTGGTTGCCCGCCATCATCAATAATGGCACTAACAGGTATTGCCAGAAGTGCTTTCGGCTTATCGACATAGACATGGGCGGAGAGCCGAGCTCCCAACAGTGATGGCCCGGAATCTTTGGCGCCTGTTTGCAATGGATATTCAATGGCCACGGAAACGGTGCGATTAGTGGGTTCGACCTGCTGTGAAATTCTGACCACCTCTGCGCCATGACTGGCATCCAGTATCCGTGTGCGGCCATCGTGGTTTATCCAGGCGCCACTCGTATGCCGAATGCGATCACCGAATCGCTCGGGCACCGCCACTTCCAGCCAGCGCCGATCCGTAACGGCCAGAGTAAAGAGCGCTTCACCCGCACGAACAAACGCTCCGGGACGTGCCGTAGCTGACACAACCTCTCCCGCAATGGGAGCACGCAGCGCGATACCGGCCGCGGCCGTACCTTTCTGACCTGCACGCTGTTGGATACGCGATTGTGCTGTTTGTAATTCCACCTTAGCAACTTCCAGCACCTGTCGAGCTTCCAATAAGCGTTTCTGTGGAATGGCTCCCTGTTCATACAGGGCCTTCAGGCGTTTGACATCGGCCTGAACTAACTGAAGTTGGGATTTGGCTCGCTCCTGTGCAACCAATAAGTGACCAATGTCAGCGCCTTCGCCCAAGCGCGGAATCAAAGACCCGAGGGATTGGCTGGCTGTAACAATCTGGCCAGCGTTAACCAGTGTCTCAGCCGAAAAATAGCCATCTGAAGGAGCCCTCACTACAGCGTAACCGTCGCTGGGGGCGGAGACGGTAGCGAAGCCAGGTACCGAAGGGCGTAAGGCCCGCATCTCGGCCTTCACTATGGCAAAAGGATTAACCCATTGCTGTTCTTTCAGGTAGCCGATTTCGCCTTCGACAGTTTCTTGATTAACGGTTGCCTCATCTTTGCTGGCAAATACGGTGACCTCACCCAGATCGTGGGTGGAGTGAAAGTCACCATCACGCACTTCCAAAATCAGTTGATATGTGCCCGCATGCTTGGCGGTTACTACGGGTAAAAAAATGCCGGTGCGGGCTGGCGCTTTAACACGAAAGCGAGCAGCCGTTTTACCATCCCGACGCAAATGTATATCCAGCACACCCGACGTCATCGGTTTAAAGTCTTTCAGTCGAGTAAAGTGTGCCACGAAGGTGGACGGTTGGTTCACCACTAACGGCGGAAACTCAACGAATAGCTCTGCATTATTGCTGTAATGGGTATAGACCAGCGCAGGTTCTTCGCTGTGTTCGTCATGATCATCGTGACTGTCGTGACCACCGCCAGCCCAGGCCGGATTAAATAGAGCCGTGACAAGTACCAGTACCATCAGCCATTGCCAGCCCATTGGATTAGTGGTGATGATCATGTTCGCCTTCACCATGGTTATGGGCTTCAGAAGAGGCTTGGGTGGATTCTTCTTCGCGGCTCTCTGTATCGTCAGCTGTTGCTGTACTGGCCTTTTCACCGTAAAAGGCTTCGGTTTCTGGTGCATCGTGACTATGCTCATCTTCTCCTTCGGCGTGGTCGTGGCCGTGGTCATCCTTGGGTGCTGCTTGAGTGGATACTTCGGCGTCATGGTCGTGATCGCCATCGCTGTGATCATGGCCGTGGTCATCACAGGCAGCAAGTCCGAGAGTGAGTATTAACACGAGCAGAGTTGAAGTAGGTTGCATATGATATTTCCTGAAATATTGGTTAATGAGGATTAGTTAACAGCTATTGACCGTTCATATGTTGAAGTTGTATGTGAGCCCGGCGGGCCTGCAATGAGCTATCAATTAAACGCTGCGTAGTGGCTAGATCCGATTGATAGGCGTCCAGTAATTCCATTACGCTTAGCTCGCCGCCCTGATAAGAGAGCTCAGCGAGATAGCTCAAGCTGCTTTCTTGTGAGGGGCTAGCTTTAGAGGGGCTCGCATCGCGGCTGTTTAGTTTTTCCAGCTCTCTCGCCGATTGATAATGGCTGCGCAAAGCATTTTTCAGTGACTGTGTTTTGGCCTGTAATTGGCGTAGCAGAATGGCTTTGTCTGCCTGAAGTTGAAACGCCTGGCTTTGGGCGACCTGGTCGTGTCCCTGACCGCGATCAAACAGGGGGATTTCGATGCCCACCGCGAACGTGTTGCCATCAAGATCCAAGCCGGGCTCAGTGACTTCTTTTCGGCCTACCCCTACCGTTAATTCTGGCCAACGGGATCGCTGTGCTGCCTTAGCGCGGGTCTCCGCGCTGCGCTGCTGAGCAGTGAGTGCCTGTAATTTCGGGTGCTGCACAACGTCTACGGTCGGAAGCGAGGTAGTAGGGGGAAGCAGATTGCCTTTGAGCTGCTCTGCTGGTGAATTCAGTAACGCAAACAGCAACGACTGGTGTGAGTGATATTCGGCATTCGCTAGGGAGTAGTCACTGCCAATCACAGCGAGTTCTTTATTAATACGCAGTACATCAAAACGCGAAGCGTCGCCCTTGTCAGCTCTACGCTGCACGGCATTGGCAAGTTGCTGTAGACGGTTTTTAAGACCTTCAACGGCGGACAGTTTTTGCTGTGCCGCCAGAGTTTGATAAAACTCACTACGCAGACGCAACATCCAGTCACGACGCTCCAACTTCTGGCTATATTCACTGGCAGTCATTGAAAACTTTGCAGCTTCCCGTTCCAGACCATTAACTCCGGCAATATTGATACGTTGTCGCAACCAGATCGTCGTTTCTTCACTCGTTCCCTGCTGCAAACCCAGGTCTTCACGGCTGTATTCGAGACTGGGATTATCCCAGTGCCCAGAGGCATCCAGCTGCGCTTTAGCTTGCGCCTGCTGCGCATCAAATCGACGCTGTACGTCGGGGTCTGACAATCCCTTTTGCAACATTTCCTGCTCTGTTAAAGCATGGACAGCCGATGAAAAAAAGAAAGCGGTGAGAAAAATGGGTAAGATTCTCGGGAGTATTTTTATTTCAGACATTACGGCAGCCACCACCCTAGGACCGTTTCAATAACGTGGTGATGAATAATGGCCATCACAGGTACAGCGAATAACATACCGTAAAGCAAAACCTCAAATGAAAAAGAGTCCGGCCTTTCGTCTTTCTGAATGAGATGTTGGATCCGTAATTGTGTGTTGCTGCCCGTAATAGAAAGGTGTTGAGTTGTCGCAATTTTCGCTCGTTCAAGTTTAACAAGAATCGTAGCTAGCTCTAACGCATCATACTGTTGAGCAACACACTCATCTGCCAGTACTTCAGTGCTCAAATGCCAGCGTTGACGCAAGTTTGTTCTGTGTAAGTGGGCTACAAGTAAGCACTCGAAAAGCGCATTTTTCAAACCATCTCGATTGCGAATATGTGCAGCTTCATGAGCAAGTACTAGACGTTGTTGTCGCTTCGTCAACCACTGTTTAAGGCCGCTGGATAAGAATATGGCGGGGCGTCGAATACCTAATGCAAAAGCTAAAGGACGCGAGTCGTGAAAGTGCTTCAATCGCGCCCCATTAGGCAGTAATTTTTGAAGTAATTTGACGCGGTCGTGATCCTTAGCCTGGCGAATTAGTCGAGCTGCCAGCAAGATCAAAAAACCTAAGGTAGCGATTGCGACTGGCAACGATTGAGCAAGCCCCAAGGCAATTTCGGGTAAATGCTCAAAACAAAAATGCGGATGATGCTGTAAATGCTGTAGGCAATGGTCATGGATCCAATTCATCGCTTTAGCCAGTGACGAAGCGAACAATGCGGCAATCGCTGTTGCTGGAAGAAGCCAAGGCATACCAGCCAGCAACCAAAGCCTGCGACGCTCACTGTCTACCTGTTTGGCTGAAGGTAAGGCGCTAAACAACAGAGCGATTGCATTCCCAAGTGCCCAAGTAGCCAGTGACACAACCAGAAACATCCACAGCAAATTGAGCCAGCCCATAATTAGTCCTGCTCTCCGGACAAACGCTGCTGCTTGCGTCGATTGATTTCTTTTTCCAGTAAGTCCAACGCTTGCTCGTCCAACTGCTCGGCGGCATTAAGAATGGCAGCGGCGGATGATTGAGAATCGCTGTTGAACCGCCCCACCAGGTCATTGATTAAATTACCAAGTAGATCTGTCTTGCTGGTTTTTGCTGAGTAGCGGTAACTATGACTCACCTTTTCCCGATCAGCCAATCCCTTGCGAAAAAGTCGCTCCATTGCAGACTGAACCGTATTTAAGGAGCTAGGGCGGGAGGCACTGACAAACTCATGAAATTCCTTGGCGGTAGCATCAGGTTGCTGCCATAGGTATTCCAGAGCCTGGATTTCTAAATCACCAAGGGGCGTTGGTGCGGAGTTCGGTGCGGCCATCACTAGATACCTGATCATGAGAATGATGCTCAGGGATGCTACAGTCACAAAAACCGATCGTCAATTGGTTTTTTGGTTTGTTTCCATGGAAGTGGTGCGGGGACGTCGAGTTTCTGAGTGGTCGTTCCGGCTCAACGGGTGAGTGGCGAACGCACTTTTGGGGTTGATGGCAATGATTATCGGCTGAGGGGTTTTTACGATAACGGCACTGAAGGCGACATATAATTTTAGCGAATATCAACCGTACCTAGTTAGAGAAGCTGCTACATAGGCTATTTTGAAGAGGCAAGGTTAGAGATTAAAATTAGTGACCGTTTTGACAAAGGTTGCTCCTAACACGGGAAGATAGCGGCTTTCTGTATGCTGGGCGAGCCACATGGATGTGGCGAATGTCGATTCCGCAGGAGTAGGTATCGACCTTCCCAGAGTGGACTCGGCACGTTCTGTGCCTTGGACTTTTCCTGCCGCCGCTACGCTCCCGCGCCCAAATTCGATCCCGTCAAATTTGTGAACTGGGGAGCTGCCCGGAATTTTATGAAAGGTGAGTCGGATGATTCAGCCAACTGAGTTAAAGGTCGATAAAAAAGTCATATGGCTATGGTGAATGTAGGTTCTGGAAGTGAGTGTGAAGGGTTCTCCCAGAGTGAATCAAAAAGACTAGGGTCTTTTTGACCCTTCGGGCTTCGGCTTCACCTCGTTGCTCATTGCAGTGCAATGAGTGAACTGGGGAGCTGCCCCGAATTTTATGAAAAGCTGAGTCGGATGCTCTAACCAACTGAGCCAAAGGCCAATAAAAAAGCCGCTACCTGAAAAGATAGCGGCTTCATTATATGGTGGGCCTTCCCAGACTTGAACTGGGGACCTGCCCTGATTTTAATGAGAAGGTGAGTCGGATGCTCTAACCAACTGAGCTAAAGGCCAATAAAAAAGCCGCTACCTGAAAAGATAGCGGCTTCATTATATGGTGGGCCTTCCCAGACTTGAACTGGGGACCTGCCGATTATGAGTCGGATGCTCTAACCAACTGAGCTAAAGGCCCTTAAACTTGTTCTTTTCCGCTGTAGCGTCGTCGCGTGCTCGTCTCACTCGGTCACATACTCAATGTATGCTCCCTCTTTCGTCTGCGCGGCTCCTAGCTACAACGAAAAATTCCTGCGTTTAAACTTGATCTTTTGCCCCCTGAGCTGCGTTGCTTGCTCGCCATCCTCAGTCACATATTAATATATGCTCCTTGCGGGTGGCTCCCAAGCGCCTTGTCAGGGGCCAAAATCTACTGCGTTCAGCAGTTAATTCATACCACAATGCCGGTTCACCGTTCACCGTTCACCGTTCACCGTTCACCGTTCACCGTTCACCGTTCACCGTTCACCGGTATCGGAGCGGCATTATAGCCGGCTCCGAAGTCTTGTAAATCCCTATTCGTCCAAAAAGCTGCGCAGGTGATCGGAACGCGAGGGATGACGCAATTTGCGCAGTGCCTTGGCTTCGATCTGACGAATACGTTCGCGGGTTACGTCGAACTGCTTGCCGACTTCTTCCAGCGTATGATCGGTGTTCATGTCGATACCAAAGCGCATACGCAGTACTTTCGCTTCGCGGGCGGTGAGGCCGGCGAGAACGTCGCGGGTCGATTCCGTTAGGCCCACGCTGGTGGCTGATTCTACCGGAGACACGATGGTATTGTCTTCGATAAAGTCACCCAGATGCGAATCTTCATCGTCACCGATCGGGGTTTCCATGGAGATTGGCTCTTTGGCGATTTTCAGCACTTTGCGAACTTTATCTTCTGGCATTTCCATACGTTCGCCCAGCTCTTCCGGAGTGGGTTCACGCCCCATTTCCTGCAGCATTTGACGCGATACACGGTTGAGTTTGTTGATCGTCTCAATCATGTGTACCGGAATTCGGATGGTACGTGCCTGGTCGGCAATGGAGCGGGTAATCGCCTGACGAATCCACCAGGTGGCGTAGGTCGAGAACTTATAGCCGCGACGGTATTCAAACTTGTCGACGGCTTTCATCAGGCCGATGTTGCCTTCCTGAATCAGGTCGAGAAATTGCAAGCCGCGGTTGGTGTACTTTTTGGCAATCGAAATTACCAGACGCAGGTTGGCTTCGACCATTTCTTTTTTGGCGCGACGAGCGCGTGCCTCACCGATCGACATCCGGCGGTTAATGTCTTTGATCGCCGATAGCGGCAGGCCACTTTCTTCTTCAACTTGTTTGAGCTTGCGTTGAGCGCGCACAATTTCGGCTTCGAAAGGCTTCAGCGCTTCAGAGTAGTCGCGCTTTTTCTTGATGATTTCGCCTATCCAGTCTTCGTTAGCCTCGTTGCCAGGGAATTCTTTTACAAAGGTTTTACGTGGCATGCGGGCTTTGCGGACACACAGTTCCATCACCATGCGCTCTTCGCGACGGGCGCGATCGAGAATTTCACGTACACCGACGTAAACTGGGTCGAACTGACGTGGTGGTAACTTGAAGAACTTAAAGACCTCACCCAGCTCGTGCAGTTCTTTTATCGCCTGCTTGCTGTCGCGACCGTGTTTTTCGACAGTCTTTTCGGATTTTGCCAGTTGCTTCTTCAGGGCGGTAAAGCGCTCTTTTGCCTCTTCCGGATCCACGCCAGAGGGGGTTTCATCGTCATCATCCGAGTCGTCATCCTTGGCAGCGGCGGGTGTAGAGCCGGCTGTGGGGATTTCGTCGGAAGGGTCGAGCCAGCCAATAATAACGTCGTTGAGGCGACGCTCTTCCTTGGCGACCATATCGTATTCGGTGATCACTTGCTGGACGGCACCTGGCCAGTGTGCAATAGCATGCAAAAGCTCGCGCACACCTTCTTCGATGCGTTTAGCGATGGCGATTTCGCCTTCACGGGTCAGCAGCTCCACCGTGCCCATTTCGCGCATGTACATGCGCACGGGGTCGGTGGTGCGACCGGCTTCGGTCTCGACGGCAGCAAGGGCTGCAGCAGCCTCAGCGGCGGCAATCTCATCGGCTGATGAATCGCCGTCGGCCATGAGCAGGGTGTCCGCATCCGGAGCTTGTTCAAATACCCGGATGCCCATGTCGTTGATCATCTGGATGATGTCTTCGACCTGATCGGGATCGGATATATCCTCAGGCAAGTGGTCATTCACTTCGGAGTAGGTCAGGTAACCCTGTTCTTTACCACGAGCGATGAGCTCTTTAATACGGGACTGTTGCTGTTTAGCGTCGTCAGCCATTCGATACCCTGTGAAGTTAGCAGTTAAAAAGCAAGCGCGGGATTATACTCTAAACGGTTGGGGATGTTCTAGAGAAATCAAGGCTGTCGGGCGCTATCTAGTTGAAAAATTTAGCGGTTTTTGTCTTTTTTCGTTTATTTGAGGGCTGCAATGGCCTTTGCGGTTACGCCTAAGGCTTACGCCCCAGCGCAGCGGCGTACAGCGCGTCCTTTTCGGCGCGGCTAAGTGAGGCTGCATTGGGGCTTTTAAGTTTGGCCATGGCCAGGTTGCGCTGCTTTTTCTCCAGTTGCTCGCGCACTTTCTTCAAGCTGGACTGAAAAGCGCCCCGAGGGTTGTAGCCGTGTTCTTCGCTTTGCTCTTTTTTGCTCAGATTGACCGCAGCCCGCAACAGGTCATTGCCGGCAATGGACGCAATTTGGTCGGATTCGGTTGCACCAAAGCTGGCTCGCCAGTGGCCGAGAATGTGCGGTAGCTGGTAGTGGCTGCGTTCGTGCAACAGCTTTAACAGGCGTCCAAGACGGCGCAGCTCATCACTTGGTTGTTCCAGCCAAAACTTATGGTCGGGTTCTTCGCTGGCGAGCTCAGGGTGGGCCAATAGCAGCGCCATGGCCTTGCGCTCGGGTGGCATCAGGTACCGGCTGTTCTGGGGCGCAGCGGCAGGCGATGGGTACTCTGCATTGCCGCTCATGTGGTTGGGCCCGTGGGGGGGCGGCAGGTCATCGGTGTGCGATGGCTCAAAGTGGAAGTCGGGCGCCTCTAGTGGCGGCGGAATGTCCGGGTAATAATCACCTGTATCGGCCGGGTATTGCTCGGGTGCAGTCGGCAAGGCCTGTTGCAGCTCGGCTACCTTTAGGTGGCCACTGGGCTCTGGGTCTGGCTCGAGCGGTGTTTGTGATGGCAGTGTCTCCGGGCTGGCCACCAGCTCTTCCAGGGTGGCGCGCTGCAGCCCGGTGCGGTTGGCGAGGGAGTCGAACATCAATTCTTTGAACACACCCTTAGGTAGTTTGGCGAGCAGTGGGGCCGCGCGTTTACTGAAGTGGGCCCGGCCTTCCATGGTTTGAATGTTGATGCCCTCGGCGGCGGCATCGAACAGGTAGTCCTCGAGCGGGACGGCCATTGCAATCATGGCTTCAAATTTTTCCGCACCTACCTGTCGAATCAGTGTGTCGGGGTCTTCACCTTCGGGTAAAAACAAAAATTTAACCTGGCGGCCATCGGTCATAACCGGCAGGGCGGATTCCAGAGCGCGGGTGGCCGCCCTGCGTCCGGCGCTGTCACCATCGAAACAGAATACCACTTCACCGGTGTAGCGAAATGCGCGCTCTAAATGGTCCTGGCTGCAGGCGGTACCGAGGGTGGCGACACCGTAGCGCAGGCCAAATTGAGCCAGGCTGACCACGTCCATATAGCCCTCAACGACCAGCAATCGCGGCAGTTCCCGGTACGCCTGGCGCGCCTCGTGTAAGCCGTACAGCTCCTGGCCTTTGTGGAAAACGGGTGTTTCCGGAGAGTTTAGGTATTTGGGTTTGTCGTCGCCCAGAACCCTGCCACCGAAGCCAATAACCCGACCGCGGGTGTCGCGAATGGGGAACATTATGCGCAGGCGAAAGCGGTCGTAGCTGCGCTCAGAGCCTTCGGGTTGAATCAGCATGCCGGCTGTTTGTAGGTCGCGCTTGTCGTCGCTGCTGGTGCCCAGTGCTTTGAGCAGATTGTCCCAGCCCGGAGGGGCGTAGCCAATGCCGTAATCGCGGGCAATATGACCGTTGAGCCCCCGACCTTTTAGGTAGTTTACGGCTTTGTCCCGGCCCGGGTGACTGCGCAGTTGTTCGCGGTAAAAGTCGTTGGCAAGCTCAAGTAGGGCGTAGAGTCGTTTGCGCTGACGCTCCTGTTTGGATTGTGCCGGTGTGGCCTCTTCGCGGGGCACTTCCAGACCGCAAACATGGGAGAGTTGCTCCACCGCCTCGGGAAAGGCGATACGCTCGTAATCCATAATAAAGCCCACGGCGTTGCCGCTGGCGCCACAGCCGAAGCAGTAGTAGAACTGTTTGTCGGGACTTACCGTAAAGGAGGGCGTTTTTTCGTCGTGAAAAGGGCAGCACGCAGCGTAGTTCTTACCCGTCTTTTTTAGTTTGACACGATGATCCACTACCTCGACGATGTCGACGCGATCGAGTAGCTCATCGATAAACGACTGGGGAATTCGGCTCATGAGGGGATTCTAGCGGTTTATCCGCTACCAGCCTAGGCGTTTTGCCGTTGGGGGAGCTTAAGCGAGGCGAGCCTTAATGCGTTTGCTGACGTCGCCCATATCGGCGCGGCCCTGAACCTGCGGTTTGATCAGGGCCATGGCCTGTCCCATTTCGCGCATGCTGGAGGCACCGCTGTCGGCAATCGCCTTGTCGACAATTTGATCCAACTCGGCATCGCTTAACGGCGCGGGCAGAAACTCCTGAATAACGGTACTTTCAGACTTTTCTTTATCGGCCAGGTCGTCGCGGCCAGCCGCTTCGAACTGAGTGATGGAATCGCGACGCTGCTTGAGCATTTTGTCGAGAACGACAAGCACGCGGGCATCGTCAAGCTCGATGCGTTCATCGACCTCTATGCGTTTGAATTCCGAGTTGATAAGACGCAAAACCGCAACGCGAGCCTTGTCTTTGGCCCGCATTGCGGTTTTTAGCTCATCGTTAATTCGGGTTTTCAGTGCAGATGCCATACAGGACCTTGCTTCCGAGTTTTTAGAAGAGCTGGTGCACTCTCCGCCTGTTAGGCGAAGATGTACAACTTAGTACAGGCGTTGAAACTTACGAGATTCGCGCTGTACTTTTTTGGCGTGACGCTTAACAGCGGCTGCCATGTTGCGCTTACGAACAGAGGTGGGCTTCTCGTAGAATTCACGGCTACGAACTTCGGCCAATACACCTGCTTTTTCGCAAGCACGTTTGAAGCGGCGCAGAGCAACGTCAAACGGCTCGTTTTCTTTAATCTTTACTGAAGGCATGCTTTTACCTTTGGTTGACTAATATGTGTCTTTACTAAGACAAAAAATATCTCTTTATATTGAGAGGGCACGGTGTAAACACGTTGGTCTCTCTAAGGGGCGCAGATTTTATACACTTAGCTACCTGCCTGCAAGGGCAAATTCAGGCTTTTTTAGTAGGGCGGCTGGCCCGAACTGGGTGCGATCTATATCATAGCGAGCTTTTATGGCTCTGGAGTCCTACATCATGCGTGTATTGGGGATAGAAACCTCCTGCGACGAGACCGGTATTGCCCTGTTCGACACCGAAAAGGGGCTGCTTGCCCACGAGCTTTATTCGCAAATAGCGGTGCACAGCGAATACGGTGGGGTAGTCCCAGAGCTGGCGTCGCGTGATCACGTGCGCAAGATTTTGCCATTGATTCAATCAGTTATGGACACCGCGGGCGTGACCGCTGCCGATATTGATGGTATTGCCTACACGTCAGGGCCAGGATTGGTTGGCGCTTTAATGGTCGGCGCCAGTGTCGGTCGTTCGCTGGCCTATGCCTGGAAAATTCCGTCGGTTGGTGTGCACCACATGGAGGGGCATCTGCTCGCGCCGATGCTGGAAGAAAACCCGCCTCCATTTCCGTTTGTAGCCCTGCTGGTGTCCGGCGGGCATACGCAGCTGGTTAAAGTGGAGGGTATTGGTCGCTATCAGTTGCTGGGTGAGTCGTTGGATGATGCGGCGGGCGAAGCGTTTGATAAGGCCGCCAAGATGCTTGATTTGGATTACCCAGGCGGGCCACATATTGCTAAATTGGCGGAACATGGCGTGTCGGGGCGCTTTACCTTTCCGCGCCCTATGGTGGATAGACCGGGTCTCGATTTTAGCTTTTCCGGGTTAAAAACCTACACATTGAACACCGTTGCCAAACACAAAGGCCCCAGTGGACTGCCGGATGAACAAACCTGCGCCGATATTGCCCGAGCTTTTGAAGAGGCCGTGGTAGCAACGCTGGTCATTAAGTGCCGGCGTGCGCTTGAAGCTACTGGCTATAAGCGCTTGATTATTGCTGGCGGTGTTTCGGCTAACAAAAGGCTGCGCCAGGAGCTTGAAGTCGCACTGGCCAAAATACATGCGTCGGTATTTTACGCCCGTCACGAGTTCTGCACAGACAATGGCGCCATGATCGCTTACGCTGGCGCACAACGACTGGCCGCAGGTATGACAGAGCCTTTGCCCATAAATGTTACGCCGCGCTGGCCCCTGGAAAGCCTTCCGCCGCTTGACGCTTCATCTACTGACGACTGACAGAGTTTGCTATGGACATTGTTTACATTCGGGATCTTCAAATACAAACCATTATCGGAATCTACGACTGGGAGCGCCAAGTTCGTCAAACGGTCAGTATTGATTTGGAAATGGCGGCGGATATCCGCCGTGCGGCGCAAACCGACGATATCCAGTACGCACTGAATTATAAGGCGGTTTCTAAGCGCGTGATTGCCCATGTTGAAGGGCGTGAGGCGTTGTTGGTGGAGTCCTTGGCGGAAGAGGTGGCCGCATTAGTGCGCGACGAATTTAACGTGCCTTGGTTGCGATTGCGCGTTAGTAAGCCCGGAGCCTTGCGCGGTGCCCGCGACGTTGGGTTGGTTATCGAGCGCGGAGAAAAGCCGGTATGAGCCGAGTCTATTTGAGTTTGGGTAGCAATATTGATCGCTATAGGCATATAGCCGCGGCACTAGATGCACTGGCGCTGCGTTTTGGCGAGCTGACTATATCCACCGTCTATGAGAGCGAGGCGGTGGGGTTTGCCGGGAGTAATTTTCTCAATCTGGTCGTGGGTATTGAAACCGCGGAAAGTCTGGCTGATTTGTCGCAAACGTTAAAGCAGATAGAGGACGCCAATGGCCGGGACCGCAGCGGCCCCAAGTTCAGTCCGCGGACTCTGGATATCGATATTCTCACCTACGACGATTTCTGCGGGGAAGCGGGAGGAGTGCAGCTCCCGCGAGATGAAATTACCAAAAATGCGTTTGTATTGTTGCCATTGTCAGAGCTGGCTCCAGAGCAGCGCCATCCCGTTGCGCAAAAAACGTATCGTTCACTCTGGCAAGAGTATGACTCTGCCCAACAAAAGCTGTGGGCGGTGTCGTTTGAGTGGCGGGGGCGGCAGATATCGCAGCTAAACACTGCTCGTCAGACGTCCGACGACTGACGTCAGACGTTTATAGCCACTTCAGCTTTCGAAACAGCGCCAACAACCCGATACCCACCAGGCTCATCAGCCCCATCACAATAAAGTAGCCGTTGCGAAACTGCAGCTCGGGTATGTATTCGAAGTTCATGCCGTAAATGCCGGCGATAAAGGTGAGTGGAACGAAAATCGCGGTTATCACGGTAAGTACGCGCATGGTGTTGTTGAGCATGTGCGAGGTAAGCGAGAGGTAGCCCTCAATCAGGTCGCCGCAAATTTCGTAGAACATGGTGGCGAGGCTGTGTACTCGCTCGCAGCGGTCGTAGAGGTCTTGCATCGAGTGAGCAATATCATCGGTGGTGCTTTTGAACACAGTCGGCGTTTCTTTTAACAATACTTGAGCGATCCGCTCGTGATAGCTAAACACGCGCTTTAATTTTCGCAGGCGTGATTTGTATGAAATGAGCAAGCGCATAATGTCATCGTTCGGACGTTCTTGCATAGCATCTTCGAGCTCATTAACGCGTTCCTCAAACGTTAGCACCGCATCTATGTGGCGGCCCACAGAGTAGTGCATGATGCGCGTGGCGAGCAGCGGCGGTTGCCTCAGCAAGTCGCCATTGGAGTTGTTCCAGTGTTGCTGAATGCTGAGAGATTTGCCTTGATGCACCGTGATTAATAAACGCTCGGCAGCGAACATCGCGATGGGTACTAAAGTGACGTTTAGATCTTCGTCAAAATCGGTAATACCGCGATATAAAATCAGGACCTGATCATCGAAATCTTCGACTTTTGGTGGGTGGCGTTTGCGTTGAGCATCTTCCACCGCAAGGGGATGGCAGCCGAGTGAAATCAACACCTCTTTTTCGCTGGTGATGTTTTCGCTAAGAATGTCCACCCACAAGTAACCATTCTGGGTGTGCTGCCAGCGTTCAATTTGCTCGGCGCCGCCTTCGCTCCTTGCATTGTCGTCTGTTAGCCACAGCGTCTTGATCATAGTGTTAACCCTGAAGTGTCCGTCCGCCATCTACGGCGATAATTTGGCCGCTGATGTAGGGCGCGTCGTGTAACAAAAAGGCAACGGTGCGGGCGATGTCGTCGGGCTCGCCGGTGCGCCCCAGTGCAACTCTTTGCAGTATAGCGCTCTGTTCGGCCTCCGATAGGGCGGCGGCATCCTCCGGCCAAGCGATTGCACCGGGTGCGATGCCATTGACGCGAACGTCGGGTGCGAGCTCACGAGCCAAGGTTTTCGTCAACATAACATTGCCAGCCTTAGCGATACAGTAAATGCTGTGGCCTTTAAGAGGGCGCTCAGCGTGAATGTCGGCAATGTTAACAATGCAGCCTTTACTGGCGGTCAGGGCCGGGGTCAGGTGCTGGCTAAGAAAAAATGGAGCTTTGAGGTTGCTGCCGATTAAATCATCCCACTGACTTTCGCAGGCTTCGCCGATGGCGGTAGGGTAAAAGCTCGACGCGTTGTTAATGAGCGCGTTGATCTGACCGAAACTCGTCAGGGCGCTATCGGCAAGAGTCTTTACTTGGTCCATCGCGCACAAATCGGCGCTGAGTACATTGACGCTCGCTGCCCGTTGACTGTTTAGCTGCCCCGCGAGTTGTTCCGCATCGCTGAGAGAGTGATGGCAGTGAATGACTAAGCGCCAACCGGCGCTGTGCAGTTTGCGGGCAATGGCAGCGCCTATGCGCCGGGCGCCGCCGGTAATGAGTGCAACGGGGGAATCTGTCATGATTTGCGGCTTAGCTCGTTGGTGGTAGACACGTTGTGTTTGTACTCGGCAATGGCGGCGATGCGCTGGCGCTCCAGCTGCTGGCCCAGCTGTGCACCGGAAAAGCCCGCCGCCAAAAGGTCTTTCGGGTTGACACTATTGCATGCGTCTAGGGCTCCTTGCAAAAATGTGGCCTGTGGGTACTCGCACTGTTCGAACCCGGTACGCCCTTTGGCATCTGCCTCGCAGGCCAATAAAAATTGTTCGAATCGCTCCGGGCGGCGCTGTGCATCGAGGCGCTTAAACAATTTGAATATCGTCGCAGGTTTAAGTTCCTGTGCTCTGTGGGCATGAGTGTGAAACTCGCATGTCAGCAATGCCAGGTCGCGGTAGTCGTTGGGGACAGCCAGGCGCTGGCATAGTGATTGTATAGGCTTTAGTCCGGTTTTTTCGTGGCCGTGATGACGGGGCCAGTCTTGCTCAGGTGTCAGAGCTTTACCCAGGTCGTGCATAAGCGCTGCAAATCTGACCGTCGGACTGTCGCTAAGCCGACAGGCCTGGTGTAGCACCATAAGGGTGTGCAGGCCTGTGTCTATTTCCGGATGATGTTTGGCAGGTTGCGGCACGCCAAATAAGGCCTCTATTTCAGGCATTGTTTTTGCCAAAGCGCCACAGTCTTTCAGAGTCTGGATAAAGACCTCCGGGTTTTTCTCGGTAAGCGCCCGAGACATTTCTTTCCAGACCCGCTCGGCGACTAAGTGGTCGGCCTCGCCTGTTTCGACCATCTCTGTCATGAGTTGCATGGTTTGAGCCGCAACGGTAAAACCCATATGGTGATAGCGCGCGGCAAATCTCGCCACCCGTAAAATACGCACCGGATCTTCGCTAAAAGCCTCGCTCACATGGCGCAATACTCTGTTCTCAATGTCGTGCGCGCCGCCGTACGGATCTACCAGCTGCCCGGTGTCGGTTTGGGCAATGGCATTGATGGTAAGGTCGCGCCGTCGCAAGTCATCTTCAAGGGATATATCGCTTGCGCAGTCAAAGTGAAAGCCGGCATAGCCGCGCCCGGTTTTTCGTTCGGTACGTGCTAACGCGTATTCTTCTTTCGTTTCCGGGTGTAAAAAAACCGGGAAATCTTTTCCGACTGGAGTAAACCCAAGTTCAGACATGGCTTGCGGGCTGGCACCTACGACAACCCAGTCTTTTTCCGAATAGGGATAGCCGAGTAGTTGATCGCGAACAGCGCCGCCGACAAGATAAATGTCCATACCAGTCAAGAGTCTAGCCTTTTTTTCATGAGTCGTTGGGTCGTGGGGTTGTGCAGCTGTTTATTGTCGCATTAAACACTTGTGAAGATACACAAGAATCGCTACATTAGTGTTTTGGTATTGTTGAAACTAATCAAACAAAAAGTATCGATGACACAATTAAATTTTGCCAAACGAATTGATCTTGCACTGCGCCGAGTCTGGCTGGCGGTCTGGTGGTTGCGTGCGGCAAAATTGTGGTTGATGAAGAAGCTTTAACAATATTCTCACAATTAAAATGAAAAGGCCGCTGCTACACACTGCGGCCTTTTTTGTTTTGGTTTAAGTGCGTAGATGGCGGCCGGTAATTAAGATTACAGGCAGCTACCATGCAAACGTCAATCGCTTATTTATTTGTTGTTCTTATCTGGAGTACCACTCCGCTGGCTATCCAGTGGAGCAACGGCTCGGGCAGTTTTATGGCGGCCGTAACGATGCGCATGTCAATCGCACTTTTGGTGGCAATGCTAATTAATGTGTCGCTGGGCCGAGCCCTATTCGATCGCCCCGGGGTGTGGAAGGTCTATTTGGCGGCATCGCTGGGGATCTTTCCGGGTATGCCCTTGGTCTATTGGTCGGCGCAATTTATCCCCTCGGGCGCAATGGCAATTGTGTTTGCATTTTCACCTTTTGTGACGGGCTTTTTCAGTTGGTGGCTGCTGGGGGAAACGGCTTTTACTGCCCGGCGCCTGGCTGCTCTGATCGCTGCGGTAGCGGGTCTTGCATTGGTATTTTCGGGCCAGTTATCTGTGGCGCCCAATTCTTGGCCTGGGGTCGTCGGTATGCTTGCTGCTTGTACTATTTTTAGCGCCAGCTCGGTCTGGTTAAAGCGCCTGAATACTCCAGTGGATGCTTTTAATCAAACCGTAGGTGCACTGTTATTTGCGTTGCCAGGGCTGCTGTTGCTGTGGGCACTTATAGGAGGGCAATGGCACTACAGTATTAAGTCTTTCTCTGCCATTGTTTATCTATCGCTCGGTGGATCGCTGCTGGGGTTTACGCTCTTTTTCTTCGTGTTGGCACGCATGAAGGCGACAGCCGTGTCCTTGATTACCCTGATAGCGCCTGTTTTGTCGCTGCTGCTCGGGGTGTTAGTTGCTCAGGAGGAGCTGCCCGCCTCATCAATCGTGGGGGCGGGGGTGATTATCGGTGCCTTAATCATTTACCTGGATCTCTGGTTTTGGCGAGGGAGGTCGCCCGCTTAAGCTTGGTGATGCAAATTGGTGCAGTTGTGTGCGGTCTTTATTTTGAAATGCACGGTTGTGGTGCTCGCGCCCATTTTCTCACCTTATGTTTTTCTCTTGAAGATTTCTAAGTTGTTGTAATTTAAGGGATAAGTCAAGTTGGCTCGGTCTTCGCTATATGTCGGTCAAGCTCGTTCGGTGTGCTAATCGATACAGCTAACCAAAAAAAGACATTCATTACTGCCATTAGAAACTAGAGGAAGATTTCATGAAGATGATGAACAAAAAAGTGTTGGCCAGCGCTGTTGCCGCTTCTGCTATTGCCTTGAGTGCTGTAGCACCGGTTGCCAACGCAGAGGTGTCTGCATCGGTAGGCGCTGCCAATATGTACTACTGGCGTGGTCTGGACTTGGGTAACGGCGATCCAGCAATTTCTGGCGACATCACCCTGAGCGCTGGTGGCTTCTATGGTGGTGTATGGGGTTCTTCTGGTGATGCTGGCCTGGGCCAAGAGTATGACCTGTACGTTGGTTTTGGCGGTGAAGCCGGTAGCTTCACTTACGACGTTAGCCTCTGGAACTACAACTACCCAAGTGCTACTGACGACATGGGCAACGACGCCTCGCCAGACATCGGTGATTTGACCGAAGCGGTTGTGTCTCTGGGTCTTGGTCCTGTTGCGGTCACTTACTACCACGGTCTGGAAGACCTGGATGAGTACTGGTACGCCACTGTCGGCGCCACTTTTGATAAGTTCAGCGTGACCTACGGTCTGCACGAAGATGATCTGGCGCACGTTGATTTGGGCTACGCATTCAACGACAACCTGAGCTTTACTCTGGGTCAGGTAGTTGACGACGTAGATGGCTCTTATGACGATGACACTAAATTCATCGTATCTCTGAGCTTGCCAATCGAATTCTAAGTAACTAGTCAGTCTTAGAATCTGTTTCGCTGACAGATTAAACAGCGAGCATGAAGCTCTCGGGGCAAACCATTTGGTTTGCCCCGTTTTTTGTTTGGGGGTTGGAATAGTGGGTACGGGGTACGGGGTACGGGGTACGGGAAAAGCGCTTGATGTCTGACGTCGGATGACCTCAGACCTCAGACCTCAGACCTCAGATCTTTTTAGTTTATCTCACATCCCGGCAGCTTCACGGTAAACCTTGCCCCGCCCAGAGGTGAGCGAGAAATTTTCAAATGACCGTGATAGCCCGCGGCGATATCGGCGCATATGGCCAGGCCAATGCCTTGGCCAGGTTTTGATGTGTCGAGACGGGCGCCCCTTTCGAGAGAATTGTTGTGCAAGGTTTCGGCGATGCCGTCGCCATCGTCATCGACGGTGATTTGCAGTTGATCGGCCTTTAGCTGTGCGCTTACGGTGACTTGCCCCTTGCCATACTTACTCGCGTTATCTAACAAGTTGCCGAGAATTTCTAATAGATCTTGTTCGTCGCCAACAAAGGCGAGACGGGGGCTTACGTCGATTGTGAAGTTGACGTGTTTATCACGGTATATCTTTTTCAGTGAGGCTGTTATTCGGTCCGCGGCCTCTGCCAGTGGGACGCGTGTCCGGGTTCCAGAACCTTGTTGGTTTGCAGCTCGTTGCAATTGGTATTTCACTACTTGATCCATCCTTTCGACTTGTTCTAGCACCTGTTGTCCGTAGTCACGGGCGCCGTTGGGGATTCGGGCTGATTTTAGCACTGCCAGCGGTGTTTTCAGGCTGTGTGCCAGATCACTTAAGCTGTTTCGGTAGCGCTTTCGCAGTCGGCTTTCGCCTTCCAAAACGCGGTTGAGTCGATTCACTACGGTTTGAATTTCTCCGGGAAACTCACCATTTAACTGGGCGGTTTCGCCGCTGTGCATGCGCCCCAAGGCGCGAGCAAGGTGTTGCAGTGGCCTCAGCGCCCACGCCAACAGAATGGACTGGAGAAAAATGACGGCCGCTGTTGCCAGTAAAAGGCCGCGCCACTGCTGTTGGCGAAAAGCGTTGAGACCACTGTAGTAGCTTTCTCCGCTGTGCACCAGCGCGAAACGGTAGGGATTTGTAACATTGTTGTTAGACTCCCACAGTACGTCAAAACTGGCATAAAAACTATCACTGCGATCCTTGGGTTGGTGCGAAATTATCAACTCGCCCGGTCGGTCATGAAGGCCAAAAGCATTGGCGGTTGGAATCGGATCAGTGAGTTGGCTTGAAGCCGACTGCCAAATAAGTTCATCCTGAGCGTTGTAGACGTAGGCTTGCACACCTGAATTTGGTTGCTCTAAATCTGGCTCGATCAGTACTGAAGGTAAGGAAAGGGTGTTGTCCGTCATCTCTGCCAGAGAAAACAGTAAGTAAAAGTACCGCTCTAAGCGAACCTGCTCGGCCGCAAGAAGGCTACTGCGAAAGGCCTTGTCTTGCGCCAGGCCAGCCAAAATTAGTACCAGCGGTAGCACAACCAGTGAGCCTACAAGCAGTCGTGTTTTGAGTGTGGTTTGTGCCACTAGCCCGACTGCTCCAGGTTGAATCGATAGCCCATTCCGCGCTGGGTGGCAATGAGGTTTAGGCTGCCATCCGGGTCTAGTTTTTTACGCAGCCGGCCGATAAATACCTCAATGACATTGCTATCCCGGTCAAAATCCTGATCATATAGGTGCTCGGTCAATTCAGTTTTAGAAATGGCTTTGCCCGCGTTTAATGCCAGATAGGCAAGTGTGTTGTATTCGTAGCTGGTGAGTTCCACTGTCTTACCTTGCAGTCGCACCGTTTTTGCGCCGGTGTCCAGCTCTAGTGGGCCAAAGGTGGCAACACTTTTAGCAAGGCCGTAGGCGCGTCGAAGCAAGGCCTGCACCCTTGCCATCAATTCTTCGGGGTGGAAGGGTTTGGTTAGGTAGTCATCAGCACCCGCTTCCAGGCCTTCGACTTTGTCTTGCCAGGCATCGCGAGCGGTTAGAATGAGTATCGGGTAATGAATGTTGGCGTCGCGGACTTTGCGAATCAGGCTGATGCCATCGATCTGGGGCAAACCGAGATCGATGATGGCCAGGTCGTATTGGTGCTCCGTGGCGAGAAACAAACCGTCGCGACCATCGAGCGCGCTGTCGCAGGCAAAACCTGCGTCTTGACATTGTTCAACAATGGATTGATTGAGCGTGGCATCGTCTTCGACAATAAGCAGTCGCATAACTAAGCCCTCCTTGCGATTGGGTTAACCCAGTGGGCGACCGCTGTCGGCATCAATGATAACAGAGTGAATTCGCCCGGATTTTTGTAATAGCTTTACCCTGTACGCTCTTCGGCCCTTAACGTTGACGACCTTGACGTCAATGACCTTACCCCCATATTTTTTGCTGGCAATTTTACCGGCTTGTGCGGCACTGACGGCACATTGAAAGTGGGTAATTGGGGGGCTGTAAGGGCTTTTCTGAGCATAGGCGGTGGTGCCCATACTCAGCAAGCAAAGGAAAACAGCGCAAGTCAGGGTTTTAATCATAATCACGGTTTCTGCTGTTTTGATTGCGCCATTGTATCACCTCAGTGGCGCCGGTGCGGTTTGTGTGTTCGGTACTGCTTGTGTCGGTGTTTGCCGCGGTAGAGTTCAATCCGGCGGCCAGGTTTGTGTTGGGTGACGGTTGTATAAATGTCACCCCGGTAGCGGTAAGTCACCTGATAGCCGCTGATAAAGGTGTGGCGTCGAGATTGGTAGCTGGTTGTGCAACGGCGCTTGTGCTTGCTGCGGTGCCGGTCTATATCGTGGCCAATGCCCGCACCTATCAGGCTACCAATAATAGCGGCATCGGTATTGTGCTGGTGGCGAAGGCCGATCGCAGCGCCAATCGCTCCACCGATAACCGTATGGGTATGGCGGCGTTTCGGGGCAGTGCAGTGTTCCACGGGCTCCCGGATTACACGGGTTTCATAGACGGGTTTCGTGTGCAGAACCCGCCCATAGTCTGGTCTGTCTTTATGGGCCAGCGCTGTATGGCTCAATGTTGCAAGTGCCAGAGACAGGCTTAAGCTCAGGGGGTGAAATACCTTCATAAGTACCTCCAGGTGGGTAACAGTTCACTTGCAGTGTGGTACTTGTTGGCTGAATGGAAGCTGAAGCGACGATTAGCGGCCAAAAGTCGTGTTAAAAAGGTATAATTGCGGCAAATTTGCGAAAACTGACACAGGTTAGATGATGTTGGATAAGGTATCTGTTCAAGAATACATGGCTCAGGTAGGTATCGAGGCCCGCGCGGCCTCGCGCGTACTGGCCGCAAGCACGACAGGCGTCAAAAATGCAGCCTTGCAGGCAATGGCCCGCGCACTTGACGCCAATCGTGACTTATTGGCTCGGGAGAATGAAAAAGATCTGGCGGCCGGGCGTGAAAACGGCTTGGATGCGGCGCTACTCGATCGCCTGGCGCTGACGCCGAAAACCATAGACGGCATGATTGAAGGATTGCGGCAGGTAGCGGCTCTGCCCGATCCCTGCGGTGAAATCACTGATTTAAGCTTTCGCCCCAGCGGTATTCAGGTGGGAAAGATGCGAGTGCCGTTAGGTGTCGTCGGAATCATTTATGAGTCCCGTCCCAATGTCACCATTGATGCGGCCAGCCTGTGCTTAAAATCGGGCAACGCGGCCATATTACGCGGTGGTAAGGAAGCTATCCATTCGAACAGAGCGATCGCTCAGTGTATCGAGCAAGGGTTGGCCGATGCAGGTCTGCCGCTTGGGTGTGTACAGGTTGTGCAAACCACTGACCGTGCTGCGGTCGGTGCGATGATTACCATGCCCGAATATGTCGATGTCATCGTGCCGCGCGGTGGGAAAGGCCTCATTGAACGCATTTCCAGTGACGCTAAGGTGCCGGTTATCAAGCATTTGGATGGCATTTGCCATGTCTATATTGACGCTAAAGCGGATCTTGAAAAGGCGTTCAATATTGCGTTGAACGCCAAGACGCATCGTTATGGCGTTTGTAACGCCATGGAAACGTTGCTCGTGGATGAGTCGGTTGCAACGGCGATACTGCCGAGATTGGCTAGCGCGTATAAAGAAAAAGGCGTGGAACTGCGCGGCTGTGACAAGACCTGTGCTCTTATTGATGCCAAATTGGCGACGCGGGATGACTGGGCCACTGAATACTTGGCACCTGTTCTGGCGATTCGTGTGGTGGCCTCGCTAGAGGCGGCAATGGACCATATCGCGCAATACAGTTCACAGCATACCGAGTCGATCGTAACCGAAGATTATACGCGCGGGCGCCGTTTTTTGACCGAGGTGGATTCCAGTTCGGTGATGATTAATGCCTCTACGAGGTTTGCCGATGGCTTTGAGTACGGCCTGGGCGCGGAAATTGGTATCTCTACCGATAAAATTCACGCCCGCGGCCCGGTAGGTCTGGAAGGGCTGACCTCGCAGAAGTGGATCGTGTTAGGCGACGGCCAGATTCGCGATTGATGTTGCGCAAAATTGCATTTTTGGGCGGTACGTTTAATCCGGTTCACCACGGGCATTTACGCCTTGCGCTGGATTTAGTGAACATTGTCGGTTTCGAACAGGTTCGCCTCGTACCTTGCCATCTCCCTACACATCGGCAGCAGCCCAGTGTCAGCAGCGACATGCGGGCGAGCATGGTGGGGCAGGCAATTGCTGGTTGTCACGTGCTCGCGCTCGACCGGCGCGAGTTGGAGCGGGGTACGGCTACCTATTCTGTCGATACTTTGTTGGAGTTACGCCGTGAGCTGGGCGACGATGTATCTCTGTCGATGATTATGGGGACCGATGCCTATCTGGGGTTGCCTCGCTGGCACCGTTGGCGTGAGCTGTTATCGTTAGCGCATCTGGTGGTTGTGGAGCGGCCAGGTTATTCACTTGCCTCACACGGTGAGTTGGCCGAGTACGACCGTCAAAACACGGCGGAGCTAGACGCATTGGACAATGCCGCCTACGGCTCAATTGTGCACTTGAGTGTGCGCTTGTTGGATATCAGTGCAACGCAAATACGAGCACTGATAGCTCGCGGCCAATCAACCCAATACTTATTGCCGGAATCAGTTCGGCATTTTATTTCGAAGCACGGCCTTTATAGTGCCGATGCTCCTACATGTTAATAGGTAATTTATGTCAGATAACTTGATCGATGTTTTGTTAGGCGCACTGAATGACTTGAAAGCCAAAGAGGCGACTCAGGTGGATGTACGTGGGAAAAGTGATGTGATGGATGTGCTGCTTATCGCGTCTGGCACCTCTAATCGCCATGTTAAATCTCTGGCTTCTAACGCCGTGGAAGATGCAAAGAAGGCGGGCTTTCAGCCTCTGGGGGTGGAAGGCCTGGAGAGCGGTGAATGGGTGTTGGTCGACTTTGGTGATATCGTGCTTCACGTAATGAAGCCCGAAACGCGTGAGTTTTACGATTTGGAAAAGCTGTGGTCAGTGGAACCCGCGGGCCGTTCTGCGGACTAAGGTTAGAATCACTGTGCGTATCAAGTTAATTGCTGTAGGCACACGCATGCCTGGCTGGGTAGAAGAGGGCTATGGAGAATATGCCAAACGCCTGCCGCGCGGTGATATGGTTGTGGAGCTGGTCGAGTTAGCGTTGGCCAAACGCGGTAAAAATGCCGATATAGCCCGCGCTATGGAAGCCGAAGGGGAGGCTATAATTGGCGCGATAGGCAAGGGTGATCGGGTAATTGCGCTGGACGTCTTGGGGCGATCTTTCAGCACCGAAACACTGGCAGATAAGTTATCGGGTTGGCGCATGGACGGGCAGGATGTCAGCTTGTTAATAGGCGGCCCCGATGGCTTGTCGGCCAAGGTGCTGGCGCTGGCCGATGAAAAATGGTCTTTGTCAGCACTGACGTTGCCTCACCCCTTGGTGCGAGTATTATTAATGGAGCAGCTGTATCGAGCTTGGACGGTGCTAAATAACCACCCCTACCATAAATAAAACACGATAAATATATACATGGGTTCTAATGTCTGAGGCGCGGCACTTTAAAGACCATCATCGCGAAGCGAAGATTTTTGTTGCCCGTGCAATCTTTACGGCTCTGGCTATTGTGCTTTTAACGGGTATGTTGCTGGTGCGATTTTATTCCCTCCAGGTAACCCATCATCAGGACTATGTCACCCAGTCCGACCGTAACCGCGTTCACGTGTTGCCCATCTCTCCAACTCGCGGGCTTATTTATGACCGCAACGGCGAGTTGTTGGCTGAGAATCGTGCCAGCTATACCCTGTCTATTGTGCATGAGCGTGTAGAGGATCTAGGGCAAACGCTCGATACTCTGGGTGATTTAGTTGATATCTCCGCAAATGATATTGAAAAGTTCAACGATCAATTGCGACAAAAGCGCCGGCCGTTTGACCCTGTGCCGTTGCGTTATAACTTAAATGAAGAAGAAATTGCGCATTTGGCGGTCAATGAGTATCGCCTGGATGGTGTTGAGGTACATGCACAGCTTGTGCGCAACTATACCCATGGCGAACTCTATGCTCACACACTGGGTTATGTGGGGCGTATCAGTGAAAAGGAACTTGCTGGGTTTGATGAAGATACCTATCAGAAATACAGCGGCACCCACTCGATCGGCAAGATCGGTCTCGAGCGAGAGTATGAATCGATGTTGCTAGGCGATGTAGGCTACCAAAACGTGGAAACAAACGCGCGTGGTCGCGTGTTGCGCGTGTTGGATAGCCGCGACCCCAAGCCGGGGCAAGATCTTGTCTTACACATGGACACTGAGGTGCAGCGCGAAGCGCACGCGGCGCTAGATGGCCGCAGAGGCGCCGTTGTAGCGATTGACGTTGCAACGGGCGGCGTGATTGCCGCTGTTAGCGCGCCCAGCTTTGATGCTAATTTGTTCGTTACCGGTATTAGCTTTAAAGATTATCGTTTGCTGAATCAGTCACGCGATTTACCGCTGTTCAACCGTTTTTTACAGGGCCAGTACCCGCCAGGCTCAACGATTAAACCGGTCGTCGGAATGGCGGGTTTGCATCACAACGTCATCACTCCACAAGACACTATTTACGATCCTGGCTACTATCGTTTAGGAAACGATAAACGGCTCTATCGCGATTGGAAGCGTCGCGGCCATGGGACAAAAGTGGACTTATTGCAGGCCATCGCCGAGTCTTGTGATACTTACTTCTACGATCTGGGGCACAATCTGGGAATTGATGATTTGCATAGTTTTGGCAGCCAGTTTGGTCTCGGCGATAAATCGGGAATCGATATTCCCAGCGAGCGTCGCGGCCTATGGCCGTCGCGCGCCTGGAAGCGAGGCGCGCGCGGTTTGGCCTGGTATCCGGGCGACACGCTTAATGTGTCTATTGGACAGGGTGATGTTTTGGCAACGCCTCTACAATTGGCGGTAATGACTGCAACCTTAGCCAGTCGCGGACGGCATTTTCGTCCTCAGTTGGTGGCGAGTATCGGTGGTCAAGAAGTCGCGCCAACGTTGGTAGAACAGGTTGAAGTTGCCCCAGAGCATTGGGAGACTATTCTCAATGCGATGCATGAAGTTGTTCACGGGCTGCATGGTACCGCTAAGAGTATTAATCGCGGTGCCGATTATGAAATGGCGGGAAAAACCGGCACTGCGCAAGTTGTCGCTATTGCTCAAGGCGAAGAGTATGACTCCGAGGCGTTGTCCGAACGCAATCGTGACCATGCACTTTTTGTTGGATATGCGCCTTTTGAGCAACCGCAGATCGCTGTGGCGGTTATTTTAGAAAATGCCGAATCAAGCTCGTCGGCCGCGCAGATATCGCGCCGGGTATTTGATGTTTGGTTAAACCGTGAGAATAACTAATGCCTAACCAAGACTTCTTACGGAGACTCCCCGAATCTGATCAAACGTTACGTCGGCGCGATCGTTTGCAACAACGCGTGCACCTGGATTTTTGGTTACTGTTACTGTTGCTGACGATTACCGTAGGGGGATTGTTTGTTTTGTATAGCGCCAGTGATCAATCTGTCGCTACCGTCAAGCGCCAGGGCGTGTATTTTATAATTGCTTATATTGCGATGATTTTTGTGGCACAAGTCCCCGTGCACTTTATGCGGCGTTTGGCACCTTGGGCTTACGTCGTTGCCGTGGGCCTATTGGTTTTGGTTATTTTTCATGGTGTTGGCGCTAAGGGTGCTCAGCGCTGGTTGAGTTTGGGCGGTTTTCGATTTCAGCCTTCTGAGTTAATGAAGCTGGCTATGCCCATCGCTATTGCAGCCTATTTGGGGCAAAGGCACTTGCCGCCAGCTTTCAAGCATATTTTTTGGACGTTGGTGTTTGTGTTTGTACCCGTCGTGTTGATTGTGAAACAGCCTGACCTAGGTACGTCAATTTTAGTTGCTGCCTCCGGTCTAATGGTGCTCTTTTACGCCGGAATATCATGGCGCTATATTTTTGCTGCTGTATTGGCCGCTTTGCTTAGTTTGTGGCCTCTGTGGCAATTTGTATTACATGATTACCAAAAGCGGCGGGTGCTTACCTTATTGAATCCCGAGGCTGACCGACTGGGCGCTGGTTGGAATATTATTCAATCGAAAACGGCAATCGGCTCAGGTGGTGTGCCAGGTAAGGGTTGGCTACAGGGTACTCAGTCGCATTTGGATTTTTTGCCCGAGGGCCATACCGACTTTATTATTGCGGTTCTGGCAGAAGAGTTTGGGTTAATAGGGGTGTTAGTCTTACTGGGGTTGTATATGCTCGTTGTTGCTCGCGGCCTGATGATTGCGTTGCGCGCGCAGGAAAGTTTTGGCCGTTTACTGGCGGCCAGTATTACGCTGACTTTTTTTGTCTATGTATTCGTGAATATTGGGATGGTATCGGGCTTGCTCCCGGTGGTGGGAGTGCCGTTACCGTTGGTCAGTCAGGGCGGAACCTCGTTAGTCACGCTATTGGCTGGATTTGGTATTCTCATGGCAATTGCGACTGAGCCCCGCAAGGTGATTCGATGAAGATAACCCGCAGAGTTAATTTGCTTGCAACCTACTGCCTCCTTGTTTTTTTTGTAATGTTTAGCGCGGCTGTTAAGGCTGATTACTCTGAGCACCCCAGCGCGCAACCGTTTATTGCGCGGATGGTTGAGCAGCACGATTTTGATTCGTTCGAGCTTACACAACTTTTTAAGGCAGTAGAAAAGAAGCAATCTATTCTTGATACCATCGCGCGCCCGGCCGAAAAGACAAAGAGTTGGGCTGATTACCGCAAGATTTTTATCAAGCCCGCACGCATTGAAGGTGGTGTGAGCTTTTGGTTGGACAACGCTGAAGCTCTATTGCGCGCGGAGAGAGCCTTTGGCGTGCCCGCTGAATACATTGTTGCCATCATAGGCGTCGAAACTCTGTACGGTAAGATCACCGGAAGTTATCGAGTGATGGATGCTCTAAGCACTTTGGCGTTTGATTATCCGCCTCGCAGCCCTTTTTTTACTAAAGAGTTGGAGCACTATTTACTGTTAACGCGCGAGCATGGACAAGATCCGTTGCTCAATAAAGGATCCTACGCGGGGGCTATGGGGCTTGGGCAATTTATGCCATCTAGCTATCGTGAATATGCGGTCGATTTTAATGGCGATAGCTGGCCCGACATTTGGCAAAATAAGGCAGATGCCATAGGCTCGGTCGCGAATTATTTCCACCGGCATGGCTGGCAAGCCGCGCAAAGGGTGACTGTGCGGGCCCGTCCAAACAAGAACATTGTATTGGCTGAGCCGAAAACTATTGCTAAGCCGGAGCTGACAGTGGCTGATTGGATGCAGCGGGGCTTGCAACCTGTCATCGACCTGAACGAGGACGTGCTGGCCAATGCTATTGTGCTGGACGGCGCATTGGGCGATGAATACTGGCTGACAATGAATAATTTCTATGTAATTACACGGTACAATCGCAGTGCAATGTATGCTATGGCGGTAGATCAGTTAGCCCAGGCTATATATCGCGAGGGCTTTGATAAAGTCGAGGAGAAACTCAATCCATGAGGTGTTGGTTAAAGGTTGTCGTCTGGTGTGTGATCGCAGGGTTAGCGGCGTGTTCGCAGAATGAATCACGCTATGCAATGAAACACGATACCGGACCAGACCGTCACGTGGATGTGACGCATATTCCTGATGCCGTGCCCAAATATGAAGCTCGCACGCGGGCCGGGAATAAAAATCCTTATACAGTTCTAGGCCAAACGTATTATTTAATCGAAGATGAGTCCGACTATAAAGAGCGTGGTACGGCATCCTGGTACGGCAAAAAGTTTCACGGTCATAAAACCTCCAATGGCGAAGTCTATGACATGTATGGCATGACAGCGGCTCATAAAACGTTGCCGATACCTTCCTACGTGCGCGTGACCTATTTAAAAAATGGCCGCAGTGTCGTGGTTCGGGTGAATGACCGGGGGCCCTTTCACCAGGGCCGGATAATTGATTTAAGTTACGCTGCGGCGCAAAAGCTCGGTATTGCCAGTGCTGGAACGGGGCCGGTAGAGGTAGAGATAGTTGTTCCCGGTGATACCCCGCCCCCGCCGTTGCGCCCGGAGGATCGTGCCGCTACACACGCCGATGGTATCTATTTACAGGTCGGCGCTTTTAGTTCAGCAAGTAATGCGAAAGGACTGCGGGATGACGTCGATAGCGTGTTAGAGGCACGTGTCTTTGTCAGTGAGTTCCTGGCCGCCAAATCGCTGTATCGAGTCAGAATTGGCCCCTTGGCGGATATGGCTGAAGTGAGTAGGGTAAGGGGTAAGCTAACCGGCGCAGGGTTTTCGGCGGGCCATATAGTCAAGGATTAGTCAAACCGGCGATGACCGCATGGACTTAACCCTAGCAGCAACTGTGTTCTAGATTATGATGGGCTTATATGGCTCCCCCGATCTGAACACAGTTGCTGCTAGTAGACCTGCGATATGGATAATTCTTAATTCGGTAGGGTCACAGTTATACAGAGTACAATTGCAGGTTTATCGACGAAAAATGCGCGAACGGGTGCCGATTGAGGCGGGTTTGCGGTAAACTGTGTCAATCATTTAAACCGATATAGACGGGCGTAATACGGGCCAACCATGCTTTCCAAATTATTTTCTTTCGTAGCAATTTTCTCCCTAACTGTGGCTGTTCAGGCGCAGCAGGTATTGATTCCCGCTCCGCCTCAGTTGGCCGCAACCGCTTATTTACTGGTTGATGCAGACACGGGAGAGGTTTTAGTGGAGCACAACGCCGACGAGCAACTCCCCCCTGCCAGCCTGACTAAAATGATGACCAGCTATATCGTTACCAACGAGCTTGAGCATAACCGCCTTGGTGAGCAAGATCTGGTCAATATTAGCGTCAAAGCCTGGGAAATGGGCGGCTCCAAGATGTTTGTGCGCGAGGGTACGCAAGTGCCGGTCATCGATTTGCTGCGCGGTGTGATCATTCAGTCGGGTAACGATGCGAGCGTTGCGCTTGCCGAGCATATTGCAGGTGGTGAGGACGCGTTTGCTGATGTCATGAATCAAACCGCGCAACTACTGGGCTTGCACGGCACACACTATATGAACAGTACGGGGTGGCCTGCAGAGGGCCATCTGACTACGGCGCGGGATCTCGCTACGTTGGCTCAGGCGATAATTGCTGATCACCCGCAATACTATCCACTGTACGCGGAAAAGTATTTTGAATATAACGAAATCAATCAGCCCAATCGCAACCGACTGCTGTTTCGTGACAGTTCAGTCGATGGACTAAAAACAGGTCATACCGAAGCGGCGGGGTACTGCTTGGTTGCATCGGCCAAGCGCAAACAGATGCGTTTAATCTCTGTGGTAATGGGTACTACCAGCGAGAACGCTCGTGCGGCTGAGACGCAAAAATTGTTGGCGTACGGTTTCCGTTATTATGAGAGCGCTGAATTGTATGTGGCGGGCTCGGTGCTGGATACAGCGCGGGTTTGGTACGGTACTTCTGACGCACTTACGTTAACTGTGCCTGCCGCAGTGACTATGACCATCCCCCGGGGTAGTAAAGACAATATTGAGGCGAGTCTGGTTATGCCTGACACCTTAAAAGCACCTATAGCCATAGGAGACGAACTGGGGAAACTCACGCTGACACTAAACGGTGAGGTGATAGCCGAAGTGCCTGCGGTGGCCGCGCACGATGTGGATGAGGCTGGTTTTTTTGCCCGCTTAATTGACGCTATCAAGCTGTTTATTTCGAATCTGCTGAGCTAATACGCCAGGTGTCGCCAGATTGGCGGCACCAACGGCCATCAGAAGAATTCTGATATAATGCCCGGCGTGAAAATGAATCCCCGAAGGTCGTATGACTCCGCAAGATCCTCCAAAAATTGAATTTCCCTGTCCCGGTTACCCGATTAAGGTGCTGGGTGACGCCGGTGAGACGCTGAAAGCTCTGGTCATTGAGGTCATGCAAGCGCATGACCCTGATTTTGATACGAGCACTCTCAAAATTAAAGACAGTGGTAAAGGCCGCTATCAGTCAATCACGGTATACATTACAGCCACGGGTATTGAGCAGTTGGAAACAATCCATCAGGATTTGCGAGCCAGCTCTGTGGTAAAAGTTGTATTGTGACGACTGAGGCCACCCCTGTGCTGATCAAATACCTGGGCCGACGGGAATATCAGCAGACCTGGGACGCAATGCAAGTGTTCACCAATGAGCGCACGGCGCAAACAGCGGACGAGATTTGGCTGGTTGAACATCCGCCTGTGTTTACTCAGGGGCAAGCCGGAAAAAGTGAGCACTTGCTTACTTTGAGTGATATACCAGTTGTACAGTCTGATCGTGGCGGTCAAATCACTTATCACGGTCCAGGACAGTTGGTGGCCTATCCACTGCTCGATCTCCGTCGTCTCAAATTGGGCGTGCGCGATCTCGTGACCATTCTCGAGCAAAGCTTGATTTGGCTGTTGGCGACATACGGTATTGAGGCCTATGCGAAAGCTGATGCCCCTGGTGTTTACGTTGGCGAACGCAAAGTTGCCTCATTGGGGCTGCGAGTGCGACGTGGATGCAGCTTCCATGGCTTGGCGCTGAATATTGATATGGACCTGACTCCATTTACGCAAATTAACCCTTGCGGTTACGCCGGAATGGCGATGACTGACATGACACGCGAGCTAGGCCAGGCACCTGACATGGCAGAAGTACAGCGGCGTTGGGTTGAGGGTTTTGTACAGAATTTAGGCGACAAAACCGGTATAATACCGACAATCCGTTCCTAATCCGGCTCAAAAGGCCACACGATTAATACCCGAAAGAGTTTTTTATGACCACCGAAATCCCCGATATTCAACCGGTTAAACGTACTCGCCGCCACAAGCAAGGCGAGAAGCTGCGCGATGCTGACAAAGTAGAACGTATCCCGGTAAAGGTGATTGCCAGTGATGCAACTGAAATACCACGCAAACCGGACTGGATCCGGGTGCGCGTTCCCGCCTCGCCAGAGGTGGATCGTATTAAAAAGCTGCTGCGCAAAAATGGCCTGTCCTCCGTTTGCGAAGAAGCCAATTGTCCTAATTTGGGGGAGTGCTTCTCAGGCGGTACTGCGACCTTTATGATCATGGGCGACATTTGCACACGTCGCTGTCCGTTTTGTGATGTTGGCCATGGTAAACCGAACCCTCTGGACACCAACGAGCCTGTGCAATTGGCCGAGGCTATTGCTGAAATGGGGCTCAAGTATGTGGTGATAACATCGGTTGATCGAGATGATCTGCGCGATGGCGGTGCTGGTCATTTCGCTGACTGTATTCGCGAGTCGCGTCAGCGCTCGCCAAAGTTACAGGTCGAAATTTTAACCCCGGATTTCCGTGGTCGAATGGAACCTGCCCTCGATATTTTGGAACAAGAAGCCCCGGATGTTTTCAACCATAATCTGGAAACTGTGCCGCGCTTATACCGGCAGGCACGCCCCGGTGCTAATTACAAATGGAGCTTGAAGTTGTTGGCGGAGTATAAAAAACGTCGCCCGGATGTTTTGACTAAATCTGGCCTTATGGTCGGACTAGGCGAAACCAAGGAAGAAATTTTTGAGGTGATGCGCGATATGCGAGATCATCAGATCGATATGATAACCATTGGTCAGTATTTGCAGCCATCGCGCGACCATTTGCCTGTTGAGCGCTATGTGCATCCGGATGAATTTGCCGAGTATACTCAGCTTGCCGATGAAATGGGCTTTAAGCACGCGGCATGTGGTCCGCTGGTTAGGTCTTCTTATCATGCCGACAAGCAAGCACAGGGCGAAGATGTGAAGTGGTTTGATACTAAGGCGTGATTTTGTGGTCGGTGCGGCGTCAGGCAACTTTGAAATTTGTGAGCTGCAGCGCCGACCTGACTTTCTTGATAAAGTGGCCGCATGGCATTATCGGGAGTGTTTACGCCAGGGGCTGCAAACCACGCTAGAAAAGCGCAAGTCACGCCTAGCCCAGCATCTCAAATATGATCCGAAAATTCCGCAAACGTGGTTGGCTATCAACGAAAATATCTTGGTTGGCTGCATCAGTCTGGTCAGTTACCATTTGCAGTCGGCGGCGAATTCATCCAGCCAGTCGGAACCTCTGTGGCTAAGTAACTTATTTGTCGAACCCGAATATCGCCGTAGAGGGGTTGGTTCTGAGTTAATGAACACCGTCATATCCTACTCACGCGAGCTGGGTGAACGTGAGCTTTGGCTTATCGCCAGCGATCAAACCGATTACTATCGCTCGCGCGGCTGGCATACCGTGCGACAAGTGCGTATTGCCAAGCAACCGGCCAATGTAATGCGAGTGTCTCTGCTTTAGCGTTCATTAAAGCACATCAACTTTTGTGCATGATCGGTAAATACAGCGTCGGCTCGCCAGCGCTTGAGCTCCGTCCATTCATCGATAAAATTCGCAGTGTACACCCAGCTCTCCATGCCTCTGGCGTGAATGTCGGCAATGAGTTCGATGGTGGTCAAGTCAATATGGGTATTGAACGAGAAAGGCGCTAATGGCTCGGCCAAAGCAGCGTAGCTCAGGGGCAGGCCTGCCAGCAATACACCGATTTTGATGTCCGGTAATAGCTTGCGACAGGCGTAAAGCTCAAGGTGATTGAAGCTGGAAATAATCAGGTGCTCTTGCGTTAACTGGAGTTCCCGACAGACGTTATCAATAGTTTGCGCCAGTACCTCGGCGCCGCCTGAATTTTTTATTTCTAAATTGAGTAGGCAGTTGCCGTTAACAGCCTTTAAGATAGAATCGAGACTGGCCAGTGGCTCACCATTGTCCAGTCGCAATTGCGACAGTTCCAAATAGGTTAGTTCATCTATGCGATGATTATCGTAAAATCGCAAGCGACGGTCGTGAAAGACCCAGAACTGTCCGTGGAGAAACCAAAGGTCTACCTCAATGCCGTCGACACCAAGCTCGACGGCGGCTTGCACGGCAGCCAGTGAATTCTCCGGTGTTCCCGCAGCGCTGCAACCTCGATGAGCAATGCACTTCATTGTATCGGTCTCCGTTAATTCCAGCCTTACAGTTGAATTATTAGCATACCAGTATCATAGTGAGTGTTTTTCTAGAGGGGAAGGTTGTGACTAAGCTATTGATGGTAGTTGGATGTATTTTGCTGTTTTTGCTGCTATCACAGGTGGTGGATCGCATTGTCCGCGAACTGGCAAATAAGCGCAATGTCAGTGCGTATCGAGTAGGATATCTTACTAAAATCACCTATTTTGCGATGCTGTTTTGTACTATTGCTGTCGTTTGTTTGGTTTTAGGCTTGGGGTATGGCGACGTTGCTCTGTTCCTGTCTTCTGTCTTTGCGGTCGTGGGTATTGCCCTTTTTGCCCAGTGGTCAATTTTAAGTAACATTACCGCCAGTGTGATTATCTTTTTTGGTTTCCCTTATCGGGTTGGTGACCGCATTCGTGTGCTTGACCCGGACGCTACTTTTACCGGTGTTATTCAAGAAATTACCATGTTTCACGTTATCGTAACGCTGGACGAAGGCGATACGGTTACCTATCCCAACTCATTGATGTTACAGCGTGCCGTGCTGAAAGTGGGTGGCTCGGAAGATAGGGCCGTAGACGATTAAGCGGTTTTCTTCTGATTTGGACTAAAAAGTACTGGCCCGCTCGCACTCAATTATGGGTTCTGGGCGGCCATAGAGGAAGCCTTGAATCAAGTCGATGCCGATTTCGCGGCACAATGCGGCGGTTTGTTCGGTCTCCACGCCTTCGGCCAGAGTCTTAATGCCAAGCCCACTTATTAAGTCATTCAGTGTTGAAAGCAGTTGATAGCGTCCGGCTGTTGACCCCTCCAAATCGCGTACCAGAGCGATATCAAACTTTAGGTAATCGGGTGGTACTTCAACAACTTCCAGTAACCGTGCTTGTCCTGCGCCAAAGTCGTCGTAAGCCAGTCCAATGTTGAGCCGTTTGAGGCTACGCCGTACTTCAGCCATGGCGTCAAGATCGGTAATAGCGGCCTCATGTACTTCAAAAACCAGCTCAAGCATTGGGTAAATCGCACGCAATCTTGTGAGCTCACTAAGCAAACTATCGAAATCATTGGATTCGTTGGGGTGAGTGTTAAAAAATAAGGGAACACTTATTTTTGCA
The DNA here is from genome assembly GCF_030518155.1 of Gilvimarinus gilvus. Lineage (GTDB taxonomy): Bacteria > Pseudomonadota > Gammaproteobacteria > Pseudomonadales > Cellvibrionaceae > Gilvimarinus > Gilvimarinus gilvus. The sequence continues at coordinate 102,213 of NZ_JAULRU010000319.1, read as the reverse complement.
CGGGCGGCATCTTCAAAGCACCTTTCGCGAAACAGTCGACTTAAAGCGGCTTCGGAGTCTAGCGTTTCGGCCAAGTTGAACAATGCAGCCGGGCTTTCGCCAAGAATAGGGTGATCGCCACGACCCAGCAACTCAAACGCGAAGGGACTGCCATCATTGTGGGCAATAAGCTGTTTATAACCCTTGACCATACGTCGTTGGAGTAATTCAAAAAACTCGCGAGTATGCAAAGGAAATTGATTGGGCAGGTTGCCGATGCCGACACGGGTCGAGTCACGGGCCGCCTGAGTGAGCGGGCCAACTTCCACCATTAAGCGGAATTCATGATCTCCCAGGTGCAATACAAAACCCGCTTCGAGCTCGGTTGGCTCGCGAATACATTGTCTATTGACAAAGGTCCCATTGGTACTGCCCAGGTCGGTGACAATAAGTTTGTTATCGACTAAGTCAAAGCGCGCGTGTTGACGGGAAATGCTTTCCATATTCAGCTGTAGGTCACACTCTACATGACGCCCTACCACAGAGGGAAGCTCGCGCAGCTCGTAGCGACGCGACTTTAGACTGTCACCAGAATACCCCTCCAGATAATAGTGAATCGTCACTGTCGGCTCCAAACCTTGTCCTTCTTCTAATAGTAGCGTTTTTTAGCCAATAAAAAATCTAGCCTTCATGATGAATTGGCATAAACAAATACCTCCTTAGATTACCCTGCAAATGGCTTTGGCAAGATAATCGACATTAGACTTATTTATACCGGCAATGTTGATACGACTGTTGTCGGTCATGTAAACGCTAAATCCCTGTTTAATTTGCTGTACTTGAGAGACATTCAAACCCAAAAAGCTGAACATTCCGTGTTCGCGCTCAATAAATGAAAAGTCCCGACTCGACTGCTGTTGCGACAGTGCAGCCACCAGGTCACTGCGCAATTGAGAGATGCGCTCGCGCATGCTCTTAAGCTCAGTAATCCATAGCGTTTGTAAGGCTTGGTCGTGATAAATTTTATCGACAATACTCGCTCCGTGAGCGGGCGGCATCGAGTAGAGTCCGCGGGCAATACTCAATACCTGGCTTTGTATGGCTCGGGCTTGTGCGGCGTCTTCGCCGACGATGCTTAGACTGCCGGCGCGTTCGCGGTACAGCCCAAAGTTCTTGGAAAATGAGGTTGCCAACACCAGCTCTGGAAGCTGTTCAGCCATAACTCTAACGCCAAAGGCATCTTCTTCGATGCCCTGCCCAAAACCTTGATACGCCATATCAATAAACGGCGTAAATCCTTTGTGTTTGGCAAGTTCTGTAACGGCCAACCACTGCTCCTGGGATAGGTCCGCACCACTTGGGTTATGGCAGCACGCGTGCAGAAGCACCAAATCACCGGGGAGGGTGGCGTCCAGTGCTGCCATCATCGCGTCGAAGTCTATATTGTGCCGTTCGAAGTCGTAATAGGGATACTCGATTAACTCGATCCCCGCGCTTCCCAGCAGTGGCATGTGATTGGCCCAGGTGGGTGTGCTGACCCAAATACGCGCGTTGGTACGGGTTTTTTTGATCAGCTCCGCGGCTAGCCGCAAGGCTCCACAACCACCCGGTGTCTGCACGGTAGCAATGCGCTGTCCATTTATCGCGCTATGCTCGCTGCCAAACGCCAAACGTTGCGCGGCAAGGTTGGCTCCGGCAATGCCCGCCGGGGCGGTGTAAGTCTTTGTGGTTTGCTCTTTGAGTAACAGCGCCTCGGCTTTGCTCACCGCTTGAAGTACAGGGGTCAGCCCATCTTCAGTCTTGTAAACTCCCACTCCCAGATCGACTTTATTCGGATTAGTATCGCCGTGGTAGGCGGCGCTTAGGCCTAAGATAGGGTCGGCCGGTAGCAGTGGCAGCGCATCAAACATGAAAATTCCTTAGAGACGGTAAAAGCTTGACGAGATGATAACGCATTTTTGCTCAAGCGCGCGGCATAGGAGTCGCGTATATTGCTGTCGCGTTGCTATAATTGACCTTTTTCAGAGGCTGGTCTTGTATGTCGAAGTACTGGAGTGAGGTTGTTCGCACCATTGAGCCCTATGTGCCGGGTGAACAACCCCAAGTGGAAGGGTTGATTAAGCTCAATACCAATGAGAACCCGTATCCACCATCGCCCCGAGTCGTACAGGCTGTGAGTGAAGACGTCATGGAACGTTTGCGTTTTTACCCAGACCCCAACGCCACTGAGCTGCGCCGTGCCATAGCACGGTATAACCACTTAGATGAAAGCTGGGTGTTTGCGGGCAACAGTTCTGACGAAGTCTTGGCGCAAGCATTTATGGCTTTTTTCCAACAAGATAAACCCTTATTGTTTCCAGATATTACCTACGGTTTTTACCCCGTGTATTGTCAGCTATTTGGTATCGAGACCGTAAAGGTCCCGCTGGCACAGGATTACAGTTTGGGGTTGGCGCAGTATCGCCAGCCCAATGGCGGTATTATATTCCCCAACCCTAACGCGCCGACGGGCCTGGAAACTTGTTTAGATGACATTGAGCAGCTGCTGAGCGATAACGCTGAGTCGGTGGTGGTGGTGGATGAAGCCTACATTGACTTTGGTGGAACAAGTGCTGTGGCGCTGCTAGAGCAGTATGAGAATTTGTTGGTCGTACAGACCTTTTCTAAGTCTCGTGCATTGGCGGGGATGCGAGTTGGTTTCGCCATGGGTAACCCGGTTCTGATTGAGGCGCTAGAGCGAGTTAAAAACTCATTTAATTCTTACCCTTTAGATTCTGTAGCGCAGTTGGCGGCAACTGCCGCCATCGAAGATGTGGCGTATTTCGAGGGTTGTTGTAGAAAAGTAATAGCAACCCGCGAGGCCACCACTGAACAATTAACGGCGCTGGGGTTTGATGTGATACCGTCGAAAGCTAATTTCGTCATGGCTAAGCCGCCGGCTAGCCTGGCCGCAAAGTCTGTTGCCCAATTATTGCGCAATCGAAAAATAATAGTCCGCTACTTTGACAAGCCCCGAATTGATGAGTACATACGTATTAGCATCGGAACCGACGATCAAATGCAGCGGTTGATCGCTGCGCTCACAGAAATTATCAAGGCTCCTGGCTCGGCCGCACAATAAACTCCTCTGTCAAACCGCTCCACAGTAGTCGCTTGTAGAGCTCCCGGTTGCATTGATTCAGTGCTATGTCGCGGCTTCCGGCCTGTTTGCTGTCTTTAAACAATAACAGCATGGCCAGCCCTGCCAGACTCATACATTCAGTGTCTCTGAGGTCAAACTCAAATTGGTGAATTCCATTGTCGGCGGTTTCCTTAAGAAGTTGCCGCCACTGTTTCATCATCTGTATATCCATATCTCCGTGAATGTTAATACGGATGCAGTGCCCGTGATTGACTGGGCGCCAGTCAATTGTGGTGCCGGGCTTGATGGGCTTTTGGGATGCTGGGATTGTAATACTTGCGCGCGCTTTGGTTTTGCGCCCTTTCGATTCGGCAGGAACAATATCATCCCAGCTGCTGCTTTTTAGTTCAGCATCCAGTAAATCGTCTAGCATCTGTGTTTCATCGCTAAACGCTGCGTTGTCGGAATCCCTATCGAAAAAATCCTCTCCTACAAAAGGAACTTGTTTCTTCATAGTGCTGGTCTCGCTTTTCGAACGACGATCCGCAAAATCGATTATTGTTTTTCATTTACTCCTAGTATAGCGGTAGTCACGAACAAAACTTAACCACCTGTCGGGCAGGAGGATAGCGAAGGATAGGGATACCGTTAAAAAAGCGACTAAATATGCTAAAAATAGCGATTTTTATAATTTCAATATATTAATGCGTTGTTTTTGGTGCCAAATAGTCTAAGCGCTCAATAGCGACTTATAAGATTTTGCTACAACTAGATGTCCTGTTAAGCATTTATCGCGGAATTCCACTTGCTTAGTGGAGTTTATTCTAATAGATTGTTGTTTATTCCTAGTCCTTATAGATAAGAGCAAAAATAAGCACAATTGACCAATAGGACGATTAGAACACTTGGGGGCATGGTTGCCGGATTGGCAGCTTTGCACACAGAGCAAAGTAGCTTCACGTACCTCGTAAAAGCTGAGATGTAGAAAGGCGCATTAACGAGTTATTCGTCGATAGCGAATCGTTAGTCTTCTGTGGATGTTTATGCAAGAAAAATTAACCGTTGCAGCGCTAATTAAAAAGTACCAGACATTGTTTCGTCGGCTTGATCAGCATCAAATCGCCGAAAGATTGGTAAGCCTTGTGGCGGCTAAGGCTGGCGTGACTCGAGTGGCGCTCATTCTTAATCATGAGGGTGAGCACTTGCTTGCTGCGCTATGTGAGCGTTGTAAAGGAAAAGTGACAGTCAATAGCTCAGTCACTCCGCTGGTGAACGCCCAACAACTCCCCGTGGATGTTATTGCATCCGTTTGTTTTGCTGATCGCACACATTACTTGAGTTCTTCGCAGTTAAAGGAATTGCAGGCGCAATCGGGAGCCGTTGTTCCTGTAGTGTCTGGGGAAGATCGTCTGGCTGCTTTTTACCTCGAGGCGGCTTTGCCCAAGGATAAGCTCGAGCAGCTCATCGAGCAGCTCGAGTCGGTTTGGCTTATGTGCTCGCTATTGGCTGGGCAAATACTCGATATGCAGAGCTTTAGAGATCAGGCCGAGCGCTTTCAACAGACTGAGCAGGCTCTTTGGGCTAATGAAACCTACCTAAGTGCCATATTGCAGTATTCTCCGGCGCTTATTGCGGTGAAGGATCTCAATGGCAATGTGGTGATGGCAAGTGATCACTATAAACAGTTGGCGCACGTGGCGGATGAGCCGCTGGCTGGCAAAAGCGCTTATGACATTTATCCCGAAGAATTAGTCGAGTCGCTAAAGGTAATGGAAGCAGCGGCTTTAGATAATAGTCGTCCTTACGAAACGGAGCTTGAGCTGCAGCATAAAGATGGCTCTATGCACACCTATTTAATGGTGAAGTTCCCGCTCAGTGATCGCAATCAGGAAGTGTTTGGCGTCTGCACCATTTGCACGGATGTATCTGATCGCAAGCTTGCGGAAAATGCTCTACGCGAACAGCAGTCTCGCTTAAATTATATGGCGTTTCATGACTCGTTGACGTCGCTGCCGAATCGTTCACTGTTTTACGATCGAATCAACAATGGCGTTGCCAGAGCCCAGCGCTCCAAACATAAGTTAGCGCTTATGCTGCTGGATGTGGATCGCTTTAAAAACATCAATGACAGTTTGGGGCATGACTCGGGTGACCTTCTGTTAAAAGCGATTGCGACGCGTTTGAATGAAGGCGTACGGGAAATGGATACCGTCGCTCGCCTCGGTGGTGATGAGTTTGTTGTCGTACTCGAAGGCATTAACGATGTCGAAGATGTCCGCTTTGTTGCGAACAAGCTGCTGGCCCAATTGTCGCGGCCCATGGAAATCTCCGGACATGAAATCTCTATTACTGCGAGCATTGGTATTAGTGTATTCCCCACCGACGGTGAGAACACCGATGAACTGTTGAAAAACGCTGATATCGCTATGTACAAAGCCAAAGAAGCTGGCAAGAATAATTGCCAGTTTTATGCCAAGGGCATGAGCGCATCGGCGGTTAATTTTTTGTTGTTGGAAAATGACCTGCGCCGGGGCATTGACCAAAATCAGTTGGTCTTGCATTACCAGCCGCAGGTGGACCTAGCTACGGGTAAGCTGATCGGTGTCGAGGCTTTGGTGCGCTGGCAGCATCCCGAGCGGGGAATGGTATCGCCAATGCACTTTATACCCTTAGCTGAAGAAACGGGGCTCATCGTGCCGTTGGGCGACTGGGTACTAAAAGAGGCCTGTCACCAGCAGCAAAGCTGGCTCGGCAGCGATTTGGATGTTCCGAAAATGGCGGTTAATTTATCCACCAGACAATTTAGGCAAAAAGACTTTCCCGGCAAAGTGGCTATGGTACTGCGTGATACCGGGTTGCCAGCACAGTATTTGGAGTTGGAGATCACTGAAAGCTGCGCTATGGAGCACGCCAGTGAAACCATTAATCAGCTGAATCAGCTCAATCAAATGGGGCTGTCGCTGTCGATTGACGATTTTGGTACCGGTTATTCATCGCTTGCCTATTTGAAACGTTTCCCTATCGATAAGTTAAAAATTGACAGTAGCTTTATTCACGATATTCCACTGGATCAAAACGACGCGGCCATCGCGAGGTCAATTATTGGTCTTGCCCACAATATGCAGTTGACGGTTGTCGCCGAGGGAGTAGAGCAGGAGCAACAGGTTCAGTGGTTGCGCGAGAATCACTGTGATCAAGTGCAAGGTTTCTTATTTGCCAAGCCCATGTCCGCCACCAATTTCAAGGCGCATTTTAATGCGGCGGGCGAGTTTGATTTTAACGCCAACGTTGTTGCACTTAAGGACTTCGCGTAGGTTAACATTGGCTAAACTCCTGCCTTGGACAGTATGTACTACTCAATTTAACAGCGAGTCGTCCTCACCGATAAAAAACGGTTCATCGTCATCCTGCCCCGGATCAAAGGTTTCGTGAAAATTGACCACCTGATCGGCCACCTGATGAATTTGCTTGTGGTAGTTGGCCAGGTGGAATAAAGCCTCACCTTCGTGGATCAAAGGCAGATTTGTCAGGCCGATAACAATGGCTTCGGCTGGCGAGTAGACAGCGATTTGGTTCATACCTATAGGGTCAGATATATAAGCGAGCACGGTACGCTTTTTAACTTTAGCGCCCAGTTGCACCAACGGCCGCATAACACCACTGATGGGCGCTCTGACCCAGCGGCTGTCGTCGGCAATGGTCACATTGCTGTCTTTAGTTAAGCGTGACTTGCGCGGCAGCATATTCAGCTGGCGCATCACATTGATAATTCCCCGGGTGCCGGCACGTATACTGAACTCGTCGAAGCGCAGTGCTTCCCCCGCTTCATAGAGTAGCAGTGGTATGCCACGTTCTGATGCCGCCATGCGCAATGAGCCATCGCGCAGTTTTGCGTCGAGGACTACGGGGGAGCCAAACGCCAGAGCGAGCTCCTGATTTTCTTGCTGTGAAAGGTCAACACGAATTTGCGGTAAATTGGCGCGATGGCGGGCGCCGGTGTGAAGGTCAATACAATGGGTGCAGTGCTGCAGTATCTCATTGACCAGCGTGTGAGCCACGCGACCGGCCAAAGAGCCTTGTTGGCTACCAGGAAAACAGCGGTTTAGGTCGCGCCCATCCGGCAAATACCGGGACTGGTTTAAAAACCCGTGCACATTCACAACGGGTATTGCCATTAACGTGCCACGCAACTTGCTGAGCTCTTTGATGCCCAAAACTCGACGAATGATATCAACACCGTTAATTTCATCACCGTGTACGGCTGCGGTGACCAACAAACATGGGCCGGGGCGCTTGCCGTGGATAATATGTACCGTCAACCCAACATCGGTATGGGTGTACATGGCCGCCAGAGGGATGTCGACACTGCGGGTCTCGCCCGGCGCTATTTCTACTCCGCCAATCACCAGCGGCGTGTTTTTTTCACTCATCCCTTGCCTTTAGTTTTGTTGGCGTGAGGACGTGCATTCTCTTCGATAAACTGAACAATCGCTGCGGCCACATCTTTATTGGTGGCACCTTCAATGCCCTCGAGCCCTGGCGATGAGTTCACCTCCATGATTAACGGGCCGCGAGAAGAGCGCAAGACATCCACCCCCGCAACCTTAAGGCCCATAGTTTGCGCCGCCTTAATGGCTGTGCTGCGCTCGTTGGGGCGCAACTTAACCAGCTCTGCGCTGCCACCTCGGTGCAAATTGGAGCGAAACTCGCCCTCGGGTGCCGTGCGTTGCATGGCTGCAATGACTTTTGTGCCAATGACAAGGCAGCGAATATCACTGCCGCCAGCCTCTTTAATAAATTCCTGTACCAGAAATTCTGCGCGCAGCTCGCGAAAGGCTTCAATAACACTTTCTGCGGCTTTTGCCGTTTCGGCAAGCACCACGCCGCGGCCTTGGGTGCCTTCACACAGCTTAACCACAAGTGGCGCGCCACCGACTAACTTAATAAGTTCTTTGGTGTTGTGAACGTTGTGAGCAAAGCTGGTGCGTGGCATGCCAATGCCTTTGCGTGACAGTAATTGCAACGCGCGCAATTTGTCACGCGAACGCCCCAGCGCTACTGACTCGGTTAGGCAATAGACACCCATCATTTCGAACTGACGAATAACGGCCAGACCGTAGTGCGTTACCGATGCACCAATTCGTGGAATTACCGCGTCGAAGCCTACCAGTTCTTCCCCCCGGTACCAGATCGCGGGTTTAGAGGGGGTAATATCCATGTAGCATTTGAGAATATCAATGACATGGGGCTCATGGCCACGATCTTTACAAGCTTCTACAAGCCGGCGTGTGGAATACAACTTGGCGTTGCGTGAAAGTATAGCGATTTTCATTTAGTGTCCTAAGGAATTAGTGGTTTTGCCGCTTGAATTTGGATGATTAATTTGGCATTCCGGGGCCAGAATCGGCATCGCCTCCGCATAGAAAGGAGGCTTCTGGGTCGACGATAAATCTTCCCGCCATTGTATTGCGCCCCAATAACATACGAAACAGCATCGTTTCCCGGTTGGTTAATGTCATTTCTGTAAGAACAGTATGCCCACCGAGATTGACGGCGGTTTCTATCACAAATCGGTCTTCTTTATGCCCACCTGAGTCGGTGACGGTACGCTTGTCGAGTACTTTGGCCTCGCAAATACACTCAGGATCCAGTGCTTTTTGCTTCGGGTGCAATCCAAAACGCACCCAGGAGGTGTTATCGCGAATGACTTCTTCTACAAAAAATGCATGGATAGCTGAGGTTTTGGCGCCGGTATCTACCTTTGCTTTGATGGGTGTCGCAGTTAGATCGGGCAATAAAACCCATTCTCTCCAACCGATACATTCTTTTTCTGACATAGCTTACTCTCGGTTTAGCAATACATATCCACTGTAGTGGCTCTAGCTTGCAGGTCAAGGGCGAATAAATCAATTTATCTTCACAAAGCTGAATCAATAGAGCTCAAAGTATTGCCAGTAAAAGCTAGACGGAAAAGCTTTGTAATGTAGAAAAACTATGATAAATAGCCGTTGAGTTGCGGCGCTTGTGGTGCCGATCCTAGTTTTATCATCGTGAGAGGTATACCAATGGCTGAAGACCACGATACAGATATCCTTGAACCGGAAGAGTTCGATAGCGAAGTTCGGGAAACCTTGTCCCATAAAGACCAACAAAAACTTCAACTGGATATGCGCAGGCGCCTGGAAGAGCGTTTGGAGCGTCGGCGTTTGCAGGATCAACTCGGTTGCGATGACCTGAGAGAGTTAGACTACCTTTAACCGGGTATGCTCTATGCCATAAAGGTTGGAGGTGTAGAGTTGTGTTCGCTTTCGCGCGCGATTGTTAACGCAGCGTAGCTCCCTGCGCCTGGGAGGGCAGAGTGTTGGCTATGATTAGCGTTTTTAATGCGATAAAATCCGCCATATGCTATAACCTAGTATAAACAAGCGCACTTAACTCTCATGTAGGGCCACGAATGTCTTCAAGTTGGCAGCTCGAAAAAACGCTATTAGCTCTAGTGCTACTGACGGCACTGGCGATTTTGGCGCGAGAACGCTTGCTGCTTGAGACTTTAGTTGTAGAGCCCGGTCAAGGTTATGAGATTCGTCTATACGACGATCACGATGCCGGCGGCAGCAGCGAGGTGAAGCTATTGCCAGCGACTGAGGAAGGCTACCAGTGGCAGTGTGACCTAAAAGCGAGCTTTCTTTACCCGTACTGTGGTTTTGAGATTCGTTTGGTAGATGCCTGGCAGGGGCTTGATTTGTCGCGCTATCGCCAAATCGAACTTAACTTGGAATATTCAGGCCCCAATAAGACAGTCCGCCTGTTTTTGCGTAACTTTGACCCTCGTTATTCCCAGCCGAGCGATGACACCACCACCAAATACAACCAGGTTGAGTTTGCTGCCAACCCTGAGATTTATCAATATGAGTTTAGTTTCAGTGATTTTTTTGTCGCCAACTGGTGGTTGCTGGAAAAAGACATTCCGCCGAGGCTATCACACCCACAGTTTAATAATGTAACCAGTATTGATATCCAAACCGGATCGGCACATCAGGCGGGACTTCATCAATTCCGGTTAAAGCACGTCAAGCTGGTAGGGCAGCGGTTTGATACTGCCGATTGGTACCTTGGCATTATTCTGTGTTGGGCGGTGATCATATTGAGCTTCCTCGCGTTTCGGGTATATGTGCTGACGCAGGAGGTTCGGGAGCGAAAAGTCCGCGAGCACGAACTGCTGGAGGTAAACGCATTACTCGACTCGCGCAGTCAAGAGCTCGAAACTTTGGCAAAAACCGATTCATTGACGGGTGCTTTTAATCGTCAGGGCATTGAGGAGGCCATTAAAAACGGGTTATACGACTGGCGTCGCGATGGTAAGGCGCTGTCCATTGTTATGATGGATATCGACCACTTCAAAAGCATTAATGATACCTACGGTCACGGGGTGGGTGATGCGGTGTTGGCCGGAATATCGCAATTAGTACAATCGCACATCCGTAGCTCCGATCTGTTCGCCCGTTGGGGGGGCGAAGAGTTTGTTCTGGTTTGCCGCAATACGCGTATTAATTACGCCGCTCATATAGCCGAGAAATTCCGGCGAATGGTGGCCGAAAGTGAGTTTGAGCAAGCCGGTCAAGTAACGGCGAGTTTTGGCGTTGCCACTTTACGTGACAAAGGCGGTATCGATGAGTTGTTTAGATCGGCCGATGAGGCGCTGTACAGAGCAAAAGAGCGCGGCCGTAACCGGGTTGAATTGGCAGGCAGCTTATAGCAAACGTTAACGGCATTTAACGCTGACCAGCTCGCCATCCTCTAAGCGTAAAGCGCTCAAGCAGCCGCCCCAGACACAGCCCGTATCCAGTGCGGTAATATGCTCGGGTTCGGCCTGACCTTCCAGTGCAGCCCAGTGGCCAAAGACGATACGGGTATCGCCGCATAAATGATTCGGGTGATCGAACCAAGGCAAAAATTGTTCTGACTGCAAACCTGTAGGCGCCGATTTGTTGGTTAATTCCAATTCGCCTTCGGCGTCGCAAAAACGCATACGGGTTAAATAATTGGTGATAAGTCGAAGGCGGTCGTAGCCTATGTAACGGTTTTTCCATTTGTTGGGTTTGTTACCGTACATCTGCCCGAGAAATTCTTCGACATAATCACTCTGTAGAACCGCTTCAACTTCTCTTGCGTAAGCTTCGGCTTGCTCTAAGGTCCATATGGGGGGGATGCCCGCGTGAACCATGGTGTAACCCAGGTTTTCGTCAGTATGCAATAGCTTTCTATGGCGCAGCCAGTCAATCAGTATCGGCCCATCGGGGGCTTCGAGAATCGCATTGAGTGTATCGGCGGGGCCACTTCGCTTCTTGCCCCAGGCAACCGCCAGCAAGTGTAGATCGTGATTGCCCAGCACTGCGGTGACACAATGTCGAATAGAGTACAAATAGCGCAGTGTGGCGAGTGATTTGGGGCCGCGATTCACCAAGTCACCAGCGATCCAAAGCTGGTCTTGTGCCGGATCAAAGTTAATTTTTTTCAGCAACTTTTGCAGTGGTTTAAGGCAACCCTGGATGTCGCCTATGGCATAGGTGCTCACGATCTTCCGTTCCTGTCTATACTTGCGCTAGTGCAAGGCGCTGGGTTGGACCAGTGCGAATGCCGGGATAGTGGCATCGAACTCCTGCCCATCGGCTGCCCGCATTTGATAGCTGCCTTCCATTGTACCTGCAAAAGTTTGCAATACTGCACCACTGGTGTAGCGGTAATAACTGCCGGGCTCAATAGTGGGTTGTTCACCGATGACACCGTCACCACGGACTTCGCGTACTTGATCCTCAGCATCGGTAATGCGCCAGTAGCGGCTTAAAAGTTGCGCAGCATTGTCGCCGTGATTGTGAATGGTAATGGTGTAACGAAATGCAAACCGCTGGTGATCAGGTTGGGACTGTTCCGGCAAGTAGCCGGTCTCTACTTCAATTTGAATTTTGCTCATGTTGTTACAGTACATAGGGTTCAATGGCGTCGCTTAATGCGACAAAATCGGCAATGGTTAGGGCTTCGGCACGCTTGCTCAAGTCCACCGGCATAGACTCAAGCTGTAGTGGATCGCAAAAAGTTTTTAGCGCATTGCGCAACGTTTTACGGCGCTGTCCGAAGGCCGCTGTCACTAACTTTTCCAGCACCCCGACATTGCGCGCCGGGTGGGGCAAGGTTTTATAGGGAGTGAGTCGGACAATCGCCGAGTCAACTTTGGGTGCAGGGTCAAAGGAGCCGGGAGGTACGTCGAACAACCAGTCTATATTGCAATAATACTGCGCCATTACCGTTAGTCTGCCGTAGGCTTTAGTGCCAGGCTCGGCGGCCAGGCGTTTTACGACCTCTTTTTGCAACATGAAGTGCATGTCCTGCACGATATCGGCATAGCCAATAAGGTGGAAGATCAGAGGCGTCGAGATGTTGTAGGGCAGGTTACCGACAATTCGCAAAGGGCGATTGTCGTCCGCCAACTCGGCGAAATCAAATTTAAGTGCATCGGCCTGATGTAAGCTAAAGCCCGGGTGCTTCTCAAAACGTACTTTGAGCCAGGGTACCAGATCGCGGTCGAGCTCAATAACGTGCAGAGTTGTGGCGCTAGCGGCCAGCGGTTCGGTCAGGGCGCCCTGGCCCGGGCCAATTTCCACCACGATGTCATCGGGTCGCGGGTGCACCGAACGCGCTATTTGGTTAATAATATTGTGGTCGATCAGAAAGTTCTGACCGAAGCGCTTGCGGGCTTTGTGTGGAGCGCCCGGCGTAAAATTCTGTTTCACTGAGCGGACCTCGTGCGGGCGCGAGTCATGAATTGGGCGTAGGAGATAGCAGTATCGAGGCTGCCGGTGTCTGCTTTACCGGAGCCGGCGAGGTCGAGAGCCGTACCGTGATCCACCGACGTGCGAATAATAGGCAACCCCAGCGTAATATTGACTGCCTGGCCAAAGCCTTTGTATTTGAGCACTGGCAAGCCCTGATCGTGGTACATGGCCAGTACCGCATCGGCATTGTCCAGATATTTGGGTGTGAACAGTGTATCGGCCGGTAGGGGAGCCGATACATTGACCCCAAGTTGCCGGAACTGCGCCAGTACCGGTTCAATTATTTCGATTTCTTCACGGCCCATGTGCCCGCCTTCACCCGCGTGCGGGTTGAGCCCGGCCACTAAAATACGCGGATGGGCAATGCCGAACTTTTGTCTTAGGTCACCGTGCAGAATCTCGATAATCTCTCTCAACAGCGGCTGTGTGATTGCAGCGGCCACATCCTTTAGAGGTAAGTGGGTGGTGACCAGAGCGACGCGTAGCCCTTGCGTGGCAAGCATCATGACGACACGTGGGGTATTGGTTTTTTCCGCCAGATACTCGGTATGACCGCTGAAGTTAAAACCGGCGTCATTGATGACACCTTTGTGAACCGGACCGGTCACCAGTGCATCGAAATGCCCCGTTTGGCAGCCAGTAATCGCCGCGTCCAAGGTGTCGAGTACGTAGCGCCCGTTGGTTGGGTTCAGTACACCAGCCTGAGCCTGTGTGTAGAGAGATACCGGTAATACGTGCAACTGCCTCGCGGTGGCGGGCTGTGTTGCGTCGGTGACACCGACTTCTTTTATCACGACATCCAGATTGAGCTGGCGAGCCCGGTCTGCCAACAGCGCCGGGTCACCTATAATCACCAGCTCATCCTGGCGCTTATGCGAAGCTAGCCATAGTGCGAGATCAGGGCCAATACCGGCCGGTTCGCCGGGGGTAACGGCCAGGCGTTGCGGTGTCGTCAACCTTCCAAATCCTTATTTTTGATGTCGATATAAGCGTCTTCGCGCAATTCGATTTGCCATACTTGCAGTTCTTCTTCAAATCGGCGCTCACGCATCATTTGCGCGGCTTTGTTGCGAATTACCACATCGCTCATATCCTCTTGACGGCGATCGACCACTTGCAAAATATGCCAGCCGTATTGGCTTTTGAATGGTTCGGTAATTTCACCAATTTCGGTTTTAGCCATGGCGTTTTCAAAAGCGGGTACAAACATGCCGGGGTTGGCCCAGCCCAAATCGCCGCCCTCAAGCATGGAACCAATATCTTCGGAGTTCTCTCGCGCCATGTCAGCAAAGTCGGCACCATCAATAATTTGTTGACGAATTTTCTGGAGCTTTTCCTGGGCTGTGTCATCGTCCAAAATTTCGCTGGTTTTCAGCAGAATATGGCGAGCCTTGGTTTGTTCAACCAACTGCTCTCCGCCACCGCGCTGTTCAATATTTTTCAACAAGTGAAAGCCAGCACCGGAGCGAATAGGCTCAGAAACCTGACCAACGTCCAAATTGCTCACCACTTCGGCAAAGAGTTCGGGCAATTGCGCCAGTTTGCGCCAACCCAAATCGCCACCATCAAGCGCGGTCTGATCATCCGAATTGGCGATTGCCAGCTGGCTAAAATTAGCGCCATCTTGCAACTGCTGGTACAAGTCTTCGGCGGCCGCGCGGGCCTGAGCAATATCCTCAGCCGATGCGGAGGATGAGGCGCTGATGAGAATGTGGCCTAGGTGGTAGTCCGGGGAGGTGGCAAACTTACCGTCGCTGGAGTCGAGAAAGTTATTAATTTCCTGCTCGGTTACCCGAATGCGGTTGGTGACGATGCCTTGTTGTACTTGGTTAAGTAAAATGTCCCGGCGAATTTTTTCGCGCAGGCTATCTAGCGTAAGACCATCCTGCGACAGACTGGTAGCCAGCTCGTCCATATCGCTCATGCCGTTGTTGCTCATGATTTGCTGTATGGTGCCATTGAGCTGCTGATCCGATACTTCCATGCCGTAGCGCGAGGCTTCTTCCAACTGCAGTTGCTCCAGAATGAGGGCGTCAAGGATTTGCTTGTCCAGCACGCTCTCTGGCGGCAGCTGGTCGTACTGACCTTCCAGCCTCTGCATAATTGAGTTTTTGCGTTCGTTGAACTCACTTTCCAGCACGACACCGTCGTTTACTACGGCTATCACCTTGTCCAGTACTTGGGTTTCGGCGAAGCTGAGGCTGGCAACGCTCAAGGCGATCAGTCCCAATGCGCGGGTCAGAGGCTGGCACAGTCGTTGTTTTGCGAATGTTTTTAAAGGCATAGATGTCACTGATTTATTGGAGGTTATCTTCACGTTCGGCATAGCCGGGTATAGTTTTGCTCAGTAAGCTGCCAACCCGGTCGCTGATGCTGGCCAGTCCCTTGAGTTGTAGATCGATAAAAAAGCCCCGATCGTAGTCATCATTGGTGACGGTTTCCAGCTGGTTGCCACTGTTGTAATCAAAATTTAGCCACTTGCGCCACATCATACGTACACGATAGCAGCAGTCGTTGTATTCGAACCCGGCGTAGGTGTCGAGTTCCAAATCGAAGGTAAAATCGTAGTTTGCCCGACCAATTAGGCTCCAACTGCCCGTGAGCGGAATAAAGGCGCCGACATCGAGCTGATCCAGACTGCGATTGTAAACTAAGTCTGGGTCTGGGTCTGCGCCTGACGCCCGATCATCAACCTGGCGTTGGTAGCGGTAGGTGGCACTGATTAGGCGGTCACTGGCGTCACTGTACTCTACCGAGGCGCTAGCGCTGGTGAGCGTGTGGTCATTTTGGTCATAAACCAGGTCCGAACTCAGACGAAAACGTTCGGATGCCCGTGCGCTGATTCGGCCCACGTACTCGGAGCGGCGATAACTAAATGCTTCACTGGGCGACTCGGGGTTAAGTACCACTTTAGGGGTTTCGAAGCGGTAGATTTGCCCCAGGCTGAGCGCTAAATGCTCTTCACCGGTACGGGCTGAGATAAAGCGGCTGGTAAGGCCTACACTGAGCTGATTGGCGTCGTCAATTCGATCCAGGCCGTTAAAGCGCGATGTGCGAAACAGCTGGTTGTAATCCATCCGGAATAATCGGGTATCGAAGTTGAGCGCTCGGTTACTGTCGTTGAGAGGAGCGTAAAGCTCGGATTGATCATCATACCCATTGTAGAGATAAAACAATCTGGGCTCTAAGGTTTGAATCAGCGGTGTGTCGCCAAACTGTGACCAGCGCTCAAAGTAAAGCCCCAAATCCAGACTGGCGTGGGCGGCGGTCACTTCAGGGCTGGTGTTGTAGATGCTGTCGCCTGCGGCTGCCGACGTATTTTTGACCGCGGCCTGATCCAGCTGATAGCGCAAATCTCGCACACCAATGCGGGGCGTGGCATAGCCCCACTGCCAGCGTTTAGGCAGTGCCAGGCTAATGTCAGAATGCAATCTATCACCGACCACTAAAGTGTTAGTGGGGCGTTGGTAGTAGCTGGTGAGGTCAAATTGCGAGTAGTTACTGTCAATACTTAGCTGCCAGTCACCCCAAGAATAGCGGCCATTGGCGTAAAGGTGGGGCAGCTCTTTATAAGGGCGTTGCGAGCTTTCATTGAGATAGCGAACCTCATTGGCACTGAGGCCCAGATTCCATATGTCGCCACTGTAGGTTATCTGGCCAAACTTACGTATATTAGCTGCGTATTCCAGGTCAGTTGAGCCGCTCGTTATATCGCGCAGATAGTCAACGTCACTCAAGTCCGTGTAGTCGATGACGGTTTTAATCCGTGACTGCGCGCCACCGGTTTGATTGAGCTGAACGAGCCAGCGGTCATCGCCTTTGTGTGGGTAGGCCTCTTCCTCGGTCAGTTCACCATTAGCGATGTCGTTTTCGGCCTGACGATCGTAGCCGCCTTTATCGTCCGCTAAAAAGCCTGCATCAAGTTCCGTTTCAAAGTAACTGGAAAGGTGACGCAGGTTGACGTCAAGCAGATTGCCGCGTTTTTCCATATAGCGTGGGGTAATGGTCGCGTCCATCTGTGGAGCGATATTCCAGTAGATGGGTTGAGCGTATTCAATACCGTTGCGCGAGCTTTCACTGAATGAGGGAAATAGCAGGCCTGTTTGGCGTTCATCGCCAATGGGGAAAATGATATACGGGATATACAGTACAGGAATATCGGCTATTTCCAGTCGGGCGTTTTTAGCGGTACCGTAGTTACTCTCTGGGTGCAGAGATAGCTCCCTGGCCTTGAGTCGCCAAAAAGCATTATTGGGCTCGCAGGTGGTGAAATCGCCTCGCTGCATTTTCAACAGGCGCTCGCCAAATTTTTGCAGTTTACCCGCACTGCCACTGACCCGGTTCTGGTGCAGTACAAAATGCGCGTTATCGACACTGACATCTTCACTGGACGTTGACAGCTCGGCCCGGTCAGCGCGAATTAACAGCCCTGCTTCGCGTACCGTGACATTGCCTTCGAGTGTGACCTGTCCTGTCCTTTGATCGACCTGGGCGCGCTCTGTTTGCAGCAGGCGCGGCCCTTGCTCTAAACGTACCTGACCGTTCAGCTCAATAATTCGGCTGCCTTCGGCTTGAATATCGTGCGCAGTTGCAGAAATGGGCGTTTGCTCAACCGGCAGAGCGTCTGCCGGCGGGGAATAAGGGTCTACGAAGGTGCCACAGCAGCCGGCCGGCAGCTGAGATTTTTCTATGTCGCTCAGCTGTTCGGTGTCGACCCAGTCCAGTTCAGCGGCAGAATTCGTGTTGGATTGAGCGCTGGCAACCAGCGAAGCTATTGCACAGCAGGCCGCCAAAAAGGGCAGGAGCTTACGGCGGTGTCTGCTGTGTGCGGTCATTCTTGGTTCTCGGCCTTTCAATGTGCCGGCAATTCTACTGCATAAAGGCACCTCTAGACCAATTGTTACGAGGATTGTAATTTGGTGTTGAGTAAAGGCAGGCGCAGCGCAGGACGGAATAGTGAAAAGGGCAAGCCTGGCCCCAGAGTTATGGCGTATTGCAATAATCTGGCTAAAACGCGACATTCATCTATTGGGCGTAAAGTCGTTGTTTTGCGGAACGTCGCTTGCCAGTGTGCCGGGCGATAGGGGTAAAATGGACGCTAACGCGCCAGGCACCATAATAAAGAAGCAATAATTGCACAGGATTTGAGTTTTGGATGTAAGCAGTACTGATCCGATCACACGCGGGCGAGCACTTCGTGACTGGCTTGCGGATGTCTTGGGCCACCAGCCCGACCTTCAACCTTGTGGTGGCGATGCCGGGGGGCGTCGCTATTTTGTTGTGGCCAATGACGCCCGTTGGCTGGCCGTGAATGCGCCGCCCCAAACCGAAAACACCGCGCAGTTTCTGTTGGTTGCTAAGCTACTGGCCGCGGGCGGTGTGCGTGTGCCCGAGGTTCGGTTTGCCGATGCGCATAACGGCTTTCTACTGGTCGAAAATCTGGGGCAAAATCTGCTCGCCAATGCCCAAACGCCCGAACTGCAGTCGCTGTGGTACCCGCGGGCGCTCAGCACACTGAGTCGTATCGCTCAACGGCCCACCGGCCAATTACCGCAATTTGACACGGCCTTTATTAGGCGCGAGCTTGCGATCTTCCGGGAATGGTTCGTCGACAAGTTACTGGGGGTGTCCATCGCGGGCTCTGCCTTAAGAAGTCTGGATGTGCTCGATACGACATTGGCCGAGTGTGCCTTGAGTCAGCCTCGGGTATTTATGCACCGCGACTATCATGCGCGCAATCTAATATTGGCCGGCGAAGACGTTGCGGTTATCGATTTTCAGGACGCCGTTGCCGGCCCACTGGTCTACGATTTGGTTTCCCTGCTCAAAGATTGCTATTTAACCCTACCACCGGACCAAGTGCGCCGTTGGGCGCTCAGCTATAAGGCTCAGGCCGAAGCCCTCGAATTAATGGCGGTCACAGCGGATGACGAGTTTATGCGCGTGTTTGATTGGGTTGGGTTGCAGCGCCACATTAAGGTTCTGGGTATTTTTGCCCGCTTGTACTTGCGCGATGACAAGCCCGGATACTTGGCGGACTTGCCCCGGGTGTTGCACTATGTTCTTGATGTGCTCGCCCGGTATCCCGAGTTCGCTGAGGTGCACCAGCGGTTTGAGCGAGATCTGGCGCCTGTATACCGTGAGCAACCCTGGTATCTCGGTGAAGTGCCTACTGTGAAGCCAACCGGCGAGGGTCAATTATGAAAGCAATGATTCTGGCAGCCGGACTAGGCAAACGTATGCGCCCCCTGACAGATACTTTACCCAAGCCACTGATACCGGTGCGGGGTAAGCCGCTGATTGAATGGCATTTAGAGCGATTGTCTGCGGCGGGGGTGAGTCAGGTTCTTATCAATATCGCCTACCTCGGCCAAAAAATTCGCGATGCAGTGGGTGATGGCAGTCGTTGGGGACTTGAGGTTGCTTATTCTGAAGAGCCAGAGCCTTTGGAAACCGCAGGCGCTATCCACTACGCAGCCAGCTGGTTGGGAAGTGAGCCCTTTTTGTTGGTCAATGCCGATGTATACACTGACATAGAATTCGAACCATTGTTGGCAATGACGTTGGCTGAGCGAACTCTGGGGCATTTGGTGCTGGTGCCAAATCCAGAGTTCAAGGCGCGCGGGGATTTTGATTTATCTTGTGACCTCGTAACAGAGGCTGGTGATAGTACTGGCTTTACCTTTGCCGGAGTCAGCGTCCTTAAACCTGAGCTAATATCGACTTACCCCAATGCGCGGCGTGTATTTCCACTGGTAGAAGTATTGCATTGGGCGCTTGCTCAGCAACGCTTAACGGGTGAGGTGTTCAGGGGGCGCTGGAGTGATGTGGGCACCCCAGAGCGGCTGCGCCTGCTAGGTGCTGGCAAAATGCTGTTTTAATCGCAGAAGCTTACGCTCTACAAAATAATACGAGGCCGACGCGAGCAAAATTGTGCCACTCAATGTAACAAGCATCAGCCAGCGAGTGGGTACCTGGTAGTGAATCGCGGCCAATAAAACAGGTACGTGCCACAGGTACACTCCATAGGAAATTTTTCCCAGATAGAAAATAGGCCTAAATGCCAGTGCTCGCGCAAGTATACCGTCTCGGTTACTGGCCAGGTGCATTATCACGAGCGCCGAGGCGATATGTACGATAGGTAACTGCCAAAGATAAAGACCGCGCAATAGATAATTTGTGCTGAACATAAAATACCCAAGCACAACAGAGGCTGGTAGCCAGCACCATTTCAGCCACAAAGTTGTCGACACCTCGCGGTTATCATTGCGACGCAAAAACACAGCCAGTGCGGCCCCCGCCATAAGAGCGTCAGCGCGAGTGTCGAGCCCACAGTAAAGCCGATCAATAGGCGCGTTGTTTACCGTCAGCCAAACTCTCACGGCTATTGATGCCGCCCATAGGGCCAGACAGGATGCCAGTAAAGTGTTGCGATTGCGGGAACGTCTATGGAGCGCTAGCAGCAATAGCGGCCAAATTAGGTAAAACTGTTCTTCAATGGCCAGAGACCAGGTGTGGCGCAGCTGGGTTAAGTTGAACCATTCAAACGCCACCGCAAGGTTTGTGGTGTATGTAATTGCAATTAAGGCCTCGAAGCTGAATGACTGTGCCTTGCTTGCATCAGCAAACAACCAGTAGGTTGGCACGAGTATCGCTAAAATCAACAAGAGAGCGGGCATAAGCCGCAGGGCGCGCCGAGCGTAAAAGTATTTCAGTTTGATGTTGTCATTGAGCTCGAACTCATCGAGCAATAAACCTGTTATTAAAAAGCCACTCAGAACAAAAAAAACATCAACCCCGAGAAAGCCTCCGCTGATAAACAAGGGGTGAACGTGGAACAGTATAATGATGAACACCGCCACGCCGCGAAGGCCATCGAGCGATTTAATGCGCTGTTGAGTTGGGGGTGTAGGTGTCATAGTTCGTTTATTCTATATATTATGAATGTCCGTATAGGCTAGAGGCAGGTTATGGCTCAACCAAGCCTTTATCAATCATTAACTGGATCAACGCGGCGGTATATTCATCCCTGCTATCTCCCTTTACGTGCGATTCATCGGGCTGTTCAAACGCCTGAAGAGTGGGCTCTTCCTGATAGTTAATTGCCGTCAAATGGTAAGTGCTAATCAATTGGTCCCAATACTGCTCTTTGGGTAAAAAGCTTTCGGCGAGACTTTTCTGCCGCCCACTTACGGGGGGCTCGTACAAAATGACCTTGCCCCCCCGGTTTTCAATGGTCTCGATCCATTGCGCCAGCAAATTTAGCTCTTGCAACCACTGGTCGGCAGGCGGCGGTGGGTGATCTTCCAAAAACTGCTCTAACTGATCGCCAAAATTTTTGGCCAAACGTTTGGCGCTTTCCTCGGTAAATATCAGATGGCCGGCCCGACTTGATTTGAGTTCGTAGTTGGGTTTCCAGGGCATGCGCCCAGTGTCAAGAGTGCGTGCAATAGTTTCGGTAATGCTCATAGCGTCGCGCGAAATAACCGTATGCTTTTGCCACACATTCAAAAATAGCCGATGGATGTACCAGTTGGGGGTGAACTGGTGCTCGTAGTAGTCGACATAGGGTTGCTGCATCCACCAAAAGTCTTTAATCATGCCGCGGGCATCAACGTCCAGCAGTACCGTTCCATTGAACTGTGGGTCCTCGGCTAGGTTGCGCAGTGTCGACAGTGGGTACATGCCATTTACCGCCAGCATGATCGGCTGGTAGTGGGGAAGCAATTTTTTCACCGTGGGTGGGTGAATACCAAATTGGGTGCGACTGGCCCCAACAAATACGAGAGAGTTGCCGGTAGTGGCTTTGCTTCGCTCCAGGCTCCAAAGCATGGCGGAATCGAGAATTCGCGGTGTATAGCCCTGTTCGCGCCAGTAGTATTCGGCTGTCAGGCACAGCGCTAAGGCAACCAATAAACTGAGTGTCATGGATACTAGCCAGAACCTGTTTGGCTTGCGCTCAAAACTGGAAGTAGATAAAAGCATGGCTTTCCCCTGGCGATAAAACAATTAAGGCGATCAAAAGCCCCATAGTGATTCCGGTTACAGGTGCCGGGGTTTTGGCGATTACATCAACCATGGTGCGGTCGCGCATTAGCCATTGCCCCGTAATTAACGCGCCAATACAGCCAAGTGCTATCCACTGCGCGCCTGTCAGCGGAACTGGGTTATGAAGAAGTTGACTAACGTCGAGCATAGCCAGAGTTGACTGCCAAGCGCCTGCCAGGCTTTGCGAGCGAAACCAAACCCAAGTAATCACGATAGTGCCCAAAGTGAGCAGACGTAACACGCATCGCAGGACAAATCCGGGTGATACCGTGCCAAAGACATGTTTTGCAACACGCTCAAGAATCAGGAGTGCGCCGTGCAAGCCACCCCAAATTACAAAGGTCCAGGCCGCACCGTGCCACAAACCGCCAATAAGCATGGTTAGCATTAAATTGCGACTGGTGAGCCACGGGCCACCACGGTTGCCGCCAAGTCCTATATATAAATAGTCGCGCAGCCATGTCGACAGAGAAATGTGCCAGCGTCGCCAAAAGTCAGAAAAGCCAAGCGCGCAGTAAGGGTTTAAAAAGTTAATGGGCAGGCGAAAGCCCATAACCAGCGCCGCGCCTAGTGCGCAAGTTGTGTATCCGGCAAAATCGCAAAATATCTGACCGCTGAAGGCGAGGGCGCCAAGCCATGCCTGTTGCGTGCCCGGTTCTGTGGCTTGGTTGAAATAGGCGTCCGCCACAGGAGCAAAGGCGGCATCTGCCAGGACAATTTTCTCAAACAGGCCGACTGTCACTAGACACAACCCCATACCGGTTGTTGCCAGTGACATATGTCGTGGTTGTTCAATCTGTTCTTGCATTTCCCGCCAGCGGACAATCGGGCCGGCAACCAGTTGCGGAAAAAAGCCAACGTACAGAAGGTAGTCGCGCAGGTTTTTGACCGGTGCGAATTTGCCGCGATATACATCCAGGCAGTAGGACAATGAGTGAAAGGTATAAAAGGATATCCCTATGGGTAAAATAATGTCGAAAGGGTCCACCTGCCAGCTGAGGCCCAGCGCACTGGCGAATTGCGCTGCACTATCGCTGAGGAAATAGGCGTATTTAAAATACCCAAGCACCCCTAAATTTATGCTAAGTATGCTCCAGAGCCACAGTTTACGTTTGCGCCTGCTGCCTGCTTGCGCCATCTTTTGGGCCATAAACCAATCGGCAAAGCTGGTGCTTATTAATAGTGGTAAAAACCACGGGTTCCAGCCCGCGTAGAATACGTAGCTGGTGAACAGCAACCAGTTCTTTTTGTGGCTCCAGCCGGGTATTAATCGGTAGCAGCCAACGACAACGACAAAGAACAATAAGAAGGTGAAGGAATCAAACTGCATGACAGCCCTTTTAAAGAGTGTTTGGGGCTTTTAGGTGATTTCTCCGCCCCCAGCCCATCAATGGGCGCTCGATTATATAGTAACTGGCGCTGGCCAGCAGAACGGTGGCTGTGGTGACAATGCTTAAGTAGTAGACGCTATCAAGCAGACTGTCCGACGCGGGAAGCAAGGCTCTGGCCACTTTAAAACAAGGGTAGTGCCACAGATAAATGCCGAAGCTTAAATGGCCCAACCAAACAAGAGGCTGACTGCCTAGCCACGTAAGACCGTATAAGGGGGCATGTGCAGCCCATACAGCACCTGCAATAGCAATGGCCAGCAAGCTTGGCCAGGCCACCAGCATGAATCCGCCTTGCCAGTAGGAGTCAAGGTTATAGTGAATGCCTAAAAGCAGTGCATAGATAGCAATAAAAGCGCCTGCCAGGACGATGTATCGCCACGTGCGAGCGAGCATCGGTAGGTGTGCGATCGCTACACCTGTTAAAAAGGGTGTTAGCACGCCGGGCAGGGCATCTAATACTGCCAGATGTTTATAGTACGGCGGGTCGGCTAGCAAGCTAATGCTGGCCCAGCGCCAGATTAATGTGCCCAGCACACCGGTCGTGACAACCCATGCCCAGTGAATTCTTTGACACAGGAGGATGATCAGCGGCAGTAAAAGGTAAAACCCTAGCTCGATCGGCAGTGTCCACCACACCGGGTTGATCGGCCGCGACATGGTTGGGGGCAAATTTATGTAGAGTAAGGCGTTGGTAATGCCGGCACTGTTAAATGATAGGGTTGGCAGGCCGGCAATCATTGGCCCTAATGCGACAAAAATTGCCACTTGTAGCCACACCGCGGGGTAAATGCGCAAAAAACGTCGCTGCCAAAACTTCAGGCTTCGTCTGGGGGTGATAGGCTGGGTATTCAGTATGTGCGTGAGCAAATAGCCAGAGAGCACAAAAAATAAGGGTACGCCCATCCAGCCAAAGCCGATAAAAAAGGATGCATGCCACTGCAGCCCAAAAGGCGTCGCGCCGGGGTAAAGGTGGTTTTGTACCGGAAAGAGCTGAGCCCAGTGAAAAAGCAGCACCCCAAAAGCGGCCAGCGCACGCATCCCGTGAAGTCGGGGGTTGAAGCTCATGATATACATCCTTTTCTTTGCCGCGCGTGAGGGTTGCCTGAGGTTGATCTGTGAGTGCTGGGCGCGATTATAGGATTTATGGATAGTTTCTACCACAGTGCCGGTAATATGGCAGGAGGGTAGGCTTGCTGGTTCGCCATATATTTGACTCTGCTACAATAAGTGCCTTTCGCGCTCGACAATCTGAGCGTGCACACATTGATGGGGGAGAGAGTTTGACTAAGCAGGTACCAATCATCGCGCCTTCTGTATTAAATGCCGATTTTGCCCGCCTGGGTGAAGAGTGCGATCGGGTTTTGGCCGCGGGAGCGCAAATGGTTCATCTGGATGTCATGGACAACCATTATGTTCCTAATCTGACTGTGGGGCCCATGGTGTGCCAGGCGCTGCGCAATTATGGTGTGACGGTGCCCATTGACGTCCACCTTATGGTGGAGCCTGTGGATGACCTTATCGAGTCTTTTGCCAAGGCTGGTGCAACCTATATAAGCTTTCACCCCGAGGCGAGCAAGCATCTGGATCGCTCGGTGCAGCTGATTCGGGACCTGGGCTGCAAGCCTGGGGTGGTGTTGAACCCGGCCACGCCTATTGCCACCGTTGAACACGTGTTGGGTCAGCTGGACTTGCTATTGTTGATGTCGGTTAACCCGGGTTTTGGTGGTCAGGCATTTATACCCTACGTACTTGATAAGTTGCACCAGGCGCGGCAGCTTATTGATCGGGAGGGTTTTAATGCAAGGCTGGAAGTTGACGGCGGCATTAAAGTGCACAATATTGGTGAAGTGTGCCGCGCTGGTGCAGATACCTTTGTGGTTGGCTCGGAAATTTTTGCCAGCGATGATTATGCGGCAACTATGAGTGCCTTGTTGGCTCAGATTGACGCCGCTTAGAGGGTTAATAGTGGGTGAAAACCGGCGCATTAATGATCCAGTTGGCTATTTCGCCTGGAATCATCAAGTTAAGCTTGACTTGGAACGGATTTCGCTTAAGGTTTGTTGTGTAAGCGCTTGGTTGGGCTAGAAAACTCAGGTTTTAAAAAAGTGCTTTTCGGGTCTTCCCTAAGGCGCTGTCAGCAGGTAAACTGCCAGCGTCGATTAAAGGTAGGCTCAGTCCATAGGTGTAACTGCATAAGTTTTCACCGTATGTGATGGCAGTCAAACTTTTTATACTGACACTGACCAGCCCTTATGCGCGGTCTTAATTTTACCGCAGGCACTATTGTGAAGGTGCAATTGCTGTGGTAAGTTAGAGCGCGATTGGGTGTTCGTAGAGCATCTGGCCGGTCATGTGCTGGTGGTAAATCGAGTTTGTGAGGCTGCTCGCGGCCTGCTAACAGAAAACAATACGATACTTTGTAACTCTAGGAGCTAGACAATGAAGAAAAAACTTCTACCTTTGGCAATGCTGGCGGGACTGGCTGGTGCAGCGGGTACCGCCCAAGCCGTACACATTAACAATGACGGTCTGGGTGAAGTTCTTATTTACCCTTACTACTCAATTGAAGGTGGCCAAAACACCTACATCTCTGTAGTTAACACTACCGAATACTACAAAGCTGTTAAGGTTCGTTTCATCGAAGCCGAAAACAGCCAAGAGGTACTTGACTTTAACTTGTACCTGTCTCCAGAAGACGTTTGGACTGGTGCTGTTGTGCCAGAAGGTGACGGCGCTAAGATTATCACTCGTGATAACTCTTGTACTGTTCCTCACATCTCTCGTCCTACCGCTGACAACCCAACTGCTGTAGACGGTGAAGCTTTCCGTGATCTGCAATACGCAGACGACGGCGGTTCTACCGGTTTGGCTCGTACCAACGAAGGTTACGTTGAGCTGATCGAGATGGCTGTTGTTGCAGAAGATGGCACTGGCTTCGGTACCGCCGAAGGTAACGCCTTGGCCGCTGACATCCTGCACGATCCGTCAGGCATGCCTGCTGATTGTGCGGCGGTTGTGGGTCGCTGGGTAACTTCTGGCGCTTCGTTCGAGACTGGTGACATTGTAGATGGCACAGGTGTTGTTAGCGATACTGGTACTGGAACCTTTAATACCAACCCTAACGCTCCATCAATGCTGGTAGGTACTGATGCGGACGGCACTCTGGGCGGTCTGTACGGCTATGGCGTACTGATTAACCCAATGGAAGGCACCAACGCAACTTACAGTGCTCGCGCTCTGGATGCGTTCTACGACGCCGGCGCCTTCTATGCCCCTAACCACACCAACCCAGGTACTCTTGAGCCTAGCTTGCAGAACTCTCAGGTAACTGCGAATATTCTGGACGGCGTGACTCCTGTTTCGTTTGTAACCACTGACGGTTTGGATGCGGTTTCTGCTCTGTTTATGCATGACACCATTTCTAACGATTTCGTGCTGGATGAAATTATTCAGGCTGAAACCGACTGGGTTATTGCTATGCCTACCAAGCGTCGCTATGTCTTCGACTTGCAGGATGCAGACGATGCAGGTACGCCTTGGAATGATACCTTGGTTCGTCCTCCATTCACCACTGAGTGGACCAGCAATGCTTGTGAAACCATTGAGCTGGAAATGTGGGATCGTGAAGAGGCCGTTACTCAGTTGACCGGTGGCGTAGACTTCTCGCCTCGCCCAGTAGGTGGTCCAACTTCCGATGACCTGACCTTGTGTACTGAGGTTTCTGTTATGGGCTTCGGTGAAGGTTCTGCAGTGGACGCTTCTGATCGCGTTTTCTACGGTATTAACGCCGAAGTTGACCACGAAAACGGTTGGGCTCGTATGGACTTCACCTTGGATGCTGACGGTGACGCTCGTTACTTGTTGGATGCTGCTCAAACCCAAGCGATTATCGGCTTGCCGGTAACCGGCTTTGCGGTACAGAAGTACACTGCAGCGGGTGTTGACGGTCTGTCTGGTTCTGGTGCGTTCTACGCCGGTGTTATTGACCACAAGTCAACTCGTTTGATTGTTGGTTATGACCCAGCGAATGGCGCTGACGACGGCGAAGTTGCCGACGGCTTGCCAGCTGATCCTGGTCACGACGGCTACGGTATCGACAGCTCAGCACCATAAGCTTTCAGCTTAAAAGTGTCTTAAAAGCGCGGCCTTCGGGTCGCGTTTTTTTTTGCCTATTGTTTGAGAGGATGATGGTTAGTACTTTAAGTTTGAAGTGAAGTGTGAGCTAAGTGATGTAACTCTCAAATTTGTAGGAAATTGTACGCAATGTTGACAAGCGGTCGATTAACGAGCTTAATAGGGAATAGAAATTTCGGAACTGCTGCTTATAATAATCCGATGGGAATATTGCATTCAAAAGGATAATTTTTTCACTTTGGCCTGCATTCTGCTAATGGTATGGGTAGGAAGATCAAAGTGACGAGTATTTGGCGTAGCCTCGGAGTAAGGCCCGAATATAAAAGAATATATTTTAAACTTTGTGAGGGTGAACAATGAAACACTTTACTAAAACCGCTTTGGGTTGTGCTCTGGCGAGCATTGCCATTGGAGCCTCTGCTGCCACGTTGCGCCTGGATGCGGGCAGTGAGCATGATGGTACTGGCTCAGGTCCGACCTACGATGATGATATCCTGTATGACGTATCAGGTCTTCTTGTAGATGAATATGGCAACATGGTAATTACAGGGGCCGTATTTGACCCTGGTTCGCTACCTTCCGGCACAGGCTCCATGGTGTGTCACGACGAGACGACTACGGCAGAAGATACCGACGATGATGGCATTGCCGATACTTGTGTTGGTACGGGCCCTGCGGATGAAGCGCCAACGGTTTCCATCTCTATCAATGACTCAACGCTCAGCGCCGGCCAAACGGCAACGGTTTCCTTTAGCTTTAGTGAGCCGGTGACGGGCTTTTCGCGCTCTGATGTGTCATACAGTGCTGGCTCACTATCCTCGGTGAGCGGTTCGGGTAGCTCTTATTCCGCCACTTATACAGCGCCTTCGGGCTCTACCTCTGGTACTGCGACCATTAGGGTCACGGGTAACTATGTGGACTCGGCAAGTCAGTCAGGTTCTGCTTCTAATACACTGACTGTTAATTATGCGGCGCAAACCAGCACCGGCGGTGGTGGGGGCTCCGAGGGTGAGTGTGATGTTCCCAGTGACGTAACAGTGAGGAACGGTCACGAAATATTCACGAACTGGGGTAACACGACCAGTTTGATGGAGTTTGATTTAAGTTATGGTCGGACGTTAGCTGGTAAAGTTCGCATTGGTAGCAACCCCAGCTTCTTCCAGCGCGTTACTCTGTGGGGTAACTATGTGACGGCCAACGATTCAAGGAAGATATGGCTATCGGAGTGCCCAGGTGGTGAGCCTGTCCAAAAATGCGCGCAAGCTGTGGGCAGTCAGATTAGTTGGTATACGGCCCAGACAAACTCTGCGCCACCGCAGTACTGCTTAACGCCTCGCAACCAGGAGCTCTACTTGAACGTCAAGTATAATGAGGGTCAGTGTACGTCCAGTCGTTGTGGTGTGTATATGCAGTACTACGCTGGTGGAACACTCGACTAAATTTATTGTCCAATAAAAAGCGGCGCATGTGCTGGCATGCGCCGCTTTTTTGTTTATAACGTGTAGCCAAATTTGGAAGGAAAAAAGTTAATGCTTGTAAGATCATTGCGACGGTTTCTTGTGTTGGGTGTATGTCTACTTCCGTTGAAGGGTATGGCCGATACACCTGTGGTGTTAGCCGAGTTAGACGGCATTGCAGTAACCAACCTTGATGTAGAACGTTACTTGGCATTTCAGCGCCCTGACGCTGAAATTCGGGAGTTGCTAGGGCGGCCCAATGCGGTCATGCAGTACGTGCAGAATATTCTTATTGTGCGCTCCATGGCGAAACAAGCACAGCAAAATGGCTTGGGTATTGATCAGGACCAATTGGCATGGCAAACAGAATATCAGCGGGCGAGCTGGGATGCGGCGCGCCTGCAAGCGAACGTCGTCAGTCAGGCACGTGACAATGTTGACTGGGAGGCTCTGGCAAAGGAAAAATATCTGGCCGAGCCGGAAAGATTTGCCCGTAGTCCCAGAGTGAATGCCTCACATATTCTAATTAGCACTGACGAGAAAAGCGACGAGCAGGCTTTGCGCGAGATAGAGGCCATTCACCAGAGAGCACTGGCCGGTGAGGACTTTGCAGAGTTAGCTAAAGAGCTTTCAGATGACAAGGGTAGTGGCGCCGCGGGTGGTGAGTTGGGCTTTTTTAAAGCCAACAAAATGGTTAAGCCATTTTCAGAGGCAGCTTTTGCGTTGGAAAATGAGGGCGATATCAGTGCTCCGGTCAAAACCCGATATGGCTACCATATTATTAAGCTCAACCGGAAGGACACCCTGAAAAAAGATCCTTTTATCGCGGTTAAGGGAAAACTAATTGAAGAGTTGAGGCGTCAGATGGCAAGCGAGGCATCTGAGCAATTGGTTACTGAAATCCGTACTTCTACACTAGAGGCCGATATAGATCATGAGGCTGTGGCTGCGCTTGAGGCCAAGTACGGCGCCGAGACTAAAAACTCTGCGCCAGCTACTGAAAATGTAAAGTAATTCCTAATCGATTGTTTTGGAGAGTAATGTGAGATTAGGTGACTACCTTTTAGCTAAGGATAAATTGTCTTCGCGCGATGTGGAGCGAGCGCTACTGGCTCAAAAGGAAATGGGTGGCTACTTTGGCCAAGTGTTGATCAAGCTTGGTGTGGTATCAGAGCTTGATGTGTATCGCGCTCTGTCCGAATTGTTGCAGGTCAACCTGCTTGATGCGCATAGTTACCCTGAGGAGCCGGTAGAGGTCGATGGAATCTCGGAAGCTTTCTTATCCAGTAACGCGGTGGTTCCTGTTCGCGCTGGGGAGCGTTATGAGTTTGCGGCAACGTGCCCTCAAGACCCTTTTATTATTAAGGGTCTTAGCCTGGCTTTAGGCAAGCCTGTCGTGTTGCACCTAGGCCTTGAGGCCGATATCAACACGGCTTTGTCCAAACGTGTTGCCACCAATGACGAGAGCGATACAGAGGTTGATGATGAAGTTCATGATGTAGAGGGCGATCTTGAATTTGTCGAGCACCTTAAAGATTTGGCCAGTGAGGCGCCAGTCATTCGCTTGGTGAATCAAATTATTCACAAAGCGTTGGATATGGGCGCATCGGATGTGCATATCGAGCCTTTTGAGGATAAATTACATCTACGTTACCGCGTTGACGGTGTGATTCAGGAGATGGTAGACCCGCCACCTTTGGGGCAAGCGCCGGCCATCGCATCGCGCATTAAGCTTTTATCTAAAATGAACATAGCTGAGCGCCGCCTGCCACAGGACGGACGCATAATGACTCGTGTAAAAGGGCATGAGCTCGACCTGCGGGTGTCCACAATTCCTACTGTCCACGGCGAAAGTATTGTGATGCGGGTACTCGACCGGGATAGCATTCAGCTAAGTCTCGAGAGTATGGGGTTTGCGGTCGATACACTAGCCAAGTATCAAGAGTTGCTCGCTCGACCGCACGGGGTGCTTCTGGTGACCGGGCCGACAGGTTCCGGTAAAACCACGACGTTGTACGCGTCACTGGCGACACTCGATGCGTCTGAGCTAAAAATTATTACCGTTGAAGATCCTGTTGAGTATCAGTTGGCGGGCGTCAATCAAATTCAGGTGCAGTCTCAAATAGACTTAACGTTCGCCCGCTCTCTGCGAGCTATTTTGCGCCAGGACCCCGATATTATTATGATCGGCGAGATGCGCGATGGTGAAACAGCGCAAATTGCCGTTCAGTCCGCTCTTACGGGCCACCTGGTATTGTCTACGTTGCACACAAATACTGCTGCAGGTGCAATTACCCGGTTAGAAGATATGGGAATAGAGCGTTACCTGATAACGTCTTCAGTGAATGGAGTGTTGGCCCAGCGTCTGGTTCGTACTTTGTGCAAGCACTGTAAGGTTGAGCGCCCGGTAGCAGATATTGCTCCTGGCGAGTATGCTGCGCTGGCTAAATTCATTGACAGCGGGCAGACGGTTTACCGCCCTGGTGGATGTGAGCTCTGTAAGTACACGGGGTACAAAGGTCGAACGGCTATTCATGAGTTGTTCGTTATGACCGGTGCAATGCATCGTGCAGTTCAAAGTGGCGCCGATGCCACTAAACTGCACGCGACGGCTCGCAGTGAGGGGATGTTGACCTTGTTTGAAGACGGTTTGCGCAAAGTGGCAAAAGGCGAAACCTCGCTTGAGGAAGTGCTGCGCGTCACTCAGGATCAGTCTGAAGCGGAAGAGGTGATTGCCTGACCGGCAAGCCTTGATCACGGGTGTTAGACGCCCACTATTAACTCTATCGATTAAACACTGTGGCGGCCTAAGGTCGAAATGTTTATGCCAGGTTATTCGTATAAAGCAGCCAAGCGCGACGGCTCCTTGGTAGAAGGCTCATTGGATGCTGGAACCGAGGATTTAGCCGCACGTGAGCTACGTAGTCAGGGTTTGGTGGTGCTTTCTCTTTCTGGCGGTGTGCAAAGCGCTGCGGTCAGGAGCCGCGGCGGCGGTTTTGGCCAAAAACAGGTGCTGTCTTTCACCAGCGAATTGGCCGTATTGTTACGGGCAGGGTTGCCAATTGATAAGGCTCTGAAAGTTCT
Organism: Gilvimarinus gilvus; assembly: GCF_030518155.1. Classification (GTDB taxonomy): domain Bacteria; phylum Pseudomonadota; class Gammaproteobacteria; order Pseudomonadales; family Cellvibrionaceae; genus Gilvimarinus; species Gilvimarinus gilvus. The sequence continues at coordinate 70,169 of NZ_JAULRU010000319.1, read as the reverse complement.
GCTGGATATGAGTACACACGACAATGTCAGAACTGTACTCACCGGTGTATTAAACACAGTTAAGTCGGGCAAGGGTTTTAGTCAGGCGTTGGCGGAGCATCCGGCTCAATTTGATGAGTTTTACATTAGTATGGTGCGCTCTGGTGAAGCCAGTGGTAACTTGGCCCAGGTGCTTAACCGTCTGAGCGAGCAGCTGGAGCGAATCAAAGAAGTGCGCTCTGGTGTGGTCTCCGCCATGATATACCCAGCCATTTTGGCTGTTGTTGCGCTGATTTCCGTATTGGTCATGCTTGGCTTTGTGGTTCCCCAATTTGATGCGCTGTTCTCCGATATGGGCGAGTCTTTACCGCTGTTAACCGAAATGGTTATTGCGGGGGGGGAGGCTATTAAAAATAATGGCATATGGATTGTGCTGTTCTCAGGTCTTTTTATATATGCATTGCGGCGTTGGTTAAGAACTGAGCCAGGGCGCAATTGGCTCGATAATTTCTTGCTTAAATTGCCAGTACTTGGCGGCGTGGTTTTTAAGTATGAAGTCGCTCGTTTTTCCCGAACAATGGGAACTTTGTTGTCCAGCGGTGTCTCACTCCTGCAGTCGTTAAAGATTGCCGTAGGTACCGTTGGCAACGTGCATGTACACTCTGCATTGGCGGCACTGGCTCCTGAAGTGAAAAAGGGAGGGCGGATCTCTAAAGCGCTCATTGAGGCCGATATGTTTTCTCCGCTTATGATTCAAATGGTGCGTGTAGGTGAAGAGTCAGGGCAGCTTGACGAGATGTTGCTTGAGTTGGCGAAAGTTTATGATGATGAGGTTTCCTCTGGTATCAAGCGCAGTCTTACTTTGTTAGAGCCTATTTTGATTTTAACTATGGGCGGTATGATTGGTTTTATAATTGTGGCCATTTTAATGGGTATTTTGTCGGTTAATGATTTGGCGGTCTGATCGGTCGGCATACTTGAAATATAGGTAGAGTGTTATGAAAAATACAAAACAATCAGGCTTTACGTTGGTAGAGCTATTGGTGGTGCTGGCGATCATTGGCCTGTTGGCCGGTTTAGTTGGGCCTAAAGTTCTGAATCAGCTTAGTGGTGCAAAAAGCGACACCGCCAAAGTACAAATTCGAGATTTTGAGCAGGCGCTGGAAATTTACATGCTGGATACCGGTGAGTTTCCTCGCAGTGAGCATGGCTTGGAAGCATTAGTGAGTAACCCAGGTCAGGTAGCGGGATGGAATGGTCCTTACTTGCGTCGTAATGAAATACCTCAGGACCCCTGGAATCGCGATTATCAGTATAAATCACCCGGGGAGCACGCTGATGTAGATATTTACTCGCTGGGTTCCGATGGTAAGCCGGGTGGTGAAGGTGATGCCGCCGATGTCGGTAATTGGCAGCTGTAGTCCTTCAGCTCTATATGCATAAGCGGTATAGGCAACTTGGTTTTACGTTAATCGAAGTAATGGTGGCGATCTCTATTGCTGCCATGTTGGTTGCTGTTTCTGTGCCCGCTGCATCCAAGATATACCAAAGTATGTCTTATCGCAGCGCGGTGCGAGAAGTGCGAACAATGTTGGAGTCGGCAAAACTGCGGGCCTTGAGTGGGGCGCCTTATGCCAGTGTGCTAGTCAACCCTCGCGAGCGCTGGCTGAGGTTAGACTCAGACGAAAAATATTATCTGCCCGATGAGTTGCGCCTTGAGGTTGTTAGTGCTCAAGAGTATGAAATAAATGGCAACACGGGAGTATTGCGCTTTTACTCTGATGGCACCTCCACTGGGGGTAATATCGATGTATTGCGCTCCGACGACTCGGGAGTGCGGTTGGAAGTTGGCTGGCTTCTGGGTGAGGTAAAGCAGCATGCGATTGCACCATAAGGGCTTTTCCCTTTTGGAAATGCTCGTGGCTGTTGCCATTCTAGGTATATCTTTTGGGATGTTATATCAGTCAGCGGGCGGTTCAGTGCGAAGTGTCGCTGTTGGCGAAGATTATGCCTACGCAGTGACCATAGCTCAGTCGCTATTGGCTGAAAATAGCCTAGTTCCACAAGGCGGTGTGAACACGCGGAGCGAAACGGCGGATGGATATCGCTGGTCAGTGCAGACGGCCCCCCTTAGTGACGTCAATGGCGATCCTTTAATGCTATATCGAATCGATGTTGAGGTTCAGTGGGGGCAAGGTTCTGGTGGCAGAAAGTTTGTCTTAAATTCAGTGGTGCCCGAGGCGCGAGTGGATGCCAATGAATAGCCACAAAGGGTTTACCCTGATTGAAATGGTGGTTGCTTTGACCATCTTGTCGTTAGTTGTAATGGCAACCTTGACTGGAATGCGCACACTAGCACTCACGCAAACCAAATTGGAGCATCGCGCCGATAATAACGCTGAGCTAAGAGCGGTAAATGGATTTATACGGCGCTTGCTTATGCAGGCCAAGCCTGTGCCTATGTTTATGTTCGGTCGCTCAGAGGGACATTACTTCTACGGCGAGGCTAACGAACTTATTTTCGCCTCGCCTATGCCTATTCCGGGCCAGCAGGGAGGACTTTTCGCTATGCGTATAAGTCGAGACCAAGACAAGCTGTGGTTGCAGTTGCGCGAGGGCATCAATTTTGTAATATGGGGAGAGGAAGAGGCGTATTTGCTGGCGGATAAGGTTGAGGATTTTACGGTCAGCTATCGTAAGGATCGCTATTCCCCCTGGCAGGAGCAGTGGAACAGGAATGCAGAGCAGTACCCGCCCGGATTTGTAAAGATTGCGCTAAAAGTGAGTGGTCGTTATTGGCCCGAATTAATCATTCCGGTTAGGGGCTGGTAATGGCGCGCCACGACGGAAATCGTTATACCAAGCAAAAAGGTGTTGCACTGGCTATTTTGCTATGGTTTGTTGCGGCCCTCACGCTGCTGGTTAGCTCCTTAGCTATGTTGGCGAAAACAGATATCCGGTTTACCCGGCTGGTGGTAGAGCGAGCTAAAAGTGAGGCGCTGGGCGACGGGGCGGCGCAATTGATACTGGTTACTTCGCCCGAGGACCAGCCTCTATACCTCAGGCAATACCAGCTGGCGGAATCACTGATTAATGTCCGTGCAGTGCCCTTTGACTCCCTGATAAGTGTGCGTGATGCGAGTAAGGACTTGCTAACTCAAATGTTTCACATTATGGCTCATGTTGAGTTGCCTCGGGCGGCCGAGCTGGCAGATTCTGTGGTACAGTGGCGCACCTTATTAGCGGCTGAAGTTCCTGAGCGATCTCAGGGTGAGTATAAAGGGATTGCGGTAATGGAGGACCTTATGTCGGTACCCGGAATCACCCGGGAGGTGTATGAGGCTGTACGGCCCGTTCTCCACTCAGGTGCTCAGGGTAGCAAAACGGTGAACCTTGAGCAGGCCCCAGCAGAAGTAGTGAAAATTGTAGCCGCGAGTGACCCAGGCGCTATTGAATTATGGATGGAAAATCAGACCAGCACTGAACCAGATGCATTTTCGGGGGTCAGGATAGCGAGGAGCCTAACACGTGTAGATGCTCGGGTGAAAATGCCTTCAGGGCGGATATTTGAACGCTCCGTTTGGATGGAGCCTGGCAATGGCGTGACTGGTTGGCAAGTCGCCCGCAGGCTTCCCGTTAAGGCCGTAAATACATTACAGTTTAATAGCTTGGAAAAATATGGCAACGAATAGCCACCAGTGGGTTTTGTTTGGTGTTGATTTAAAGGGAATGTGGCAAGAGTATATTGCCGCATGGCGCGAGGTGTTCTGGCAGCAGGGCGCTCGTATCCGTTCGTTGTTAGACGAGCCCGTAGAGCTTCTTGAATTGAAGCAGGGTGAAGTCGTTAGTCAAAGTATCGGTTCCGGTGCGGCAGATACACAGGCATGTGCCTTACTGCTGCCACAGGAACTGGTTCTCGATCGCCAGATTCGATTGCCCAGAAGTGCTCATGCCAATTTATCTCAAGTAGTGGCGGCGGAAGTCATTGCCAGTAGTCCATTTGCCCCAGAGGATACAGCCACTGGTTGGCAAGTTATGGAAAATACCGGTTCGGTCATTGTCGTGGCGCTTGTGATTGTCTCTACCAGCGCCGTTATGGAATATGTCCACGGTACCCCAGCGCTGGGTGATGACCCGTTAGAAATTTGGGCGCAGGTCGGGAGCCAATATGTAGTGATTGAAGGTTTCGCTGAGACGCAAAGAAACAAACGTTATTCAGGGCGTTTGAAGAAGCTTGCCGTGATGTGTGCCTGTATTGCGCTAGCCTTTCTTGTGGTTTGTATTACGCCGGTTTTTTATAAGCTACAACAATTGGCGTATGTAGAGGAAGCTTACAGTGAGGTTAGACTAGAAGCCGGTGAGATAGCCTCATTGCGTGGCAGTCTTGCGAAAAAAAATAAGCTGATTGACGACCTAAATGGCCTGTTGCAATCTGATGTTCAGCCTTTACAGGCATTAAACCTTTTGACGTATTTGTTGGCGGATGATGTTTGGCTAAGCGACTATAGCCAGCGTGGATCGGTAGTGGAAATACAAGGTACTGCTGTCAACGCCGCAGCGATGATGCAGTATTTGTCGCAGCAGCCATATTTCGAGAAGGTAAGAGCAACCTCTGGGTTTCGTAAAATTGGGAATCGGGACCTTGAGCGCTTTCAGATAGAATTGACGTTTTCCTCGCTAGAGGAAAAAAAATGAAGAGCATTAAAAGTCTGACTAGGGCCCAATGGCTAGTTTACGGTACCTTTGCCGCCATTTTAGCGGCAGCATTGGTATTGTTTCTGTATTGTTTTACAAATTTTTTGCTTTACCGGGCTCAGGTGTCAGACATGATGCCCCGAGTGGCGAGATTACAAGGCATGTTGCAGTCTGAAGGTGATATCCGCCAGGCTGAATCCAGGGTTAGCGACTACTTAACTGAATTTATGTATACGGACGAGGATGCCAACGCGATAGCTGTACGCATGCAGCAGAATTTGCGTTCAATGTTTTCATCTTCAGGGCTGACAGTGAGTGGAAGCGGAATAAGACCGGCGAAAGAACTGGAAGGGCTTACACGCGTAGGATTGACAATTAATGCAGAAGGCGAACTAGAACAACTGGAAGAGACATTGCGCAAGTTGTCTCAGGCACGCCCTTTAGTGATTGTAGAAAGTTTAGATGTCCAGCCTAAACGGCGCAGAGGCAAAGATACTTCGCAGGAGATTGAAGTGCGGATACAGCTTTACAGTATGAAATTTGATCATGAGTAGAAGTTCTAGCTTCACATTAAGCGACTTTAAATATTCGCTAAGTTCACTTTCTGTTTTTGACAAAATAAAGTGGCTGGCGGTAGTTGCCGTGCTTGTCTCCGTTGTTTGGGTACTTCTGTTCGTCGCTATGTATAGCGTGAAAACAAAGGTGGGTATAAGGCAGCCTGATGGCAAGATTCTGCGGCCCGTTGTTTTTGCGAATACGGTTAAAACGACAGAACATGATGGCATACTGATTGAGCGGCCGCTGTTTTGGCCGGAGCGTCGCCCGCCGCCAGAAATTGTCAAAGTAGGGAGAGCAAAGCCCGCGCCTAAGAAAGTGAATCGCAACGTTGAATCGTTTGAGCTCCTCGGTGTCCTAGGTGCAAGCGAGAGCAGTGTGGTAAACATCAACTACAAAGGCAAGATGTATCGGCTGCGTATTGGTGAAAGCTTGGCAGGTTGGACTTTGGAAGAGGTCATTGGTGACGGAGCGCGTTTTGTAGAGTCCGCAACACAAAACACAGATAACGTCGTCAGAGAGAGTCTCCTGATGTATCCCAAGGTAGATATTTCGCCAAGCTGGCCACGTGAATATACTGAATTTAACAACGACAACTAAGGTTGACGAGAGATTTTGAATGAATAGAGTAACCTGGGTGATGTTTAAAAGCTCCGCATGTTTGATGAGCCTGCTGTTGGTTGGTTGCGCGACGCCTTGGCAAAAATCAGTGGATTTGGGTGTTGAAGAGGGTACAACTGTAAGCGAGCAAACAGAAGAGGCTGAACAGGCACAAGTATTTGGCGCTGATAAGGCTAACCTTAAGGGCGACGGGCAAGACCAACGCAGGGAGCCGGATTTATACCCCGGGAGCGGACGCCTTTATAAAGCCCCTGAAGCCCGAAGCCCCATTGCCATTTCAGGAAATGCAGTAATGGTTAACTTTGATGCATCTCCACTGGAAGATGTCATTCATGGTGTATTGGGAGACATACTGGGATTAGACTACATCATAGAAACCCCTGTTACTGGCACGGTTACTCTGCGCTCGCGCGGGCCGATCGATCGCGATGAATTATTGATGATTGTTGAGGCCTTTTTACGAGAAAACGGCTTGGTCATGATTCGTGGTGGCAACGCTGCTCGTTATGTGATTACCGCAGCTGAAAATGCAAATAGGCGTATGCCTAGGTATAACAACTTAAATGACACCGGTGCGGGCTTTAGTAACGTCATTGTGCCTTTAGAGCATATCGGTGCACAGGAAATGGTCGATATTCTCACACCGGTTGCCCCTGAGACGGCCTTTATACGTGTGGACGGTGTTCGTAACTTGCTAATATTGGCCGGCACCAGAGGTCAGATGGATGGCTGGTTAGATATTGTCGAAATGTTCGATGTTGATGTGTTGAGTGGTATGTCGGTGGGCATATTCCCGGTCGAGTACAGCTCAGTGGAGGAAATTCTTTCAGCACTCACCTCTGTTATGTCTTCTATGGCTTCCGGAGGCGAGGAGCAACTAAGCGGATTGGTCAACACCATACCGCTAGAATCATTGGGCAGTATATTGGTAGTAACACCGAAAAAAGCTTACTTAAAAAGAGTAGGTGATTGGATTGAAAAGCTCGATAAAGCGCCTGAGTCTGGTGCTGAACCTCAGCTGTATGTGTACGAAGTGCAAAATGGTAATGCCGATCACTTGGCACACTTGATCAGTAGTGTCTTTGGCGGCACTGGAGGTTCAGGCTCTTTAAGTCGACAATCTGGCCGAGGTGTTTCGCCAGGGCTGACGCCTTCCTCTCTTACTTCCGATGCAGGAAGTACAACGGGTGCGGCTGGGGCAGCGTCACAATCCAGCAACCGACATCGCAATAGTACAGCTTCCGGTGCATCAAGTTATTCTTTTGGTGATACGGCTAAAATTGTCGCAGACCAAGTTAATAATTCATTGTTAATCTATGCGACCAGTACAGAGTATAAAAAGATTTCGTCAGCCTTAAAAAGTCTTGATATTATGCCCTCACAAATACTAATTGAGGCAAGTATCATAGAGGTGAGGCTTACCGATAATTTAGAATACGGCTTGGAGTGGTATTTTGATAATGAGTTTAATGGTGGCCGCTCGGGAGTGGGCAATGTTGGGTTTAATGTAGATGGCAGCGGTGAATTTTCTGGCTCAATCCCTAACTTTGGCTACGCGTTTACCAATTCAATTGGCAGCATTCAGGCTGTTTTGAATGTGTTGGCCGGAAAAAATTTATTGAAGGTCTTATCCACGCCGTCGCTTATGGTGTTGGACAACCAGTCTGCATCTATTCAGGTGGGTAATTCAACGGCGGTTTTGTCTAGCACAACGGCCGGAGACTATGGTTCTACTCAAAATGTAACGTATCGTGATACCGGTGTGCAGTTAGACGTTACTCCTTCGGTGAATGCTGGCGGGTTGGTGACCATGGAAATACAGCAGTCGGTCTCTAATCAAAACCAAGGGGCGCCAGGAGCCGCTGGAAATCCATCGTTTTTTGAGCGCTCCATTCAAAGTAAGGTGGCTGTACGGTCCGGTGAATCTGTTATTTTGGGCGGACTTATCAGTGACACAGAAAGCTCGGCTAAGAGTGGATTGCCTTTCTTTAGTGATTTGCCCTTAATTGGTTGGATGTTTGGTGGAACCACTATTGAAGAAGAACGGCAGGAACTGCTAGTTATAATCACTCCTCATGTGATGAAAACAGACCAGGATCTCCGAGATGTGACAAAAGAAATGCGCAGTCGCATGAAGGGTTTGGAGGCTTTTGAACAGTCGATAGACTCTAGTAGATTAGTTAACGAGTAAATAATTGTGAGATTTTTTATGCAAAAGAATATTGGTGTTGTTTCTTTATTGTTTGCGACGCTTATTGTTGCTGGCTGTGCTGGTCAGTTTAAATCCAGCACGCCAGAAGAAACGGTGGGCCGTTTGGCGCAGGAAAGGCTGGATGCGCTGCTGGCTAAGGATTTAGAAAAAGCGTACGAGTTTACCTCGCCGGCATACCGTTCCAGTGTGTCTCTCGCGCGTTATAAGCCCCATGTTGCAGGTGCAGCAGGCTGGAAATCTGGAAAGATTGACTCCGTTAGTTGTGAAGAGCAGTTGTGCGATGTTCGATACATCGTGACGTACCGTACTGCATTTATTAAAACCGATTTGACGACTCAGATTAATGAACGCTGGATCAATATTGATGGCAACTGGTGGCTTTATCAGAAATAATTGAGTTTCTGATATAAGTGTCTTTTGCGCGCTATTGACAGCTTTTCAGGGGGCGGTATGAAGAAAAATTTGGAATCGCCCCAGCTTCTACAAGTTGGACTGATTGGCTCGGCCGAGTGCGAGTCAGCTGAGTGTCATACACTTTGGTTTGAATTTACGAGCAGTAAGTCGCCCACAGGATTGGCCGCCTGGCTCAGTGATCGTGAAGATGTCTACTTTGTGGCACAGCACTGCGCATCCTTGTCGGGAGGCTTTGCTTCACAGTCGCTAAACGCAGTAGTGGCTAAAAAATTGATGAGTGGCCGTTACGCTGGGCTATTTGTACATGATGTTTACGGTTGTACGATAGATTTATTGCGAGTCGCCTCTCAGTTGGGTCTCCCCTGTGTTATTTCCCTGAACGAAAGGTCCTGTGGCGCCATTGCTGATGCGACGAAAGAGGCTCGATCCTGGGTGTCAGCTTGTCTAAGCAAAGCGGCTATTGTTTCAGCCCCCGAACAATACAAACAGATGCTTGGCGAGATGGGGGTAACAAACTATGTTGGCCCCCTGGCATCGGAGGCGCTTGTCGAGGCCGCTATTCGGGATGTGGCAACGTCTAAACCCCTTAAGTTTGACTACGATACATACGAATTATTGTCTAGGGATCACTCATTACTTGCGGCTATGCAGGCTCCTGATGCCAAGTTGTTTCAAGGTTGTGAGCGTGTTCTAGATCTCGGGTGTGGTGTTGGCTTGTTTCTCGATCTGTTGCGTAAAAGCAGGATTTATGGGGTAGGAGTCGAAAGGAGTCCAGGAATCGTAGAATATGGCCGCGAAATGGGGTTGGATATTATTGAAGCCGATGCGGTTCAGTATATTCAGAATAACAATGAAAAGTTTGATGGCATCTACTGCTCTCATTTTGTTGAGCATTTGCCCGTAGAACTGGTGCAAAGTTTACTCGAGGGGATGAGTCAGACACTAGAACGTAACGGCGTTCTAGTGTTGGTTTTCCCCGACCCCGAATCAATACGCTCACAATTGCTGGGCTTTTGGCGTGACCCAGAGCATGTCAGGTTCTATCACCCAGAACTCATTACTAATATGTGCGCTGCTTTGGGCATGGAGCTAGAGTGGAGTTCTTATGATATTCAGCCGCATGAAATAGTCCCGTTTACTTTGAATCCGCCGCCTTTACACGAGTCCACTGCTCAAGAACCACTGAAATATTCCCTCTGGGAAAGAGTCCTCAAAAAGCTTGGTTTAAGCTTAAATAAGGACTATCAGGCACTCCGGAATCAATTGGGCGATCAACGAAAGGTTAATCAAGACTTAGCTGCTCGGACGGATCAGTTGTGGGCCGTTAACAAAACCTGGGCGTGGAACGATAACGTTGTACTGAAGTTTCGCAAGAGAGTTGCTGAGTGAATGAGCGCTTTCCGTATATTGTTTTACCGGTATACCGCAACTTAGCGCTGACTCGGGCGTGTGTAGAATCGGTGTTAAACAGTCGGCCGGAAGGGGTTACGCTGGTCATTATCAATGACGCAAGCCCTGAGGCTGGCGTTAGGGACTACTGCGAGTCTTTAGCGTTAGTATCTGATATTCACGTCGTTCACAACGTAGTTAATCAAGGTTTTGTGAAGTCGGTTAACATGGGAATGCGGCTTTTCGGCAATCGTGATGTCATATTGCTCAATAGTGACACTCAGGTAGCTGCTGACTGGGTGGGGCGATTGCAGTCAGTGGTCATCAGCGACGAAAGTGTTGCCACCGTCTCACCTTTTTCCAATAATGCCGAAATTTGCTCCTATCCTTCCATGTGCTATAACGGCACTTTGTTCCCAAATGTATCCGTTGAGACGTTACACCAGGCCTGTATCAGTGCCAATGATGGTCGGTGGGTGACACTGCCAACGGCGGTAGGCTTTTGCATGTATATTCGGCGGGCCTGCTTAAGCCAGATAGGTCTGTTTGATGAGGTGGCGTTTGGGCGTGGCTACGGTGAAGAAAACGATTTTTGCCTTAGAGCCTCTGCTCAGGGTTGGCAGCATGCGCTTGCCGCAGACTGTTTTGTGTATCACGCCGGTGGTGTGAGCTTTAAGGGCGACAAAAATGCTCTCGTAAAGCAAGCAGAGAAAGTCATACAGGAGCGCTTTCCACATTATTTCGCCGAAGTCCATTCGTTTATCGCTGCGGACCCAGTTCGTGAGTTACGCGATCGTATTGACATGGCTTTGAGCCGCAATGCCCCTGCGCGGGCCCAACAATTAATTGATTTTCGCAAATTAGAAGAAATGTATTCGATGCAAGAGTATAACCCGTTAAGTTTGACCCCCGCCCAAGTGCAGGCCATCGAAAGTTTTATGCATTCCGATAGGCCTCGCTTATTGTTCTTCTCCCACGGCTGGGGAGGCGGTGTGCAAAAACACATAGAGGATCTCGTGTCAGTGAGTGATGCGGATATTCTCGTTGCGCGCGGCTTAGGTGGCGGTGGGGTGGAACTACAGTTCTATCTCGACTCTGAGCCGCTGCTGTGTATACGATCGGGCGGTTTTGGTGCCCATACATTTGCCAAATGGTTGGGTTTTTTCGAGCTGTTCCAGTTTGATTCATTGCATCTTCATCATGTTCATGGCTGGCCGCTTGCGTTGTTGCAACTAATTGAGCAATTAAATGCGCGCTACGACATAACGTTGCACGACTACTACGCAGTTTCACCCTACTATCACCTTAAGCGAGATGGCGTGTGTTGCGATGATAAATCCTGGCCCACTGACGATGACGCCTGGCAGAAAAAACTAGAGCCCCTGATGCTTGGAGCTGAGCGCATTATTGCTCCCTCGCAGAGTGTTGCATCCGTTGTGCAGCAAGCTTACCCATCCAGCAGTATTGAAGTGAAAAGTCACCCTGAAGTGGTTGTTCAGCCAGTTCAACCTTACAAGGTTCTGTTGTTAGGCGCGCTTTCTGTCGAAAAAGGTTTGCGTCAGGTTGAGCAAGTGGCGCAACTCGCTTCCCGCGAAGCGCCCGGTTTACTGCTTCGGTTGATTGGCTACACTACGGACATTCCGTCATTTTCGTTGAGTATGACAGGAAGCTATGAAGAACAGGAGCTTCCACAACTGATAGCGGCCGAGAAACCCGATGTGGTTTGGATGCCTGCCCAGGTTCCAGAAACTTACAGTTATACATTGTCACAGGCGTTGGCAACGGGTGTACCTATTGTTGCGAGCAAGTTAGGCTCTTTTGTAGATCGTCTTACCAGTGTTAAGAATGCCCAACTTATCGACAGCGATGCCAGTGCCGAAATCTGGTTGGATGCTTTGAAACAGGCCTGTCACTACCAAAGTGTTGAGTCTAAAGTGTTGCTAGATAGCACTGAAGAGTATGGACTTTGGTATATGGGACCTATTGAAAGTCAGTGTAATGAGGCGGTGGGTGCTCTCGTTTTGGTTGAGCATATGGAACATTTCCAGCAACTGCCGCCTGCCCAGGATCGCCCGATTAAATCACTGTTTCAGTACGGTTGGAAAACTCAACATCAAGGTGTGCTGGCCGATGTTGCACGCCGGCTGGATGAGCTGGATGATATGGAGTCGGAAGTTGCAGGGATGCAACAATACAGGGACTTGAATGCGGAGCTTCAGCAATACAAACCACTAAAAGAAAAAATTGCAGTTTTGCAAAATGACCACCGTGAAGAAATTGCTGTTATCAAAAACGAGCAGCGGCTTGAGCTAGAAAAAGCCGAGACAGATATCAATCATTTGGGTACAGCGTTACGCGAAGCTGAAGAAGAGCTTCAGGCTGTTACGACTCGTTACGAGGTAGCATTGCAGGGAGCAGAGCAAACCATTGCTCTTCATGCCGATAACCTGGCAATCGCAAAAAGCAATATTGCAGATTTACAAAAGCAAGCTCAGGATGCTCAGCAGCATATTGACCATCAAAAAGAAACTCTTGAACAATTAAGGGCTGACAATACCGATTTGAGTAATAGCTATAATGCCGTTATCAACAGTACATCTTGGAAGCTGACCAGACCTTTGCGAGTAATGATGAGAGTGCTGCGAAGATTATTAATCTTCACTAAAATGACCCTACGTCACCTACTTCGTCCTGCATCTTACTTTCGTGCCATGGCGATGGTGCGACGAGGACAGTGGCGCGCAATCGCTCATCGCTTAGGGTTTGAGTTACAACAGCGAGAGCAAAATCAGCAGGTCACTGCGGTAGAGAGTCGGCGGCGGGTAGAGCAGTTTAATGAAGTCGTAGAGCGACAGGCGAACGCAGAAGCAGAGTTACCCGCTCTTGAGCTTGCCACCAGTGGGCAGCCACAGCTTTCTATTGTTATTCCTGTTTATGGTCAGCATCCCACGACCTATCAGTGTTTAGTAAGCATTGCTAAAAACCCGCCCTCACTACCCTATGAAGTAGTCATTGCCGATGATTGCTCACCCGATAATGCCGCCGAAGCACTGGCAATGGTTAGTGGAGTCACGTTTTATCGCGGTAAATTAAACCTGGGGTTTGTTGGTAATATGAACGCAGGGGCGGGCCAGGCAAAAGGTGAGTTTCTTGTACTGCTCAATAACGATACCGTAGTTTGTCCGGGAGCCTTTGATCGGTTGCTGGATACTTTTACCGAACAACAAGACATTGGTTTGGTGGGCGCAAAGCTGCTGAATAAGGATGGAACATTACAAGAGGCGGGCGGTATTATTTGGAAGGATGGCAGTGGTTGGAACTGGGGGCGGAACCAAGATGCCAGTGACCCGCGTTTTAACTATACGCGTGATGTTGATTACTGCTCTGGCGCTGTGCTGGCTATAAAACGGTCCTTATTCGCTGAAATGGGTGGGTTTGACACCTACTATATGCCGGCATACTACGAAGATACCGATCTCGCGTTTCGAATTCGTGAAAAGGGGTTGCGGGTTGTCTATCAGCCAGCGGCAGAAGTGTTTCATATTGAAGGGGTGAGCCACGGCACGGATGAGAACTCTGGCATTAAAGCTCATCAGGTCACTAATGGCAAAAAGTTTTTCCAGCGCTGGCAAGAGGTGCTTAATGGGCACAATGACAACGCTGTTGATCCTGAAAATCAAGCTCATCGGTATACGAAAGGGAATGTGCTGGTCATTGAGGCATGCATGATTACGCCCGATCAGGATTCTGGCTCTATTCGCATGCTGAACTTGCTCAAGGTGTTAAAAGACGAAGGCTACCACGTCACTTTTATCGCCGATAATCTTGAATATCGAGAGAAGGTCGTTAAGCAGCTCAATGCGATGGGGGTAGAAGTGCTCTTTAACCAGTGGGCCGGTTCGGTCCGCAATGTGCTGCGCAAGCGAGGGCCTGGGTTAGACGCTGTCTTTATTAGCCGTCACTATATAGCGTCTCAGTACGCGGCCTTGGTACGTGCTGTAGCACCGCAAGCTAAGCTGGTTTTCGACACTGTTGATTTACATTATGTACGCGAGGAGCGAGAAGCTCAATTATCGGATGACGATGCGCTAATGGCGCAGTCAGAGACAACAAAACGCAAAGAGCTTGGACTGATCAACAGCTCAGATATCACTATTGTGGTCTCTGAGTATGAAAAGGCGTTGCTGGCCGATGTTACGCCGGATGCAAGAGTGGAGATAGTATCCAATATACATTCACATACCCCAGATCGCCCAGATTACGCAGAGCGCGAAGGCATATTGTTTGTGGGTGGATTTCGTCATCCACCCAACATTGACGCTGTTAATTGGTATGCCGCGGAGGTGTTACCTCACCTGCGTAGGATATTGCCCGGAGTCGTCACAACCATTATCGGCAGTCACATGCCAGATGATATAAAAGCACTGGCTGCAGACGATGTACGCGTGTTAGGTTTTGTGGAGGATATTGAGCCTGAACTGCAACAAGCTAGAGTGTCTATTGCGCCACTGCGTTATGGCGCGGGGGTTAAAGGCAAAGTTAACGAAGCGATGAACTATGGAATTCCCGTGGTGGCAACACATTGCGCGGTTGAGGGCATGCACGCTATTGATGGCGAAGACGTTCTGGTGGCCGAAGGCCCTGAAATATTTGCGGAAAAAATCGCACAGATCTATAAGGATGCAAAACTGTGGCGGAAAATTTCCGCAGGTGGCATCCGTAATCTTGAAACCTATTTTTCTCCTGAAGCTGCGCGTCCGGCGTTGCAGCGAATTATGCAGGACTAGCGTCTATGCCGGTTGATTCAACGACGCTTCCTATGGCACTCGTTAGTATTATTATGCCGGCATACAATGCGGGAGCGACGATAGCGAATGCAATTGAATCTGTCGTTCGCCAAAATTTTATGGATTGGCAGCTCGTGGTTGTCGACGACGCCTCTGCCGATAACACTGCAGAAATTATCAATAAGTATGTCAGTGCAGACTCTCGAATTTCGTATATCAGATTAAATGAAAACAGTGGTTCGCCCGCCATTGCGCGCAACAAGGGTCTGGAGTATGCCCGAGGCGAATACATTGCTTTTCTCGACGCGGATGATGTGTGGCTGACACAAAAACTCCAGCGACAGTTGCAGTTTATAGATGAGCGCGAGCTTGACTTATGCGCGGCGGGCGTCGACCTTATCAATGCGGCGGGGCAGGTCGTCGGGTTGCGGCAACCTAAAACGGCGGTGGACTACAAGTCTCTATTGGCGAGTAATCCCCTGATTTGCTCAACAGTACTGTGTCAGGCGAAGCATTTGCAGCACCATAAATTTCCCGTCGTCGGTCATGAAGACTATGCGTTGTGGCTAGTGTTATCCCGGGCGGGCGTGCGTATGGCTGTTCAACAAGAGCGGCTGGCGCAATACCGAAAACATCCCGGCTCAGTGTCGGCAAATAAGCTTCGCGTAATTTCTTACTTTTGGCGTATCTACTCAAAGGAGCAGGGCTTTTCGGTGCCAATGTCTATGTACTTGACCGCGCGTTATTTGATTTTAGCCGTATGGCGCGCCAGAAAAGAATTAATAGGCAAGCTAAAAATTTAATCCGACTGATAGCGACAATAGGTAAAGCTCGCCTGGTGGGAGTAGAGACATTAGCCGCGTGTAAGCGCTTGTACAGTAACGGACTGGTTAGGTGTTTGATTCCGCCGTGCATATTGGCTGCCATGGCTATCCATAAGTCGTGAGACTCAACCCATCTAGGAATGGGCAACACAAGATGTGTTAGCTCGCGTCTAAAGGCCATAGCACAGCCAAAATAGGGCCTACGACCAAGAAATATACCAATGATATTTGCCAGTGGTTTTTCGGAATCTTTCGCTTTTAGCCTACGCTCTGGTGCCGCTAAGGGTTCGCCCCTCTCGTCTATTTGATTGAATGTGCCCGCTACAAGAGCGCAATTTGAATGCAAAAACGCATCATTTACGATTTTTTGCCGGCCGTCAGTCCAGATGTCATCCTGATCGGATAGAACAATAATGTCTCCCGTGGCATGCTTAATGGCTTTGGCGAAGCTTGCGACATGACCTAGCTGTTTATTAGAGGCGAGAAGTATTACTCGCTTATCATCAAAATCTTTAATGATGTCGACGGTGTTATCCTGAGAGTGGTCGTCGACGATAATAAGCTCATCCTGTTGTGCAAGCTGCTGCAAAATACTGTCTATTTGTGCGTGAATAAACTGGCTGCCGTTATGGCTGGCAAGGCAGACGCTGACCTTCATATTGTTAAAACTCGACAAGCGATTTAGCTAACGAGTGGTTCCAATAGGGGATGCTGATATCAAAGTCGTCACAGATTTTGCGGCAATCGAGAACACTATAATGTGGCCGTTGCGCGGGGGTAGGGTACTCTTCGGTGCGAATTGGGCTTAATTTACAGCTGAGCTGGCGATGATTCATTATATGCTCAGCGAAATCAAACCAACTGCATGCGCCTGTATTGCTGTAGTGGTAAATCTCCCCCGTTTTGTTCGCTATTTCTGAATGAGCAGTAATGTGAATGATGGCTTGCGCTAAATCCCGTGCCCAAGTAGGGCTACCCACTTGATCGGCTACTACATTTAAGCTTGGTTTCTCCGCTCCCAGTCTCAGCATGGTTTTGACAAAGTTCCCGCCAAAGCAGCTGTAAACCCAGCTAGTGCGAATAATAATGCCGCGTACATTGGTGGCAACTATTGCTTGTTCACCCGCAAGTTTGCTTTTACCGTACTCACCTGTTGGTTCAGTTAAATCGTCAGGAAAATAGGGCCGGTGGTGTCTACCGTCAAAAACGTAATCGGTGGAAATATGAATAAGACTTGCACCCATTTTTTTTGCAGCTAGGGCCAATGCTCTTACCGCCAAATGATTTATTTGATTGGCGAGGTCGGCCTCTCGCTCTGCATTGTCGACCGCGGTGTACGCAGCGCAGTTAATAATCACTTGCGGTGCATGCTTCGCAACATACGCATCTATTGCGCTCGAATCTGTCAGGTCCAGCGCGCTGCGGTCCGCAAAAATCCATTCGTTGTCCGTGATATCAGAACACAGGTAACGAATCTCTGAGCCTAGCTGACCCGTTGATCCCAATACCAGTATACGAGAGGTATTAATCATAGAGCGTGCTGCCGTATTGAAACAATGCCTCGGGAGTAGACTCGGTAAGTTCGGCCAGGGTCGGCAGCGTTGCATCTTTTTCGGATGTTTTGATGTCTTGCTGCGGCAACTGCCAGTCAATCCCGAGACTTGTATCGGCATAATAGATGCCGCAATCGTGCTCGGGAGCGTATACGTTATCCACTTTATACACAAAGGTGGCGGTTTCACTTAAAACAATAAAACCATGGGCGAACCCGCGTGGTATAAATAATTGGTGCTTATTTTTACCACTGAGGCGGGCGCTCGCATGCTGGCCGAAGGCGGGACTGCCTTGGCGAAGGTCGACGGCAATGTCGAGTACATCACCCTCAATCACGCGTACTAACTTGCTTTGTGCGTAGGGGGGGCGTTGAAAGTGTAAATTGCGCAATACCCCTTTACCTGACTTGGATTCGTTATCTTGAATAAAATTAACAGGGTAGCCAGTGGCCGCCTCGAACAGGTCTTGGCGAAATGATTCGAAAAAATAACCGCGCTCGTCGCCAAACACTTTGGGCTCAATCAATAGGACGTCAGCGATGGTCTGTGGCGTGATTTTCAATTGACCGACTCCTCTTGTGCACGTCGTAGTAAATACTGGCCATATTGATTCTTTGCTAGTGGCGCAGCAAGCGCTATGAGCTGTTCCTTACTGATATAGCCAAGTTCGTAAGCAATCTCTTCAATGCAGGCAATTTTTAGGCCTTGGCGCTTCTCAATAGTTTCAATAAATTGCGCGGCTTCGAGCAAACTTTCATGGGTGCCAGTATCCAGCCAGGCATACCCTCGCCCCATCAGTTCTACTTTTAACCGGCTTTCATCCAGGTACATTTGATTAACACTGGTAATTTCCAGTTCGCCGCGATGTGATGGCACTACCGACTTGGCTTTTTCGATCACATCGTTGGGATAGAAATACAGACCGGTTACCGCATAATGCGATTTGGCCTGTTCAGGCTTTTCTTCAATACTGATGGCATTGCCAGTGGCATCGAACTCTACAACTCCATACCGTTCGGGGTCGTGCACATGATAGCCAAAAACAGTGGCCTGTTGGTTGGACGCGTTACCAACAGCATTTTTTAGGGTGTCGGCCAGTTGATGGCCGTAGTAGATATTGTCCCCCAGCACTAAACATACTGAGTCTTCGCCAATAAAGTCTTCGCCCAAGATGAACGCTTGCGCGAGTCCGTCGGGCGATGGTTGCACTATGTACTCAAAGCTAACCCCGAGGTGCGATCCGTCGCCCAGTAAGCGTTTAAAGCTACTTTGATCTTCTGGTGTGGTAATGATCAAGATTTCACGAATACCCGCGAACATTAAGATCGACAGCGGATAGTAGATCATCGGTTTGTCGTAAACCGGTATAAGCTGTTTCGAGACACCCTGTGTTATTGGGTACAGGCGCGTACCGCTGCCCCCAGCGAGAATAATGCCTTTCATTGGGTCAGTCCTATTCGTTCCAGTTTATAGCGGCCATCCAACACATTCTGCCACCAATGTTTATTCTCTAAGTACCAGCGTACGGTTTTGCGCAAACCTGTGTCGAAAGTCTCATCCGGTACCCAACCGAGATCGCGCTGAATTTTACCTGCATCAATTGCGTAGCGCACGTCATGCCCGGGGCGATCTTTTACAAAGGTAATCAGGTCGCGGTAGTTCGCAATAGCGCTGGGTTTCAAATCGCCGGCGAGCTCCTCGAGTAGGTGGCAAAGCGTTTCCACCACCTCAATATTGCGCTTCTCGTTGTGGCCGCCAATGTTGTAGGTTTCGCCTACGGTTCCCTCCAGCATGACCTTAACCAGCGCTTTCGCGTGGTCTTCGACATAAAGCCAGTCGCGGATTTGATTGCCATCGCCATAGACTGGCAGCGGCTTGCCATCCAGAGCGTTTAATATCATGTGTGGTATAAATTTTTCCGGAAAGTGAAACGGGCCATAGTTGTTGGAGCAATTGGTGATCACAACCGGCAGGCCATAGGTTCGGTTCCAGGCCCGAACCAGGTGGTCTGAGCTCGCCTTACTGGCGGAGTAGGGTGAGCTGGGGGCATAGGGGGTGTCCTCAGTAAATAGGTCTGAGGTGCCTTTCAGGTCACCATATACTTCGTCAGTGGATACGTGGTGGAACATAAATGGCTGTGCGCTATCACGCGATTCCCAGTAGCGGCGAGCCTGTTCAAGTAGGGTATAAGTGCCAATAATATTGGTCTGCATAAACTCGGCGGCATCGGTAATCGACCGGTCGACATGACTTTCAGCGGCTAAATGCATTATGGCATCTGGTTGATAGTCGTTCAGCAGATGTGCAACGGCTTCGCTATCGCAGATGTCCACTTGCGCAAAACGGTAGCGAGGGCTGTCACTAACCTCGCTGAGGGAGTCTAAATTACCCGCATAGGTTAGCTTGTCGAGATTGAGTATGTGGTGGTCAGTGTCGTTTATTAGGTGGCGAATAACGGCTGAGCCAATAAATCCGGCGCCGCCGGTAACGATGACTTTCATAGGCGAAGTTACTTACTTGAGCAAATGTGGCCGGTGTTCCGGCATGACGGTACCTGGACCGATATTAACCGCCTATGATACCGGATTGGCGCGGTGGGTTGTAGTTAATCAGGGGGCTTCACATGGCGGACAATGTCAGCGGGCGGGGGTTTTATGCTACCCTTGCCTCCCCCTGCAACAGCGCTCATTGGGGCCGTCATGCTGTTAATGATCGACAACTACGACTCGTTTACCTATAACCTGGTTCACTATTTCGATGAGCTAGGCGCACGCGTGCGAGTCGCGCGCAACGATCAGTTAACCCTTGCCGAGATCGAGCAACTGGCGCCCAGTCATATTGTTATCTCGCCAGGGCCTGGGCAGCCTAAGCAGGCCGGTATATCGGTCGAGGTTATTCGTCGATTTTCTGGTAGTATTCCAATTCTCGGAGTGTGTCTCGGGCACCAGTGCATTGCCGAAGCTCTGGGTGGCGCAATCATTCATGCCGGGCAGGTGATGCACGGCAAAACATCAATGCTTGAACACCACCAAGAAGGTGTTTTTGCGGGCTTGAACAACCCATTGCGGGTGACGCGTTACCACTCACTGGTGGTGGCGCCAGATACACTGCCCGAAGAGTTAGGCGTGACAGCATGGTCAGAGCCCGATGGTTCTGGCCACCATCGTGAAATTATGGGGTTGAAGCATAGAAGCCTTCCGCTTGAGGGAGTACAGTTTCACCCCGAATCGATTTTAAGCGAGCAGGGCCATCGGTTACTGGCAAATTTTTTAATGTATTCGCGCTAACGCACGAATCCGGGGGATTGAGATCGCCCCATACCAATTTAGCAATATGGAGACCGCTGTGGAAATTAAGCAGGCATTGGCCAAGGTGGTGGATACCATCGACCTGAATACAGATGAGATGATATCGGTAATGCGTCAGGTCATGACGGGCGAGGCAACCGATGCGCAAATAGGCGCTCTGCTGGTCGCACTGCGTATGAAAGGAGAGTCTCTCGATGAAATCACCGGTGCGGCTACCGTCATGCGTGAGTTGGCCAGCAAGGTCAGTATCAATGCCGAACACTTAGTGGATACCTGTGGTACCGGTGGAGATGGCGCCAATCTGTTTAATGTCTCCACGGCAAGTGCATTTGTCGTGGCTGCGGCTGGCGCCAGTGTTGCCAAGCACGGCAATCGCTCGGTTTCGAGCTCCACCGGTAGCGCTGATGTACTAGAGGCGGCGGGTGTCAACTTGAGTATTAGTGCCGAGCAAGTGGCTCGCTGTGTTGAAGAGTTAGGCGTCGGCTTTATGTTTGCCCCGGCCCACCACAGTGCGATGAAACATGCTATCGGCCCTCGCAAAGAGCTTGGCCTGCGCACAATTTTTAATATGTTGGGGCCTTTGACTAACCCCGCTGGTGTACAGCGCCAAGTGATTGGTGTGTTCAGCGCGCAACTGTGTAAGCCTATTGCCGAGGTGTTGGGTCGCTTGGGCAGCGAACATGTTTTAGTGGTGCATGCACTGGACGGGCTCGATGAAATTTCTTTGGCCAGTGAGACACGGGTAGCCGAATTAAACGGCGGAGTGGTCAGTGAATACACCATTAAACCAGAAGATTTTGGTATCGAAAGCCAAAGCCTGATCGGGCTGGGGGTCGATAATGCAGAGCAATCGTTGGCATTGATTCAGTCAGCGCTGGGTCGTAAACCTGATGAGCTGGGACAAAAAGCCGCTGATGTGATAGCGCTAAATGCCGGTGCTGCCATATACGTCAGTGGTGTTGCGGGGTCCCTAAACGAAGGTGTGGCAATGGCTCAAGATGCGATTGGCTCAGGGCTCGCCGGCGAGAAATTGCGCGAGCTGGCCGCTTTCACCCAGTGTTTTGAGTAATACGTTCAAGGTAAATATTGAATGAGTGATACACCTACAATTTTGAAAAAAATCATTGCCCGCAAGAGGGAAGAGATTGCCGAGCGCAAAGCTCAGGTTTCAATCCAATCTCTAGAGCAGGCTGCTGCGACACAAAAGCCTACGCGTGGCTTTGTACAGGCCATAGAATCTCGTATTGCGGCGGGACAGTCCGCAGTGATTGCGGAAATTAAAAAGGCTTCGCCGAGTAAAGGGGTAATTCGTGAGAATTTTGTGCCGGCGGAGCTGGCTCGCAGCTACGAGCGTGGCGGCGCCGCTTGCCTGTCCGTTCTGACCGATGTGGACTTCTTTCAGGGGGCGGATGAGTATCTAGTGCAAGCTCGTCAAGCCGTTAATTTGCCTGTGATACGCAAAGACTTTTTGGTGGATGAGTATCAGCTACTTGAAGCGCGGGCAATGGGCGCAGATTGCGTATTGTTGATTGTTGCCGCATTGAGCCCAGAGCGACTGCAAACTCTTAATCAATTTGCCCTCGAGCTGGGTTTAGATGTATTGGTGGAAGTGCATAACATGCAGGAGTTGGAGCAGGCACTTGTACTTCCCAACCGCTTAATCGGTATTAACAATCGCAATTTGCATACCTTTGAGGTGAGTCTGGATACTACCTACGCTCTGCTCGATTCTATCGGTGATGACCGTATTGTGGTTACCGAAAGTGGTATTTTAGCCCCGGCCGACGTCGAGGCTATGCGAGCCCGAGACGTTAACGCCTTCTTGGTTGGCGAGGCGTTTATGCGCCGCGACGATCCAGGCGCGGCGCTTGCGGAGTTTTTTGACTTTAAAGTGTAAACTGCTCCAGCTGCTCGCTCATCTGGTGGGCAGCGTCGCGAATTTTTCTGGAAGTCTCCAGTGTGCCCTGGGCCGCAGATTTGGTGTTTTGCGAAGACGCCTCCATGTGGCTGACATATTCTAAGATCAGGCCGCTGGCCTCTACATGTTCCGCCATAGCTTGGCCAATGCGCGAGACAATGTCCTCCACGACTTGAGTTTCGCTGCGAATAGACTCGACAATAGCGCCCCCCTCACGGGTTTGTTTTATACCTTCGCGCAACTCGTTCACCATAGCGTCCATGTGGCTTTTACTTTCCTGGCTGCTTTGCTGCACGGCACTGATGCTCTCGCTGATTTCTTGCGTGGCTTGCGTGGTGCGCGAGGCCAGTTGCCGAACCTCGTCCGCTACCACGGCGAAGCCGCGGCCTTGTTCGCCCGCCCGTGCCGCCTCAATGGCTGCGTTCAGCGCTAGTAAATTGGTTTGCTCAGCTACCGCACTGATCACCGATACCACGGCAGAAATGTTGTCCACCCGGTTGGCTAGAGTGTCCATGCTGTCCTGAGTCGTACTGACGCTTTGGTCAATTTCCGTAAATTTACTGACGGCACTGGATATCAGGCGTTGACCATGTTCTGAAGTACTAGAGGCCGAATGAGTCTGGTTTTTAGCGTCCTCCGCTTGACCCATGGCGTGGCGTGTTTGTTGATTAAATTCTTCGGCTGAGGCGGCAATTTTAATGGCGGTGCTGCTTTGTTCCTCCGCCATGGCAGTGCTGGTTTGCGCCCGTTCGACAATGTCATCACCGACTTGATCGAGCGATTGCGCCGCAGATTGCAAAGCGAGCATAATCTCGCGCATTGAGTGGCGCATTCGCAACATGGAGCCGTAAATGCTGTCATCCGCCGAGTCTAGCACGTGGGCGCTTTCGGTAAGGTCACCGTCGGCAACGCGTCTCACCAAGCCAAGTACGTCACGCAGTTCACCCCCCAAGCCAATTTTTATCTTGCTTACGGCGAAGTGAACAGGAACGACAATAAACAAGCTGACAATCAAGCATATGACTAACTGACTGCCTGCGCTGTCCCAAAAGCGCGCGTTTACTTCGTTAAAGCCAATTCCGGTGCCGACGAACCAACCCCAACGTGGAGAGCGCTGCGCGATCGACAACTTTTCTTCAATGGATCCATCCGCCTGGCGTTGAGTCCAGTGATAGCTCGCCAGGTTGTCACCTGCGGAGTTCACCGCCTGCAGCATAATTTCGCCCACGCTTTTGTTGTTTCCGTCTTTAAACTCGTGAAAGCTGGTTCCGTGTAACTGCGGATCTAGTGGGGCCGCAATAAAATCTAAGTTATCATCAGCGACGTAAACATACTCCGAATTGTGATAGACGTTTTCACGCAGCAGCCGCGCCGCAATTTCCTGAGCTTGCTCATCGCTCAAAACGCCTTCTTTGGCGAGTGCTTCCATTTCTACGACAGTGGCGTAAGTACTGGTCAGTAACTGTTTGACCCGAGCTTCGTTATCATCACTGGTCGCCTGGCGCAGGGTGAACAGGCCGACACTGGTCAAAACCAAAAGACCTATAAGAATCAGCCCGGATAAAACCCACACTTTCAATCTAAGAGACATTATGTACCTCGCGGTGCCTAGAAACAGTGTTTACTTGATGATCGAAATTATGTCTGCATGTCAACGTTGTCAATCAGTTTTGGTGCATTATTCCACAATAAGTTGAAGTTAATTAAATTTTCCATTTTTAGGTATATGCGTTATCTATTATTGGTGCAACTTCCTTGCAGATTGCGTCAAGGCGGTGCGCGAGTGATGGCTCTGAGACTGTATCTCGACAGAACCATTGAGTGTTCCCTAAATACTAGACGCTATCGGCACGAGATAAATTAACATAAGTCAAAGTGTGTAAAGTAATGGGCGCCCGCCGGTAATTGGTGTAAGGTGGACAACGTTGTCAGGCTGGCTTGGCACTTTTCGGCCGCCGCATAAAACAGTACTGAGGAAAATAACAATGCGTAAACTGATTCTAATAATGGCCGCTTGTTGGCCGGTAGCATCGCTTGGAGCCGCGTGGTCACAGAGCGATATGGCCGAGTTTGCAGACGATACTCAGCTCACCTTTGAGGTCGTGTCGAATACCGATAAAGCAGGCCGAAAAATGCTGTTGAAGCTCGACAATCAGTCGCGCCAGGCATTGCCCGCAGAGAATTGGGCTGTATATTTTCACGCCGTTCGTAAGGTCCAAAGCGCGCCCGAAGCTGACTTACGCATTGAGCATATTCAGGGTGATTTACACCGGTTGGTGCCGACTGAAGAATTCAGTGGCCTGAAATCTGGCGAGGCACTGGCGGTCGAATTCAGCCCCAATGCACACATGGTGGCTTACTCCGACTTTATGCCCAGATCATTTGTGGTGTATGAGGGCTTAGAGCCTGAAGTGTTTGCCAATACAGACACCGAACAATTGACAGAGTTTGTTGCTCCCATTGTCCAGGAGAAGCAGCTGCGCCGCAGTGCGGATGATCAATATATGATCGTAACGCCACAGCAGCGCTTTGTGCTGGCCGAGGGTCTGGTCGAAGCGGTCCGGGAGCCGCGTCTTATTCCGGCCCCCTCTGAAATCAAATATCGCCGCGCAGAGGCGCTGCTGACCAAAGAGTGGCAAATTCGCTACTCTGGTGGCGCGCGCTTTGAAGCCAACTATTTGCAAAAACGCTTAAAGCAAGACTACGGCCTCGAGCTAGCTGCTGAGCCCGATCACGTGGCAGCAAGCGGTCCGGTGATTTATGTCCTGTCTGGCAATTCCGACACGGTAGAGGCAAAGGCACCCCAAGGGGCCGAAGGCT
Source organism: Gilvimarinus gilvus (assembly GCF_030518155.1). GTDB lineage: Bacteria > Pseudomonadota > Gammaproteobacteria > Pseudomonadales > Cellvibrionaceae > Gilvimarinus > Gilvimarinus gilvus. Next base: position 45,094 of record NZ_JAULRU010000319.1, on the reverse strand, counting down.
ACGCCCTGCAGGTGGAGAAAAAACAGATTGCCGTGGTTGGTAGCGATGTTGCCGGGGCTTTCTATGGAATCCAGAGCTTACTGGGCTTGGCTAAAACCGAGGATGGCAATGTTGTCGTTCCGCGCGTTAGCATGCAGGACAGCCCGCGCGCGGGCTGGCGTGGTATGCACTACGATATGGGGCGCAATTTCCACGGCAAGGAAGTCACCCTGCGCTTGATTGAGCAAATGGCGCGTTACAAGCTCAATAAGCTGCACCTTCATCTTACTGAAGATGAAGGTTGGCGTTTGCAAATACCAGGATTGCCTGAGTTGACCGATGTGGGGGCCAATCGTTGCTTTGACCCGAGCGAGCGTGAATGTTTGCTGACCCAACTTGGAACCGGTCCTCACAGTTCTGGCAGCGGTAATGGTTATTATAGCGTCGACGACTTTATTGAAATACTCAAATTTGCCACCGAGCGCCATATCGAGGTGATTCCCGAGATCGATATGCCGGGGCACGCCAGGGCTGCGATCGTGTCGATGAACGCGCGCTACGAGCGTCTCATGGAGGAGGGGCAGCCTGAGCAGGCAGAGCGCTACCTATTGTCAGACCCGAAAGATCAGTCGCAGTATATAACGGTACAAAATTACACGGATAACTCGGTTAACGTTTGCCGCGAATCTACCTACAACTTTGTCGATAAGGTTATATATGAGTTGCAGCAAATGTACCGCAAAGCGGGCATCAAGCTGGATACTTTCCATATGGGAGGCGATGAGGTTGGAGCAGGCTCCTGGACGGCGTCACCTATATGTAACCAGTTATTTGCCGATACGCTGGGAATCTCCGGCCCGTCCGATCTGAAGCCTTACTTTGTAAGTCGTGTTTCAGCGATTGCCAATAAGCGTGGGTTGGATTTGGCCGGTTGGGAAGACGGCCTAATGTATGATTGGACCAATACTTTCAATCGCTCTCAGTTCGTCAATGAAAATGTGATTGCGAATGTCTGGGATAACATTTGGGAGTGGGGTGTTGCTGACCGGGCGCATCGTCTGGCCAACGCCGGTTATCAAGTGGTGTTGTCACACGGCACACACTTGTACTTTGATCATCCGCACGAGGTTCACCCTAAGGAGCGCGGCTACTATTGGGCGGCGCGGTATACGGATTTGGCGAAAGTGTTCTCTTATCTGCCCGATGATGTCTATGCCAACGCCGACTATACCCGCAATGGCGATCCTATAGACAACCTGGAGGCTTTGGTGGGGCGCCCACTGCCACCGTTGGAGAAGCCGGAAAATATACTGGGTATTCAAGGGCAGGTGTGGACCGAAACCATTCGTACTCCTGAGCAGCTCGAGCAAATGATTTATCCCCGGTTAATGGCATTGGCTGAGCGCGCCTGGCACAAAGCCGCCTGGGAGGACTCTGCGTCTGTGTCTGCTCGTCAAAGAGATTACCAAGGCTTTGTTGGGGCCCTTGTAAATCGTGAGTTGCCTCGTCTGCAAGCGCAGGGCGGCGAGTTCTATTTGCCGCCACCGGGTGCCTCCATCAAAGCGGGTAAGCTCCACATGAATAGCCTCTATCCTGGCGTTGAGCTGGAATACAGTCACAATGGTACGGATTGGCAGTCTTACCAGCAGCCGGCAGAAGTCGGCGGTGGGAAGATTATGTTGCGGGCCCGGTTAGGCGAGCAAATAAGTCGGATTGACAGTCTCGCTGTTACGCCGTGAACCGGAGGTTTGCTCGCCTACTGGTGTGAGAACCGATGGATTGGTTGCCACACAGTGGTTCTATTTAAGCCCCGGCGGGTTGTTCCTGCCGGGGCTTTTTTAATAAGCCGAGCGCAGTAAAAGTTAGAGCCGGTCGATGGCTTCGCTTGTTTTTCCGGCGGGCCGTGCTATTACTCTTTAAACAAGCCTGCAGCAAATGTCTATACCTTACTTTAATGAGCAAAGACTTTGGCGGTGCGAGCACACTTGTATTGTCAGATTATGCCGTGCGCATACAGCTGTGTCTTGCACTGAGTGGAAGAGTGCCATTGTGTCGCGTTCATTCTGCCGGCTAAGTGCTGCCAGCCACTCGTAAGAATGTCTTAATAGGGCAATGACTCGAGTGTTAAAGCTTTCCTTCGGTTTCCAAAGCTTGCACGTGTGCGAGAGGGGAGTGCACCAATAAAGCGCCTGGATTCACTGTTGGTAGGCGCGGTTATTGTATCTCTCCCTCTGTGTTTGGCCTGCTTGCGCCACACCGCTGTGCATGTTTGATGGGGTGTAATGAAAATATTGCGTGGCGGCGATTCTAATAACTGCCGAACAACGTTGTCAGGTGTCGTTTTTTCGAACATTTTTGGGTCTTTGATTAGGTCTTTTTTTTGTTTGCAATAATTCTGTAACCTGTTGCTACTAAAGGAAATAATTTGTTTTGGTCGATGTGACTATATTGGTGGGTTCGCGCTTACCTACAAAAAACTTTCTTGACAACGTTGTCGGGGCGGGTGTAAAACTACATTCCGTAATATACGAGTCTTGTATTTAGTTGGTTTTAGGCTTGTAACGGTTTTGTAGCGCCTTGCGCATAAACATTATGTGCAGGTGTTATACACCGATAAAAAGTTGACTGAGTTCATCCGGCGTGTCCGAAAGGTGTTAGCAATCACCTAGTGGGGCGTCAAATGTTTCAAAATAACATTAAAATGATAGTGAGGAGACAGTTATGGAAACTACCAAAGGCAACTTCCGGAGGAAGGTACTGGCTACCAGTATTTCGTCCTGCCTGTTAGCATCCGCATATGTACAAGCTCAAGACGAGCCTATGCTCGAAGAGGTTGTGGTAACCGGTGTTTATGCTTCGCAACAAAACGCCGTTAACACTAAGCGCGACGCGGCATCTACCGTTGACGCCATCTCTGCCGAAGACATCGGTAAGCTTCCCGACGTAACCATTTCCGACTCGCTGCAGCGTGTGCCTGGTATCCAGGTTGAGCGTACTGCAGGTGAAGGTGGTCCGGTTCAGATCCGCGGCTTGGGTAACGTAGACACCACCTTAAATGGTGAGACTTTCCTGAGTGCGACTACCATCGACTCTTCAGGCGCTGACTTTGGCGATTTGCCTTCTCAGCTGTTCTCTGGTGCGGACGTATACAAGTCTGCCCGCGCTGACCTTACCTCTTTGGGTATTGCCGGTACTATCGATCTGAAAACCCGTCGTCCTTTCGATCTGGATGAAGGTTTCACCTTCTCTGGCCAAGCCGAAGTTGATCACGGCAGCATCAGCGATGAATACGATCCTACCATCAGCGGTTTGATTGGTTACAACAACGAAAACTGGGGTGTATTGATCAGTGCCGTAACCACTGAGAAGAATCTCGCCACCAACTACAATGGTTACTTTGATACCTCTGAAAATGGCGGTATTGGTGCAGCTAACCCGAACATTATGGGTTGGGGCGGCGAGCCGTTGTACAGTGATAACTATCACGTCGTACCTCAGGGTTTTGCCGCTTTCAACAAAGAAGAAGAGCGTAACCGCGATGGTATTAACGTATCGTTCCAGGCTCAGCTGACTGACAGCGTTGAGTTGGTTGCTGATTACTTCTACAGCAAGCAAGACCGTTTCAACCGTCGTATGGGTTTCTCTCAGAATAACCGCTGGCAAACCTTTACCACCTACGCCACACCTGCTGAAGGCGGCTTTACTGGCGATTCCTGGACATGGAATGATCAGAACTGGGTAGGTGTTAACGCCTATGACGCGCGTCCATACCGCTTCCAGTCGTTCACTCAGGTTAACCGCAACACTGAAGAGTCTAATAACGCCAGCGTTGAATTGAACTTCGATAACGGCGGCCCGTTGACCGGTCAGGTACGTGTGACTCGTGCTGATGCGACCGCCTCTATGCGCCACGGCTACATCGAAGGCGATATGATGAGTATCGACAGCGGTACCCTTGTTACTGGCCCAGGCGGTATGCTGCAGGCTGAGTACTGTGACCAATACGGTGTGATCCCCGGTACTGCGACTGGTGAATTTGGTGGCTGTTTTGTCCAGTACTCTCCCGGTGGTATGACTGGTACCGACTGGACTATCGGTTATGACGCATCAGGTGAGCACCCAGTGTTCTCCGGCTTCGACCAAATGGTAGATGGCGGTCAAGGACAAATGTCGGTTGCTGACTACATGTCTAACATCGACTCTTATCATGTTGGTGCAATCTCTTCCGAGAACAATACTGACGATAAAGGCGAGTTGAACACCTTCAGCACCCGCTGGAATTACGCATTTGACGATGCGGCATTCTTGACCAGTATTGATTTTGGTGTTCGTCAGAGTGAGCGCAAAGTAGATCACGATGTTTTCTCTTACTTTGCGACCTTCCCCGACACTGGCTGCTCTGCTCAATGGAAGGCTGTTGACCAATTCTCCGGCACGTCAGAGTGTGATCCAAACTTGCGTCAGTCAGAGCGCCTGAGCGATGGTGACGGCGGATGGGTTCAAAACCCTATCACCGACGAAGATGGAAATATTACGGGTTATGAAGATCATTACGAAGCCTACACCCTGATTCCTCCGCTGCGTCTTGACCAAAACAACGACGTAATTTGGCTGGACAGCATCGGCGGTGTATCTGGTATTCCAGGTGTTTGGGTTGCCGACCCTAAAGCCTTCGATGATACTTTGGCGTATCAAGAGCGCGTATTTGGCGAGCAGTCTAAGTTTGTTCAGCCAGGTCAAAGCTACAGCGTTGGTTTGGATGAATTCAGCTACTTCTTGAACGGTAACTTCGAAGTTGGCAATCTGACTGGTAGCTTGGGCGTTAAAGTTGTAGAAACCGAGTTGACCGTTGTTCAGAACGTAACGGGCGAAAGCGTGCCTCACTCGGGCGTAAACTACGATGACGGTGATGTGTACACGACCCGTAGCTATACCGATGTTTTGCCGGCGTTGAACTTGGCCTACGACTTTACTGACGACTTCAAGATGCGTTTTGCCTACGGTGAAACCATGCAGCCTTTGAACCTGCTGACCTGGGGCGGCGCTAAGTCTACCGGTCGTGTGTTTAACCAAGACTGTAATTGCATGCGTGTGAATGGCGGCTCTTTGAGTGGTAACCCGGAGCTGGACCCAACTCGCGCTACCAATATGGAAGTGACAGCGGAATGGTACTTGGGTAGCGCTTCTGCGTTGACTGCTGCGATCTTCAATATTGAAATCGATAGCTTCGTATCCAGCGGTACCGTGATGATCGACGAGCCAGACGCTGACGGTATTCGTCGTGGACCTTGGCCGTTTAGTGCACCTGTACAGGGCACTGGTGGTGAAGTTCAGGGTGTTGAATTGGCAGCGAAAGTTGCGTTTGCGGACATTACCGACGGTTTCTTGTCTAACTTCGGTTTTGACGTGAACTACACATTCTCTGACAGTTCTCAAGAAGGTACTGGCATTAACGGGTCTGAGATTCCATTCGTTAACAACTCAGAAGATACTTACAACATCGTAGGTTGGTTTGAGAACGACTTCTTGTCAGCTCGTTTGGCCTACAACTTCCGTTCTCCTCGTCTGATTACTGTAGGTACTGATGCAGTTGGTGGTCAAAACCTTTATCAGGATGACTACGGTCAATTGGATCTGAACGTAACTTGGGATGTGACTGATAACGTTGCTGTATACTTGAACGGTTCGAACATCACCGAAGAGTTCCAGCAAACTTATCTGGAATACGCAGATCAAAAAGCATTCCAGAATATCTACGAAGCTCGCTGGGCACTGGGTGCTCGCGTAAACTTCTAAGTTCTGAAGCCGGATAGGCGGATATAGCTTAGGTTATATTCGCTTACCAAATTAGCCGCCGTTAGGAGCCTTAGGGTTTTTACCGGCGGTTTTTTTATATATGCTGTCGAAAAGATTCTCCTAATGGTTGGCCTGTGAATACAAAAGAAGTTCATAAGATTGTTATAGTCGGTGGCGGTACGGCAGGATGGATGACGGCTGCGATGCTGAGCAAACACTTCCGCAAGACTGCCATTTCGATTACCTTGATTGAATCCTCAGCAATTGGCACCGTTGGTGTCGGCGAGGCGACAATTCCAACATTGCGGCGTTTTTACGCCGAGTTGGGATTGGACGATATGGATGTCATGCGCCGAACCCAGGCGACGTGCAAGTTGGGTATAAAATTCAAAGACTGGTATCAGCCGGGGTCTGATTTTATACACCCCTTTGGGCTTTACGGTCAGAAGGCAAATGGTATTGATTTTATCCACTACTGGATGAAGCTACGCAGTACCGGCGATACCAGCAAGCTTGCCGACTACTCTTTAGGGGTGAATTTGGCGCAGCAGAGTAAGTTTATTGAACCTTCACCTCGCCCACCCTCCGAACTGTCAGTATTTGACTGGGCCTTACATTTTGACGCATCCCAATTTGCGTTGCTTATGCGCGAATACGCTGAAGCAAATGGCGTGCGGAGGGTAGACGCAAAAATTGAGCGAATTCAGGCAAACGCTGACGTTGGAGTAGAATCACTGTTTTTGGATAATGGTGAGGTGGTGTCCGCGGACTTGTATATTGACTGCTCCGGATTTCGTGGTTTGCTGATCCAAGAGGCGTTAGAGACAGGCTACGAGGATTGGAGCGAATGGCTAATGTGCGACCGCGCCGTGGCGGTGCAATCCACTCGCGAGGGGCCGGCACCTTCCTACACCGTTAGCCAGGCACATAAGGCCGGTTGGCAGTGGAAAATTCCGTTGCAGCACCGCCAGGGCAATGGCCATGTGTATTGTAGTCGGTATGTAAGTGAAGACGAGGCTATTACCACGTTACGTGAACATACCTCAGGAGAGTGGTTGCACGAGCCTCGCAAGTTTGGTTTTACTGCTGGGCGACGTAAGAAAGCCTGGAACAAAAATGTTATTGCTGTCGGTTTATCGTCCGGCTTTCTGGAGCCGTTAGAGTCCACCAGCATTGCGCTTATTGAAACCGCTATTGAGAAAATTCGCCGAGCCTTTCGGGGACCGTTTTTCACAAAACAACATGTGGATGAGTTTAATGATTTGACGGCTCAAGAATATGAGCGGGTTCGCGATTTTATTATTTTGCATTACAAGCTGAATCAACGTGATGATAGCGCGTTCTGGCGCGAGTGCCGTGATATGGTTTTGCCAGACAAACTGGCGGAAAAAGTAGCCGCGTTTCGTGAGCGGGGAGAGCTTATTCGCTATCCAATAGAGATATTCGGTCCGCCCAGTTGGATAGCTATTTACGATGGCTTTAACTATCTACCCGAAAAGTACGATCAGCGTATCGATCGGATGAGCCCTGAGTATTTGCAAAAAGCCCTAGAGGACATGCGCAACGCGGTTGCCTCAGCGGTAAATTCAGCGCCCAGCCACGAAGAGTTTATCCGCCAGCACTGTGCCGCGCCAGCACCTAAATAAGGCTGGCTTGCACGCGTTGGGCAGTCAATCTGGTTTCGGTGCCGCGCAGTGGCGACGAATAAACTCACTGTGGCTAAGGGGTTGGCTAGCCGCGCTGGCAATGGATTGTTTCATCTTCTCAAGCTGAGCGTTCAGCTCGTTATCGGATATCGTGTCGGCGCGGCGGTCGTAATCAGCAGCGTATTTTTCATAGCCGCAGTACATAGTGACCCAGCTGTCGCGTTCAAAGGCTTCGGGCTCCAGCATCATCACATGACCACGATTTTCAAACAGTGCCATTTTTAACTGCAAGGTTTCGGGGATTTCCATGCTTTGACAGTGGCGCCAGAAGGGCGAGTCGTCGCGTTTCGTGGCCTTGTAGTGCAGGATTAGAAAATCTCGAATACGCTCAAACTCGTGGCTGTGCTGCCGGTTAACCTCAGCCTGATCCCATTCATTAATGCCATGGTATGGAAAAAAATTCAGCAGTTTGCTGATACCGGTTTGTATCAATGAGATGCTGGTGGACTCCAGTGGTTCCAGAAAGCCGCCAGACAATCCAATGGCAAAGACATTCTTGTTCCATATATTCTTACGTTTTCCGGTAACGAACTCAAACTTGCGAGGTTCGGTAATCGGGGCGCCGTCGAGGCCATCTAATAATGTTTTTTCGGCGCGATCGGGCGTGCAGAAATCACTGGCATAAACATAACCATTCCCCGTTCGGTGTTGCAGGGGGATTCGCCACTGCCAGCCTGAATCTTTTGCCGTGGTTCGGGTGTATGGAGTAATCTCTCCACCCATTTCACTCTGCACCGCAATAGCCCTATCACAAGGCAACCAATGGCGCCAATCGTCGTAGCCGGTTGCTAAGGTCTGCTCAATGAGCAAACCCCGAAAACCTGAACAGTCGATAAAAAGTTCGCCACTGACGCTTTGACCAGACTCAGTTGTCAATGTCGCAACGTCCCCGTTATCGTTTTGTTCGATATGCTCAATTTTCCCTTCTATGCGTACGACGCCGCGCTGTTCCGCGTAATTGCGTAGAAACAACGCGTAGCGACCTGCATCGAAATGATAGGCATAGCCGTAATCGGCTAAAGGAGACGGTGGGTTAGGGTGGGGCTGGGCAAAGCGATTTTGCTTCGCCAGTTGCGTGGGGAATGAAAAATCCGCAATGTCTACGTTTTGTCCAGTGCTGCGCAATCGATTCAAGTGGTGGTGGAAGGGAATACCTGCCAAGTCAATCCCATAATCGGCAAAGGGGTGGAAAAAACTCGAGCCCAGTTCACGCCAGTCGCGAAACTCAATGCCTAACTTAAACGAAGCTTGCGTTTTTTGCAGAAATTCAACTTCATCGATACCGAGCGAGTCATTAAAGCTACGAATGCTGGGAATGGTGGCCTCACCAACGCCCACCGTGCCAATTTCCTCGGATTCGATCAGGCTGATTTTAAGGCCGTCAATCTTTAGGTTGTGAGCTAAAGAGGCGGCCGTCATCCAACCTGCTGTACCGCCACCAACAATTACGATGTTTTTGACTTTACTGTTTTGCAAGGTGTAGCCCCTCTTTGTACTGTGTCGCGAGTTATTTAAGACTATACCCGAATCGAGAAACTAGCCCCAGCCGTACGCCGTTAAATTTGGGATAAATTGGCGCTTGTTTGATTTACGACAGTCATTGCCTAAAGCGGTGGAGGCGTTGTCGCCGCAAAGTAGGGATATTGCTTTATACCCTGTAAAAATACCTGCAAATTTGGATAGCTTTTCAGGGAGATTCGTTCGCGGTACAGCCCCCAATCCAAAAAACAGCCTAGCTTGAGTTCAAAGTCATTGTACGGCGCTTTTTCAGCCAGGTTTTTCAGCTCTAGAGCGTCAAGGCTCGATTTAATACGATCAGCTTGACGCTTTAGATAATCACTTTGTGCTGGCCCAACACCGTCCAGCTCCAGAAAGAACACATTGGCGGCGGCATCCAGAGCGGTGTTGGTTAAACAGTAACTGTCGTAATCGGCAATATCGGGCAAGAATGGGGTGTTAGCCTTTTCGCGCAAATACTTGACGATAGCGCTGGAGTCGGTGAGGCAAATGTTACCATCTTCTAAAAACGGTACCCGTTTGGTGGGTGATTTGATCGCGCTTCCCGCGCGATCTGTCTCGATAAACTCGAAGTCCTCGCCAATCTGCGATAAAACAATACGGCAATGTCTGACATAGGGGGAGGTGTAGCTTCCATACAGCTTCATGTGAACTCTCCTTCGGCTTCGCCGCCAAATGCGTGCAGGGCGGCCTTGATGAATGCGGTTAGCTCTAGCCCCATTATGGCAAACTCATGATCAAACTGTTCGGCCAGAGTGTCAGGTGAGCGGTCGCCGGCTCTTTCCAGCAAGGAATCGGCAAATTTCACACGCTTAAAGCAAAATTGATCGTCAACGACGCAGCTAATGGTCTCTTTCCAGTGGATGGCAAGTTTGCTCACAAACATGCCGGTGTCCAGATGTTGAGTGAGCTGCTCATCGAGTAGGTCGAGTTTTTTGCCACGAATGATACGCTCATCCTGACTGGACATGAGTTCGCACTCATCGCCCAGAGTAAAGTCCGCGGGTAGGTTGCCACCTTTAAGCCAATGGGTAAGTGTATTGGTGACGGCGTTGTGAGGTGAAAGAGGGATACAGCGCAGAGATCCCAGCGCTTCGCGCAGGGTGCTAATCAGTTCTTCGGCCCGGTTGGCGCTGCCGGTGTCGATAATCAGTAAACGGTTCGCGGTATCAATGTAGGCATGATCGACGCTTGATTTGGCGAAAGCCTGCGGCAATAAAGAGAAAGTAATCTCCTCCTTCAAGTGCTCCCGCTCCTTGCGGCTTACCGGTCGGCTTTCTTTGGTTTTGATGTCGCGAATAGCATCTTCCAATTGTTCTTTGATGACACCAGCGGGAAGAATTTTGTCTTGCTTTTTTGCGCACAGAGCAATCAGGCCGTTGGCAGCGTGTACCAGAGATTGGCCGTCTGGTCCGAGCGGTGATACCCAGCCATAGCGCGATAGATCCATCTTGCCACAAGGAACAAACTCAGCGGACTCCAGGTGCTCCGCCAAAGCCTCCGGAGTTAGGGTGAATTCGTCTTGCAGGCGGAAAACTCTTAAGTTCTTGTACCACATATTGTTTGTTTTTCCGTATCAGGGCGTCATTAAAAAGGGCCGCGAGTTTACCATTTGCCACCTGATAGGACTATGACGACGATACAATCCGAGGCTCAGCTCACGCATTGTTTGCGAATAATAATATTAAACAAAGTTCGCTTTGTTGAGCGCGGCTTAACACCTTCGTGATTACCTACCCTATATAGCTCAGGTTTCGGTAATTGGGGCGAATCGCGCATCACACGCTGCTGCGTGACTGGCCGCGAATATGGACCAGTTTGAGACCCAAAACGCCAATTGTGAGCGTAATAAAGTTTGTTAAATAGCCCAAATATCTCTTAACTTGTTGAATTATATGAAAAACATATGGTGAAGCAATATTGGCTTGATCAAAAATAATGCTTGACAACGTTGTCTCTCAGGCCTAAAGTTGAGGTATCGGACAACGTTGTCCAGCAGGCTGAGAAAACGAAGGGCAACAAAAGAATTTGGATCGGCTGTCGTTATTATGGGCATTTTGACGGTGGCCGACCGAATCGCAGTGACAGGGAAGACATTGCGCGATACGCAAGGACTGTATGTATCATCTATCATGGCTCTCCTTATGGTTGGTGCCCACGGGCACCAACCATCTTTTTAAATCGGGGTGCCAGCACTACCTAGTTTTTTAACGGGGCGCTGCTGTAGACTGCGAACCGTTCCGGCGATTGGCCATACTAAGAATATATAACGAGGATATCATGGGCTCTCAACCAGCAACCGAAAACCTGCTTTATTTAGGCGTTGATGGAGGCGGTACCAAGTGTCGCGCCATACTGGTTGATCAGAATAATCAAGTCATTGGCGAAGGCAATGGCGGCCCTGCAAACCCTTATCACGGTGTAGCTCGCGCTTTAGAGTCGATTGTTAATGCCAGTGATAATGCATTGCGTTCGGCAGGTTTAAAACCCGAAGATAAATCTCGCATCGTCGCAGGCCTCGGTCTTGCCGGCGTAAACGTCCCCAGTTTATACACAATCGTCAAGCAGTGGGACCATCCCTACTATGCCCAGTATCTGACTACCGACCTTCATATTGCGTGCGTTGCTGCGCACAGCCAAGACGACGGGGCTGTTATTGTCTCGGGAACGGGTTCGTGTGGTTTTGCGCACGTGGGTAACGAGTCGTTAACCTTGGGAGCTCACGGTTTCCCCTTAGGTGATATCGGCAGCGGCGCCTGGATGGGGCTGGAGTGTATTAAAGCAGTATTGCTGGACTCGGATGAACTTGGCCCCAAGACAGCGATGACTGAGTTGGTGGCAGAGCAATTGCAGGCGCGCGGCATTATGATTGTGGAGAGACTAAGCGGAGCCAAATCGAGCGATTACGCCAAAATGGCACCGCTGGTATTTACCGCTGCCGAGCAAGGCGATGAAATTGCGCTTAAGATTGTTCAGGAGGGCGCGAAGTATTTGACCGATGTTGCTCGTAGGCTTTGGGAACTCAACCCTCCGCGTATGGCAATGCTTGGCGGCGTTTCACAGCGCATTGTGGACTGGATGGATAAAGATATCGCTGAGAAAATGTCAAAACCTTTGAATCAGCCAGAGTTTGGTGCAGTGCATTATGCTCGCAGCCGATTTGAGACAGAGTTAAAAGCAGTCGCCGAGTAACTTTCCTTTCGTTCAATCTAGAGGTCAACTTGGCTACTGCATAAACTAAACTTGCTCGTTGGTAAGAGCAGGTTGACGGCGATATAAAAAAGTAAACAATAACATGTCGGGCCATGTGCCAGTGGCGCTCCTGTTCGACCAAAACTGGGAGATTTTTTATGGCGAAGCAACGGTATGTCGCTCTCGATGCCATGCGTGGCCTAACGTTGGCATTGATGGTGTTAGTCAATACCCCCGGTTCCTGGTCTTACGTCTACGCGCCACTACTGCATGCCGATTGGCATGGCGCTACCTTCACAGATTATATATTTCCTTTCTTTTTGTTTATTGTTGGCTCGGCGATGTTTTTTTCCAACCGTTCGCAAGCTAGCATTCCCTATAGTGTTCGCACCGTAAAAATAATTAAACGCACCGCGCTCATGTTTTTGATTGGGTTGTTGCTGAATTTTTATCCGTTTAGTGGCAGTGTCGACGAGCTTAGAATTCTCGGAGTGCTGCAGCGTATAGCCTTGGCGTATTGCGCGGCTGCTTTTATTGTGTGGCTGCCCGGTGTTGCGCGCTTGATGATCAGCGCTACATTACTATTGGGCTACTGGGGTTTGATGAATTTAGTTGACGATCCTTATGGCCTGACTGGCAATATAGTACGGCAGATTGACTTGGCAGTGCTGGGTGCCGATCATCTGTGGCAAGGCAAAGGCTTGGCTTTTGACCCCGAAGGGGTGCTGAGTACATTCCCTGCGATCGTCAATGTAATTTTCGGGTTTGAGGCGGCGCGGATGCTGATTGCCAGCGAAAATAAAGCAAAGGCCCAGATTAAGTTAGTGATAGTCGCAGTAGCCAGTATTGCCGTCGCCTTAACGTGGCATCAGGTTTTCCCAATCAACAAATCCTTGTGGACCAGTTCCTTTGTCTTGTTGACAAGTGGCGCTGCTATTTTGGTTTTGTTGGCTTTGGTCCAGCTTGAAAAATTAAGCTTGGCAAGGTCACTCGAAGTTGGGTTTGCTCAGTTGGGTAAAAATCCACTGTTTATATATATTCTTAGTATTGTCTGGGTGAAAAGTTACTATCTTTTCAGTGTTGACGGCCAATCGTTGTATCAGTTTATTTTTCAAGCCTTTAATAGTTTCCTTAATGAATACAACGCCTCTCTTGCCTTTGCTTTGATTCACGTCGCCATTCTTTGGCTAGTGGCTTGGTGGATGGACAAGAAAAAAATTGTTATTTCGATCTAAAAAAAGGCCCTTCGGGCCTTTTTTATGTCAAGCAGTCTGTAAGCGCAATGCGGTAGCTATATTGGGGGGCGAATTAGGGAGCCTGCGTGGACTCGCGCACAATAAGCTCCGGGTAGAAGCCTTCGCTTTCTACCTTTTTCCCATTGCGCAGAGATTTTATCAGTAGGTTCGCCGCTTTCTGGGCAATAGTACTGGTTGGCTGCGCGGCTGTGGTTAAATTTGGCCATGCCTGACGAGAGAAGGGGCTGTCCTCGAAGCCGGCAATAGAAAGCCGGTTGGGAACATCAACGCCCTGAATACGTGCCGCGAACAAAGTGCCGGCAGCGATTTCATCGTTACAGGCGAAAATTGCTGTGGGACGTACACCTGGGCTTGAAAGCAACATACGGGTACGTTCAACCCCCGACTCAAACGAATAACTGCCGGGCAGCACACGTCTATCTGAAAATTTTATGTTGTGATCTATCAATGCTTTTTTATAGCCCTCAAGGCGCTCGCCACTGGATTGGTGCTCCTCGTCCCCGCCCAAAAACGCAATGTCTTGGTGGCCCAAATTAATTAAATGTTCGGTAATCGCATAGGCTGCATTGCGGTCGTCAATGTATACACACGGTGACAGTTCATCCGGTGCACTGGAGCCAGATAATACCCGTACAAACTTAACGTCACGCTCGGCAATAGCCTTGAGAATATCTTGATTCTCGGAGATGGGTGGGGTCAATACCAGACCACCGATGCGACTGCGATCGATCATGTCCAGTACTTCTTGAATAATTGAATGATTTTTAGCATCGCAAGGGTGAATGACCAGTTCGTAGCCTTGCTTGCGGCACTCATCGAGAATGCCGCGCTGCATATCAATAACGTAGTTGCTGTTGGGGTTATCGTAGATAAACCCAATGGATGAGGCGGCACCGCGCAGCCCACGTGCTGACAGGTTGGGGCTATAGTTAAGCTGTTTAATTGCTTTCCACACGCGATCTTGCAGGTCTTGCCCAACGGTGCCTTCGTTGTTTACAACACGCGATACTGTTTTGAAGGAAACGCCGGCGAGTTTAGCTACATCTTTAATAGTCGGTTTCATAGTGCCGAGTGATCGCTAAATCCCTGATTGATGTTATTGGCTCCCTTTTCTGTAAACAGCCAAGAGACGCTTTTGATAACTGATTTTACAGGTTTCTGGCGCCATTTTCGAGTAAAAGTTACAAGCGAACGCCAGTGCCGCTCGCTTGCGCGCTAAGTTTTAAGTGATTAACCCATTAATGACCAAAACGCCCACAATACCGACGACACCGACAATTGATTCCATTACCGTCCAGGACATCAAGGTTTGTTTAAGGCTGAGGTTAAAATATTCTTTGTACATCCAGAAGCCGGAGTCGTTAACGTGCGAACACATTAAGCTGCCAGCGCCAATGGCTAGAATCATTAAATTGGGGTTGGCGCCCGTTGCCGCTACGACAGGCGCCATAATGCCCGCGGCCGTTAGGCCCGCAACCGTAGCTGACCCCAGGCAAATCCGGATGATTGTCGCAATGAGCCAGCCCAACAGTAACGGATTTATGTCCACGCCGTTGAGCAGTTCGGCCAATGTTTGGCTCACGCCACTGGCAATAAATACCTGCTTAAGAGCGCCGGCACCGGCGACAATCAGAACAATCAACGCAATGTCCTTTACCGCCTCGCCGTAGTGCACCATTAACTTTGTCACCGAGGTTCCACGTTTAATACCCAAGGTGTAAGTGGCGACCAGTAGGGCTAGCAGCATAACCACCAGTGGATTACTGATAAATTGCAGTAACTGCGTTTGTTGCTCGTTGCTGGCGAGTTTAGGTAGCGCGACAGAGCTTGCAATCAAAACAACGGGCAATAGGGCGGTGATAAAACTATTCCAGGTGCTGGGCAGTTCGGTGTCCTTCAGTTCTGCCGGAAGGAAGGTTTCAAGTGGCTTGGACTGTATGTTCTTCAGTGTCATCGCAAACAGTGGGCCGGCCACGATCATGGTAGGCACGGCCACCAAAAGCCCCAAAAGCAGGGTAGTACCAATGTCGGCATTGAACATAGGTACCATTGCGGTGGGAGAGGGGTGTGGCGGCAAAAAACCATGAGTCACAGACAGCGCAGCAAGCAAGGGAATGCCCAGGTAAACCGCGGGTAATTTTGAGCGATACACCACTGAAAACACCAATGGCACAAGGAGCACAAACCCCACGTTATAAAAGAGAGGAATGCCGACAATAAAGCCGGTAAGCATCAGCGCCCAAGTGATCATACGCTGCCCAAAAAACTGTATCAGTACATTGGCGATTTTCTGCGCCGCGCCGCTGACAGCGATCAGCTTACCGAACATGGCGCCCAGACAGACAATGCCGACTAGGCCGCCCAACGTGTTGCCAATGCCCTGTTCGATGATGCCGGGAATTTGATCGGCCGGTAACTTAAGGGCAAAACCTGCAAATAGTGATGCAATTAAAAAGGCGATGAAGGGGTGAAGTTTAAGCCAGACAATTAAACTGATTAACAGGGCAATTGTGGCTGCTATGGCTAACAGGTCCATGGTGGGCTCTCACATTTTTATCATTTTTGGAGTGCCCAGTGTAATCAGTCATTTGCGTCTTGTCAGCCACCTGCCTCAAAGGCGTCGCAAAATACATTGCGGGGCTTTACTCCGGCGAGAAAGCACTGTTTTCGCAACTTGCCAACAAAGCTGGCAGCGCCGCAGATGTAAACTTCAAAATCGTTCAAAGGCGCAAATTCATTGCGAATTAATGAGTAAACATCGGCAATTTCGCCGCCATGGGGCGGTGGGCCCTCCAAGGCTAGCAGTCTGAGCTTAAACTGAGGGTGACTTCTGGCTAAGCGCTGTAATTCATGGCTCCAGTAAAGTGAGTCAAAATGGCGGGCGCAGGCCAGAAAGTGAACGTCGCCCTCGTGGCCCCGGTTTAGTGCGTCTTGTGCGATTGCGGCTAATGGCGCTATTCCCGTGCCGGTTGCCGCAAGCAGTAACGGACGATCTGTATTGCCTTGGTAGTAACACTCGCCAATGGGCCCCTGTAGCCCAAGTGTATCTCCCACTTTGAGTGTTTTATGGGCCCACTGGCTGAATAGGCCATTGGGTCGAATATCCATGTGAAAGCTCAAAAAGCGCTCATCGGGCATGCTCGCCAGGGAAAAACTTCGGGCAATTTGCTCATCGCGCCACAGTGTGACGTATTGTCCCGCCCGGAATTTAAGTTTGGCGTCTAGTTTTAGTTCCAGTATGTCAGGCCGCAACAGGCGTTTACTGGCTACCTGCGCGGTGATTAAATCATCTTTGGGGGAGTAACGTTGTAACTCCATATCCGAGTCGGGGTAGCAGCTACAACTAAGTATCAGTTTTTTATTGATTTGATCACTGCTTAGGCCAGCCTGTGCCTGGGGCGGAATGAATCCGGTCTCGACTTTAACCAAACAAGACTGGCATACACCCTGGCGGCAACTGTAGGGGATTTGTTGGTTTGCTTCAAGCAACGTATCCAGCACATTTTTACCTGTGGGTACGGGCAAGCTGTGGTGTTCAAAGAGTATTTTCGTCATATTCCATTTAACTGAAGTAGAAAAATTGTGCCCTTAAAAGGTAATTTTACTGTGCGTTGCTTCACGCCTACTTATTAGGCCATAGAACCACTTGCGGGGTAAACTGTCCGAATATTCAAATATGTTCAGCCAATTTGGCTGCTGTTTACTGCTCAATCCTTATCTTAACCAAAAGAGAGTGCCATATGTTTCGAGTCATCAGCGTCGCAGTGCTATTCATTTGGGCTGGCGTATCGAGTGCGCAAGACCCTTATCAGGCTACTGTAAATACCTTTAAAAATTCCGCTCAAGTACAGGACTTTTTTCAAAGTGCGCACGGGTACGCGGTGTTTCCGACCATTGGCAAAGGCGCAATTGGCATTGGTGGCGCGCACGGCAAGGGGCGTGTGTATGAAAGCAATCGTCATGTTGGCAATACCAGTATGACTCAACTCAGTATCGGTATGCAGTTGGGAGGGCAAGCTTTTAGCGAGATAATCTTCTTTGCCACCAAGGCCGATTTACAGCGTTTTCAAACGGGCAAGTTTGAGTTTGGCGCTCAGGCCAGTGCTGTGGCAATTACCGCAAGTGCCAGCGCCAAAGTGGGTACTACCGGGATGGCGGCAGGTGCCTCCGGCACCTCTGATGACGCTGGTGTGCAAAGAGCAAAGTATAACAATGGTGTCGCGGTATTTACCCATGCCAAAGGTGGCCTGATGTACGAAGCTGCCTTGAGTGGACAGAAATTCAAGTATGAAAGCCTCTAGCCGATATTAACCCAATGACCAACTTGGCTCACGCAAGATATTCTTATGTCGCAGTCTGTGTGATGAGAAGGGGAGGGGAATTACCCCTCTCTTTCTCATGTTAAATCTCTCCTCGATTAAGCGCATTAGCCGCGTAATCACAGGCCCGCGCGGTGAGGGCCATAAAGGTTAGAGAGGGGTTTTGCCAGGCGCTGGAGGCAAAGCTGGCGCCGTCGGTAACAAACAGGTTGGGAATGTCGTGGCTCTGGTTGTAACCATTCAATACGGAAGTTTTTGGGTCCCGCCCCATGCGCGCCGTGCCCACTTCGTGAATAGCAAGCCCGGGCGTGTAGGGGTTGTTAAAAGACTTCACGTTTTTAAGGCCAATGGACTCAAGCATTTCTACCGAGGTTTTGGCGATATCGGCAATCATTTTTTCTTCGTTCTCTCGCCGCTCGCAGTGCATGATTAGCTGAGGAATGCCCCATTTGTCGGTTTGCTTATCGTGCAGACGAACATGGTTGTCGTAGTGTGGCAGCATTTCGCCGGAGCAGTTCATGCGAAAATGCCAATCCCCGGCGTTGCGAATCTTTTCTTTTAGATCGAGGCCGAACAGTGGGCCATTGGCTAGTGATTGCCAACTGTCGCGCCGGGCATTACCCGCGAAAGAGTAGCCGCGTAAAAAGTTGGCATCCTGCTTTTCAACATTGCGAAAGCGCGGAATGTAAATACCGGTCGGGCGGCGACCTTTGTAGTAGGCATCGTGGAACCCTTCTACATCGGCGGTAGCGCCTACTCCGTACAGGTGGTCCATTAAGTAGTGGCCAAGCGCACCAGAGGAGTTGGCAATGCCGGTAGGGAAGGCGTCGCTTTTGGAGTTAAGCATAATTTGGGTCGTGCCCAGGGTCGAGGCGCACAGGAAAACTACTTTGGCATAGTACTCACGCGTCTCTAATGTTTCGGCATCGATAACCCGAACGCCGGTGACCCGATTGGTTTTATCGTCGTAGATGACGCTGTGCACGACACTGTCGGTGGCAATCGATAAATTACCGGTCTTCAGAGCCGCGGGTAACGTGGAGCTTTGGGTTGAAAAGTAAGCGCCAAAAGAACAGCCTTTTTGGCACTCGTTGCGCGCCATGCATTTGTAACGACCTTGCTCTACGTGGTGTTGTGCAGGCTCGGACAGGTGAGCGCAGCGACCTATAATCATTTTGCGGTCTTGGTAGCGCTTTTCAATGCGCTTTTTGATGTCCTTTTCTACTTGATTAAACTCAAACGCCGGCAAAAATTCGCTGTCTGGCAGTACGGCGAGATTTTCCCGCGATCCGCTAATGCCCGCATGCTTTTCCACATAACTGTACCAGGGGGCGACGTCTTTGTAGCGAATGGGCCAGTCGACGCCGTGACCGTCTTTTTGATTGGCTGCAAAGTCCAGGTCACTCCAGCGGTAGCTTTGACGATGCCAGAGCAGGGACTTGCCACCGAAGGCGTTGCCCCGAATCCAGGAAAAGGGCTTTTCTTGTTGATAGGGGTAGTCGCGATCGTTGCCGAAAAACTGTTTGGTGGCGTCGTTAAAGGCGTAGCACTCTTGTTGTATGGAATGTTGCTCGTCGACCCGTTTTTTGTCGACGCGGCCGCGCTGGGGCATATCCCAGGCTTTGACGCCTTCACCGACGTAATCTTTACGGTGCTCGACCGCTTGGCCCCGCTCAACCAAAAGTGTCTTTAGTCCCTTCTCTGTAAGCTCTTTTGCAGCCCAGCCACCGGTGATACCGGAGCCCACCACAATAGCGTCGAAAGGTTCATTGGCGGTTTGAATATAAGGTGAATTGCTCATAGCGAAATTCCGGTAGGTTAAATAAAAGGTTGCAGGGACCAAGCCTTGCCTGCCTCGGCAAAGGTGTAGTCACCGTCAAAACCTCCCGGTATCGGCAGGTAACTCAACTCTTGGGTGGCGCCTATTTCGCTGGTGTAATAGCCGAAGACGACCAGCTGCTTATACAAAGCAAAACCGCTTTTATCGCTATTGCTGAAGGGTAATTGGCCATTCGCCAGTGCTTGAGTGAATTCGTTTTGTTGCTCGGACGTGATGCTGGAAAATCTTTCAGCGAACGTTTTTTGCGCAATTTGATCGAGTTTGTCGAACATCGCTGTGACCAGGCCCTTTTCCTGATCACTGCCGCAGGCATGAAGGTGATGGTCGACATAATTGTGAACGCCTATATCACCGGCGCCCGGTGTTTGCGTTGCTGGAATTATGACGTTGGCCAGCGCTTGCGCGCACACAGTTTGGCTGAGGTTAAATATCTGGCTTGGTTGGTCTTTTGCCGGCTCGAATGCTGCCAGTGCCTGTAGTTGCCCGGCACCAAGCCCAAGCCCCATAAGCCCGGCCAGAGATTTCATCGCCCGGCGGCGAGAAGGGTTCATAGAGTGTTTCATGTGGCTACTCATAATTATTATAGATATTTGAATTTAAGCAGACGCCTTCATGTACCAACAAGCGGCTTTAATTAGCTTAACAGTTCTTGTGTAAATACTAGAGATTCCCGGCATGAACCTGCTTTACCTGAGGTGTGAGTCGGTATAAAATGAATGAATGTTCATTGGGTGTGACGAGATCTATGGCTGACGACAAGCGCCGGGCAATTTTGTATGCAACACTTTGCCTGCTATCTCAGCGGGGCTTTCATGGATTTTCCATGAAGCAGTTGGCGGAGCGAGCAGGGGTGGCGGCCGGTACGATATATCTTTATTTTTGCGATAAAGAAGACCTAATTCAGCAGCTTCACCAGGATATTATTGTCGAGGTCGGTCGCCAGCTGTTGGCAGACGTCGATGGCAGTGGACCGCTGAAGGCTCAGTATTGCCAAATCGCGCGCAATTTATGGCGCTTTAGTTTGAAATCACCCGAAATTATGATGAGCAAAAGTCAGTTTGACTCAATGCCGCCCGATCTTTTGTTCGGCAGTAAAAGCGACGATATGCGCGCTCTTTTAGACCGTCGGGACGAGGTTTTCGATCCGGTTAAGCCTATCAGCGACATGTATCAGGTTGGTCGGGATTCTAAAGAGTTAAAAGACTTACCCGATGAGGTACTGTCTGCGCTGTGTATCGACCCGCTGTGTAATCTGGCCAGAGAGCACTTTCTCGGTTTGGTTGATGTCAGTAATGACATGCTAGATGCCATTATTGATGCTTGCTGGGATGCTATTCAGCGTCATCCCCAGGGCTCAAGTAACGCTTAACACCGTGAGTGGCAGGCTCACAGTGTAAATAAGCCCTTACACTTTCAAAGTTTTGTTATTCGACGCGTAATCGGATTCGACTTGCGTGATAATGAACGTTTGTTCATCGTTGACTTTATCGTCATTCACCATGCAATACAGGCCCACATGGTCAGGAGTAAGAGATGTTCGCTAATGTTAGTCTAGGAAAATGGGCCCGAGTTGGGCGTATCACCATCGCCGCAGCATTGGCATTGGTAGTGCTGGCGGCTTGTGAAGAACAACAAGGCGGTGGCGGCATGATGCCCGCCGGGGGGCCGGTAGAGGTATCGGTGGTGACTTTGCAGGAGCAGCGAGTTGAGCTGAGTAACCAACTGCCTGGTCGCGCGGTCGCTTACCGGAAAGCTCAGGTGCGCCCGCAAGTCAGTGGCATTATTGAAAAACGTCTGTTTACCGAAGGCGCCGAAGTGGAGATGGGTGAGCAACTCTACCAAATCGACCCGGCCCGATATGAAGCCGCGGCCGCGAACGCCCGGGCCCAACTGCAGCGCGCTCAGGCGAATCTTTCCACAGCACAAGCGCGCGAGACGCGCTATAAAAACCTGATTAAAGAAAAAGCGGTAAGCCAGCAAGAGTACGACGATGCCCTGGCCACATTTGAGCAGGCACAAGCCGATGTGGCGGTGAGTCAGGCCGCTTTGCAAACGGCGGAAATCGATTTGCGCTATACCAAAGTAAAAGCGCCGGTTAGTGGTCGTATCGGTGTTTCATCGGTAACAGAAGGTGCGCTGGTCTCGGCTGGACAGTCGCAAGTTTTGGCGACTATCCATCAAATGGATCCTATCTACATTGATGTTTCCCAACCGGCTAAACGCATTTTGCAAATGCGCCGTCAGCTGATGCAGGGCAAAATCTCTCAGTCAGAATCACCGGGCGTGCGTCTAATTTTGGACGATGGTTCGGTCTATGAACATGAAGGGCAACTCCAGTTTTCAGATATGAGTGTGAATGAAACTACCGGTACTGTGGTAGTGCGCGCCTTGTTCCCAAATCCCGACAGCCTGATATTGCCGGGTATGTTTATTCGTGCAGAAGTTAATGAGGGGGTGCACGACAACGCAGTACTGGTTCCCCAACGCGGTGTGACGCGTGACCGCGAAGGTAACGCGACAGCGCTGGTTGTCAATGAAAGCAGTGAAATTGAGTCGCGCACTGTGGTCGCCTCGCGCGCGGTTGGTAGCCAGTGGCTCGTTGAAAGCGGTTTGGCCGCGGGTGACAGAGTGGTTGTCGCGGGGCTGCAAAAAATCAAGCCCGGTGCCAAAGTCAACGCTGTTGAAGTGGGCACACAGGGGGAGTAATTCATGGCGAAGTTTTTTATTGATCGCCCCGTATTCGCGTGGGTGATATCGATCATTATTATGTTGGCGGGGTTGCTGGCAATCAATACCCTGCCTATTTCCCAGTACCCAGAGGTGGCCCCCCCCTCAGTAGAAATTAGAACGGTTTACCCTGGCGCATCGGCGAAAGTGGTTGAAGATTCCGTCACTCAAATTATCGAGCAAAACCTCACGGGTATCGATAATGTGCAGTATATGTCGTCGACCAGTGATTCGTCGGGCGTGGGACAAACCACGGTGACCTTTGAGGCCGGAACGGACCCCGATATTGCACAGGTACAGGTGCAAAATAAACTGCAGGGCGCTATGACTTTGCTGCCTCAGGAAGTGCAGCAACAGGGTATTCGGGTTAGCAAATCATCGGCAGGCTTTTTATTGGTTTTGGGTTTTGTCTCGAACGATAACAGTCTGGATAAGTACGACATCGCCGACTACGTGGCCGCAAATGTGCGCGAGCCACTGAGCCGTGTGGGTGGTGTGGGTAGCATCACTATCTTTGGCTCCCAGTACGCGATGCGGGTGTGGCTCAATGCCGACAAGTTGGCAACGTTTAAAATGACAACGCTGGATGTGGTGCAAGCCATTCGCGCCCAAAATGTACAGATAGCAGCGGGTGAGCTCGGCGGTGCGCCGGCAGTGCCCGGCCAGGATGTGAATGCCAGTATTGTGGTGCAATCACGCCTCGAATCACCAGAAGAGTTTCGCAATATTCTGTTGCGGGTCAATGAAGACGGTTCGCAAGTCAGATTGGGTGATGTAGCGCGTGTTGAACTTGGTGGGGAAAACTATCAGTTTGAAACCGAGCTCAACGGACAGCAAGCCACGGGATTAGCGATTACTTTGGCCTCGGGCGCCAATGCTCTGGAAGCGGCCGATGGCGTTCGCGAACGCATAGATGAATTACAGCCATTCTTCCCCGACTCGCTGGAAGTGGCCTATCCCTACGACACTACACCGTTTGTAAAGCTATCCATTGAAGGCGTGGTTCACACCTTGATTGAAGCGGTCGTGTTGGTGTTCCTGGTTATGTACCTGTTCCTGCAAAACTTTCGCGCGACACTCATTCCCACCATTGCCGTACCCGTTGTTTTGTTAGGTACCTTTGCGATTCTTGAGGCTTTTGGTTTTAGCATTAACACGCTGACCATGTTTGCTATGGTGCTGGCGATTGGCTTGCTGGTGGACGATGCTATTGTCGTGGTGGAAAACGTCGAGCGGGTAATGCATGAGGATAAGCTGCCGCCGCGCGAGGCAACGCGAAAATCCATGGGGCAAATTACCGGTGCATTGATTGGCATTGCTTTGGTGTTGTCAGCTGTATTTGTACCTATGGCGTTTTTTGGCGGTTCAACCGGGGTTATCTATCGCCAATTTTCCATAACCATCGTGTCTGCGATGGGGCTATCAGTTTTGGTGGCACTAACGCTAACGCCAGCTTTGTGTGCGGTCATGTTAAAGCCTAGTGATGACGGGCATTTTGACAAGGGTGGTTTTTTTGGTTGGTTTAATCGTTTCTTTGACCGGTCATCCACTGGTTATCAAAAAAGCGTAAGCCATATTCTTGGCCGAACCGGTCGCTTTTTCGCCATCTATATTGCCATCGTGGGGGTGCTTGTGGTGACGTTTGGTCGGTTGCCGGGTTCATTTTTGCCCGACGAAGATCAAGGCATTATGTTCACCCAAATGACATTGCCGGTTGGGGCGACTAAAGAGCGGTCTATGGACGTAATGGATGGCATTGAGAATTACTACCTTAATACGGAAAGTGAAGTGGTGGACTCGGTGTTTTCGGTTATTGGTTTTAGCTTTAGTGGTCGTGGCCAAAATAATGGCATTGCTTTTGTTAAGCTCAAGGACTGGGACGATCGCACCGATGACGGGCAGGACGTTCAGTCATTGGCCGGGCGCGCTATGGGCTATTTCTCCACTATTAAAGAAGCAATGGTGTTTGCGTTTGTGCCGCCCGCAATAAACCAGTTGGGAACGTCTTCGGGTTTTAGTTTGCAACTGAAAGACTTGGGTGGGCAAGGGCACGATGCGCTAATGAATGCTCGTAATCAGCTTTTAGGCATGGCTTCGCAGGAAGCTGAATTGGCCGCTGTGCGCCCCAATGGTCAGGAAGACACGCCGCAGTTCAAGCTGGATGTGGATTTGGAAAAAGCGTCGGCGCTGGGTGTTCCTATCGAGCAGATCAACAGTGTTTTTTCCACGGCGTGGGCCGCGTCCTACGTCAATGACTTTATTGATCAGGGGCGTATAAAGCGTGTTTATGTGCAAGGTGATGCACCCTTTCGGATGATGCCTGAAGATGTGGGCAACTGGTACGCACGCAACAACGAGGGCGAGATGGTGCCATTTTCGGCGTTTTCTACCGGACGCTGGATTTACGGCTCGCCGCGGCTTGAGCGTTACAACGGTGTCTCTTCGGTCAATGTACAGGGGCAGGGTGCTCCCGGTGTCAGCTCCGGACGCGCCATGGACATAATGGAAACCTTAATGGCAAAGCTGCCAGCAGGCTTCGGCTATGAGTGGACCGGCATGTCTTTACAAGAGCGCGAATCCGGTGATCAGGCGCCTATGCTCTATGCGTTATCGATTTTGGTGGTGTTCCTTTGTTTGGCTGCACTTTACGAAAGCTGGTCGGTGCCATTTGCCGTAATGCTTGTTGTGCCGCTCGGCGTGCTCGGGGCCGTGTTATTTGCCATGGGCCGTGGACTGTCGAATGATGTCTATTTTCAGGTGGGTTTGCTGACTACGGTTGGTCTTTCAGCAAAGAATGCCATCTTGATTGTCGAGTTTGCCAAGGCGCTGTACGAAGATGGTATGGACTTGGTAAAAGCTACGATGGAAGCGGTGCGAATGCGCTTGCGCCCCATTATCATGACATCGCTGGCATTTGGGCTAGGGGTGACGCCCTTGGCCATCAGCACAGGTGCGGGTTCGGGTTCGCAGAACGCCATAGGCACGGCCGTTTTAGGCGGCATTATTTCCGCGACATTCCTGGCTATTTTCTTTGTGCCACTGTTCTTCGTGGTCGTGTTTAAGTTGGCAGAATGGATTTCTCCAAAAAAGAGGCACGGTTAAATTGGCCGATTCGCGGATAGTTTGCTAGTCTTTAGCAGCACCATTGAAGATTATATTGCAAGCTTAATATTAAGTGAACGAATCACACTGCGGCGGCCTAAGGCCGCCGCAGTGCTTTTATGGGACCAATATCGAAATCAGCAGGGATTATGGATATGGCTGGATTTAGTAAGGAAATTGCGGGCGTTCAAATGACATTAGCGGGGCTGGCCTATTTGGATTCGGGCCACTCCATCGAGGCTGTTCGCAAGAAACTCAATCAAGCGCTAAGCCGCACTGACTATGCAACTGCCGGGCGTTGGCAGTTGGTATGGGGCCCGGTAGTACATGGTGACGGTGATAACCTAATGTATCTGGCCTACAACCCAGATACCACTGATTACTCCATTGTGCTGCGTGGAACCGTAGAGGAGGCCGGGAGTATTTGGGAGGATGTACCTGACGGGCAGGATGACTTCCCCTATCTAACTCAACAGGGCGCCAAAGTCTCATCACACTTTCTCGAGGCACAAAAAGCGCTGTTGTGCGCCCGTGATGACCGCTTGATGGTGACCTTAGGCGAGTATTTAGGTAATCGGGCTAAAGCAAAACGCGTGTACGTGACCGGGCACAGTCAGGGGGCTGGTTTAGTGTCTATGTTTCAGGCCTGGTTTGATCACGTTAACCGCTCCATTGGTCTTGGTGCCGAGGCGGCGGGCTATGCCTTTGCGCCACCGACAGCGGGTAATCCAACGTTTGCCGCAGGTGTGGGCGCACTGAAAAACTACTACGCGGTGATCAACCCTCTGGACGTTGTGCCTTTTGGTTATGCCGATATCAAACGTCTAATTTCCGACAAAGTTCCTGATGCAGTACCTGTGGAGTTGGAGCCGTTAATTTATGCTGCAGCAGAAGAAGTGTCTGCAGTTGGTGCATGGCAACACCCGTCAACGGTAGTCTCGCTCGCTAAAGTCCAGTTGCCCGCTAACATCGGTTATCTGGATCAAATCGCCGCTCAACATAATCACAATAGTTATCTATACCTATTGGGAGCGCCTCAGACAGATGGTTCACCTTCTATTTTGCCGAAGTATCAATCGGAATGATGGTTGGAATGCTGATCCATAAATGCCTGAAACGCATTGACAGTGTGCTGCAAGTCACTTAGAAAAAGGTCTACATATCGCTTGAGCTCGCTCCAGTTTTCTGAGCGTGCACAGGCTTCCAGTGTCTGTGCGGAGCGCTCCAGAGTCTGAGCTTTTAGTTGACCCGCACTGCCTTTTACCGAATGAGCGACAAGCTCGATTGTGCCAATATCTTTGGATTCAAATGCCGTCATTAATTGCTGGCGCTTTTCTTCGCTACCACTGATAAAAATATTGAGTAATTTGATTAGCACTTCTGGTTTATTGAATAGGCTCTTTAGGGCTTGGCTGCTATCCCATATCGCTGCAGCTGAAGTCTCAGTAAGTTCGCTTCTTAACGAGGCTTCACCTTCAAATTTGTGATTGGGTGCAATCCACTGGCTAAGGCAGCGCAGTAATTCAGCACTGTGTAATGGTTTACTGAGGTAGTCGCTCATGCCCGCAGCAATGCAGCGGCTACGATCCCCCTCCATTGCGTTAGCGGTTAGAGCAATAATGGGAATGTGCTGGTAAACATGGGGAACGCTGCCAGAGCGAATTTGGCGGGTGGCTTCAAAGCCATCCATTTCCGGCATTTGGCAATCCATCAAAATTAAACTGAAAGGTGTTGTGACTTGTGACTGCTGCAGTATTTCCAGTGCTTGTTTTCCATTTGTGGCTATTTCGGCGCTTAATCCAATCTCCTCAAGTACCAGCAGACATACCTGCTGATTGATCTCATTGTCCTCTACCAGAAGTAGTCGAGTGCTTGGTGGCCAGCTGGGTATTTGTGTGGCTGTTGATTCTGGCTTCTGAGTGCCCAGGGTTCCTCCATGTGCGTGTAAAAACGACAGTGCATTAAAAAGTGCTTCAGTGGCCATAGGTTTGGTCAGTTGCCGGTAATTGTCTTGCTGAATGGTAATGTGTACATCCTGCGGTGTTAACAGGATGACCAACGCATTTTTAAAAGTGGAAGCTTGCGTTTTACTTCTCTTGAGGTTGGCGTTATCGATTACGATGATAGTGCTATCCGTGTCGGGAACTGCTTGTTCGTTGTTTAGTACTGTTGTCTCAATCCCCCAATTACTTAAGGTATTCTGAATACACTCTTGTTGCCATACAGAATTGGAGACAATGTAAGCGCTATACGTTTGCTTGGGAAATGTCGGTTCTACATAAGAGCTAGAGTTACCCGGCAATACCTGTAAACGGACACTGAAGTTGCTGCCGTTACCCAAGGTGCTGGTCAGTGAAATATCTCCGTTCATCATGGTGCACAATTTTTTGCAGATCGCCAAACCCAGACCCGTGCCACCATAGCGCCGTGTCGTAGATGGGTCCTCTTGTGTGAAGGGTTGAAATAAGTGTTGTTGCCTCTGCTCGGTAATGCCGATGCCGGTGTCTTCTACGTTTATTTGTAGAACAACTCTATCTTGCACTTGTGTGCTTTGAAGTGTGACACGAATGCTACCCTGTTCAGTAAATTTAATGGCGTTGTTGACAAGGTTTGTCAGTATTTGCTGAAGGCGGGAGGAGTCCCCTTTGATGGCATAGACATTGAGGCCACTGGTATCGATAATCAGCTCTAATCCTTTTTCTTGCGCTCGTGGCGCTACTATTCGACCAAACATGTCAATAAATGGCACCAGCTCGAAATCCAATGATTCCAGTTCCAATTTTCCCGCTTCGATTTTGGAGAAATCGAGAATATCATTGATGACATCTAAGAGCGCGTTGGCACTAAATTTGGCTACCGAAATTTTATCGATATTTTGCGGCTCTGTGGTACTTTTCTCCAGAGACTGGAGCATGCCAAGAACCCCATTCATAGGGGTTCTAATTTCGTGACTCATGATGGCCAAAAACTCGCTTTTGGCCGCTGCAGCTTGCTCCGATTTTAGGGTTTCATTTTTTAAGTCTGAAATTTGGGTCTCAATGGTCGAAGCCATCGTACTTAGGGTTTTACTGAGTTCGTCAAATTCGGTGAACTTAGTCTTTCGTCTGGGGAACTGAAAGTGCCCGCTCGATATCTCTCGGCAAATATCGAGTAGTTGCGTCATAGGTTTCTTTACTGAGCTCAAAAAATATCGAGAAAAGAGAACAACAAAAATTATCGTCAATAACAAAATTCCCATTGTTAAGAGTATTTGAGTGCGAATAACGCTAATAGTGTGAAGTCGGGGTAACGTTAGAGCGAGCTGAACTTTCTGAGCGTCTGTACCGTTAATCTGTACGCTGGTCGACAGTGCAAAGCTCTTGGTAAGGTCTGGATCGAGTGTAAATTGATTGCTTGTGATAAGGGGGTGGCCGCTGATGGTAAGCCTGTACTCATAGGGTGAGCCACTGAGTCCTATTAAATGATCAATGTGTTTCGCCAGTTGCTCCAAATCAACAGTGCCTACTATGGCTCCCGTCAGGCGATATGGGGTCGCCAGTGAATTGGTTGGTCTTAGTAAGGGGTGCGCCAATGCCAATTTAATTTGGTCTTTCTGGCGATTTTCTTCCTTTAGCGTATAGAGGTAGGGCCCGCTTTTGTGCTGATTAAGTTGTTCGGTGTGTTGCGCGATGTTTGAGAGCGCAGCCCCGCCTAAGCTAAACCCACTTAATGGAAAGGCTTCAGATATATCGCCACGGGTATCTACTACCAAGATGGCGTCTAACTCCTTAGATTGTTCCACTTCTCGCTGGATGAGATTGATCGCAATTTGTGAAAAAACTATGTCTTCGGGTAGGGCCTGAATAGGCTTGGTAGATGCCAGTAACTGAAGATTTACGTGAGAATGAAACAAACGCTCCTGAATATGTGAGCCAATTTGTTCGGAAAGAAAGTGCTGCTTGTAAGTAACTTCATCAACAGTGTTACGGTAGCTTAGGGTCAGTAAATAGCCCATGCAAAGTATTGCGGGAACGAGGGTTAGAATTATAATTTGCCAGCGTATAGTGCTGTAAAAGCTCTTAGGGCGCATTTTGACTCCGGTCTATATAGCGCTCAGCGCGCTCCTGCATATAATTTGCTGCCTCGTTTGCATTGAGGGAGCCGCCTCCAAAACGCCGGTAACCCATTGACATTGCTTCCCATATATACAACATATTTCGAGTGGTGGGCATAGGCACAGCTTCGCTCAGTGCCGTCAGGATGGCGTTAATATCCGGGTCATCTAGCTCTTGCAGGAAATTCAGCTCATGTTGGTGTGCGGGTAAATCACTTAGCACACTCCAAATTTTCCTTTGGAAATGTGTGGATTGCATAAAAAGAAAAAGTGATTTTATCGCATCGCCTTCTTTGTCTGATACGTCTTTTTTAGGTACAAATGCGACAATGGATGAAAAATATGGTCGGCTTAGTCTATTGTTAATCGTCGGTATCGAGTTGACGCGTAGTCGATCTCCGTGTGCATTTTTATACTCTCGGTATGCCCATACACCATTTATGATGTAAGCAAGCTTTCGATCTAAAAACATTTTGTGTTGA
Source organism: Gilvimarinus gilvus (assembly GCF_030518155.1). Classification (GTDB taxonomy): domain Bacteria; phylum Pseudomonadota; class Gammaproteobacteria; order Pseudomonadales; family Cellvibrionaceae; genus Gilvimarinus; species Gilvimarinus gilvus. Next base: position 15,084 of record NZ_JAULRU010000319.1, on the reverse strand, counting down.
CATTGATAGTTGCACTTAGTATCCAGTACACCAGATTGTGCCATTGTCCAGACAAAGCTTAAAGCTTCAGCCATCGCGGGCTGATTTAGACTTGGCTTATCCTCCACGGTAATAGTGCCGCCAAAGCCATGAACGAAAGGTACAAACCAGAACATCTCCATAAAACTCCAGCCTATCAGTGCGATTTCTTTGCTTAACGAAGAGCGTTGTTGGCGGAGTTCTTGCCAACTCGAAGCTGGCGTAGCAACTAAGTCGTGATTGCTGTATAGCAGTAAATGGTTGCCAGAAAGGATAGGCAGGCCGAACAGCTTATCATCAATGGATGATGTGGCGCGTAGCTCGTCATCCATTGGCATGGTTATCCAATCTGGCTCAATTGGGGTTAAAGAAAGGTGATGCCGAAATCCGAGAAAATCCGACGGAGCAATAATAACATCTGGCAATTCACCTGAATCGGCGTAGATAAGCAGTCGGGATTTCAATTCATCGGGATCGATGCGGCGAATGGCAAGTGCGTGAGTGCTGTTGTTTTCGAACTCGCTCAATAATATAGGGAAATCGCTGTGATCCAGGCTGTGTACCACCTCCAGCGTAAGAGATTCAATCTCACTGGCACTGGCTGGTACGCCAATTGAATAAAGCACTAACAGTAAATACAGAAAACGGATATTCATAAGCGTCAAGTTATGTCGCATCTTGTAGGTATTTTTGAATATTGTTTGTGGCTTCTTGGATTCGCCCCGACAGATCAGATAACAGATTTTCAAGTTGTTCAGTGCTTGCAGTCATCGACGTTTTCTCTAAGCTTAAGGCTATATCAGCTACGGCTTTTACTTTGAGTTGGGCGCTGCCGCCTTTTAACGTATGCGCATGGAATTTAATCGATTCTCTGTCGTCTCTTTTTATTGCTGTTTCCAGGTCCTGCAGCCGGCCTGGTAATTGTTCAAGGTAACGGTTTAGTAATGTGTTCATTAGGTCGCTCTTGCCGAATAGGCTCTTAAGCAATTCTTGCGAATCCCACTGTGGTTGATCTGAGGCATCGGTTTTTATTGGGGAGCTGTGTTCACTAATGCTAGATTCTCCAGCCGGCAACCAATTTTGAAGAGCTGAGTAAAGCTGATTGGCCTGAAGGGGTTTGCTGAGGTAGTCATTCATTCCTGCCGCCAAGCATTTTTCTCGGTTGCCTTGCATAGAGTTGGCGGTAAGCGCAATAATGGCAATGTCGCAATAAGCGTCTCCTGCATTGCCGGCGCGAATTTGACGCGTAGCCTCGAAACCGTCCATTTCCGGCATTTGACAATCCATTAAAATTAAATCGTAGGTGCGGGAGGGATGAGATTTTAATGAGTTTAAAGCGCTAATACCGTTACCTGCAATATCTGCGCTTAGCCCGTACTCATTCAGCATGAGTTGAGCCACTTCCTGATTAATAAGATTGTCCTCCACAAGCAGTATTTTTGCACTACTGTTAAGCGACTTGGCGGGCTCGCCATTACCCTGTTTTCGGTGAGAATTTCGGCTTTGCTTCAGTTCGCCGGATGTGCCTAGGGTCTTGTCAAATACATCAAAAAGTTCGTGCGAAGTGGGCGGTTTGTAAATGGTATAGTCAAATGGCAGCGTAGTCGCCTCTTCGCTCAATCCAATTAGGCCTACTATTTTGGCCAATGGGTGGTAGGATCGAATGGCTTCGACACTGCCCGGCCAGCGTTGAACAAAGTTATAATCAATAAAGACAAGCTCTAGATTATTCTTACCGCTGCTCCTTTGGCTGAGCTCGTCCCAGTTTATGACTGTAGCCACTTTCGCTCCCCATAGCGAAAATTTTCTAGAGTAAATATCCAGAAAATGAGAGTTCTCACTGACAAGTAAAAACGTAGGCTGGGACTTGCTAAAATCGGGAGGAGAGAAAAGATTATTGTCGCTGGAAGAAAACAATATATGGAAATGAAAACTGCTGCCTTCACCTTCGAAGCTGGTGACATTTACGTCGCCCCCCATCAGCTGGCATAGTTGTCGGCAGATCGCCAGGCCAAGGCCAGAGCCGCCGTATTGGCGTGTGGTGGAGGCGTCTACTTGAGAAAATGCATCAAATAGACTGTCAATTTTATGCGTAGGTATACCAATGCCTGTATCGACGATACGAGCCTCTAACAAAATGCCTCGGTCTGACTGGCGTGTCGAGCAAACAACATTGATATAACCCTCTTCGGTAAATTTTATGGCGTTACCGAGTATATTGGTGAGAATCTGTTGTAGGCGTCCCGGATCACCTTTTACCGTGCTAATCTGCAGACCCGTCGCATCAAGGTTTAGTTCCAGGCCTTTATCCTGTGCTCGCATGGCCTGAACATGGCAAATGCTTTCGAAGTGTTGATTAAGCTCAATATCAACTTGTTCTAGCTCAAGTTTTCCTGCTTCAACTTTAGAGAAATCCAGAATATCATTGATAATGCTGAGCAGAGACTCGGCACTGACACGTGCGACTTCAGTTTTGTGTCTTAGTGAGTCCTCCAGTGGTTCGCGCTGGAGCAAATTTAGCATTCCGAGTACGCCATTCATGGGGGTACGAATTTCATGGCTCATCACCGCCAAAAATTCGCTTTTTGCCCGAGCAGCCAGTTCCGCATCACTTTTGGCCTTTTCCAAGGCTTGTTCGGCCAGTTTACTTTGATGAATGTCCTGCACAGAGCCGTACAGTCGTGTGCACTCACCTTCAATTAGTTCAGCCTCTCCGGTAATGGCGACCCAGCGCTCTCGCCCTCTGGCGGTAATAATGGTGATTTCTTCGCGGAACCCGACCCCGGTTTCCATAGCTCGTTGAATTAAGTGCTGCATTTGCTCGCGATCACGCCCGGGTTTACAAAATTCGATGGCATTTTTTAAATCGGGTGAAAAGTTGTCGGGTACTTCATGAATCTTGCGCGCCATAGTTGACCAGTACACACTTTGATTTTCTAAGTCATACTCCCAGGCGCCAATTTTCCCTAGCGTGCTCATCGCCTCAAACAGCTTACTTTGGCGCTTCAATTTATTGGCGTATGCTTCTCGGTCGGTAATGTCAATGGCTGAGGCGTAGAACTTTCCGGTTATGGGGTCGAGCGATGTATTCCACAGCAGAGTTAAATAATGGCCTTGCTTATGGCGGGTTCGGTTAGTGTAGGCTGCTGCTGGTTGGCCGTCGGCGACCTGCTTCAGTTTGTTCTCCGTGATGGCGAGATCGTCAGGGTGAGCTATGGTGATTGTTTTGACGCCAAGTAATTCGGATTCATCGTAACCTAGCAACGCCTTAAAGCTATGGTTAACTCGCTCAAGCTTGCCTGTGTTGTCGGTAATACACAGTAACGCGTTAGAGCTTTCAAAAAATTGGCTGAGTTGTCTTTCGGAAAACTCCAATTGCTGCAGGGTATGCTTCTGCTCGCTGATGTCTAAATGGGTGCCCACCATACGCTTGGGACTTCCATCGTCGTTCCATTCCACTACGCGACCGGTATCCAATACCCATACCCAATGGCCGTCTTTATGTCGCATTCGGCTTTCACAGGTATAGTGTTTGGTGTCGCCTTGCCAGTGTGCCTGCAAGGCGGCCTCGGAATGTGTCAAATCGTCGGGGTGAGCAAAGTCCATCCAGGTTTGAATGCTTGTCGGTTCCAGCTCATTCAGCTGATATCCGATTATGTTGGCCCAGCGTTCGTTAAAGTGGGTAACGCCAGTGTCTATGTCCCAATCCCAAATACCGACACCGGTATTGTCGATAATCAACTCCAACTGTTGGCGTTGTTCTTCTAGCACGCGGTTGTTAGCGACCCGTTCGCTGATGTCCTCAACAATTGACCAAATATATTCATGCCCCGAGCGGTCGCGAATCAAAATGCCGGTCAGCTGAACCGGAAATCGCTCCCCGTCTTTTTTTATGTATTCTTTTATATAGGGGCCGTAACGACCCGTTTGCTTGAGTTTGGTTAGTTGCTCCTGCTCTTGCTCCATATAATCTTTTGGGGTTACGTCCCAGTAACTCAACGCCACAAAGTCTTCTTTGTTATAGCCGACAGCCTCTAGCAAAGAGGGGTTAACCTCTAAGTACTGACCTGTGGCAAGATCATTGAGCGCAATCCCAATCGGAGATAATTCGAAGAGGGCTTTAAGCCTCTGCTCGCTGGTACGCTTGGCAAGTACCGTATGTATACCCCAAAGCGTGGGTAATAAAATCAACAGAGCCAAAACAACGATGGCTGAGCGAACCTCAAGAGCGTTATCGGCCGCTTTAGGCCACCCCTGCTGAGGGATTGCGACCAGTTGCCATTGGCCTCCGGGTATGTCAACCATGGCGCTGACAAATTCCTGTTGGAAGATCTGGTTATTACCGTAAAAAGCCTCGCCTTGTGCGCCACTGCCGTCCTTGCCACGAATTGCAATGTTCAGGTTTGGGTGATTGAGTAAATCCGATGCACGGTAGAATTTATCGACATTAATGACGGCTGAAACAATGCCCCACAACTCCTTGTTTGCTAAATAAACGGGTATTCGGCCGATCAGGCCCTGGCCGCCCTGAATAAGATTAATGGGGCCGGCAACGGTCATGGAGTTGGAATTGATGGCTTCCATAACGGCGGGGGTCTGCTCGGCAACTTTGCGATAATCAAGCCCTAAAGCGCCTTCGTTACCCTGAAGGGGGTAGACCATGGTGATGACCAAATTGGGCGCGGCGCCAATGTTTTTAAGCAGTGAATTGCCGCCAAATAGGTGCTCAGCGTACCCCTCAAAACGCGGCTGAGCGATATCCGGCTCCATTTTGATGGTGGCGACCAGCCCCTGAACCGTCTGTAGGCTTGAACTTATATTGCCCTCAAGTTGGGCGCGAATAACCGCCAACTCGTCGCGAACTGCGGAAATTTGAACCTGCCGGTAACGGTCGTTATTGAGTTTATCTACGAAGTAGCCGCCAATGACAATGGCCACTAGCACCAGCAGTGCTGCAAATACGAATATCAGCCTGGAGGTGGGAATAGCACGGAAGCTGAGTCGGTTGGTCGGTATCGGTGGTTGAGACTCGGTCATATGGCTCCCGGAAATTTAAATGCGGTTTCATCAAATATAGCGCATCTAGCAGGCTGTTGAAAAAACCTTGCATGCTCAGCGAGCCCCGAAGCGAGCAGATGTCGTGCCTTGTCTCGACGGACAGGGTGGTTCCCTTTGCTAGAGGCAAGGAGCGGCAGATGTGCGCTTCAGGCCTCGCCCTGCGGGACTTCCAGGCTGGCCCGTACTCGTCGTTACCACTTTTCGATGGGTGGGCACACACCGTCAAAGTGGCGCCTAGATTACGAACCAGCTTGAGAGTCTGAGTACGTAAGGGGTTTTTCAGCAGCCTGCTAGTGCCTTTGTTGTGCTAAAAGGCCGGAACAATATGATCGTATCGAAGTGGGGTATAGCCGGCGGCATGCTCGCCGCCGGCGGGTTGGCTAGTCGTAGGCTACAAATACCGCTGTGGTGAGGCCCGGTACGGAGAGTTGATCGCCCATTACCGCCGCTTGGCGAGTGGTTGCATCCACGGAGTTGGACTGCGCCGGATGCAGCTGAAAGTCCCCTGCCAGAGGAGCAGGTAGCTCAATCACAGCCGCAGTGGGGTTAAAAACAAGGGTTATCGCCGCAAAGTTAGGGTCGATATTAGTGTTATCTTCTAGCGTCATCACGATGAGCCCGGGAATCTGATCCGGGCCTGTATTGTGAAAGCGCAGGTGACTATTGACCGCTTGTGCATCATTTAAGCGAAACAGAGGCGAGCCGCTGCGAATCGTCAACCATTCGGCAAACAGTGCTTTGGCCTGAGCGATGTCATCGCTACTGGGCGCGGCCTGAAGGTCTGCAATGATCTGGCCGATTAAGTCCCAGTTACTGGCGTCTTTGTCTTCGCGCGGTAGCCCCACATTCCAGTTGTTGTGGGTTGCTGTGAAATCCACCCGATTGAACCAATCTCCGGAGTCGTAGCTGTCGCGTTGCATGGATTTTGAGCGCAGCAAGTCGACCCCCATATGAATAAACGGGATACCTTGCGCCAGCATAGGCACGCTCAGCGAGAAGTTTTGCATGCGCACACGCTCGGCGCTGGTAAGCGACGAGGCCGCCTTATACTGCAGGTTATCCCATAGAGTTTGGTTGTCGTGTTTGGAAATATAGTTAATGGACTCCTGTGGGTCTTGAGTGTAGCCCGCAAACAAATCAAAGTAGGGTACTTGTCCGCCTGTAACCGTATTGCCGTGACGATCGGTTAGGTCAAAGGAGGTTAGACTGCCTGCGAGATTGACCCGCAGGCGGTCGGTGAGATCGATCAGCGCGCTACGCTCACTCTCGGAGGCCGTATTGAATTCATTGGGGTAGTGGTAAAGCCCCGTACCGAAGCCTTGGTTGCGACGCAGAGCATCACCGCTGTCGAAGGGGCCGCCGCCGCGAACGGCATCGCGAATACGGTCATTGAAACTGCCAACGCCGGTTCCGGCCATATTGACTTGCACCGCGTTAGTGCCGCGACGGTTGTCAACCACTTCTCCAAAATTCCAGCCTTCACCATAAAAGTAGGTGTCGGGATCGATCGCTTGCACCGCCTGTAACGCCGCCAATATATTCCGACGCATATGGTGGCCCATTAAATCAAAACGGAAACCGTCAATTTGGTAGGCATCGGCCCAGATTACGAGCGAATCCACCATTAACTTTTCCATCATCGTGTGTTCTGAGGCGGTGTTATCGCAGCAGCTAGAGGTCTCGACCGCACCGGATAACTCATTGCGTCGGTGATAGTAGCCAGGTACGAGTTTATCCAACACAGAAGCGTCCCAAAGCCCAGAGGCGTTGGTGTGGTTGTAAACGACATCCATAACAACACGAAGGCCCATATTGTGCAAAGCTTGCACCATGGAACGAAACTCGATTATGCGGGTGAAACCGTCAGCGTTGGTGGCGTAACTGCCCTCGGGCGCGGAGTAGTGGAATGGGTCATAACCCCAGTTAAATGAGTCGTGGGCACGAAGGTCGTTCATCAAGGCTTGTGCATCACCGGTGCTCGTATCGAAGCTTTGCAGCACCGATAACAAGCTGGCATTGGCGTCAGCACTGTCGCACACCGAAGCATTGGTGTTGAGCGCGCACAGTTCGCCAACGGTACCGTTGATGTCTACCCGCGCATCAGTGGCCTCGTCGATAGTGGCAATGTCAAATGTGGGCAGTAAATGGATGGTATTAAGCCCGGCTTGCTGCAAGTGAGCGAGATGTTGTACAGGCGCGCTGTCACTATCGGTAAAGGCTAAGTATTTACCCCGGTATTGCTCCGGAGTGCTGCTATCGAGAGCGGAAAAGTCCCGGATATGCACCTCATAAATAATGTGGTCCTCCGGTGCGTCTAAAGCGGGCACTGCGTGGCCTTGCCAGCCTGCTGGCATGGTGTCGGCGCGATTTAAGTCTACTACCTGAGACAGTGCGCTATTTTCCGAAAGGCTTAAGGAATAGGGGTCGGTAACCTTAACGGATTCGATTTGATCGCTTAGGTAGTGGTATACGCTGAGATTGTAGCGGTAGTAGTGACCGTGCAGATCATTGGCAATGCTCGCAACCCAGACGCCATCTTCTTCGCGTGTCATGGCGACTGAGGTGTTCATTGCGTTTTGGTCGCTGTCGGTAAAAGTTTCAACGCTAAGTTCGTGGGCGGTAGGTGCCCATACGGCGAAGTGTGTTACTCCATTTTCAACCCAGGCACCAAGCTTTTTATGACTGGTATAGTAGGCATCAACGGCTCCCTGAGTTTGAACGCTGGTTGCTTTTAGCAGTGTTCCGTCGCTGTCGTAGGCCGCTGCAACCAGCTCTCCGGCAAGCCAGGAGTTCGCGTCAATGGTATTGGTATCAATGTGCCACGCTTGCCAATCGCCAAGGTGGGGAAACTTTTCGACAGATTGCGCTTTGATAGAAGTTGTTGCAAGAGTAATCGATGTATTCCCAATGACGCTGTTATCGCTGACGGCAATGGTACCTGTACTGTCGGTATACAGCTTCACCTCAGTCGTATTGTCCGGGGTGTTCCAGAGCAGTGTGTTTGTGTCTACCCAATGGGCTGAGAAGCCCGCAAGAGAAACCTGTGCTGGGCCTGACACACCTTGGTAAGTGATGGCACTGGCGCCATGCTCAGTAAAAGCTATATTGCCCTCGGTTAAATCCATTGCCAGGTCGGCGTCACCGAGCGCCTTAGTGTCCCCTTGGTGCACTATAAAGTTAATGCAGCCGCCCGGGTCATTTAGGTCCAAAATAAAATAGGCGCCACGATCGCTGTCGATACCGGTGGGGGGCATAGGTGCATCCCAGGTGACACCGTTAATGGAGTTATCAGCCAAGGCATTGCAGTTGCCGCCATTCCACAGATGCAGTCCCCAGTTGTCATAATCGGCGTCAGGTCGCATGTAAAAAATAGCGGCTTGCGATTGCGTTAGGGTAAAGGGTAAAGGGGATTCTCCGCTGCTGTCCTGCGGGTATTCGATATTGGCTAAGCCATGCTGGGCCAGTGCAATATTGCCACGTGACAGATCGAGCGTAAGATCTCCCTCGCCCAGCGCTTTGTCGTCACCTGAATGCACGATAAAATTAAGACAACCGCCGGCCGTCGCACTGTTGGCCAAGTCCAATACAAAATAGGCACCTAAGGTCTCATCAACGCCCGAGGCAGGCATGGGGCTGTCCCATGTAATCCCCGTTACTGCGGATTCGGCATGGCCACTGCAGTTGTCGTTGTTCCACAGGTGTAGGCCCCAGCTGTCATAGTTGCCGTCTTCTCGTTGATAAAAAACAATCGCTTGTGTATCGGTTAGTTCAACAGGCAGTTCAAAACTTACATCCGAGCTCGAGGACATAGATGAGCTGGAGTCGCTGCTGGCGACTGAGCTGCTATTGAGTGATGACGAAGAGTGGTTTTCGTAAATATTTGTGTCACTACCACAAGCGCTGATGAGTGCAGCGGCAATGACACCGGCTAGGTGTTTGTATCCCATGCTTAACCCCTTTGAACATTATGATTATTAAGAGTGGTCAAAAGGTTACTATTTTTGATTTGAATGAAATGGATGCATACGTATGCATTGCAATGAATACGTATGCAAGCAGCCTTCACTGCCAATGAAATCGGTTTCGCTTTCGGTATCAAAAATGGTGCAGAGCGCTCGCATTGTGAACTAAAACTAAGGGGCTCTATCTCCCTGTTGGTGCGCCAATGGTAAGCGCACCTTGAGTGTTTGCATTCTCTGCGGGCCAGTGAATGTCAGTTGGCGGTGGAGCTGCTGCATTGTTTTGGTTCGAGCGCTTGAATTTTATGCTCTGAAAAAGCACTTTCAGTATCTTCAGGTTTTCTTATCATCAATGGCAGCTTCGCTGTAAGTTCATGATATTGAATATAAAAACGTCAATGGCCCAAGGATTGCTCTGGAGCAATAGTGGGTAAGTCAAAACAATACGTGAGTACAAATGCCCAAATTTATTATTTCTTAAAAACTCACGGTTTTGGCGCAAAACAAAAAACGACATTTGTGATGAGCACCATGCTTGGGCAAATGTGGAAAACACGTGCCTGGAGCCATGGGAGGTTACCTTGCTTACAACACTATTTGGAAAATATAAGGCTATTGTCGTATCCATTGCGCTATTTTTGTTATTGGATGCCTCGGTACTTATGTTGAATTTCTATATTTCCTTTCAGATTTCTGGTGATGCGGTGGGTGTGAACCTTGCCGGCAGGCAGCGCATGCTGTCCCAACGTATGGTCAAAAGTTTGCTGGATATTCGCTACTTGAATGACTTAGGACAGTCTGCAGAGCAGTCGCGACAAGAGCTGGAAAAGACCTATGGGCTGTTTGATGCAACGTTGCTGGCCTTCGAGCAGGGCGGTCAAGCAAGCGGTGCTAACGGAGAGTCGGTTAACTTGTCTGCCGTTGAGTCTCCTGCCGGGAAAAAGGCCATCGCGCAGGCGCGAACGCTTTGGAGTCCGTTTAGCCAACAGGTGAGGTCGGTTATCGACAGTGAAAATCGTGAGCAATTAAGTCTAAACTTATCCACCGCATTGGCAATGGCGCGAGATATGAACCTTACGTTGCTCGGGCTTATGAATGATTTAACTGTGGACCTGGAACAGGTGGCGACAGCCAAAGCGATGCGCTTGCGCCTGATTCAGACAGTTGGTATATCGCTGGCTATTGTTAACTTTCTGTTGATACTTTTTCACTTTCTTAAGCAACTTCGCCGAAACGATGAAGCTTTGGAAGAGGCGCGCCGGGAAACAGAAGAAATTCTCAGTACGGTCAATGAAGGCCTGTTTCTTCTCGATAAAGATATGCGAGTGGGTAAGCAACACTCTGCTCGGCTTGAGTCCATGTTTGATGGGCGAAAAGTGGCCGATTTAACCTTTTCGGAACTGCTTTCAGGTTTGGTGTTTGAAAAAGATATGAAGACCGCTGAGCGCTTTGTCGGACTGCTGTTTCGAGCGGATATAAAAGCGAACTTGATTACTGAGCTAAATCCACTTAATGAAATTGAAATTAATATCTGTGACGAAAATGGTTCTTACTCCTCACGCTATCTCAGTTTTGACTTCCGTCGAGTTACGCAGAAAGGCGAAATAATCGCGGTATTGTCCACGGTAAACGATGTTACCGATCGCGTTAAACTAGAAAGAGAACTACAGCGCGAGAAAGAGAAGGGCGATCATCAGATGTCGCTACTGTCGAAGATACTGCATGTCGAGCAGGATACTTTGCAGTCATATTTGAATAAATCGTGGGCGACACTGGATGATGTTAATCAATTACTAAGGGAGCAACGCAAAGGAAGCTCCATAGAGTTGGCAAAAATTGATGACATTCTAGCGCTGATTCATAAGTTTAAAGGCGATTCCTCGGCATTAGAGTTCGAGCACTTGGCCAATAGTGCTCACAGTATGGAAGACACCTTAACCGAGGTTAAAGCTCGACCCGAGCGGTCGGGTAAGGATTTATTTGGGGTTGTGGTGCTACTGGAAAGTCTCTACAAAAACCTGGAGTCGGTCAAAGCCTTGGCGGAGCGCCTGGCCCAACCCGCCGCGCAGGATAAAGGGAAAACAGCTAAAGCTTCTAGCTGGGCACATCTCAATCGATTGGTCGAGACGTTGAGCGAACGAGAGGGCAAAAAAGCGTGTTTAACTGTGTCGGGGTTAAATGAGGTTCCTTGGACCCCCGCAATGCGCGAGACGCTCGACAGTATGCTCGTGCAATTTTTACGTAATTCAATGGTGCATGGCATCGAGCTACCCGATGAGCGTCAACGCAAAGGTAAGCGTCCAGTGGCGCGTTTGGATATTAGAGCTTGTGAAGTCGATGGTGCAATTGAAATTGTATTTCGTGATGACGGCAACGGTCTCAATGTGGAGCGTTTACGCAAACAGTGTATTGCCCGCGGTGTGGCAAGCCAATCTGAGGTGATGGGGTGGAGCGACAAAAAATTGTATTCCATGATTTTCAGGGCTGACATATCGACGGCATCGGCGGTTACGAAAGATGCCGGTCGCGGCGTTGGCATGCATTCGGTGGCAAAGGATATTGCTGATCTCGGTGGCAGTGTGAAGGTGAATTCAAAACCACAGTCAGGTTGTTTGTTTAAAATATGTCTGCCATTGCAAGCACAGCAATCTGAGGCAGCTTAAGGAGAGCGCGATGAGTCAATTATTTAAGATGATGATTGTCGATGATTCCAATATCATTCGCCGCAAGATTGAGCGCAGCAGAGATGCATCAATTTTTGACGTGGTGGCGGTAGCAAGCGATGGTGAGTCGGCTCTGCAGCAACTTGAAGATAAAACGCCTGATGTTGTGACCATGGATCTCACCATGCCGAGGATGGATGGGATCGCGTGTATAGAAGCGATGATGGGAAAAAATCCGGATATTAAAGTATTGGTGGTGTCTGCCTTATCTGATAAGGCCACGGGAATAGAAGCACTTGAAAAAGGTGCCCGCGGCTTTATTTGTAAGCCTTTTAGCGAATTGCAATTGAGCGATGCACTCAGAGAAATGGTAGGAGTTGGCAATGTCTGAGAAAGCCCTTGAAGTTTTTATTGACGGTGTGTTGAATTATTTCAAACATACCAGCGACAATAAAATTAAGGTAGGCGCCCCTTACCTACATAACAATACCGAGCCGGCCACACTTGATTACACCGGTATTATTGGTGTATCCGGAAGCTACAAAGGTGTCGTGTATTTTACCGCACCTAAGGTATTATTGACGCACTTACTCTTGTCTCTGGGCGAAAGTGATACGTCGATGGAGAATATCGCAGATCTAATCGGCGAAGTCGCCAATACGATTTCGGGTAACGCCAGAAGTGAGTTTGGCCAGAATTTTATGATTTCAGTGCCTACAGTAGCTCGGGGTAGGCTTAGCGAGGCGCACGTCCCGCAGGCTTTAAGATCCTACGTTATTCCTATTTACTGGAAATCGTATAACGCGGCGGTAGTGGTTTGCCTGGAGCAATAAAGTGGAACGTGGCCCCGCCTGGCGGGGCGACAAGGTTTACGATTTTATTTTGTAGCCAGTTTTGAACATCCAGGCAATGATGCCCGCAAATAACGTTATAAATACTGCGATCATACCCAGGCTAATTCCGACGTGGACATCGGCGCTGCCGTAGAAACTCCACCGAAATCCGCTCACCAAATAAACAACCGGGTTGAGCAATGTCACTTTTTGCCAAAATTCTGGCAGCATGGTGATAGAGTAGAAACTGCCACCTAAAAAAGTCAGCGGCGTTATTACCATCATCGGAATAATTTGTAACTGCTCAAAACTGTTGGCCCAAATACCTATTAAAAATCCGAGCAGGCTGAACGTAAGGGACGTCAGTACTAAAAATCCCAGCATCCAAAATGGGTGCTCAATCGAGTAGTCCACAAAAAACCGCGCCGTGGCTAAAATAATAATGCCGAGAATTATCGACTTGGTCGCTGCCGCACCTACATAGCCGATGACGATTTCCAGGGTGGAGACCGGCGCTGACAGTATTTCGTAAATAGTGCCGGTAAATTTCGGCATATAGATGCCAAACGAGGCGTTTGAGGTGCTCTCTGTTAAAATGGTGAGCATAATCAGGCCAGGAATGATAAAGGCGCCGTAGCCAATACCATCTATTTCCACAATGCGCGAACCAATCGCTGAGCCAAACACAATAAAATACAGTGACGTAGACAGTACCGGTGAGGCAATAGATTGCATCAGCGTTCGCCAGGTGCGGGCCAGTTCAAAAAAGTAAATGGCTTTGATACCGTATCCGTTCATTGTGCGGCCTCCACTTTTTCTGCAACCAGCGATACAAATATCTCTTCCAGGGAGCTCTGTTTGGTGGACAAGTCTTGATAGCCAATATTAAGGCTCGCAAGCTTTTCCAGCAAGGGCGCAACCCCGTCTTGCTGATCTGCCGTGCTGTATTGATAAATCAGTGATAGGCTGTCGTCGCTGATGCTAATGTCATAGTTCGCCAGCAGCTCGGGTATTTTGTCGAGCGGCTCGGCAAGGTGAACGGTAAGGGTTTTTTTGCCGAGTTGTTGCATTAGATCGTGCTTCTGTTCTACCAGAATAATTTCCCCTTTGCTGATTACGCCAATTCGGTCGGCCATATCTTCGGCCTCCTCGATGTAGTGAGTGGTCAAAATAATGGTGACACCCTGCTCGCGCAGTTTGCGAATCATTGACCACATGTCCCGGCGTAATTCAACGTCGACGCCGGCGGTAGGCTCGTCGAGAAACAACACGCGGGGTTCGTGAGCGAGTGCCTTGGCAATAAGCACACGCCGCTTCATGCCCCCGGACAGTGCCATAATATTGGTGTCCTTTTTCTCCCACAGCGATAAATTTTTGAGTAATTCTGCCAAGTAATCGTCGTTGGGCTTGCAGCCAAACAGGCCGCGACTGAATTTAACCGTATCCCAAACGGACTCAAACATGCTGACCGCCAGTTCTTGCGGAACCAGACCAATGCGCTGGCGTACTTCACGGTAATTATCATGGATATCAAGTCCATCCACCGTAATTCGCCCTCCGCTGGGCCGAACCAAACCACACACAGTGCCGATAAGTGTGGTTTTGCCCGCACCATTGGGGCCGAGTAGTGCAAAAATCTCTCCGGGTTGAATGGTTAAAGAAACCCCGTTGAGTGCTTTAAATCCAGATTTATAGGTTTTTTGAATATTTTCGATGGCAATAATTGGTTGCACGGTATGTCCTTTTAAGCTGTGACGGCCTACTTATGATGTCTAATCGCTCTTTGACGCACACAGCGGCTTGCTGGTCGCGGTATTGGCCGCTAACAGTGCGGAGTTGCCAATATACATTGAGCTGGCGAGATTGTTCATGGGGGCCAGGCTCATTACCAGCGCCGGGAGCATCTCCCGCTCTTTTAAGTCCAAGTGTAAAAGATACTCACTGACAAAAAGATTCCAGTCAAGGTACATTTCCTCCTGCATGTGTCGGCGCTTAATGCCATATATGGAAACCAGCAGGCGAGCTCGGGCACATAAGTGGTCAAGCTTTGCTGCGAATTTTAAGTGGTTATCCTCCCGCTGATTGGCCAGTACCGGGTCGTAGTCTCGCAACGCTGCCTCTAACAATTGAGCTTCCTGCTCAGCTTGCGACATTATCTGGCGACGCATGTCCTGTATAGCCTCTAATACGGTAACTGCATCATCCGTTGATTTCGCCAGCAGACTGGACAGCGCAAATACCTCAGTACGCAGTGTTTTATGGATGGCTGTCATAGCATCGCGAATTAGCAGTGGGTTGGCACTGAGTGACATCTTGATTTCCTTTCCCGTTATGTTGATAGGCCCGCAATGATTAAACCGCAAGTTAACTTTAGGGAGCCTCTGATTAAGTCTTCAGTGGCCTCTGGCTTACAGAGCTTTTCGAGGTCAAGGCGGCGATCCGATGGCGTGCCGATGGCCCGGTGAGGGGAGCCAACACAGAGATCGGAAAGCTCTGCAAGCCCCGAAGGGCGCGGCCAAAACGTCCATCCGCTGTGTTGCACCTCTTGCCAAG
>NZ_JAULRU010000255.1 GCF_030518155.1 Gilvimarinus gilvus | reverse complement strand
GTCTTGCTGAATCAATTGCCGATCACAATCCGCCTCGAGAGCAGCACTCAACGGCTGGCCAGGCAGAGCCTGAACCACACGCTGGCCCTCGCTGCGCAACTGGCAGACTTGCTGCCAGAGGGCCGCGTCGCCACTGTCGGGCATCCAGATGCCGCCAGTTGGCAATACGACCTCCGCTCGCCCCAGTGTGACCAGGGTCTTCAAATCCGTGGAGAAACCTGTGGCTGGGCGTGCCCGGCCAAAATCGGCGCCGATGTCGTCATAGCGCCCGCCCTGGGCAATCGACTGCCCCTCGCCCGGCACGAACACGGCGAACACCACACCGGTGTGGTAGTGGTAACCGCGCAGCTCACCGAGGTCGAAGTAC
>NZ_JAULRU010000254.1 GCF_030518155.1 Gilvimarinus gilvus | reverse complement strand
ATCTTTATTTTTTAATTTCCTGGCAGTAATTATCGCACTATCTGCATATTCTACTTGCGTGTTTAAATGACTTGAAAAAAAGACTCCTTCTTTATAGGCGTAAAACAAATTTAGCTTATCGTTTTGTTTTTTAGCATTTCTAATATAGGCTTGCACATATAGCATCGCATTTGGATGAGTCTTTTCATGTATTAATTCATCCAATTTTTCTATTAAATAGGCATTATCTTTTGAGGCTAAGGAATCAACTTGATTAGCCATTGTTATAAGCGGAAGTAGAAAGAGTATGTATGTGTACACTACAACTCTTTTC
>NZ_JAULRU010000253.1 GCF_030518155.1 Gilvimarinus gilvus | reverse complement strand
GTCTTTTTCTCGATTCGAGCCTTCCTGGCTAGTTTAATCAAATCCTCATCAAATAGGTATGCAAGCTTCGCTAATACTACGAAACGTAAAGGAGTCCAATATGCTGACCATGGAACTGCCTTGTTGAGCCCCTGATCAAAGAGCTGGTCAAAAAAACTTATCAAAGCATGATCAGGTTTGGATATCCGATAAATATCTATGGTCAAGTCTAGCTTTGCTTGCAATGCCGAGAGTTCAGAGGCAATACTGGTCAGTCGCCCCATGCCCAACTCACTTGAGTGCAATCTTGCAACGCCAAAGCGTTCGCGTAGTTCTTG
>NZ_JAULRU010000252.1 GCF_030518155.1 Gilvimarinus gilvus | reverse complement strand
ATGAAAATTCGTAAACTCTTTGCCGCTGCCGCACTGATTGCGGGAGGTCTGATGGCCGCTCAGGTAGCGACTGCCGGCGATAAAATTCGCATTGCAACTGAAGGGGCTTATGCGCCTTTCAATATGGTAGATTCCAGCGGTGAGCTAATCGGTTTTGATGTTGAGATAGCTAAAGCACTGTGTGCCCAGATGAAGGCTGATTGTGAAATTGTGGCTCAGGACTGGGATGGTATTATTCCGGGGCTTCGCGCGCGTAAATATGACGCGATCGTGGCTTCTATGTCGATTACAGAAGAGCGCATGCGTGTTGTGGACTTCTCTGAGAAGTATTATTCCAATGTGCTGGCGTT
>NZ_JAULRU010000251.1 GCF_030518155.1 Gilvimarinus gilvus | reverse complement strand
CTGAACGGGCAGAGCGTGATGCAACTGCGCTGCGCGGCAGTGGCGGGGGCGGCGAACAACCAGCTGACCACCTTGCAGGTGGCTGACCAGCTGGAGACCCGCGGGATACTGTATGCGCCCGATTATGTGATCAATGCCGGTGGCTTGATTTACGTGGCGCTCACCCACCGTGGCGAAGACCTGGGCACCATCACCTCGCACCTGGCACGCATACCATCGCGGCTGACCGAAGTGTTCGGCCATGCCCAAGCAGAGAAACGCTCGCCGGCGCGGGTGGCGCAGATGTTGGCGGAGCGGTTGTTGTATGGCTGACGGGGTTTGTGTTGCATGCACCGGCCTCA
>NZ_JAULRU010000250.1 GCF_030518155.1 Gilvimarinus gilvus | reverse complement strand
GGTAATCCCCCCATTTTTAACCGAAGCTAAAAGTAGAAGGCTATGCGGCTAACGCCAGTTTTTGTACTGGCGTTATGCCACCCAAGGCCATGTTCGGCCTTTCGTTGTTGTAAGTCCATAACCAGTTGGTAGCGTGTTGCTGAACCTCTTCGATGCAGCTGAAGAGGTATTGCCCCAGCCAGTCATAGCGAACTGTACGGTTATAGCGTTCAATATAAGCATTCTGCTGAGGGTTGCCGGGCTGGATAAATTCCAACTCAATACCATTGTTTTCCGCCCAACTCGCCAATAGACCACTGATATACTCGGGACCATTGTCACACCGCAGTTGCTTGGGTTTACCACGCCATTCAATGATCTGATCTAAGGCGCGTATTACCCGCTCTGCCGGCAAGGCAAAGTCCACTTCGATCGCCAAGCCTTCACGATTAAAGTCATCAATCACATTGAATAGCCGGTAATTTCGACCATCTTCAAGCTGGTCGTGCATAAAGTCCATTGACCAGCAGTCATTCATAGCCTCGGGCACCGATAACGGTTCCGGTTTCTCTCTCACAAGCCGCTTCTTCGGCTTGATACGCAGATTGAGCTCTAACTCCTTGTATATCCGGTAAACACGCTTGTGGTTCCAGCCATAGCCTTTGACGTTCCTCAGGTACAGATAACAGAGCCCAAAACCCCAGTTGCGCTGATTATGGGTTAACCGGATCAACCAATCGGCAATCTCGGCGTTTTCGCTGCTGAGTTTGGGCTGATAGCGGTAGCAGGTCTCACTGATACCAACGGCCGCACAAGCCACACGTATGCTGACATCTTTGTGTTTAACCGCATCCTGCGCCACCTCTTTGAGTCGAGATGGCTTCACCACTTTTTTTGAAGCGCTTCCTGGACAATCTCAGCCTTCAGGCGCTCTTCGGCGTACATCTTCTTTAAACGCCGGTTCTCCTCCTCCAGCTCCTTGAGCCTGGCCATCATGGAAGCGTCCATTCCACCGTACTTGCTACGCCACTTGTAGAAGGTGGCAGAGCTCATGCCGTGCTC
>NZ_JAULRU010000249.1 GCF_030518155.1 Gilvimarinus gilvus | reverse complement strand
TTGAAGGGGCAGATGCACCGGCTGCATCACACCATGCTCAGGAATTGAAAGAACGTAAATTGCAAGGTGAAGATGTAGCGAAGGACTCTGCACATGCTGTTTCATTGTCTGAAACCGCGGTTGCCGGACGTAAAACCTACGATAATGCGTGTCAGGCATGTCATGCTTCAGGCCTTGCCGGTTCGCCAAAGCTGGGCGATAAGACAGACTGGAAAGCGCGTATAGGACAGGGTATGCCCGTGCTTGTTGAGCATGCTATAAATGGCTTTACTGGCAATAACGGTATTATGCCTCCTAAAGGTGGTCG
>NZ_JAULRU010000435.1 GCF_030518155.1 Gilvimarinus gilvus | reverse complement strand
CATTCTAACGGCGCAGAAGTCATCTGGTAATGGATGGTGGAGCTTTTAGAAAAGAAAATGTAGGCATGAGTAACGATAAAATAAGTGAGAAACTTATTCGCCGTAAGACTAAGGCTTCCTCAGCTATGCTAATCAGCTGAGGGTTAGTCGGGACCTAACACGAACCCTAACGGGGTAGTGGATGGCAAACGGGTTAATATTCCCGTACCTGCACTCAATAAAAGTGACGAATGATTGTAGGAGGTGCGTACTGACGGAATAGTACGTTGAACCTACGTAAAGTAGGGATAGTACACGAAGACTTCGGTTAGAGTG
>NZ_JAULRU010000248.1 GCF_030518155.1 Gilvimarinus gilvus | reverse complement strand
TAACTTTGTAAGTAACAAGCCACTAAAAACCTATTACAACTATGAATGGAACAACGAATAAAGTACTTTTGATCGGAAATTTGGGCGATGATGTAAAATTGCATCATTTTGACGAACAAAATTGTATTGGACGATTTCCTATTGCAACGACAGAATCATATATCTCTAGAACGGGAGAGCGAATTACAGAAACAGAATGGCACAATATTGTGACACGCAATAAATTGGCAGAATTATGTGATCGTTATCTAAAAAAAGGAGATAAAGTTTTTGTTGAAGGACGTATCAAAACGCGCAAATGGGACGATAACGGACAAACGCGTTATACAACAGAAATCGTAGCAAATTCAA
>NZ_JAULRU010000247.1 GCF_030518155.1 Gilvimarinus gilvus | reverse complement strand
TGATGTATTGCCATTATTTGCGGCTACTTCGAACCTCAAGCGTCGAAAATTGCGAATACCTTCCCAATCACCTTCTTCATCATAGAGGGGGGTTTTAAAGGGAGTAAGTAATCCTGGACGACCCACAAGATCACCACTCTGCGGGTCGCCAAAATTGGGGGTTTCGGTGCGCCGGAAAACTCAATACGTAGAGGGCGAGCCATAAAGTCACCAAATTAATCAGAACACCCCTTCCAACCTAGCACACTTCACCAGCGTGTCAA
>NZ_JAULRU010000246.1 GCF_030518155.1 Gilvimarinus gilvus | reverse complement strand
TTAGGGCAGCGAATCTAAGCTAGCAGTGTATAACTGGTGGTATTGTGCTTAAAGATCGACCTTACAAGCTAACTGTTTAATCTTTGAGATTAATGCTTGTGTGATGAAAATAGCCAACCCCTTCCGCTTTGATTAGATAAGATTCGCTGCCCGCCTATTTCGTTTTTTTGTTTTGGCTGCCCCTTGACCGAGTGATTTATAACTGGATGTCAGACTGACAAGCCCGATGCTTTGAAGCGCCGGACCCAAGGGTAACCGATAAATTTCTAGTAGCATTCTAGCTTAGCTAGGATACCCCCAAAGCGCCGCATGATTTTTAAATGCGGCTCTATTGGAGGCTGACTCTCAATAGGTGTTTGGTTGGCCAATTCAAACCATTCATGAAATTATCGGAAGTAGACAGACAAAAAATCAAATTTACATGAAGTTGAGTTATAAAACACTCAACTTTTGGTGAGCTATTGTTCTTTGACAGGCCCGGTCATATAGGTGTTAGCACTATGGCTTGTAACTAAAGGCCACCGATTTTGGAATACCCAACTGACCAAACATTTGATTAAACTGATCAAGGTCGAGAGGACCGTATACCCCTTTTGTTTGACTGTATTTCTCAGTCTGGTTTTCTTGTAAGTCGATTATAAAATAATCTGTTTTAGATTTATCGCAATTTGGATGCCTTTTAGCGATTATGAAATCGTTATCCCAGCCCACATGATAAATCTGACCTTCCATAAGACCCAAGGGGCCATTATATATTTTCATGGTACAGCTGATATCAATCCACCCGACAGAGTACTCACCAACTAGAGTCTTTGAGCCAGAATCAAACAAGCCGCAACCTGCAAGTATCAAAACTATTACGAATAAATATGATTTCATTTTTTATTGCTAACATATTAATAGGCGTCTGGCGCGAGAATCGACGGCGTGACGCCTATCCAAGTTTATTAAAGAGACGACACTATCCCACAACCCACGGGTGATCAAGGCTTTGTGCTTTTAGGCGCATAATTCATTCCGGGATAGGTGTCATGGGCTGATGCCTATCCCGGCTATATCCGTCACAGCTAAGTTATTGAAATACCGTTGTTATTTTCATTTTATCAAATAGTTTACCGAAATAGGCGTCGCGCCGA
>NZ_JAULRU010000245.1 GCF_030518155.1 Gilvimarinus gilvus | reverse complement strand
ACCAGACCTCGGCGGCCAGTGAGGAGACGGCCAGCTCCAGCGTGGAGCTGGCGCGGCTGGGCACCCATTTGCAAGGGTTGGTGGGGCGCTTCAGGCTCTGATCGGGTGTGCCTGGCCTCTTCGCGTCGGTTCGGCGCGGAGCGGCCAGGCACAGGCGACACATTTCCTACTAGCCGCAGCGAAATTTCCTACCTGATTATCAGGTCAAGTCCTACAGCTCCGCTGCCGATGGGCAAAGGTGTCATGCCGGCAATACGCCTGCATGCCCTCCCCCTTTCGCACGGAGACTCACCATGCTCGGCTACCTCAACCGCAAGCTCGGCAACATCAGCGTGGCTGCCAAGCTGGCCCTCGGCTTCGCTGTGGTCCTGCTGCTTACCCTGGCCACCACCATCAGCGGCTGGCGTGCGTTGGACGACGCCATCGTCCGCTCGCAACAGCTCAGCGAAATCGGCCGGATCAACGACCTGACCAAAGAC
>NZ_JAULRU010000244.1 GCF_030518155.1 Gilvimarinus gilvus | reverse complement strand
GAACCTCGCAAAACCGAGTCGCCAGACCACCACGCAACCTGCTGGCGCCACGCCGTCAGGGGCCATTCCTTGGTGCAAATCAAAGAGATAACGATCGGCGCGAAGTGCTGCGCCAGGAGGGATTGAAACCCAGCTGCGATTATTGATCGCGGATGCTTTGGCAGGCTGCTTTTTATAGATGAATTTTGACTAACAACCGACGAGAAAACGCCAATAAAACAGCGCCTGCTTACTGACCATGTCTACACTGGTTTTCCAAGACCACATGCCATGAAAAAAGGGCAAGCTATGCTGAATTCAGGCGTCAAAACCACGACGGGCCAAGTCAG
>NZ_JAULRU010000243.1 GCF_030518155.1 Gilvimarinus gilvus | reverse complement strand
ACCAGCACGCACTACTTCATCAGGGAAGTCCGCATCCCGGCCCCGGATAAAGTCCGACACCAGGCTACCGAACTGGTCATAAGCCTGGGCCTTTTGGTGCCACTTGAAGCCGTTCGCTTGGAACCATTTCTGGAACTGCGGAAGCGAGGCTTTCTTCATCTGTGTGGCCCAGCCCTCAGCCCACTTCGTGGTGTCATCCCAGGCGTTAGGCCCGACCACGGAATGGTCCTTGTAGCCGATGGATGTCCCAAACAGCTTGGAGGCCAGCGAGCGTACTGCCGAGGGTGCCTCAGCTTTGCCCAGCTTGTTCTCCAGGCCCAGGCCCCAGCCGAACACTTCGGGGATGTTCGCGGCCTTGGCGGCCTCGGTGTCCACATGGACTTGGGTGGACGGGGCTACAGTTCTGCGCACCACTCCACCGTTGCC
>NZ_JAULRU010000242.1 GCF_030518155.1 Gilvimarinus gilvus | reverse complement strand
CGACCGACCCGGCGTGGCACCGGGTCGACCTGGAGATCCTGCCGGGGGTATCCGCCTCGCTGGCGACCGCTGCCCAGGCCGGTGCACCGCTGGGCCATGACTTCTGCGTGATGTCGCTGTCGGACAACCTCAAACCCTGGTCGATCATCGAGAAGCGCCTGGACCTGGCCGCCCAGGCTGACCTGGTATTGGCATTCTACAACCCGATTTCCCGCTCGAGGCCGCATCAGCTCGGCGTGGCGCTCGAGGTGGTTCGGCGGCACCGTGCTGGCAACACGCCTGTAGTCCTGGGGCGTGATATCGGTAGGCCAGGGCAGACGCTCAA
>NZ_JAULRU010000241.1 GCF_030518155.1 Gilvimarinus gilvus | reverse complement strand
GTAAAAGAGATTCAGAAATCAATGCGCTCAAGCGATATTTTTGCAAGAATTGGCGGTGAAGAATTTACAATATTACTCAACAACACATCCATTTATAGTGCAGAAAGCATTGCTGATAAAATCAGAAAAATTATCGAAAACAAGACTTTCTATTATAACAACGACTAAATTAATGTAACGATTAGCATCGGATTATCAGCACTGAATTCTGAAAACAGATCCATAGAAAATTTATATCAACGCGCAGACAAGCAGCTATACATCGCAAAAACAAATGGACGGAACAGGGTTTCATCATAATTATCAGGATATCGTTCTGAAGCCCTTTATAACACCCGCTTTCGGCTATGATGGCCGCTACCAGGGCTAACTCAAAGATACAGCATCACAAACGCTCAG
>NZ_JAULRU010000240.1 GCF_030518155.1 Gilvimarinus gilvus | reverse complement strand
ACCAGCGGGCCGCCATCGGCGGGCTGCTGCAGGATCGCATCACTGTGCCAGGCCACGTCGGCCGCAGTGTGCTTGAGGAAGTAGTCATCGCCCAGCTGCGACCACAATTGTTCGACGTCGTCCGGGTCGGTGCCCTCGCGCACCAGGATGTCCAGGGCGGCAGACTGGGTTTGGCGAATCTGCTCTTCGCGGTCCAGCGGGTTTTCCAGGCCGCGGCGCAAGGCCCGCTTGGTCTCGGTGTAAAGCTGGCGCAACAGGCTGGCGCGCCACGAGTTCCACAAGCTGGGGTTGGTGGCATTGATATCGGCCACGGTCAGCACGTAC
>NZ_JAULRU010000239.1 GCF_030518155.1 Gilvimarinus gilvus | reverse complement strand
CCCAGGCGGATCGCCGCGCAACGCTCGCCACTTTCATGGTGCTGGCGCTCACGTTCAACCAACTGGCGCAGTTGACGTATCTGCGCAGGGCGGGCGCGCTGTGCGGCCAGGGTGATCAGGGTGGTCTCCGCCAGCCGCCGGGCACTGAGCACCTGCCGCGCCTGCTCGGGGTCGGGGGCTGCCAGGTGCGCGGTGTGGCTAGGGCGCTGCACCACCACTTGCTGGTCACACAGGCGCCCGAGCACGCGGCGGATCACGGTACGGCTGACCCCAAACGCCTGGCCCAACGCCTGCTCGGGCAGCAGGCTGCCGGGGGGCAGGCGCTGTTCG
>NZ_JAULRU010000434.1 GCF_030518155.1 Gilvimarinus gilvus | reverse complement strand
GCTTTGTCCCGCAGCGCGGCGGGCAGTGCCTGGAGCACGCTCGGGTCGATGGTGACACCGTAGCACCAGCAGGCCTGGGTGGCGCGGCGTGGGTCGGCCAGGCTGCAGTGGTTGAGCGCGCCGCAAGCGGGGCAGTGTTGCTGATCAGTCATGGGGTTTCGCTACAGACACGGTTGCGGCCAGCCTGTTTGGCACGATAAAGGGCACGGTCGGCGCGGGTCAGCAGGGTGTGCAGGGTATCCCCCGGTCGCAGGCTGCTCAGGCCGATGCTGGTGGTCAGGCGCAGTGGCTGGTCGTCGTAGCTGAAGGTCAGCTGTTCGGTGCGCTGGCGGATCTTTTCGGCCACCTCGATGGCGTGCCGACCCTCGGCTTCACG
>NZ_JAULRU010000238.1 GCF_030518155.1 Gilvimarinus gilvus | reverse complement strand
GCAATGCTGTTCACTTAAGCATTTGAAGTACAGCGTGGCCTAGTAGAAAATCCGATTTCAGGCATGGAATCGGATTTTTTTATGGCTTTTCAACAAGACCTTCTCGACCTAAGTGATCTCTTTAACTTCTCCGACCTTAGTACCTTTACGCACAACATCCCCGTTGAGTGGGTTGAGTCTGCATTGCGTTTAACACACTCAG
>NZ_JAULRU010000237.1 GCF_030518155.1 Gilvimarinus gilvus | reverse complement strand
TTGATACTTATGATGACCTCCTCCTCTAGATTCCGGAGGAACCTTCTAAACTTAGAGTGCGAAAAAAAGTTAATCAAGAAGGAGATCATCTCATGAGATTTTATACCAAATCCCACAAATATTTTTGCGGAATCGATTTGCATACAAAAATGATGTACGTCTGTATATTTGATTCCGATGCTAACATACTGATTCATAAGAATATACCAACCAATGGCAAAGTCTTTCTCAAACTCATTGAGCCGTACCGTGACGACATTGTCGTAGGTGTAGAGTGTATGTTTTCATGGTACTGGCTCGCGGATTTATGCGCCAGCGAAGACATAGAATTCATTCTCGGGCATGCCCTTTACATGCGCTGCATTCATGGCGGAAAGGCAAAGAATGACAAAAAGGATTCCGAGAAAATTGCCCGAATAATGCGAGGTGGTGATTTTCCTTTGGCTTACGCTTATCCTGCAGAACTTCGACCACTGCGCGACCTCATGCGAAGGCGCAGCCACCTCGTGCGAATCAAAAGCGAAATTCAAAGCCATATCTCAATTACCAACTATCAATATAATCTCGAACCCTTTGAAAAAAACATTGTTCACAAGGGAAACCGGCAAGGATTGGAGGATCATTTCGTAAACCCTTCTGTTCGTCTTAATGTTGAAACTGATATATCCGTTATGGACGGCCTGCACGAACAGATCAAACGTTTAGAAAACTACATCATTAAGCACGCCAAAAGCTACGATCACAGAATGCTTTATCGACTTAAGACTGTACCAGGCATTGGCGACGTACTGGCACTGACCATCATGTACGAAGTACTCTCCATTGAGCGCTTCCCTACGGTACAAAAATTCGCATCCTACTGTCGATTGGTGAAATGCGCCAACGAGTCTGCGGGTAAGAAAATGGGCACCTCAGGATCCAAAATCGGCAATGCGCACTTAAAATGGGCTTTTTCCGAAGCAGCCGTCTTATTCTTAAGAGGTAACAAAACAGCTCAAGATTACCTCGATAAACAGACGAAGAAATTTGGGAAAGGAAAAGCACTTTCAATACTCGCGCACAAACTCGGTCGCGCGGTGTACTTTATGATGAAGCGAAACGATGTATTCGATATGAACTACTTTTTTAGATCGCAATGACGGTTTAGGGCAGCGAATCTAAGCTAGCAGTGTATAACTGGTGGTATTGTGCTTAAAGATCGACCTTACAAGCTAACTGTTTAATCTTTGAGATTAATGCTTGTGTGATGAAAATAGCCAACCCCTTCCGCTTTGATTAGATAAG
>NZ_JAULRU010000236.1 GCF_030518155.1 Gilvimarinus gilvus | reverse complement strand
TTGATAGTGTCGGCAAGACTGGATAGCATGCATATGGATCGGCTCTTTGGTTAGGTGGTAAGTTTGGCGATTTACAGCCTACCATTGAGCCGATCTTTTTATAAGTATTTCAATTGCTTAGGCTTAAGTAAGTGCCATTCTATTCTGAGTACTTTTTATATATTACGTTGAGAAAATTAATGAAATAGGCGATTGGCGAAAATATTTAGAAGCGGGAGTAGTATTAAGAAGATTGGCAAGTCATTGATGAATCGAAGAGCAACACATCTATCACTGGAGGTGTCCAGTAGTGAAATAACAATAACTACTACCCATGAAGCACCAACGAGCAAGAATTCGTCGATTGGGACATGGAGTAACAATAAAAAAACCCGGCTAGGCCGAGTTTTTTTGTCGTACCGGGCGAGCAGTCGCTCACCCAGTACGCTATTAGTTCTAGCGTTATGCTTAGAACTGGTAGCTTGCACCCACCGTAACGCGACGATCAGTCAAACCTTGATAACAAAGCAGCGAACCGCCGTTAACACAGTATTGCTCGACTTTAGACTCGGTCAAGTTAACACCTTCAACACTGAAGCTTAAGTTATCGGTCACGTCATAGCTTACGCTTGCATTGAGCTGACCACGATCATCTTGCACCACAGGGAAGCCCCAGGGGTAGCTGGAAGTACTACCGAAGTCTTCCGAGCGATAAGCTTCACGCCATGTATACCGAACGCGCGCTGAAAGACCATATTTTTCGTAGTAGCCGGTGATGTTGTATGCATTTTCAGAAAGGTCCAAAAGTGCTTGCTTAAAGGTTACGTCAGTAGCACCAGTGGTTGCTTCAAACACATCACTCGCGCGGCTGGTTGCGTCATTGACGGTTTCACCACCAGAGAACTCCTGGATAGTGTAGTTTGCCAAAACGCCAAAGCCTGAAGCCCACCCGAGAGAATCTTCGAATTCACCTAAATCGTACTGGAATGCAAATTCAAAGCCTTCCTGAGTGGTTTCACCTGCATCATTGATGGTGGTTTCTCTGGGCACACAAATACCTACACCTTGCTGACCGTCTGGTACAAATACGTTCCAGTCTGCAATCGGATTATAGACACCACCACCCTCACAAGGCGCTGTGGTATCACGGTAGCCTTCTGGTGTGGCAGCCGGATCTTCCTGCTGTGCACGGTGCAAATCGCTGCGCTTCTTGTTGAAGTAGCCAACGCTAACTACCGCAGAAGGAGCAAAGTAGTACTCAAAGGTCAAGTCAAATGAATCAACTTCTTCCGGGCGAAGCTCTGGGTTACCAATAGTCACAGGAGGGTTCGGACTGGTACTAAACGACGCCGAGGTAGACAAATCGGTGAAGTCGGGTCGGCGGATATCCGTACCATAACCTGCGCGAATAATAATATCTTCAGTAACGTTTGCAACCAAGTTAATACGCGGCAAGAAGAAGTCATAGCTGCCGGTGTTACTGGTCAACACATCTTCGCCGTTTACTGTCGAAATGCCTGTTGAATTCACCTCAGATTCAATATAACGCACACCCGCATTACCGCGAAGAATGCCGTACTCAAAATTCATTTGAGCATACAGCGCGTTCGTCTCTTCAGATATATCGAAGAATGCCGAGCTAGACGAAGTGGGCTCACTTAACGGCTTATCTGCGCCTGTTTGCGACTGGTGTTCATTCGTTGCGTCAATCAAGGTTTGCATTACATAATCGTAATTTGAAGCAACCTGCTCAGAGTCCACCATTAGGAAGTCCGCCACAAACAAGTCACGTCCGTCGCCGTCACCAAAGTTGTCAGGACCCTCGGTTAGGATTTCAGAAAACATGCTACCACGTGGGGACTCATCCATTGTCCTTAAGCCAACATTGTTCCGAGAATCATCGTTTTTGCTCTTTGCTTTGCTGTAACGATAGCCGAAATCAATGGTTGTAATACCAGCAACATCAAGATCAAAGGTCACATCCGCACGAAATGCGTCTTCGCTGTTTTCCGCAACGTCATCCGCCACCTGATAGTCACGTAGGACATAGTTGTACGGATTGTACATGTCTTCAACAGTTGGGGCGTTCGCCGTTCCATAAGCCAAGCCGAACGCCAAGCCGTCGCGCAAGTCGTAACTGAATGGTACAGCGTTATCATTTGAACCACCCGCATCGAGTGGTGCATTTGGGTTTATAAAGTTCAAAGTGGTGTTGATGCGAGGATTAATGGTGGTGGACTCGGTACGAGCTACCTCTAGCTTACCTGAGAAGCGACCAGCGGCCCACTCGGTTCCTAAACGGAACAGTTTACTGTCGGTATCACGCGAATCAGTATCGCTGGAAATACGTAAGTTTGGATCGTCGTCATCGTGGGCGAGATCAATACCGATGGTCCCAACCAACGCGGCCTGAATTGAGCCTAAATCTTGAGAACCGTTTTCACCCGGAAGCGTACCGAAGTCGACAGTCTCAAACTGATCAGGTATCGAGGTCTGACGCATCGAGCTTACACCCGAGGCTTGCACACGATAGCTTTCCTCTTGCATTGCCTGATCGTTTAAAATCGCATCGGCAAATATCTTTAAATCATCGTTTAAAGCCCACTCAAACGAACCAACCAAGTTGGTAGTCTCATACTCGAAACTTTCTACCTGTTGATTCAGAAACTGAATCGGTAAGAAGTCGAACGATTGCGCACTGGCATAACCACTGTCAGAGGCGACTAAGTTATCGCGATCAACGCGCGGACGGAAATTAGAGACATCTTGCTCGCTATAGCTCGCGCTGATTACAACGCCCATGTCACCAACACCGGTTTCCCAGTTGTTACCAAAGGTTCCGGAAAAGCGAGGGGTAAATGTGCTGTCAGTGGCAAGGCTACTATTTTCACCCTGAATTCGCACCGAACCCAGCATTTCTTTGAGCTCTAACGGACGAATCGTTCTCAGGTTAATGGTGCCACCCACTGAACCCTCAATGGTTTTGGCTTCTGATGCTTTGGTCACTTCAACCGCCGAAATGATTGAAGCCGAAACGTCCTCGAAGTCGATACCGCTGCGCCCGCCACCGGAGCCCACTGTTGATACACCGTTAATTTCTGTGCGGTTTGCATTGGTACCACGGATTTGAACGCCGGTACCAACACCGCCGGTACGTGTAATCTGGACGCCCGGAACGTTTTCGAGTACCTCTGCCAGGTTTTGGTCAGGAAGTTTACCAATGTCTTCAGACTGAATAACTTCGATCAGGTTGGTTGATTCACGCTTTTCTTCAAGGGCGTTAGCCAATGACGCGCGAATGCCAGTGACCACCACCTCTTCTAGCATGGCCTCCTCTTGGGCCTGAGCGGCTTGGGCAAAAGCCAGTGTTGAAGCAGTCATCATTGCAGCACTAACGGCAGCAACAGCCTTTGGCAAATTAAATTTATTGTATTTGCTCACTTCTCATTCTCCATCGTTATGTTTTATTAGCAGAATAATTTCTCTCGCCATGATTACATTACCGGACATTCTGCATTTTTGTCAACCATTTTGACACCACACGATGGCAACCAATATGAATACCGAGCGGTTTAAATATTTTTTGCATATTTATCAATTACTTAATTTATACTAGAAATAATACAGCTGGTGATTTTTTATCTTAAATCTGCCCCAAATTTACAGAGCCCAGCCGTAAAATGATATGGTAGATAGGACCATTAGCGCATAATTCCACCTCATATTGGTCTACCAATATGATGACCACGCAGTGAAGTTTAACCTGGAGCGTTAATCGCCTTGCAGCGTCCTCTCGCTGCATTCAAACGTAAGGCTTCGAGGCGAGCTGCTTGCTGGGCTAATGAGCCCTTTGATTGACTAAAGCCGTGAGCGGAACAGCAATAACAAAGGCTCCGCCATGAAGCCTAAAATTGACATCCAAAAAAAAGCCCGCCCCCTGGAACCAGAGGCGGGCAAGACAGCTATGACTGAATTAAAAGGTTATTCTTGATCTACCACTACTTCAGCAGAGTTACTGTGATAAACCGAGGCCGAATTGTCATCAGGATCCAATGAATCTCCCACGCTGTACGCTTCAAAATCGTCTTCAAAGACAATAGCAGTACCGGCCAGATCAGAGAATATTTTTACATCATCGACATGATAGGCCGCCGATGGAATCGTAGAACCATTATCACCCAATTTAAATATTGCATATTCGACCCCTTCCATGACTTCACTGGGCGAGGCTGACGCAGAAGCAAACGCTTCTGTGGTGACACTTGTGCCATTGATCGTAATGGTAACGAGTGGCGTGACATCCGCAGAAGCACTTGAAGCATCCCATGTCATTTCAACATCGGTCCAAATCCCAGGGGTGAAAGGTACCTCAACGGCGATATCATCCTTATCGCGAATAGCAAATTTGTCGGCCTGAATACGCAGATCCACAATGGCCTTACTCGTGCTTGTAGAGGATCCAAACAATCCAATATAGGCGTCCTTAGCGCTACCATCGGCAGTTTGAGCGTTGTCGTCCTTCAAGAACGAAACGGATAGCTTGCCCTCTGAGATAGCCGAGTCCAGTTTGTATCTGAGCTCACCGGCATCGTCGATCATACTGTCGGTAATTTTCGCCAGCTTATTACCGCTACTACCAGGTCCAGTTTGGTTGCCGGAATCGCCACCGGAGCCGTCCCCCCCTGCGACGGTAACATTTGCAACAACCACCTCAGCCGTATTTCCGTGATAAACCGAGTCTGCATTTTCGTCTGGGTCGAGCGAATCCCCCACCGTATAGCCTTCGAAGTCATCTTCAAACGCCAACATGGTACCTTCAATATCCGAGTAAACCTTCACATTGTCGACATGATAGGCCGCCACTGGAATGGTTGATCCATTATCCCCAAGCTTGAAGATAAAGGCTTCAACACCATCCATTACCGAAGTCGCGATAGACGCAGCTGAAGAGAAAGGTTCTGTTGTGACACTCACGCCATTTATCGTAATGGTAACCAAAGGTGTAACGTCTGCAGAGGCCGCGGACGCATCCCAGGTTACTTCCACATCGGTCCACTCCCCTGGTGTAAAGGGGATTTCAACGTCTATATCATCTCTATCGCGAATGACATACTTATCCGCTTGTATCCGAAGATCAACCAGTGCTTGACTTGTGCTTGTCGACGAACCAAACAGGCCTATGTAAGCATCCTTTGCCGACCCATCGGCAGTTTCCGCATTGTCATCTTTGAGGAACGAGACTGTAAGTTTGCCCTTCTCGATAGCCTCATCAAACTTATACCTCAGCTCTCCAGCATCATCGATCATATTATCGGTAATGCGCGCCGCTTGGGTTGTCGAAACAACCGTATCTGCTCCGGTAATCGTAATTTCCAGATCCGCTGCAGTGCCATCCACTGACTGGATTTCAACAACGTCAACAACACTATCGTCTGGCCCAGCCAATGAGGCAATTGTTGTATCAGTCGTGTCCAACGAATAGACCCAAGCGCCGTCATCACTGATCGAAAAGACACCGTACATGGTGCTTTCATCATTAAGTGGCTGGATTGCATCTTCACCCGAGTCTGGGTCAGCAACAGAAACCGTACCGGCAATATCTTCCATCGTGCTATTGGTAACCGTTGCCGACAAATTGCCCAGTGTGGCAGGTGTGTTCTCTACAGTGCCGGAACTAGAGCTCGAACCACCAGTTGATGTGTCCGGCACATCAAATACATCATCACCATCTCCGCCACAGGCCACGAGGGTGGCGGCAAGAATAGACGCGGTCAAAATATTTGTTTTCATAGAGAGCATCCTCAATTATTGGAATAAGGTTAAGCGCAATGTTCGTCGAGGACTTACGTACATCTTGCTTAGCCACTTAATAAGCCTTCGCAGGTGTATTTACCCTAGCCAGAACCGGCCTGCCTGATGTGCCACCCATAGATGGCCCATGCAGTTAACAGCAGAAGGCAAGCTGAAGTTCAGATACAGCAGTTAGAAAATTATTGTTACTTCCGCAACCGACAAATCATCACCTTACAGACTAAGACATTACCGAATTGAATACATTAATGTCAACTCTTTTGGTAGACAATCAAATATACCAAATGGGAAATATTCCAACGCTCTGAACTTTTTTAAATAAATTCAAAGACTTGAGAGTTTTCTTACGATAACAGATTGGCGGAACATTTAAGAAAGGACGTAAAGAAGGGGACCGGCAGAATATAAACTAGGGAGCCTCTGATTAAGTCTCCAGCGGTCTCTGCGCGAGTCAAAACGTTCACTCGGCAAGGCGCGCTTCGCAGGCAATGGCCATAGTCCTTGGCAAGAGGTGCAACACAGCGGATGGACTTTTTGGCCGTGCCCTTCGGGGCTTGCAGAGCTTTCCGATCTCTGTG
>NZ_JAULRU010000235.1 GCF_030518155.1 Gilvimarinus gilvus | reverse complement strand
TGATGGGATGCCGGCAGAACTCAAGAAGCTCGCCGACGGCATCAACATCATGCTGGCTCGCCTGGATGATGGCGTTCAGCAGCTCTCGCAGTTCTCTGACGACCTTGCCCACGAACTTCGAGCACCGCTTTCCAACCTGATGGGCAAGGCCCAGGTTGCCTTGACCAGAGAAAGATCGCTTTCCGAGTACCGGGAGGTTCTAGAGTCGTGCACAGAAGAGTTGGACCGCATGAGCCGCATGGTTTCCGACATGCTGTTCTTGGCCCAGGTCAGTCACCCTGCGTCCATGGTGGAGTTCGAACCGGTGTCCCTGGTCGACGAGGTTCAGCGCGTATGCG
>NZ_JAULRU010000234.1 GCF_030518155.1 Gilvimarinus gilvus | reverse complement strand
ACCACGTTAAGGAAATAACGGCATGGGTGCTCTGACGAAAGCTGAGATGGCCGAAAGGCTGTACGAGGAGCTGGGGCTTAACAAGCGTGAGGCCAAGGAGCTGGTCGAGCTGTTTTTCGAAGAAATTCGGCACGCACTTGAAGAGAACGAGCAGGTCAAGCTGTCTGGTTTCGGCAACTTCGACCTTCGCGACAAACGCCAGCGGCCGGGCCGCAACCCCAAGACAGGGGAAGAAATTCCGATCACCGCACGGCGCGTCGTCACCTTTCGTCCAGGGCAGAAGTTGAAGGCCCGGGTTGAGGCCTATGCT
>NZ_JAULRU010000233.1 GCF_030518155.1 Gilvimarinus gilvus | reverse complement strand
CAAAATCTGCGTACAGAGCCAGTACCCTTCAGGACGTTCGCGAGCGGGAACGTAGCTTTCTCGAAACGCAACTTTGACGCTGTAGGTGGCTTTGATGAGCGATTCGTATCTTGGGGCTTTGAGGATACAGAGTTAGGGTATCGGTTCTTCAACTACGGAAAGTATATTGTGCCCGTGATGGATGCGCTTGCCTTTCATCAAGAGCCAGAGGGAGGAGAAAATGAAACAGATCGAAGTGCCGGCAAAGAACTAAGTGGGGAGCTTTTTAGTACGATCTGTCCTTACTACAGACATCTGAGCAAGATAAAGAAAGACTTCCATGAAGTACCTCGCGTATCTATTTATATTCCAGCTTATAACTGTGCGGATACGATATGCG
>NZ_JAULRU010000232.1 GCF_030518155.1 Gilvimarinus gilvus | reverse complement strand
CGCATCAGCGAAGAACAGATGAACAACTTCCGCCAGGAAGTGGACGGCAACGGCCTGTCTTCGTACCCGCACCCATGGCTGATGCCTGACTTCTGGCAGTTCCCGACCGTTTCGATGGGTCTGGGCCCGATCCAGGCCATCTACCAGGCCCGCTTCATGAAGTACCTGGAAGCGCGCGGCTTCATCCCTGCCGGCAAGCAGAAAGTCTGGTGCTTCATGGGCGACGGCGAGTGCGACGAGCCGGAATCGCTGGGTGCAATCGCCCTGGCTGGCCGCGAGAAGCTGGACAACCTGATCTTCGTCATCAACTGCAACCTGCAGCGCCTCGACGGCCCGGTTCGCGGCAACGGCAAGATCATCCAGGAACTCGAAGGCGTGTTCCGTGGCGGTGGCTGGAACGTCAACAAGGTCGTCTGGGGCCGCTTCTGGGACCCACTGCTGGCCAAGGACACCAACGGTGCTCTGCAGCGCCGCATGGACGAAGTCATCGACGGCGAGTACCAGAACTACAAAGCCAAAGACGGCGCGTACGTTCGTGAGAACTTCTT
>NZ_JAULRU010000231.1 GCF_030518155.1 Gilvimarinus gilvus | reverse complement strand
TTGATAGTGTCGGCAAGACTGGATAGCATGCATATGGATCGGCTCTTTGGTTAGGTGGTAAGTTTGGCGATTTACAGCCTACCATTGAGCCGATCTTTTTATAAGTATTTCAATTGCTTAGGCTTAAGTAAGTGCCATTCTCATCTGATCCCACTTTTCGCGCTGTCATATCGAGCGACATTTTGGCCGGGCCATTGGTCCCGTTGCCAAAGTCAGTGAACTGTGTGAATCTCTCAATCTCAACTGGATACACGGCATCAGCCAGTGCCGACGGCTTTACCCACAAACCGGTTGATGCCAACTCGTCAGAAAATCCTTTGTGCTCTCAATGGGCATGGTCTCGCACGCTCTAAATTCGTCAAATTACTGAATTTCCCGCCTGCCTTTTAATACCTAATCAACCAGGGCAAAAGCTACTGAGCTCAAAGCCTAGCAAGAACTCGTTTCCTCAATCTTTGGGTGTCCTTTATTTAGTTGATATTCTGGTCTGTAGTGCCATGCATAATAAGGGTCGGGCCTGGGTAAAAATGATGTATTGCCATTATTTGCGGCTACTTCGAACCTCAAGCGTCGAAAATTGCGAATACCTTCCCAATCACCTTCTTCATCATAGAGGGGGGTTTTAAAGGGAGTAAGTAATCCTGGACGACCCACAAGATCACCACTCTG
>NZ_JAULRU010000230.1 GCF_030518155.1 Gilvimarinus gilvus | reverse complement strand
AGCATCTTCCCACATCGCCCCGGGTTGCCAGCCCTTGAAGTCAGGGTCAAGATAGATAAGGCAGCGAATTTTTATGTGGGCTGCTGTTTTTTCTGCTATCAGAGGTATAAAGGTTTCTTGATAATCCTCTGATGTTAGCGTGCCTGTCGCTTGAAGCACTATGATATCTCCGGCTGTTTCCGGCAGAATATGAAGCATCGGTATTTCCTTTAATCAGCAGACTCAATGGGGTGTAGTGTATCGGTGATGATTCTGGTGTCAAAAAATATTCAAAAATGCCGATACAGTAGAGACTATGACAAAAACTATTGTTCTGATTTTGATACTCTTCC
>NZ_JAULRU010000229.1 GCF_030518155.1 Gilvimarinus gilvus | reverse complement strand
AAACGGGCCATAGTGTCCTCGCAAGTGCAGTGTGTGGTTTGGCTTTGCGTCACGCTCCTGCCGGGTGGGCAAGGGCCGTGCGCGCTTGTTCAGCAGCCGGGTCGTTGGTGCCCAGGGTGTGCTGCTTAGCCAGTTGTAGATCCATGTATTCGTAAGCAATCCGTACTGCCTGGCCAGTGTCGAATGCATCGCCCGACAAGGCACCGCGCAGCCACAGACCGTCGATCAGGGCTGCCAGGCCACGGGCGGCCTTGCGCGCATGGTAAAGCGGCAAGGCACGGCGAAACTGGCAACACAGGTTGGAGTACAAACGGTGGTCGTTGATCCGTTGCAACCTGTGCAAATCGGGCTGGTGCATGCT
>NZ_JAULRU010000433.1 GCF_030518155.1 Gilvimarinus gilvus | reverse complement strand
CGTTCCTCGATCGTCATCTTGGACAGGATATCACCCAAGGCATATTCACCTGGGCGATCCACCATCCCGTCAATCTTTATCGTCCAGGGCGAAGTCGTCAGCGCCGAGGCATAGCGGGCCGGGTCTTCTTTCCCGGTGCCGAATTCATAGAAGTTGTTGTAGTTGGTGATGTCGTCCCAACTGTTGGGGGTCAACCCTTCGCTGGCCCGGGCCTGGCCCGCCAAGCCGGCCAGCCCTACCCCTGCCAGACCCGCCATGATCTGGCGGCGGTTCATATAGATATGTTCGGGCGTGATGTCTGCCCGGCTCAGGTCATTCGTCCAACGATGCGCCATGTGTCCCTCTCCGTTCCGTTTGAACAAAGATAGGCCGGCCCATGCGGACCGGCCAACCAACAGAATC
>NZ_JAULRU010000228.1 GCF_030518155.1 Gilvimarinus gilvus | reverse complement strand
AGAATGATGAAAATCCATATGAAGGAATTTTACATTTAGATTGTACATTCAATCCTGTTGGGAAAGACAAAGCAATTATTTATAAAGACGGCTTTTTATTTGGGAATGAATATCAGCAAATTGTCGATATTTTTGGGAAAGAAAATTTATTCGAAGTGACAAAAGAAGAAATGTATTGGATGAATCCTAATGTGTTTTCAATTTCTCCTGAAGTTGTTGTTTCTGAGAAAAATTTTACGCGTTTAAATGATCATTTAGAAAATGTATGGAACATAAAAGTGGAACGAATTAATTATCGCGAAGTCTCTAAAATGGGAGGTTTATTAAGATGTTCTACAATGCCATTAATTAGAAAATAACATGAAACAAAAACAATATACTTCAACTATTTTAATGGT
>NZ_JAULRU010000227.1 GCF_030518155.1 Gilvimarinus gilvus | reverse complement strand
CGCATGCGCCGCCATGCCTTGGTGGCGGTGTTCGAAGGCAACGATGCTGCCGGCAAAGGCGGGGCCATCCGCCGGGTGGCCGCTGCGCTGGACCCGCGCCAGTACCGTATCGTGCCGATTGCCGCGCCCACCGAAGAAGAGCGCGCGCAGCCTTACCTGTGGCGCTTCTGGCGGCACATTCCGGCGCGGGGCAAGTTCACCATTTTTGACCGCTCCTGGTATGGCCGGGTGCTGGTGGAGCGGGTAGAGGGGTTCTGCACGCCGGCTGACTGGATGCGCGCCTACAGCGAGATCAATGATTTCGAGGAACAGTT
>NZ_JAULRU010000226.1 GCF_030518155.1 Gilvimarinus gilvus | reverse complement strand
TCAGGTACTACGTCGCGTGGGTTATACAGGTGTGCACGGTGCCAGTCATCACTGTAACGACCACCGACCCGGGCCAGATCTGGACCGGTACGCTTAGAGCCCCACAGGAAAGGGTGCTCCCAAACGTGCTCGTTGGCAGTTGAGTAGTGACCGTAACGCTCGGTTTCGGCACGGAAAGGTCGAATCATCTGAGAGTGACATACGTTACAACCTTCACGGATGTAAATGTCACGCCCTTCAAGTTCAAGCGCAGAGTATGTGCGCAGACCTTCGATCGGCTTAGTTGTCGAATTGCTAAAGAACAGAGGTACGATTTCAGCAAGGCCACCGCCACTGATCAC
>NZ_JAULRU010000225.1 GCF_030518155.1 Gilvimarinus gilvus | reverse complement strand
ACAACCTGCAACTGCCAGAAGGGCACCCGCTGGCCAAGGAAATCGGCACCGCGCTGATCGACCGCCTGTGGAAGACCCCGCGCTTCCTGTCGGCGGCGTTGCCGCACAAGGTGTTCCCGCCACTGATCAATTGCTACCGCGAGGGCGGCAATTTCGGCTTTCACATCGACAATGCCCTGCGCCAGCCCAAGGGCAGCCCGGAGCGCGTGCGTACCGACCTGTCGTCCACGCTGTTTCTCAGCGACCCGGGCAGCTACGACGGGGGGGAACTGGTCATTCAGGACACCTATGGTGAGCAGCAGGTCAAGCTGGCGGCCGGAGACCTGGTGCTGTACCCCGGCACCAGCCTGCACAAGGTCAACCCGGTCACCCGCGGGCAGCGCTATGCCGCCTTCTTCTGGACCCAGAGCCTGGTGCGTGAGGACAGCCAGCGCGCGCTGCTGTTCGAAATGGACAATGCC
>NZ_JAULRU010000224.1 GCF_030518155.1 Gilvimarinus gilvus | reverse complement strand
ATCTTTCGGCCCACCAGCTTATTACGCAGAATATCCATCATCTGCTGCAACTGAAAATCTACCTCAGCCTGTAGCGTGATCACTTCACCCGCCAATTCAAAGGTAGCATCAACTTTATTAAAGTCGTAACGGGTACCCAGTTCACGGTTTGCCTGATCTACCGCGTTGTTTACTTCATGCAGATCCAGCTCTGAAACGATATCAAATGATGGCATCGAAATTACTCCTTAAAACAATCACCGCGCACCCGCGGCCTAATTCGTTTGATCCTGCCTATCATACCGTTATGATGGACAGACACCTACCCCATTCAGTAAGAGTTTTGGAATCGATAATGCAATGGCATATTTTAGGCGCAGGAGCGATTGGTCTGCTCTGGGCCGGCAAATTACATAAGGCGGGCCATCAG
>NZ_JAULRU010000223.1 GCF_030518155.1 Gilvimarinus gilvus | reverse complement strand
TGCATTTTTGTTCCTTCACCTCCATTATTATCAAATGAACCCTGACTATGTATTTCATTTTTATTTTCAGAAATAATCTTTTTATCACTTGATTGGTCTAAAACTTCTTTTGATTTAGACGTTTTATTACCATTGGCAATTTCCATAATATTAGCAGCCATCAAACTATAATCTAAAATTGCATTATTAGTCATCATTCCTCCAGCAGTTGCTATATAATTTACACCTACACTATTTGTAAAATTCATGCCTATAGAATTCATTTGGTTAATCCCAACACTTGTATTCATATTCTCTTGAACATCGATATTAAAATTCTTACATTTTATATTAATCGTTTCAGGAGCGGTAATAT
>NZ_JAULRU010000222.1 GCF_030518155.1 Gilvimarinus gilvus | reverse complement strand
CGCCAAAGTGCTCGACCACAAGCGCAAGAACAAGTCCCGGGGCATGGTCGGCCTGGCTGCGTGCATCGAGACCGAGCAAGGTGATGTGGTCATGGTGATCAGTTGCATCCAGGCGTCTGCCCCGCAGCTGGACGACGACGTGCTGGGCATCCAGTGGAAGCTGAACAAGAGCCGCTACTACGCCGGTACGGCGGTGCTCACCCTCAACAACTTCGTCTACGACAAAGTGCGCGAAACCGTGGAAAACAAACTGGGCGTGCGCAGCGTCGAGAACGTTCTGCAGTACGACATCTGATTGCCTGG
>NZ_JAULRU010000221.1 GCF_030518155.1 Gilvimarinus gilvus | reverse complement strand
ATGATTTTTACGACCTTCAGCAAGATCCTGTACTAACGCGGCAAAGGTTGCCTCGTCCGGTATTTCAGTGCCATCCCAATCTGCCAAAGCTGCTGAGGTGTTCGGCATGTACTCGAGTACTTGAGGGTTATCAACCGAGCGGTATAGCATCGATATGATAGGGGCTACAAAAGTTACCATAATGAAAATAAGCAGTGGAGCTACCAGAAACAGTGCCCGGAATTTCTTGCGGCGCAGGGAACGATGCATATCTGCGGTTAAGCGTTTTTGTTCTTCCGGGGTTAACTGGCCTTCGGCCTCAACAGTATTTGTCATCATGAGGAATACAAACCCTTTTATATAGATGAATTAAATAGCGGCTGTAAAAGCGAA